>JADKGD010000007.1 GCA_016717145.1 Saprospiraceae bacterium | reverse complement strand
ATTGGCAGAAATTCCCTTTCTGGTAACACAGGCGGTTCGGAAAATGTTCTTAGGGGAGGGGCGCTTTAGGTAATAATGAAACGGCGAATAAAAACACAGCGGTGGGGTGTAGCTGCACTTGGCGAAGGTAATAACGGAGATAATAACACTGCCATTGGTCATTATTCTCTTTTCACAAATACAGCAGGGAGCAGTAACATTGCGGTGGGGTCAAGTGCATTATATAGTAATACCACTCGCGGTAACCTTGTTGCTGTTGGAGATTCAGCTTTATATAATAATGGTTTTGGAGCCACCGGTACCACAGAAGCCACAAGGAATACAGCCATTGGGTCAAAATCATTGTATTCTAATACGAAAGGTTTCAGGAACACTGCCATTGGTTTCCAAACTCTTTACAATACAATAGGAGAAGGGAATACAGCATCCGGGTACTTTTCCCTACTTTCAAATGCCACGGCTCATATAGCAAGAAATTGACTGGTTTTTTAATTCGCTTTGGTATACCAACAATGGTAGTTATAATACTGCTACTGGTTACATTACTTTCTTAGAATTCCTAGATTTACTTTGCCTTGGCGCAGGGGCACTTTCCAGTAATTCTACAGGCAGTTATAATACAGCTTCAGGGATAATTCGCTTGACGTGAATAGTACAGGAGAGAAAAACACAGCGACAGGCGCTGAAGCGCTTATCTAATAATGTTAATGGAAATAACAATACAGCCAACGGTTATTTCTGCCTAAATAAAAAATTTCGCAGGCAACTATCATTCAGCAACAGGCGCCAAAACGCTTAACGATAATACAAGCGTCAGTTTCAATAGCGCTTAATGGTTTCCTTATAGCAGAAAATGGTAGTTTCAATACCGCTCATGGTGCTTATTCCTTATACCAGGTACAATGGTGCGGTAATACAGCGAATGGTATGAATCGAAGTATTCAAATATATCAGGAAATATTCATACAGCCTGCGGATACCAGGCACTTGCAAATAGTAACTAATAACAACATAGCTATTGGGTACAAGGCATTACAGGCCAGAGGAGATAGAAAAGACAGCACAGGTCAGAGGCACTTTCACATAACACAAGGGAACTACTAACAATGCGTATGGGTATAAATCACTGTACATTTCAAGCGGACAATAAACATGGTTAAAGGACATCCATTCTAAAGATCTTACCCAGTGATAGTAATGTAGCAATAGGCAATGGATCTCTTGGAGGTCTAAGTTCGGGAGGTGGAAATTTTTATATGCGAGCATCTGTTGGGATGGGTCAAGCTAACTGATGGTAATATTAATATCGGAATAGGTTATTCTGTAACATTTGCTCCAACCATTTCTAACTCAATTTCATTAGGAGCAAACACAAATGATAGCAAACAAACAACACAGTTAGGATTGGTAACGAATTTGTTGTAAGTATAGGAGGGCCGGTGAGCTGGTCCGTTTTTTCCGATAAAAGAATTAAAGAAAATGTAGTGGAAAATATACCGGGTATTGATTTTATTAAAAAATTACGCCCGGTAAGTTATAATTACAGCTTGGCAAAAGAAAACGAATTTATGGGAAAAGAAATGATCCCTTAAACTGGAAAGGTAAAAATGATATTGAAAAGATAAATTTCTCCGGATTCATTGCCCAAGAAGTTGAAGCAGCAGCCAAATCAATCGGATATGAATTCAGCGGTGTGGATAAACCTCAGAATGAAACTGATTTGTATAAGTTAAGATATGCAGAGTTTGTGGTTCCCTTGGTAAAAGCAGTCCAAGACCAGCAAAAAATGATAGAAGAGTTACAAAAAGAAAACGCACAATTGAAAACGATGAAAGCCGACATTGACATGTTGAAAGCAGCACTTGTAAAAAGGAAATTAAATACAAGTAATCTGAAATACAAGCTGATTCTATTTGTTTTCGTTCCACATCTGACCAAAGTAATCTGGCAGTTTTTGCAACAACTTAATTTTAATTAAGGCGAATACCGCCACGGTTGTGATTTGCTTTTGAACTTTTAAATACTGATATTTGCAAAAAACTGTCTTTATTCCGAATCAATTTGTAATTAGTTGTGATTTGCTTTTGAACTTTTAAATAATGATATTTGCCAACAACAAGATAAAAGTAGACATAGTTTTAGATTTGTTGTGATTTGCTTTTGAACTTTTAAATACTGATATTTGCAACAACGTACCTAGTCGTAAGTAACTGATTATCAATATTATAAGCACAACTTTAAGATTGGTTGTTTTTGCCATGGTCATACTAAAAAGCCGAAATTGGCTTTTTTGTTTCTGTACCGTCTAAAAAAATGACCCCTATGGTGCAAGCCGTTGTTTGCAGCTCAGTCGTTAAAAAGTGTACATGATCACTTTGTTGCTTCGCAACACTCCTTCTTTTTTGAACCCCGCCACTACCTAATAGTCGGGCTAGTTTGAATTTATGATATTTGCCACAACATACCTTGTTTAAACGTCAAACATTCAATGATTTATAACACAACTTAGAAAAGTTGAAAATGGTAAATATCATAAATTAGCAAGCCGTTGCGACTGCTTTTTTATTTCTGGGATCATCATTTTCTAAAATAGTTCCAATTGTTTTGGAAGATTTGTTTTTTCTTTCGGTTTTTTACCATTAAAAAAATCCATTCGTCCAAACTGCACATCGGTGATCTCAAATACGATGATCTGACCAAGAGGTGGGAGTTGATTTTTAACTCTTTTTTTATGTACTTCCGAGTTTTCCCCACTACCACCGTTGATTACGGCGTTGTTTTTCTGCAGCGATGAAAACTGAATGCGTAAAAGGTAATTTGAGGACGATCTGCTACAACGATGCCAATGTCTTCTATGGGTATCGTATGGATATTGTTAATTTCCGCATCTCCTCCTTCCTTCCGTATACAGAGTTGTTTATTTTTGACTGACAGATAAGCCGGATTTCCAAAATATATGGTGCGTTTGATCACAAGTAAAGCATTTAATATGGATATATAACTTTGCCGAATAAATCTATTTCTTTTTTTGTTTTTCAATCTTTTGTAATTCTTCTATGTCTGCTTTATCTTTGGTGCGACCAGTATTAAATTTGGAAAGAACTAAATCATTAAAGTGTAAAACCGGAACCTGGAATTCATCATCGATGTGGCAGAAATTTTTCCTTGCATATGCTTCATCAAAATCCAATAATGATAGTTTTGTTGTAAATTCCTTTTTTTGTGGTTCTAAGCCGAGCTAAAAACACAACTGTGGTTGTAAAATCAAAATTATTGAGTTCTTGCAAGGCTTTCGTCATCATATCCAATTTCTCTCAGAGCTCTATGATTTTTCTTTATTTACTACTGTGATGGTTTTACCAATTCAGATATCCATATTTCTGGTAGTGCGATCGTAGCCATAAAAGATCACAGCGTATCCACTCAATCAATATATATTCAACCTCATGAAGGTTAAATGCTTTCAAAATTTCTGTATGGTTAGGGCAGGAAAATATTCTTTGATTCCGTTATTTAAAATACAACTTTTGGGAGAAACCGGCACGACATTTTTCTTCACCAAAAACACGTTTTATGAGATCTACAGTATTTTTTATTCGGGTCACTACATCTGTCTGAATTACATATTCTATCCTGCTTTTTTCCATATCGTCAAAATCTTTGTAGAAAGTAAGTTTGGGTTTGGTGTGGTATATCGCTGCAGGTTCTGATACTTTATTGGTTTTAAGAGTTTTACGCTTCATTTTAGCTAGATTAATTGGTTTTGCTCTGATATGGTTTGATATTTCCAAGGCGGTCAACATGAAGTTTTATACATTTTTCTTTTATCATAACATTATCTGTTGATTTCTCCATTTTATTAAGTGCGGAGAATTCAAATTTATTGTATATTGAAGTTGATATGTTTGTCTGAATGAAAAAACACTGAGTGCCACTGCTACTGACCATTTTATAAATTCGATTAATTTGATCTTTGTTCAAATTATTAATCTCTTACCCCACGATATCCTGTTCTGCTTAAGTTTGGGATACTGTATTTCTATCAAAATCGCTATAGAATATCTTGTGACATAGGAATAATCCGACTGCCCATATCCAACAATTTTACTTGACTCCTTGTCGACCAATGCCCACCCAATACAGTTTGTACCCAAATCTAATCCTAAACATTTTTTCATTATAAGATTTTTATATTATAAAAGTATTATTTTCATGATAATATCTTTCCATAAAAATACAATAATCCGATTTAATGCCATTCCATTTTGTTAAAAATATTTAGAAATATCTTAATTATTTTTTCATTTAGAAAAAGTAATTACATTTATTATTCAAAAGCAAATCACAATAAGGATTATTCCGTTGTGAAACATTCAAAGCGGGGCTCTTCATCGAGTACTCGCTTTTTTATATCATTATACTTTCATTACATTAATTTACCTATTTCTGCGCGCTTTGTTTGTCTTTCACCACTTTAACAGCTACTTTTGCGCCTACAAATGTTTTAATGAAGACAAAAACACTTCGTCCTGATAAAGTAAATGTCATAACCCTTGGCTGCTCCAAGAATCTGGTCGACTCTGAAAATATCATCACCCAACTCAGGCCAATGATTACGATGTAAAACACGAAAGCAACGATGACGCTAATATTATCATCGTCAATACCTGTGGTTTTATTGATCTTGCTAAAGAAGAGTCTATTAATACCATCGTGCAATACGCTGAAATAAAATCTCAGGGTGGTATTGATAAGCTGTACGTGACAGGCTGTCTTTCCCAGAGGTATAAAGATGATCTTGAAAAAGAGATCCCCGAGGTTGACGCATATTTTGGTACCCTTGAATTGCCGGGTTTGCTGGCCAAGCTAAACGCAGATTACAAACATGATCTGATAGGGGAGCGTGCTACTACTACACCACAACATTTTGCATACATGAAGATCTCTGAAGGATGCAACAGAACTTGTTCGTTTTGTGCCATTCCATTGATGCGGGGTAAACATGTTTCCAGAACCATGGAATCATTAGTACAAGAGGCAAAACACTTTGCATCTATTGGTGTCAAGGAGTTAGTCCTTATTGCACAGGAACTTACATATTATGGATTGGACTTATATAAAAAAAGAGCCCTTCCTGAGTTATTGGATGCACTATGCGCAGTCGATGGTATAGAGTGGATCAGATTACACTACGCTTATCCCAGCAAATTTCCACGTGAAATATTTGATGCCATGGCCAAACAGCCCAAAGTATGCAATTATCTGGACATCCCGCTTCAACATGCATCGGATGCTGTATTGGAACGAATGAAGAGACAAACTACTTGTGAAGAACAAAGGGATTTAATACGATACGCGCGCACTGTTGTGCCTGACATAGCCATACGAACCACATTTCTGGTGGGATTTCCTGGCGAAACGGAAGAAGAATTTCAGGATCTTTGTGATTTTGTCGAAGAAATGAAATTTGATAGGGTAGGTGTCTTTCAGTATTCGCATGAAGAAGATACATCCGGTTTTTTATTGACAGATGATGTGACACCGGAACAAAAATCTGACAGAGCCAATCGCATCATGGAGATCCAGCAATCCATATCATTTGACCATAATCAAAAAAGGGTTGGTCAAGTCATGCGCGTCTTATTCGACCGGAAAGAAGGAGAATATTTTATCGGTCGTACTGAATATGATTCTCCTGAAGTGGATAATGAAGTATTGGTCAATGCCAAAGATTATTTTGTGCGCATCGGAGACTTTGCCATGGTCGACATTACAGACGCTGAAGAATATGATTTATTCGGAAAGGTGATCATAAATTAATCTTCCACATAAAGCATCAATCCCTTGAGGTAATGCCCTTCAGGATGAAATAAATTGATCGGATGATCTGGTCCCTGACTTAATGATCTCACTACTCTGACTTTTTTGCCTGCTTCAATACCCGCAGATACGATGGTGTCATAAAATAGTTGAGTGCCGACCACTTGTGAACACGAAAATGTACAGAGGAAGCCACCATTTTTTACTTTGCGTAATGCAAGTGTATTTAACCTTTTGTATGCCAGCACGGCATTGTGTCTTTTATGGATGCTTTTGGCGAAGGCCGGTGGATCAACGATGACAATGTCGTAATCAGGTATTGTGTCGTCAGTCAAAAAGTGCAATACATTGGCACAGTAAGATTGATGGTCACCTGCAAAAGTATTAAGCAATAAGTTCTCTTCGAGTAAGTCCATTGCTTTTTGAGAGCTGTCTACAGAATCAACTTTTGTTGCACCTGCCATCAATGCATATATTGAAAAACCACCGGTATAACAAAAACAATTCAATACTGTCTTATCTTTTGAAAAATAATTCAGTAGTGCCCTGTTTTCTCTTTGGTCCAGAAAAAAACCGGTTTTTTGTCCGGTAATAATATTAATCTTAAATTTGACACTATTTTCCAGAATGATCGTCTCCTCTTTGCTGCCGCTATAAAAAGTATCGACTATTTTTTTTCCGTATATTTCCGGTAAGGTATCTTTGCTTCTGATGTAAATGGAATCTATTTTTGACTTATAACAGGATAAAATGGCTTCAGCTATCTGGTTGTAACATCTGTGGACACCAATAGAATGACATTGAATGACAGCAAGATCATTATAGATGTCAATAATCAAACCTGGTATACCATCACCTTCTCCATGTTGCAATCGGTATGTATTTGTGTGTGCATCATCCAATAATCCAAGATTTTTACGGTAAAGCACGGCATTTGAAATGGTGTCATTCCAAAAATTCTGATCTATTGGTATATCTTTATAAGTTAATATTCTTACCGCAATAGAACCCCCACCCTGGTAATGTCCAATAGCTAAAAATTTGTCATCATAAGAAAGTACCCTTACAGTTTCGCCATCTTCAATGGTTTTGGGGATGTCAAAAAAGGCACCTGAAAAGATCCAGGGATGTTTCCTGTAGATAGAAATCTCTTTATCTTTTTTTAATTTTAATGTTGTCAGGTACATTTTTTTGATTTGGCGTAAAATTATAATTAATAAATGATATATAGGTTTTAATTAAAGTTGATTCGTTTTATTTATTACATATGTAATTTTATTTTAATTTATTTTTAAAAACATATACAACATATTATTATTATTCTATATATTTGCCCCATCGTGTGAGGTGAAGTAATTTTATGTTTATTTCAATACACACGTTCCCGCATAAAAACAGTAATATTTTAAGTTGTATTCATTTGTTATTTCGGTCATACAAATGTTTATAGCATTTTTTAAGGATTCCTCTGTCATTTCGGTTTGCCGGAGATTTTTTTAAATTATTACTTATTTTTCAAACTAAGGTCAAAAAAATGAAAAGCAGTATTCACTCCGTGTGCCATTTAATGGCGCTACGCTATTATGTATATATAATAGCTATGTTCTCAATTACTTTCATACCGCAAAATGCGTTTTCGCAATGTGTTGCTTCCAAAGGCACGATACAGGGTATGGTTTTTTCAGACGTAAATAATAATGGTATCATTAATGCCGGTGAATCAGGTATCAATAATGTATTGGTGCAGGCTTATGGCAATAATGGCGATTTATTAGGCGATGCAACAACAGATGCATCAGGGTCGTATTCCATATCTGCTTTGAAAGATGGCAGCAGGTTAAGAATTGTTTTTACATATGATAGTAAATATGGTTCTTCCTTTGTGGGTACCAATAATGCTTCATCTGTGCAGTTTGTTCAGGTACCGGCATGTAGTGTGAGTTTTGGTCTGGTTTCTGACCTTGATGTCTGCAATGCAGGCACCGAAATTCTAACAACTTGTTTTGTGCATGGACCAATAACTGAAAATGCCGGCGAACCTACGATAGTAGGTTTGGACTATGGCTTCAACAGCACATCACCTGCAAGAAAGCTTGGTGCGCATGGTGAGACCGGTTCTATTTGGGGCTTAGCCTGGAAAAATAGCACTAAGGAAATATTCAGCAGTGCATTTGTAAAGCAATTTTGTGGCTTGAAAGATGGTCATGACGCCATTTTCAGAACAGTGCCGAATGGAGCAATGTTTACCACTCAGTTATTTACAAAGCTGTCTACCCTTGGCCAGGATGTAGGTGATTTGACCATAAAAGATATTAATAATTGTGATTATGGTGATCAGGTAGGAAAAATGGGACTTGGAGCAATGGTCATGTCACCTGATGAAAAATATTTATATATCGTCAATATATATAATAATACGTTGGTAAAAATTCCAACTGTGGCACCCACTGCTGCAAATACTACATCATACAAAATTCCGGGGACAGGCAACTACGCATTTGCTTTAAAGTATTACAACGGTAATATTTATGTAGGAGTGACTACTCCGGGTGTTCAAGGCGAAGTATATGCGTTTAATCCGACATCAGGTAGTTTTACCAATTTGGGTTTATCCATTGGGGTCGGTGCAGATTGGGTTAAAAACCCGGTAGTTGGAGGTGCACCTTCGCATTGGCTTACTGACCTTGATTTCACAGATACCGGTGATATGATCATTTCATTATCTGATCGAATAGGGCATTTGTATTGCAATAGTTTGACCAGCAGACTGGATGAACAAAAAGGGGATATCCTTATGGCATGGAAAACGGAAACCGGGTGGAAACTTGAAGATAAATCAGGAGGAAAAGAGTTTTTTAGCGATGACTTTTGGGTGTTTAATCCCAATTATCACCCGGAGATTACCATAGGTAGTGTATTTGCAATGCCTGGTACAAACTCTGTAGTCGCAACCGTTTTTGATCCGGAAATTAATGCATATTCAGGAGGATTACACAGGTATAATACACAAACGGGTAAAAAAGAAGCTTCCAGGGAACTATATACCAGAAATACAGACATAAATTTTGGTAAGGCTACAGGATTTGGAGAGATTATTGCCACCTGTGGTCTCTTAGACATTGAAATAGGAAATCTGGTTTGGAATGATGAGAATGGAAATGGAATACAGGATGCTCAGGAAAACGGCTTTGCAAATGTAGGGTTGAATATCTATGATGAGCGTTGCACGCTTATCGGCACAACAACAACCAATGCAAACGGCAATTATTTGTTCAACAAGTCAAACGTTCCTGCCGGGCTTAACAGAAACACAAATTATTTTATAGCAATTGATAAATCAGTATTTGACGAAAATTCAAAGAGCTATGTTTTTGACAATGTATATTATAATATGACCAAACATGTCAATGGTTTGCCTAATATTGATAGCGATTATTCATCTGATGTGACAGATTGTTTAGGATCCATAATGAAAGTGAATGTAAAACAGACACAACATAGCTTCGATATTGGTATGATCCCGTTAGGTAGCTGCAGTTTGAAAATTTACAATAGTGTGGTAAATTCAAGTGCCTTAAAAAAGGACGATATTGTTATGTTTGATATAGCTGTTGAAAACAAAGGTGGTACTGCAATTTCAAGCTTTAAGATTGAAAACAAAATACCACAGGGCTATGTGTTTTTGCCTGAATTAAATGCGGGATGGGTTAATAATGGAGGTATATTATCAAAAACTATTCAAGGCTTATTTAAACCTGGAACTAAGTTGTCAACCGTCTTAAGTCTGAAATTTAATAAAAACATTCTGAATACAGATTTTACCAATACGGTTAAGATTGCTGCGATAACTGACATCGCTGGCGCTACAGTGACTGATATAACTGGTTGTCTGGCAATTGCTGAGGATGGTTATTCCAATGCATTACCAGAAATATGTGATCTTGCTCTGATACATAAAGTATCGGCAGAAGGCATATTTATTGCAGATTCTAAAGTGTCTTTTGTAACAACTGTGTGTAATCAGGGCACTACTGTCGCATCTGATTATGAGATCACAAATTATATGAATAAAGAGTTTGATTTTGATCCTGAACTAAATAATGGTTGGGTGATTTCTCCTGATTTAAAATTTATTACTTTTAAGGAAGAGAGCCAGCTTTTACCTAAAACTTGCAAGGATTTTGTCATTACATATTCAATTTTAAAAGATGTTTCTGTACCTGAGATCATAAATTTTGCTGAAATTTCTACAGGTTCTTGTGAAGGTTCAGATGCAAATTTTGATTTTGATTCGACACCTGATTTTAATAATTCTAATGATAAAGGAGGCCAGCCCAACACCGCCACTGACAATATGTTGAATGATAATGGTGATATTGACGAAGATGATCACGATCCTGCCATTGTGCGTTTAAATTTAATTGATTTGTCTCTTACGAAGACAGTTAGTAAAAGAAATGTTAGAAATTCAGAAGTAGTTGTATTTAATTTGAAGGTTAAAAATGAGGGTAGTATCCCTGTATCAAAAATTCAGATCGTTGATTATATTCCTGAAAATATGAAACTTCAGGATGTGGATTGGAATTTAAATGGAAGCTTTGCTGAAAAAACATTAACCATACCAGGTAATCTCCAGCCGGGACAATCTGTAGAAACCCAGATAAGTTTGATCGTATCCAGCACTGTTAAAGCGCCTGCCACGATCTTGAATGTGGCGGAAATTATGACTGTTTATGACCAGTTTGGTCGTAATATTTCTGATTATGATGTTGACTCCAGACCGGACAATATCAATGACAATGATATGTCAGCGGATCTCAAGGAGTTCATTGAAGATGATATTTCAAAAGCATTCGTAGTTTTACCGACTGCACCGGTGCTGGATGCATGTTCTCAATGCCGTCCTGCAACTACACCAACAAATGGTCAATTTGAACTATTATATACTTTTGCCAGCCAGTCAGGTGAAGGATGGTTTGTTGAACAATCATTGGGATTATATGACGTAAATAGTTCGTTTCCACCTGCTGTTCCTGTATTATTGTTGGACTCTACTTATATTGTAGAACAAACTCACCCAAGTCCTGGACATAGCAACTATGTTTTTAGTGCACTTCATCTTGATGGAAAAGGTTTTTCTTTCCAGTTGAGAAATAAATTTGGAGATTTGTTACAAGTGAAATCTGATGGAGGGTCATGTAGTTTTCAAAAAATGACAGTCAGTGGTCCAAGATCTCTTTGCCTTGGTAGTCTTGCACAATATAAGGTTAACTCAAATGTGAATATTGATCTATTTTATTGGAGTGTGGATAACATCCCTACTAGCGAAAACTCTTCTACATTAAATTTTGATTGGACTGGGCAAGCTTCAGGAATACATTATGTAACTGTCGGTGCTAATGCCTCTTGTATTGCACCTGTCATTTTTGAAGTGGTCATCGGCGCACCTGATTTTAGTGAGATTGCATGTGTTGGTGATTTTAATGTGTCACTGGATGGTGATTGTTCAATTGTTGTAACTCCTGCAATGCTTTCTGCAAGTGCATTAAATCCAAATTCGCCTTATGTAGTGATGCTTACTGACAGTCACGGTCAAGCAATACCTAATGCGACATTAACAAGTATTCATGCCGGCACGAAGGTTATGGCCAAACTTATTGAAGGTTGTGGCGGGAATTCATGTTGGTCTTTTATACATGTAGAAGATAAGGTAGCTCCTGTTTCTATTTGCAGGGATATTTCTTTGCCTTGTTATAAACTGGATGAATATGTAGGTCCGTTTGAAAGTGATAACTGCGGTGGTCCGGTTAAAAATATAATTGTCAGTGAAAAGCTCACGCCTCTGACATGTAATGAAGACTATGTTAAATACATTGACAGAGTGTATCAGGCCACTGATAAATATGGTAATAAATCAGCATTGTGTACTATGCGTATCAGTCTTGAGCGCCCGGATTTTGCATTGCTTAAGTTTCCACACAGCCTTACCCTGTTGAATGATTCTGTATTAATATGTAATAGTTACTTAAAAGACGAATTGGATAGACCATCGACTAAAATAGCAGGTGTACCTACACTTGCAGGTCTGCCGTTATATCCAAGTTTTGCACCTGTGTGTAATTTATATGCAGGTTATACTGATGTGGAAATAGGATTAATAGGATGTACTAAAAAAGTTATCAGAAATTGGGTAGTTTATGAACAATGGTGCTCAAATGGGCAAACGGCTACATTTGCACAGGTTATTGAAATAACCGACACCATAGCCCCGGTAATTAAACCTTTACCGGACATGCTTGTAACCGCCAATGGTCATCATATTTGTGAAGCAAATGTTACTTTGCCTTTGGCTATGGTGACTGACTCCTGCAATAGCCCTATTGAAGTTGATGTAACTTATCCAGGTGGTTTTATTGATAATCAAAATTCACACCAGGTTGTTACTTTGCCAGTAGGGATCCACAGTATTACATACACAGCTTATGATGCATGTCAAAATTCAAGCTCGATATCTTTTACGGTTAAAGTAGAAGACAAAACAGCACCTACAGTAATTTGTAAAGGTGAAATTGTAGTTGGATTGAACTCAAACGGTGAGGCCTACTTATATCCGCAAAATGTGGATGATGGAAGTTTTGATGGTTGTGGTATTGATAGTATGAAGCTTGCACGGGCAATTGCCGGAACGTTTCCTGATAGTCTGTTTAAGGACCTTGCAGAATTCAAATGTAAAGATGTTTTGTCTTCACCTCACATGGTTGCTTTAAGAGTTTGGGACAGCAATGGGAATAGCAATTCTTGTATGGTGATGGTTACTGTTCAGGATAAACATAGACCAAAGATTACCTGCCCGGCTGATAGAACTATAGACTGTAGTGAAGTATTTACAGGAATGGACCTTAATTTATACGGTAAAGCTACAGCTATTGATGCTTGTGGTGCAACAGTCACAGAATCTACACCTAAATTTGTATTAAATTCATGTAGAGTTGGATATATTGAGCGCACATTTACAGCTTCAGATGGGTCAGGTACTGCTACTTGTAAACAAACTATCACGGTAGACAACGAAGATTTTTTTGATCCGCTTACTGATATAATCAAACCATTGGATTTTGAAGTAAAAGACAAATGTTCTGTAGATGATCTTAAGCCGGAAAATTTGCCTGCAATAAATGGGTTTCCAATCCTGAAACAATCAGCATGTGGAATGGCTGCAGCATCATATAAAGATGATGTATTCACATTCGATACAGTTGCATGTTTTAAAATTTTGAGGACATGGACGGTTATTGACTGGTGTGAAATGCAAAGGATTGGGTCCGAAAAATATGAACCATATACTTTCCAGCAGACTATAAAAGTAAGTAATACAGTACCGCCATTTTTTGTTGGTACCATCAAAGATAGAGATACAATAGTTACACTTCCCGGGAATTGTTTGGACGCTCTTGTAAAGCTTAAAGTTACAGGAAGAGATCTGTGTACACTGGATGCAAAATTAAGATGGTCTTATAAAGTTGATTTATTCAACAATGGTACATTTGATTTTGACAACGCTGGATTTGGTAATATGGCTAGCCTCAGTGCTACAATGCCGGTTGGATTGCACAAAATTCAATGGTCTTTTGAGGATGCTTGTGGTAATGTGGTAACTAAAGATCAGTTCATTTATGTAAAAAATGGAGACAAACCTTCAGCATCGGGTCTTGAATCAATAAGTGTGAGCATTAATCCAATGGACACAAATACTGATGGCATTCCTGATATTGAGATGGCTTGTATACCTGCTTCATCATTAAATGCCAGCAGCTCTAGTTTATGTTGTACTATCCCTCTTAAATACAGCTTCTCAGCTGATATAAATGATACGATCAGATGTTTTGATTGTTTTGATGTCGGATTATTAAATAATGTGCAACTATGGGTTCATGATTGTTTTGGAAATACAGATTTTGTTGATGTTAATGTTGAAGTTCAGGACAACAATACATCTAATATCTGCGAGGAATTATGTAAACAGAATGCGCCAACTCCCGCAATTACAGGCACAAAAACTATTTGCACAACTAAATCTACAACACTAACAGCTACCGGTGGTGTAAAATATGTTTGGAATACAGGTGCTACTACAACAGCTATTACTGTATCACCTATCATAAATACGTCATATACAGTTACTGTGTCAAATACACTTGGATGTACTGCTTCTGCAACTGCACTGGTAACCGTTAATCCTTCACCTATTATTAATATAACAGGTGGTAATATATGTAACGGAGGTTCAAGTGCATTACTAGCTTCTGGAGGTGGAACATATCTATGGAACACAGGTGCAACTACAGCAGGAATTAATGTAAATCCGATCATAAATACAACTTTTACGGTAACAGTAACAAATACAAACGGTTGTAGCGGGACAGCCACAAAGCTGGTAACGGTTAATCCTCTACCAACGGTATCGGTAACCGGCACAAATATCGTTTGTCGGAACAGCAGTACTACACTGACAGCATCAGGTGGAGTATCTTACATTTGGAGCAACAGTGCTACTACAGCAGCCATTACTGTTACACCTCTTGCGACAACCACATATACGGTTACAGCTACAGATATCAATGGATGTAGTGCTTCAGCTAGCAGAACTGTGACTGTTAATACATTACCTGCAGTGGCAATAACTGGTCAGAATGTAATTTGTTTGGGAGGTTCGACTTCTCTTACTGCTTCAGGCGGAACCACATATCTGTGGAGTACAAGTGCGACAACAGCTGTCATTTCGGTAACACCTACGGTTACAACAACATATACAGTTACCGCTACTGACGGAAACGGATGCTCAGGTACTGCCAATAGGACAGTTACAGTTAATCCACTACCTTCTGCTGATATTACTGGAAATAATGTGTTATGTCTCAATCAGTCAACAACATTGACAGCAAGCGGTGGTGTAAGTTATTTATGGAGCACAAGTGCAACCACAACGGCAATTACGGTTACGCCTCTGGTAACAACCACGTATTCTGTAACAGTTACTGCTGCAAATGGATGTACCAACACAGCTCAAAGGATAGTACGTATCAATCCATTGCCTACAGTATCAATCGCCGGAACAGACGTATTATGTACTGGCGCATCAACCACTTTAACAGCGAGTGGCAATGGTGCTTCATATGTTTGGAGTACCGGGGCGACTACGGCTGCAATTTCAGTGATGCCGGCTACTACAACAACATATACAGTGACCGCAACAGGTGGAGGTTGCACTAATACTGCAACCAGAACAGTAACCGTCAATTCTCTGCCAACGGCGGCCATAACTGGTGATAATACCATTTGTCTTGGTGAATCAACTACTTTGACAGCTTCAGGTGGAGGCTCTTACGTTTGGAATACAGGTGCAACAACCGCTGCAATAACCGTAACGCCTACAGTAAATACAACATACACCGTTACTGTCACGAATGCGAATAGTTGTACAGCAAGCACATCCACAACTGTTATGGTTGATCCGGGTACATTAGTTTGTATGACTCAGAATATCAATGCTTATTTAGGGCCAAATGGATCAGTCATTATTACACCACCGCAAATAAGTACAGGTAGTCAAGGCTCTTGCGCCAATATTACTGCCGTTGTTACACCTAATCAGTTTTTCTGTAATGACATAGGACCAAGGATTGTTACATTGACGGTTACCAATACAATAACAGGTCAGTCCCTGAGCTGTACAGCGACAGTTACCGTACAGGACACAATAAAACCAATGTTGGTATGTCCTGCAAATATTTCCATAAATTGCGACGATTACAATCCAACTGATCCATTGTCAACTTATGGCATTGCAACAGCTACAGATAATTGTCCTAATGGCTTGGTTATAACACAATTACCTATCATAAACCTTAATCAATGTAATGTTGGTCAGATTACCAGGACTTTTACAGCAACTGATAATAGTGGAAATACAAAGCAGTGCGTTCAGGTAATCAGTGTGGTAAATAATAATCCGGTAACGCAGCTGAACATTACCTTTCCCGCCTGATATTTCGGTTGCAAATTGTTCTAGTTTAACACCTGCAACAACAGGAAATACAACGGTAAATACATCGAATGCTGATTGTTCAGATGTCGTGATATCTTATACGGACAATATTCCAATTACGGGTGTTATTTGTGAAGACACATTAATCAGAACCTGGCGTGTGGTTGATTCCTGCCAGTTGGTTGTAGGGACCAATAATGGAATTTTCACCCATGTGCAGAATGTGTTTATAGGTTTAATACCGCCTGTAATTGTAGGACCAACAGATACTATTCTGTATGTTAATCCTGAAACATGTACTGGCTTTTACCAAATGGTTTGCATATGGCACTTGGATGTAATCCTCTGACCAATAACAATTATAACAATAATAATAGTTTGAATATTAAAGGTGATTATCCGGTTGGCATAACTAATGTAATATTCACCCTAACGGAAGGATGCGACAATACTTCATCGACATTCAACTTCCAAATAGAAGTATTGGATACTGTTCCTATCACATTTGACTGTGTAAAAACATTCCCGCAAATGACAGATAACTTGACAGCTATCGACAATGTCAATGATCATTTTATTGTCCTTGGAAATTGTGAAGAAGGTTTAATCATCACTGGTTCTTTTAGCATGTTTAACGTAAATGATACCATTCGGAACATATTTTGTGTGCTGATCAATTGATGGATTTTCATGTAACCATTTATTTCTGGTCACAAGGTGTTGTTATAGGATCATGTGAAACAATAGTCACGCCAACTGACCCTGGTCATTTCTGTCCTCCTACTTTAATTACGGTAGCAGGTTATCTGAAAACAGAAAACAATCAGAAGGTTGCTAATGCAATTGTTAATATGGAAGGAAGTGAATTTGCACCTAGCACCAGTAACATGGAAGGCAGGTATGTTTTCACTGATTTGCCATCAGGTGGAACGTACAATGTCATACCTTTCAAAAATGACAAGCCAATGGATGGTGTCAGTACTCTGGATTTGATATATTTACAAAAACATATTTTAAGGACTGAAATACTGAATTCACCTTATAAGATGATTGCCGGAGATATTAATAAGGACAATAAAATCACTGCGGCGGATATAGTTCAACTCCGTAAAATGATACTGGGCATTTACAGTTCTTTCCCTGATAATACGAGCTGGAGAATGGTAGATGCTAAATACCAGTTTCCTGACCCGAAGGATCCATTTATGACACCATTTGCTGAAAAATATCATATCGATAATCTTAGTACAAACATGTCCATAAATTGGATGGGTATCAAAACAGGTGATTTGAATGGTAGTTATGTTTCAAACATTGTAGATCAAGTTACTGAATCCAGGTCAGCAGATTTCAGCTTTAATATACTTAATGGTCAAAGCGTGTTTGGTGAAAATATTATTCCTGTAACAGCATCGAAAAGTCAGGATCTTAACGGATTCCAGATAGCCATTAAAATGATTGATGCCCAGGGCGTTTCTATTGAAAGTAGGGTATTGTCTGTTGAAGATTATAACTATCATTTTGCCAACGGATATCTGGTGATTTCCTGGCATGATCAACGCGGAATATCTGTCAAAGAAGGCGACAGGTTATTTGACATCCATATGAATGGTAGTGGAAAAGCCCAACTTTCGGATATTATTATGAGAGATCAATCGATAATTAAATCCGAAATTTATGATGCTTCCAATCGCGTTAGGACACTTGGTATCAATTTTATAAATGCGCATAAGGATTTATTTGATATATTCTGGGCAATACACCTAACCCTTGGAATACCGAAACCGGCATTAACTTCTACTTGCCAAAAGCAGGAAAGGTTAAGCTGACAGTAAGAGATTTGACAGGTAGAGTGTTATATACTACGTACAATGAATATCTTAAGGGCGAAAATACAATCTTGGTAACTCGTGATCAGCTCGAAGTTGGAGGTCTGTTACTTTATGATTTGACATTTGATAATGAAGTAAAATCAATGAAAATGCTTAATATCAGATAAGAGAATAATCAAAATAGTTAACCCGATTTATGCATTAGAACTTCGTTATGAGGCTTGGAATGCCAATAAAATAAGTGATTTCGTGAGTAAACCATAGTCACCACTATGGTGAGCGAAGGAAATCGATCCGCCATGGCGGAGTCTTATTTTGAAGGCATTTCATGCCGGAATAGATTTTCTAGTGCATAATTCGGGTTTAAAGGTCATTCGATGATACATCGGATGACCTTTTTTATTTTATATGATTATTTTCAGGGTTTAAAGTTGATCAACTATTTTTCTATCATTACTCAATCTTGGCACCTTATTCTGTCCACCTAGTTTACCCTGAGATTTCATATAGTTTATGAAGCTCCCTTTAGGTAATGCCCGCATTTTAAGTGGCTGAAGGATGTTTCCCTTTATCAGATCATCATAATAGATATTTTGTGTACACATTTCAACATCTACAGCCGCTGCAAATTTTTCCAAATCGGCAGGCAAACGATCAAATTCTACAAACCACTCGTGAAATGGTAAACCTCCATCTTTTGGCCCAACTTGTGGAGCTACAGTAAATTCTACAATACTGACATTATGTCTATTGGCTACGAGAAGAATGGCTTCTTCCACTTCTTTTCCGATTACGTGTTCACCAAAAGCTGAGATATAGTGCTTTACCCTACCTGATACAATAATTTTGTAGGGATTCAATTGTACGAACCGAATACAATCTCCAATGTTATATGCCCAAAGACCTGCATTGTTATTTATGATTAAAGCATAATCTTTATTTTTTACTACCTGATCCAGCATGAGTCTTTTTGGCTGTTTATCAAAGATGTTTTCCACAGGAATAAATTCAAAAAAAATGCCTGAGTTAGTATTAAGAAGTAAGCCTGAATCATTTTGATCATCCTGAAAAGCAATAAATCCTTCTGAAGCAGGATAAGTTTCAATGGCATCAATACGTCTGCCGACAAGTTCTTCCAATTTTGTGCGATAAGGTTCAAAATTGACTCCACCGTACATAAAGACACTATAATTTGGGAAGACTTCTTTTATTGTTTTTTTTCCTGTTTTTGTAAGTATTCTTTCATAATACATCTGAACCCATGGAGGTATGCCACCAATCAGACGCATATCCTGTGATATCGTTTCTGATACTATTTTATCAAGCTTTTCTTCCCAATCATCTATACAATTTGTTTCGAAGGAAGGCAATTGGTTTGGTCTTATCCAGGATGGAACCTCGTGATTTACTATACCGGATAACCTGCCAGTATTGATACCTCCTTTTTTTTCAAGTACAGGAGACCCTGATAGAAAAATCAGCTTCCCTCCGAAGACTTCGGCATTGTTGACCTGATGTATATAATTTAGTAAAGCATTTCTAGCTGACTTAATATGATTTGGCATACTGTCATTGGTGATGGGTATATATTTTACACCGCTTGTCGTGCCTGATGTTTTTGCAAAATATTTTGGTTTGCCAGGCCAGAGAATGTTTGGAATACCGTCAGTTACCCTATCAATATATGATCTTAGTTCTTCATAATCCCTGACAGGTATTTGATCTTTAAAATTTTCATAATTTTTAATTTTATCAAAACTGTGATCAATGCCGAATACCGTCTTATTTGCTTTTAAAACCAATTCTGACATGATTCTTTTCTGATCTGCTACGGCATTATTTTTCCATTTGTGTATACTTTTAGCTACTATTGAGGCAGCCATCCTGATTATATAAGTTTTTATACTCATTTTATAAATTAAAGTTCCGGGCAAATATAATAAAGAGTAATGACCTTAAACAATTAAGATTCATATTATAGCAATGCCATTTTCAGATAAAATTAAGATATAATACAATATCCGATATTGTCAATTATTTTATAGTCATTTTATTATGTATCATTGTTTGATTAAATGTTTGAATAATTTTTTTTAATGCGTTGTTTTTTTGGGCAATATCCTTCTTGTAGGACACTTTATGAATCAAATTTATTTTTAAAAATTTATCGACTTTCCAGTTATAAAACCCTATACCCTTTTCTCCATTGTATTGATAACTGTATAAAGAGTCCGTATATTGATATATGCCCATTTTATAGTTGATGGCTGCAGGAATACAATCATTTTCAAATAACGATATACCCTGCGCAAAATACGGTTTGCCATATTCCAAATAAGAGAGAACGGTAGGCATGATGTCTATTTGGTTGGCAGGTTTTTCTGAAAGACCGGTCAAAGTGCCATCAGGTTTATAAAAGGCAATTGGAATCCTATATTCGTCCAGTTTATTTTTAAGCACATCAGTATTGGGTCCTGTGTGGTCAGCCGTTATCACAAACAAGGTATTGGAAAACCAGGGCTGGGATTTTATGGTTTCAAAAAATTTGGAAAGAGCATAATCTGCATATCTTACTGAAGATAAAATGGGATGTCCTTTTTGTGTGAATATAGATTTATATTTTGCCGGCAGTTCGAATGGATGATGTGAATTAAGGGTCAATACAGAGGCAACAAAAGGTTGTTGTGTGTCGGACAATTTATTGGCCATAAATTGCAAAAACTGTTCATCCCAGATTCCCCATGAACCATCATAGTCCTCTTTATTGGCATAATCTTCCAACCCGTAGTAATTATCAAAACCTGCAAGTTTGCTAAAGGCATGAAAGCCCATTGTGCCAGTACTTGCACCATGAAAAAAAGAAGATGTATATCCTTCAGTTTTTAAAAGGGATGCAAGGCTATTAATTTTGTTGGTTGAATAACTTGAGAATATAAATGGCTCTTCCTGCAAGGCAGGCAATGATGCAATAACGGCAGGAATGCCTTGGATAGATTCACGTCCATTGGCAAAGCCGTTGGTAAAAACCATACTCTTACTAAATAATGAATCAAGAAAAGGCGTTTTGGACGTACCTTTAAAATAGCTCATATATTGTTTGGAAAGACTTTCAACCAGAATAATTACTACGTTCATTTTATTCATTGCCAGAGTACTTTTTTCTGAGATATGAATGCCTTTTTCACAATCAGTCATTACATTTTCATCAAAATATCTTACATCTGATAATGCTTTTTTATCCATCGTCATCAACATGGAGAAAGTTGAATTTAAAATGGCAGGCACATTTTGACTTTCACCTGATTCAGATGCATTTATGACACTTAACGGCCGCATTTGAGTTCCGCCACGAATGGCAATTAACGCTGCAAATAAGCATAATACATAATATCCAATGTCTCTATACACATTTCCATAATAGTTATTATCTATCTTTGCAGCATTTGTGATTTTGTTATAAAGAATTGAAAGTATCCAGATTAATCCGAATGCAAATAGCCACATATACCAAAATTGGACGATAAAATCTGGAATTAATCCGAATATTTCATTGCCTTTTTCTCCATTTAAAAAAAGTAAAGCATCTGATTGTAGTCGCTTATGAACAAATGGATAATAAATAATGTCAATAATATTCAACGATAAAAAAAAGCCATTTGACAACAAAAAGATATATTTTAAGATTGTTTTGAACCCTTGATATCCTGTAGCGTTTAAAGGCATCAAAAAGAGGAGCAGAAATAAACAATTGGAAAGAATAATGCCCGAAATATCAAATTTAATTCCTGATACCAAAACAGAAAGTAAAACACTTAAATCCGGAATGTCAAGCTCATCTGAGTTAAATAAGATGAAAAATATCCTGGTACATGAATACATTAAGAGCAATATACCCGTTAGTTGCAGAAAAGGTTTGAGATGCAGACGGACAAATGACATGTAACGGTTCTATAGTATTAAGGAGACAAAGATATTAAGATTTATAGTATTTTTACTATTTAAAATTCCTTTACTATTTATCTGCCTATTGTTTAATTTTTCGATCCTCTACTATAAAAAAACCATCCTCGCCCTGAGACTGGTACAATGGCATCAATATTAAACCATCGATAGGTGAGGTGACTACTTGACCGTTGTCACGGGCCATAACATCACCTTTCTTAACAACCTGAAAATTTCGAAAACCTGGTTTCATTTGCCAAACATGGTTATCTTCAATGTGGTACTTGTATTTTACTTCAACTACTTCCGGAAGATTTTTGCAATATTCCAGTAAAATATGATCATGCCTGTTTTCGACATGTTCAGGTCTGATCGCGCCAATGGTTCTCATAAAATTAATAGTGGCGGCAATACATCTGTTTACAGACATTGCATCATCATGATGTCCACCTTCAAATGCAACAGCTACAGTCGGTATTCCTATGTTTGTCTGATTGAAATAATGAAGGGTTGTTCCGCTTATGCCGTCCATTAAGCCTAATACTACAGGAGCATGTAAATCATGTGCTATGTCAATACTTTCTTTATGATGTGTAGCGATACAAAAAATTCCTCCGTCCGAAGATGTTGTATGTAAATCAAGTAAATACATTTTTGAGGTATTCAAACGATTTATCTCATGTTGTATAGTATCTAAAATTTCTTTAATTTCCAGATCTTCATCTTTTAGTTCAGATTTTTGAGCGTTCTTAATCTTATCAATAAATTCCGGTTCCCAGCAGCGATTGATATCTTTTGAAATAAATCTTTTTCCAAGATGGAAGGCAGACAGATTACCTATAATGCCTATTATTTCACCTTTGTACACAAAATCGGGATTGGTGATGGGTTCTACTTCCAACATTTTGAACAATAATTCTAGCGCTTTGACACCAGCCGGCTCATTGCCATGCATACCAGCGGTAATGACTAATAAGGGACCATCTTCAGCTCCTTTATATTTCCCGATCACTCTATCCATTATTAACTATATAACTTTTGTTCATTTCGCCTTTTAAATCAATACATTCTGAATACTAAAAATATATTAGTAACTTAGATTTATAATAATTAATTAGCTTTAATTAATTTACAATTTTGTGTCTACAACCAATTGGGCTAAAGCTTTTATGCCAATAATAAATCCGCTCTCATCAATATAAAAGTCAGGTGTATGGTGTTGTGAAGCATCAATAATGTTGATATTTTTTGGTTTTCCACCAAGAAAAAAAAACAATCCAGGTACCTTTTTAGCATAAAATGAAAAATCTTCTGCACCTGTACTGGCCCTCATTACTCTGACATTGTCAGATCCGGCTGCTTTCTCCAGTGATGGCAACATTTTTGCGGTTAATTGAGGATTATTGTACGTGACAGGGTACATTTTTTTTATATTCACTTCGGCAATTGCGCCCGCGCTTTCAGCTATTTTTTCAGCGGTAAGTTTTACCTTTTGGTGAATTGTTGTTTGCATTGCCGTGTCCAGTGTTCTGATTGTCCCTAACATGTCTACTTCTTCAGGAATAATATTATTTCGGACGCCACCACTTATTTTACCTATGGTTATTACAGCTGCTTCATTTGTAATGTCTATCTGCCTGCTTACTATGGTCTGCAGACCAAGAATGATTTGAGCAGATACAACAATAGGATCCACACCACTCCAGGGTTTTGAACCATGAACTTGTTTGCCTTTGACTTTTATCGATAATAAATCAGCCGCTGCCATAATGCCCATTGGTTTGTAAGTAATGGTTCCCACATCAGTTGTGCTCGAAATGTGCAGACCATACATGACCTGTATGCCATATTTATCTATTAGACCTTGTTTTATTAACAATTCAGCGCCACCTTCTTCTCCTGATGGTGCACCTTCTTCAGCAGGTTGGAAAACAAACACTATCTTACCCACAAGATCTTTTTTCATTTTGTTGAGTAGGGTAGCAGTACCCATCAGAATAGCCATATGACTATCGTGACCGCATGCATGCATAACACCCACTTTTTGACCCAGATATTCGGATTCTTCTTTTGACGCAAAAGGGAGATCTACACGTTCACGCACCGGAAGCCCATCCATATCCGCACGAAGACCGATTACGGGCCCTGGTTTACCTGTATCAAGTACTGCCACAACCCCGGTATGTGCCATTCCGGTTTCAATCGTAATGTTCATTCCTTTAAGTTTTTCAGCTATAAAGGCCATTGTCTTGAATTCCCGGTTGGAAAGCTCGGGATACTGATGAAGGTGTCTTCGCCAATTTATCACCTGAGCTTCAGTTTCTTTTGCAAGATCAGCGATGCGCAATGTCAGTTTATCCTGAGCTGTTAAAATTGTACTTAAAAAAACCAAAAGTACTAAAAAAAGATTTTGCATGTATTGTTGATTTGAAAAGTTAAATTTGTATTTTCATGTGACAAGGTATAAGATTATTTAAAAATGAAGTTACTATTGATACATATATTTTTTTTAATCGGACTATGTTGCAGAAATGAAATATACAGCCAGCGTTTTATTGAACAAAATGATGAATCTGCCATGGCTGATTGCATTATTGAGCATGGTAAAAACTTATTGGGAAGTAATTTTGAAGCAAATACACTGGATATTGGAGATGAAGAAAGCCTTACCTTTTTTAAGGATAGGTTTGATTGTATCACCTTTGTTGAGTACGTGCTGGCAATGTCCCTTTCTCAGGTAAAGGGAAATCACTCTTTTGAGTTTTATTTGCAGCAACTTAGATATAGGAATGGTGTGATAGCAGGCTATGGCTCCAGGTTGCACTACTTTAGTGAATGGATCATACAGAACCAGAAGCAAGGTCTGATAAAAGATATCACTCTGAAAATCGGGGGAATTAAAAGAATAAAAAAAATCAATTTTATATCGAAACACAAAAAGATGTATCCCCATATTAAATCTTTAATAGACTACGAAGATATTAAAACATCAGAAAATGTAATAAATCACCATTCATGTAATTTTATACCAAAGGCAAAGGTAAAAAAATCATTGAATTTCATCAATGGGGGAGACATTATCGCTATTACTACGGACAAACCAGGCTTGGACTTTGTTCATGCAGGAATTGCAGTTAAAGTTGAAAACAAATTGTATTTATTGCACGCTTCAAAGGATGAAAAAAAGGTTGTGATATCCAAATTACCTTTAGTGAACTACCTGAATGCCAATAGGAACCAATCGGGAATTGTGGTTTTGAGGGCGCAATAGGCCATCAACAGGCTTTTTAGTTTTTTGATTTTGTATTTTGAAATATAGGATAACTTTATTAAATGTTTTTTTCAATTATCTTACGATTTCATTTTATACATAATTTAAAAAATCTTAATATCTTTGCTTAAATATTCATTTTATAAATGCGCCAATACCACGACCTGCTAAGACATATATTGGATAACGGAAGCCAAAAAACAGATCGGACCGGTACCGGTACTATCAGTGTGTTCGGTTATCAGATGCGTTTTGATCTGAACGAAGGATTTCCTATGATTACTACAAAAAAGTTGCATTTGAAATCAATTATTTATGAGCTTTTATGGTTTTTGAATGGAGATACGAACATCAAATATCTCAATGATAACGGCGTCAGAATATGGAATGAATGGGCAAACCCAAATGGCGATCTAGGTCCGGTATATGGTAAACAATGGCGAAGTTGGACAAAACCGGATGGCGGGACCATAGACCAAATTTCTTTATTGATTCAAACCATTAAAACCAACCCTGATTCAAGACGATTGATCGTCAATGCCTGGAATGTAGGGAATTGGACAAAATGGCGCTCACCCCATGCCATTGTTTGTTCCAGTTTTATGTGGCTGAAGGGAAACTTTCTTGTCAATTGTATCAGCGATCTGCCGATACTTTTCTGGGAGTACCATTCAATATTGCATCTTATGCTTTATTGACAATGATGGTAGCCCAGGTTTGTGAACTTAAATACGGAGAATTTATTCATACTTTTGGAGATGTACATTTATATAACAACCACATTGAACAGGCAAATCTTCAGCTCACTCGTACACCAAAAGCATTACCTAAAATGGTTATTAATCCGAACGTCACATCTATTTTTAATTTTACGTTTGAAGACTTTACCCTCCTGGATTATCATCCGGATCCCCACATAAAGGCCGAAGTATCTGTGTAAAGTCCTTTGGACTCAATAAGTTCAATTGCCTGCGGCAGCAATGTATAGGCCAGCGATTAAACTAAGCGAAGCATATTGCCAAATTGAACTAAGCGAAGCAAATTGAGTTAAGCAAAGCGAATTGAACTAAGCAAAGCGAATTGAGTTAAGCGAAGCGCATTGTCAAATTGAACTAAGCGAAGCGAATTGAAATATATTGAACTAAGCAAAGCGAATTGAACTAAGCAAAGCGTATTGAGTTAAGCGAAGCGCATTGAACTAATTGAATATATCTAACCAAAAAAGCAGGGCTAAAAACACTTCCCATTATTTAGATAATTTCTAAATAATTATAAACATATGATAAAAATTGTGATTAATCTTTCAGATTTTTACTTTTGTGCAAGTTTTAAAATTTTACATTTTTATTACAATTACGCTGAATAATTTCAGGATTAATAAAGATATACCAATGATGATTTACAAGCATCTAAGAATCAAGTCGATAGCTATTACTTTCTTAATGTGTATTGCTGGATTTTTATCAGCAGAAGTTTCTCCGGACGCAGGAAAAGTTCTCTTCAAAAACAATTGTGCGGCATGTCACGTAAAAGATATGCGACAGGCAGGAACAGGTCCGGCGCTCGGTGGTTCTCAGGAAAGATGGGCAGATGACGCTGCACTATACGCCTGGATCAGGAATTCACAAGCTATGATTCAAAAAGGTCATCCAAGAGCCGTTGAACTTTGGAATCAGTACAAACCGACTATCATGACGGCTTTTCCTAAACTAACAGATGATGAAATAGGCAGTCTTTTAGCATATGTCAACGGCACTTATGATGGGACCTATGGAGCTAAGCCTGCGGTAGCTGCTGCTGATAATGGAGGTGCCCCCGCTGAAGTTAAAAGCAAATTGCCTTTATACCTGCTTATTTTAGCTGTACTGGTTGTCTTGGCATTATTACTAACCAAGATCATCTCAAATCTGAATCAAATAGCCTCTGCTAAAGAAGGCGAACATTTTGAGCAAAAAACATTGACCCAGATTCTTACCTCAAAAGGGGTAATTACTTTTTTAACTTTCGCAGCGATAGTTTTAGGCGCACATACAGTTGTGACGAAATCAACCGAATTGGGTCGTCAGGAAGGATATCAACCGGATCAGCCAATTAAGTTTTCTCACGTTACACATGCCGGCTTAAATAAAATTGATTGTCAGTATTGTCATGACAGTGCAAGAAAATCAAAACATTCGGGCATCCCGGCCGCTAATACTTGTATGAATTGCCACAAAGCAATCAAAGTAGGTTCTAAATATGGTACAGGTGAATTGACAAAAATATTTGCATCTGCCGGATTTGACCCTACAACCAATAAGTATATCGAAAATTACGACAGTAAATCAGAAGAGGAAATAAAAGCAATTTATACCAAATGGATAGGTGATGAATATGTCAGGGCAAAAGAATTGGCAGCTCTAAATGCTGATGGGTCGCTTTTAGTTGAAGAACAATGGGCAAACATCAAAAAGTCTTTGACCAACGAACAAAAAACAAAAATTCCTGGACCTATTGAATGGGTTAGAATTCATAACCTTCCGGATCATGCATATTTTAACCATGCTCAACATGTCACGGTGGGAAAAGTCGCATGCCAGACTTGTCATGGTCAGGTACAGGAAATGGAAGTTGTAAAACAAATGTCTCCTTTATCAATGGGATGGTGTATCAATTGTCACAGACAGACAGAAGTGAAATTTAAAGACAATCCTTATTATGCAAATTATACCCAATATCATGAAGAAATGGCGGCTGGAAAACGCGAAAAAGTGACTGTTGCCGATATTGGTGGATTGGAATGTCAAAAATGTCATTACTAATAGTAGTATATATAATTTAACGTTTAGAAAATATTAATCTTAATATATTCATGGAAAAGCAGATAGATAATATTTGGATAGGACAGCAAGATCTAACTAGGGATGCAGGTTTTATGGAGACAGCAAACAAAGAATTTGCTGACGAACAAATAGAGTATGCTGATATGCCAGCGCATCTGGCAGGCAACAGAAGAGACTTTCTTAAATTTTTGGGATTTGGCTTGGGCGCTGCTACCGTAGCTGCAGGCTGTGATATTCCTGTACGAAAGGTGATTCCTTACGTTGTCAAACCTGACCAAATCGTTCCTGGTATTGCAAATTATTATGCATCTACTTTTGTAAATGGTGGGGATTATTGCCCTATTTTAGTAAAAACAAGAGAAGGAAGACCAATTAAAATTGAAGGAAATGACCTGTCATCAATAACTGGCGGAGGAACTTCTGCCAGGGTTCAGGCTTCCGTGTTGAGTTTATATGATACGAGCAGATTTAAAGGACCCAAAGTCAAAAAGGATGCTGATTGGGTAGACACAGATTGGATTGAAATTGATAAAATAGTTTCTCCTACTTTGTCAAGTTCAAAAAATATTAGAATTGTTACCAATACATTATTGAGCCCAACTGCCAAAAAAGCCATGGCAGAGTTTGTAGCAAAATATCCATCTACAAAAATAGTAACGTATGATCAGGTATCTGCGTCTGCATTGCTTGATGCCAATGCACTTAATTTTGGTCAGAGGCTTGCACCATCATATCATTTTGACAAAGCAGATGTAATTGTAAGTTTCGGAGCTGATTTCCTTGGCACATGGATATCTCCTATTGAGTATGCCGCTGCCTATGCTAAAGGTCGAAAAATCTCCGATCTGGCACGTGCTGAAATGTCGAGACACATTCAGGTAGAAAGCCATATGTCAATGACAGGTTCAAATGCAGACAACAGGATATTGGTAAAACCGACCGAACAAGGTGTTGCTATTGCCCACTTATATAATGAAATTGTCGCTGGCGGAGCATCATCAGTTGGTCTCAATGATAAAGCAAAATCAGCACTTTCAAAAGTTGCTAAGGAATTGAAAGAAGCTCAGGGTAAGTCATTGGTAGTCAGTGCTTCCAATAACCTGAATGAACAATTGATGATCAATGCCATAAACAACTCTCTTGGTAATTATGGTGCCACGATTGACATATCTGTTCCATCAATGCAAAGACAAGGTAATGACGCTGATATGAAGACACTGATTGATGAAATAAAAGCCGGAGCTGTAGATATGTTGATTGTTAACGGCGCAAATCCGGTTTATGATTCAGTTTATGGCAAAGAATTATCCGAAAATCTTTCAAAAGTAGCAAATAAAATTTCATTTGCTATGCAAATGGATGAAACAACTTCATTGTGTGATGTCATTGCCCCAACAAGTCACTTTCTGGAATCATGGGGTGATGCAGAAGCTAAAAAAGGTCATTATTCCCTAATTCAACCTACTATTGCACCTCTTTTTAAAACCAGACAAAGTGAGTTGTCTTTATTGATATGGTCAGGTAGCACAACTGCCGATTTGACTAAAGAACAACCGTATTATGAATTTCTAAAAGAGTCCTGGAAAACGGGCGCTTTTGTCTCTCAATCCGAGTTTGCTTCATTCCAGTCGTTCTGGGATAATGCAGTTCACGATGGTATTGTAAATATACCATCTTCAGGACCAAGCTCCTTTTCTGCAGTAGCAATAGGAACAGATATTACAAAACCCGGATCATCCGAGTTGGAAATATCGTTTTTTGAAACCATCCAAATTGGTAATGGCCAATATGCAGGAAATCCGTGGCTTATGGAAATGCCCGATCCTGTCACAAGAACCTCTTGGGGTAATTACCTTGCAGTACCTGTAAATTTTGATGGTGTCAGGACAATGGAAGGGTTCAAAGGTCTTGTCGATGGTGATATGGTAGAATTGACAATTGGAGAAAGAAAATGATGGTGCCGGTTATCCAGCAATTTGGTCAGATGCCCGGTACAGTTTCGATTGCACTTGGATATGGAAGACCTCAGGCAGGTTATACTGGTTCAAATGTTGGTGTAAGCGTAAACGATTGCCTTACAATGGGTTCAAACGGCCCTGAATATTATAATACATCTGTATCTGTTTCAGAGAAAACCGGTAAAGAAGATCATTTTTCATGTGTTCAATATCATCACACCATCGGGGTAAGAGGTATAGATAAAGAAACTGGTAAAGAGTTAAATGCGGATGAATCGGCATTGGTGTCTTTTGATTACTTTACCGGTATTAAAGGCTTTCAAGGTGCTTTGACTGACAGGTCTGTGATATACACGTCCAATGTTGCTGAATTAAAAAACAGTGTTGAGCACTTACAAGAAAGGAGAAAGCATGCACAACATTTGAATGCACAGCAGATTTACCGGGGATATGATGCACAATATGCATTGGGTCACCATTGGGGCATGCACGTTGATTTGAATGCATGTATTGGATGTGGCGCTTGTACTGTTGCCTGTATGTCCGAAAATAATGTTCCCGTGGTAGGAAAACGTGAAGTATCAAGACACCATGAGATGCCTTGGTTACGTATCGACAGGTATTATTACGGAGCAGTAGAAAACCCAAACACCATTTACCAACCAATGATGTGTCAACATTGTGATAATGCACCATGTGAAAACGTTTGTCCTGTAAATGCTACAAATCATAGTTCTGAAGGCTTAAATCAAATGGCTTATAACAGATGTATTGGAACAAGATATTGTGCCAATAATTGTCCGTATAAAGTCCGTAGATTCAATTGGTTGGATTATACTAAAGCAGACCTTTGGCCGGCAAATCAACCTAGACTTCAAGAGGAAAGTACACCATTTATGGCCGATAACCTTACTCGTATGGTTTTGAATCCTGATGTTACAGTCCGATCGCGAGGCGTCATTGAAAAATGTAGTTTTTGTGTTCAAAGAATACAGGAAGGTAAGTTGACTGCCAAAACTGAGGGTAGGTTACTTAAGGATAGTGATGTTCGTACTGCTTGTCAGACATCTTGCCCTACCGGAGCCATCACGTTTGGAGATATGAATAATAAAGAAGGTGCTTTGAGCATGAAGCTTGAATCTCCTTTAAATTATATAGCTTTAGAAGAAATAAATGTTAGACCTTCGGTAAATTATACTATGAAGGTCAATAACAGAGATAAAACTTTTGATGCATAATCGTTTTAATTCAGAAATAACATTCAAATAATAATCAATGAGTGCTGTTGTAAGTAGACTTAGAAAACCCTTAATTAATGGTAATAAAACATACCATCAGATTACCGAGGATTTGATCTCACCTACCGAAAAAACACCAACAAAAGAGTGGGTCATCGGATTTGTTGTGGCAGTTGCAGTGTTGTCTTTTGGTATTTTTTGTATTCTGTGGACAATTTGGGTCGGTATCGGATCCTGGAACTTAAACAGAACTATAAATTGGTCTTGGGACATTACTAATTTTGTTTGGTGGATTGGTATTGGCCATGCAGGTACTTTGATTTCTGCGATATTACTACTTTTCAGACAGAAATGGAGAACAGGAGTGAACAGAGCAGCTGAAGCAATGACAATTTTTGCCGTATTATGCGCTGGATTATTTCCAATAATACATATGGGAAGAGTATGGCTGGCCTTTTTTATCATGCCTTATCCAAACACCAGAGGACCGTTATGGCCTAATTTTAATTCACCTTTGCTTTGGGATGTGTTTGCCATAAGTACTTATTTAACAGTTTCATTATTGTTTTGGTATACCGGATTGGTTCCTGATTTTGCGACAGTAAGAGATAGAGCCAAGGGTTTTAGAAAGAAAATTTATAATACACTTTCTTTTGGTTGGACCGGATCAGCAAAACATTGGCAGAGATGGGAATCTCTATCATTAGTTCTCGCAGGTTTGTCTACTCCTTTAGTACTTTCCGTGCATACAATTGTAAGTTTTGACTTCGCGACTTCTGTGATACCAGGATGGCATACAACAATTTTTCCGCCATATTTTGTGGCAGGAGCTATTTTTTCCGGATTTGCTATGGTTTTAACATTGATGCTTATTACCAGAAAGTTGTTGCATCTTGAAGACTATATCACTGTAGAACATGTGGAGTCTATGAACAAGGTCATTTTGCTTACAGGTACTATTGTTGGTGTCGCGTATCTTACAGAACTATTTATTGCATGGTATTCAGGATATGTATATGAACAATTTGCATTTTTTAACAGAGCATTGGGACCATATTGGTGGGCATATTTTGGTATGATGTTTTGTAATGTGATTTCACCACAGTTTTTCTGGAAAAAATCATGGAGAAGGAATATAACTTTAACTTTCTTTTTATCAATCGTAGTAAATATCGGTATGTGGTTCGAAAGATTTGTTATTATTGCTACGACATTGGCTCGGGACTATTTACCGTCGAGCTGGAGTTTATATACACCGACTTGGGTTGAAATTGGCATTTATTTAGGCACGTTTGGTTTGTTTTTTACTTGTTTTCTGATATTTGTAAGGGTTGCACCTGTCGTAGCCGTAGCTGAAATTAAAGCAATTTTAAAATCTGCAGGAGATCAATACATTGGAGATGATGCTAAACATACTCAAAAGTCTCACCCACATCATTTGGATACCCATTAATTAAATTAGAAATCTATTTTTAAATGGCTAAAAATAATACTAAAACAGACTTAATCTTCGGCTTATATGATGACGAAGAAGATCTACTTACTGCTGTAAAAGCGGCCAAACGGGATCATCTGGATATTTATGACGTATATTCTCCTTTTCCTGTACATGGCTTGGATCCATTGCTGGAATTGGAAGAATCAAGGTTGCATCAGGCAGGATTTATTTATGGAGCTATAGGTACTTTGACAGCGTTTCTTGGTATGACATGGATATTTACAAAAGATTGGCCTATCATTTTCGGTGGTAAACCATATTGGTCAGTTCCTGCGTTTATTCCCATTACTTTTGAGACAACAGTACTGTTTTCGGCTATTGGAATGACGGTTACTTTTTATGTAATCAGTGGAATGGGTCCAGGTGTTGTAAACGCATATTTAGATGACAGAATAACGGATGACAAGTTTTGTATAGCATTTGACAAAGCTTCAGTGAGTTCAGAAAAAGCGCAATCTTTTTTTAAATCAACCGGAGCTTCTGAAGTTAATTCTAAAACGATTTAAGGCTAAAATGATGAATATTAAATACCAAATTTCGGCGTTTTTCATTGGACTTATGGTGATGTTTATGTATTCCTGCCAATCGGCAAAAGGAAACCAGACAGGAAGTGAATATATGCCTGACATGGCACACTCAGTCGCTTATGAAGCAAATAGTTATGGCTTCTACTCTTTCAACAGATGGGGAACAAAAAACGATCTTCATGCGATGGTCCAGCCACGTAATCCTATCAATGGTACCATTGCCCGGGGATATGCAGGCACTTTGCATGAAGGAAGAGGCATAACATATAAACAAAATGGTAGCGTGCCATATTATTATTCGGATACTGAAGAAGAAAGAACAAGGGCTACATCAGAAATTATTAAAAACCCATATCCTATCACAAAAGCCGGACTGGAATCTGGAAAAGTATTGTACAATATCAACTGTGGTATCTGTCATGGCGAAAAAGGAGATGGTAATGGGTATTTGGTTAGAGAAGATGGCGGAAAGTATCCTGCTCAACCTGCAAATTTTATGTTGGACACTTTTATTAATTCTTCAAATGGAAGATACTACCATTCAGTTATGTATGGTAGGAATGTGATGGGTGGATACTCCGATAAACTGTCTTATGAAGAAAGATGGAATGTAATTCATTATATCAGGTCATTGCAAGCTGATTCCAAAAAATTGGTCTACAATGAAACCTCCAATACGCTGAATAAAGTCGATGTTCCATACGCTGTATTAGACGCTCAAAAGAAGGCAGAAATACCATCTGTTATGTCATCGGATTCAGTTATGATTAAAGAAAATCATGCCGTAAAGGAGACCCATACTAAAAGTGAGCATCATTAAATAAATAATATTCAATAATTAAAGTAATAGCTTAAAGATATGAATCAATATACATTAACAGGCAGTCATCGAAATGTGCTATTTGGTGCTATGGGCATTGGTGTACTTTGTATGGTGTTAACGTGGATGGGTGATGATGCTTATCATACCAGATTCTGGACAAATTTTTTACACAATTCTGTATTTTTTACTATGATTTCGCTTATGGCTGCTTTTTTTATTGCAGCATGTGTCACAGCATACGCAGGATGGCACACTACTTTTAAGCGAGTTTGGGAAGCATACGCATCATTTCTTGTTGTTGGCCTGGGTTTAATGTTAATAGTGGCTTTAGGTGTTTACATGCATTGGCATCACCTTTATCATTGGTCAAACGAAGCCGATGTACAATCTGATGAGATTTTGAAAGGCAAGTCTTCTTTCTTAAATAAGAATTGGTATTTATTTGGAACACTTATCTGTGTAAGTACCTGGGCATTTTTTGCCTACAAATTTCGTTCATTGTCATTAGAAGAAGACAGAATAGGAGATGGTTCATTTACACAACATAGGACAATGAGGTTTTATGCAGCAATTTTTCTGCCTATTGTTGGTTTCACGAGTGCTGCACTCTTATGGCAATGGGTTATGAGTGTAGATGCACACTGGTATAGTACAATGTTTGCCTGGTATTCTACAGCAAGTGCCTTTGTATCTATGATAGCGTTGACAATTTTGTTGATTATTTATTTAAAATCAAATGGATATTATAAAGAGGTAAATGCAAATCATATTCATGATTTAGGCAAGTTTTTATTTGCCATCAGTATATTTTGGACTTACCTTTGGTTTTCGCAATTCATGTTGATTTGGTATGCTAATATTGGGGAGGAAACCATATATTTTAGAGAGCGCTATGACAATTATCCAGTTTTGTTTTTTGGTAATCTCGCCATCAATTTCCTTGTTCCATTTCTGATTTTAATGCGAAATGATACTAAACGAAAGTTTGGTTCAGTGAGTTTTGTGGCTGCCATTGTATTATTAGGCCATTGGATAGATTATTTTTTAATGATCAAACCCGGAGCGTTAATTACTAGAAATCATGCACTTGGTGGTCATGATGATCATACTGGTGTTGAACATGGCTCAGATGCCGTTAATGCGGCAGCTCACGGAGCTGACACAACAGTACATGCTGAAGCTATAGGTCAAGTATCAGACCACGCAGTTCAAACAGCGCAACATAGCGTAGAACATGCCCAGGAATTTGTAGCAGGATTTTCTCTTCCCGGCTTTTTAGAACTTGGAACATTTTTAGGCTTTCTTGGTTTGTTCGTATATGTGGCTTTAACAGTGCTTTCCAAATCCGCATTAGTGCCTAAAAATGACCCATATTTGGAGGAAAGTTTGCACCATCACGTGATTTAAAATGAATGTTAATAACAATAAATAATTAAAATAAATGACTTATTTAATAGCGTTTGCAATTATTTTCTTTCTGGCAGTTATTGTCGTCCAGATAGGTAAACTTACAGAATTAGCGGCCAGAATCAGAGGGGAGGAAGTTGTTGAAAGGTCAAGTTCTAATACCCAAGGTATCGCTTTAGTTGTATTCATGGTAGTATTTTTAGTTGGTTGTGTTTGGTCAGCTATCTATTATAAAAATCAGATGCTGGGTTATGGACCCTTAACATCCGCTTCTGCACATGGCTTTGAGTTGGATGGTTTATTTAACACGACTTTGTTTTTTACAGGTATTGTCTTTGTAATTACCCATGTTTTACTTTTTTGGTATGGCTATAAATATCGACAAAAATTGGGTGGGAAGGCGATCTTTTTTGCACACGATACTAAGCTTGAGTTAATATGGACGGCCGTACCAGCCGTTGTTATGACCTATCTGGTGGCTGGCGGCTTAATTACCTGGAATAATATTTTTCCGACATTAACTGCTGAGGACAAATTTTTGGAGATCGAAGCAACAGGCTATCAATTTGCATGGGACATCAGATATCCTGGCCAAGATGGTAAGTTAGGGAATAAAGATTTCAGATTGATTGATCCGGGTTCAAACAGCCTTGGTATAGATTGGAATGATGAGGCATCTGTGGATGATATTGTTTTGGGAGGAAGTGATAAGATATTACTGCCAAAGGATTCAACTATAAAAGTAAGGATAACAGCAAAAGATGTGCTGCACAATTTCTATCTGCCTCACTTCAGGGTTAAAATGGATGCGGTACCTGGTTTACCAACCTCATTTATTTTTACTCCGATCAAAACGACCCAGGAATTCAGAGAACAACTAAGGGCATATCCGGAATGGCAGGTTCCTGCAGATCCGGCTGAACCTAAGGGTAAACAAAAATGGGAAACTTTTGAATATGAGTTGGCTTGCGCCGAATTGTGCGGCAAAGGACATTATTCTATGAGAAGAATTGTAGAAGTTGTTTCAAGAGAGGAATTTGATACCTGGTTGGCAGGACAAAAACCGTTTTATGCCACAAATATACGTAATACAGATAAAGATCCCTGGGCTGGCAAAAAGCTCTTTGATTATGAAATTAAGGCGCGTGGATTTGAACTTAGATCAGCTGTTGCACGGTATGTAGATGATACAACCGGTACTTTGAGTAGTGTGATCAACCTGGAGCATGTTTTTTATAAAACTGGCTCTTCAGATATAAATGATGATTTATCCAAACATGAGTTGGCAAATCTTGGAACATTAATGGGTAGATTTCCTAAGTTACGCATTGAATTTGCTGGTCATACCGATAATGTGGGCGATGCTGCTACAAATATGACTTTATCTAATGAAAGAGCATCAAAAGTCAGGGATTATATGATTGCTAAAGGTATAAGTGCTGATAGAATGGTAGCTAAAGGCTACGGACAAGATGAGCCGTTGGCATCAAACAGTACCGCTGAAGATGGAGAAAAAAATAGAAGAACTGAACTTAGAATCATTTCGAAATAAATAAATTAAAATTTAAAGAAAATGGCAAATGTTAGCATTCAGGAAGAAGATGTTCTGATAAGAGAACAAGGCTCTGATGATCATTTTCATGCGCATCATCATGGAGATAAATATCAGACAAGTTTTATTTTCCACTATGTGTTTTCTATGGATCATAAGATTATCGCACGTCAGTTTTTAATAACAGGTATCATATGGGCAGTAATCGGTGCAGCTATGTCAGTTGTATTCAGAATGCAATTGGGTTTTCCTGAAGAAAGTTTAACATGGATTAAACCCTTTCTTGGAAAATGGATTGTTGTGGACCCGACAACGGGTATTGGAAAACTGGCACCTGAGTTTTATTATGCTTTAGTTACCATGCATGGTACCATTATCGTATTTTTTGTGTTGACAGCAGGACTTAGCGGTACTTTTAGTAATTTACTGATACCATTTCAATTGGGAGCAAGAGATATGGCATCTCCTTTTTTGAATATGCTCTCATATTGGTTCTTTTTCCTTGCAGGTATTGTGATGTTTTATTCATTATTTCTTAGTACTGGTCCCTTTTCGGGTGGTTGGGTTGCATATCCGCCTTTAAGCGCTTTACCACAGGCATCTTCAGGCTCAGGCACTGGAATGACCTTATGGCTGGTTAGTTTGACTTTGTTTGTTGTTTCAGTCCTCTTAGGTGGAATTAATTATATCACAACGGTGCTTAATCTGAGAACTAAAGGTATGACACTTTGGAGAATGCCTTTAACTATCTGGGCCTTTTTTGTTACTGCAATCCTAGCATTACTCTCGTTTCCTGTATTGGCATCCGGCTTTTTTATGCTCATATTTGACAGAAGTTTGGGCACTAGTTTTTTCCTCAGCGATATTTTTATTGCTGGTCAGGCATTGGATAGAGTAGGGGGAAGCCCAATTCTATATCAACACTTATTTTGGTTTCTAGGCCATCCGGAAGTATATATAATTATATTACCTGCAATGGGAATTGTGTCAGAAGTAATGGCAGTTCATGCAAGAAAACCTATTTTTGGTTATAGAGCAATGGTTTATTCAATTATGGCCATTGGATTTTTATCATTTATAGTTTGGGCTCACCACATGTTTATGTCTGGAGTCAATCCTTTTATATCTAATTTCTTTGTAGTATTTACACTTATCATTGCTGTGCCATCAGCGGTTAAGGTATTTAACTGGATAACTACACTTTATGGTGGTAACATACGATTAAATACACCGATGTTGTTTTGTATTGGTTTTGTATCTATGTTTATCTCAGGTGGACTTACGGGTATATTTTTAGGAAATTCGGCTATTGATATTCAAATGCATGACACATATTTTGTTGTGGCTCACTTTCATATTGTTATGGGCGTCGCTGCTTTTTTTGGGATGTTTGCAGGAATTTATCATTGGTTTCCAAAAATGTACGGTAGATTTATGAATGAGACACTGGGCAAAATTCATTTCTGGGGTACAATAATTTGTGCTTATGCAATATTCTGGCCAATGCATTACATTGGTATGGCGGGAGTACCAAGACGATATTATTCATTTGACACTTTTGATGCCTTCAAACATTTTACAGATATGAATAAATTTATAACCATATTTGCAATCATATCTTTTTTTATACAGCTCGTTTTTGTGATTAATTTTTTCTATAGCATATGGTATGGTCGAAAAATGAAAACTAAAAACCCTTGGGGAGCAACAACATTGGAATGGACAGCACCTATTGAACCTGTTCATGGCAACTGGCCTGGTAATCTTCCTGTTGTTCATAGATGGGCATATGATTATAGTAAAGACGAAAGAGAATTTGTTCAGCAACATATCCCGTTGAAAGATGGGGAGGTAGGAGATCATTAACCATTTTGTTGCAATTATTTATATAGTTTAATTATATTTTTATAAAATTGAGTAATACAAGAACGTATACAATTACTAATGAGTCTAATAGGGTTTGGATGTCCAAACTTGCAGATTATGTCATGTTGACTAAGTTAAATCTCAGCTTAGTAGTGGTATTTACATCTCTATTGGGCTATATGATTGCGGCAGGTGGAAATTCAAGCATATATGATGTCCTCTTGCTGGCTATGGGTGGCTTTTTAGTTACCGGAGCCGCTAATGCACTCAACCAGGTTTTGGAAAAAGATTTTGATATTTTAATGACTCGTACTTCAAACAGACCTTTGGCAACCGGAAGAATGAAAACATCAGAAGGCGTAATGTTTGCAGGATTGAGTTGTTTGGTAGGCATAAGTTTATTGGCAATCTTTAATCCTATAACAGCATTTTTAGGGATGTTATCCTTAATCCTTTATTCTTTTGTTTACACACCACTTAAGAGATATTCGACGGCGGCTGTTGCCGTTGGAGCTATACCAGGTGCATTACCGGTTATGATCGGCGCAACAGCATTTGATGGTAAAATAACCATGTTTGCTTTATGCCTTTTTATAATCCAGTTTTTATGGCAATTCCCTCACTTTTGGTCTATCGGATATGTAGGTTATGAAGATTATAAAAAAGCAGGTTATAAACTATTGCCGGAATCTGGTGGTCAGCTGGATAGGAACCTTGGTATGTCGTCTTTTATCTATGCTTTAATGATTCTACCCGTGTTATTGTTTGTTTTTTTTACAATGGACACAACTATTCTGTGTGTAAGTATAGTAACATTACTCACTGCAATGTATATCGCTTTTAGCTACAATTTTCATATGAAATTTGACAAATCATCAGCCCTTAAACTGATGTTTTTTTCTTTTTTTTATTTACCGTTTGTATTAATTTCTTATTGGTTATTATAATTTGATATGGAAAGTATATTAGTAAATAGAAGAAATAAAATACATCCCCACAAATTTGCCTTGTGGGCAGCGATGGCTAGTATTACGATGATGTTTGGTGCATTTACAAGTGCTTATCTCGTAAAACAAGCAGCAGGAAATTGGTTGGAGTATTCGATGCCCGTATTTTTTTATATAAGTACTGCGGTCATTGTATTATCCAGTATAACTTTGCATTACTCCTTTTCCTCATTTAAAGCTGGAAACGAAAAGCCTTATAAATATGCATTGGTACTATCACTTTTATTGGGCTTGACATTTGTAGTACTGCAATACATGGGTTGGACTGCTTTATTTGCAAAAGGTGTAGACCTTAAAGGCAATGTTTCAGGATCTTTTTTCTACCTTATTTCAGGTATTCATGCTTTGCATGTCTTAGGAGGTATTGCAGCTATGATAGTTGCTTTAATTCATGCGTTCACACTTAGATTTTATCAAAGCGAGTTTCGGGTAAATAGATTTGATTTGGTTATCAACTATTGGCATTTTGTTGACTTTCTTTGGGTCTATTTATTTATATTTTTAATCATTAGCAAATAAAATATATTTTATAATGTCCACAGATACTTTAACACACGATCATCACACAGAGAGCCATGAGGCTGCCACTTGGAAAGGAGGTGCTTCTCCTTTCAAAACATCTTATGGTAAGTTGATGATGTGGTATTTTCTGCTTTCGGATGCATTTACATTTTCGGGATTTCTAATTGCATATGGAGCCTTGAGATTTAGTGTTCCAACTTGGCCTGTACCGGATTTTGTGTTTAGTGCATTTCCGGGCGGTATTCACCACAAGCCGCTTTTGTTTGTGACTGTGATGACATTTATCCTGCTTGCAAGTTCCTTTACTATGGTAAGGGCTGTTCAGGAAGGTCATAGAGAGAATAAAAGAGGTGTTGTCGTCTGGATGATTTGGACAATCATAGGTGGAGCAGCTTTCTTAGGATGTCAGGCTTGGGAATGGTCTTATCTTATGGGTGAAGAGAATATGTCAATTACTGTAGATCCTTTTGGTACACATACCGATTCAGGCGTTTATATTGACGGAGATGGGCATGATATTAAACCAGGTGATACATTTACAGCAGGTCATTCCTATCTTATACACAAACATGACGGAGAATGGGCACCTTTAAAATACAAAATTACAGAAGGGCCCAATGCAGGTAAAGAGGGTGTTCAACAATTAGGACCTAAAGCATTTGGCGCTTTGTTTTTTTTCATCACGGGCTTTCATGGATTTCACGTACTTTCCGGTGTTGTCTTTTTACTGATAATCTGTGTAAATGTAGGTACAGGCTTGTATGCACAACGCCGAAATGGATATGAAATGGTCGAAAAGATAGGTTTATATTGGCATTTTGTGGATTTAGTATGGGTATTTGTATTTTTATTGTTCTATTTGCTTTAATGATAATCTCTGTTCTTTTATTTAACCATTTATACAGGATGGTATTGCGGGTTTAAATTTTGATTTAATAAATATTTTTATGTCTAGCTTAACATATGATCAATCGAAAACAATAGCTACAAAGACTATTGGAATTCTTGGAGTAATAACAGTATTTGAAGTGCTGTTTGCGCTTTTGGGCAAGGGATATCTTGTTAGTGGATTTCATATATCTGGATGGATTACAGGAGCTGTAATGATCACATTAAGTTTGGTAAAGGCTTATTTGATTGTTTACGAGTTTATGCACATGAAATACGAGGTTCCTAGTTTAGTCAAAACTGTTTTGTTTCCTACATTGCTGCTTGTGTGGGCAATTATTGCCTTTATATCAGAAGGGAAGTACTGGAATACCAGCCGTGCAAATGTAAAAAATCCACCTAAGGAAATATCCATAGGCAAGTAACATATTATTTGACATTGCTTTGACATTGCGAAAATAACATTTTACGTATCGGGATGTTTACCTGTGATAATTGATATATTTTATGAGTAAGTTAATATCCTGGATAGTATTGGGTTTGTTTGTAGTTGCAGTTCCTTTTGGTTCGTGGTACTATCTTAAAAAAGGTCTTGATTTCCGTAGACACGCTTTGTCAGAATTACTTGTAAAAGATAGCATTTCTGTTAAAGAGGATTCTCTAAAATTGATGATCGGAAAAACCTCTGTTCTGGTATTAAGGAATAGCCCTGAAATTGGTGAACATCTTCAGGCTATTTATACGCAATTTAAAAAAACTGATGGTTTCCAGATAATATGTTTCGATTCAATCGGGACATTTCCAGTGTTACCGGTTGGATATTTGTCTGGCTTGAAGGCTAAGTTCGGTCAAAATGATTTTGTCCTGATTGATACCGGCAACAAAATTAGACATGTATACAACAATAATATTGAGGATATAAAAAAAATGATTGAACATATTGCCATTACAATTCCACGACCGAAGGAAGCTGATATTAAAATGAAACAATAATGTATCCTAAAGCCAATAATGCCCTCGCAAAAAAACTTAATATTTTAAGTTTAATCGTATCAGTGGTTGTTTTAACCCTTGTTGGCGTCATGCGAAGGGTGAAGATTGATTTAGGCTTCGATTTTTCTTTTCTCCCTCCGGTCCACGCTATTTTAAATACCCTTGTAGCCATTTGTTTGGTTGCTGCTTTATATTTTGTAAAGCAAAAAAATATCCCTTACCACAGGAAGTCTATTTTTGGCGCATTATTTTTTTCGGCTTTGTTTTTATTGTGTTACGTTTTATATCATTTTACGACGGTTGAAACAAAGTTTTGCGGAGAAGGTAGTATTCGTACGGTATATTACTTTTTACTAATATCACATATTATTTTAGCCGGTTTATCTTTGCCATTTATTTTGTTGACATTTACAAGAGGATTTACCTATCAGGTAGAAAGACATAAACAAATGGCGAGATATGTTTATCCGGTATGGTTGTATGTTGCTATTACAGGACCTATTTGTTATCTAATGCTTAAACCTTGTTATTTATGAAAAAAATAATTTTATCGTTTCTGCTTATTTTGGGTTTGGCCTTAACTATCACGCCAGAATTATCTGCACAATGTCCTATGTGTAAAATATCAGCTGAATCAAATCTGCGTGATGGAGGCAGTGCAGGGAAAGGATTAAATACAGGTATCCTCTACATGTTTTGTATCCCTTATCTCTTAGTGGGAACACTAGCTTTCTTATGGATTAGGAATAGAAAGAATTATGATAGTGATGTTGTAAATCAGTAAAGAATTCAAATTATTTTGCGTTTTCTATCAATTTTTGGAGGAATGGTGAGGCAAAAATAAAATCATGCAATACTTCATTTTCGCTACTTAATACTTCATCTTTACTTCCTTGCCAGGCTAATTTACCTTTATCAAGCAAACAAATATTTTCACCTATTTCCATAACTGAATTCATATCATGGGTATTAATTACCGTAGTAATCTTATTATCCTTGGTAATATCAAGTATCAATTCATCAATAGTAATTGAAGTCTGGGGATCAAGCCCTGAATTGGGTTCGTCACAGAATAGGTATTTTGGATTTAAGACTATAGCTCTGGCAATGCCAACTCTTTTTTGCATTCCACCGGATATTTCAGAAGGGAATTTATTGTTAATTCCTGGTAAGCTGACCCTTTCCAAACAATAGTTAACCCTATCTCTTTTTACTTTTAAGGTATCTGTAGTAAACATGTCCAAAGGGAACCTTATATTTTCTTCAATGGTCATTGAATCAAAAAGTGCATTACCCTGGAATAGCATACCAACCTGCATTCTGAGGGATCTTAGCTTTTGTTTATCAGCAGAAATCAAATTGATGTTATCATACCAAACATTACCTGAAGTGGGTTGGAAAAGACCTACTAAAATTTTAAGTAATACCGTCTTTCCGGATCCACTCTTGCCAATGACAAGGTTTGTTTTGCCTTCTTCAAAAACAAAATCTATCCCATCCAATACAGTTTGGTCACCAAAATTTTTAAATATTTTTTCTGCTCGTATCATGAATTTATTTATGCGGTAAGCACAAATGCTATGATGTAATCTGCCAATAGAATTAAAATATTGCTATATACAACGGCTCTGGTACTGGCTTCACCAAGCTCTATACTTCCACCCTTAACAAAATAGCCCTGATAACAAGAAACACTTGTTAATATATATGCAAAAACAAATGCTTTTACAAACATCATGTAAACATTATACGGAACAAAAAACGATCTTACACCTTTGATGAATTCTGCCGATGTGAACAACCCAACCGGTACGCTGGCTATATAAGATCCAAAAATGCCAATCAAAGCTGCGGCACAAACTAACACAGGTATCATTAATAACGAAGCGATTATTTTTGGAAGGACAAGGTATGCTGAAGTATTTACACCCATTATTTCCATGGCATCAATATGTTCTTTTTGACGCATTCCGCCAAGTTCTGCAGCCATATTACTACCCACTTTGCCTGCTAATACCAAACATGTTATAGTAGGCGCCAATTCTATGATCGTCATGTCCCGTACGATATATCCAATATAAAAAGCTGGTATTAAAGAACCTGCCATTTGATAATAAAATTGCACAGCTGTTACAGCGCCTATAAATATTGAAATCAGAAAAACAATGGGTAGTGAACCAATGCCAATGTCATACATTTGTCTGATGGTTTCTTTATAGTACATTCTTCCATTTTCAGGTCTCTTGAAAATTTGACCCTGCCAAAGTATAAAACTTCCAAAATGGTAAAAAATATTGAGATTCATAAAATAGAATTCATTACTTAAATATATAAGTGTTATTGCGCGGTAAAAATAAGGTAATTATTTCAACTTATATGACAACATTTGATTATTCGATTTGGTTTGAATAAAGATTAACAGAATATTTCATGAATACAGTTATAACGGGAAGTTCAAAAGGTATTGGAAAGGCGCTTGCCATCCGATTTGCAGAAGAAGGGCACAATCTTGCACTATGTGCTAGAAGTTTAAAGGATTTGGAATTGTTAAAATCCGAATTAATGATTATTAACCCCAAAATCACTATTGTGATAAAATCAGTAGATGTCAGGCGTGTTGATGAGGTTAAGTCTTTTGCTGCCTTCATTAAAAATTCTTTTGGCACTGTTGATGTATTGATCAATAATGCGGGCATTTTTTTACCGGGCTTTGTAACAAATGAAGCTGAAGGAACGCTTGAACAAATGATGGAGACTAATTTGTACAGTGCGTATTATTTATCGCGCGAGCTGGTCCCTGTAATGGTTGAAAATAAATCAGGGCATATATTTAACATGTGTAGTATCGCAAGTAAGATCGCATATCCAAATGGAGGTTCGTACAGTATTTCAAAATTTGCACTACTGGGTTTTTCAAAAGTACAAAGGGAAGAGTTAAAAGAAAAAGGAATAAAAGTAACTGCAGTGCTGCCCGGTGCAACCTGGTCTGATTCATGGCAAGGTGTAGACTTGCCTCATGAAAGACTTATGGAAGCCAGGGACATCGCAAATGTTATTTGGAGCGCTTATGCTTTAGGCCCCTCAGCAGTTGTGGAAGAAATAGTAATCAGACCTCAGCTGGGAGATTTGTAAAGTCAACACAATTGTTTATCATTTTAATAAAAATTAAAAAGCCACTTAAATTGCTTTAAATGGCTTCAGGAATAATTTGGTTAAGGTTTTTTTTTATTTACATCCCATATCTATCTTAGAAGCAGGATCATTATTGGGAAAACACATTCCTGATAAAACACTTTTTGGCTTATATCTATTGAGATCGGGATCTCTTAAACCATTTTTAATAAATTCAGTAAGGTCAGCAACTTCTTCATCAGAAAGTCCGAGGGGGCGTATGAAGGTAGATAATTGTTGGTCAGGTACCCTTTGGTTTTGTTTTATACCAGTGTTAAAATATTTTACAACATCTTCCAGGGTTTCCATACTTCCACCATGGAAATAAGGACCGGCATCTCCAACATTATATAATTGAGGCGTTCTAAATTTAAACATATCTTCAGCATTGTAGGTAAATCCACCTCGGCCTAAATTTCTACGGTCATTTGGACCGGTTTTTAATCCTCCATGCTCATAAAGATCATCTACACCTAAGGCTTCAAATTTCATTGATCCTAAATTCTTCTCATAGTGACAGCCATTACAACCAGCTTTTCCAAAAAATAAAACAGCACCCTTTTTTTGTTGTTCTGTCATCCCATTGTCATCTCCTTTCAACCATTTTTGAAATGGCGCTTTTGTTGATAATAATTGCCTTAAATATGCAGTTATAGCAAAACTTGCCCCTTTCCTTGAATATCTTTCATTTTCAGGCATGTCAGGAAATGCATCATCAAACATTTTTTGTAACCTGCGTTTGTGATTATTTCTTTAGAATAAAACATCCTGTGCGTCTTCAGGCCTTCAATATTTTGCCCTTCAAGCGCGCCAAGATTTAATTTGTTTATAGCCGTACCAGGGTCTGCTTTTCCCCACACACTTTCTGTTCCCGCATTGTGTTTATCTGACCCAAAATGATCCATTCCACATTGTATTTTCAACATAAGCGACATTAAGTTGTGATAAAGGTCTGGCACCTTGAGCATCAATACTATCAGCTGGGTAGTAGGGATATTTTACCCGGCTTTCACCTTTAATGCCAAAACCAAATCCACCATCAGCGATACCCTGCATTCTGCCGGGACGAAATCCTGATTCAACCACATGGCAGGAAGAACAAGTGAAAGTAAACTTCAGTTCAGGACGTTTAGCTTCATTAGCAAATGCTGGTTCAAAGAAAAGCAATTTACCTAAAGCAATTTTTTCCTTTGTAAGTGGATTGGCTGGTGATTGAGGAATTTCTGATAAATTTGTCTCATCCGGCAGGATGTACTTACTTCGGCTACCTATAAGCAGGCTCAATTGTTTATCAACCTGGCTTATTTCTTCGTGGCTACAACTTATAATAATAATTAAGCCGATTGCAATAAAAAATACTTTGGGACTCATAATATCGAACTGTTTATTGAAATGTGGTGCAAACTTAATACCAAAGTTTGCAAAATCAAAAAATAAACACATGATTTTTGTCATATTATTTACAAATAACCCTTATTACTAGATAATTATGCATGAATTAAGTAGATTATATGTTAATTATATGATAATTTGAATGATTATTGATGTGCTGACCTTGACAAGCAAGTTTTATTCCCGTACTTTTATAAAAATTTTAACCCATGATTATATTCACTATTGCCTTGATGATACTCATCACATTTGGGGACAGGATCCTTAAAGAGGCGTAAAAGTTAAAGGCTGATATTTCCCCTGAATATCAGCCTTTTTTATTTTATATATGTGAAATTATAATCATAAATCAACAATCGTTTTTATCATTGACTTTACGTCTCTTTCAGAAAATTCTTTTGAATTACCGCACTGAAAGTTTATCTCATTGTCTCCTACTATTTTTATTATGTTAAAATCGTAGCTTTTAACCCCCTCGGAAGTTTTCTTTTCAAATAAAAATCCTTCATCAAATTCCTCAATTATTTTTACGAAGTAAGGATTTGAGATGATTTCCTCCTTTTTATTTTGTTTAAGCTTATTCAGATCATTGGTGTATGCAAGTGACATAAATGCCTGCACATCATAACCATCTTTATTTTTGATCAAAATATCAATCAACTGACCGGACCCAAGTTTTGTGACTACTGCATCAGCAGGAGCATTTATGGCGTAAGGAATGCCATATTTCATGAGGTCCAAAGATTTAATAGACTTTTTGTTTTGTTTCCAATCACAGCTACTAATTATAAACATTGTCAATATTAAAATGCAAGGAAAAATTTTCATGGATGTAAATTTAAATGTAAATCGTAATAAGTTACCGCAAAACTACTCAAAATATTAATGACATTTTAAAAAGTGAAATTTCTTGATTTGATTCAATTACTGATAAGGCATTAAGCTGGTATAAGACAAAACTAAAACACATATTATAAATGGATAATTATAACTATTTACTAAAGCTTTGATTATGATCCTAGTGTAAAAAGATTCATACCAAAATATTCAATAAATCAGATAAAGTTATAGATGTCTGTAATTTAATATAAATAATTTTCTTAATATTACGCCAAATTTTACATCATTTTGCATTTTATTTACCAAATAAATTAAAATCAATTTTTATGAAGTTTGATATCAAGAGTACTTACCAATATATTTTACCTGTTTTACTGATTGTTTTTGTAAATATATTTTACTTCATTCCACAGTTCCAGGGCAAAGTGGTCAAACAAGGGATATTATCCAGCATGTTGGCATGTCAAAAGAAGCTACTGATTTCGGGAAAAAAACCGGTGATGAAGCTTTGTGGACCAATTCAATGTTTGGGGAATGCCAACTTACCAGATTTCTGCGAGACCAAAAAATAATTTACTGAGATGCGTGGAAAATAGTATGTCACTTTTTATTAGTAGACCAGCGGGTTATTTTATTGCAGGAATGGTGGGATTTTATATATTAATGTTATTATTGGGCGTAAGTCCATGGTCAAGCTTGCTTGGTGCTTTTTTGTTTGGTTTTACGACCAATAATTTTACCTTGTTTGAAGCAGGACATAATTCCAAATTAATGGCAATTATGACAAGTGCACCTGTTATTGCTGGCGTTTTGCTTACTTTCAGAGAAAAGTATCTATTGGGAGGTATTGTATTCGGAATAGCTTTGGGCATAAATATCGCAGACAATCACCCTCAGATGACTTATTATCTTGCTCTATGTCTCGCTATTCTGGTCGTTTTTCATTTTATTAGTAGTGTTAGAAACGGAAAATTGGTTTCGTTCGCTAAGGCAATGGCAGTTATGTCGGTCATGGCCTGCCTGGCAGTCGGCTCTTCCGCTTCTAAGCTATGGACGACATATGAGTACACTAAAGATACTATGAGGGGTGGGCAAATTCTAAAACCATCTACTGATGCTCCAATCAATGCCGGTATATCAGGCGGGCTTGATTGGGAATATGCTATGCAATGGAGCAATGGTTATGGAGATATGCTGGCAACATTTATTCCCAAGGCAGTTGGTGGAGGGTCAGGTGAATGGCTGGACGGGAATTCTGAATTAGGTAAAGCAGTCGGACAGCGAAAGGATTTTCAGGCCCCTACTTATTGGGGCTCGTTGCCTTTTACAAGCGGACCGGCTTACTTTGGTGTAGTTGCATTTTTTCTATTTATATTTGGTTTATTTGGTGTACGGGGAGAAATAAAATGGTGGATATTAAGTGCAGTTGTTCTTACAATGTGTTTGTCAATGGGTAAACACATGCCGATATTGAACAAAGCTTTGTTTGATTATTTTCCGCTGTTTAATAAGTTTAGAGCCCCAAGTTCAATCCTTAGCGTCACAGCTATTTTTATTCCTATTCTGGGTGTACTTGCTTTGTCAGAGTTAATGAAATCCAATAAAAAAGAATCTTTCATTAAACCTCTTTATTATGCAACAGGATTATTAGGCGGAACATGTCTTCTTTTATGGCTCATGGGAAGTTCATTGTTTGATTTTGTTGGTTCAGGTGATGAAAGTTATGCAGATATAAAGGACGTATTATTAAAACAAAGATCGAGTATGTTTCATGCGTCTGCCATGCGAAGCTTGATTTTTATATTGGTTGTTGCGACAACTATATGGTTATTTCTTAAAGACAAGATAACCAGCACCGTAATGATATCAATAGTAGCTGTTTTGGGTTTATTTGACCTGACTCAGATTGGAAAAGGATATCTTGACAAAAGAGATTTTGTATCTAAAAACGTTTACAAACAAAGTTTTGATCCCCGACCTGTGGACAATCAGATTTTGCAGGATAAGGATCCAAATTTTAGGGTTTATGATGCATCTATTAATACATTTAATGGTGCATCTACATCTTATTTTCATAAAACTATTGGAGGATATAGTGCGGTTAAACTACAACGTTATCAGGACATTATTGACCGACACATTGCTAAGAATAATCAGGCAGTTTTGAATATGCTGAATACCAAATATTTTATCATTCAGGGTGCTGACGGCAAGCCCACTGTGCAAAGAAACCCTGCTGCATTAGGCAATGCCTGGTTTGTTAATAACATCATTCTGGTGCCTGATGCGAATGCGGAAATTGATTCTCTTACAAATTTAGACCCAGCAGGAGATGTTGTAATACATTCTGAGTTTAAAGATTATGTCAATGGATTAAGTTTGGAAAAGAACGGCAGTGTAGAGTTAAAAAGTTATAGCAACAATAAACTGGAATATAATTCCAACTCACAAAAAGAACAATTTGTTGTGTTTTCTGAAATCTGGTATGGTCCTGATAAAGGCTGGCAGGCGTATTTGGATGGAAAGGCAGTTGACCATATCAGAGTAAACTATATTCTCCGGGGCATGAAAATTCCTCCTGGTAAACATTTGATTACATTTGAATTTAAACCGACTTCTTATTACACGGGAGAAACAATAAGTCTTATTTGTTCTACGCTTTTGATTTTGGGACTTTTTTATATTATATACAAGTCATTTGTTTCAGAAGGACAAAAGATGGTAAAAGTATAACATGCCAAAGCGGGTTTTGATTATCACCTATTATTGGCCGCCTGCCGGTGGTGGGGGAGTACAGCGGTGGGTTAAATTTGTTAAGTATTTGAGAGATTTTGGTTGGGAGCCGATCGTTTTTACAGTTGAAAACGGAGATTATCCCATATTAGATCCGACATTAATTGAAGAAGTTCCGGACAATATTGAGGTCATCAAACAAGCTATCATAGAGCCTTATACCTGGTATAGGAAATTTACGGGAAAGTCTAAAGATTCAAAGATTGATGCCAATTTTCTTTCGCAAGGCAAAAAACTAAGTTTTTTAGATAAACTTGCAGTGTGGATTAGGGGCAATATGTTTATTCCGGATGCACGAATATTATGGGTCCGTCCTTCGGCCAAAACATTGATTCAATATCTGGCTAACCATCCGGTGGATGCCATGATAAGTACAGGTCCACCCCATAGCTGTCATCTCATTGCCAGTCATATTAAAACTAAAATTGATATTCCATGGATCGTGGATTATAGAGATCCCTGGACGCAAATCGATTATTTTGATGATTTGAGACTAACATATTTTGCACGTAAACGACACCAAAATTTAGAAAAGCATGTATTAAATCAATGTAATAGAATTGTATGTATTGGTAAAACTATGGCCTCAGATCTTAAATCAATCACAAATACCAAAACCACTGTTATAACAAATGGATACGATGAATCAGATATAATAAGCTTACAAACAGTACTGGATAAAAAATTTACCATTACTTATATTGGAACCATGAATGCATCCAGAAATCCTGAAATTTTGTGGAAGGCCATCCAAAAGCTAAAAAGCGAAAAACACGAAATGATGTCTGATATTTCTATTAATCTGGTAGGTAATCCTGAAGCCATTATCAAACAAAGTATTACAGCATACGGTTTAGATCATTTAGTTAACTTAGTAGGATATGTCAACCACGGAGAAGCAATAAAATATCAAAATAGTGCTCAATTATTATTACTTATTATAAACAAAACAACAAATAATAAGTCCATTTTAACGGGCAAAATTTTTGAATATCTGGCATCTGGCAGACCCATAATTTGTATTGGACCCAAAGATGGGGATGCAGCTGAAATAATAAATTCTTCAGCTTCCGGTGTAATGATAGAATATGAAGATACAGAACAACTCATATCGTATTTGAAATTATCGTATGATTTATATTTGAATCATAAATTGACAAATCAGTCAAAAGGAATAGAAATGTACTCCAGAAGAAACTTAACAGGAAAACTGGCTGACATATTAAATGAAATATCAGGTAAATTGTAAATTTATGAAAATTGTGACAATTGTTGGTGCCAGGCCCCAATTTATCAAGGCATCTGCACTAAGTAGAGAAATTAAGAATCATAGTGATATTCATGAAATTTTAGTGCATACTGGTCAGCATTTTGATGAAAATATGAGCGACATTTTTTTTAAAGAAATGGATATCCCCAAGCCAATATATAATCTTGATATTCATTCGCTCACACACGGAGCGATGACAGGACGAATGCTTGAAGCCATAGAAAATGTGCTGATGATTGAGAGACCGGATTTTGTACTGGTATATGGAGATACAAATTCAACATTGGCCGGTGCACTTGCAGCAAAAAAAATGCACATTCCTGTTGCCCATGTAGAAGCAGGTTTGCGTTCCTTTAATATGTTAATGCCCGAAGAAATCAATCGGATTCTAACCGATAGGATATCTGATATCTTATTTTGTCCGACAGCTGAGGCTATCGATAATTTGCAGCATGAAGGATATGATTTTTTTCCTGCAACGATCGTGAATTCAGGCGACGTAATGTATGATGCTGCATTATATTACAAACAAAAAGCTGCAACTGAGAGTCATATTTTAGAGGATATTAATATTAAACCGGGAAAATACATTTTGGCAACCATTCACCGACAGGAAAATACGGATAATTATGAAAGATTAACAGGAATCATTGCCGCTTTTAATGAAATCAATTCAGAATTACGAGTCATTGTCCCCATGCATCCCAGAACAAAAAAATTGCTCCACCAAAAGGAGATGCATACTGATTTTACCATCATTGATCCGGTGGGATACCTTGATATGATAAAATTAACTTCTAATGCAGCCTGTATCATGACGGATAGTGGAGGCCTTCAAAAAGAGGCTTACTTTTTTGGAAAATATTGTCTTACATTAAGGGACCAGACAGAGTGGGTTGAATTGGTTGAAGGTGGTTTTAATACACTAACCGGAGCAGATAAAGCTTCCATTTTGAAAGCATATCACGATATAAATGTAGACGAAATCAAATTTGACAAACCTTTATATGGGGATGGAAAAGCATCTTTAAAAATTATTAAAGCGCTTAAATCATTCTCAAAGTGATGCCAAATTTTAACCTTCTTTTTTAAAAATATAGATTACAGAACTTGCTTTATTTATATTGATTATGCCACAAACTAATGAAATAAAGCCTATACCAATACCTTTTAAAAAACCCAAAGTACTTCCTTTATACTTTTCACTTAGCATTGAATTATAAAAAGGATCAAATGGCATACTTTTTTTGTCAATTAAACGAAAATGATGGTTAGTTGCCATTTTTTCAAGTGTTTGAGGTGTAAAATGCCATAAGTGTCTGGGAACATCATATGCAGCCCAATAAGACCCATAATGTTTGGCATCAAAACTGTCATTATTAGGTACGGCAATGATAAGATGACCGTCGTCATGCAATAAGTTTCGGAAAGTACTAAAATATGCATTTGGATCGTACAAATGTTCCATAACATGCCATAAAGTAATAAAGCCAAATGTATCCTTAATTTGATTTTTTTGAAGATATTCCGGACCTGATACCTCTAAATTGAATTTCTTTTGACTGAAAATTCTAGCTTGTTCGTCAATTTCAATTCCGTAAGTTTTATATCCTTTATTTTTCATAAAGTGCAAAAAGTAACCCGTTCCGGAGCCAATATCGAGGATATTTCTCTGGGAAGCCAGGCTATTGATTAATGTATGTTTTCTTTTCAACATGATATTCCTGACGAAATGATATATTCTGAATATCCATCCTCTTGCCGTGTCTGAATGTGAAATATAGTCTTCACTTTGATAATAACGACCGCTTTCAGATTCAGCAGGAGGATTTCCGGTACTTAAAAAGCCACAGCTTGTACATCTGAGAATATCAAAATTTTCTTTACTGATCGAATGATCCATCACTCGCATGAATACAGATAAAGAGGTGGAATTACAAATTTCGCATGTTTTAGACTTAATTGTTTGCATGTGAATGTCTCAATGTATATTTATGCAAAGATAAACTAAATATGCTATTAGGAAAATTTCTATGCTATATCTGGTCTTCAATGAAAAACAATATAAAAGTCACTTATTTTTGTAACTTTTATGAAATATTTAACGTTAGTCTCTTATCTGGAAGCAGCCTTTAATTATTAACTTTGTCATTATTTGAAAACATTCCATATGAAACATAAGATTAGTGTAAAATTTGCAATAGCAGCAATTGTTTTTTTCAGTATTGGAAGTTCTCTGTATCTTCAATCTCAAACCGCAATTCAGAGTGAATTACAAATTGAAAATACTCTGGTGGAGACAAACATCAAAGAAGGGTTCTATTTACCTGACGTTAAATTTGTTAAAGAAATTCTACGAAGTATTTTTAACGTAGTAAGTTTATAATATTTGGATTTCCATTATTAAATTTTAGTACAGACATTTATTGCAGACGCCAAAACGATGAAAACTTCTGCAAGCCCCATAAAAACAGACGAAAAGCTAAACTGTTAAAATTTTATTAAAAAAAGATTTTTTACTCCTATGTGACAACATTCTATTGTTTAGAATGATTACTTTTGTATGTGTGCAACTTTGTAAAGTGATTATTTTAGTTTTATGAATGTAAGATTTATTATTATAAGTGTGGTAATGTCGTTTGTTTTTCCTGTATTCGGGCAAAATAATATAAAATGGACGAACCTTGATTTAGTTTCTGAAAAGGTACAGAATTCCAATCGAAAGTTTATTGTTTATTTTTATTATGACGGTTGCAAATGGTGCAAGTTTATGGAAGAAACTACCCTCAATAATGATCACCTTGCGAGATTTATAAATCAAAATTTTTACGCATTTAGAGTCAATGCTTTATCAGAAGAAAAACTTGTTATTGGTGATAGGTCCTATACTTCAGTGCGTATAGGTAAATATGATTTTAATGAGTTGGCGGCAGATCTTCTTTCCGGCAATATGTCTTTTCCTTCTTTCGTTTTTCTTGACGAAAAGTTTAACAAAATACAGGCTTATGAAGGCTATTTGGATATGCATAATTTTGAAATGATTTTATCATATTATGGTGGCAATCATCACAAAAATACATTGTGGAAACGATTCTCAAATAATTATTGCAGAGACAGTCATTTTAATTCATTGGTAAAACGATAATTTTAAGCATCATACATATTGATAAGTTTATTTATAATTGCTACTTTTGTTTTGTGTTTTTTTAGGCAGTTAAACTTTTATCAAATTAATTTCCAATGTATAAATTTCTTCTATTTATCCTGTCGATACATTTCTTCGGGTGTAAAGATACTAAAATGCCTCAACCATTAAAAGACCCCTTGAAGTATCCTGAAACGAGAAGGGATTCAACTCAATCCACCTATTTTGATACTGTTATAGTTGATCCATATCACTGGCTTGAAGATGATTTGTCACAGGAGACAGGTAAATGGGTAGATGATCAAAATGCTGTTACAACGTCCTATTTGGATAAAATTCCTTTTAGAGCAGCATATAAAGCAAGGCTTGAAAAACTTTGGAATTATGAAAAATTTGGGGCTCCATTCAAAGAAGGTAAATTTACTTATTTTTACAAAAATGATGGCCTGCAAAATCAGTTTGTATTATGGCGTAAAGAAAAGGATGGCGAGGCTGAAATATTTTTGGATCCGAATACTTTTTCAAAAGATGGCACTACTTCTCTTGCGGGAATAGAATTTTCAAAAGATGGTTCAAAAGTTGCCTATCAGATTTCTGAGGGCGGCAGTGACTGGAGGAAAGTAATAATCATGGATGCTGGGACTAAAACTATATTGGAAGATACGATAATTGATGTCAAATTCAGCGGATTGTCCTGGAAAGGAAATGATGGGTTTTATTATTCCAGTTATGATAAACCTAAAGGTAGTGAGTTATCTGCCAAAACGGACCAGCATAAGCTTTATTATCACAAATTAGGTACATCTCAGGAGGAAGACAAAGTCATTTTTGGGGCTAGTCAAAAACGAAGATATGTAGGAGGTTCTGTAACAGAAGATCAGCGTTTTTTATTTATTAATGCTGCAAATTCAACGACGGGTAATGAATTGTATATGCTGGATTTATTGGGAAAATCAGAGAGATTAATTACTATTTTGAATAATTTTGAAAGCGATAGTTACGTGTTGGAAAATGATGGTACTAAACTTTATATTGTTACAAATTTAGACGCTCCGAATCAGAAAATTGTCACCACAGATGCCGCCAACCCATCTCCTGCCAACTGGAAAGATTTTATACCTGAAACTGAAAATGTACTTGAAGCAGGCAAAGGGTGTGGTTACTTTTTTGCACATTATATGAAAGACGCCTTGTCAATTATTAAACAATATGACTATTCAGGTAAACTAATTCGAAATATTGAGCTACCTGGACTGGGAACTGCATCAATGGGAACTGCTAAAAGAGAAGATAAAGAGATATATTTTTCATTTACAAATTATATAACACCTGGTTCAATTTATCAATATGCACCGTCATCCGGTAAATCATCATTGTACATCAAACCAAAAATAGACTTTAATCCGGATATTTTTAATCAAAACAAGTTTTTTACACTTCAAAAGATGGTACCAAAATTCCAATGATCATCACGGCTAAAAAAGGAATTAAACTTGATGGGAGCAATCCAACAATGCTTTATGGATATGGGGGATTTAATATAAGTCTTACGCCTGCTTTCAGTATTTCCAATGCAGTTTGGATGGAACAGGGAGGAATTTATGCCGTGCCAAATATCAGAGGCGGGGGAGAATATGGTAAAAAGTGGCATGATGCCGGAACTCAACTTAAGAAGCAAAATGTATTTGACGATTTTATAGCTGCGGCAGAATATCTTATCAAAAACAAATATACAAGCAGTGAAAATCTTGCTATTTCGGGGGGATCGAATGGTGGTCTTCTGGTTGGGGCTTGTATGACCCAACGGCCTGATTTGTTTAAGGTGGCTTTGCCCGCAGTAGGAGTCCTTGATATGCTAAGATACCATACTTTTACTGCTGGGGCTGGATGGTCATATGACTACGGCACATCTGAACAATCAAAAGAAATGTTCGCTTACCTACTGGGGTATTCACCAGTACATAATGTCAAGCCATCGTCATATCCTGCAACATTGGTTACTACGGCTGATCATGATGACAGAGTCGTTCCTGCACATTCCTTTAAGTTTATTGCAGCTTTGCAATCAAATCATTCCGGAATAAATCCGGTTCTTATTCGAATAGATAAAAGTGCTGGTCATGGTGCAGGGAAACCAACTTCAAAAATAATTGAAGAAGCAGCTGATAAATACAGTTTTACTTTATATAACATGGGAAAAACATTTGTTAAAGATATTAAAAATTAATAAAATTAAATTATGCAATCTGTAAATCAATATATAGCTGAAAACAAAGAAAGATTTTTGACTGAATTATTTCAAATGTTAAAAATGCCTTCTGTAAGTGCAGATCCGACGTACAAAAAGGAAGTTGCAGCTACAGCAGACTATGTTCTGGAAAGTTTAAAAAGAGCAGGTTGTGCTAAGGTAAAACTTTATCCGACCAAAGGTCATCCTATTATTTATGGGGAACATATAATTGACTCATCTTTACCAACGGTATTGGTATATGGACATTATGATGTGCAGCCAGCTGATCCCTTGGAATTGTGGGAAAGCCCACCATTTGAACCCGTAATAAAGAAGACCGCCATACATCCGGATGGCGCTATTTTTGCAAGAGGCTCATGTGACGATAAAGGCCAGATGTTTATGCATGTTAAAGCTTTTGAAGCAATGATCAGCACGAATCAGCTGCCATGTAATGTAAAATTTATGATAGAAGGTGAGGAAGAGATTGGTTCAGCAAATCTTGGTGCCTTTTGTGTAGAACATAAAGAGATGCTGACCTGCGATGTTGTGCTAATTTCTGATACATCTGTTATTGCTAATGATGTTCCTTCAATAACGGTTGGGTTAAGAGGGTTAAGTTATGTAGAAGTTGAAATCACCGGGCCAAATAAAGATTTGCATTCAGGCGTATACGGAGGAGCTGTAGGTAACCCCGTAAACATATTGTGCGACATGATTGCATCTCTTAAGGACGGAGACAAACATATCACCATTCCAGGTTTTTATGATGATGTTGTTGTAGTTTCTGAAGATGAAAGGGCAGCAATGAATAAAGCTCCTTTTGTAAGAGAGGATTATATGAAAGCGCTGGGAGTTAATGATACTCAGGGTGAAAAAGGATATACCATACTTGAACAGACATCCATCAGACCTACTCTTGAAGTAAATGTTATGTGGGGTGGTTATATAGGGGAAGGTGCAAAAACAGTTTTACCTTCCAAGGCATTTGCAAAGATTAGTATGCGCTTGGTTCCAAATCAGAAAAGTGATGTTATCACCAAATTGTTTAAAGCGTATTTTGAAAGTATTGCACCACCATCTGTCAAAGTTAAAGTTCGTCCGCATCATGGAGGCGAGGCAGCCGTAACGCCTTCTGATACACCTGAATACAAGGCTGCTGCTTTAGCTATGAAGGATACGTATGGTAAAGACCCGATTCCTGTGCGGGGTGGTGGCAGCATTCCCATTGTAGCCTTATTTGAGAAAGTCCTGAAGGTCAAGACTGTTCTTATGGGTTTTGGTCTGGATTCCGATGATATTCATTCTCCAAATGAACATTATGGCTTGTTTAATTTTTATAAAGGTATCGAAACTATACCATATTTTTATAAGCATTATGCCGGACTTAAGTCAAAATAATTATTTAAAATAACATCTGTATTATTATTTTCAATTTAACGCTCATTATATTATAAAACTTAAACAAATGAAAGTATTTGGATTATTGGCTTGTTTGTTTTTATTTTTTTCTTCTTTGAGTTTTGCTCAGGCATTAGTGAGTAAAGCTGACAGCATTTCCTATGTTATAGGTTTAAATGTAAGAAAACATGAAGAAGCAAGGTGTCACTTATATCAATCCCAAGGCATTTGAGATGGCAATGTATGACGTAATGAACAACAATACGTTTAAAATTGAAAAAGGAAAAGCAGATCAGATGTACAAAGATTTTACTTTAGATTTGAAAAGTAAATTGAAAGAGAAAGCAATAAATGATGGCAAATTGTTTTTAGCCGAGAATGCTAAAAAAGAAGGAGTTGTAAGCCTGCCCAGTGGATTGCAATATGAGGTATTGAATCAGGGGCCTTTAGGCGGGTTGAAGCCAAAAGCCACAGATAAAGTGAAAACGCATTATCATGGCATGTTAACTGATGGAAAGGTTTTTGATAGTTCTGTCCAAAGGGGAGAACCTGTCTCTTTTCCATTAAACCAGGTTATCAAAGGATGGACTGAAGGACTGCAATTGATGTCAGTGGGTGATAAATACAGGTTTTTTATACCAGCAGAACTGGCTTATGGAGAAAAAGGGGCAGGTTCGGTCCCACCGTATGCAACTTTAATATTTGAAGTGGAATTACTCGGTATCAACGAATAAACTAGCTCAAATTTTTTTAATCGATGTGTCAGTATAAACTTTAAAGTTTTTTGGGTCGAATCTGAAATTTATCCCTGGATATTTGGGCAAAACGCTTTTTATTTTCTGCAACTTTGCCGTATTTAAATGTATGCTTAAATTTAAAAAATAATGTATATTGACATTATCACTGCCGTTCCCGAATTGCTGAAAAGTCCATTTGACCATTCCATCATCAAGCGGGCAAATGAAAAAGGATTGCTTAATATCAGCATTATTCAGCTTAGAAATTATGGCTTAGGTGCGCATAAACAAATCGACGATTATCAGTTTGGTGGTGGAGCCGGCATGGTTATGATGTGTGAACCACTTGATACCTGTATTACAGATCTTAAGAAACTCAGGGCTTATGATCAGATCATTTACATGACACCTGATGGAGTAACGTTCAATCAGAAAATGGCCAATCGATTATCTTGTTTTCAAAATCTTATAATCATTTGCGGTCATTATAAAGGCATCGATCACCGCATTAGAAATATGCACGTCACTATGGAAATTTCAGTAGGTGATTTTGTATTATCCGGTGGAGAGCTGGCAGCTGCCATTGTTGTTGATGCCATAGGAAGATTAATACCCGGCGTATTAAATGATGAGACAAGTGCTTTGACTGACTCGTTTCAGGATAATCTGTTGGCTCCTCCGGTGTACACCAGACCATCAGACTATAAAGGTTATAAAGTTCCCGAAATATTGCTCTCAGGCAATGACCGATTGATAGATGAATGGCGCTTTGAAGAATCTGTCCGAATAACAAAAGAAAGGAGACCTGATTTGATGGAAGAATAAAACGAGTATTAATTTCGATACATTATCGAATTGATTTCGAATAATATTTTTTATTGACAATTCTGTTGTTACCAAAAAAAAATCCAATGCGTCTTTAATTGAATACATCTTAGCGTTCAATCACTTGGTTATGAGTAAAAGTCGTTGATATATTTTTCCCCCTGTCTTGAGTCTATATTGATATTCTCCTTTATTTAGGGCGTATTTTTTCGTATTTATAGACACTGTATGAGTTCCTTTTGTTCTAAATTCATTGATAATTGGTCTGATGACCTGTCCACTTCTGTCTAGGATGTCAAGAACAACAGGGCCATCGTGCAACATGGCAAAAAGGATTTGAAGGTTTTCAGGATTTTCTGTTGATAATTTATGTCCTAATAGGGCTCCAAATTCTTCGGACCCGATAGCCGGATTTTTAACAGGGACAAGATTCGGGATAGGGCTTCTGTCTTTTCCGATGATGTAATCAGATATTTCGGCTTCCATTCCAAACCAATTTTGAAGTAACGACGCATACACATCTCTGAAATCTATGCCATAGTTCGGATCACCGTACTCACCAAGATTCACTAAGTCAGGTGGTGTGCCAACAATGTCTTTTCCTATTCCTTTGCAAAACATTAGCATTGGTGCACCTGTTCCGTGATCAGTACCAATAGATCCGTTTTCCCCAATGGTTCTGCCAAATTCAGAAAAAGTCATACCAAGAACTTTGTCGTCCATTTGCTGTTTTTCAAGATCTTTATAGAAAGCAGACACCGATGTTGAAATCGTATTCAGAAGTGCAAGGTGTTTGTCATACTGTTCAGCATGGGTATCAAAACCATCTATATACACCATATAAACTTTTGTCCCTAATCTACCTTTGATCAATCTTGACACGATTGCAAGCTGCTGGGCAAGATTGGAGTCAGGATAATTAACTTCATTTCGGCCTCTATTATAAGCAGCACTAATGGACTGGCTATATCTAAATGCACTATTTGCTACTTGCCTGACATAAAAAAGTTCCTGATCTTTTGGTGTGTTAGTAAGGCTCTTTAGATCGTACAACTGACCGGTAATAGCCAATTTATAGAACTCCTGAGGACTGCTGATGGCTAGTGCAAGATTTGCCCTATCACCTTGAAAAATCAAATCTGTCTGAACACCAATTTGCATAGCAGGAGGAATGGTAGGCTGTGCATCAATGAAGGCAGGTAAATCCTGATCAAAGTAACGACCTATCCAGCCGGTATTCACGAATTCTTCGGTGTCTGACGATGTTGCCCAAATATCAGAAGATCTGAAATGAGAGTAATTTGGGTCAGGGTAACCTACATTCTGAATAATCTTCATTTTATTTTCTTCCCACATTGGTTTAAGATCCAACATCCTGTTTGGCATACCTGTTTTGCTGTTAAGTGCCCACAAGTTTTGTTCTTTGACAGCAATATTTGGTCTAATATTATAATAGGTATTATCAAACCTGTTTATTACTGTATTCAGGCCGTCATTTCCTCCACGTAGCTGAATTAAAACCAGCACTCTGTCCGTCTCTAAATTATTCAATGGTGCAAGTAGGGTAGAAGTACCCATTGCATAAAGCGGTATTCCACTAAAAGTTGCTGTAAGGCCGGCAGTAAATAACCCTGCAGACTGCAGGAAATCCCTTCTTTTCCACTTTTGATGGTCTAATTGATGATCTTCAGGATTATCGATTGATCGGCCCTTTCTATCTTTTTTATGGTCCTCACACATATTAGTTAATGTTTATGACAATTGAAATTCAGGAAGTTTGATCAGATAACCGAGGAGATTAGCAACCTGATAGGGCGCTTCATTCCAGCTGAGATTCCAACTTAAATCTTCAAAATAATTTTCAGGATATCCCCTTTAAAATAGGCTAACGCTGACTGATGTAAATTTTCATCAAGGACACGACCCAGGAAATGCAAGGTAAGCGCTTTGACAATAAAATCAGGATTGTTAGTAGAACCTTCTGCCAGATTTATAGCAAGCGTCCTCATACTTTCTCTATTTTTTTCATTTGTAAACGTGCCTAAAATGTTTTTACAATAATTCCATCGTTGCGTAAGGGTGTTTTCATTGATCCATTCGTGATGCTCCTGCCAACCGGCAACATTGATAGGATTAAAAATTTCCATACCAAGATTAGAAGCTCCATATCTAAATGTACCATACTCGTTACTTACATTTGCAGCACTGATACCTGTCAATCTTACAAAATCAATAAAACAATGCACTGGATTTTTAATGACGGCATTTATAAATTCAGTTTCGAAAAAATGTTCGCTTTTAAATAAAGCTTTGAAAACCGGTAATAACTCCCAGTTGGAAGCAATAAATAATTCGGCCAACTTACCAACAAATTCCTGATCCGGGTTGCTGTGGATAAAGTGTCTGTATAACTTTGTACAAACAAATTCAGCCACTTCTGTTTTTCTTTCAGTAAATATTTAGTTATGCACTTCATTAAATCCCCAACTGCCCGTCTTCCCAAATATAGTTTTATTGGTTTTATCAAATTTTGCATTATCAAAATATACATTTGTACAGGCATACATATCGCATTTCCACCCGGTAAGTGATTTAGCTACACCGACAACATCATTTTGGGTATAGCCATTGTTTTCGCCCATGGTAAATAATTCCATAAGTTCACGGGCATAATTTTCATTTGGATTTCCTACTTCATTTTGATTTCCATTCAGATACACCAGCATGGCAGGACATTTACCTATTTCCTGAACAAACAATTTAAAATTGCCCAAACAATATCTATTGAGAATGGTATAGTAATTCCATAAATAATTATTGCAGTCATAAACATCAAGTTGAGTAACAAAATGATTGTGCCAGAACATAACCAATTTACTCCTCAAACCGTCGGAAATCATATCTGCATGGATGGTGTCAAAAAATTGATCTCTATGTTCAAATTTAAGATCGTCCGTATTTTCATAATCCGCGGCAGTATAATTTGCCCAAATCGGCGATGCCGGTAATGCCCTTGCTTTTATGCTATTTAATGTGCTCTCTATCAGTACAATAGGGTCAGACAATAAAGCGGTATTGATTAATGTGGGGGTAGGGCCATATCCAATCCTGCGATAAAAATGAATAATCCTTTGTTTGTCCCAAGGTTTGGATAAAGAAGGTTGGTAAGGTTGAATACCTGCCATTATATTTTGATATGCTATAAATTCAACGCAATTTATTACTTTATTTTGAATAATAGAAGAAACTTATATATTTTTACAATGCAAATAAAATAATCGATTTATGTTACCGAGGACAATCAAAATTATCATAATCTGCATTTTAATGATCGTAAAGTCGTCAGGTCAGGATATCTTGTTTTTTGATGATTTTAATGATTGTATATTATCAGATAAATGGAGTTATAAACTTGAGGGCAATCAAAACGTTGCTTGGTCAGTTGGTCTACCCACCAACCCAAAAGCTGAAGGGTCATCGATTAATGGAAGCTGCATGCTTATTATTGACGATGATTTAACAGGTGATAAAACCGAGGCATATACAATAAGGTTTATTTCAGATTATTTTGATGGTTCAGACTATACAGATCTTGATTTTGAAGCACAGGTACATTTCCGGAGAGATAAAAGTGAAGTGATGCGTATCATTATTGACAATGGGGTTAAAGAGTATGTCCTTAGGGAATTTAAAGATGTTAATACAACAGGTAATAAATTTTCAGACTTTTTGCTTATGACTTCTGACCTTAGTTTATTGGCCTCCGACAGTATGCGCATCATTATAGAGTATAAAGACAACGGAGAATTTGCATGGTGGGCAGGTTTTGACAATATAAAAGTAACCGGTACTAAGGGAGGCTCAATAGTAATGGGTGAGAATTTTAATGATTGCAAGCTACCTGTAGGTTGGTCAAAAAAAATACTAAGTGGTGTGAACGATTGGAATTTTGGCCTTTTTAATGATGGTAAATCAATAGATGGCAGTTGTTTTGTTTATTTTAATGATGATATCCTTGGCGAAGCCGCGCCTTTATCTAAGATTCAAATATCCAGTCCTGAGTTTGATGCTGCTTCCTTTGCAGAATACAGGTTGACGTACGACTTGATTTTTAGATTTTATGAAAAAAATGAATACCTTCAATTATTTGTCGATAATGGAAAGGAATTATTGCCCGTTAAAATTTATACGGGAGATTTTGGTGGACCTGAAGTGACCAAGTCAAAAAAAGATACCATCGATTTATCTGCATTCAGATCAGAAAAAATAAGGCTTGTTTGGGAATACAATGATGGAGGTTTTGCGTGGTGGGTGGGGTTTGATAATGTTAAAGTAATAGGAAAGGGTTCATTAAATGATCGTTGTGCTAAGGCATCGTCCCTCTTGCCTGATGGTGTTTGTTTGCCCTTTGACAATTATAATGCGCTTAGTAGTGATGACATCAATGTTGCTGTTGACTCCACTAATATTGGATATTTGTATTATCAGTTTTCCAATGTTCCTGCAAATAATTACCATATTAAAACTTTATCTGCATTCAATGACCAAATTGAATTATTTAAAGGAGATTGTTCAAATTTGGAATTATTGGCTACTAAAAATAGGGACGAGTATGGTTTTGAAGGTGAGAATTTGTTTTTGGAATCTGATGGTACTTCATCTTATATTATCAGGATATCAGGTAAAAAATCAGAATTTGGTTTGGAGAAAGGCGCTGGTTGTATAACTGTGATTCCTGAGTCAGATTTGACTCCTACACCAGCTAGCGATCGTTGTTTGAATGCCATTCCTCTAGTCCTGAATACACAATGTACAAACAATCAGAATATTAAAGCAGACTTTGAAGGGCCACTACCAACAAAAAATATACGCTCACGGGCTGATGTTTGGTATACATTTACACCTTTGACCGATGGAAATTATTTATTTAATAGTCAGGCTGATTTTGCAGATGCCATTTCTGTTTTTTCGGGAACTTGTGACAGTTTGAATGAGCTTGTATCCGATTATTCCGGGCAAAGCATGCTGTTAAATGGTGTAGTGGCAAATCAAACTTATTACATTCAGGTGAGTGGTTATTTTTCTACTTTAGAAGGTCATATGTGCGGTGAGATTTCGCAAAAGACTGAAGAAATAGCTGAATACCAAAATTGTAATCTGGCGCTTCCAGTCATCATGAATGGCTTATGTACGTCTGTTTCTAATAATGGTGCAGCGTTTTCAGGTGCAAAACCATCGTGTGATGTGTACATTGATAATGATGTCTGGTTTTCTTTTATTGCTACAAAAACTTCTGCATATTTTAGGACAAAAGTTGATTTTGAACATATTTTATCTATATATGAAGGTAATTGTAATGCACTAAATTCCATATTTTGTGATAAACAATCTCATTTTTGCCAGGGATATAGTCGGATAGATGGACTCATTGCCGGAAAGAAATATTATGTACAAATCGGATCTAAAAAAACGCAAACAGGCTTTAAATCAGGAAGCATTTGTTTTGAGATTCAGGATAATTATCCTTTGTGGCAGCAAATTACGCTTGATGTTGGTCAGGAATGTGTCAGTAAAGGTGCAGTTAAATTTACTCCGGCAGCAGTAGGTGGTAGTGGGGGATATACCTTTGATGGGCTTGGAATCCTTGCACCTGCTCAGGGAGGTGAATCATATACAATACAAGCGAAAGACACAGATGGATGTGTTGCATCAGCACTGATAAAAGCCCAAAGTTGCACTGATTTTGGATGTACTGTGATTGCTGAAGTTTCAAAAAATGACGCTTCATGTTTTGGGAGTAATGATGGTCAGGCTTCCTTGCAAATTTCTGGAGGACTTGCTCCTTATCAGGTAGCATGGTCAAATGGTTACACCGAATTATTAAATGCCTCCTTAAAAGCAGGTAATTATCAGGTAACCATTTCTGATGGTTCAGGTTGTGAACTCACCAGAGAGGTAACAATAAGCCAACAATCTCAGATATTATCTAATCATTTGGTACAAGCCCCGCTTTGTCATGCTGATAGCACAGGCTTGATTTCTATTTCTGCAGTTGGCGGAGAAGCACCTTATACTTATGCCTGGTCAAATGGACAAACAACTGAAGTACTAAATAATTTGCCTGCAGGCGGATATTTCTTGACCATAACTGATCATTTAGGATGCACTAGTGAATCGGCTATAGAAATCACACAACCTGATGAAATAAGTATTACAGGCAATGTAGCGCATGTATCCTGTCCTAATGATTCGACAGGTAGTATTACTACCTTTATTAAAGGAGGAACTGTTCCCTTTAGTTTATTGTGGAATACAAATATCAATTCGTCACAAATTTCAAACCTTGTGGCAGGTAGTTATACCATCATGGCACAGGATGCAAATAATTGTGTAGAAACAAAACAATTTAATATCATTGAACCGGATACTTTTTTGTTAAAAATTGATTCATCAAATTTAATCGTCAGCAATGCCGTTCCTGCATTCATTAATCTTTTGTTTGAAGGAGGCACAAAACCATATACATATGTGTGGTCAAAGGATGGGACAGCCATCAATGTTGAAACTGAAGATATTACCATCACTGAAACCGGATCGTACAGCCTGCTGATAACTGATGCCAATGGATGTATTTTTAATAGTCCGGAGTGGACTGTAACACGTGCTGTGGCAACAGAAGAAACAAATGATGCCCTAACCTTAGAGCTATATCCCAATCCGGTTGTTTCCATGCTATATGTCACTTTTCATACCTCATTCAAAGTTGGGAAAGTGCGTATTTTTGACGAAACCGGAACTGTTTTCAATTTGCCGGGTCTGGATAGGATTATAAACAATAAAATGGCTATCGAAGTAAGGTCAATTCCTTCGGGTGTCTATAATCTAACTTGTGAAATGGGTAACCAAATTAATACGATGAGATTTGTAAAACATACAGATTGGTAATTTATTTTATAGTGCTTTACTATTATTATGGTTTATAAATGAACTGATTCATCGCTCTTTAACTTTTTTGACAGTTCAATCAATTAGTTTTTATCAAATAAAAAATCCCTGACAACCTACTTCGTTATCAGGGATAATATCTCATTTTAATCCATCATGATATTTCCGGATATAATAAGATATCAAACATAATGACCCTACATTTTAATTAGTCTTACTATACTCGACTTCCCATTTATGTCGGTTAATAACAGATGATAAATTCCGTTTGCATAAGGACTTAGATCGAGCTCAAAACCTGAAGCATTCAAATTTGCTGAAAACAAGATGCCATTTAACGCATTTAACACTTTGTAATTGTTGACTTTTAATTTTTGATCAAGGGATATGTTGAATATTCCGTTACTTGGATTTGGGGAAATACTGATATCTTTTTGATCTATTTGTCTGCTCCGAGTCTCCAATTCATATTCCATGGCTTGTACATTTCCATCGTCCGAAATCATATTGGAAGAAGTGACAATATTGACCAAATAATCTTCAACTTCACCCCTGACGCCTTGAGCGCATGGTGTGTATGTTCCGCCCCCGCGCCTCATAACGACCTTTAGTTTGGTCGGACCCGGAGTGACAGTTGAAGGAATTGAAATAGAGAAATTGTAAGTGCCCCCATTATTGGTGCTTAATGGTGAAAGAACCAACTCTCCGGGATCTGCAAAATTACCATTTCTATTGAAGTCAATATAAATGACAAATCTTTCGCCATAGGTGAAACCGGGAATAAATCCTGCACTGAGTTGTCCGGAATTGACTGACGATCCGATGACGAGATCAGTACTTTGATTAGAATTTAAGTATCCCCCAACATCTTTTCCGGACGCTCTTGATATTGTTCCGAGACTAAATAAGTCTATCCACTCATTTGTGTTCACCCCATATGAATTGCAAATTAACGAATAGGTATGAAACTGACTTGGGGTTGAGAAAACACCACTTCCGTTAGAACAATTGGCTTGTACTTTCCAGTCATATAATGTTTCAGGATCAAGCCCCGTGATAAGTAGATTGTTAAAGGACGAATTGGCAGAAGTCCAATTTGTCTGGCTGTTTTTTTTGTATTGCACCGTGTAACTTAGAGCACCATTTACAGCATCCCAAATCACTCTGTTTTGGACTGATGTAGTAGAGGATATCCTAAGATTAACTGGTAGTCCACAGCCTGATGAAGTTGTAAAAGTTGAGATCACGGGACTGCTATTAAAGTAGGTGCAGCTCGTATTTACGCACCATTCATAAGTTGTATTGGACTGTAAGCCACTTATGTTTTTAGTAAATAACGAGGTGCTGCCAAGTGATATCCAGGGAGCATTGGAGTTTGCAATTCTATATCCCAGCACGAAGCCCGCGGTATAAGTATTGTACCCCTGAAAAGGCGTCCAGTTCAGTACGGCCGAGTTAACAGTAATATTGGTGGCATTTAGCCCAGTGGGTATTGGACATGGTACTGTGTAAGACTGCGTAGGGCTGAAAGCACTTTCTACATTTCCACAGATAGCACTTACCCTCCATTCGAAAGGAAAGCTATGTGCCAGACCAATTAAGCTATAAGTTGTTGCAGGTACAATAACATCGATTTCTGCCCAATCATCCCAGGGGAATTTTAATTGAAACCTGTAGCTTGTTGCTGTAGCGACAGCGCCCCATTCAAATTTTGATTCAGCATTAGACACTAAATAAACTTGAGATTGGTTAATAGGTACATCACACTGTGCCGACGCTGTTTTATTGACCAGTACAAATATTACCAGTGTAAATAAGGTTAAAAATTTTGTCATCTTAATTTTTTTTGAAGGTTTATTAATCATGTTTTCAAAAACAAAATTAAGACAGGTAAAACCTGAAAATTTTTAGATTTGATATATGGTCAGAAGTATTTTGTAAGTGATGTCTTTTTTAAATTATCCAGCAACAAATGCTTCAGGACAAAGACAAATCGGCAAAGACAACATTATTATTCCTATTGCAGTGATTGACTTTACATAAGATTTTAATCATCTCTTTTCTAAAAACTGCAGTACAAATTCTTTTTTTCTTTGCGCTACCGGAAGAACGTGGCCGCCTTCAAGTATTAAGGTACCACAATCGGTTTTACGGTCGTAAATTTTTATTTTGTTGGGATTGACCAGGCATGAATGATGTGTGCGAATAAAGCCTGCAGGGGCTAATATTTCTTCATAGGTTCTTAAATTGCGTGAAACAAATATTGGTTCTGTGTCTGTTAAATAAAACTTAGTGTAAGAACCCTCAGCTTCACAATATAGGATGTCACTTATGCGGACAAAATAGGTCTTATCAATGTCTTTTAGTACAATCTGTGCTTCTTTCGGCTTTTTTTCAGTCAACTGTTCCATCATAACAGAGAGTTGTTTTTGCAATGTGTTTTCCAAAATATTGGAAGATGCTTTTTCCAGACTAATGGCTAGTTCATTTGGGTCAATAGGTTTAAGCAAATAATCTATGGCACTAAATTTGAAAGCCTGCACCGCATATTTATTATGGGCTGTAGTAAAAATCAGCTGAAATCGCGGATTAGTAAGTTGTCTTAAGAGGTCAAACCCCGAACCGTCATCCATCTCTACGTCCAACATTACAATGTCAGGTATGAAGGATTTAATTTTTGCAAGTCCGGTGACAACACCATTAGCCTCTTCCACTACAAAATCGTCGTTTGACCACAAAAAGATCATTTTTTTCAAAATGGCCCTGATCTCAGGCTCATTGTCGATGATTAAAATTTTCACGAGTGTTGATTGCTTTTATACAATAAAGGTAAGTGAATTTTTACAACTGCACCTTTTCCGTCTTTATTATTGTCAATGTTGAAACCTGCTTTTGTCTTAAGTTTGATATTCAAAAGATATATCCTGTCTTTAATGATCTGACTCGCACGGCTGATATGCTCATTATCAGTTTTATATGATGTCAACAAGCCAATGCCATTATCACTTATTTCAATTATGATTTCTTTTCCTGAAACTTTGAAGTTAATGTCAACATGACCGGAATAATCAATTCCTGAAAACCCATGTTCTATACTATTCTCTACGAATGGTTGTAAAATCATAGATGGTATCAATATATCATCTACTTCCATTTTGGAATTTGCAGAGATATCATAGCTAAATGTTTTAGGGAATCTTATTTTCTGAACTTCAAGATACTCAGACAAAAAATCGATTTCCTCTTCGATAGTTACGTATTCTTTATAGGTACTTTCAAGGGTTTCACGCATAAGATTGCTGAATTTAGACAGATTGCTGGCCAGTTCTTTACCATCATTATCACTTAAAGCAAATTTTTGAAGACTTGTAAGGGCATTAAAAAAGAAATGAGGATTCATTCTGGCTCTGTTAAGTCTTTGTTCGGTCAAAAGAATATCTTGCTTGTGTTTAAGTTTTTGTTGTCTCAAATAAAAACTTATGGCAAGTACAACGAATAAGCCTGTCAAAGCCAATAACAAATACAATTGCTTTTTTTTATCTAAATCTTTAATAATACTTTCATTTTTGGCTTGATTATATTTTTTCTCCAATTCAGTTACAGCTTCCGTTTTATCCACTGTTCTGATACTATCATTTATGGCATGATGCATCTTACACATCTCATAAGCCTTTTTGAAATCTCTTTTTTTTACTGAAATACTTTCCAACAATTTATATATATCTGCAATATAAGAAGGGTTTTTATTCATCAAAGCAAATTTTAAGGCAGATTCAGCGTATTTTTGCGCTTCCTCATATTTTTTGAGTTCCATCATGATATCAGCTTTATCACTGTAATACAACTGAATTTCATTATTATTTTCACCCATATATTGATAAGAGCTATCAAGCAAGGTGAGGGCTTTCCCAAATTCTCCCCTTTCGTATGCAATGCCCTGTAAAGTATTAAAAGCCTGATATATCCTATTTTTTTCTTTTCTATTCTTGGACCATGTTAAGTATTCCTTACAATAAAACTCTGATGTATCCAATGCAGAAATAATATCTGTGTCTTGATAATACCACAAATACCTTATTGAGATAAAATAAATTATACTATATTTTTCTTTTTCACTAAGTTTAGGAAGTAGTTTGATTGCTTTCCTAATATAAACGATTCCCCTTTCTGCCTGATTTGTTTGATTAAATAATTGGGCAATCATGGTATAGCCTTTTGCCTGATCATAATATTTTCCTGCGGCTTCAGCACATGCCACCATTTTAAGACTATATTCCTGAGCCTTTGGATAATCTGCTCTGCTATAATTGACTTGTGCCCATATTTTATAGGTATTGAGTAATACTGTATCTTTACAATGTGTCTTTTTGAAAAGCTGCTCAGCCTTTTTAAGAAAAATTTCTGCAGAATCTAACTTAAGTTCATCTGTTAACAAATAAGCCTTCATTTCGAATCCTTTAGCCTTACAAATAACACTTGAACTATTCAGTAATTTTGTGCTAATAAGACTATCTGACTCATTATTTTTTTTGTTGATGTAAAAATCAAGACAACTACATTGATCTTGGCAAACCATAACATTTGCCGTAAATAAAATCAACAAAACAATTGTGAATTTTTTTCTCATTACTCTGTTATTTTATATACTTTCCAACTGGTCCAACTATACTTCATATTACAGATTAAAATATTTATAAATGTATGCATAATGTATATAATACAAATAAGACAATCCTGGGTTTTTGTATTATTATTTACATTGTAGTTTTAAAAAAAGCAAATTAAATAAATTATTTAAACACTTTATAGCCGTTTTATAATTGATGTATTCGTTTTGTCAAATGATACTTCCGGATGCATAACTGATGTTAACTACAGGACATTATTTTTGTAGTAACAATAAATATCTTTTTCCTTTTACATTATTAATACCAGACTTATCAAAAAATGGAATGAGATAAATGCAAAAGATTTCTAAAATCTGTAGAAACAAAAAGTAAGATGATTGAAGAAATAATGCACTATGACCTTTGATTCCCAAATTACTTTTTTCAATTTATGGTACGAATCATTATAACATACAAAAGCATCGGCAAAAACACATTAATCTTAGTTATTTACCGATGCTTTTTAGGATATCTGGAATGTTCGTTTATCCTTACAGAAATAAAAATTCCTTGATTTACATATTACTATATACAAGATATACCAACGCCAATAAGATTATTGTCACGATAATGGCAACTTTAAAAAACTTTTTTTCCTCCTTAATATCTGATGCAGATTCTACTTGTCTTTTTGGTGCTGATTTTACTCTATATTTAGCCATCTTAATGTTTTTAATTGTCACTAAGGTAAAACAAATAATTATATAATTTAAAATAATTTAAATGATATTTCTCATATAAATACCTTAAGTTCTGATAACCAATTCGTTATGAATGCTAAACAATTTAGTCTTCATAACCAAAATGTTTAAGCATACGATCATCGTTTCTCCAGTTTTCTTTTATTTTGACATTTAAATCAAGATATATATGTTTTCCAAAAAAACTTTCGATTTCTTCCCTGGCCGCAATACCAAGTTTTTTTATGGCATCACCGTTCTTTCCTATGATAATAGGTTTTTGGGTTTTTCTATCCACATAAATATCGGCATAGATCATAAGCAGAGGTGCATCGTTTCTCATTTCTTCTTTGAACCTGGATATTGAAACTTCACAAGAGTATGGAACTTCCTGTTTATAAAGCATCAGAATTTTTTCCCTAATGATTTCGGACACAAAAAACCGTTCCGTTTTGTCTGATAATTCGTCTTTTGGGTAGTAAGGCGGACCTTCCGGCAGGTCTATAAGAATTTTATTTAATAGTTCGTCTGTATTGGTTTTTTGGTCAGCAGAAATAAAAAATGTTTCATTAAAGTCTATAATATTATCCCAGAATTTTGCAGCCTCAGCAGCTTTATTGTCCTTGTCCAAATCGATTTTATTAACAATCAGATACTTAGGAACGGTGGCGTTATTTATGGCTTTGATGACAGGTTCTTCACCGGTATATTTTTCATAAATGTCCGTCACAAAAAGTATTATGTCCGCATCTTCAAATGAGGAGAATGCAAATTTATTCATCGAGGATTGCATGCCATAACTTGGGTTGTCAATGATGCCAGGAGTGTCCGAAAAAACTACCTGATAATCTTCCTCGCTTAAAAGACCAAAAATCCTATGCCGTGTAGTCTGAGGTTTGCTGGTTATTATAGACATTTTTTCGCCTACCAGGGCATTCATCAAGGTTGATTTACCTACATTCGGATTACCAATAATATTTACAAATCCTGATTTGTGTATGGTCATAAAAGATTTTTTTGGCTATTGTTCAAAATGTCTTCTATTTCGTCAATAATAAAAGCCGGTTTTTTTGTTCTCCAATTTATGGCATTGAATTCAGGTCCAAAATGTAAATAATTATAAAGTCTGTACTTCTTCATTTCCGAACTGACATGATCAAATGTATTAACAAGGCAAATCCATCCATCGTCATCTCTTATATCTTCATACCATTCTTCGTAATAACTATCATCATCACCGTGAAAATTCAGGACATTATCGCAAAGTACAACAAATCTGGAAATATTGTGCTTTATCAGAATATCTGCAAGGTCACGTTTCAAAAACATACTATCATTTGTTATACAGTCATTCCATTCACCTATTAATTCTATCAGAGCAAAGTGCCTTTTGTAGTCCACGTATAATATCTTACCAAATAAAGTTTCAGAACCAAAAAAATCCCACTGCGGGTGTATAAAATAGTTATAAATTTTATTAGAAAACGTAAATTCATCATACTTACGACCGAAAAATGGTGATTTTTTGTCTGATTCAGCTGAATATTCGTCCCGCCAACCGTGCCATGGTTCAATATCGTGCATTATGCCTCATTTATATTAGAAATAATATTTTTTCACGCCACAAAGTTCCCATTAATCTACAAGCGAGTCAAACATTTTAAGGGAATTATTTTTTACCTAAATTAATAAACAGACTTTGTAATGATATTGCGTTAGCCAAAGGTTACATGTTTCGCTATTGGAAATGCATTTTTTATTGCAAAACAAAATGTCTTTGCTGGTCATTGTCTTACTCATCTTCTGCAAAAGTTAAGATATAACCATTGATGTCCTGAATTGAAAATTCTGTCGCCCCGTAAAATGTTTTTTCAAGTCCTTTTACTACATTTACTTTGTCCTTTATCTCGTCGTGCAGCTTTCTTATTCCTTTTGTCTGAATATACAACAACAGAGAACCGCCGTCCCTTCTTGTTATTGCGGGCAAGTCATCACCTAAGCTGTCAATTGTCTGGAACATAAAAGTTACATTATCACAAGACATCATTACCCAATCAAAATCTCCTTCTTCAGGAACTGTCATAACGATGCTAAATCCCAATTGTTTGTAAAAATCAATCGTCTTATTTAGGTCTTTTACAAAAATGTTTGGTGATATTGATTCCATATCTTATTGATTTTTATCGTCATACTCAGATTAATGTCTGCAAATATTCAATGTAAGCTTTCCCTCTACTTTCAGCGAAAAAGTCAAGTAATAACATAAACCCTGCTTGAATAAATAGCCCACATCCCAGGCCTCTCCAAACTGTCATTGGTTGTAAGTAGAAATACATCATTAGTCCTGCAACGATTAGTGTAATTTCTAGCCATTTATACATTGTAAAGTTTTTCAATACCGTCGCCATTCGAGGAATTTCTTCTGTCTGTAATCTTGATTTGTCGGTTTGGACTATTTGATTAACCCTTACAATATCTTTCGGACTGCGCATATACACCGAACTTCCTACTGTTATTTGTATCAGAGCAATAGCAATTAGAGAATATGCCATTCCATTATAAAATGGTTGTTTGACTTTTAAAATGAAGTACATCGATAAGATAATAGCGATAAGGCCTACTAAAATAAAAATCAGGCTTTCACTTTTTTCGGCATTAAAATACTTTGTCATTTGTACCATAATTATTTGGCTTTGTCTTGAATTTTGCGGGTCAGTTTAACAACCAATGCTCTGGGGAAAAACCGGACGGAATTAGCCATTAGGTAATTCATAAGTCCGTGAATTGCAACCGTTTTTCCTTTCATCATTGCAGCATAGCCATATTCAGCCACTTCTTTTGAACTAGACAATTTTCTACCCTTTACTAAATTGCTTTCTTCCATTGCGGCTACTGCCTGAAAGCCACTTTCAGTTGCTCCGGGACATAGAGTGGTAACGGTAACACCTTTGTCTCTCACTTCATTGTCTACAGCTTCTGAAAAACTTAATACATAGGCCTTAGTCGCATAATAAACCGCCATTGTCGGGCCGGACTGGAAGGCTGCTGTTGAAGCCACATTCATTATCTTTCCGCTTCCACGCTTTAGCATATCCTGTAGATATAGTTTTGTGAATTGTGTCAATGTAGTGATGTTTAAGTTTATCATTTGTTGTTCTTTACTCCAATCCGTTTCTACAAACATGCCAAAGTCGCCAAAGCCTGCGTTGTTTATCAAATAGTCAATTTGGATGTTTTGTTTTGTGGTTTCGTCATATACTTCTTTCGCCGAATTAATGGCTGAAAGGTCTTTGCCAATGACATAAACTTTTATTGAGAATTGGTTTTCCAATGCTGTTTTTAGCTCGTCTAATTTTGATTTGTTTCTTGCCACTAAAACTAAATCACCACCTTTAGAGGCGTGAACTTTTGCTAATTCTAATCCAATTCCATTGGATGCTCCAGTAATTAATGCTGTATTTTTCATTTTTCTATTTAATTATATTTTGTGCCTATCTGTTCTGAACTACGGGCTTTTTTATAAATGTAAAAGTACAAATTTAATTATTATATAAGATAGTTAAACTTATATGTAAATAAATTTATATATTTAATTAAAATGCAAATGATGCCTTTTTATGGAGAATTACAGTAAACAACGCACCTAATGTGCTGTAGGACTTATTTAGCCACTGAACCATGTGCAATAAACATCCATCCAAAAAAGTATTCTTCTACTTGAAAATTTAGTAATCTATTTTCCAAAATATGCCATGGCTCAGAATTCAAACTTGGAGTTGAAGAGGAAAATATTGAAAAAACTAACCGAAGGGCTCCATTTAATATCCATCCAAATCTTTTTTTAGATATTTTTGCCCCAAAGAGTACAACTTTAGAATTAACAGCTAAGTGTGGAAAAATATTTGATAAGGCCTGCTCCGAAGCATAGACATCCGGGGCAGCAAACATAAGCAGACCGTTAAATGAGCCTGATAATTTTACAGTTTTAGCATCTGCCTCAATCACATAAATATTTTGCCAGTTGTTTTTTGTTATTCTTTTATTTGTGTTCTTGATTGTTTGTGGGCTAATTTCAATACCAATTATTTCTCCTGTATGTCCTATCATATTAATTAAATAAGGAAAACTTCCACCTGAACCACAACCTGCATCGATAATTCGATCTCCTTTTTTTAAATTGAGAAGCTTAGCTGCTTTTTGTCGAACTTTTTTAATAAATGGAAAATCAAAATCAGGGAATGGTCTAGTGAATTGTACAAGAAATCTGGCATAAAGCGGATCTTTCGACTTCATATGTTTTTTATCTATTTCTAAAACGACCGTTGCAAATGTATTGAGCTGGTGCTCCACATCTTCAGGAATGTCATTATCTTTTAACCAACAATGAACTTCTCCAACATATTTCATTCCAAGATAATTCGCTGATTCAATAAATGGCATATAAAAACCATTTTTTAATTCTTTATCTGATCCCCAACTTAAAACTGCCATTTCTTTTCCTTTTAATTTTCTTCCCGTTTCTTTTTCGGTTTTAAGACAGTCAGATATTCTATCAAAAAATATTTTCATGGTTCCACTCATTGTGTACCAATATACTGGCGTTGCAAAAATTATAATTTCATAGTTGTTTACAATTTCATTTATTAATGGAAGAAAGTCGTCATTACTATTATTAAATTCATAGTCAAACGGCTGAATGAATTTTGATTTTAAGTCAATAATTTGATAACTTGTTTTGTCGGAGAGATATTTTGATACTGTAAAAGTTTCTCCATTGCTATTTGAACTTCCTAAAATTATTACACCTTTTTTCATCTATTTATGCTAAGTTTCTCGATTTAATTTCTTTTCGTATTTCATTTTCCAATAAGTTATTGTTTTTTGAATTTCTAACAATTACATATGTAATAATTAAAGGAAAGAAAGTAAAAAAGCCAAAACCGTTTTTTATCGCACTATAAAATACAATTCCAAATGTAACTCCAATTATGGTAGCGTCAATTATTTTATTGGTTTTTATTTTTTTCATTTTCATCAAAAGTTCTTGGTCATTTAACTCTGTCAGGTTTTCAGATTTCATGTGTTTAAATTTTGCTAAGTTGTTGAATTTGTTTGATTTGCGGATTTGGATAAAGGACTAATATTCTTTGAAAAGCACCCATTTAATCATTCAGGTTTGTACCCTGCACACAAGAGTCGGGCAGGTGCAGACCGCTTATGGGGATTTCATATGTTTAATTTTATTTTAGATGACTAATTTTTTAATTTATTTTAAAGTCTCAGCTTGTGTGTCTAAACCTTCGTTTTCAAAGATATGTTTTTTGACTCTAAAAATTACTTCACCCCAAACACAGCTCCAACCACTAAGCTTACAAATCCGGTAATACTAACAATTTGCCTGTATGAATAAATTGTAAACCATTTATCTCTGATCTCTGACCAATTAGTTGGAATATGATCAACCGACCAAACATTGATCACATCATTAATGGGTAAATTACCTTTTAATGTGAGTATGATTTCGACAATCAATGCAATCAACGCAATTGTTGCTGAAGTAAACACCAGGCTAGTTGGAGTTTTTATGGTTGCAAGTACAAGTGACACGTTTGCCAGCAAGGCTGTGTAAATTACATATTTAAAACTGGATCTCATGCTGACGTCAATAAGCTTCCTTACTTCGGTATAAGCATTGGCACCAAGGCTGAGCTGCATCTGCTTTAAGGAGAGCATGTACATAAAAGCCTGACTTGCTATCATTGCATAAGCAAACAGTGTAATTGCAAAAATGATTTTGATTGTCATAACATTTTTATTTTGTGATTATTCCGCCGCGGCGGATTGATTTCTTTTGACAAACATAATTCCCACAACGATAAGCCAAATTAGCCAGAGTGTACTTCCAATAAAACCAGCCATATTCCATACAGCAAAATTTTTCATTACGGTTGCAAACAATTCTGCCTGCGCCATCAGGTAAATTACAGAACTAATTATTCCCAGCGTGTTCACCCATTTTGGCATTAATTTTAATTTGGCAAATGAAATGGTCATCATCACTGTCCAGGCAATGGTAAAAAGTTGACCTAAATGTTCGCCAAGTATTACACCTCCAAATTGGTGAATGGTTTTGAAAGAAACGATGGCAGCAGCTTTTGTTGCTTCGTCTGCCGCATGTACAAAAGTGTCGGCCAATACAGGCACCACAAATGTCCATCTTAATAATCCAATCATCTGAACTATTAATCCAATCACACCGATGGTTGTAGCCATGCGTACCAGTGGCGCTTTGTTTTCAAATTTTTGCCCAATCATGATATATGCAGGTATTAAAGGAATACCTGTTATGGCGAAAGCAAACCATGTCCATATCAGTGAGTTTCCACCCTGATAAAACTTGGTAAGAACGGTTCCGGTGTCCTGCCTTAAAATATCAGGATATTCAAAACTGATGGTCAGCATAGTGTAAGGAATGAGTAATGCAGTGGCACCTCCAATGAGTAAGATTCCGATTGTTTTAAGATTGTGATTCATTTTTTATTTTTGTATTACAGTACAAAGATGTAACAAACCAAACTTCCGTTAAAGGACATTTGTCTATAAATACTTCAACTGTTTATTTTTTAATTAATTTTTTTGAGAGAAGGTGTACCATTCAACAGTTTCTTTTACGATGTCTGATGGATACGTACTATGGTTGCCGAAGCGGTGGACATATTTATCATGGTTTACCAGGTAGGGATATTCAAACTGGTAAGCCATTTCATACAATTCTTTGATAAAGGAATTGAAAAGTCCGGCGATGCTGATGACAAATTTTGGCGTAACAGATTTTTTAATTTTTTTATTGGTAACCACTTCAAACAGGTGTACCCATTTATCCAAGCTTAATGCAGGTGCATTGGGTACATGCCATATCTGTCCAAATGTATCATTGGCGGCACCAACATTTATCATCGCTGCTGCAAAGTCATTTATATAAGTGAATGTGTGCGGTAAGTTTATATTTCCAAACAGCCTTACTGTTTTTCCATGGTAAACACTATGCAGAAAATCTGTACCGAATATACCTTTGTGAATTCGTGGACCGATAAAATCTGCAGCTTTTACAAAAGCAACCCTGTTGTTAAACTCATCGCCAGAGTAGAGCAGGGTATTTATAACACCTGCTCTTATTTTGCCTTTTTTCGTTTTGGCTGTATGTGGCATTTGCTCATTCATTTCTTTTCCTGCAACATTTCCGTAGGAGTACAGGTTATCTGCAAAAACAAGCTTTGTATTCGTTTCGCTTAATGCGTACGCCAGTGCAGTGGCTGTTGCCGGATAAAAATTGGCCCATTTATCATAAGGCATATCTGTACAGCTAAAAATTACATCTGACCTGCCGGCAATAGCTTTCATTTCTGTTTTGGATGTTACATCTGCGGCGGTTACCTGTACGTTTTGCGGGATTGATATGTTCAGTTTTCCTGTTCTGTTTACCAATAAAATTTTTTCCTCCGGGTTTTTTTCAATCAGCAATTGCATGATGGCGAGCCCCAATTGCCCCGTTCCTACTATTGTTTTCATATACTTTTTTAAAAGAAGATGGAATAACTGATACCAGGTGTTGGATTGATTTTTACATCATGTCCTTTGGCGGCAACACCAATTGCACCAATCCTTAGGTTAAGTCCTTTCCAAACCATCCAACGAAAACCGGCTTCCATAGCCACAGCATTTTCATCTTTGTAGTCAAGGTTTAACCCTCTTAAATATGATGCACCTGCATAAAAGGAAGAAGGATTTTCTTTTTTGCCCACCGGCAGAAACCAAACAGTGGCGCCTGCTTTAAAAAACTTAGTGGTTACGCCGCTTTCAAATGCCGTAATATAATAGCCGGCATGAACGGAAACGCTTTGGTGACGATACTCTACACCCATAGAAGGATTTCGGAACGCATTAATGCTAAATTCGTTTTTTGAAAATTTGCTTTGAGCATAAGCGGAAGCGGAGATCATTACAAGAAGTACAACAAATAACTGTTTCATTTTTATTACATTTTTATTGTTAATTAATAATGCAAAGGTCAGAACAGTCGATTACTATCTACTAGACAAATGTCTAATAAATAAAATCAGTGGATTTTACTTCTTATCCTGCTTAAATGACGTGGGGTAATTCCCAGCATGGATGCTAAATGTTGTAGTGGTATTTGTTGTAAAAAATGTGGTTCGTTCATCAACATTTTTTCATAACGCTGTTCAGCTGTTAGAACAATCAGGTCGTAGCGGCTGGCGTCAATGCCGCAAAGACTGGCCTCCAGCAAGCCAATATAAAAGTCTTTGAAAGCAGGAATTTCATCCAACAGCATTTTTAGACTTGTTTTACTAATCATACTGATGCTGCCATCAACCAGTGCTCTTACATTCTCTAATGAAGGTGTTTCGCTAATAAAACTTAACACCGAAGCAAAAAAAGTATTTTCGAGAGAAACATAATTGGTTCTTTCTTCCCCGTCTTGTATAACATAGTATTGAAACATACCAGTTTCTACAAAGCCGATATGCCGGCTTGTTTTGCCTTCTTCCACAATGAAATCATTCTTTTTGAATGACTTTAACTCAAAAGCATGTAATATTTTATCCAGGTCGTCACCTGTAAAACCAATCGTTTCAAAATATATTTTAACTTTTAACATGCCTTATATCTTAAATTATGTCAGGTCTTGTTATACTTAAAGAATAAGCGGAGTCTTCTGTCTTATCTATTGTTATAAGTATTTTTCTTTCTTTATTCGATTTCGTTACCGTAAACATATTGGTCAATATCAATTCCTAAGTTAAGATGATTCATACGGTTTATTGTTTCTCTATCAAAGTGTATTCCTTTATTTCCAGAAATATACATTTGGTGATGGACTGATATAATCCTATATTCTTTTTCAACAAACAAATCAGTTAAATAAAACCATCCTGAATAATTTGCACCATTCTTATAAGCCAGGCCAGAAGAACAGCCAATGAACTTATCTTCATAAGTTGCTGTAAAGCTAAATCTATCTGCACTTTGTATATCAACTTCATTTTCTGTTGTATGCTCATCAAAGCCTACATACATCCTCTTCAATTCTTCTGGCGTCATCTCTCGATTTACAATTAGAATAGCATTCATTTTATTTAATTTTTAAAGCTTCTTTAATTTTTTTACCATGCAAGGTTACCCAATCAATGCTTTTCTCAATGTTAATAATGGCTTTTTTTGAAAATTCTATTTTGTCCAAGTCTTTTTCACTCAAAATTACTTGACGCCTAAAATTAAGAATTCTATTTTGCTGTTTGAAAAATGCGGGTATTAATTCTTCTATGTTCTCTAGACCATAGGTATTTGTCAATCCTACAATATTTTCAATTTGTATTTTGTCAGGTATATTTGAAGTTCCTAACTCTTGAAAGGTCCAAATAAAATAAGCAATATCATCTAACCTATCTCCAGGTGCCGCATCATCAAAATCTATAATTCCTTCTGCTTTTCCATCTTTGACAATTATATTCCAAGGTGCAAAATCATTATGACATACTGTTTCATGGTTTCCTCTAAATCTACTTTTTGCCATTATATCATGAAAATTGCGAAGCATTTTTATGAAATTTATTTTTAGCTGAAAGGTCATTGGGATTTCTCTTGGCACACACCCTTTAATGAATGATAGTATTTCTCTATTTTTTTCATCTATCCCTAAAAATCGAGGAGAATTTGGAAAATTACAATCATCTAAATAAGCAAGAATTGAATGGACAAAATCAGAATTTTGAGATTGCTTTCGATGGACTGTATTACCAATTTTGACTACACTTTCATTAGTCATGCCTCCACTCAGGATTATTTCATTAGTGGTCATTCTTTTGTATCGTTTAGTTCGAATTTAATTGCACACAATTTGTCAATATATACAACAAATCTACATGACACTTGCGTTTTTTCCTATTTAATACAAAAAAAGTATTCATTTCTCTTAACCTGTCCAACGGACTAGCAGCATTTTCTATACTCGCTGTTGTAACGTGTGTATGGTCAGCCCTAAAAAAATTGGAGTAAGCTAAACCAAGGTATTTATTGGATAATGCCATGGACAGAAGTCAAAATTTATGTCAATTCAAAAAAAGATCTTACATTTGATACTATCAAATGATACTATCATGAAACCACCTTATGACATTACACCCAAAATTTTACAATTGATAGCCTCCATTTCTGAAAAGTTAGGGGTCGTCAATGCTAATCATTTAAACAAACAGTCACCACTGCTCAGAAAACAAAATAGAATCAAAACCATTCATTCTTCATTACAAATCGAGGGGAATTCTCTATCTCAAGAACAAATAACAGCTTTATTGGACAACAAAAGAGTCATAGGACCAAAGAAAGACGTACTAGAAGTACTTAATGCTATAAAAGTATATGATAATTTAAAAAAGTTTTCACTGTATTCAGAAAATAGTTTTCTCAAAGCCCATTTTGGATTAATGAATGGAATAATTAATAGCGCAGGAAAATATAGAAATCAAGGTGTCGGCATTGTCAAAGGAAGTAAAGTTGAACACGTCGCTCCTCCTTCTGAAAATGTTCCTTTCCTTATGAAAGATTTATTTGGATATTTAAAAAAATCTGAGGAATTAACATTAATCAAGAGTTGTGTTTTTCATTATGAAATGGAATTTATCCATCCTTTTTTAGATGGCAATGGACAAATGGGTAGGTTTTGGCAGACATTAATTCTTATATCAGAATATCCCATATTTGAATTCTTGCCTTTTGAAACATTAATTAGTGAAACACAAAAAGAATATTATCATTCGTTGTCAATGAGTGACAAATCAGGAAAATCAACATGCTTTATTGAATATATGCTGGATGTAATAAACAAATCGTTGAGTGACCTTCTCAATTATAACAACCGCAGTCTAAAAGACATAGATAGATTAGAATACTTCATTAGCCTTGGATTTAAAGAATTTACAAGAAAGGACTACATGGATGTTTTTAAAGATTTATCTACGGCAACGGCAAGTCGTGATTTGAAAAAAGGCATTGCATTAATGCTATTGGATAAGTCCGGAGAATATAACAAAACAAAATATATTGCGAAACAGATATTTGTTAAGTAAGTTTTAATAATTGCAGGAATGTCCTTTTTGAAAAGACTTTTCTGTATTTTCCAGCAAATCTTCCAATTAGGAAAACTCTAATTAAAAAATAACTTGTGTAACAAAACCTGTGTTTTCAAATAATACAAAATTTGGTTATAAAAAAAGTTGACAATAAATTCTGCTAAAGACCTGCAGTGTAATTACGTCTTCTTCGATTTCGGTCCAAGCATGTTATCATACATCTCAATCCATTCCTTAGCGCTCATTTTTTGCATTAATTCACCAATGAGTTGATAAGGAATGTCATCCAACTTATTGAAACGGACACAACTTTTTCCCATGTCCAATTTTTGTTTAGTATGCCTGGGGTACTCTGTTACAAACCATTTCATTAATTTGGGGTCGGAATACATACCCATGTGATAAAAATTAATAGAATGCTTTTGAGAAGCAATTCCCGCGAATGGTAGCGGCTCGCTTGGCTTACAATGGTAACCTGCCGGATACATTGTATGCGGAATAACATAACCCAATCCACCATAACTAATGGCAGCTTCAAACCCTTCAGGCAGGTTTTTGACAATGACATCGTGTAGTGTATTAAAAGGTTTTACCCTGTCCTCAGGTAGGTTGTTCAGAATTTCGTCTACAGTTTTTCCTTCTGCTTTCATATTTTTTTGGATTTAACGATGTTGGTCAAGTAAAATCACATTTCCGTCAGGGTCTGTTAACATAAGGCTTGCAGGTCCTTTCGTTTTTTCGTCAGCTTCGCTAGTTAGTGCCAGGCCGCTGTTTTTTAAGTGTTTCTGAATGTCACGAATGTCGTCATAGTTTTCTACATTGTTTGCGTTCTCATCCCAACCCGGATTAAAAGTCAAAATATTTCCTTGAAACATTCCTTGGAAAAGTCCAATGAGTGCCTTGTCGTTTTTCATTATAAGATAGTTCTGTTTCATACTTCCTGCGAACGTTATGAAACCTAATTTTTCATAAAAATCCTGTGATGTCTTTAAGTCTTTTACGCTAAGGCTAATTGAAAATACCCCTAATTTCATGTTGTTTTGTATTTCTGTTTTAGTTATTTCTTTGTTGTCGGTTACTGTTTTTTGCGCAAAAAGGGTATTGAAATAAAATCCGATTACAAAAGAAGTAATAAGTCCTGATTTGATTAAATATTTTTTTCTCATTTTTTTATTTTTTTTTATTCAATTTATCTAATGTTGTACTTTACATTTCTGACTAACATCAAAAATACATTTAAAATTTCAACATTTTAAATTTTTGTGTTAATAATTAAGAACTAAAGCCGAGAGTCGTTTTTCATAAGCTAACCAAAGTCTGGATTTGCAATTTGTTGATGTTTGTTTGTCAAGCCACACTTGTACAAAATCCAAGGCTGCCTGAAGTTTTTGTTGCCTGCTTAGTTGTGTTTTAAGAGTTTATAATTTGGGTTTTCTTCATCAGATAAGTCTAGAATGATGTCGTAATGCCCATTTTCAATTTTGATGTTATCTCCTTCAAATTTTAAGCTTCCATTATTGTTGTCACCATAGTTTATCGTCCAATCATTGTTAAACCGAAATTTTATTTCTCCATCTTTAAGTTGCACATTATTGATGGTCCAGATTCCTTTTTTATTTGTTTCAGTAAGTTCTATGTTTGATCCGTCCCATCCATTGACAGTTGCACTTCCAATGATGCCCCAAGACGGGTAAATCCTTTTTGCTTTTATGTCTTGTTCTTCTTTAGTAAATATCAAGGTGTCAATTTGATTTAGCTTGTTCTTTTCAAAATGAATGTAGCTGTTTAACTCCTCAACAAAAAACAGGTTTTCTTTTTCTGCATACATAATGCTTTTGGGCTGCCCTTTGGGTTGTGCTATAAGCTTATTATTTTCAATACTTACATAAATAATAAAATTGTCATTAACCTGATACGTTCCTTTATATTTTTTTAGTGTTTGTTTTTTAACAACAATTTCTACTGGAATTTTATAGGGTTTATCATACAATATTTTCAATACGCCTTCAGTAACATTATTCAAATCCTTTTCGCAGTTAGACAATAAAATGATACAAATATCATCTTCGGGAATTTGAACAAAATTGCTTCGGAAACCTGCACCAGCCCCACTATGCCCAACTGTTTTTTTATCAAGCATTGAAATAATTGTCCAGCCATATCCATAATTATTTTTGAATGGTGTGTAGGCTTTTTCTAAAGTTTCTTTTCTTAATATTTTAAGTGCTTTAAGTCCCTCGTAATACTTGTATAGGTCTTCGACTGTCGAATATATTCCTCCTGCAGCAAAAGGTCCTGGTGGGTCGTAAACGATAGATGGCTTTTTTATTTTTTCTGTAAATATTTCGTAGCCAATAGTTTTATTTTTACTTGATAAATTTTTAAATGCAAAACCACTTTGCGTCATTTGCAATGGGTTAAATATGTATTTAGCAACTGCTTGTTCATAGCCTAAGCCGGTAACTTTTTGGATGATGTAGCCGAGAAAATAATAACCTGAATTAGAATAACTCCAATCTGTGCCAACTGGAAAATCCAAAGGTTTAGTTTTCTCAAACTCAACAAAAGATTTTTCTGTTTGGTCAGGCATATTGTTTCCCCTTGTATAGTCATAAATACCTGATGTGTGTGTTAGTAAATTTTCAATGGTTATACTATCTCCTTTTGGATAATCCGGGTAAAATTTTGAAAGTTTGTCTGAAAGCGCAAGCTTATTGTCCTCTACCAGTTTTAGAATTACTGTTGAAGTAAAAGTTTTTGTGATTGAATAAATCTGAAAAATCCCATTCGGGTCATTCTTTTTGCCTGTTGCCACATTTACAAAGCCATATCCTTTGTCAATTAAAACTTGTCCCTTTTTAGCAATTAAAACTGAACCATTAAACAAATTTTGTTTTTGGTAAAACTTGAAAAAATTCATCTAATTTTTTTAGAGTAAGATTCCTGGCCGAATGAAACAATTGTCAGGGCAAGTGAAACAAAAAGCAATAATATTATTTTCATAATAGTCTCATCCGTTTTAGTTAATATGAAAGGTTAAAATAAATTAAGTTTTAATAACCATTGAGTCCAACAAGCACTATTGTCTTATGTTTGGTTACTGGTCGTAAATTCTCTTTTCCAAAGGTAAGTCTTTTAGTCAATCCACAAACCAAAAGCCTAAAATCTTTTTATCTCCAACATCACGCGTAGCAATCTCCTTTGATATTACACCTGTTACACATATTTAACATGTTGATATTATTAAATCTACCTTTAATTAGTATTGAAGCATAATATTTGCAATAAGATTTATTGTATGATTTATGCCAAATAGGAAAGTTGAGATTGTTAAATGTCAGCACATTGGCAAATTTGTGTCTAAAAATGGGTTCAATTAAACCGGCTTAAGTTAAAGACACCAACGGCGTTTTAAAACTTGAAGAAGTTCCGTTTAAATTCACAAATTTTCAGCATTTATCTTACATTAGAGGCACAATTCAAATTTCAACTAAAGTCCAAAACTTTTTTTGCTCACAGGTCACTTTTTGCTCTGCAGTCAAAAAATAAACGCAATTTTAGTTTCGATACCATTTAGTTTTTGGGCAGAATTTTTAATTCAAATGAGATAGGACACAGAAAGTTGATGAAGGTCCTCCTTCCCATGAATTGCATATTATAAAGTATTTTAGGTTTCATCAAGGTTTCAAGTTGAACTTTGTTTTCCAGCCTAGCCCTGTACTTTTTACTCTTTTGCTTCAAATTTTTTTATGATAAACCTAAAATCACCCCTAGTATAACTATAATACCCAGCACTCCTTCAAGTCCGTGAATTATGACCGCCATCCAACTTGATTGAAATATCTTTGATGGTAAAGCAAACACCAATCCAAAGTAGAGCGCTGTGGATAACATTATTTGCGGCTTATGTAGATGATAAAACCCAAATAGTACACCATTAGCAAGCCAATCCCATCTACCAAAAACGCCATTCATTTTAGGTAATAGTATTCCTCTGTAAATAAACTCTTCCCCTAAAAAATAATTAAATATACTCGTTACTATGAATAGACCAAGAATCCACCAAGCACCCTTATATTCAGGTGTCGCTAAATTTGACAAGTCGTATTGAGGTAAATTTTTGATAAGTGGAATTATTAAGTCATCAATGTTCGGTATACCTGTTAATCCGGATTGTATAACAGCACTTAATATGATAAATGGTATCACCCATAAAAGAAGCCAATAGCTTGATTTGCCAGTTATTGGATGAACGGGTCTTTGGTATTTCATTCTTAATGCGACAGTCCGCCAGTTTAACATGTGCCCATCGTGTTTAAGAATAATTAAAGATAGTATGAACTGCCATATTAGTCCAATAATTGCAGCGGTCCAGTATACAATTAATGGCGGCCAATTTGTAATAGAAACTACTTCAGGGGTAATAATAAATGCTAAAACACCCATAGGTATTGCCGAAAAGGCCCAGATTATAAGAATCTTTTTCAGGCCATATTGAGTATCAAGTTTTTTTAAATGCGGTGAATTCATACCCCTCTATTTAATTTTCATTTATCATGCTGATTTCGGTTTATGCTTGCCACAACGCAAAAAAAAGGTCAGGGAAGCCCGCCGTACTCCCTCCGTCTAAATTGTCTGTCTGGCTCTTAATTTGCTTCCCAACTGTTTCATGATCTCTCTTGTTAAACCGAGTAAATTTTACGTTGTCGTACGATACTAATTTTGGTCGATTTGTTATCAATGAGCCTCTACTCTTTGCCTATACCTTAAAAATAGCTGTTAGCAAGTCCCTCATAAATTCATTATTACCAATCCAGTCTATAAACAAATACGGAATATGACCAATAACTAAAAGTTTAAATGATACGTGTTTAAAACTTCCATATTTGTAATAGAAAATAACTATCAATACCAGCATGATAATCATCGATGGTAATGCCATTCCACTCAACGTAATTCCTTCGATACTTCCTTTATTTATTATAATGGCAGCTATGCCAAGCATTCTTGCTAATGCTGGTGACAGCACAAAAAATACAGAAGCCATTAGCCACTGTACATGGGCGGACAAATTTTTCTTTTTTATACTCAGTATAGCTAAAGTTACACTTACAATAAACATGCATACCAATACGAAGTCAATCAATACAGCGAAATATGCAAACGTTGGATTGAAAAAGCCATTAATATCAAGTTCATTAACATTATCTATATTTTTGGGGATAATCGTAAAAGCACTACCAGCAACAATTCCTGCTAAAACAATTCCTATTGTCCCAAGCGTTTTATGACGCTGAATGTTTTGCTTGCGGATAATTAAGTAAGGCTGGACAATAACAATTATGTACCAAAGTGTCGCAGAAATACCATGAACATGCTGATGAAATGTTGCATTAGCCAGATTAAAATAGTAGCTATATGAAAATCCCAGCACTGAAATTACAAAAGGTATTAACATCCAAAAATGGAAATTCTTGAATTTCATAATTGAAACTTTGGAAATTGTCTCCATATTTTCTCTTTCGTCACTATTCAAGAGCTGTGTCATTTTGGTTTTTGTCGACTGAAATTTTATCGTCTTGTTCGTCACTGTCCACAGAGCCGACCAAAAGGTATGCAACTTGTAGATAGACGAAACTACCTTTCCAGCTTAAATTTTATAACGCAGTGATTTACAATACACATTAAAAATATAAATATACGAAAACTTGTTAAAAATTGTATTTCTTATATCTTGTATTAAATGTTCACCAAACGTTATTACATGCAAGTCTCTTTATCTAAAACAAATATAATCAAGAAAAAGGATTTGAATGAGTTTTTTAAAAGAATTAGCACAGTGGCTATTTTCTCAAGACAGGTAGGTATGGAAGTCTATATTGATCCATTTTTTTTTGGCCAACAAAAAACTACTAAAGTCTAATGCGGATGTTGTGTTTAGTAAGCATCCGACCAACCGCATATTGCAAAGCCGCTAGTTGACAGCGTACCTTTGTAAAAAAAAATAAGCAATGCGATACGCTAAAGAGCAAATTGATCAATGGATATCAGAATGGAATCAATCGGGACAAAGCATCATTAAATATTGTGAAGGGAAGCCCTTTGACAAGAGTACATTTTATAATTGGCGTAAAAAGCTCATCTGGTCATCTGAAGTAGTCAAAAAAGAAAGAAAATTTGTACCGGTTCAAGTCGCTCCTTCCTATATTCCACACATGAGCATTCAGTATCCAAATGGGGTGAGAATAGATTTACATTCTCTGATGAGTATTGAAGATATCAGAGTCTTGAGTGGATGTTAGGTTTTGGAGCACATCAAAGCTATTACATATACAATGGAGCGGTAGATATGCGTAAAGGGTATGATGGATTGAGCGGACTGGTACGCAATGAACTCGGAGCGGACCCGATGAATGGAGAAGTGTATATATTCTTCAATCGGAGCCGCCGGACTGTCAAATTGTTGGTATGGGATCGAGATGGTTTTGTGGTGTACAATAAGCGTCTGGAGCAGGGATGTTTCGAACAACTTAGTGACATCATTAAAGGCAAAACACTTGGTATCAGCTACCAGCATCTGATCATGTTGCTGAGTGGAATATCACTTATAGGCATGCACCAACGACCGCGATATGAGATAAGAAAAACAGGATAAATTTGTAAAAAAAGTGGTTAAAACATTGTAATATAATCGTATAAATATAGTATTTTTATGCTATGAATTACGAAGCGATTATAGCGCAGAAAGACAAAGAAATCCAGCAGCAGGCAGCCAAGATCGAAGAGCTCGCCCACAGATTACACTACTGCAAAAACTCATCTATGGTCGTAAATCTGAACGGTTCATAGCCAATGCAGATGGTGCACAATTGAGTATCTTTGGAGAACAAGGAAAAACACTCAGGAGATAGTTGAAACACAAAAGGAAACCATTACCTACGACAGGACAAAAAAGAAGAGTGACCACAAGGGAAGACAGCTTTTAGCCGGGTGCGAGCACCTGCCTGTAGAAGAGATAATCATCGACACTGAACACGATTCAGCAGATATTCACATAGGAGACGAAATATCTGAAAACTAGCCCATAAACCAGGCAAACTATATCGCATCAGATATATACGCCGCAAGTACAAAAAGCAGGGCAAGATGCCATCATTATAGCTCCGCCTGTAGAAGAGCCCATATTAAAGTGCGAGGCAGACGTAAGTCTTCTGGCACATATTGTAGTCGCAAAATTTGTTGATCACCTGCCAGAATATCGACAACAACAGATATTCAAACGCGAAGGTGTCATTGTTACGCCATCGACCATGAATGGATGGTACACCAACTCAGCCCTTATATGAAGCTTATGGCTGAGCATATCAAAAACAAATACTGAATGCACCGTATATTCAGCAGGATGAAAAGTACCATCAAAGTGATGGACAATAAGCACAAACAAGGTATCAACAAAGGCTATATGTGGGTCATGGCCTCAGTTCAATTGCAGTATGTTTGTTTTGAGTACCGGGACGGACGAGGCAGAGAAGGTCCGATGGATTCATTTAAACATATAGAGGAGACCTTCAAACTGACGCTTATGAAGTATACAATATCATAGACAAAGCGTATGGACATATTAATCATTTTCATTGCTGGGCGCATGGTCGCAGGAAGTTTCACGAAGCCCTGGGCAATGACAAATTCCGGAGTGAGTACGCATTGACCTTCATTCGAAATCTGTATGAGATAGAACGTAAATGCAGGAGGCAAACCATACATGCCCAACGACAAGTTGAACGTCAGCAAGCCAAACCCATACTGCATCAGTTTAAAGAATGGATGGATAAAGAGTCACTCGTAGTGACTCCAAGATCACCTATTGGGACAGCGATAGGATATATGATCAAAGGGGTGGGACAAGTTTATTAAATATACGGATCATGGACACGTGGAAATAGATAACAATATCATAGAAAATGCCATCAGGCCTCTGGCATTAGGACGCAAAAACTATCTCTTTTGCCGGACATCATGATGCCGCCATCAATATTGGATATTATTACACTATATTCCGGAACTTGTAAAGCATTGGGCGTAAACCCGTATGATTACATAGTTTGGTATCTCTCCAAAGTACCTTCCCTAAAAACACTAGACATAGCTCAGTTAGCTCCCGATGCATTTAAAAAATCACTCGATGTGAACACGTAGTTTGTCGAATGCTTACTGTGTTT
>JADKGD010000006.1 GCA_016717145.1 Saprospiraceae bacterium | reverse complement strand
AACAGTTCGCCTAGGATCAGAAATCAAAAACTTTTTTGCTTCATCACCCACTATGATTTGACCTTCTTCTCCGAAGTGAAGTATGGAAGGGGTTAGCGTCCTTCGGCCCGAAATCGATTTGACCGTAACCGGATGACCATCAACGATATAAGCCACAAGACTATTGGTAGTGCCCAAATCTATGCCAACAATAATATCTTGTTTCGGAGTTTCAACAGCATTACCGGTTTTCAGGTCAATAGGAATCTTCATGATGGAATTTAAAAATGACAAAAATAATCTATCTTAACGGATTAATTTGACGGAATGTTTAAAATGTTGCGATAATGTTATTGGCAACGTTTTTAAATTTTCACCTATTTTGTATTTTAATTTCAAGATGTCATCAACAAAGTGTACAATTATAAGTTAACATTCATATTATCAACATTAAATGACTCCATATGGCAATAGAATCAATTATGAAAAACAAGGCTTATATACTATTTGTCATTTTGGCCGGTTTTTTTGTGGCTAATACGGTAGTAGCCGAATTTGTTGGACTTAAAATATTTTCGCTTGAAAAATTGTTTGGTTTAATCCCGTTTGACTGGACGATATTTGGTGTCAAAGGATTGGGACTAAATCTGACTGCCGGTGCCATATTATGGCCGATTGTATTTATAATGACAGATATTATAAACGAATATTATGGCGTTCGGGCTGTCCGTTTTCTTTCTTACATGGCAGTAGGTATTGTTTTTTATGCTTTCTTCATGGTTTATGGAGCCATTAGCCTACCGCCGAATGAATGGTGGCAATTTCAGAGTGGATTGGATGCAACAAATTCATCTCAAAGTGTGCTTGATATGGATTTGGCATTTAATACCGTTATGGGTCAGGGTCTATGGATTATAATTGGTTCTATGGTCGCATTTTTATTTGGACAAGTGCTCGACGTTTTTATTTTTCATAAAATCAAGACCTATACAGGTGAAAAAAAGATTTGGCTAAGAGCTACAGGGAGTACTTTGATTTCACAGTTTATTGATAGTTACGTAGTACTCATCATTGCATTTTGGATTGGTTCAGATTGGGATATTGTAAGGGTTCTGGCAATCGGAACGGTCAATTATATGTATAAATTTGGAATGGCAATCATCCTGACGCCTCTGATTTATTTAGGTCATTTTTTAATTGAGCGATATTTAGGCACAGAATTGGCTACAAATATGAAAACCGAAGCCGCTGCATAAGCCGACAATATTTATTATACATTTGGGTGTCAAACATGGAAGTATTACATTTACACTAAGTTAATTAATGATTACGTCGAATTTTGATATGATAGATACCATAAAAACAAAGGCTGCTCAATATTTGCCTGATATTATTTCAATAAGAAGGCATCTTCACAGACATCCTGAATTGTCTTTTGAAGAGGCAAAGACCAGCGAGTATATTTGTAGCAGGCTCACTCAGCTAGGGATTCCATTTACATGCGAAGTTGCAGGATTTGGTATTATTGCGACAATAAAGGGTCAATCTGATGACAAAACAATAGCATTGCGTGCTGACATGGATGCTTTGCCAATCCAGGAGTTAAATGAAGTAACTTACCGATCTGAAAAAAAAGGTGTAATGCATGCTTGTGGTCATGACGTCCATATGTCTTCCCTTTTGGGTGCTGCTATGATCCTTAATGATATAAAACAATCATTGCCAAATTCTGTACGACTAATTTTCCAACCTGGCGAAGAAAAACTGCCGGGAGGCGCAAGTCTGATGATAAAGGAAGGAGCCCTGGAAAACCCAAGACCTGAGGCTATTATAGCGCAACACGTTTTTCCCTCTCTGGAGACAGGCAAGGTAGGCATCAGATCAGGTCTTTACATGGCATCTGCTGATGAAATATATATAGAAGTCATTGGTAAAGGTGGACATGCTGCGATGCCACAGGACTGTATTGATACTATTCTTTCTGCTTCTCAAATAATTGTTTCTTTGCAGCAAATCGTATCAAGAAAAAATGATGCTTCGATACCAAGTGTTCTGAGTTTTGGAAAGTTTAATTCGATAGGCGGCGCAACAAATATCATTCCGGATCGTGTTTTAATTGAAGGTACGTTTAGAACCATGAATGAAACGTGGCGGCTTATGGCACACGAATTAATCATTCATACGGCAGAGATGACAGCAAAGGCTTTTGGAGCAACTTGTATTGTCAACATTGAAAAAGGTTATCCATTTTTAATCAATGAACCTAATTTAACCCAAAAAGTTATCAATGAAATGAAAGCTTATTTGGGGGAAAAAAATGTAGTTGACTTGCCTTTAAGAATGACTTCTGAAGACTTCGCTTTTTATTCACAAGTTATACCAGCCTGCTTTTATAGATTGGGGACAGGAAATAAAAGTAAGGGTATCACATCTCAGGTACATACACCAACATTTGATATTGATGAAGCTGCTTTGGAAATCGGAATGGGGCTAATGGCATGGTTGGCTTTCAAACATTAATATTAAATCTTTTAGTGGCAGAAGTCCGGTAAACCAAATCATCACAGAGCAGAACTTCCTTCAATCAAAAGCAGGTAAATAAGATATTCCACCTAATTGCATGTTTTTTCTTCTATATAATTTTTATATTTGCCCCCACAATAAGAATCTTGTTATGCAAATAGTAGACAATAAATATGTTCTGGAAGGTGGCGTGGATCCTTTGATACTTGCAGAAAAGTATGGTTGCCCGTTGTACATTTATGAGACAGCTATCATAAAAAGACAATATGACAGACTTACAAATGCATTTAAATTAAAAAAAATCAAGATCAATTATGCATGTAAAGCACTAAATAATATTGAAGTGCTAAAGTACATGAAGTCACTAGGTGCAGGATTGGACACAGTGTCTATCCAGGAAGTAAAGCTTGGACTGCTGGCAGGTTTCAGGCCGGATGAAATTATTTATACACCGAACTGTGTCTCTATTGAAGAGATCACGCTGGCTGTAGAAATGGGCGTTAAAATCAACATTGATAATCTGTCCATCCTCGAGCAATTTGGAAGTTTGTATCCGGAATATCCGATTTGTATACGTATTAATCCACACATTATGGGTGGAGGAAACAGTAAAATAAGTGTAGGGCATATTGATTCCAAGTTTGGCATTTCTTTCCATCAGACCCCACACATCCATCGGATTGTAAAAGCCCATGAGATGATTGTCGAAGGAATACATATGCATACAGGTAGTGACATTTTGGATATTGACGTTTTTCTTCAGGGCGCTGAAATATTGTTTCAGGTTTCTAAGGAATTTAAAGATCTTCAATATATAGATTTTGGGAGTGGATTTAAAGTCCCATATCAGGAAGAAGATATTGAAACGGATATTGAAGAACTTGGAGAGCAAATAACAAATAGGTTTAAGTCATTTTGTGCGGAATATGGACGAAATTTAACTTTAATGTTTGAACCCGGTAAGTTTTTGGTAAGCCAATCGGGTATTTTTTTGGTAAAGGTCAATGTTATAAAACAGACAACCTCCACTGTTTTTGCAGGAGTTGATTCAGGACTTAATCACCTGATCAGACCAATGTTGTATGATGCTTACCACAAAATTGTCAATATCTCAAAAACCGAGGGAAGGTCAAGAATATACACAGTGGTAGGGTACATTTGCGAAACGGATACTTTTGGCACAAATAGAAAGATAACTGAAATAAATGAAGGGGATATTTTGGCATTTTACAATGCCGGAGCCTATTGTTTTACAATGGCTTCAAATTATAACTCCAGATATCGACCGGCAGAAGTTCTTGTGCATGAAGGAAGGGATTATCTGATCAGAAGGAGAGAAACGTTTGACGATTTGATTCAAACACAATTGGAACTGAAGAATATATTTGAGGCAAAAGCAGTAAAGGTTTAATTTATTTTTTGTGTGTAAGCGTATGATTATAATTTTTACACTAAGTTCCTTATCATCAATAATCCTGTTAGCTTAATAATGACTCAACATTTGGTTGGCATAAAAAGCGACCGATTTTAATTTATTAATCGACTGACAATACATAACAAATGAATTTTATTAAGTTGCCCTTATACATCATAATCGCAGGTGCTTTAATGATTTCCTGCAAAAATGATATAAAGTTACCTGATGTCAACGGTAAAAAACTGAAAGAAATAAAAGCCAATGTCATAATAACTGAAGATGGGACCAGCATCACACTTCAAGAGGATAGTATTACAAAGATATATTATCTGGTCAGACACGCTGAGAAAGATACGTTTAATAAAGTCGACCCAATCCTCACCGAATCCGGGTTTAACAGAGCGACTAAAATAGCAGACATAATGCGGGGAACCAGAGTTGATGCCATATATTCTACAATGAAATTAAGAGCATTATATACAGTAGATTCCTTGGCTGATATTAAAATGATGTCCGTTAAACCATACGATGATAAAGGTTTAAAACAACTCCTTGATGATGTCAAATCATCTACAGATTATAATCGAATATTTATTGTAGGACATTCCAATACAATTCCGGCTATTACAAATACTTTGGCAAAAAGAGATGTATTTACAAAAACTTTTGATGAATCTGAGTACGATAATTTTATCGTCATTGTAGAGAAAAAATCCGGAAATACAGATGTATATACCATGAAATATTAACAAAAATATGGAGTTGATAAATCTATGTTCAATATTTAAAATAAAAAGCAATGATCTCATCGAGATATAATCCAGCCGAGGTTGAAAGTAAGTGGTACAGCCATTGGATGCATAATAATTATTTTCATTCTACGCCGGATGAGAGGGAAGCGTATAGTATTGTAATCCCGCCACCAAATGTCACCGGTGTTTTACACATGGGACATATGCTCAATAATACCATCCAGGATATTTTAATTAGAAAGGCCAGAATGGATGGCAAAAATGCGTGTTGGGTGCCCGGCACAGATCATGCATCTATAGCGACAGAAGCAAAAGTAGTTAAAATGCTGCGTGAACAAGGCATCAAAAAAGGTGACCTGACCAGAGAACGATTTTTGGAATATGCGTTCGAATGGAAAGACAAATATGGAGGTATCATATTGGAACAATTGCAAAAACTTGGCGCATCTTGTGATTGGGACCGAACCGCATTTACCATGGATGAAGTTCGATCAGACGCAGTTATAAAAGTTTTTGTTGATCTGTACAAAAAAAATAAATTATACCGAGGTAATCGTATGGTCAATTGGGATCCTGAAGCCAAAACCGTACTATCCAACGAAGAAGTCATTTACGGTTTGGAACAATCTAAATTGTTTCATGTCAAATATCAGATCGAAGGATCAAATGATTTTATAACTATTGCTACTACCCGGCCTGAAACGATACCTGGAGATACTGCCCTGGCCGTTCATCCTGATGATACCCGATATGCAAATTTAACAGGTAAACATGTTATTGTGCCAATCATAGGTAGGGTCATTCCGATCATAAAAGATGATTATGTAGATATGGAATTCGGAACGGGCGCACTTAAGGTTACACCGGCGCATGATGTTAATGATTATGAAATTGGGAAACGCCACAATCTGGAAGTAGTAGATGTTTTTAATGAGGATGGCACTATGAGTTTAGCTGCTTCTGTCTATATTGGAGAAGATAGATTTATTGTTCGCAAAAAATTTGTGAAAGATCTGGAGCAGGCAGGTTTTATTGAAAAATCAGAGGATTATCAGAACAATGTTGGCCGATCTGAACGGACTAATAGTGTGGTTGAACCCAGACTTTCGTTACAGTGGTACGTGGACATGAAGGCGCTTGCAGGACCTGCATTGGATGCTGTGATGCGTGATGAAGTGGAATTTTTTCCCAAGAATCAGAAAAACATCTACAGACATTGGATGGAGAACATCAAAGATTGGTGTATTTCAAGACAACTTTGGTGGGGACACAGGATTCCTGCTTATTACATTGGTGATGACATCTTTGTTGCTGAAACTTCTGAAGAAGCTTTGTCTCTGGCGCAGCAAAAATATCCAAAAGCAACAATGAATGACCTGCTTCAGGACGAAGATGTACTGGATACCTGGTTTTCATCCTGGTTATGGCCTATATCTGTTTTTGATGGTTTCAATGACAGGAAAGACCTGGATTATTACTATCCGACTTCAGTTCTGGTAACAGGATGGGATATTATCTTTTTATGGGTGGCTCGTATGATCATGGCCGGATATGAATGGGAAGGCAAACTACCATTTAAAGATGTATATTTCACAGGTATGGTGCGGGATAAACAACGTCGAAAAATGTCAAAGCAACTTGGCAATAGCCCTGATGCTTTAAAATTAATAGAAGAATTTGGAGCAGATGGTGTCCGATTTGGAATGATGTCATGCTCTCCGGCTGGAGGAGACCTATTATTTGATGAAAAGTTGGTGGAACAGGGAAGGAATTTTTCCAACAAGATGTGGAATGCTTTAAGACTTGTAGATGGCTGGGAAATAGACAGTAACATAAAAATTAGTGATTCGGATACATTGGCTTATAACTGGATGCAGCACAAAATGGCTTCTCTGGTTACAGACGTTGAAAAAAATTTTAAAGAATATCGCCTGTCTGAAGCACTTATCAGTTGTTATAGTTTTGTTTGGACTGATTTCTGTTCATGGTATCTGGAAATGGTAAAACCGGATTTTGATGCCAAAATGCCCATTCAAACTAAAGCTAATACAGTTGAATTATTTAGTCAGATTTGTTCTTTAATGCATCCTTTTATGCCCTTCATAACTGAAGAGATATGGCACAAACTAAAAACCAGAAACATTGGAGAAGATTGTATTATGAGCCAATATCCAAAGGTAAATCCGTTTGACCAATCCATCATTGACAAATTGGAACAAGCCAAAGATATCATTTCCAATATCCGTGACATCCGAAATAAGAATGGCATAAAGATGAAAGACGAATTGGATGTTTACATCATTCACAGTGAACGCTCAGGTTTATTAATGGATCATGCCGGTTGGACTGACATCTGCACAAAACTGGGAAATTTGTCAAGTTTTACATCTACAGCAAATGAAAATATTTCAGGAATTGGATTTATATCAGGAACCGAAAAGTGTATTGTAGCGGTAAAAACAGAAATGGATAACGCAGCCCAATTGAATGAGAAATTACTAGAATTGACTTATCAGGAAGGTTTTGTACTTTCGGTGCAAAACAAACTTAGCAATGAAAGATTTGTAGCTGGAGCACCCAAAGATGTAGTCGAAAAAGAAAAAGCCAAACTGTCTGATGGCCTCGAAAGGATAAAAATATTAAAAGAAGATATTAAAAGGTTGGAGGGTATGTAATTTAATATTCCGTTTTACTTAAATTAATTAAACATGGTTTTGTAAATCTTGGCTAAAACAACAAAGGCCTGAGTAATCTCAAGCCTTTGTTGTTTATTTTGTTTTCTGACTACTCCATATCTTCGTCTTCATAATCTTCAGGTTCATCGTCTGCGATCATATCAAGATCTTCATCATCAGAAAATGCATCTTCATCATCTTCATCGATACCAAGGTCAGCTTCATCCAGTTCTTTAATGACGTCCAATTCAGAAAATATTTTATCAAGGTCATCATCATCCAATTCTGCAGCTACTTTGGGAGCAGTCCCTGATTTTTTAATAACCTTTGTAATAATCACAGGCTTCTTTGGCTCTGCTTTTCTGACTGGTTTTACCTCATCTTCATCATCCATATCGTCAAATCCTCTTTGACGTTCTTTTGGTACTATCTGTACATCTTTCATTTCTGAAAGTGTTTTGGCGGTAACAGATTTAGTGGTTGTTGGTACTGCAAGCAATCTTTTTTTATCGATAAGTTCACCACTTACAATACAAATACCATATGATTTATTGTTAATTCTAATCAGGGCATTTTCAAGGTCCTGTATATATTTACGCTGATGATTTGCCATATTATTAAGCATTTCAACCTCAGATTGGATGGAAGAAAAGTCAGTAATATCCTTGGCAAAGTCATCGTTATTATTTTCAGTAATATCTTTAAGCTGCTCACGCAAGCTGAGATATTGATTTCTTGCTTTTTCTAGCTTTGCATCGAGAATTTCTTTAAAGTCTTTCAACTCTTCATCGCTATATCTCGTAGTTACATTTGATGGTGTGGACATAAAACTTATTGTTTTTTCGAAAATCGTGCAATATTAGACCTTAAATATCATATTACAAAAAAAAGTTTCGTGTTATCGTTCTTTTTTTGTAAATATTAACATATCTGTGTCATTCAGGCAAGAAAAATGGAATTTTTGACCATATTCCAGGTTTTTTAATGATTAAGTTCATCATAGATTTGTAAAAATCAGAAATACTTTACAAAGTATAAAGTCAAAATTAGTATTATCTTTGCGGGCTTATGAGATTGAAGAGCCTCCAAATCAAGGGTTTTAAAAGTTTTGCTAACGACACCATCCTAAATTTCAATGAGGATGTAATAGGTGTAGTGGGTCCTAATGGTTCTGGTAAGTCTAATATTGTGGACGCCATAAGATGGGTGCTGGGTGAGCAGAAGAGTAAAGAACTTAGGCTTGAAGCTATGTCAGACGTTATTTTTAACGGAACAAAAACAAAAAAAGAAGCCGCCACGGCTACTGTTGCACTTACATTTGAAAACACAAAAGGGATATTGCCGATCGAATATCACACAGTAACGATCTCGAGAACATTGTTTCGTAGTGGCGAGTCAGAATATAGGTTGAATAATGTCACTTGCCGGCTCAAAGATATCAATACCTTATTTCTTGATACCGGAATCGGATCAAATTCTTATGCCATTATTGCACTTGGCATGGTGGATGATATACTTTCAGACAAAGAAAATGCTCGCAGACGAATGTTTGAACAAGCTGCCGGCGTGTCCAAGTATAAAATACGCAAAAGAGAAACGCTAAATAAACTTAAAAGTGCTACAGAAGACCTGGACAGGATCGATGATTTACTTTTTGAAATCGACGGCAACCTGAAGTCACTTGAAAAACAAGCCAGACGTACTCAAAAATATCTTGATCTGAAAGCTGAGTACAAAGATCTGAGTATAAAACACGCCATCTTTTCTATTAGCTATCTTAAACAAAAATATAAAGGAATAGATGATCAACTGGGCAAAGAACAACAATTGTACAGGGAAAATGATGCTATTTTGTTTACCAAACAAGCCCGGCTTGAAAAGGATAAAAAAACCAATGTTGATAAGGAAATTGCCCTGAGTGATAAACAAAAGAGACTCAATGAATTGGTTTACCAGATAAGAACAAAAGAGGGAGAAAAAGGCCTTTTGCAACAAAAACTTGAGTTTAAAAAACTAAATAAAGATCAGATTTCAAAAATCCTCATGGATAATGAGGCTCAGATTTTGTACATTTTGGATGAAATACAGGCTCTTTCTGTAAGACTGCAGTCAGAAAAAATGTTTGAGGAAATGCTGAATGTATCATTGCTGAAGTCAAAAGAAATTTACGATGCTACGAAGCAGGAATATAATTCTGCTAAACTTAGTTTTGATAGTAAACAAAGGGAAAAACAGGAATTGGAAAGACAGGTTTTTGATTTGGAAAAGACCATAGCCATTCATAAAAACTCAGTAGAAAATCATGAGCGTGAAATCAACCGAAGCGCTGAGTCCATTCTTACCAAAGAAAAAGATAATAAGCAATCATCAGACGCAGTAGAAAATCTTGATAAAAGCTATCATAGCAAAGAAAATGAGTTGAAATTACTTTTGGAATCAGAAACCAATAGAAAACAAAGATTAGTCGAACTTGAAAACAGGAAAGACAAGCTGCGTGATGATTTTAATAAGATCAACAGAAACATTGATTCAAAACAAAATGAGTTTGACTTACTGAAAAGTATGGTGGATAATTTTGAAGGCTTCCCCGAATCAATTAAATTTCTTAACGACCATTGGCGCAAGGATTTGGTGATCTTGTCTGATTTATTGGATGTAAAAGAAGCTTATAAAGCTCCGGTTGAATTGTATCTTGAGCAATATCTTAACTATTTTGTAGTAGACAGTATAAAAGAAGCCATTCAAGGCATTTCTTTGCTAAAGCAGTCGCAAAAAGGGAAAGCAAATTTTTTCCTATTGGACAAACTTCATGTATCAAAACCCAAAAGGATTAACGATGGCAGTTTGATTCCGGCTGTTGACCTTGTTAGTGTCCCAAACAAATATCAGGATCTAATTGATGTTTTATTGAAAGACTGCTATATTTTTGATGGAGACATTGAATCTTTTTCAGATACAAACGAACAAATAACTGTCATTTCTGCCTCGGGTACATTCCTGAAATCCGGTTTTACCATTTCAGGTGGTTCAGTTGGATTGTTTGAAGGTAAAAAAATTGGCCGTAAACAAAATCTGGATAAACTTGCTTCCTTCCTTAGCGAAAATTTAAATGTTAGTCAGGAACTTGCAAAGGAAATGGATGAATTGTCTGATGACATTAGCAAAGTAAAATCAGCGGATCAGATCATTACGATAGAAAAAGTAAAATCGGAACTTCAACAGATAGATCAACAGCGTATTAAATTAAATCATGACATTCGATCATTCAATGAATTGCAAAAAGAGACAGAGACAAAAATAAAGCTATCCAAAGAACAAATTAAAGATCTTTTAACCAGAATGTCACATGCAGAACAGCAACTGAGCATATTAAGGCTAAAAATCAATGAATTGGAGAAGCCCGGATCTGGTCATGATACTGATGTAGACAAATTAAGTGAAAAAATGTCTACAGCTTCAGAGCAGTTTAACAACGACAATATAGCTGTCATACGGCATCAGAATCTGATTGCAAATTTTTTAAAGGATAAAGAATTTAAAGAAGTAAAAGTTTCTGAACTGACACATAAAATAGAAACCGATAAAAGCAGACTAACTTCTGAAGATCGTGAAAGGATAGACATAGAGGATCAGCTCATTAAGTTGGACGATAATTTGCATGAACTATATGTTGAGCGTAAAAATTTCCAGGCAACGCTTGGGGAAGCAGAACAGGATTATTTTAAAGTAAAAAACGAAATCACCGAAATCGAAGATCAGATCAGGTTGTTACATAAGAATCAAACACAACTGCAACAGTCTATTCAGTTACTTAAGGATCAGTTTACGGAACAGAAATTTCAGGTACAGGCAGTAAGTGAAAGACTTAGAATAGAGTTTAATATTTCTATCAACGATTTTGTAAATGATGAGATGGAGCAAGGATTGGAATTTGATCAACTTACAGAAGACGTTGAGAAAATAAAATCAAAAATGTTGGGTTATGGCGATGTGAATCCACTTGCGGTTGAAGCCTACAATGAAATAAAAGAACGTTTTGACAATATTAATATTCAACGAAAAGATATCCTTGACGCTAAAGAAAGTCTGATAGAAACTATAAAGGAAATAGAAGGCACTGCGACCATTCAGTTTATGGCGGCATTTGAAAAAGTAAGATCGAGCTTTATAGATGTTTTCCGAAGTTTATTTACTGAAGACGATACCTGTGATTTGATTTTAGTAGACCCTTCCAATCCTTTGGAATCTGATATTGAGATCATTGCTAAGCCAAAAGGTAAAAAACCAAAATCATTGAGTCAGCTTTCGGGGGGCGAAAAAACGTTGACGGCGACAGCTTTGTTGTTTGCTTTATATTTATTAAAACCTGCGCCATTTTGTATTTTTGACGAAGTTGATGCACCTTTGGATGATGCCAACATTCAGAAATTCAATCGAATTATTCATAAATTCAGCAAAGAATCTCAATTTATTATTGTCACACACAACAAATCAACGATGGCAGAAGTTGATGTTTTATATGGTGTGTATATGGATGAGCCCGGTATTTCTTCAGTAAGTGCAGTTGACTTCCGGATTTTAAAACACGAGCCAATCATGGAGAGTTTAAACTAAATCTTACTTATTGAATTTTTTGGCACATACTTTTTTATCCTGCAAGGATGCTGATCTTCTTGCGGGCAACTTCATGGCTGATTTTATCAACAACAAGGAGAAGAAACAACTAAGTACTGCAATGTTATTGGGTGTAGATTTGCACAAACGAATAGATTCATTTACAGATAGTCATCAAGCTGTCAAATCAGCTATCCAAATGATGCGCACTTCACAAGGCAAGTATGCACCCGTCACTGTTGATATTTTATTCGATTATATACTTTCTCAGGAATGGGAAACGTATTCCTCTCTTTCTCTGGGCGGATTCACCAAACAAACATATCAAACTTTGGAAACAAAAGTTAATGAGTTCCCTTTGCAATTGCAGCAAAGACTACCTCGTATGATTACAGGTGATTTTTTAATGAGCTGTTCGACAGAAGAAAAACTCCACAGTACATTTTTACATGTCAAAAAGAGGGCTAAATTTGATAATAATTTCGAAAATGCTACAAAAGATATGTTTTCAAAATATGATAATTTGTGCGAATGTTTCCACACTTTTTTCCCTGATCTTATGACTAATGTTGGAGAGTTTTGCGATTGTAATTAGTTTTTCTATATAATAATATGTACAAATACGGATTAATAGGATTTCCGCTTTCTCATTCATTTTCACCGGAATATTTCAAGTTGAAATTCCAAAGTGAAGGAATTGATGCCGGTATGAGAATTATCCTTTGAAAGATATATCACAATTTAAAGCTTTAATTTCAAGTGAAAATTTTTCAGGATTGAATGTAACAATCCCATACAAAGAGCAGATTATCCCATATCTTGATTATATCGATGATTTAGCACTTAATATTGGTGCAGTAAATACGGTGAAGTTTTTGAATGGTGCAACTATAGGTTACAACACTGATGTATATGGATTTGAAAATTCGTTATTGTCATTTATTGATCATCCGGATTTGATTCATTCAGCATTAGTGACAGGCACCGGTGGTGCTTCAAAGGCTGTTTGTTTTGTATTAAAAAAGTTGCACATTCCCTTCAAAACTGTAAGCAGATCGAATGGTGATTTAACGTATGATGATTTGAATAAATACATAATGAAATCGTCAAATCTTATTGTGAATACCACACCATTAGGTATGTATCCTTATATTGAGAAAAGCCCGCCATTATTGTACGATTATATAGATGAAAATTATTTTTTATATGATCTTATATATAATCCCGAAAAAACTTTATTTTTGAGCGAAGGAATCAAACATGGGAGTAAAGTGAAGAACGGATATGACATGTTGATTCTCCAGGCAGAAAGGGCTTGGCAAATTTGGAACCAAACTGAAATGTAAAAAATATGGCTGAGTCCGACCCTAATGGAATTTTGGATTTCTCAAATACTGAGATTGCATTCTCAAATAAATCTGATAAAGAACTTAAAAAGACAGCATGGTTATTCCATTTGATGAATAATTCTAACCTTGTCAAACTTGGGTCAAAATTTGGATTGTTAGCCATTAAGTTTAGATTGCCTTTTACGGAAATGGCTGTAAGAAATACCATTTTCCCTCAGTTTTGCGGAGGAGAGAATCTACTTGATTGCCAAAAAACAATCGATAAACTTTATGATTATGACACATTGACCATCCTTGATTACGGGGCTGAAGGTAAAACTGATGAAGATGATCTGGATGCTGTCATGCAGGAAACTATGCGAGCCATTGAGATGGCGGCATCAAATAATTCGACACCGGTAGTGAGCACAAAAATCACTGGTCTTGTTGATAATGAAATTCTTGAAAAACTCCATTATAACAAAATTCTTGCGGAAGGGGAAAACGGAAATATCAACACCTGGTAGAGCGCGTAGATGAAATTTGTGAAAGGGCACATGAATTGGGTGTTGGCATATTTGTAGATGCTGAGGAGACCTGGATCCAGGACCCAATTGATGAAATGGTGCTACAGATGATGGAAAAGTATAATAAAGAGAAAGTAACTGTTTATAATACGTATCAGTTATATTGTTTAAATAAACTTGATCATCTAAAAAGGGACCATAAACGATGTCTTCAAAAAGGTGTATTATTTGGGGCTAAATTGGTAAGAGGGGCATATATGGAAAAAGAACGTAATCGGGCTGAAGAAAAAGGCTATCCGTCACCTATTCACCCTGATAAAGCGGCTACTGACAGAGACTATAATGAAGCTGTTAAATATTGTGTTGAACATTACGAAACCATTTCATCGTGTTGTGCTTCTCATAATGCTGATAGCAACATGCTTCAGGTATCCGAAATGAACAAAAAAGGTATTGACAGAGATCATCCTAATATCAATTTTTGTCAGCTTTACGGCATGAGTGATAATATAACTTTTAATCTGGCTCATGCCGGATATAACGCTGCAAAATACGTAGTATATGGACCAATCAAAGATGTAGTTCCATATCTTATCAGAAGGACTCAGGAAAATTCTTCAGTTACTGGAGAGATGAGCCGGGAATTATCAATGGTCGATAAAGAACTAAAGAGGAGAGGATTATAAACAATGTACAGCAATTTTTTTGGGTGATCTTCATATCACATCCCAATAATAATAATTGTGGTCTTCATCGAGTTCAAACGCTGTTGCGGGATAAAGCTTGTTTCCAATCTCGTTTGATTTGGATGTTTCAAGCATCAGGCCGCAAGCTTTAGTTTTATAACACCAATTTTTTGCAGCATCAATCAATAATTTAGAAATTCCTTTACTCCTGTATTTCGGATGTACAAAAAGGTCATTTAATAACCATAGTCGTTTCATACGGGTAGATGAAAACAATGGATACAGTTGTGTAAATCCAGTAATTATATCGTTAGAATCAACGGCAACAAAAACAACGGATTCATTATTGATAAATCTGTCAGTCAGAAATATTATGGCATCCGATACATTTGTTTCTTTGTTATAAAATATTCGGTACTGATCAAAAAGTATGGCAACAGAAGGTATGTCATCCATATTTAAGAGTCTGATTTGGTACGACATATAAGCTTTGCTTTTTATTCTGACAATTCTTTTGCCCGACTTTCAGCTGCCAGGATGCCATTTTTGATTGCCTGATCCAGACCCTGCTCATTAAATACTTTTAATGCGGCTTCAGTAGTTCCACCTTTTGAGGCTACAGCAGTTATTAGTTCATCGAGACTCAACTCCGCATTATGGATAAGATGATATGCCCCCAGCATAGTTTGTTTCACAAGCAGAAGAGCGGTTCCTTCGTCAAAACCCATTTTTTTTCCTGCTTCTGTCATATGTTTCACAAAGTAATAGAAATAGGCTGGTCCGCTACCACTCAAGGCCGTCACAGCATCTATCATATCTTCATCTTCTATATAAATAGATCTTCCGGTGGCATTGATAAGATTCTCGACTTTAAAAAGTTTTGAAATGCTGATACCTTCAACAGCAGTAAATCCGGTTATACCCATTCCCAACATTGCCGGTGTATTGGGCATGGCCCTGACAATATATTTATGATCTGTTAATTCAATAATTTTTTTAATTCTAATACCTGCCATTATCGACAGGACAATTTGATTGTCAGTCAATTTGCCTTTTATCTCCTTGGCGAGCACTTCAAAATCCTGGGGCTTGACAGCAAGTATGATCAAGTCATATTCTTTGATGTCATCTGTTATGACATTTACGACCACACCTTCCTTTGTTTTTTTTAAAATCTGTGAGCGTTCTTCATTTTTTTCAATAAGGAGCAAATTTTCTTTTTTAACCAGATCAAATTGGATAAAAGACCTTGCAAATGCAAGACCCATATTTCCACAACCCAGAATGGCTATTTTCATAATAAAACATTTTTTAATACTAAAATATATATACAACACCAAAGACAAATATACATCTAGTTTCATAGGATCAAAATTTATTTTATATGAATGATGTATAAGTTCGATCATAAGCTTCAATTAAATTATGAAAATATTATGATGAATAATAAATGAGTTTGCAACTTTTGTATTGGCCCCACTGTTATTTGTCTCGTAATTAATTTTGAAAACATTTTTAAACATTTAAAATGGCATTTGTATTCACAGACAGCAATTTTCAGGAGACAGCTTTGTCAGGAGGCGTTTCAGTGGTTGATTTTTGGGCAGAATGGTGTGGACCTTGCAGATTGATCGGACCAATTATTGACGATTTATCTACACAATATGAAGGAAAAGTAAAGATAGGAAAGGTAAACGTTGATGACAATCCGGAAATTTCATTAAAATATGGCGTAAGAAGCATCCCAACCATACTTATCATAAAAGATGGACAAGTAGTGGATAAACAGGTTGGAGTGGCTACTAAAGCAACATTAGAGGCAAAGATTGCGGCTCATTTGTAATATTATAAAGAAACGTTATATCAAAACTCCTGATTCATTAACTGAATTAGGAGTTTTTGTTTTATATTTGTTTTATAAAAGTAAGTGATGAATTTTTTTGACAATTTTGATGTCAGGCAACTAGAGAATATTGAGTTGCTGGCAAAGCAGGTGGTGGAAGGATTCATCATATGGCTGCACAAAAGCCCTTTTCATGGATTTTCTGTTGAATTTGCTGAACATAGGTTGTACAACCCGGGAGAGTCAACCAAAGATATAGACTGGAAAGTTTATGCAAGGTCAGATAAAATGTTTTCAAAAAAATTTGAAGAAGAAACCAATCTTCGATGTCAAATTATTATTGATGCATCGTCTTCCATGTATTTTCCAGAACAAAGCGAAGGAAGAGGTCTCAATAAACTCCAATTTTCTTCCTTGGCGGCAGCTTCTATGATGAATTTACTCCGCAAGCAGCGAGATGCCTTCGGTCTTAGTATTTTTGATAGTGAAGTTAGAATTCATACTAAATGCAGATCATCCACGTCACATTACAGGTTATTACTTACCTACCTGGATGGTTTGATTCGGGACATAACAAAACAAAAATCAACCTCAACCGCCAAATCTTTGCACCAGCTTGCAGATAATATACATCGCAGGTCGCTGGTCATGATTTTTAGTGATATGTTTGATACTGATGAAAATAATGATAATTTATTTTCAGCGCTGCAGCATTTAAAGTATGCAAAACACGAAGTTATTTTATTTCATGTCACAGATAAAAAACACGAACTGGAGTTTGAATATGAAAACCGACCATATTTATTTGTGGATATGGAATCCGGTGAAGAGATAAAATTGCAACACAATCAGGTGCAGGAAATGTACGTTAAAAAAGTAATGGCCTATAAAGAAGCACTGCGTATGAAATGTCTTCAATATAAAATTGATTTTATCGAAGCAGATATAAATGAAGGTTTTGTACCTATTCTGCAGTCTTATTTAGTCAAAAGGAACAAAATGAAATAAGTTTTTTTTAATTTACCATCTACAATAATTTGATTTAACTAAAATCCAAGTAAATAATATGACAATCAAACTTTCTGGCATTGATACAGATGCGCCGAATGACCTGAATAAAAAAAAGATAGAGTCCAAGACCATTGACATGGTCGTTAAGATTGGCGAACTCCAGCATAAGCTATACGCTGAAGGCAAACAGAGCTTGCTGGTGGTTTTACAGGGCATGGATGCCAGTGGTAAAGATGGAACGATCAAGACAGTATTTGCTGACTGCAATCCTTCAGGCATTGATGCATATGCATTCAAAAAACCAACTGAAGAAGAGTTTGCACACGATTTTTTATGGAGAATTCATCAGAAAGCGCCACGTAAGGGCAATATAATGATTTTTAATCGGTCTCACTATGAGGATATACTGATACAACGTGTGCACAAATGGATTACTGATGACCGAGCAGAAAAACGAATGGAGGCAATAAACGCTTTTGAGAAGACATTGGAATTTGATAATAATACAAAAGTATTAAAGTTTTATATGCACATTTCCAGTGAAAGACAACAGGAAAAATTGCAGGAAAGAATCGATGATGTTCAAAAAAACTGGAAACACAAGGCAGCCGACTGGGAAGAAAATGATATGTGGGATGAATATATGAAATGTTATGAATATGCTATAAATAAAAGCACTATTCCATGGATTATAGCGCCATCTAACAGAAGGTGGTACAGAAATTATTTTATTGCTAAAGAGGTTTTGAAAGCTTTGGAAGCAATGGATCCAAAACTGCCGGTTCTCGACAATACAGATGTCTGAGTTACTAAAAGTAAGGATAGATAAATGGTTGTGGAGTGTAAGGTTGTTTAAATCCAGATCCCTTGCAACAGATTCATGTAAAACGGGAAAAATCAAGGCAAATGGTATAAACCTGAAACCATCCCACATGGTTTATAAAGGGGAAATCATCGATGTTAAAAAAAATGGGTTTAATCTTACATTCAGAGTGTTACATTTACTTGATAAACGTGTATCTGCCACCTTGGCTGCTCCTTGTTTTGAAGACCTGACATCTGAACAGGAATTGAATAAGTATAAAGAGTGGTTTGTAGGTAAATCGGGGTCAGAATTCCGGGATCGGGGAGAAGGCAGACCCACCAAAAAGGAACGTCGCGATATTGATGATTATAAAGATATGTATTTGGAGGAGGAAGAGGAAACCTAATTGAATATTGTAAAATTGTAAAAATCTCATGAAACTTTTACTTGGTTCACAAATTAAAGAATGGGACAGATTTACCATCACTAATGAAGCTATAACGTCCAATGACCTTATGGAAAGGGCTGGTCAGACATTTGTAGATGTCTGCGTTCAAAACAATTTATTGAAACAAACTAATATAACCATTTTTTGCGGTAATGGCAATAATGGTGGCGATGGTTTGGTAATAGCACGACTATTGAGGGATCGATTTTATGATGTTTCAGTTTTTGTGCTGCGTTTTGTCAAGTCAGATTCCCTTGACTTTGACATTAATCTGGCCAAGCTGTTAGGTAGGGAGGAAGTGACTATTACATATATAAATCATCCTGATCAATTCCCAAAACTAAATCAATCGACTATTGTCATAGATGCTTTACTTGGCATCGGGGTAAATAAAGCTGTCGATGGCTTGCTCAAAACACTAATTGAATATATTAATGCACATCATGTAGCAAAGGTTATTTCTGTTGATATGCCCTCGGGACTTCCTTCTGAAGGTATTTTAAAAGGTTCATGTATAAAATCTGATCTTGTATTGACTTTTCAGGTACCAAAACTAAGTTTTTTTCTCAAAGAAAATTTTCCTTTATGCTCTGTTTGGGAAGTTTTGGATATAGGACTTGACAAGAGTTTTTTTCAGAATATGTCAGCAAACTTTTATTATGTGGATAAAAATTTCGCAAAATCTATTTTACTAAAAAGAACAAAATATCAACATAAAGGAGATTTTGGACATGCGGCCATTGTTTCAGGAAGTAAATCTTATGTTGGTGCTGCAATATTAGCTACAAAAGCATGTTTGCGAGGGGGCGCCGGCCTGGTGACTACTTTTGTGCCCTCATGTGCAGTAGCAGTAATCCATCAATCTGTGCCCGAATCAATGGTGATAGCATCAGGTATTGATTTTTTAGAAAATATATCTTTTACTGAAATAAACAGGATGACGATTGGCATTGGTCCTGGTTTGGGAATGGCGGATGAAACAAAACAATGTCTTGAGCAAATACTTTTACACACAAATAGCCCAATGGTCATTGACGCAGATGCATTAAATATTATTGCCGAAGACAAGAGACTTTTGAATTTGATTCCAAAATACAGTATCATCACGCCTCATCCCAAAGAGTTTCTCAGGTTGTTTGGTGGTTCAGAAAATAGTGAACAACTGTTTAAACTTCAAAATGAAAAAGCAATCTTGCATCAAATTATTATCGTACTAAAAGGATCAAATACAAGGATTTGCACACCTGATGGAATAACTTATATCAATAGCACCGGTAATCCGGGTATGGCAACAGGAGGAAGCGGAGATGTACTGACTGGTATCATTACAGCGTTACTTGCTCAACACTATACAGCTGAAATGGCTGCAGTTCTTGGGGTGTATTTGCATGGTAAGGCTGGAGATGTAAGTTTATTAACCCAAAGTCACGAGAGCCTTATCGCTTCAGATTTGATTGATAATTTTGGCCTGGCATTTAAATCATTAATGTAACAAACAGTTGATTTATGGCATCTGGTTTATATTATTGCGACTCGGGAATAATACAATTACATAAATCTGTTTTGAATCATGTGAAACTTTACAGTAAACTAAAAAATTTAGAGATGCAAAAGATAGCTATACTTACCGGGGCAGGTATCAGTGCGGAAAGTGGAATAAAAACATTCAGAGATGCTGATGGTCTTTGGGAAGGTCATGACGTCATGTCTGTTGCATCGATTCAGGGATGGGAAAGAGATCAGGCACTGGTACTCGATTTTTATAACCAACGCAGAAGGCAACTTAAAGAAGTTAATCCTAATGCAGCTCATTTTGCAATCAAAAAGCTGGAAGATAAATACAAGGTGGTTGTCATCACCCAAAATGTTGATAACCTGCATGAACGGGCCGGCAGCACCGATATCATCCATCTTCACGGAGAATTAAATAAAGTAAGAAGTACGGGGAATCCTAATCTTGTATTGGAATGGACGCATGATTTAGTAAAAGGAGATTTGTGTTCCGACGGATATCAGTTGAGACCGCATATTGTATGGTTTGGCGAAATGGTGCCAATGTTGGAAAAAGCCATAACCGTATGTGAAAATAGCGATATCGTCATCATAATCGGTACATCAATGCAGGTTTATCCTGCGGCCAGCCTGGTTCAATATGCCAAATCCGATGCAATCATCTATTATATTGACTCAAAACCCAACATTTCCTATGAGTTGCAAAAATTATCGAAGCTCAAAGTGATTGCAGAAAATGCTTCCAAAGGCGTAGTCGATTTAGTAAATGAACTTTTAGAAAATAAATAATCCGAAAGAAATATATATTTTAAAAACTTCATGAGATAAGTAGACATCAGACATTATTTAAAGTAATTTTAAAAAAAAAGTTGAATTTCGGAGACGTTTTACCACTTTTTTAAACCAATTATATGATAAAATCTATCAATAACATTAGTATAATTTATCATTTTATTAAATTATAACAAGTGTAAGATATTGATATACAATATATTAATATTTTGAAATAATATATTGTAAAAAAATAAATATGATAATGGTGATAAAATGTATTTTTTGCACTTCTTTTTAGTCCGTATCATTGTATTATCAAATAACAAAAAGGTGTTATTTCGCATTTACACAATGCTTTTTTAATTGAATTTGAGTTTTAAATTAAATAAAGTCGGGTAGGGTGAGATCCAACCTGATAATGAGTTTTGGATATGTTTATGGGATTATAATTTGTAAATGGTCGCTGGGGGGCGACCATTTTTTTTTGTCCTAAAGTCAACAATTCCGAAAATAAATCCACACAAATGAAATCAACTTATTATTCTAGCTAACTATTCGTCAAAAAAATTAATAATCTTTTCTGCATTCGATTTACCTACCAATTGTTGAATCTCTTCTTGATCAGCATCTTTTAGTCTTGTCACTGACCCGAATTTTTTTAGAAGTTTCTCCGAAGTAACTTTACCAATACCTGGTATATTCGTTAGTTGGGTACCTAAAAAATTTTTTGAGCGTTGATCCCTGTGAAAAGTGATGGCAAATCTATGCGCTTCATTTCTGGCTTGTTGGATTAGTTTTAATGATTCTGATTTTTTATTGATATATAGGGGTAAAGAATCGCCGGGAAAAAATATCTCTTCAAGTCTTTTTGCTACACCAATGACAGTCACTTTATCAAGAATTTCTAATTTTTCAAGGCTTGAAACTGCTGAACTTAATTGACCTTTACCACCATCAATAATTATCAGTTGCGGTAAAGGCTTATTTTCCTCCAAAAGGCGTTTATACCTTCTAAAAACCACTTCCTCCATGGAAGCAAAATCATCAGGACCAATTACAGTTTTTACTTTAAAGTGACGATAATCTTTATTGCTGGGCTTTGCATTTTTGAATACTACACAACTTGAAACCGGATTTGTTCCCTGAATATTAGAATTATCAAAACATTCAATATGTAATGGCATGACGTCCATTTGTAAATCTTTTTTAAGTGTGGTCAGGATGCGTTCTGATGAAGAAACTGTTTTTTTATGACTTACGTCATCTTTCCGTTTCTGGAGTATAAAGTAATCAATATTTTTTTCAGCCAAATCAAGCAACTTTTTTTTGTCTCCTCGTTTTGGTACCTGAGCTATAATTTTATCATCGGGCAGTATTAATTTGATCGGAACAATGATTTCCGGAGCAATACTGTTGAATTTTTCACGGATTACAGGTATGGCAAAAGCAAGCAAGTCTTCCGGTTCTTCATCAAGATTCATTATCAATTCTGTAATATCTGTATTTATCAATACACCATTGATGATTTTAAGATAGTTTACATAAGCAATTTGTCCATCTTTTTTAATGGCAAAAACATCGATATCTTTGATTGTGGTACTGACAACCGTTGATTTTGACTGATAGTCATCAAATGCTATAAGTTTTTCCTTAATGAGTTGCGCTTTTTCAAACTCTAAATTATCAGCGTAAGTTTTCATCTGTTCGACAATATATTTTTTTACGTTGCTGAAATTTCCTCTCAGGACGTTTTTAACTTGCTCAATCTTGTAATTGTATTCAAATTCTGATTCAAGTGCTTCACAAGGCCCTAAACAGTTTTTAATATGATATTCAAGACATACTTTAAATTTTCCTTTTTTAATGTTTTCGTTTGACAGATGTAATGTGCAGGTACGCAATGTAAAAAGTTTCTTAATGATTTCAAGTAAGATAGTAACCCTGTATTTTGATGTGTAAGGTCCGAAGTATGCTGATCCGTCCCTAACTACTTTTCGAGTGAAAAATACGCGTGGAAATTTTTCGTTTTTAATACAAATGTAGGTGTAGGACTTACCATCCTTAAGCATGACATTATACCTGGGTTGATATTTTTTTATCATTGTACTTTCAAGCAACAATGCATCTTGTTCAGAACCGACCACTGTGAATTCTATTTTGAATGCATTTCTGGTCAGGGCTACTGTCTTGTACGGATGATCTTTTTTGTCCCCAAAGTAAGAAGATAACCTGTTGCGAAGACTTTTTGCTTTTCCAACATATAAAATTACATCATCTTCACCTAAAAAACGATATACACCGGGTTCATGTGGTATGTGTTCAACAATGGCTTTAAAGTCTTCAGTTCTCATGCTTTGATTTAGATAAGCATATTTTTAAATATCTTAAATTTTAACTTTATATTTTTTTTGTTGGTACTTTTTTTGACATTTCAGCCTCGATACCTTTTAAAATATAAAAAGCAGTTTTTGGGTTGGTTGCAAGCGGGATATTATGTACATCACACAACCTCATAAGCATTTGAACATCCGGTTCGTGAGGATGTTTATCGAGCGGATCTCTAAAGAAAATTACTACATCAATGAATCCGGTAGCCAACAAGGCGGCAATTTGAGCGTCACCTCCTTTGGGACCTGAAAGCAGACACTCTACATCAAAACCTTCTTTGGCAATATGACCTCCGGTAGTGCCGGTAGCATATATTTTAGTTTTACCAAGAAAAGCTTTATTGGCTACTACAAAAGATACCATCTCAGGCTTTTTACCATCATGGGCTATCAATCCGATATTTATCATAGGTCATTATTTATTAAATTTGGTACTTTTACAGCTTGTATCGAGATACATTCTTTAAAATAAAGATAAATGTACTTGCCAACCAACATGCAATAATATGATAAAAAGAAATATTCATCCATCATTGTTCATAATAATTATGGTTTTGTTTGGATTTTTATTCAGATGTGAGCTCCAGGCAAAAGCTAACCAGCTGCTTAAAATGACCCCAAATGTATATAATGAATGGGCAAAAATTAAAAATGTTAATGTCTCGGATTCGGCTGCAACCATAATGTATACACTCGAAAAAGAAACCGGAGACAAAAAATTATGTGTTTATCGAAAAGCAGATGGAAAGACATTTATTTTCGATAGGGTAGTAAAAGCTGAATTGGATAGATCGGGAAGGTACGTGGTTTTTACACATGGATTATCATTCGATAGTTTAAGGATACTTAAACGCAAAAAGACAGCAAAAGACAAATTGCCTGCAGACAGTCTTTCTGTTTTTGATATCTTCACAAACAAAACGGTTGTTGTGGATGATGTAACAGATTTTAGTCTGCCGACCAAATTCAGTGGTTATTGTGTGTATACCAAGTCGATCAAAAAAGTAGCTAAAGACTCAGTTAAGGTCGATAAAGAAAAACCTTATTCGTGCAAAGACGTCACGATTATTGTCAGAAATTTGTTCACAACTGGAGAAGATACATTGCAACATATAAAAGATTATACCTTATGCGAAGAAACGCCTCTGCTTGCATTCAGTCAATGTACAGGAGATAGTATTGGTAAATACAAAGTTTTTATGTTTGATCTTGCAAGTCGAAAAATTAAGACCATTAGTAAGGCATTTGAACAAACTGCTCAATTATCCTTTGACAAAAAGGGTAATAAATTCGCTTTTCTTGGTCTGGCTGAAAAGTCTTTTGCTACGAAAAAACCGTTCGATTTATATTTATTAACATCTACAGATTCTATTGCCAAAAAAATAGCAGGACAAGAATCAACTTTTAAACCTTCCGATTGGGTAATCAGTGAACATAGAAAGCCTGCATTTTCTGAAGCGGGAAGTCGCTTATTTTTTGGGACCTCACCTCAGGGACTTAAAAAAGATACGACTCTACTGGATGATGAAATTGTACAAGTTGAGATTTGGCACCACGATACACCAAGGCTTTATACACAAATGGAATCAACGATTGAGGAAGATAAAAAAATATCCTATCAAGCCATTTATGATATTGCTACTACTTCGATGGTGCAATTGGAAACTGAGGAATTTGACCGAAGTGTCGTTTCTGTAAAAGGAGACGGAAGGTATGCCTTACAAATCAGAACCCTTCCTTATCGTAAATCAGTAAGCTGGCTTGGTGAAGTAAATAAAGATATATTTCTGTATGATCTTTGGAATAAAACAGCCATTCCAATAGCACAGGGACAATCTGATGCGCCTTTGTTTTCCCCAATGGGGAAATACGTTTACTGGTATAATAAACCTGATTCTCTCTGGCAATATTATGATATTTCAAGAATGAAACTTGGTGTTTTTGGAGATATAAAATTAACCGCTTTTTATGATGAAGAAAATGATGTACCCCAATTTCCTGATCATCACGGTGTAGCAGGTTGGCTCAAAGATGATCAGGCCATACTCATTTATGATAAATATGATATCTGGCAAATCTCTCCTGATGATCCCTTGTCCAATATTGCACTTACTGATGGAAGATTAAGCAAACTTCGTTACAGATACGTGAAATTAAATCAGGAACTTGAATACATTGACCCATCATCGGCTATGATGATGCATGTTTTTAATGAAAAAACAAAAGGTGAATCTTATGCCTCCCTGCATATGAAAACGGGTAAGGTTGACGTACTTGTTTCCGGTGATTTTTCATTGAGTAAAAACGTTACACTGGCAAATAAATCTGAGTATATTATTTTCACAAAACAAAGTTTTGACATCTTTCCGGATTTATTACTTGCAGATACTTCTTTGACTTATTTTCGTAAAATATCTGATGCCAATTCCCAGCAATCTAATTATGCATGGGGTAGTAATAAATTATTTAAGTGGAATGACTATAAGGGTAAAGAGATACATGGTATGTTATTTTTTCCACCAGGTTTTGATTCAAATAAAAAGTATCCGCTAATTGTCAATTTTTATGAAAGAAGTTCAGACGAACTAAACCGCCATAGAGCACCGGAAGCGCACCGATCCTCCATCAATTATACGTATTATACCAATCTTGGATATGTGATTTTTAATCCTGATATTCCTTATACGAAAGGACAACCTGGCGAGGATTGTTACAATGCGGTTAATTCAGGTGTTGATGCCCTTGTTAAGGAGGGTTATATCGACAGCATGCACATGGGACTACAAGGTCATAGTTGGGGTGGATATCAGATTGCTTATTTGCTTACCAGGACCGGGAGATTTGCATGTGCAGAGGCAGGTGCACCTGTAGTTAATATGGTCAGTGCATATGGAGGCATCAGATGGGAATCCGGCATGAGCCGAATGTTTCAGTACGAAAAAGCGCAATCCAGACTTGGAAGCACACTGTGGGATGACACAGAATTATTTCACAAAAATTCCCCTATTTACAATATGACCAAAGTAAGTACACCAGTGCTTATTATGCACAACGATGAAGATGGAGCTGTACCCTGGGAACAAGGCATTGAGTATTTTATGGCTCTGCGCAGACTGGGTAAAGCCGCATGGTTGCTTAATTATAGCGGAGAGCCACATTGGCCGGTAAAATGGCAAAATCGCCTTGACTTCAATATAAGGCTTGAACAGTTTTTTAATTACTGTCTGATGGGCGCAACTATGCCATTATGGATGAAGGAAGGAAATACACCTCTGGAAAAAGGGATATTGAACAAATATTGATGTATGGAGATAAAACAAATCTTGCTTTCAGAACATTCCAGGATAGCAAGCGAAAAGATTTTAGCCTCCATACTTCAGAATCCCTTGAATTTTGATGCATTAATGGATTGTTTTTTTGATAAGGAATATCGTATCTGTCAGCGTGCTTCATGGCCTGTTGGTGTCATAGGAGAAAAACAACCTGAATTATTGATTCCGTACCTTCCCCGTATGATACATAACCTTGAAAAACCATTACATGACGCTATAATTAGGAATACAGTCAGAACCTGGCAGTTTATGGCTATACCTGATGAATTTCAGGGACATATTTTTGACATTTGTTTTAAGTTTATTACAGATCCGAAAAAAGCAATTGCCATTCGGGCATTTAGCATTACTGTATGTGCAAATATTTGTTCCACCATACCTGAACTTAGGGAAGAGCTGGCTACGGCTATTGAGGATCAAATCGAATTTGGATCGTCGGGCTTTGTCAACAGGGCTATGAAGACGATTAAAATGCTGAGAAGTTAAACTATCATAAACAGTTATAATAATTTCTTCGGCTGATTTTCGCCTAAGTTAAATCAAGTATTCTAATGAAAATTTTTGACATAAAAAAGGTGATATCTAATTAAATAGACACCACCTTTTTAAAATTTGAAAATATGATCGATTATCTTCTGCCGGAAATAGCTAATTTCTGGCTATAAGATTCATTTTCTGTTCTGAAATTAAGTAAATACAAACCTGTATCAAATTGAGAAACATCCATAGTAAATGTGGTAGCGTATTTATCACCAAACATTTTTTGGGTGGCTACGACCTTACCGGTTACGTCCATGACTGTTAAGACACCTTCTGTTGTTTGACCAAAAGGCATGACCATTGTTACGACATCACCAGCAGGATTAGGGAAAACAAGAAATTCATTTTTAACTAATTCTCCTTGGATTAATTCATTCGAGCCATCAGATCTGAAGCCGGAACTACTGATCTGGGCTTGTAGGGCATAACATAATGAATTATTGAACACACCATTATATCCATATACTTTCACATAATATGTTGCAGCACTTTGACTATTATTATATATAATCTGCTCATCGAGCTGGTTAGCATTTTCTGATATACCAACCTGGTTATTGGTTCTGTATAAAACCATATCATAGTCTGCAGGGAGATTTGTCATAGTAACTTTTACATTTCGTTGTGTTGAAATATTTGAAAACTTAAACCAATCCACATCCGATGCGCTTGATATTTTAGCACTATTTAAAGCACCGATAAGGATTTGAGCAGATGTATTTTTAGTATTATTACTTTCGAAATTGTCGGTACAACCCGAAGTTGACAAAGTTGTAAAATTGACCGTAGTCGAATACGCACTTGATGTAGTACCACAAGTTGTTTTTACCCTTGTATTATATAGTGTACCAGCCGTTAAACCTGACAGGCTTACAGAAGTACCGGTAAGCGTCTGTACTGTCCATGTAGACGATGTATTAAGCTTGTATTCAAAAGTATAATTAACTGCACCTGAGACTGCTGACCAACTGCAGTTAGCAGCAGATGTTGTAATTCCGCTTACTGAAAGTCCCGCAGGAGCAGCGCAACTTCCTCCACCTGATGGCGCCATACAACCAGGAGAGTTTTGAAGACTTGCCCTCGAGCCATTACCTTCCAAAACTGTCCTCATTCTTATCTTTTGGCCTGAAGAGAACATGTACATACAGGCATCATCAGTATAATCCATATAATTCATGGTCATTTCAACTGGGCTACCAGTACAGGTAGATAAATGCCCGCTAGCTGGACAACCGAAGTTTGAGGTGTTATGTACAGGTGTATCGCTAACTAAGTCACTACCGCAGTTTGCGTCGCCCCAGATATGTCTTAAATTGAGCCAGTGTCCCACTTCATGGGTAGCTGTTCTGCCTTTATTAAATGGAGCAGTAGCTGTGCCAATGGTACCAAAATATCTGTAATCTATGACTACACCATCAGTTGCAAGACTGCCACCGGGAAACTGTGCATATCCCAAGATGCCTCCACCTATATTACAAACCCAAAGATTTAAATAATTATTTGCGTTCCAGGGATCAATACCACCTTGGGCTGCCCTTTTTACGTTATCATTTGTACCCCAACTTGATAGGGTGGTACTTTTTCTGTTAATACCTGTTGTTGCACCACCTGTAGGTGTTTGTTTTGCCAGACAGAACTGTACTTCAGCATTTGCCACAACACCGGAGAAGAGGGCAGGAGTCAGAGAAACATCACTATTTGTAGCGCTGAAATCAAAATTCATTACATCCAATTGTGATTGAATCTGCGCATCAGAAATATTTTCTGAGGAAGTGCGATACAGAACATGCACCACAGTAGGAATGGTTATGACAAACCGTTCGCCACTTCCGTTAGGGTTTTTTCTAATATAATCCTGAATCTCTTTTTCTACTTCATTCATTTTTTGAAGTAGAGCCGGATTTTCTTTGATTTGACGATCAAGTACTTCCATAGCACCACAATTGCGTTGACCTGAAAGATAATTAACAAAAGTAAGGGCAAAAATTACCCATGATAAGAATAACTTCATAATGTAAAATTTAAATTAAGGAATAAAATTTTTGTAAAATAATCCAAACAAAGTGTAATTATCATCGGGCGACACGACAAATTTAAAACGATTTCTTGAATTGTATGTAAAAATGTGAAATAATTTTTTATTAATATTTTGATTCAAGTAATGAAGGAAAGTTATAATTTGTTGATATTTATAAAAAGGTAAAATATAATTTTGAACTATGATATATATTTTTTTATTTATAATGTTAATGCTAAAATTTTAACTCTGAGTCAAAATTTTATTTTTAATTCTTTTTCAAAAAAAAATACTACATATCATGCTACGACTCAGATTTTTGTAAAAAACGATAACTTCTACTATATTTAATTAGATTTTCAGAAATTGTAAATATCTTTATGATTTATACTTTTAACATGCGGTTTAGTTTATTTATTATTCTTAGTATGGCTTTGTGGTCTGTTTCTTTTGCGCAGGAAGAATCTCAGAGTAATAACCTTATTTCTAATATTATTGAAGATTTTTTAGAATCTACCGACGCAGAAAATTTTGATTATAATACTATCCTTGAAAACCTGAATTACTACTTTGAAAAACCTGTTAATATTAATTCCGCTACCGAGCAGGAATTTCGGGATATGTATCTATTAAACGAAATTCAAATTGCCAATTTTATGACTTATCGCATTCAGTTCGGCAATTTTTTAAGTATTTATGAGTTGCAGGCAATACCCTCATGGGATTTAGCAACAATAAAAAATGTTACGCCATTTTTAAAATGCGAAATAGCGGCATCCGATTTTAATCTCGATTTTAAGGATGCACTTAAGAATGGTACATCGACATTGTTTATTAAAGGTAAAAGGGTGCTAGAAGATCGCAAAGGTTTTCAGAAAGATGGAAACGGACAAGCTCCATATTTGGGTGATCCAAATCACCTTTATGTTCGATACAGATACGAATTCGGACAATTATTTAAAGCAGGTTTTACATTAGAAAAAGATCCCGGAGAGCAGTTATTTTCCGGAGCCAGCAAATACGGTTTTGATTTTAATTCCTTTTTTTTATGCCCAAAATATCAATAAAACCATAAGTGCAGTTTCACTCGGTGATTTTTCAGTAAGCCTGGGACAAGGATTAATACTGCATAATGATTTTGGAACAGGCAAATCATCTTTTGTACTTAATGTTAAAAAATCAGGTCGTACCATCCGACCTTATAGTTCTGTAAACGAAGTAAATTATTTCAGAGGCGGTGGCATTATTTTAAATCTGAACAAAAACATAGAATTGGCCAGCTTTGCTTCTTACAGACCAATTGATGCCACAGTAGACAGGGATACCTCGGAAAATACTGATTTTGACTCATTTGGTTCCATCAGATTTGATGGATTTCACAGGACGCCTTCTGAGATAAGTAATAAAAATTCGATTCATCAGACAAATGTTGGGGGTAAATTGCAGTATAAAATAAGAGATTTCAAAATTGCTGCCAATGCCATGTATACAACATTTGATGCCCCCTTGATTCGTGATGAACAATTGTATAAAAAGTATCAGTTTAATGGGGATAAATTGTTGAATACCAGTTTTGATTATAGTTGGAGATATAGAAATCTTACATTTTTTGGTGAAGTAGCTGCCAGTGACAATGGTGGTACTGCTCAATTGCACGGCTTATTAATGGGCCTTGACAGAAAGATTGATTTGTCATTAATGTATAGAAATTATGATGCCGAATATCAGGCACTTAATGCAAATGCATTTGCTGAATCAAGCAATCCCGTCAATGAAAAAGGTTTGTATCTTGGTATGGAGATACGACCATTTAAAAATATAATTGTGAGTACATATGCCGATCTCTGGGAAAATCCCTGGATAAGTTATCGTCGCGACGGGCCTACAGATGGAAAGGAGTTTTTGTTTAAAATAGCCTATACCCAAAAAAGAAAATTGGATTTTTATGTGCAATACCGATACGAGCAAAAGCTGGGCAATACCAGTAATGAACAAATTATAGATTATCCTGAACAACAAATATTGCAACGTTTAAGAGCCCACCTGAGTGTAAAAGTCACCAAAGAATGGGAAATCAGACAAAGGGCCGAGCTGTCTTATTTTCAGAAAGCAGGTGTTGTATCCAATGGGTATTTATTGTATCAGGATATCATGTATAAACCGATTGCCAAGCCTTTTTCGTTTACGGCAAGATATGCCGTTTTTGATATCAACGATTTTAATGCGCGGATTTATGCATATGAAAATGATATGCAATACGAATTTTATATCCCATTTTTCCAAAACAGAGGTTCGCGATTTTACATCACCACCAAATGCAGAATAGGCCGTAATTACACATGGGAATTTAGGGTTGGTCGCACTTATCTTCAAAACGTGAATGGTATTGGTTCGGGGAATGATTTTATCGCCGGCAATACCCGAACAGAGATAAAGACACAATTCAAAATAAGATTTTAGTGACATGGATATAAAGGATTTATGGATTGGCGATGAAGTTTTTATAAAACACACAAAGGTGTCAGGTCGGTTTCAAGGGGTCAACAGTTCAGGAAAGGCGCGCATTTTGATTGACGGCAAAGTGTTTTTGGTTATGGAAGGAGATCTGGAATTAATTCCTGAAAAAGAGCATTTCCCTGATATACATAAAATGATGGAAGAAGAAAAGCCTGCAGTAGCATCAAAAAAACTTGTCGTTACGGTATTCAACACCATCGATCTTCACATAGAAAAATTGGCCCCACATATGGAAAATGAATTGCCATCAAGAATCCTGGATTTTGAACGTCAAAAGTGTAATGAATTTTTGCAGGAAGCGATGGAAAAAAATTACCCGGTGGTGACAATCATCCACGGCATAGGTCAGGGCGTACTCAAATCAGAGATTGAACATCTTTTAAAAAACATACCGCAAATTCGTTTCACCTTTTCAAAAAACAATGGTGGCGCAGTCGAAGTCTGGTTGTGACAGACACAAAGATCATCGTTAATAAGTTAAAGAGTCATGAACATATTTTTAAAAGAAAATCCATTGTTATTGCTTTTTATTGTAGCGGCAATAGGCTACCTGGTCGGCAATATTAAAATTAAGGGTACAGGACTTGGCACTGCAGCGGTGTTATTTGTGGGCTTGGCATTTGGTGCCATGGATCCTGCATTTAGTGTACCCGAGATCATTTTTCAGATCGGCATTGTTTTTTTTGTATATTCTATTGGCTTACGTTCCGGACCTGCTTTTTTTCAATCTTTTAAAAAAAATGGCTGGCGTGATATCAGTTTTGTAATGTTAATGTTGACGCTTTCAGCAATAGTTACTGTTGCGATATTTGCAACCATGAATTTTGATAAGGAAACCATCATTGGTATGTATTCCGGTAGTTCGACAAATACTACTGCGCTTGCAGCAGTCATTGATATGATAAATTTACAAGGTAACAGAGATCCATTAAGTATCAATCATCTGGTCGTTGGTTATACTTTTTCATATCCTATGGGTGTGCTTGGTGTTATGATAGCGATCAAAATAATGGAGCGTTTTTTGAAAATAGATTACAAGGCAGAGAAGGAAATATTGCGAAAAGATTATCCTCTGGATGAAGATTTAACGCACAGAACCATTGAAATCACTAATGCTGAAATGGCTAATAAACCATTGCGTGACATCATCAAAACGCATAACTGGAATATTGTATTTGGCCGTGTAGATAGTCAATTGCATGGTACTATTTTATCCACTTGGGATACCAGTTTGAGGGTAGGCGACAAGATCATATTGGTAGGCACTCAGGAAGATCTGGACGAAGTGCAAAATATCTTAGGCAAAGAGGCTGATTATAGTTTGTCAAATGACCGGAAAGAATATGACGTCGTCCGTATCTTTGTCTCCAACCCGGATGTAGTAGGCAAAGAGTTGTCAGCACTCAATCTTCAGGAAAAATTCAGCGCCATCATTACCCGGATCAGGCGTGGTGATGTTGAGATGCTTGCAAAAGGCGATACCATTCTCGAAATGGGTGACAGGATCAGATTTGTCGCTAAACGGAAAGACATTAAAGAAATACAAAAATTATTTGGTGACAGCTATTATGCTTCCAGTAAGATTGACATATTTTCTTTTGGATTGGGTATTGCCCTTGGTTTGATATTGGGAATGATTGAATTCAAACTTCCGGGAGGCCTTGTATTCAAATTGGGTTTTGCGGGTGGACCTTTGGTAATAGGTTTGCTTTTGGGCACTTTAAGAAGGACAGGACCTATAGTCTGGACTTTGCCTTACGGTTCCAATATTACACTCAATCAATTGGGTCTTACCTTGTTATTGGCCGTGATAGGCATCAGGTCGGGCAATACTTTGCTTGATAGTTTCAGTGATGGTGCCTGGATGAAAATATTTTTGGCAGGTACTTTTTTAAGTATTGTTTCGGCTTTATTGAGTCTTTGGGTGGGTTATAAGTTTATAAAGATACCTTACTCTTTGCTTTTGGGCTTCATTTCCAATCAACCGGCCATCCTTGATTTTGCTACTGACATTACCAGAAATAGGGTTCCAGCGATTGGATATGCCTTTATGTTTCCTATCTCATTGATTATGAAGATACTATTTGCACAGATCCTTTATATATTGCTGACTTAAAGTCTGTATTGATCAATGGGTAGATTTATTTTTTGAAAATAGTTGTAAAAGCTTTTTGTAATATTGCTAATCTGTATATCTTTGCATCGCTTTAGAAAAATGGCTCGTTCGTCCAGCGGTTAGGACGCCAGGTTTTCATCCTGGTAACAGGGGTTCGATTCCCCTACGAGCTACAAATTAAGAGGCAAAGTTGTTACTTTGGCTCTTTTTTTTTGTCTTAAGGGGAATCGAACCCCATGCAGCCTAAGCCAGCCAAGGTATTGGCTGGTTCCTTCACTTTCGAGTGAAATCTTTCACTCGAATACTTCGTATCGTTCAGTCATCCTACGAGCTACCCAAGAAAGAGGCAAAGTTGTTACTTTGGCTCTTTTTTTGTCTTAAGGGGAATCGAACCCCATGCAGCCTAAGCCAGCCAAGGTATTGGCTGGTTCCTTCCTAGTGAAATCTTTCACCCGAATACTTCGTATCGTTCAGTCATCCTACGAGCTACCAGAAAGAGCCAAAGTTGTTACTTTGGCTCTTTTTATTTTGAGTTAAGGGAATCGAACCCCATGCAGCCTAAGCCAGCCAAAGTATTGGCTGGTTCCTTCATTAACGAGTCCGCCAAAGGCGGATTCACTCGTTTGCTGACTAAGGCATCACCATTCCAGTCATCCTACGAGCTACAAAAAGAGTCAAAGTTGTTACTTTGGCTTTTTTTTTTGTCTTAATGGGAATCGAACCCATGCAGCCTAAGCCAGCCAAGGTATTGGCTGGTTCCTTCATTAACGAGTCCGCCAAAGGCGGATTCACTCGTTTGCTGCCTAAGGCATCACCATTCAGTCATCCTACGAGCTACTATAATTGAGTTGAAGATGTTACTTTGACTTTTTTTTTTGTCTTAAGGGGAATCGAACCCCATGCAGCCTAAGCCAGCCAAGGTATTGGCTGGTTCCTTCATTAACGAGTGAAAGGCGGATTCACTCGTTTGCTGCCTAAGGCATCACCATTCAGTCATCCTACGAGCTACAAAAAAGGAGTCAAAGTTGTTACTTTGGCTTTTTTTTTTGTCTTAAGGGGAATCGAACCCCATGCAGCCTAAGCCAGCCAAGGTATTGGCTGGTTCCTTCATTAACGAGTGAAATCTTTCACTCGTTTGCTGCCTAAGGCATCACCATTCAGTCATCCTACGAGCTACAAAAGGAGTCAAAGTTGTTACTTTGGCTTTTTTGTCTTAAGCGGAATCGAACCCTATGCAGCCTAAGCCAGCCAAGGTATTGGCTGGTTCCTTCACTTTCGAGTCCGCCAAAGGCGGATTCACTCGAATACTTCGTATCGTTCAGTCATCCTACGAGCTACTATAATTGAGTTGAAGATGTTACTTTGGTTCTTTTTTTTGTCTTAAGGGGAATCGAACCGATTCAGCCTAAGCCAGCCAAGGTATTGGCTGGTTCCTTCACTTTCGAGTCCGCCAAAGGCGGATTCACTCGAATACTTCGTATCGTTCAGTCATCCTAGCAATATATTAAGAGCCAAAGTGTTTACCAGCCTTTGCCGAATTGTTTAATACCACCAAATTAATATCTAAATAAATAATAAAATGCTGCCAGTTTCGCCTCTTGAATTTTTAGCATCAAGAGTAATTTAATTTTGTATCTTGAAGGTTTTAATCAGCTGACTTTTTTGGTTTGTTACTTGTAGTAAATATATTCCTTTTGTGTCGATATTAAGTTCAAAGAATTCATTCACATCTGTATTGAGTTGGACTATTTCTTTCCCTTCCATTGACAATAGCCGTACTTTTATTAAATAAGTGTCAGAAGTAGAATAATCTAAAATCATATATTGCCCATTTCTTTGGACAAGGCGCACATTTGATAAATTAATGGTATTTGTTGTAGTTTCGTCAATGCCGGTATTAATGCCGGACACTATGCTGTATAACTCTTGACCTATTGCTTGATCTAGTTTAGTTATAAAATATAACTTAGTTCCTATCAAACCTAAGGGCCTAATTCCTTTTGAGCTAAATGTTTTATCAAAATGAAAAATAGTTTTGAGTTCTTTGTCTTTGTAGTTATACCTATATAAGGTTGCCAGGCCACCTGTAGATATATTACCCGCAAAAAACAAATTATTATTATGTTTAATGAGCGATGAAAAATTTGTATATTCTACTAAGTTTTCCTTATACGTATTTGAAGTTAAATCATATGAGATTAAACGTTCAGTCCAGCTAATTTCCCCGGTTTTTTCTATAGACAGATAAAATAAATCATTCCCATTCTGATCAAAACATTCCTGCTCAGAACCCTCAAAATTCTCATGGGCAAATCGAGTCAAAGTATCAACTAGTAATGGCTTATTATGGATCAATAGATGTCCTATTGTATTGATGTGATATACCAAACTATCAGCCGATAATTTTTTAAAGTAGGGTCTGCTTAATGGTACAATCACCATGTGTTCAAGTTCTTTTTTGATTGTGTTATTCCCTATATCCCATCTATATAAGTACGCCTTTTGTGATGCTTGATTTTGGCATGAAAAGATAATATCATTATTTTGAATCTCCATATCGCTATATTCCAGGCCAGCTGGTGTTTTGATTTTTTTATTGATTTGAATGCCTGTTGGAGTCAACTTATATAGAACCAACGAATCAACAGATTTATAAGCATAATTGAGTTGATTGTCTAATTCAAAATAGTCTTGTGGATCACTAGTCAATCCACTAAATATTTTTGTGAGTGATTGATTTTGAACATTAAATGAGAAATATTCATCTTTACCATTAGACCAATTTGCGGTAAACAAATAAAATGTATTATTCCCATCAACATACAATTTCCTTATGGAGGCATTGAATCTCATGACTTCTTTTATACTACTTTGAGTGGTTTGAACACTCTTCAAAGTAAAATTTAAATCATCAACTTTTCTTTGATAGTAGAGTCGATCCTGAAATACAAATGTCTTCGGAATAAAATTGAAACCACAATTACTTATGCACAAAGTATCAAGTACACGTACTCCGTCTTTGTCAAGACAATTAAGATAAGATCTGCCGCCGTATTCTGTTATATAGTAAATAACATCCCCTATTTGCCGAGTTTCGTGAAGTGAGATATTTCCGCAATCACCAGCTCCAACATTATGGTCTTTTACAAGAACGGGTATTTGACAAAATCCAATAATAGGAGACAACCAAAAACATAAAAAAACAAATAATTCTTTCATAATTTCTACAGTTATATTTCTCACAAAATTATATAATATCAATAATCACTTGTACATTATATTTGATTTTTTTTATATATTTTTTAATTATATATATCGAAATATTAATATTTAGATGATCGTGTATTCTAAACACATCACGGTTAAGACTCCTTAGTCTTTCTTATCTCTCTATATCAATAATTCTTTTAATGCCGTAATAGTCTCTGCCAATGTAAAACCATATTTGTGACATAGATCGATGGCCAAAGACCTTCGCAAGGTTAAAAATATAAAGGCTAATAAAAGGATGTAAAGCAACTATTTGAAAGTTTTTTACACTCCTTAAAATGAATTTGTTTAAATTTATATGTCATGAAAAAATTATTGGTCAGAAAGATTTGGTACACATTAAAAGTGTTATTTTTTGTTTTAAGTATGCATCACTTTTCTTTTGCAGCAAGCTACACGTGCAATTGTGTAGCAAACTCTAACGTAAATTGGTCAGATCCTTCATCCTGGCAACCTAATGGTGTTCCCGGAATTGGTGATGACGTACTCATCAATTGCCCTCAATCTACCTTCGTATCTACTTCAGGGGATATCACTGTCAAATCATTAACCATAACTAAACTAGGGTATATTTTCGGCCCTGGAGTAATGACCGTTACCGAACGACTGGATACAAAATTTCCATTATTTTGGCAAATGAAGCTGGTCATAGGACCAAATGCCACTGGATTAATGACCAATGATTTTGTCAATGAAGATTCCAGCCAAATTGTTTTTTATACTGATCTGGTGGTTAATGGGAGTTTGATACTGAAATCAAATGGCTTCAGTGCATATACTGTCACCGTCAATGGCACCTTGACCCAAAAAGAAGGTGCGATTAGAGCTAATGTTGTAGTAAACACAACCGGGACCTTAAACCTAGATAGTCCTGTTTATGCTATGGATTTGCATACGCTGAGTAATAAAGGGATCGTTAATTGGAAAAATGGGCAGTTAAGTGTAGGTTCGGGAGGATTTGACAATGAAGGTACCTTTAATATAGATGCCCTTGACCAAACCTTCTCATACGGTGGGTTTTTTTCAGGATATGAATTTATAAATTCTGGTGTTATCAATATATCTCCTACTATAAATAGTATAAATTTGAATGTAAATTTGATTAACTCAGGTTTCATAAATCTTAATGGCCCTACTAAACTAAAATTAGGTGGAATCAATCATTCAGGATCAATTATAGCACCCGTGGGCTCATCATTAGAATTATCAGGGTTTACTTCTGGCACAGGAAATGAGTTTAATTCTGGTTCTTTAGTCAATGTTTCTTCACTTAAAACAATGGACCCAACAATTTTAAAAATAAGTCAAGGGGCCGATTTATCCAATATAGGTAATTTTAACTTAGGAAGAGGATCTATTTTGTTAGACGTTGCTTTACCTCATGCAGCCACCTATGTATTGAGCGCAAATATACAGACCAATATAAACCAAACTTTTGTTGGAAATTTCAACCTGGAGGGAGGATCTATTGATGGAGATGTGACCATACAATTTAATACGCCCAATTTTGTGATAGGCTCAGGATATTTCGGCGGATCAACAAAGGTCAGATTTAGTTCGACTACTATAGCAGATGTAAAAAATCTGGGTATTTCTGATTTAGTCAATGATGGTATTATCAATTTTCGTGAGTTTGGAGGATTTTCCATAGGCATACCCGGGTTAACAAATATTGGAACCATAAACACTGAGGGTGATGCTCTTGCATTGTACGGATATAGTAATAATTCTGAAATATCCCTGTTTAAAAATTTAGGTATACTCAATTATAATACAAAAAAGGCCCAATTTTCGATCAGGTTAGAAAATGTAGGAACAATAAATATGGGTATCAATGACACGCTTGCAATTTCAGGTGAACTGATACAAAAGGAATAATTATTGGCCAGCCAGGTAGTAAATTATCGTTGGAATATAGTTACACAGAACACACATTTAATACTGGTTCTGTAACTAAAAACTTAAATGAATTGGAAACTATTTATGGGAAAACAAATTTTAAATCAGGGACTATACTTGAAAACATAAGTCAAATAAGTGTCAATGGTGGGATGTTGGTGACAAACATTACCTTAAATCCTGCTTTTACCTATTCATTCAAAAATGCTGAGATTCGACTCAATACGTTGTTTGAGCCTTCAAAACCATTTGAGATCGAAGACACCGATATTGAGGGAAGTGGAAATATCAGAATCAAAAATTTATTTAATTGGTATGGTGGGACTATGGATGTTCCAATTCGTATCAATGAAACTGCAGTTGTTTCTATCCGTGAAAACGTGAAACGCCCTATCATTTCATCTCCATTTACTAATCTCGGAAGTATAACTTTAAGTGGTGGAATCATAGAAATAAATACAGGATTTTTTAAAAATGCCGGTAGTTGGAACATTGATTCTGGCGAAGATGTCATTATTGATGGCTTTACTTCATTTACCAATGAAGGTAAATTTTCTATATGTGGTGATCAACCTATAAAACTTATCTTTAATGTTCCTTTTATAAATAACGCTTCCGGCACATTTGCAGGACAAGGCTCCTACACATTTAACGCAGGATTTACCAATGAAGGTACTGTGTCTCCAGGTTGTTCGCCTGGTAGATTAGTAATAGAAGATGACGCGGAGTCTCTTAAAATTGTAGAAATAGAAGTTTTAGGAAAAGATGTTGGAATGTTTGATGAATTGATCGTAAACGGAAATATGAAGGCAGGAGATTTATTGAAAATCATAGTGCCGGATGGCACAGTGATCAATGGTAGTATGAAGATAATCCAGACAAGCGGTAGTTTTACAGGGAAGTTTACAAATGTTGAAATGCCTTCTAATTTTACTTTAGAATATTTACCCGATGGCGTTCTATTGTATTCAAATGGAACAGTGAATGCTTCTGATACTGATTTTAACAACTTTGGGATTAAGGTTTTTCCTACCGTGACAAATTCTTATGTTGAATTGGAGTCTTCAACCTTACTTCAGGAAGGAAGCAAGATACTTTTTTATAACGTGCAAGGCCAATTGGTCCAGGAAACGCTTTTAATTAATGATAGGTCTAAAAAACAAATTGATATAAATAATTTGGGAAATGGTATATATTTACTTAAACTAAATACGTTGCCGGCATGGTCATCTAAAGTGGTTGTTTTGCATTGATCATCAGCATTAAGTTGTAATGATTATGTTAATTATCGGAATGATTCCCTTGGAGGTGCAAGATTTTTATCAGGTCAGCATCGGACTGAAGCTTGCTCCAGCATGGGAGAGCTTGAGTGGTCGGTTTTTTTTCTTGAACTTGTAACATCTTCGAAAAGATACTTCATTTAATCCTTATATGATTTGGATGTTCAATTTCTTAGCCAGCACTTTCATTTTTTTGTCGGCTGTCATTATCGGGCTATTTGTAAGTGTTGCTAATGCGAAAAATGCGCAATCATAGTAAGCATGATTATTTTTGATTGCCATCTCTAAAGCGGACTCAATATAAAATGGCTCGGTATAAAAATGATCTATTAAATTTATGCCACTATTCCAACACAAAATCAATTGGTGTAGTGAGAATTCTTCTCTTTGCTTCCACAACACTTGACAAAATTCTGATTTCAAAAATGATGGCGATATCCATTCGTTTTGCTCAAATATCGCATAAAATTGATCATCCCAAATGAGCAAGTGATTGGCAATAATATTAGTATCTATTACTATTGTCAACGATCTCGATCACTTCGTATTGCATCGACAATTTGTTGTTTTGTCCTGAAAGTTGACTTTGGCATTGTTCTTATTTTTTCCATCAACTCTATTTTATTGAGTTTGTTGTCATTAATCTCCAATCCCTTTTCTATCAAAACTATCGCTTCCTGTGTCAAGCTTCCGTCGTGATTTTTTTGCTGACAGGACAAGGTCTTCATAAATTGATTGTGGCATCTCACGAATCTGGAGTGTAGGCAAAATAAATGTATTTTGCATGAATAATACATGAATAACGCTTGCATGTATAAAAAAGTTCAAATACGCTTCAAGCTCCTGCTGGCGCAAGTTTGCAACTTGTGCCATAACTACTATTAACTAAACACAAGTCCCCCGATGGTCGCAGTTTCAGGCCGTTATCAGGCCTGATAAATGCAACTGCGATCCTATATTTTACGAATCCGTCTAAAGAGCCGGACAGGTTTGAAATTCATCATAAACTATCAATAAAACCAAATGTGTTTTTAAAAATTAAATTTAAAGATCGAAGATATTATCATTTTTTCAGAAGTAGGTAGTAGAGGAATTGAAAATTCCAGATGTAAAGCATTGCAGTTGCAAACTTCAACAATCTGGGTATGTTAAAAGTAAGCATTAAAAAATTATGAAAAATCGAAAGGAAAATATATTTTTGTTAATAAAATAGACAAGTTCGATAAACTAAAAAAAATCATAAATAATTTTAAATCAATCAATCATGAAATTTACATCAGTTTTTGTTCTTATTATTACTATTTTTCTCTTTTCTTGTGGACAAGAAACAAAAAATTCAAAATCGGAATCCATCTCACCATCAAAGGAGCAGATGCGTGCCAAAATTGGAGAAGAAGTTTGGATCATTGTCTCATATATAAAAAACGACTCGAAGTCTGAATTTGAGAAGTGGATAAAGGAGATATTTTATCCTGCACTGCAGAATTCTAAAAATCCGATGAACAAATTGCAACTTAATTCGACTCGTTGGTTGGAACCTGCACATCAAAATGAAGATAAAACATGGACTTATGTATGGATAATGGACCCGGTTGTGACTAACGGAGATTATGACATACCGACTTTATTGAATAAAGAGTATGGTGAAGCAAAGGGAACAGACCACTGGGTGAAATATCAAACTTTTTGGGCTAAACCTACTGAGGCTCATATTCTTAAACAAACTTCTTATTAATCGAAAGAGAACGATAATAAAGAAAATCACCCTTTGCCAGCGCAAGTTTCAGTCCGTTACTGGCCAGATAAATGCAACTTGTGCCATAAATACTATTATCTAAACATCCCTTCCTGCAACAAGTTTTAATAAAACTTCACTTTACGAATTGCCTCTAAATGTCTATGTTTGTGGCATTGTTTTATTATAACTATTCTTCTAACCAATCCAATGATGCTTAAAGTCAACTTATTAGCCATTATAATGTGTTTGTTTGTTGCAGTAAATGCTCAAAAAGACAATAAATCACCTACGAAGTCTACGCAAATTCAAAACATGCAAGCCCCGGATTGGAATACCTGGTTTCAGCCTGTAAAATGGCGAAGTATCGGCCCATTCAGGGGTGGCAGATCAGTGGCGGCATCCGGTGTCGTGGGGGATATGAATACCTATTATATGGGAAATACCGGTGGTGGCGTCTGGAAAACGGATGATGTAGGTAATACCTGGACCAATATATCTCACGGCTACTTCAAAACCGGTTCAGTTGGCGCTATTGCGGTATCTGAAAGCGAACCGAATATTGTTTTTGTCGGCATGGGCGAACATGCAGTACGTGGCGTCATGACACACCACGGTGACGGCGTATATAAATCATTTGATGCCGGAAAAACATGGAAAAAAATGGGTCTGGATTTAACACAACACATTTCGCGTATCGTTATTCATCCCAGAGACCCAAACATTGTTTTTGTGGCCGCACAAGGGGCTTTGTATGGACCCTCAGCTGAAAGGGGTATCTATAAATCTGTGGATGGAGGTACTTCTTGGACTAAGGTGCTGTTTGTGGATGAAAAAACGGGTTGTGCTGAGTTGTCGATGGATATGAACAATCCACAGGTTTTGTATGGAGCCATGTGGGAACATGGTCGCCTTCCCTGGAAAGTCATTAGCGGTGGTGCCGGCAGCGGCTTATATAAATCATCAGATGGTGGGGCAACATGGGAAAAAATACATACGGGCTTGCCCAAAGAATTGGGTAAGATGGCTATTTCTGTATGCCGCTCAAATTCTGATAAAGTATATGCGCTTATTGAAAGTGACTCTGAAAAAGACCTGGGCGGTCTGTTTGTTTCTAATAATGCAGGTAAAAATTGGACTCATGTGACCAATGATCATAGATTGATCCAAAGGGCATGGTATTACATAGAGTTGTTTACAGATCCTCAAAATGAAAATGTCATTTACGTCCTGAGTGCTCCGGCATTGAGGTCTATTGACGGTGGCAAAACATGGCAGGAAATACAAGGACAACATGGAGATTATCACAATTTATGGATCAATCCCAACAACCCTAAAAATATGATACTTTCAGATGACGGAGGTTCCAGTATTAGTGTAAATTATGGAAAAACGTGGTCTACACAAAACAACATGCCGACGGCACAATTCTACAGAATAAATGTAGATAATGCCTTTCCATATCGAATATATGGTGGTCAACAGGACAATTCTTCTGTGGTCATTTCCAGCCGCGAACTTGGTAGTTCGGGTATTGGGAAAGAAAGCTGGACATATTCTGCAGGTGGCGAAAGTGCTTTTCTTGCTTTTAATCCTGATGATGCGAGATATGTTATGGGCGGAAGTTACCTGGGAACAATTGAAGTGCTTGATACCAAAGCAAAAGCAGGGACCAATATTATGGCAGCTCCCATCCAGTATCTTGCCAGAGAGACCAAAGATATGAAATATAGATTTAACTGGAATGCGCCCATCATCTGGTCAAAACATACACCAAATACTTATTATCACGGAGCCCAATATTTATTGCGAACAACGGATATGGGAAAAAGCTGGTCCGAAATGTCGCCTGACCTGACCCGTAATGAAAAAGAAAAACAAGGAAAGGGTGGTGGCCCCTACACCAATGAAGCAGTAGGCGCTGAGAATTATGGAACGATTAGTTATGTCATGGAGTCTCCCTCGGAAAAAGGTGTTATCTGGACAGGCAGCGATGATGGCTTGGTGCACATAACCAGAGATGGCGGACTTAACTGGCAAAATGTCACGCCTGCCGGGCTAAAAGAATGTTTGATAAATGCCATTGACGTTTCCCCTCATAATCCTGCCGTTGCTTACATAGCGACTACCCGTTATAAATTTAATGATCATACTCCAGGCTTATATAAAACTTCAGATTATGGAAAATCCTGGACAAATATCAGTTTTGGCATTCCTCAAGGCGCATTTACACGTGTGGTACGTGAAGATGAAGTCAGAAAGGATTTGCTTTTTACTGGTACAGAGACCGGATTATATATTTCATGGGATGGAGGCAAAGAATGGTCAGGTTTTCAATTAAACCTGCCAGTTGTACCTATCACAGATTTGAAGGTACATAATGGCAATCTTATTGCAGCTACTTCGGGGCGTTCATTTTGGATATTAGATGATCTATCTTTGATTCGGCAGTTTAAAAAGGACACTATGACATTTACGCTTTTTCAACCTGATAATACCATACTTGTAAATGGTTCAAGTGAACTGGATGGTACTAACGTCGAGTTTGATGGTACACATCCTATGAGAGGTGTAAATCCTGCCACAGGTACTGTAATTTATTATAATCTGCCGGAATTAAAATCCGATGAGCAAGTGTCTATGGAAATCAGAGATGTACAAGGAAATTTGGTAAGGGCATTTAGTTCCAAACCTGATTCTACATTTGTAAAATATGACGGAGGTCCTTCGGAAGATCCCACATTGTCAAAAAATAAGGGACTCAACAGATTTGTGTGGAACCTCAGATATGCTACAATGTCAGGCGTACCGGAAGCGTATATTGAGAGTAGTTTTAGGGGGCACAAAGCGCCTCCCGGTTACTATAACATCTTGTTGAAATTAGGAGAAAAGACCATGACACAAAAAATTGAGATTCTTGCCAACCCACTTTATCCTACGGATGAAAAAACCTACAAACAATATCATGAGATGATGTATGGCATGGAAAATGAAGTCAATATCATGCATCGAATGGTCAATACAATGTATAATAAGCAGCAGCAACTGAGACAGATGCTGGCTGTATTACCTAATGGAGATACATTTAAGACTTTAGGAAAACAAGGTCAGTTATTGGCTGAACGAATGAAAGTGTGGGATGAAAAGATGATACAGAGAAAATCTAAAGCATATGACGATGTAGAAAATTTTGCTAATAAATTTACTGCCAACTATATGTTTTTGATCAATCAAACGGAAAGTGATATTCCAAGTATCAACCAACCGTCTATAGATCGTTTAAAGGAATTAAACACCGAGTGGAATGATCTTCAGAAGCAGGCAAAAGCAATGCTTGATACAGATATACCGGCTTATAACAAAGTATTGTGGGATGCAGGGGTAGGTGCTTTGTGGAAAAATTAAAATAAAAAAAAAGTACTTTTAGACATTCACGTTGATAACACTTTATGAGGTTATAAATAAAACAAACTAAAAAATCGTTGTTTGATAAGGATTTACTGCCTCAGAATGTCTGATATCAATTCATACTCATAACCTTTGCCAAGGGCAAAATCGGTAAGCTTTTTTAAATCTGTCATATTGATTTTTGAAAATAGTGGTTTTTTCTTTTTTACGTAATAATGTTTCCAACGTGATGAAATATTCTTTGTCATCAATTTCCTTCATTGCTGCTTTTATTGAATAGGCCGAAACATCGCGAAGTTTAAGTTCCTGTTTTATTTTATTTCTTCCCCATTGTTTCATACGGAATTTTCCCCTTGCAAAAGTACATGCAAAACGTTCTTCATCCAGAAAATTATTGGATATCAGATTAGAAATAATTTCTTCGAGTAAATCGCCATAAATACCATGTTCAATTAGTTTGAACCGCACTTCGCGATGACATCTTTCCTGAAAAGCACAATACTTCTGAATGTTGAGTAAAGCTTCATCCTTTGACCAAAAGGTCTTTTTTTTATGCGTATAATCTTCAGAAGCCATAATAAAAAATGGCAGATCTGAAAGACCTGCCAATAATTAAGGGTGTTAATAAGAATCTGTTACAAATATATAGGCAATATTTGAGTTTGTCAAATGTTTATATCAATTTTAGTTTGTTTTGGAAGATTTTTATCAAATCATCTTTGGGATCGTGGTGGTAAGTATGCCAACCTATACTATTTGCTCCCTGGATATTGGTACTTAGATCATCAATAAAAACCGTTTCGTTGGGAATGAGCTCGGCGTCATCGTTGACAAATTGGAAAATTTTTTTCCGGCTTCTTCATTCCGAGCTTGTGTGAATAATAGGTTTTGTTAAAAAACCGGGTATCAAAATCAGTAATTTTATGTTTATTTTTTAAGTCATTATATACCCAGGTCAGATGTAATTCGTTTGTATTGGAAAGAAGATATACCTTGTATTTTTTTTTAAGGTTGCGTAAAAACTCAAATTTGTTGGGATTCCAACCTATCAGCATGGCATTCCAGGCATTTACAACGTCAACGCCCTGAGGTATATTTTGTATAGCAAGTCGCTGAAGATTCCATACAAAGGTCTCTGCATTTATTTGTCCGGTTTCAAATTCAAGCAGTACTTTATTTACTTCATTAGGCAGATCATTTGGATCAAAAGAAATATCTAGTAAAGTAGAAAGGGATTCATAAGTGCGTTGATAGTCGATATCAAGCAAAACACCACCAAAATCAAACACTATGTTTTTTATATTTTTAATCATGATGTCTTAATCGCTGACTATATGTATGGGTGCTTAATCAGACTATGTTTAAAATTCATTATCGAATTCTTCATTTTTGAGTTTTTCTTTCAAAAGGGTTTTTCTTTCAGTAGACGGCCTGATGTATTTATATTTTTCGCAATTGACGAGTTCATCGTATCCGAGTGGTGGCTTGGGGAAGTCAGCTTTCCAATCGTAACCGCTTTTTTCATCTTTTTCCAGTTTCTGAAAAAACAATTCTGAAATAGGCCTTGCCATGATATAACCCTGACCTTCATCAAGTGTAAGAAACCGAATCCATTTATCATCACCGCCAGTCCAGACGCCTGTTACAAGGGTTGGGGTAACGCCCATAAACCACCCATCAGTAAAATCATTGGTCGTACCGGTTTTTCCACCTATTTTGGATTTTATCCTAAGCGAAAACTGACCACCTACGTTGTTTTTTAACATAGCGATCATAACAGCATTGTAGAGTGGGTTAATGGCTGATTTTCTGCTTGGTATACCCTGGTAGATAAGCTTACCATTTTTATCTTCAATACGTGACACAAAGATTGGTTGGACATAGGTACCATTGTTTCCAAAAGCAGAGTATGCACCGGTCATTTCCATAAGTGTCAGATCAACTGCTCCAAGACAAATAGATGGGAGATTGGGTACTGCCAGTCTTCCGTTTTCGAGTCGAAGATTTTTGTCAATGCCGAGGTTGTGCAGTAAGTCCCTGATTAAGTTGACTGTACCCATTTCTTTAACCAATCGTACTGTGATGGAGTTTTTTGAATATAATAAACCATGAAATAAATTGTATTTATTGCCGGTAAATTCCTCAGTGGCATTGGCAGGAGACCATTCTTTATCTACCTCAAAGCCTGCATCTCCCGGGGCAATGGTATATTGTATATCATCAAATTCCTGACATGGCGAAATGCCCTGAACAGCGATTGCCTGGGTATACACAAAAGGTTTCATAGTAGATCCGAAGGATCTTCTCATTGTGGCGTGATCATATTTAAAATAAGTATGATTTACGCCGCCTACCCAAGCTTTTACATGACCCGTAGACTGTTCAAGAGCCATAAACCCGGCCTGTAAATGCATCTTGTGGTAACGAACAGAATCAAAAGGAGTCATTTCTACCTCTTTTTCTTTATTTGTATTATAGTCAAAGACTTTCATCTTAACAGGTGTTGAAAATATTTTTTTGTACTCTTCCTGCAATGTTGTATAGGCTGTCTTAAGTTTCTCCCATTTCTCGTCATTGATGATGCGATGGTAAGCATCTGAATATACGACATCGAGTTTTTCATCCTGCTTTGCCTGATTCCAGGATATTGCATTATTACTGATCTGAATCAGTGTTTTGATTACATTGTCTGAAAAAGGAACATTAGGGAATTTTTCGTCCAAATGTTGAAGTATGGTACCCATTATTTTTTCACGTAGTGCCAGATATCTTTCGGAATCCTTAGTCTGACTGTCGAGAATATCTGCACGTAAAGCTTTTTGAGCATCGTCTGTTTCAAATGTCCAGGGATCGCGGTTTTTCCACACTTTAAAGTACCTTTGCTGATTCCATTTCATATGTTCAAAAACGGCTTCTTCAGCATATTTTTGATACGTAAGATCTATAGTTGTATAAATTTTAAGCCCATCTGTATATATATTGTATGCTGATCCATCAGTTTTTTTAATTTGTTGTTTGTCAAATAAATCTTTAACCCATTTTGTAAGCTCTGCCCTGAAATAAGGCGCAGGTCCGTCACTTTGTGTTTTCCGGTCAAAAGATGTCATGTCGATTTCTTTTAGTGTCAAAGTGTCCAATGCGACTTTATCGATATGTCCTTCCTGATGCATCAGATTCATGACCAGGTCTCTTCTGATTTTGCATTTTGCAGGAAATCTTTTAGGATTGTACAAGCTTGGATTTTTTAACATACCTACAAGCGTAGCCGCTTCGTCTACGTGTAAGGAATCCTGACTTTTATTGAAATATATTTGTGCAGCTGCTTCGATGCCATGAGCCCCGTTTATGAATTCAAATTTATTAAGATACATCATCATAATTTCCTCTTTGGTATAACTTTTTTCGAGTTTGATGGCGGTCACCCATTCTTTCAGCTTCACGGTGATGAGCGTTATAAAGCGCATTGGTGCTGACATTTTATGCATCTTTGGTCTTTTAAAAAGTAGTTTTGCCAGTTGTTGTGTAATGGTACTGCCTCCACCTGCACTTTCCTGCCTGAGGATAAGGGTTTTGAATCCAACTCTTGCGAGGGCCCGAAGGTCAATGCCACAATGATTATAAAATCGGTCGTCTTCTGTGACCAGCAAAGCTTGTTTTATATTTGGTGACAATTGTTTGAAATCAACAGCCACACGATCTTCTACATAATATCTCCCGAATGGCACTCCTTTTACATCATAAATGACGGTTGCCAGATCATATTTTGGATTTTCAAGATCTTCAAAACTAGGCAAATCCGAAAAACTAACTGCCAAAAATATCAGACATATCAGGCCGATTAAGATATAAGCGCTATTGCGAAGTATGCGGGTATACTTTCTAAATTGTTCTGATTCTGATCCTGTATCCGGGCTTTCTGCCATTAGTTAAAATTAAAGATGAATGTGAGTGATGAAGCAAAATTAAACTATATTAAGCATGTCATCTTTTTTATGTGCTTTATACCTTCCTTTTCCAAATTTTGTACCATTAAATTCGACCGTATTTCTGAGTTCTGCTTTTTCTGCTTCCGGCAATTTATTAAACGATTGACATTTTTCTGAACAGGTATGTTCATGCAACACACCACAGGATTCGCATTGTATAAAAAGAATGTGGCAGGCATCATTGGCACAATTGACATGATGGTCAGAAGGGTTGCCGCATTGATGACATCTTGAGACAATATCCTGTGAAATTCTTTCGCCAAGGCGCTCGTCAAACACAAAATTTTTACCAACAAATTTATTTTCGATGCCCAGTTCTGCTGCTTTTCTGGCATATTCTATAATTCCGCCTTCGACCTGATAGACATGTTTAAAACCTTTATGTTTATAATAGGCACTCGCTTTTTCACACCTGATGCCACCGGTACAATACATAATGATGTGCTTATCTTTTTTGCCACTAAGCATTTTTTCCACCACAGGCAATGCTTCTCTGAAGGTTTCCACATCAGGAAGAATGGCATTTTTGAAAAAGCCCACTTCACTTTCGTAATGATTTCTCATGTCTACAATGATGGTATCCGGGTCATCTGCCAGCGTATTAAATGCTTCAGCATTAAGGTGGATGCCTTTATTTGTGACGTCAAATGAAGCATCATCAAGACCATCTGCAACAATTTTATCCCGAACTTTGATAAGCAATTTAAAAAATGATTTACCATCATCTTCTATCGCAAAATTCAGCCTGATATTTTGTAGGAAAGTAATGTTTTGTAGCGCAGTTTTAAAATCTTCGATGCCAGCTTCAGGTATCGAAACCTGAGCATTCACTCCTTCATAAGAAACATAAATACGACCCAAAACTCCGATTTCGGCAAGCATCATGTAAAAATGATCCCTGAAAAATTGTGGGTTACGCAAATGATAATAATGATAAAAAGAAAGAGTAAGCCTGGGTGTTTTGTCAGCAATAAGCCGAGCCTTTAAGACATTTTTGTCTACTTTGTTGTATAAAGCCTTCATGTATAAGTTTTTAAGTCGCTTTTGCAGGAAACGATTCCTTACTTATTTAAATAAAGGCAAAGGTAATAACTATTTATCAGATGTGTACAGGTTTTTAAGAAATACCAAATAGGAAGTTATAAGCATAAAAATCGAAAATCCAATACACATTATAATTGTAACCATATAACTTAATTTTTTACGTACCCCATTTGTACATCCTCGTCTATGAATTCCAATTCGGCATCTTTCTCCCAGATTTCCATCTCGCATGGCTTGCAGTTGAATTTAAATATTTTATAAATTTGAGATTTGATGCAGTATGTTTGGCTAAATAAGTCTATATTCACCCTAATTTTACAAATTGCACTGCACAGGTGGGCGTTGTATCCATTAAGGGGCGTGTCAAAATAACTATGTTGTTTAATAATTTAACTATTAAAAATGAAATTCATAAGCCTAATTTTGCTTTCTTTTACACTTACAGGAGTTGCATATTCTCAAAATATTGTCTTCAGGGGACACCACATTCAAAAAAGTTTAGTAAATGGTTTTGTTGTAGATTTTAATTTAGATGGAGACATTTGAATCTGATGCAGACATAAATAACGATAAAGAAATTTCCTATTGAAGAAGCTGAAAAAGTTATTTCTTTGAAGCTCTATGACACTAAAATAATCAATGTCAATGAATTGAAATATTTCAAAAATTTGAAATACTTTAATTTTCTACGAAATTATGTAATAGATTTTCCAGATTTGACTGCCAATTCACAACTAGAGGTATTTCACTTTTCAGTAAATAAAGATTCAATTGTTAATATTCAGGCAATGCAAAAGTTGAAATCTTGTAATTTATTATTTAAGACAAGAATAAAAAAACTACAAATTAATAACAATGCAAAACTTAACAAGTTAATATTGAGTACTGAATTTAATACACCTATGTATGCTATTGACTCAATTGATGTTTCTTATAATTCTTTAGATACGCTAATCTCAAATAGAATTCCTTCTTCAATTGAGAATAGTTATTTTAATTGTAATAATAATCGAATTGTAAATATCAAATTTAGCAGTTTTGATTTAATTCAACATGTGGATTATTCGAATAATTTACTAAAATCATCAGAGAAAATTACATTCTCAGGCAAAAGTATAGATATTTCGAATAATCAATTTGATAAATTTGACTTAATAGGAGCAAACAAACTGACAGGCTTGAATTTTAATAATAACCCTTTAAACAGTTTTTCTCTCAGTGTCGGTTCAAGCGGAACTACAGGTTCATTCTATTTAGATAAAATTAATTTTAGTGAATCTAAAGATTTAAAATCAATATATATTTATATTAATCCAGGTGGAAAAATTGGGAGCTTGAATATTACAGATTTTAAAAAACTTAATAGTGTTACTTTATTCATTGAATCAGATTCAACGATAATATTAAAAGAATTGCCCATCATATCTGTCATTTGGATAGGTACAAGTTCAAGAGTGTTATTTGAAAAAGTGAATTCAAAACCAATCATTTCACCTAGTTATTCAAATTATCTTGAAGTGAAAAATAAAATTACTGTAAAGAATTGTCTAAGTGGGACAGCCGACTTTAAAAACATTAGTTGTTATGAACTAGAAATAGTTGAAAATCCAGAATTGGTATCTCTAGGAATAAATAATCCATTTTCTTCTACCGGAGGAAATTTTGAATTTTCATTGAGAGTTATTAATAACTCAAAACTAAAAGATATATTCTACTGATTACATACGCTTTATCAAGCTTATGGAAATCAGAGATAATTCTTTGCTTAATTCATTTTCATTTAGTTGTTCTGGTATTGATGATTTTATCATGAATGATTTCAGCACTTTAGAATATTTTTATTTGCGCGGTAAACACAGACCAATTGTACTTGACGGTTATAATTTATTAAAATCTGTAATTATTGAGCCTAAATTTGTAGTCATCAAAAATTTACAAAACCTTGAGTCAATTCACTTTTTGATTTCAGAATTTAGTGCTTTTAGCATTGAAAATTTACCAAATTTACGCTCTATAAAGCACGATGGACATAATTATAAAGAAGCTGAAGCATTAAATTTTGATTATTCATTTAAGGACTTACCAAAACTTGAGACTCTTTCTCTTGGAAGTAATTGTACAGGTAATAGATTTCAAATGACTAATTTACCATTGTTATCATCATTTGCACTTGGTAGTTATGCTAAATTTAAAACCTTTTCTATTAATAATGTAGAATTGGGTGGTTTATTTATCAACGGTTTGGATTGTAGTGACTTTTCTATTGTTTCTTGTAATAATTTGCATAATATTACAACAACGTTATACCCAAGTTTATTTTCTAATTATACTTTGGATCGACTCCCGCAATTGCAAAATTGTACTATTTATAGTGGAAGATATAATGATTTAGTAATAAATGATTGTTAAAATTTAAGCAAAATATTTTTAAAAGTCATTTCTGCTTCGGCTTTAAAATTTGTGGAACTGCCCAATTTACAATCTTTTATTTATCGTACTGATAATCTGGTGGAAGTGGATTGAAACGGAAGTCCCAATTGGTATTACAAAATTTGCCTAGATTATTAAAGATTGAAACTTTTACAAGAGATTTTGATACGCTTGATTTTTCTCAATGTCCGGCTTTAGACTCTCTTATCTTTGAATCATCTTTTACTTCTGATACTATAGAATTTCTTAATTTAAAGAATGGGAAAGATGGCTTGAGTTATTTTGTTCACGATTTTAATTTGAAATATTCAAAGATATTCTGAAAAATATTTGTACTGATGGTCCAATTAGATTCTGAAAAATTAATGTTGTTGATTAATACTTCATTCTTCAAATCTAATTATTTTAGTGATTGTAGTTTTGGTCGGGAAAGTGCATCGTTTACTGGAAGAATTGATGTGATTGATAATTTGAATATACTTAGTATACCAAGTTCAACATTTTTCCTATCTTAATTGATGATGACTCTAAAGTTTCTACTATATTCACTGATGCATTTGGATATTTTTCGTACAAATCTAAGTCTATAGATAAGAGGATTATTATTGAACCCATGGAACAACCTGGTGAGTTTGAGCTTCTTGGTCAACCTAGGACTATCGATCCCATAATTGGTAAAGAGTATTTTGGTCAAAATTTTTCTTTTTTAGCACTAAAAAACATTTCTGATCTACAAGCTATATTACATTTTTCATCTAATCCGAGACCAGGTGAAGAGATGGTTTGTTACATTGAAATTCGAAATTTAGGATCTATTAGCTCTAGTGCCAGTTTTAAATTTGAGTTTGATAGTAAGTTTATCAAATTTATCAAAGGTTTGAATGTAACCTTATTGAATGGCAATGTTTTGATAGGTAATACTGTGAGTATAGAGCCTTTTTCGAGTTTCATCCTTCCAATAGTTTTTCTGGCAAATAAACCAACAGACTTAAACTCACTAGTTGGTGGTGAGCTTTTGAAATTTAGTTTAGAAATTACACCTGATTATTCTGATTTGTATATAGAAAACAATGCTTTTGTTTCAACCCAAAGAGTAGTTAATTCCTTTGATCCGAATAATATTGTTTGTTCTGAGGGTGATAGAGTAAAGGTTGACAATAAAGTTAGTAATTTATTTTACACAATCAATTTTGAAAACTTAGGAAGTTCCAGTGCAAAGAATATTATAGTGGATAACAAATTAGATACTAATAAACTTGATATTAGTTCTTTTAAGTTAATAAACTTTAGTCATAATGCAAATACTACTATTTCTGGTGATGATTTGGTTTTGAATTTAAAAATATTGACCTTCCCTTTAACTTGAATAATAAAGGATACGTTACATATTCTATTGCTCCTAAAGGTGTGATTGCTCCAGGTGATTCAATATCGAATCAAGCTAATATTTATTTTGACTATAATTTGCCTATACCCACAAATAGGCATACGCTCATTTTTGAATCACCTAGTAATCAAGTAGATGTATTAAGTGAGTCAATTCGAATCATTCCGAACCCAAATTATGGCACTTTTATGATTTCTGGTCTTCCTGAAGATATTAATGAATTGAGCATTATTAGGCTGACAGGAGAAACAGTATTTTCTTATAAACCATATGGAAATTACATTGATATGAACCTAGACTCGGGCAATTATATTCTAAAAATTAGATTAAATTCTGGTTTCACCTTAACACGTGAAAGTTATCGTTTTAAATTAAGATACCCCATTTGTTCATCCTCGTCTATGAATTCCAATTCGGCATCTTTCTCCCAGATTTCCATCTCGCAGGGCTTACAGTTGAATTTTAGTTTATACTCATTTTCTCCGTGTTTGAGGGTGAGAGGTTCGGCTAATTTGGCACCCATGGTTTCACGCTGAAATCTGGCACATTTACCCAGTTCATATTTTACACAGTATTTAGTGACCATGACGCGTGATTTGCCGGGATCCCACTGAAGTTCGAATGCTTTTTCTATATCTTTTACGCCGTGGCGCTTATAGAAATTTTTGGCCAATTCATTGGATACATTGTAGGTAAAATCAAGTTTTTCGACAGGGTAGGGGTGATCCGTTTTGGTAATTTGGAATGCTTCACGATGATATTGGCTAATACGAATGTCTACTAATTTATCCAGTACTTCCCTTCTGATCTCATTAATCTTAGATATCGGCAAAAACCAATTATCTTGAAATGTCACATTGATTTCATCAACTATAAATACCGTATTACCTGTTTTGGACAAATTCTTTTTGATATTTGGAATGACGGATTCTTCACTGTTGGCGAGAACCTTTTCAGTGATTAAAGACATTTCGTTTTGACAACCATCCTCATCAGTAGCGGTTAAGAGAAATCCGTCAGATGTTTCAGTAAAGTCAAGCCGAAGACCTATTTTTCGAATCGCACTTTTTTCCTGTTCAACCAGTCTGATAAACTCAGCATCAGAATTTCTATATATGACCGTGCCAATATTGATTTGCTTTGGTGAGTTAAGCACTACTACGTCATTGACAATGATGTTTATCTGTGCACCATCGGCTTCACCATTTGCATTTACAAAATAAAGGCCATCGGCATTATTTAGTAGTTCACTATTTTCGATGACATAACCATTTGCTTTTGTTTCCAGTACTTTACCAATGAGTTGACCTTGAGATTTTGGAGTATCCAGCTACCGATCTTTTCTTTGCGTTTATTGACAAAATAGTCGGTATAGCCACGATTAAAACTGCGGTCCATTTTAGGTTCGAAATTATAGAAAGTCCTGCCCGAAGATGCTTTTTGATATTTATCTGTATTATCTTCCAGAAACTCATCCAATCTTTGGCGCAAATAAGACGTATTGTTTTTGACATAAACGATATCCTTGAGTCGCCCTTCAATTTTGAAGGAAGTGATACCAGCTTCTATGAGGTTGGGCAATTGATCACTGAGGTCAAGGTCTTTGATGGATAACAAGTGGCTACTTTGTAATAGGGTTGTTCCTGTACCGTCGGTGAGTTCATAGGGCAAGCGACAGTTTTGGGCACATGAACCACGATTGGCACTACGTTCGCCATTGGCAATGCTCATGTAGCAATTGCCACTAAAAGAAACACAAAGCGCTCCTGAAACAAAAAATTCCAGTTCGACATCTGTAGCTTCATGTATTTCTTTGACCTGATCGAGATTCAATTCTCTAGCCAGGACTACACGTTGTATGCCTGCATCTTTGAGAAATTTGACATGTTTAGGATCCCGGTTATTGGCTTGAGTACTGGCGTGAATGACTATCGGTGGTAGTTTCATCTCCAAGATGGCCATATCCTGGATGATCAATGCATCGACACCAATATCATAAAGTTGATAGATCAGTTTTCTACAGGCATCCAATTCATTGTCATAAAGAATGGTATTGATCACCACAAAAACCTGTGCCTTAAATAGGTGGGCATATCTAACCATCTCTGCAATGTCAGCTAAAGAGTTGGTCGCGTTGGTTCGAGCTCCAAACATGGGTGCACCAATATAGACGGCATCAGCACCTGCATTGATGGCAGCGATACCTTGTATCAGGTTTTTGGCAGGAGCCAGGATCTCAATTTTTTGTTTCATGCTCCAATGTTAAGCTGCATTATTTTTTGCAGGCACAAAGGTAATGAATCTTTGGGAAATAGTAAATGGTCGGAATAAACTCGGGACAGCCTTAATCTCCACCTCTGCTCTGACTACATCAACCATCAACCTTTTTTTTGCTCAAGGGTCACTTCGTGCTCCCCGGTCAAAAAACAGATCCCCAAAACCCGCTGGCTCATTAACCATAAACCTCATAAACTATAAATATCATTAACCATTAACCTTTTTTGCTCAAGGGTCACTTCGTGCTCCTCGGTCAAAAACAGATCCCCAAAACCCGCTGGCTCAATAAACCATCAACCTTATAAACTATAAACATCATAAACCATCAACCTTTTTTTGCTCAAGGGTCACTTCGTGCTCCTCGGTCAAAAAACTGTGCAACAAGCACATTCGTAATAAGTAGCATTAAAAGACAACATTAACTCCAATCATAGCATTAATTCCTACAGACGGATATCCATACCATCGTTCAAACTTATTATTGAGTAGATTGATGCCCCGCACAAAAACTCCAATTTTTTCAGTAAATTTGTATTCCACAGATGTATTTACATCAAAAAGAATATTGGATGAAGTAACTACGTCGATTTTATTTATAAAAGGTACGTTATTATTAAAAAATAATTCACCGGTTATTTGTAATTTTGAATCAAAAAGCTTGATTTTAGTAAAGGCATTTGCTTCAAGGTTTGGTGTGTGCCATGTTTCAGTAATGGTCTTGAGATCAAAAAAATGTTGTGTCATCCAGCCGCCAAGACTAATATTTTCAGTTATTTCAAAATCCAGATTTCCACTGATATAGACAGCATTCAAATCATCATATATCATGTCAAACTGACGTAAATCGGATGTTGAATTAAGCAAAAACATTTGATTGGTTACATTTTTATAGCCGGCCTTTACCTGATAACGCAGGAAGGCAAATTGACCTTTTACACCTCCGAAATAATCACGTGTGATTGTGTTTTTGAGATTTTTAAGATTGGTAACAATATATGGATTTAAAGCAGATACGTTGCGCAGATTATTGGTATAGTAATCCTGTTTTACACCTGCAAAGACCTGAAGTTTCGAACCCGAAATACCAAAGGACAATAAGAGTTCAGGCAATAAGGAAGATTGTTTGTTTCCAGCATTTATATAATTTATTCCTGCATTGATGATCAGGTTTCCAAATTGTGTTTTAATGGTGGGCACAAATTTTAAAGTGCTTATGCTGAATACCGAATCGGCATTTAACCCCGTGTACTCAAATTTTCCATCGAGCATGACTACCGTCGTTTCACCAAAATATTTTTCAGTCATTCCTTTGACGCTTATACCATTTTCACGTGCTTTTTCATTGGTGATGTTCAGATTTTTTAAAGCCAGATTTATATCATAATTAATATCATGTTTTGTCCTTTCTGCATTTTTGATTCCGGCATTTATGATGATAGAATTGAGCGTTCTTTTTGACTCAGCTCCGGAAAACAAACTATCTACACCAAGATCTGTATGATAAAAGTATCGGGTTTTAGAGCTGACATCCAGCCCCCCATATAGTTTGATATTTTCTTTTACCATGTATGAGCCATAAATCCTGGCACCAAGGTTGGCATATTTTTGATATGGGTTTTTTGTTGAATTGTCAAGCGAACTATAGTCGATATGAATGCCTGTATCATATAAATCTTTTTTTGAATTGTGATAGCCTGCCAATACCTCAGGATTATGCAACGCACCGTAACCTGCTCTCAAATAAGCCTTGTTGATCTGAAAAGGGCCATCAGGATTCATGGCTAGTGGTTTAATTTGTGGTGCCGGATATTTTAACTCTACAGGGACAATAGTGATGTCATACTTATATGTTGGATTAAATGGTTTCTGAACCGGCAATACAGACTTTATAGTGATTTTTTCTGCTTCTTCCAGATTTGCTTCAAATGATTTTATAACTTCAACCTGATTTAACTGAATTTTTGTTTTAAGGGTATCTGTTTGTGCAAAAATCGGAAGGCTGAAACAAACTAAAATATATATTAATGATCTCATGTTTTATGTATATTGAATCACTTAATTAATTAATGATTGATTTTTTATTTTTTGTTGGTCGTATCCAGTTCAAGCATATTTTTGCTGATTGGTTTGATGCGATTGTTTTGTTGCTCTAGTATTTCGATTGTCTTCAATTTTGCTGTTGCTATAGATATTAAGTCTGTGTCATCACTAAAATTTTCCAACACGGCTTCGATAGCAGCCCTTGCATTAAACAAGTCTTTGTTAAGTATGTATATGTCGGACATAAGGATAAGGCTTTTTGCAATCCAGAAAGGATATAAAGTATTTTTTTCATTGGCTATATTGCATTGAGCTTCTGCCTGTGGTAATTTATTTTGTTTGAAAAAAATATCTGCAATCAGATATCGTGCTTCAGCCGCCTGATTATTATTTACATTATTACTTGCTTTTTCAAGTGATGTTTTGGCTAAATCCAATTCATTGTTTTTATAGTAAAGCTTCCCCAGATAATAAGATGCTACTGCTTTATCTTCTTGATTTGCCTGGGCATGATTAGTAATGATGTTTGCATATTTTTTTACGGAAACAAAATCACTTATCCTGAATCCGCTTCTTAATGCTCCTAAAGCAGCCTGATATTTTTCAGATATATCTGCGACGTTGGTATAATATTGATCATAATATTTATTGGCTTTTTCAAATGCCTGGGTATAATTGTATGATATCAGTGCGGCCTTTTTTAAAGATAATTGATAATAATCAGATACGCCTAGTTTGATTAATTTTTCATAATCATCCAGCGCTGCTCCATACTTTTTAAGAATACTGGCTGACTCAGCCCGAAGATAGTAAGCCTGAATGCGATGTGAACCATTAGGGTATTTGTCGAGATAATTATTTAGACCTGTTATGGCTTTTTCATATTCACCTTCATTGTATCTTGATTCTCCCACTTTAAAACTCAATGAGTCGGCAAAAAGAGAAGACACTTCATAACCCGGCATACTGCTCACAAAATTTACATATTCTTCTGACTGACCAAGATCGTTAATGTAAATTTCCTGAAGACCCAATAATGCGCTTTCTGCTTCTTTTGAGGATGGATTATTCTGGAATATCTGTTTGTAGTGTAAAATGGCAGTTGTCATATCCCCTTTATTATATGCTATCAGGCCCAATTTCAGATATGCAGCGTTTTTTAGGGGGCTATTTGGATATTGTGATGCCAATTCTGAAAAAGAAGCGTAAGCATTATCCACATTCTCCAATTCGAAATATGTATCTCCTAATTGCAGCAACGCATCGTCGGCATACTCTGAAGTGGGGTAATCAGTTTTTATATCTTTTAACGATAAAATTTTCTCATATGGCTCGCCGAGTAATCCTTCGATAATGGCCTTTTGGTACATTGCATAAATGAATCCTCCTTGTTTTTTGGCTATAGCTTGTTCGTAAAATACCATAGCATCCTGAAAACTTCTGGACCTGAACAGACAATCACCTGTTCTAATCAATGCATCAGGAAGGATTTTATTGATTATTTCGTCATTTTTGAGATTTTCTCTATTCAAATTAAAGCCTACGATGGCATTTTTAAAACTTTTTTCGGCATTTTTATAATCCTTAGTTTCAAGATAGTTGTATCCTTGGGTATAATGTCCAATATTTGGTGAAGATTCTTCAGGCAATTTTTCAAGACCATTAGACAATTCAAAATATGCTTCAAAAGCTTCGATCGATTTTTTAAATTCCTTTTTTTCATTTAATATTTGTGCAATCCAAAAAGCAGCTTGGGTGTAAGTGTTTTTATCGATTTTATATTTCTGAGACTTTTCAAAACTTGATTTTGCTTTGTCAGTTTCACCTGAATTATATTGTTGCATTCCAAATTTTAAACATACATTCTGATAAGTGGCCTTTAGTCTTTCAGTCAATGAAGGGAGACCTTCAATAATTGTTATGGCCGAAGCAAAATCACCCGTATTTTCCAAAAGATCATTTATGATGTCGCTGGCTTGTTTGTGGTATGGAGACTTACTATCCAGCTTGATTAGTGTATTTACAGCTTCTCGTTCAAAGCCGGCTTCAGCAGATAATTTGCCATAATTAAATGTTGCTTCCTCCTTCATGCTCATTTCATAAGGCATCATACTGACTTTCCGAAATGCTGCCCTGGCAGAAACAAGATCATTGGTCCTGTAATAACAATCAGCTAGATAATAATTTACCAACTGGCCCAGCTTTGAATCCAGGAGATTTAGTTCTTTAAAGTTTTTTATGGCTGCTTCATACTTTTTAAGTTGATATTGGGTAAATCCCAACTGGTAAAACTCTTCGATGCTTAGTTTTTCTGTATTTGATTCATAAAATTCCAAATGAGGCAATGCTTTTTCAAATTCCCTTCTTTTAAAATATGACTGACCAAGTAAAAGCCTAATCTCCTTTCTATTGCGCAAATTTGGATCTTTAAGAGATTGTTCGGCATAAGAAATGACTTTTTCAGGTTGATCCTGAGCAAAGTGAATCTGCGCAATATAATACGGTACAAAAGATTTATATACATCAGAGGCTGTAACTTTCTGAAAACTACTGACGGCATCGGCATAGTTTCCCATGAAATAATCGCATATTCCAAAATAGTAATTAGAAGGATAGTAGTAAATATTTTTTATCTCCTTAGTTCTGCTAAATGCTATCTTTCCTTCCTTAAATTCCTTCATTACAAAATGAGCATAACCTTTTTTAAAACTTGCCTCAGACATGTCAAATTCTGCCAAATTATCTAAATCAGTCCTGGCATACATGTCAGATGATTTTTTAAACCATTTTTGATTGTAATAGTAACTTCCTAATTCAAGGATGGCTGGCGTAGTAATAGGGTCGGGATAGTATCTGTTTATGAATGAAAGCAGTTCATTTTCGCCACTTGTAAGGTCAAGGCGCAAAGAAGAAATGGCCGTTATTGCCTGAGCTTCATTTTGAAGATTGATAAAATCATCGTGGGTGGCGGGATGCGCCATATGTATATATTCTTTTAGAAAGTTGCCTGCAGGTCCGTATAGTTTATTTTCAAACATATCCTGGCCCAACTTATATTTTTGGAGTCTGTCAATACTCCATGCATTTTCTTGTGCTGTTAATTTAATAATTGTAAATAATACAGCTGATATAATTATTATTGCCCTCATTTTTGCAAAGTTATCCTGATTTCAACCACAAAGTGGCTTTCAAATTAAAACGCAAAAATAGCAATATTTATTTACAACTAAAAATATATGAGTAGTTTACAGATTAGATTAAAAAAGTATAGGTCGGCAAATTGTATGAATTTTGTTTTAAAATCGCTTATAAAAGTGTTTAGTTGGTAAAACTTTGTTTTTTTTGCCTTTAAAAATCTTTACCTTTGCATTTCATTTTTTGTACTAACCAATTTTAAGTTTTTTTCTTATGCAAAAAGTATATATCGTATCGTCAGTAAGGACGCCTCTAGGCAGTTTTGGTGGTAGTTTATCTTCAGTTCCGGCGACGCTTTTAGGTGCTGCAGCAGTAAAAGCAGCGGTTGAAAGATCAGGGCTCAAGCCGGATCAGATACAGGAAATATTTATGGGTCAAGTGGTACAAGCAAACGCCGGGCAAGCGCCGGCAAGACAAGTAGCCATTTTTGGGGGATTAAGTAATAGTACTCCGGCTACAACAGTCAATAAAGTGTGCGCTTCCGGAATGAAATCCATCATGTTTGGTGCGCAATCCATCCAACTCAACCAAAATGATGTGGTCGTGGCAGGAGGCATGGAAAATATGTCGGCCATCCCTTTTTATATGGCGAAGGCCAGATATGGTTACGGTTACGGAAATGCAGAACTCATTGATGGCTTAGTTCGTGATGGTTTGCAAAATGTTTACGACGGTAATGCTATGGGATGTTTTGCAGACGCAACAGCTTCAAAATACGGAATTTCACGGGAAGAACAGGATGCATATGCCATCCAGTCTTATCAACGTACAGCGGCTGCCTGGGATTCCGGTAAGTTTAGCAACGAAGTGATTGGTGTGGAGGTCAAAGATCGAAAGGGCAATATCAAAATCATAGATCAGGATGAGGAATACAAGAATGTAATGTTTGATAAAATTCCTACATTAAGACCTGTTTTTACTAAAGATGGCACAGTTACCGCTGCAAATGCATCTACCATTAATGATGGCGCCGCTGCCTTGGTTTTGGCAGACGAAGCGACAGTGACTAAGTATGGTCTGAAACCATTGGCAAGAATTGTTTCCTATGCCGATGGCGCTCAAGAGCCTGAATGGTTTACTACAGCGCCGGCTATAGCTGCAGACAAAGCACTCAAACGAGCAGGTCTCACTATTGCAGATATTGATTACTTTGAAGTTAATGAAGCTTTTGCCGTAGTAGCTCTTGCCTTTATCAAACATTTTGGATTGTCTCAGGATAAGGTCAATATTAATGGTGGTGCAGTATCTATCGGCCATCCCCTGGGATGTTCAGGTGCCAGAATCGTCACCACATTAACAAATGTCCTGAATCAAAATAATGGTAAATATGGTATGGCAGCCATCTGTAATGGTGGCGGAGGTGCAAGTGCATTGATCATTGAAAGAATGTAAAATTATAATAATCAATTAGTTACAAACACTCAATTCAAGTATTTTATTCATACAGGAGCAAGAACTTCGACAGTGTTCATTATTTCTTGCTCTGTGTTAAAATAATGTGGTGACAGTCGTATCACCCAGTCAACGTCTTTTTTATTGAAGTCGATTAACGCAAATTCCCTGTACCCAACACCATAACTTACATTAGCATCATTCAACTTTTGAACAAAGTATTCCAATGGTTTGCTTCTCGATGAAAATGTCACAATACTGGCACTTCTGCTGCCTTCTTCAGTCAGATGGATATCAATATTTTGAATTAGGGTTGATTTAAGCAGATTTATCAGTTTAAGGTTGGCTGATTGAATATTACCCAAACCTATCTGGTTGGCATATTTGATAGCTTCCGTTAAGCCCATAAGATTTGAATAGGAAACCTCCCAAAGTTCAAAGCGACGGGCAGTATCAATTGGACTATATGATTGTTCAGAATTCCATTTAGCTCCCCGCATATCGATCATCAATGGCTCCAAGCCGGCATTGAGTGCTTTGTCAGAAATATACAGCAAGCCGGTTCCTCTTGGGCCACGCAGGAACTTACGACCGGTTGCGCTCAGGAAATCACATTTTATTTTTTTAACATCAACAATGATTTGACCAACTGATTGGCAAGCATCAACTATATACCAAATATCATATGTTGCACACAGTTCTCCGATTTTTTCTACCGGCTGGATTTTTCCGGAGTTTGTAGGGACATGAGTTATGGAGACAAGTATTGGTTTACACGTAACCATTTTTTCTTCGGCATCAATAAGATCGATATCCCCATTGTCAAGGTTTTTTATCCGTACGATTTCTATTCCGAATCGTTTTTTTAACGAAAAAAATGCAATGTAGTTGGAAATATAGTCGTCATCTGAAGTAAGTATGACATCACCTGACCTGAAATTTATGGAAGACAGCGCTTTGGCATAAGCATCAGTTGCGTTGTAACTAAAGGCGATGTTTTTTGGTTCGCAGTTCAGCAGAAGTGATGACTGAATGTAAAATTCATCTATTTTATCTTGTTGGATTAAGGCAGTCTGATAACCTCCGATCATTCGTTCCTGTTCCAGATACTGATACATCGTGTCAGATACGATGTTGGGTACCAATGAAGAACCTGCACTATTAAGAAAAATTTTGTCTTGACAGCCAGGGGTATCAAAACGCACTTTGTTTATATCAATCATTTTTAAAAAAAGTATTTAGTCTCGGCAATATGTCGCACACCTGATTGATCATATTGTCAGTCACATCAAGATGCAATACAAATCTGATCGTATTTCCTCCAAACGGGACCGCCAGAATATTGTGGTTTTTAAGGATAGAAATAAATTCATGGTCCTTAATGTGATCCATCAATTCAAAAATAACGATATTTGTATGGACAGGTTTTAGTAGTTTTACATACGGCATTTCAGATAAGACAGCACCAATTTTTTTTGCGCGGTCATTATCAAGTTTGAGTCTTTCTATATGATGGTCTAAAGCATAGTCGCATGCTGCTGCAAGATATCCAACCTGTCTCATGCCACCACCCATAACTTTGCGAAATCGCCTGGCTTCTTTTATTTGATCTTTGTTTCCTATCAAAAGCGATCCTATTGGTGCTCCGAGGCCCTTTGACATACAAATCGAAATGGTATCAAAATACTTTCCATAGTCCTTAGGCTTTTCTCCGGTTTCTACCAGGACATTAAATAATCTTGCCCCATCCATGTGAATCCTGAGGCTTTTTTGACGACACAATTCCGAAATGGGCTTTATTTCATCCAACGCATAAAAACTACCACCACCTTTATTGCATGAATTTTCAAGTACAACCAGTCTGGATATTGGTTGCCAGTCGAAGCCCGGTTTAATATTTTGTTGTACTTGATCAGATGTTATTTTGCCGTTTTGTCCATGTATAAGTGTAATGGCGATGCCACTGTTAAAGGCATATCCTCCGACTTCTGACTGATAAATGTGAGAATCTATGTCACATATTACCTCGTCCAGGGCCTTGGTATGTAATTTTATAGCTATCTGATTGGTCATTGTACCGGAAGGGCAGAATATCGAATCTTCCATGCCAAACATGTCTGCTACTCGTTCCTGAAGTGCGTTGACACTAGGGTCTTCTCTGAATACATCATCACCTACTTCGGCTTTCATCATATATGCCAGCATGCCTGGAGTAGGTTTCGTGACAGTGTCACTGATCAGATTAATCATATGTTGTATTTGGACCAAAGATAAAACCAAATCTATGAATATGGTTATACTACCTTTAAAATGTAGCCAGCAATTTTAATTTTATTGTATTTGCCAATGCTAACTCAACACTGAGTCTAATATTCATAAATCTTAATAATACCGGTTTTTGTATAAGTCCTTGTTAACGACATAGATAAAGTCAGTTTATTCTACCTCAATCCTTCACAAATATCTTCCAAAACCTTACTGCCGGGACAGAGCTCTTTTTCAGTCAATTGGTTTAGGGGCACGGAAGTTGTATGAAGCAGATCATTAAGTTCAATGCTTTTATTGTCGAGGTATAACAAACCAGTAAGGATTTCTTTTTCCTGACGGGCTTTATTTAAGGCAATTACGATGGAAAGTTTGTCGGTAGGATCCCATTCCGGGCGCAATTTACTTAGTTTTATTGTTGATCCGTCGTGCAATGCAACGGTTTTTGTATGGTCATATTCTGTTGTTATGGTTTCTCTGATTGGTACAAAATCTATGGTTGCAAGAGATGCATTATGCTCCCTGACATAATCATATGATTTGGTAGATCCCGGATTATTGTTGAAAGTCACACAAGGAGATATTACGTTGATCAAGGAAAACCCTTTATGTGCCATTGCTGATTTAATCAATGGAATGAGTTGATTTTTATCACCGCTGAAACTTTGTGCTACAAACGTGGCGCCAAGTTCTATGGCGAGTCCACAAAGATCAATTCCTTCAAACGTGTTTACATGACCTGATTTTGAAATGGAGCCATGATCTGCCGTAGCCGAGTCCTGTCCTTTTGTTAGACCGTAACATCCATTATTCATTACAATGTAAGTCATATTAAGATTACGGCGTATCACATGAGTAAATTGTCCCATTCCAATAGAAGCAGTATCTCCATCTCCCGAAACGCCTAGATATACAAGGTCACGATTGGCCAGATTGGCACCCGTTGCTACCGATGGCATCCGTCCGTGTACCGAGTTGAATCCATGAGAATTGCTAAGGAAATAAGCAGGTGTTTTTGATGAGCATCCGATACCGGAAAGTTTGGCAACCTTATGAGGTTCGATTTCCAGTTCAAAACAAGCTTCAACTATGGCTGCACTGATGGAATCGTGACCGCACCCTGCGCACAAAGTGGAAAGTGCACCTTCGTAATCTTTTCGATTGTAACCAAGTGAATTTTTGGGTAATAAAGGATGTTGAAATTTAGGTCTTATATAGGTCATAGTGTTGTATTAAAATACGGTTTCCAGTTTTAAAAGTTGCATGTGTTCAAGTATAAAATCAGCAGTAATTGGCGTGCCATCAAAGTTTAATACTTTTATAAGTTTTTTAGGGTCTATTTCCAGTTCGTTGATGAGTAATGAGCGCATTTGTGCATCTCTATTTTGTTCAACCACAAATATTTTTGTATGACTTTGTATAAAATCCTCGACAGCATGATGAAATGGAAATGCTTTAATTCTCATAGCATCAATGTTGATGTCGCGGTTACTTAAGATATCGAAAACTTCTTCAGCTGCATACCTTGTTGTTCCAAAAAATATAATACCAATGTCTGACGTCTTTTGTGTTTGATAAAACTGTGGTTGAGGCACCATGTTTTTGGCCGTATTAAATTTTACCAATAAACGGCTCATGATTTGTACATACATGTCAGAATCTTCAGAATAATTGGCATATTCGTCATGTGATGAACCACGAGTAAAATAAGCTCCTTTGGTAGTATGCGTTCCGGGTAATGTCCTGTAAGGAATGCCGTCGCCATCTGAATCTAAATATCTTCCCCATTTTTCAAGACCATCAAGTTCAGCTTCATTTAGTACCTTGCCTCTGTTGTATGTCCGGCTATCATCCCATTCAAATGGCGGGGACAAATGGTCATTCATACCCAAATCAAGATCGGTCAGCATGATAACAGGGGTTTGCAATTGTTCCGCGAGGTCAAAAGCATCTGCCATCATATCAAAACACTCCTTGGGTGTCGAAGGGAAAAGCAATACGTGTTTAGTGTCTCCATGCGATGCATATGCACATGAAAGCACATCAGATTGTTGGGTACGTGTCGGCATACCTGTCGATGGCCCTGCACGTTGCACGTCAACCAAAACAACCGGTATTTCTGCATAGTAGGCCAATCCTAAAAATTCATTCATCAATGAGATGCCTGGTCCACTGGTAGCAGTAAAGGATCTGGCACCATTCCAGTTTGCTCCAATGGCCATACCAATGGCCGCAAGTTCGTCTTCAGCTTGCACAACAGAAAAATTATTTTTCCCTGTTATTGGGTCTACTCTTAGTTTTTTGGCATAATCTTCAAAAGCACCAACCAAAGATGTGGAAGGTGTGATTGGATACCATGAGACCACAGTGGCACCTGCGTAAACAGCGCCCAAACCTGCAGCAGAATTTCCGTCTATCATGATCCAGTCTTTTACCAGGTCCCGACGTTCTACCTTAAACTCCAGCGGGAAAGTAAAATGTTCTTTTATATAATCACCCCCAAGATGTAATGCTTTTACATTAGGAACAATCAATTTTTCTTTGCCTTCAAACTGCTCGGCCAGCAAAGTTTCAATTTCCTTAAAATCAATATCCAAAAGAACAGCCAATGCACCGACATATACCGTGTTTTTAAAGAGTTGTTTTTGTCTTGGATCGGTAAAGGCATCATTACAAATTCCCATTAAAGGTACGCCAATAAAATGGATATCACTTCTTAGGAATTCATCATGCAAAGGTTTGGTGCTGTCATAAAAAAAATATCCTCCCGGTCTTACACTCGCAATGTCTTTTTTGAAACTTTGGGGATTAACGCTGCACATTAGATCAATACTTGCTTTACGACCCAAATATCCTTTTTCACTAACACGTACCTCATACCAGGTAGGTAATCCTTGTATATTGGAAGGAAAGATGTTTTTGGCAGAAACAGGTATGCCCATTCTGAATATTGACTTGGCAAATAAATAATTGGCACTCGCAGAACCAGTCCCGTTTACATTGGCAAATCTCACTACAAAATCATTTATTTTACTCATACGTAACAATGGTGGCCTGCTTTGGCAGTGTTATATAAAAATTCTTTCATGTCCCAAGCAGCAGTGGGACATCTTTCAGCACATAGACCGCAATGCAAACAAAGATCTTCATCTTTGACCATGACTCTTCCCGTTTTTAGTGTGTCTGATACTAATAAGTCCTGTGTAAGATTCATGGCAGGAACCAGCAACTTCATACGCAATGCATCTTCATCATCATTTTGGGTAAATGTGATACAACTTGTCGGGCAAATATCCATACATGCGTCACATTCAATACATTTACTTTCTGTAAATACCGTCTGGACATCACAATTCAAACATCTCTGTGCTTCCCTGAAAGCTGTCTTGATATCAAAACCCAATTCGACTTCTTTTTTTCTATCTGCCAGTGTTTCTTTTTTGTCAGCTTGTGGAACTATATATCGGGCTTCAGTTGTCACATCACTATCATAAGCCCATTCATGAATGCCCATCTTGGTGCTGAATAATTTGACATCAGGGGCAGGACGATCCATAATATCTTCACCCTGACAAAATAAATCTATAGAAATTGCTGCCTGATGACCCTGGGCAACTGCTGTAATGACGTTTTTAGGACCTAAGGCAGCGTCACCTCCAAAAAATAATCCGGGTCTTGTAGAAGCAAAACTTATTTCATCAACCACTGGCATATCCCATTGATTAAAATCTATGCCCAGGTCCCGTTCTATCCATTCAAATCTGTTTTCCTGTCCAATGGCAATGATTACATCATCAGCAGGGAAAAATACTTCTGCTTCGCCTGTTGGCACTAATTTACGTTTTCCATTTTCATGTATGGCTTTCACTTTTTCAAAATACATACCCGTGAGTTTCCCGTTTTCACTGACAAAACTTTTTGGCACATGATTGTCAATAATGGGAATGTCTTCATGTATGGCATCTTCTTTTTCCCACGGTGATGCCTTCATCTCGCTGAAAGGACTTCTTACAACCACTTTTACATCTGTGCCACCCAGGCGTCTTGAAGTCCTGCAGCAATCCATCGCTGTATTGCCACCACCAAGGACGATGACACGTCGGCCTATTTTATCAGTATGTTCAAATGCAACACTGGCCAGCCATTCAATGCCGATATGGATGTTGGCACCACCGTCCTGTCTGCCAGGCATATCGGGCAAATCTTTGCCTCTTGGAGCTCCTGTTCCTATAAATACAGAGTCATAACCTTTTTGTAAAATTTCCTTGAGCGAGGTGACATATTGATTAAAATGTGTAATGATACCAAAATCAAGAATTTGATCAACCTCCTGATTCAGCACATGTGCCGGTAACCTGAAAGAAGGAATCTGTGTACGCATCATACCACCACCTTTAGACTGATTGTCATAGATATGTATTTCGTATCCCAATGGCGCCAGATCCCTTGCTACGGATAAAGAAGCCGGACCAGCTCCAATCATGGCTACTTTTTTGCCATTTTTAATTTGGGGAATATCAGGCATCAGATGACTTATGTCGCCCTTATTGTCAGCAGCTACCCGCTTGAGGCGACAAATGGCAACAGGTTCTTCTTCAACTCTACCTCTGCGGCATGCCGGTTCGCAAGGTCTGTCGCACGTACGTCCAAGGATACCTGGAAATACATTTGATTCCCAGTTAACCATATAGGCTTCGGTATATTTGCCTGCTGCAATAAGCCGGATATATTGGGGTACCGGCGTATGTGCAGGACAAGCATGCTGGCAGTCCACTACTTTGTGGTAATATTCCGGGTTTTGAACATCGGTAGGATTCATGTCATTATCTTTTATATTGGTACTTACTGGACAATATCAAAATTTATTTTCAAATTGCGTGACAAATGTATAATATTTAGGTTACATATGAAATAAATGACCGATTAAAAATTGTGGCCTAAATATTCCTTCAAATTACTGATATTAAAATTCGATTTTAGTTAATGTAAAGAATAAAATTTGCCAAAGAAATCAACACATTAGCCAAATTCGCCGTAAATAACTTTTATTTTTCTCCAAATAATATAATATTATTAATTTTACTGTTTATCACCTATTAATAATGAAGTAAAAAAGCAATATAGAAACCATGAAAAAAAATGAACCATGGACACAAGTTTTTTTATTGGCATATATTTACACATTTTAAACATATATAAAAATTAACTACTTTTACACAATGAAAAATACAAAGCTATGACTCAATCAAAACAACACAAGCATACATTATTAAAAGAAATCTGGGGGTTTTCGACCTTCAGACCTCATCAAAGTGAGATTATTGATACCATATTGTCCGGTAAGGATTGTCTGGTTATTATGCCTACGGGCGGTGGAAAATCTTTATGTTTTCAATTGCCTGCATTGATGCTTCCAGGGCTTACTGTCGTAGTTTCCCCATTGATTGCTTTAATGAATGACCAGGTTGATGCCTTAAAACTATCAGGTGTATCAGTGGCTGCCATGCACTCAAATCTGAAAGCAAATGAGTTAAGCGACATTGAAAAACAATTGATCCAGGGGCAAATCAAATTATTATATGTTTCTCCGGAAAGGATAAATGCCAGCGGATTTGCTACCTTTTTATCTGCACTTAATATAAGTTTGTTTGCCATTGACGAAGCACATTGTGTATCCGTATGGGGCAACGATTTCAGACCTGATTATGTGTTGCTCAATAAATTAAGAGATTCCTTCAAAAATGTGCCGTTCATTGCATTAACAGCAACAGCTGATGATTCGACACAACAGGACATATGTCAGCAATTACATTTGATCGAACCAAAAACTTTTGTTTCCAGTTTTGAGCGGAAAAATATAACTACCGAAGCCAGGCCTGCTGATCAGAAATTTAAAAATGTTGTAGAATTCCTGCAAAAGGTACCAAAACAAAGCGGCATCATATATTGCCTGAGCAGGAAAGAAACAGAAAAAATATCAACAAAATTAAAACAAAACGGATACAATTGTGACTTTTATCATGCCGGTATGGCTGCTGATGACAGAAAACGGGTCCAACGGCAATTTCAGGATGATAGTCTGCAATTTATTTGTGCTACTATCGCATTCGGTATGGGTATTGACAAGAGTAACATCAGATGGGTGATTCACTTTTCTATGCCAAAAAATCTGGAAGGCTATTACCAGGAAATAGGACGATCGGGTAGGGATGGCACTCCCGCACGTGCCCTATTGTTTTATAGTTGGGGCGATTACATTATGCTTAAAAAATTTATAGATGACAGCCCTGCCATAGAAACTTTCAAAATCGTGCAATACGCTAAGCTTGACAGAATGTGGGAATATGCATCTGCCAATGAGTGCCGAACAAATCTTGTGCTCAATTATTTTGGAGAGTACCGATCTGAACCATGTATGCATTGTGATAATTGCCTGGCGCCACCCAAAAGTGTGGATGCTACGCTCATTGCTCAAAAAGCATTGTCAGCTATTGTAAGGACAAATGAAAATGTTCCTATGAACCTGCTCATTGACATCTTACGTGGGTCATTCAGGGCAGAAGTGCGTGAAGGAGGGTATGATCAAATTAAAACATTTGGTGCGGGCAAAGATATTTCTTATATCAATTGGAAAATATACATAACACAGCTTATCAACCAAGGATATATTCGTATCGATTATACAGATCACTTTAAGCTAAAAACAACACCGCTAACGCGGGCTGTTCTATTTGAAGAGAAAAAAGTCAGGATGGTGGATCTTACATTTTCAGAACTTATAGTTGAAAAAGAAAAGCCAAAACCAAAAAAACGTATTATTGAAGATGAGCTCATGCAGAAACTTAAAGAATGGAGGTCGGATTTGGCCAGACAGAAACAAGTGCCTGCATACGTTATCTTTAGTGATAAGGTATTTGAAAATATTGTAAGTGAAAAACCAAGCACTACTGCTGATTTGCTTAGGGTTGAAGGCATCGGTAAAGTAAAAATGGAACAATATGGCAAGGACATTCTGGCCATTATACAAGGCTATTTAACATCACAGGATATTTCAAAAAACGTCAAAGGACAGACATATCTGGAGACCCTTCAATGGTATCGCGAGGGCTTGTCTCCAGGTGAGATTGCAGTAAAGCGTGATTTATCCGAAATTACTGTCTATAGCCATCTGGCTTATTTATATACTAAAGATGAACCAGTAGATATTTTGAAATTTGTTACAGTGGATGAAGTCAATACCGTTGAGGTGGCGTGGCATAAAGCAGGGCAGGAAATGGCTATTGCTGCCATTGCTGAGCACCTGAAAGAACCTATTGAGTTTCATAAAATCAGACTTTGTCTTGCAATTATTATAAAAAAAAATAAAAAGTCATCATGAAAGTAAAATTAATATTTTGTTTAGTTTTTTTAGCTAATATGTGCGCTTTTGCTCAGGCCAAAAAAGTAAAAGTTACACTTACAGAAGCAACAACATGTCAAAGTGGTAGCTATAAAATGGTTTTTCATGATGAGTTTGAAGACAAAACCCTTGACGCTTCCAAATGGTTTACATATTACCCAATGGGACCGGCTTCCAAACTTGATTCATGCGGCTTTTGTCGCACACATGTATCAGCCAATATTTACAGGGATGAAAACTGTACAATTGAGGATGGCAAACTTTTTTTAAAATCTGATGCTGTGAAAGGGGAATGGTTTGGAAAAGCCTATGATTATACCTCAGGCATGGTTTACTCCGCACAAAAATTCAATACTTACGGGAAATATGAAATAAGATGCAAATTACCTAAAGGAAAACAACAATGGCCGGCTTTCTGGATTTTTGGATGGAGTACTGAGATAGATATCTTTGAGTTTATTTGTCAGGGTCCGGAAAAATTGGAATTTTCTATTCACAACTGGATTTCGGATGAATGTCCTAATAAAAATGCTAAAAAAGGTAGACCATGCTATAGTAGTTTGTCTAAGCCAATAAATTTTGGCATCGACTTCTCGGCTGATTTTCACACTTTCACCATGGAATATGAACCACACATGATAAAATTTTACATTGATGGTACCATGGTTAGGTATGTGCCAAAATATTACGATCTTCAAAAACGACCAATAAATATCTGTGGAATTAAACCAGGTGAATACCTTGTTGAACCTTCATTCCCTACACATGGACAACCAGTCCAAGTCATTGCAAATCAATCTATTTGTAGAAAACATAAAGAAAAAAAACCAGTTTATCCCAATTATATGCAGATCGATTATATACGTGTTTATCAGAAAGACATTCAGGATGGGTTAACTGAAATCATAAAATAGACTGATTTAGCAGATGGGCAGTACCCTATTTAACTCAGTGTCAACAAGCTCTAATTAGGGTCTGCTGAATATGTCAGATCATGATGGTTTGAAAGAAACAATATGGGGACGTTTGTTCAAAAAACAGCGAAAGAGAACGAAAAATCGGAATTGCGTCTATCGCTAAACAACCACTAATATTAGGCTATACGTACCAATTGCGATAGAAAAAGCATGTAGATTTGGGAGTGAACGGTGCTTGCATTCGCCTTTTTTGAACTAGTCCGCCATTGTTGATTGGTTACTTTTTTTAGCGATGAAAAAAAGTAACTGCTGCCCGCACAGGGCAAAAGATTAGCTAATGTGCAAGGGTTTTAAATTATATCTAGAAAATCTCGTGCATCTTATTCATTCAATTTTTACATATAAAATTGTAAATCAATAATTTATGAATACCGTCAGCAGACTCTATTTAAACCCCAGTTTTTCCATATATTTCACAATGTACTTACCCAAAATATCAAACTCAATATTGACCACCGCTCCTGGTTTTAAATAATTAAAATTGGTATGTTCATAGGTGTAAGGAATGATGGCAACAGAAAAGAAATCATCTTTTGCTTCAACGACGGTAAGGCTTACGCCGTTGATACAAATTGATCCTTTATCCACAATAAGTTTTTGATCCTGGGCCTTGATTATAAAATGAAAATACCAACTTCCCTGTAGCGTTTCAACTTGCCTACAAATGGCAGTCCCGTCAACATGGCCTTGTACAAAATGACCATCTATGCGGGCATTGGAGGTTAGCGATCGTTCAAGATTGACGGTGTCACCTGTTTTCCACTGGCCTAGATTGGTTTTTATGAGCGTTTCATTAATGGCTGTCACCACATATGATTCCTTTTTCCTGCTGACCACGGTGAGACAAACGCCATTATGGGAAATACTCTGATCAATATATGTTTCACCAGCAATGCCGGAAGTGATTGTAAAATGTTTGTTGCTTCCCTCTGTTTCTATTTTTGTTACTACGCCTGTAGTTTCTATAATTCCGCTGAACATTAATTTCTTATTATATGGATAAATCCGGTCAATGGGTCTTTTGCTTGTGTGACACCTGTAACTCTGTTTTCGAATACTTTACATGTATAATAATATGTGCCATCTGAAAGCTCTTTACCGGACGTGGTATTGCCATTCCATTTAATTGCCGGGTCTGATGTTTCAAACACTAAATTACCCCATTGGTTAAATATTTTCAGTTCGATGTTAAGTATAAATAGATTTACCCTTGGTACAAATAAATCATTGTGACCGTCACCGTTTGGTGTAAACGTATTAGGTAATTCATAAAACGGACAGTTGTCCACACAAACTGTATTGCTCTTTTTGCTTTCATTGCCCAATCCATCAATGGCGCTCACAGCATAGCAACCTAATAAACCATTGGCTGGATAATGTATAAATTTTAAAACTTCCGTCGCAGCTTGATTGGATATTTTAACTAATGAATCGTTGATTGTTTCTCCGTAATAAATATTATACGAAACAATATCGTCTGCTATATCCGGGCACTTAAGAAATGGATTTGTCCAACTCACTGTATTAAACAGCTGATCTTCGTTAACATCGCTTGTGATGATGTCACAAATATTGAGAACAGAGGTAACAGGTGCACAAGGTGGAACATTGTCGTTCGGTTTTTGGCATGCTTCCTGAGAATCATTAATGATGGGATCTTCTATAGATGGAATCGAATAAGTTCCTTCTGACATAATTTTATAGCAATACAAACTATCATTAATCAGATTTTCGTCCTTATAAAAAGTTTCAGCCCGATCAACCAGAAATACATAAAGACCCGACGCATTTTTTTTATAAATCTTATAATTATTATTGCTCCATGGCGTTTCACTATCCCATTCAAGTAAATTCGTTTTATCTGTTGGAATTATATTTAAAAATACTGAAGAAGCCTGTGGTGATTCTCCATATTTTTTTCCGTTACTATGGAAAGCAATGATATAAAAGTATTGTTTTTCAAGCGTATTCAGGCCGGTATCGAAGTAATTGGTGTCAAGTACTGACTGGAAATAAGGCACGGTAATACTTGTGACACTTTCAAAAACAAGATTTTTATCTGCCCTGAGTATTTCATAACGATATGGTCCGGGGTTTAGAAGCGTATCCAATTGTTCTGCAAAAGGTTTGATCCACCTGAGGTGAATTTTACCGGCAATGGTCGAAGTAAACTGGACAGAGACCTTAGTAATCAAAGGAATGTCTCTTAGCAGGATCAGACAGGATTCATTTGAAGGAAGACTTTCAACGCGGTTGAAGGGATTATTCGTAACAGTAAGTTTTGCAAATTCAGCCTGAACTCTGTAACAGTAAGTATTCCCATTTGATATTTTATCATCAATAAAATAATATTTCCCATCTTCTTGTTTTGTGGTTTTGAAAACTATTTTTTTATATGGTGAAAAAGTTAAACCAGGATTACAGGTGTCGGGAACGTAAGAAGTACTTGCTATTTTCCGCCAGACTGAAAACCCCTGAAAATAATTATCATCTGTAACTTCGCAATCGTATGGTGCGTCCCATTCAAGTCTGATCTTCGCATTTTCGGATCTGGTTACCAGATTTTTTGGCGCTGGTCCTACAATTTTTATCCTTATGGTTTTAAGTGTAGCAAGGCCGGTAGAGTCGGGATAAAAATTATCTACTGCCCGTAATACAACCTGATAATATTGGTTGGAAATATGGTTGCAGGTAGTCTGCCATTCCAACTTTGCATTAAACTTAACTGCTGTAAAAAATTTTGGCCCTATAAGCATAGCCGGCGAAGTAATTTCAAAAGGTCCACCAGTACCACTAAGTTTTACTTTGTCTTTTGTATTCGCATCATTCACTTCGATATCAATAGATATTTTTGTTCCGGCAATGACACATATTTCTTCGATTGATTTGATTGTTGGCGGTTCATTTTCGCAAGCATTAATCAGAATTTGCATGTCTCTCAATATCACATTAATGAGTTTCCCGTTTCTAAACTCTTTGATACGGATCGCAATATTATATTCACCCTGTAATTTGGGTGAGTTCCAACGTACTTCTCCGGTTAATGCATTAATGGTCAATTTATTGAACACTGCACCAACCTCATCGGGCAGTTTATAGCCTGGCACAGGCGTGTTGAGGCCCTGTAATGGGGCTGTGAGTTCATATGCCAGACTATCTCCGTCTTTATCATATGCATTGGGATTGTGGATAAATAATTTATTGACACAACCAATATCTACCGGAGGTTGAAGCAAGATTGCAGAGTTATTAAATCCTTGAAATTGTTGGTCTAGTAAGGTGAAAGTCGTAGATAAAAAAAACGGGATATCAATAGAATTGGGGTAATTGACATTCAAAATTCCACCGACTCTGTTTGGATCAAGAAACGAAATGGTATATGTCGCTACACCAGGATATGTATGGTTTGTAATATAATAGTTGATTTTAATATCATTTGGCAAAATTCGTGTTTTACTATTGTCTCTTCTGACAAATTGGTTGGTTCCGTCACCCCAAAACACGTCAAGACTATCACGATCAGCCGCAGTACTGCTGTTTTTGGTGTAGGTCGTAATGGTCATTTCTACTGTCAATGGTCCAATTTGCCGATAAGTGATTTCACCTGCACGATTATGGGTTGCAAATAGTACAGCAGGTGTAATGCTGGCCAATATTAAAAACAATAAAAATATTATATATTTATTCACAGATACAAAACTAAGATAAAAAACAAAATTACAAATGTTAACAATATAATTTTAATGAGGTTTTGACACATCATGTCGTGAAACACAAATTAATGAATATTAATTATAAAAAATTGTAACAAAATATTAGACTAGTAGGAATTTGAGATAAACAACTATATGACATGGATCATGTGTATTAAAATAATTTATTAATCTCTACTGAGGTGTTTCTTCCTGTCAAACGATAAGGTTTTGACCGGAAATCTAATATTAGATATAGCCACTTTGCAAAATTGTAGTCGGTCAGGTATTCTAATAATCAGACTTTCGATTTTTTGGGTTTTTCCAAGTCTGTATAATTAGACACATACCTGAATCTTTAGTGCATTTGCAATATTTATTCAATCACCAGTAAAAAAAATTAGTTAGTATAAATATTAGAATCAAAATTTGCTTGAGAGGTAAAAGTAAAGTGGGCATGAATATTCATGCTCACAATTTGTTATAAATTATTTTACCATCAATTTTTCTACATGTACCATTATGTCGCCATTTGTAATCTTAACGATATAGATGCCAGTAACAATATTGTGCAAGTCAATGGACTGTTCGCGATGTGATATCCTGTTTTGGCTGATTACTTTGCCATATATATCCAAAATGGAATATAAATATTGTGTATTATCATCAAAATCCGACATATCTATTGTGAAACTTTGCTGATCTGTAGGATTGGGATAAATAGATATTTTTTTGTTATTATGTACTGTTATTTCATCCTCCGCACCGCTTGAAAGGTCTATAATCCTGACCGTAGGACAATTGGTACTACCACCATCCATACAGCCACGATGATCGGTACGGATGATGAGTGGATCCCACTTATTGTTGTTAGTTACAAAACCTACGGCCATGAGATCGCCATTGTCGAGCTCTATGACGTCCCACAAATTGCCGCCTTTATCCTCGCCATCGGGCGCGATCTCTATGTAGGCATGCTCCCAGAGCAGATTGCCATTGATATCAAGACGCATCATATACGGTGATCCTTCAATACGTGGTTCTGTCGCCTTGGTAGTGTACTCTCCTGTACAAATGATATCTCCATTTCTAAGTTGTTTTACACTAAGCAAATATCGGCCCCAGGATTGTATAAACGGGTAGCTATACATCCACGAAGTTTGTTTTGTGATGGTATCGAGACACCGCAGGGCATTTAAGCCAGTCGGCCAGCCGGGTCTAAAATCTACAAGTGTTATTCGGCCATCTCTGAGTACGGTACCTCGTGGAAAAGAAGGGTTCCTACCCAAGGTGTCTGATGTGTATGACCAAACCTGATTAAAATTTGTGTCGTACTTTACGATGCGGCGCACTTGATCCGGCCAAAGTTTTTTATTTACTTTGTAAAAACATGTTAGCAGGCTATCAGACCCAATAAAATTATCCTCCAAAATCGTAAACTCTTTACTGTCGTCAATGACAATAGTGTCTAGTTTCATAGATAAACCATTTATTGAGATTATAATGCCTTTACTTTCTTCATTAATGAAACCTTGACCGGATATAATAAATTTATCTTTAAATCGACAAAGATCTAGAATTAAACTTCTATTAATTCTTTTATTTGGATCAGAGAAAAGAAAGCTGTTCCTTAATTTTCCATCCAAAGATATTTTATGTAAACAAGTAATTCCTTCACCTGGTGAATAATTACCTGAGACATACAATGTATCATTAAAGATACAACTTGATTGCGGAGCCAAGTCTGTATTAGGTAATTCTAAAGTCCATTTAATATTACCCAGAACATCAACTTCACTCACAGTACCACATTCGGTAAATTCACACAACCTTGATGTAAATGTAAATACCCTATTTTCATGATTTAAACATTGGTAATTGGCAGCTGTCCTGCCAAAATTATTATTTGAAATATAAAAATAGTCCTGTGCTACTAAAGTAAATTGAGTGAACATAAATATTAGAATCAAAATTCTCATAAGCATAAAATTTATTGTGAGCATGAATATTCATGCTCACAATTTGTTATAAATTATTTTACCATCAATTTTTCTACATGTACCATTCTGTCGCCATTTGTAATCTTAACGATATAGATGCCATTAACAATATTGTGCAAGTCAATGGACTGTTTGCTATGTGATATCCTGTTTTGGCTGATTACTTTACCATATATATCCAAAATGGAACATAAATATTGTGTATTATCATCAAAATCCGACATATCTATTGTGAAACTTTGTTGATCTGTAGGATTGGGATAGATCTTCGTTTTACTTTCAGGTTTTATATCTTTTTTTGACCTAATTTGAGTATGGCCATTCAAATGGGTCAAGATCACGGGTACTTTCTGGCCAGTCATGGTAAAGTGAATAGCCCGCGCAAAACCTGCTAATGGATGTTGTCTAAGGCCGGCATTGTATATAAATGATTTATTGGCATTGCTCAATACATAAGCAGATCTATCAGCCAGATAATCCAGATAGATGTGTTGGACAGCAACAAAATCCTGCTCACCGGCATCGCTGTATGGCAAGGTATTTAGCAGCGTTCTAGCTTGAAGGTGATCATTAGATTCCATTATTAAGCCATAGGCCATCGCTTGATACCTGAATTCAGGCTGCGATGTCAGAAATACCACTGTACTGTCACTACCTTTCTGATCTCTATCGTCTTTTGATTTTTGTTTGATGACTTTGTCGAGACATCGTTTGTATTTGGCGATGAGCCATCGTTTGATCCATGGGCTCAATGTAGTGTTGTTTTCAAGCGCAATGATCTCAGCTCTGAGTAAGGTGATCGTAGGCTTGAGGTCTGCTGCATTGGTGATCATACAGTCTCTATACCTCGGAAGCAAAGTTTTGATAGACTGACACATTATACGGGATATCATCACATAAATTTGATTGAGCTTCTATTTTTAAGTAAGGAATAAAAATTAACAAAAATAGAATTAAATTATGCCATAAATATTTTTTAAAGAATAAAAATACGTTTTTCATTATAAATAGTTTAAAAAAGTTATAAAATTTGAATAATGTTGTAAAAACAATGTAATTACGTACTTACGAATAATTTTCACTTAATAAATATACAGCTATAATATCAATTTTGCAACAAAATTTTGTTTAATTATCATAATTAATCAATAAATGGTCATATTCAATTAGGGGTTTATGCCCATTAAACCCGGATTCGTATTTGACTTTGTAATGAGAGAATATCATACGCCCAATTGGGGCGATATTTTGTATGATTTGTCGGTCAAATTGTCAAACAAGTGCCCAGCACTCCCTTTCAGGGGTAGCGCGGCAAAACGAACGACAAATGATCTGAATGATCTGAAACAACGTATGGTCTATGATAATTTGCTCAAGGGTTGCTGCGCACTCCTCGGTCAAATTGCCAGATCGTCTGGTAAGCGCGTCGCACTCCCCTTCAGGGGTCGGGGGTAAGAGAGCAAAGAGAGAGCCATTCTCGACCCTAAATCCCTAAAGGGACTTTCCACACGCTCAAAGAAAAATAGTGAACAGCGCTCCCCTTTCAAGGTTCGGGAGTAGCGCGGCAAAACGAACGACAAATGATCTGAATGATCTGAAACAACGTATCGTCTATGATAATTTGCTCAAGGGTTGCTGCGCACTCCTCGGTCAAATTGCCAGATCGTCTGGTAAGCGCGTCGCACTCCCCTTCAGGGGTCGGGGGTAAGAAGAGCAAAGAGAGAGCCATTCTCGACCCTAAATCCCTAAAGGGACTTTCAGCACGCTCAAAGAAAAATAGTGAACAGCGCTCCCCTTTCAAGGTTCGGGGGTAGCGAGGCAAAACGAACGACGAATGATCTGAATGATCTGAAACGATGTATCGTCTATGACAATTTGCTCAAGGGTTGCTGCGCACTCCTCGGTCAAATTGTCCAAGCTCAACCTATAAAAACTTCTAGCGGATAATTTGGGTTAAAGAATGGAACAAAATATTATAATTGTAGAAATATATAACAGTCCGCTATATGATATGGATCATGTGTATTACTAAAATAAGGTCATATTTTTACCAGTCAATGTAATAAATCTATGGATGTAGAAAAATTGTCAGGTCTCTCTGACGACCAGGTTATCAAACACAGAGACGCATTTGGTGCGAACAAAGTAGACATATCAGAAAAAAATAATTTTTTACTTTCTATTAAAGGAGTTGTTTTTGAACCTCTATTTATTATTCTTCTAAGTATTGCCATTATTTATTTTATACTTCAAAAAAACAGTGAAGGTCTGGTTATGATTTTGGCATTGTGTTTTGTTTCGGGTATATCATTATACCAGGAACATAAAAGCAGAAACGCAGTAGATTCACTAAAAAAATTAGCAGATCCGGTGGCGAAAGTGCGACGTAACGGTATTGATTGTATAATTCCGGTTGAAAGTCTGGTAGTAGACGATATATTCTATAATGAAGATGGCAACGTTATTCCAGCCGATGGCATTGTTATACGAGTAAATGATTTTTCTGTCGATGAAAGTGTATTGACAGGCGAGTCGTTACCGGTTTTTAAATATACCGGTGTCGGAACAAATGTAATATTCAAAGGTACTGTAGTCGTTTCCGGTTCATGTATGGCCAAAGTAAGTGCCGTCGGCTTACAAACGGAATTAGGCAAAATTGGTGTATCACTCAAAAATGTGATAGAATCTGATACCCCATTACAAATTCAGATCAGGCGATTTACCAAAACTATGGTTATATTTGGTGCCATCGCTTTTTTGATAGTTTGGCTTATGAATTATTTGATAAGCAAGGACGTTTTACAAAGTCTGCTGAAAGGATTGACTCTGGCGATGTCAGTTTTGCCGGAGGAAATACCAGTAGCTTTTAGCACTTTTATGGCTTTGGGAGCCTATCATTTGTTTAAAAAAAATGTTATTGCAAAAAGCCCTTATACTGTCGAAACGCTTGGTGCTGCCACCGTGATTTGTACAGATAAAACAGGGACACTTACACAAAACAAAATGGGACTGGCAGGGATCTTTGATATTAAATCAAAGTCAGAAATTGATTATACGACCGGTATACCATTTGGTCCTTCAAAAGTACTTGAATATGCCATGTGGGCGTCAGAAACAGAACCCTATGATGCTATGGAAAAAACCATTCATGAAATATATGCAAAAACATCAGATATCGACCAACGGTCTTTTTATCACATGATTAAGGAATATCCGCTGAGTGGTCAACCACCAATTATGACGCACATACACAAACATAATGATGGCTCTCATATTATTGCAGTTAAGGGTGGCGTTGAAGGTCTTATTAATCTATCTGTGTTATCAGCCTCTGAAAAACAATATATACTGGATGTAGCAAGCGAAATGGCAAAAAAGGGATTTAGAGTTCTTGGTGTAGGCTCATCTGCATCCGGGCTTAATGATTTACCTGAAATTCAACATGAATTTATTTTTGATTTTATTGGACTCATTGCCTTTTATGATCCTCCAAAAGTGGATATTGAACATACGATCCAACAATTTTATAAAGCGGGTATAGATATTAAAATGATCACTGGTGATCATGCCCACACTGCTTCAGCCATAGCAAGACAGATAGGTATGGGTAAAGGCATTCAGGTATTAAGTGGTTTGCAGGTTATGGAATCTGATCTAAAAAATCTAAAAGAACTGGTAAAAACAACAAATATATTTGCAAGGATGTTTCCCGAGGCCAAACTCAAAGTTATTGAAGCACTAAAATCAAATGGCGAAGTTGTTGCCATGACAGGTGATGGAGTCAATGATGGCCCTGCACTTAAATCTGCGCACATAGGTATTGCGATGGGCAAGTCGGGTAGTGAAGTGGCAAAAAGTGCTGCTGCTTTGATTTTAATGGATGATAACCTGGCCTGGATGGTAGATGCCATTGCTTATGGTCGAAAAATTTATGAAAACCTTAAAAAAGCCATCAGGTACATTATTTCAATTCATATACCTATTATTCTGATCGTGGCAATACCTTTATTGCTTTATTGGAAGTACACAAATATATTTTCGCCTGTGCATGTGATCTTTCTTGAATTGATTATGGGGCCGACTTGCTCCATTGTATTTGAAAATGAACCTATCGAAGAAAATTCCATGCGAAAGAGACCTCGAAAACTTATGGAAGATTTTTTTTCGTTTAATGAATTGTTCCTTAGTATCATTCAGGGCATTATTATTACAATCGGGTGCCTTGGTTTTGGCTATTATCTGATGGTAAATGGCAACGAAGAGCCCCTGGTAAGAACGGTCATTTACACTACCTTAATATTCAGCAATGTCTTTTTGACTTTGGTCAATCGTTCTTTTTATTTTTCTGTATTTAAGACCATAAAATACAAAAATGACCTTATACCAATTATGGTTTTTATTTCCATTTTAATACTGTTTTTATCCATTTTTATAGCTCCTGTACAACATGTATTTTCTTTCACGTCATTAAATCCTCTTCAAATGATTCAATGTATTGTGATAGCTTTTGTGTGTGTATTCTGGGTTGAGATTTATAAGTACTGGTTACGCTCTGAAAGTTTATAATTTTATTCTAAATTCCATATTGGACATTATTCGAATGAATATGACAAATATAAAGTCAGATTATCATGTAGTTCGACCTGTAAGATTTTTATCCTACAGGGTTCAACCAATTGCTTGTAAATTTACGCTATGATTTCTAATAAAGATTTTGGTATAAATTATGGAAAAGATGAGTCACTTCTATAGTCAGGAGTATAGACTTGTATGGCAAGGGCAAAAGTATCCTGATCAGGGAATAAAAGGAAGTGAAAATTGAACGAAATATGATGCAACATCAAGATGGAGAATTATTAATATATAGATGTGAGTTTCAGCTTTAGTACCGATTTACATTTACCCAAATTAGTGTACAACACACTTAATTAAATAATTATATATACATACATTTCATATGTTAATGATGTAAATAAAATGTTAATCTTAACAAGTTTGATGTATATTTGTTTTGAAATTCACGATTACCTGAAAACTATACTTAAGTTTTTATAGTGCACGATAAAAGCTTACATTTATTTGGATGATCTTGAAAAGACTTTTAAAATAACTTTTATTAAATTATCTTTTAATCCAAAAATTTATTATCATGAAAACCGAAATTTTAATCTTTAAAAATGGGGGGGGGCGGAATTTAATTCTGTTTATGCTTTTAGTTTTATTAAGATTGACTAGTCATTCCCAAATTCACATTTGGGATACAAATAATCTTAATAACTGTAATATAAGTGGTTGTGATGTAAACACTTATCAGGGATATCCTTCATGTATAAACTCAGGAAACCCTCTTTTTTCTGCATCTAGTAAAAATAGACTGCTGATTAATAACAGCTGTCAGTGGAAACAGGGTTTTCCCAGCCTTCCGGTTTCTACATTTTTCCCAATAGTTTTAAATAATGCTCCGAGTGACTACAATTATTTGGTTGACGGACATTTATATTTTCTAACGAATAATACTTATAATGGCTTACCATATGGTAGTGGGGGCAATTTTTATGAGTGTGGTGATCAATTTAGGACTGGCGTTTTCTTTACCTATGTTCAACCACAAAAACCTAATTTTTTTTATAAAGTTAATGTAAGGACTATTGGTCTGAATAATGCATTATTTAATTATGGTGTAAAAATTAGTTACAATTATGTTGATCCAGGTGCAACACGCTGGATACCGAATGATGATAATAATAATCTTAACAATTCGCTCAGCAATGACTTATTTCAATGGGAATATCAAGTGTGGAATGTATTCTCTAAGATACTTCATACACCAAATGATTACTTAGTTTATAATCAACAACCTAGTGACATTCAAATAGGCATTCATGGCCGTGGCTATAGTCCGGGAAATATTTATGGTATTAATAGGATAGAATTTGATTGTGATCCAAACGAAATATTATTTGAATTCAATATCAAAGAATGTGAACTTTTTGAATTAACTAGTTGTAATTCAAAAAAATACTGTATTTCACTATCAACGGCTTGTCCAACTGTGGTTTTTAATGATTTTTATTATTCATTGAAAATATATAGAGATAATAACCTTGTATCAACAATAAATGGTTTAAATGGAGCAAATAGTCAATTTGAATTGGCTAATCAACCTGCCGGAGAATACATGGTTAGAATTGATTATGATAACTCTTTGTCTAAAAACGTCAGAGTCGATCAGTTTTTCATGAATGATAATTATAAAATATTCAACCATCAACCTATTTCGGATTACCAAATCAATGGTACTGTGGTGTACAATACACCTATTAAAGTGCCAAGAAACATCATTGTTAATAGTGGCGCTTCACTTACTATTCGTGACTTTGCTAATTTTAATACAGATGCTTCTCTTATAGTAAAGCCTGGTGGTAGCCTTTTGGTTGAGGGGAATGGTCATCTAACAGCTTGTAATAGTAACTGGCCTGGCGTGAAAGTGGAAGGAAATGGTACTGTTTCGATTATTGCCGGAGGGACGATAAGCAAAGCAAATAATGCCATTCAGTCTCAAACATCTGCAAATACTTGTACCATAACTTGTAATAATGCGCATTTTTATGACAATATTAAAGGGGTCTCCTTATACAAAAACCTGGCAAGTAATTCATCTTTTACTAAAACAGATTTTACCGGAGGTGAGTATGGCGTAAGATTGGATAATGTTTCAGCATCTACTCCAAATGGTATAGTTTTTTCCGGCAATATTTTTTCCTATCAGACAGAACAAGGTATCATCGCATTTAATAGTGCCATTAATGTCATAAATGGCAATCAATTTAATGGATGTCAGGAAGGTGTTGCCATTAGAAATCTTTTCGGCAATGCTCAACAAGCACGAATTGATGGCTATCCCGTTGCAAATGCCTTTAATAACTGCACTAAAGGCATCTATGGAAATGCAAGCACTCAAACCATAACACAAAATAATTTTAACAATAATGGATATGGCAGTTATTTTTCCGGGCAAAATGATTTCAAATCCCAAATTAATTCATTTAACGGCGGGCATGCAGAAGCCCTGTTAAGTACCGGGGACTATGCCACTATATCAGAGCACAATAACTATGACACAAATGAAGGTATCTTTTCATGGGAAAATAATGATAATTACTTTATCCATGCAAATTGTTTCTCCACATTGTGGTATGATGTAAATGCGCTGGGGACGATAAGTAAGTCACAAGGTGTTACGGATGGAAACGCCGCTTCCAATTGTTTTACCGGAGGTGGGGTCGCAGACTTCAATTGCCAGACTACCGGTGATCCGGTTATTTACCATCTGCCAAAACCATCTATCTCTTTTCCATCATGTTTTGTGCCGATCAATGTGGGAAATTTTACTAAAGAGTTTGACGCAATAAATTTTTCAACAGAGTGTGGTGCTACAAGCCCCCCACCATCTATCGGAGAGTATAAATATATCATAACTTTGAATTGTGATTTATTATCACTAAGCAGTTTAATTCTCAACCTTAGGCAGCAGATTACTGCTTTAATCACAATTTCTCAGAGCAGACCATTGACTACTAAAGAGCGTAGTAGACTGGCTAGAATGCAACGCCACATCCGTTTTGCTGTCATTCAGTATGCATGGTGTCTTCGTACTGCTAATCAGTTGCCTGAGCTGTTTGATTTGTACAAATCGCAAAATGAAAAAACCTTTGCTATCCTTGCTGCAGAAGTAAAAGTCTTACTGGGAGAATTTAATGTAGCAAAATCAGAACTAAATGCTGCACAAGCTTTATATGGAGGTGATCCAAGAATATACCAAGCACTAGCGCTCACGATAGATGTTGTTCGCACTGATTTACCTGCATATGTATTAACTGGTACAGATATTCAATTACTGCGGGATGTAGCAGCTTTGTCAGATCCATTTGCAGCATATGCAAGAGCGATGTTATACAAACAGACCGGCGAAAGGATTGAACCGATTGTCATTAAACCTCCTGTGAATCCAAGATCTAAAATAATAGTTGACGATATCGAAGAAGTATACAACATAACACCAAACCCTGCAAATGTATTTTTGAAAATTAATATAGAAAATCACAAGCAAAATGCAAAATATGATTTTAATATTACATCAATTACCGGTCAGTCGATGCTGAAAGGTACACTACAAAATACAATTGATGTTGCTACCTCTCAATTTCCAGATGGTATATATTTTGTCAGATTAATGAAAAACGATACTCCTGTAGATATTCAGAAAATTATTATCAATCATTGATATGACAATAGATCGAAAATATGTTTTGATACTTGTTAGTGCCTTTTGGGCACTAACAAGTTTTGGTCAGTATTTCAGTAGGACATTTTACAATAATTCTGAAGGAGGATCGGCATTTATGCAATTGGGCCTAATTGAATCAGAGGCTATTGTCGGGTTATCAAATGAGATATGTTCAGATAATGAATCATGCGTCAGTTTTTTAATTACTAATAAAACAGGAGACAGTATTAACAATATTGAAAGACTTGGATTTTTAGGATTTAGAAATGCAATGCAAGTAAGAAACGACACTATTTTCTTCTCAGATGCAACAATTAGTTCAGAGAGTGTGGTTTATTGGCATTTCGGCATGTTAAGAAAAAATGGTAGTGTAATTGCTGAATATAAATACAACATGATTCATTTAAAAGACGTTGGAATAGGCTCATTCGGATATAATTATCCCAAAAATTATGGCTTAACATTAATAGGCAACAATGAAGTTGTACTATGGGGTGAAGGCCTTGATAAACGTATGCCCAACCCTAAAAAAGTACCCTGGCGTTCAGCCTTTTTACGCCTTAAGATTGATGGAAGCCGTTTAAGCGATATCATCTGGTATGAACAAAATAACTATCCACTACGTAGGATGGCAGATGCTGCTATGGACATAGATGGTAATTTGGTATTCTCATATGAAATTTCTGACATAATGCTCACTGGATTTTATAGATATGTGATTAAATTGAATCATGACAATACGTTTACAGAAATAGGAAGAGTTAAGATTAGAGATTTCGATAGTGATTTTCCCCGGATTGTTGTAGATCATGACGGAAACTATATAATAAACAGGTCTTATAATGAAATATTATTTGAATATAATTCAAACAGTGATCGGATTCCATATATCACTAAGATGGATAGAGAGGGAAATGAATTGTGGAGGAAAGTAGTACCGCCTATCTATAAAAAACCATTTGAAACAATTTGGACCGTAGTATTTAGCTTAGACAGGCTTAGTATTGCTGCCAATAATGATATACTCTGTACAGGGACGTGCAATATCTGTGATTCTTTTTATATATCCAAGACCAATAGACTTGAGAAGCGGTGTGGCCCCATAAGTTTTATTGCACGATTTGATACGGATGGAAATTTGATATGGCGTCATTTTATAGCTCCCCAGAAGCCAAACGGAGACCTATATCTCAATGGTCTCAGAGATATACAGGAAGCACCTGATGGTTCCATTGTAGTATGCGGAGTTTTGGAACGTATTAATGATCAAAATATTTTATATACTGATGCCTGGCTTATGCGTCTTAGCCCGGGAGGCTGCCTAAATGCTGAATGTGACCATTTGGAAAAATATTGGCATTTCCCGGACAGCTTAGTAGCTACAGTGAATACACTGATACAAGATTTAATCATTAGTCCAAATCCCGGTACAGATCAGATCAGCATTACCATGTCGGATGATATGACAATGCCGATAAGATATGAGCTGAATAACATCAGTAGTCAGCGTGTAGAAATAGGAAGCCATTCCGGTGGTAGTACATTGACTATCAGTGCAGCAAATCTGGATGCTGGCATGTACATCATCAGGCTAATGGATCGGTTAGGAAAAATATGGACAGGTAAATGGGTGAAGGCATAAATATAAGTAGTGAACTTTTCGCTGGATTTTCCATTTTGTTTTCTCAATCAATAACAATTTATCATAGATGATCTAGTAAGCAAATTCGTCGTAATCAAAAAAATAGAAAAAATAATCAGCCAAAGTTTACAACAGGCGGAAACATTAAGTCAGGGCATTTTAAAAAAGGCATTTGAATGGAAATTGCTAAACATAGCTCCGGAGGAGCATTATTTAGGCACGGTTGGTGCTAAGCGAATTATAGCTTGATAATTCATCAAGTTTAGGTTGGAATATGTGACAAGATATCGAGTACAGTAAGCAGAGTATGGAATTTCTGTAATACCCCGCGTGATGTAGGTGAAGGATATTAAGCTTGGATAATCTACGGAACCCAGACGTAATGACAACAGAAATCATAGAGAATCTGGATGAAGGATACCTAAGTTTTAGAATGATTCTAAGTGCATTGAATAGCAAGTAATATTTATTAACCAAAATTCCATATTGGATATTATTAGAATGAATATATGACAAATATAAAGTCAGATTTTCATGTAGTTAATCCCGATGGATTATTATGCTACGAGGTTCAACCCGTCGCTTGTCAATTTACGCCTTCATTTCTAATGAAGATTTTGGGTTTAATGTACCATAATACGAAAAAATGTATCCCGGATAAAGAATTCATTTTCAATTTTGATTTGAATTTAATAAATGGTAACACAATTGTAGCTATATATTATATCGGCACATACAATTTAAACAACTATACACTTATAAGAAGTGGCCAACTTATTGGTGACCAATTAACTGAATGGCTGCTAAAATGACAAGCCCTACATGGTCTTTGAAAGAAATTTGAAATATTCATTTTTCAACTCTCCATATATACTTCTTTGTGTTTCCATCTCTTCTCTTAGGCCGGTATGATCTTTAAAATGAACGTGGTCCACAGCTATGGTGTGTGCAGCTGCAAAATTTGCTATTTCTTTTTCGTTTTGTTTTATTGATTTTTTTAGTGTATCAATTACTTCACTATGCACTATAAACTGATTGTGGAAATGTTCTATTTTTGCTCTTATTTCCTGTGATGAATATCTCATAACCACTTCCCCTAGTCTGTGGTTGAACGTAACGATTTCGTCCTTCCAGAATTTTAATTCACTAAGCCATTGACTATTTTCAAAATGCAAATCTGACAAGTAAATATGATTATTTTTTTCCATGATGTATTTTATAATTTTGGTAAATTAAAAGTAAATTCAAAATAAGATTAATAATTATCACTATAACATAAAAACGGACAAATTTATTATTGATGTCCACTTATGTATTATGATTAAAGCTAGGTCTGAAGATGATGCATATCATTTGATTAATATTTACAAAAAATGAAACTTGTCCTGAATTCTGATTTGAGGGGTAAAGTGTATTTTTTAAAAATCATTTGGAATTTTGATATAATAAAGAATTTTTTTACTTTTACAGTGTGAAACAAATGGTAGCTAAGTTATTATTGTGTCTGTACTTATTTTCCTTTACCCCATTAAAGGAGTTTACACGTATTCCGTTATTGATTTTTCATTATCATGATCACAGCAATGAAGATCCTGATATGAGTATTTTGCAATTTCTAACAGCACATTATTTAAAGGGTCAGATTAAAGATGCTGATTTCAACCAGGACATGCAGTTACCTTTTAAAGCTGTAAATGATATTTGCACATTTCCCTTATTTATCTTTCATATTTACGATATTGACTTTAATTTGGATAGCCGAATACCCAACGATATCATAAGTAAAATGATTCCGTTTGATCAACTTTTTGTGTACAAACAGCTATCTTCCGGTACTTTTCACCCTCCAAAAAACGTATAACAAACTCATCTGTGTTCGTTCATTATGTTTTTTATTTAATAATTCATTGAGTACGTACCGTAATTATACTTTCGATTTTAGTTTAGGATAAAGTATATTACTACTACTTTGAAGAATGAATTAAATCCAGATTTAGCGATTAATTTTTATTGCAATACAATTAAGTTATTTTTCCTATTGTATTATGTAGTAAAGTCGATTGCTTATTTTCTGACAAAATGGACGCCCAAATTGGGCAAGGCATTTTTTATTCCACAAATTTATTTATATGTTAAATAAAATAATTGAATATTCCATTCACAATAAGCTGATTATCGGTCTTTTTACTGTTGCTTTGGTCATTGTTGGTATCTATGAAGCGACCAAACTTCCTATTGACGCTGTACCCGATATTACAAATAATCAGGTTCAGGTTATTACCATGGCACCTTCTTTTGGTGCAACTGATATTGAACGGCTTGTAACTTATCCCATAGAACAGGCAAATACCAATATATCCGGATTGAAGGAGATAAGAAGTTTTTCAAGATTTGGATTATCCTTGGTCACCATCGTTTTTGATGATAAAACTGATATCTATTGGGCGCGACAACAAGTTACTGAACGTCTTCAGCAAGTCCAAAGCCAAATTCCACCGGGTATTGGTATCCCTGAACTTGGACCCGTCTCTACAGGGCTTGGTGAGATTTATCAATATGTAGTTCGTGCTAAGTCTGGTTTTGAAACCAAATATGACGAAACCGAACTTCGCACGATTCAGGATTGGGTAGTCAGAAGACAACTTTTGGGCGTTAAAGGTGTAGCTGAAGTAAGCAGTTTTGGTGGTAAATTAAAACAATATGAAATTGTAGTAAGCCCGAACAGACTGCAGGCGCATAATATATCATTGGCTGATGTCTATAATGCCGTGGAGGCCAATAATCAGAATACCGGTGGCTCATATATTGAAAAAAACGCAACGGTACTTTTTATACGAAGCGAGGGATTGATAGGAAATCTTAATGATATTCAGAATATAGCTATAAAGTCATCCGATGGAAGCCCACTATTGCTAAAGGATGTAGCTGAGGTGATAGTAGGACATGCCACAAGATATGGAGCTATGACTTATAATGATCAGGGTGAAGTCGCAGGGGCAGTGGTTATGATGCTTAAAGGCGCCAATAGCAGTGAGGTCATAAAACTTGTTAAAGAAAGGATCGATCAAATCACTAAAACGTTGCCTGAAGGCGTAATGATTGAACCCTTTCTGGATCGGACCAAAATGGTAAATAACGCCATCACAACAGTGGAAACGAATTTGTTGGAAGGTGCTTTGATCGTAGTATTTGTGCTCGTGCTGTTTTTGGGAAATTTGCGTGCGGGCTTGCTTGTAGCTTCAGTTATTCCACTGGCTATGTTGTTTGCCGTTATCATGATGAATCTATTCGGCGTAAGTGGCAACCTCATGAGTCTTGGCGCATTGGATTTTGGTTTGATTGTGGACGGTGCAGTGATCATAGTAGAGGCTGTTATGCATCAATTAAGTCATAGTAAACATTACCAGAACATAGAGCGGTTGACTCCACACCAAATGGATACCGAGGTAAAATATTCGGCGGGCAAAATGATGAATAGTGCTGTTTTTGGGCAGGTAATTATTTTGATTGTTTATCTTCCCATTTTTACACTGGAAGGTATTGAAGGTAAGATGTTTATGCCTATGGCTCAGACAGTTGCCTTTGCTTTACTCGGGGCCTTTATACTTTCTCTCACCTACATTCCGATGATGAGTGCGCTAGTCTTGAGCAAAAAACTCAAACATTCACCCAATCTTTCTGATAGGTTGATGATAAAAGTGGAAATTTTATTTCAAAGGACATTAGAAATTTTTATTACATTTCCAAGACTGGTAATATCAGCTGTTGTGATCTTATTTATTTTTGCGCTGATCGTATTAAGTAAGTTGGGTGGAGAATTTATTCCTGCCTTGGAAGAAGGGGATTTTGCGGTGGATACGCGGGTATTAACGGGTAGTAATTTAATGACGACTATAGAAAGTACAACAAAAGCTGCCCACATACTTAAAACCAGATTTCCTGAAGTTGAAAAGATTGTCACTAAAATAGGAAGTGGGGAAGTGCCAACGGACCCAATGCCTATGGAAGCAAGTGATATGATGATTATACTTAAACCAAAAAATGAATGGACATCTGCTAAAACATTCGATGAATTGGCTCAAAAAATGGGAAAAGCGCTTGAAGATGTACCAGGTATAACTGCAGGTTTTCAGTATCCCGTTCAAATGAGGTTTAATGAATTAATGACCGGAGCCAAACAGGATGTAGTTTGTAAAATTTTTGGTGAAGATCTGGATACGCTGACTCATTATGCACATAAGTTAGGGGAATTGGTCAATACAGTGGAGGGAACAGAAAACCTATATGTTGAAGCAGTGACTGGCATACCACAAGTGATTATAACCTATAACAGACCAATATTATCTCAATATAATTTGTCGGTTTCAGATGTTAACAAAGTTGTAAATATGGCTTTTGCAGGTCAAAATGCGGGTTTGGTTTTTGAAGGTGAAAAAAGATTTAGCCTTGTAGTAAGGGTGCAATCCGATCAAAGAGAAAACCTTGCTGATGTTCAAAAACTATTGATACCTACTTCGTCAGGTCTTCAGATTCCCTTATCTCAATTAGCTGATGTATCCATAAAAAACGGACCAAATCAGATTCAGCGGGAAGACGCTAAAAGACGCATTGTGGTTGGTTTTAACATTAGTGGTCGTGATGTGCAGAGTATTGTTGATGAATTGAAAGCAAAAGCAGGTGACCAAATTGTTTTCCCGACAGGTTATTTTATTACTTACGGGGGTGCATTTGAAAACCTGAACCAAGCCAAAAACCGACTTATGATTGCAGTTCCAATATCATTGATTATGATTTTTGTTTTACTGTTTTTTGCATTTAATTCAATAAAACAAGGGCTGCTCATTTATTCCGCCATTCCATTGTCGGCAATCGGTGGCATCATATTTTTGGCTTTAAGGGGCATGCCATTCAGTATAAGTGCCGGAGTAGGTTTTATTGCCCTGTTTGGCGTAGCTGTATTAAATGGCATAGTCTTGATAGCAGAATTTAATAGGTTGCGCACTGAAGGTTGGAAGGACTTAAGGAAAATAGTATTAATGGGGACAAAAGTAAGACTTAGACCCGTCTTAATGACTGCTTTTGTTGCGTCTTTAGGTTTTCTTCCAATGGCTTTGAGCAATGGCTCAGGAGCAGAAGTCCAAAGACCATTAGCTACAGTAGTCATTGGTGGTTTGTTGGTGGCTACTTTCCTTACACTGATTGTTTTGCCTGTTTTATATATGCTGTTTGAGCAAAATACTATGGTAAAAGAAGACAATATAGATTTGGATTACCATTCAAAAAATTAAAAATGAATAATATATCAATAAAACAAAATGTTACATTTTTGCAGATTCTAATACTTATTATTCTCGTAATATTTAATCATGTCTTGATTGGGCAGGAAGTCATTTATCTGGAACGAGCCATCGAAGTGGCAGAGTCAAACAATCTTCGGCTTAAGTCAGAAAAACTCAAATTAGCCTACGCTGAAGAATTAAAGTTTACCGCAATGGATATTGCTCCAACAGATTTTAACGCAGAAATAGGACAATTTAACAGTGCTTTTTTTGATAGCAAAATCGGTATTGCCCAATCATTTCAACTTCCGGTAGTTTACCAGCGTAAAAAGAAATTATTGTCTGAAAACGTTAAAAGCGCTTCTTTTAATTTTTTATTATCAGCATCAGAGATTCGACAGCAATTGGATATTATTTTTAATCAATATGCACACCTGAAGGAGAAAGAGACATTACTAATGCGTCATGATAGTTTGTATGGACAATTTTTGATTACAACAGTAACAAGATTGGAAAAAGGTGAAACTGATATTCTCGAGCGTGTCACTGCGGAACACCAGAAAAACAGCATCACCATGCAATTGCAGCAGATCAGAAACGATATGAAAGTTATACTTATGGAGTTTAATCTGATATTGAATGATGCGACATATTTTATTCCTGACTCCGATGGATTGCGTCTGTTGAAGTACAATATATTTTATGATTCTTCATCCTTGTATAGGCATCCTTTAATGCAAATTTCTCTTCAAAAAATTCAAACGGCAAAAGCTGCAACAAATGTTTTAAAATCAGCGCTGTTGCCAGGTATTTCTTTAGCCTATAATAATTTGAGTATCAGAGGTTTGGGTGCAGATAACAATAGTTACAATGCCGCTGATAGATTCAGTAGTGTTCAATTGGGAGTTGCCATGCCGATTTTCAGAAAGTCGATCAAAGCGGATATAAATGCCTCCGGAATTAATGAATCAATTTTATCGACCCAATTGGAAGAGCAGTATAACGATTTAAAATCAACCATTAATCAAAGATACCAAACGTTACATCAACATCAGGATCAGATCATTTATTTTGAAAAAACGGCCTTAAAAAATGCCGAGCTCATTCGTAATACAGCAGATCAGAAATTCAAGAATGGATTGATCAATTATCTCGAATTTGTTTTGCTGGTCAATCAGGCCATTAGTATTGAAAACGAATATATTGACCTGATAAAAGCTGCCAATGACCAAATAATTTCACTTCATTATTTAACAAACAATTATTGATATTATGTCAAACAAGATAGATAAATCATTTTCATTAGTTATTTTTATTATAACCGTTTTTTTTGCTAACACCTTTTATTCCTGCAAAAATGTAACAAAGAAGGCACAGGTTGAAGAGAATTCGCAAAGCACTGAAGGTGCTGTTTTTTTGACAGAGGCCCAGCAAAAATTGACGAATTTGACGACTGCCAGACTGTCTAAAATCAAAATGGGGGGATTGATACACCTCAGTGGTAAAACTGATGTTTCTCCTCAAAATCAGGTTTCCATCAGTGCTCCTTTGGGTGGCTTCATAAAGTCGATGCCATGGATGTCGGGAATGAAAGTAACAAAAGGTCAGGTCATTGCAGTAATCGAAAATAGGGAATTCATACAGCTGCAGCAGGATTATTTGATGGCGAAATCTGCGATTTATTATGCTGAAAAAGAACTAGAGCGTCAAAAGGAACTAACAAAAACTCAGGCAACAAGTGATAAGCTACTTTTGCAGGCAGAGGAGATTTTTAGGTTAAAAAAGACTGAGTTGAGAGGACTTGAAGAAAAACTCAAATTGGTATCTATTAACCCAACCTGGGTTAAGGACGAAAATATAACGTCAAAAGTAAATTTGGTAACACCTGTAAACGGGTATATTTCCAATGTGAATGTCAACATTGGCAAATACGTGCAACCTACTGAAGCAATACTTGACATTATTGACAATAGTAAATCTTTTATAATTTTGAAAGCATTTGAAAAAGATCTACCTTACTTGAAAATAGGAAATGTGGTTACCGCTCATACCAATAATTTGCCTGATAAAAAATACAAATCCAAAGTATCAATCATAGGAAGTGATATAAAATCTGAAGGATATGTAGAAGTGACATGTATGCTCGATATCAACAGCCATGATTTAATTCCAGGTACCTACATGAACGCGGAAATTGAATCATCAACTTCTGAAAGATGGGCAGTACAGGAAGAAGCTGTCATAACTTTTGAAGGTGTAGAATATGTGTTTGCTGAAGAAGATGATAATACTTACCACATGATAAAAGTCGAAACAGGTCTTAATGAAAATGGATTTATCGAAATAATTAACCATGAAGTTGTAGAATCAAAAAAATTGGTATCTAAAGGTGCATACACTTTGTTGATGAAAATGAAAAATGTATCCGAATAATTAAATGTTTAATATAATTAATACAATCTAAAATGCTTAATCAAAATATCCAAACAGAGGTTGACGCGTGCTTTTTATATCAATTATTGTCTGAACATGAAGAAGACAAAAATGTAGCTGAAATTTTCAGACAGATGAGTGATATAGAAAAAAGCCATGCCATTGCTTTCCTACAAAAACACAACTTGCCGACAGATCCATTCCCATCACCATCGGCCAGGGCAAAATTTATGCATTTGATGGGTAAAGTTATAGGCTATGATTTTATATTAGGTATATTGATGAATACAGAAAAAAGTTTGTCTTCAGCTGTTCTTAATGAACGTAAAAAGATAAAAGATCCCAATACCTCTATTTCTGATACGGCTCATGTGGCCATCCTGCGCAATATTCTGGACAATCAAACTAAGGTAGCGGGTTCAAGTTTAGCCAGATTTGAGAAGCGTCACAGATCAGTCGGAGGTAATGCTTTACGGGCAGCTGTTCTGGGCGGTAATGATGGACTTGTATCTAATTTTAGTTTGATTATGGGTATCGCTGGAGCGACAAATGGGAATAAAGAAGTATTACTAGCCGGAATGGCAGGGCTTTTGGCCGGTGCGCTCTCCATGTCTCTTGGTGAATGGATTTCTGTAAAAAGTTCTCAGGAACTATACGAAAATCAAATGCAACTTGAAATGGAAGAACTCGAAGTAAATCCGGCAGGCGAGGAAAAAGAACTGGCACTGATTTACATGGCAAAAGGAATACCACAAATTCAGGCTAAAGCTATGGCCTCAGAAATAATGAAGGATAAAGATAAGGCACATGCTTTATTGGTAAAGGAGGAATTAGGCATCAATAGTGAGGAGCTGCAGGGTTCTGCCATGGAGGCAGCCATCACATCATTTATATTATTTGCTGTTGGGGCAATCATACCTCTGATTCCATTCTTCTTTTTTTCCGGATTGATGGCAATTTTAATAAGTACTTCGGTAAGTGCAGTTGGTCTTTTTATTATTGGCGCTGCGATCACATTGTTTACGGGAAGAAGTATTTGGTTTTCAGGAATGAGGCAAGTGTTATTTGGTTTGGCTGCAGCGGCCATTACATATGGCATCGGCAGCCTGATCGGCGTATCTGTATAAACTTAATTTTATAACATTTTAAATCTATAATTATGAATGGTGCACACTGGCATTTAGCCTTAAATCATTTACCGATCATTATTCCAATGGTTGGAGTTTTGATTTTATCGGCTGGTTTTTTATTAAAATCTGAAATTATTAAACAAACAGCATTAGGCGTTTTTGTCTTAGGGGCTGTAGCAACTTTTCCTGCTTTTTTTACCGGAGAAGGCGCAGAGGAAATCGCTGAAAAATTACCTGAGGTTACAAAACAGCTTATTCACAACCACGAAGAAATGGCAGAAACTTTTGCGATCATTTCTTACCTGGTAGGAGTATTGTCTTTATTTGGATTGTGGGCTGCATGGAAACAAAAATCTTATGTTAACATCGTAACTATATTAGTTTTTGTAGGGGCTATGGCAATCCTTTATTTGGGAAAACAAACGGGTACCACAGGTGGCGAAATCAATCTTAAAATCATGGCTGATTATATTGAAGGTACATCTAATTTAATACTCCGGTCCGACAAAAATTAAATGGGTAGATCATGAATCTTAATAATCATTGCTGACAAATTTAATGGTTATATCCTATAATCTTAAATCGTGCAAATCCTCTAATCTTTGTATTCCTGTTCTGACAGTTTATTTTAAGAGCCGATCCAAAACTTCTTGTTTTTTGCTTCGTGATACTGGGACAGTTAATTCTCCGTGGAGGGCAATTTCCATGCCTTCCCCACGGATGATTTTTTCAATATACAGCTCATGTACTAACCACGACGTATGTGGTCGAAAAAACTTAGGATTGTTGAGCAACTCTTCTATATCTCGCAATGTCTTGGATAAAAGATACGGTTTTTGTTTGCCTTTACTATACACTTTACAATAACTGCCTTCTGCTTCACAACAAATGATGTCTTTTACCAGAACAAAAACGATTTCATTGCCTATTGGAAGCAATATTCTTTCAGGAACCGGGTTTTGACTTAGGTAATGAAGATGTGCCATTTTTTCTTGATTTAGGGCTGGTGTTGTTTTTTTAACAGCACTGATCAACTCATCTTTGTCAATCGGTTTTAATAGATAATCGACGGCATTAAAACGAAAAGCTTTAAGGGCATACTGATTATATGCGGTAGTAAAGATGACCCTGGATGTCATCTCTCCAAGCTGATGTAATAATTCAAAACCATTTATCTGTGGCATTTCTATATCCAAAAAAACAAGATCTACCTGGTTTGTTTTTAAGTATTCCAAAGCTTGCAGTGCATGGTTAAAAACAGATTCGATACGCACTTCAGGGCAGTGTTTGGTCAATAAAATTTCAAGCACATCAGTACAATATTTTTCATCGTCGATGATAACGGCTTTTATCATTTTTATTATTGATTTAGGATGATTTTCACTATAGTACCACAAGGACTTCCTTGTTTATTAAACAAGTCTTCAATTACAATTTCTGTCATTGTACCCTGAATTTTTTGCATCAGTTTTAGCCTTTCCTCAGTTAGTGATATACCATAAGATTTATGCTGATCACCTGTTTTACTCTTCAATAATTTGGCCTTATCTCGTCCAATTCCATTATCTTCGATTTTAATAATTACAGCTTCACCTTGAGAATATACATGAATCGCCAATTTCCGAACGCCCCATCCTTCCGGTGCTTGCATGAGTCCATGCCAAATGGCGTTTTCTACATAAGGTTGGATCAAAAGTGGTGGCAACATGATATTGTGGCTATATACATCTTCGTCAATGGTAATTGACCATTCAAAACTCTCTTGAAATCGCATCGACTCCATACCTATATACAACCTCAATGAAGCAATTTCTTTTTCCAAAGAAATAAAATCTTCTCTACTTGCATCCAAAATCATTCGGATCAACCTGGAGAACTTAGTTAGGTACTCTGAAGCTGCTTCGGTATCATTGACTAATATAAAACGATTGATTGAATTAAGACAATTAAAGATAAAATGTGGATTCATCTGTGCTCGTAAAGCCGACATTTCAATTTGGGCTATTCTTTCCTTAAGCTGATTTTTTTCTTTTTCTTCTTTACGAATATTCGAAATTCGTAGTTTGTATGCCAAAAAAGTGAATACTGAAAGCATTGATAATATGATAAGATAAAACCACCAAGTCTGGTACCATGGTGGATCGATTCGTATTTTTAAGGTAATTAAGCCAGATGGTTGATATCTTGGTCTTACTTGAAGCGTATAACCCCCAGGCATCATGTTATACATGCTTATGTCCATTTTTTCTACTGCTTGCCAATTTTGCCCGTTCACACAATATTCTAATTCAGGGCTTATTGGTGTATTCTGATCCAGGTAGCCAAAAGATAAAATTAAATTGTTTTGATTGAAATTAAAATCATAGATCGTATCAGATGGTATGGTCTTTCCAAAAAGTTTAGTTTCTTTGAGATAAATGTGGCCATTTAATTCTTGGGTCTTTATAATGTTTGTATCAATATTGATGATGTAGTCAGGATACAAATTCTGAGAAATATTGCCATATGCATCGGTAAAAATTCTATAGTTGAATAATTTTGCCTTATTTTCACTTTCAAAAGAATAAAATCTCTTCATTTTATAATCAAAAGCCATTATACCAGCCACTGTGCTAAACCAATACATACTATCTTTTGCTACAATGCCATGTCTCACTTCATCGCTAATCAAGCCTTCAAAGCTAGTATAAAGTTGGGATTTTTACTTTTACTTTGGATGTACATCAAACCTAGACCTGGCATCAATAAAAATACATTTCCATGTTCATCTCCTGAAATATCATTGACATAGCCTTTTTTTGAAGAGAGCCCTTTGGTAAGTGGATATTTTTCTATAAACTTAGTTTCCGGATCAATGATATACAATCCATTTTTTTCAGAGGCCAACCATAGTTTATTGGTTAATTTGTCAAAGTGCAAGGCACTAAAATATTGCCCTTGTAATGTTTTATCAAATACCTCAATATTTGTTTGTCCGTTTTGAAGAATATAAATACCTCTGTTGCGTTCTCTTATGTAAATATTTCCTTTTGAATCTTCAGTGAAATTTCTGAACTCATTATGTTGGACTTTATTTGATGCATTGGGAATGATAAGTAATTGGGCTTTGTTTTCGGCCTCATTTAAAACATAAACAGCCTGACTGGTAGAAAAATATTGTTTCCCGTTTTTAGACTCATAATATAATTGCAATGATCCAAGGTTAGCACTTCCGAATTGATCTTTGATCTGTACACATTTATTTTGACTACAAAGTATGACCTGTCCTTTTAACCAGTCTCCTGTAATAATCTTTCCATTTTTAGTAAAGTAGCTGTGATTATTAACAAACCCTTTTGGCAAAGGAATTTTTTTGGATTGTATGTAGACTTGTTTTTTTCTTAAGTGAATAAATGGCGTCGGTTCTGATTTTAAAAAATACATTTGGTCTCCATAAATCATAAAATTTTCATAGATACTTTCTGCTTTTTCTTTGGCTTTAGGAATAAAAGTGAATGGAGAAAAAGTTTGTGTTTTTATATGATAAAAATAGGGTTGCCTGCTACGTATCATTAACATAGTATCTCTATTATAATACTTAATATGAAGCATTTGATTGGCATAAGATATATTACTAAGCGGGCAAACATGGTGGTTCCAAATACGGGTTTTGGGATCGTAAGTATAAAAACAATCGTCATAACTTCCTATCCACAATACGCCTTCCGGGTCTATTACATCAATATAAAAAGCCCAATAATCATTTACTTCAGGATTGGCATGATAAGTATAGGTCATTGTAGGCGTATGAACCGAAAAAAGCCCATAAACCGTCAATATCCAAAGTTCTGTATCTGATTTTTTGACAATACTTTGTGAAATGCTGTTTCTTTTTTCATATGAAATAATACCAGATTTTATGGCAAAATCGTACCACCCACTTTTTTTAAATTTTTTAGTGTTGGGATCAAAAATTAATACATCATAATAACCGCCTATCCAGATTCTATTTTGTACATCTTCTGTCATCTGTGTATAACTCAAGCCAATTACCGGTAATACCGTTGTGTCGGGGTAAAAATTGGTAAAGACTTGTTTTGCCCGATCAAAAAGGCTAAGTCCTTCATCCGTATTTACCCAAAATCGGCCTTGACTATCTTCGAACATGGCATTACAACTATTGCTGGCAATCGAAGTAGCATCATCAGGCCGATGTCTAAATATATGAAACGAATTTCCATCATATCTATTTAATCCTTTGTCGCTGCTGATCCAGACAAATCCTACTTTATCTTTGTAGATCTTGCGACAATTGGCAGAACTTAAACCATCCTTAGTAGTGTATTCGGTGGATTGATATGCTGTTTGTGAAAATAATAATACAGGTAACCATAATAAAATGACTATTTGGTAAAAACAAACGCTATAAAGTCTTATGGTCATTCAATTTATGTGTAAAAAAAATAAACAAAGGGTCAAAATACAACAAATTTACTTTACCTTCTTTTGTATTGCACTTCTGAGTAAATATCACTTATTTTATACAAAAATAAATAAATAATATATCCGACCAGTACATTAAAATTAAAACAGAAGATCTTCCTTAACTTGAGTTATTTTACGGAACAAAAATTCTTTCGATTACCGTCAAGGTGGATGGATTGATTCATTTATTTTCCACAGTAATATATGCTCATCAATAAAGCTTTACTTATCCGTTGGCCTGCTTTTTTTCCCAGATGCCCCTGACTATCAGACATGTCTATACCGTTAACATCACTAGGGTCTGAATCAGAGTTACGGTTTTCAAGGCATAAACGCCAAATACCGTTTACTTGGCAGCTGCCATCATTACTTTCTAATGCTTGTAGATCAAAGATGACATCTTTGGTGGCAAAAGTGGTTTTCATCCATTGACCTACCTTCATTCTTGCAGCATTTCCATCAAAAGTCTCCACCGAATAAACCAAAGGAGGTGTTACATGAAGCATTTTAAATCCCACGATTTGTGATTTCAAATCATCTACCATCACCTTATACGCGTCCTGGACTTTTTGGTAATTACCATCATCTATATCAGCATATCCAAACTTAAATACCCCAATTTTTACTTCGTCTTTACTTTTCAAAATTTGTTCTGTAAATACGCGCATTTTTTCATAAGGATCACCATTTGCGATACCGCCGACATCAACAAAAATGCCACCCATCAGTCCTTTATTAATTTTGTCACCATTGCCGTAATATTCCCAGGAGAAACCATTGTTCTTACAGCCTTCTTCCAGATCCTGGCCTACAGATTGATGTAAAAACAAAGTATTCCATCCTTTTATACGCGACTTTTCATTGGTGTCCAAATCGTCCCAGGCCTTGACTCCTGCGGTGCCTGCAACACCTGGTACGCCTGAACCAAAGCTTGCATTATTGCCGTTATTGTTGTGATCGTCTGGTACTTCGGTACTTTTATTACATGCTAAAATAAAAATACCAAAGAGTAAAAAATAAGTAAATTTAACTGTGTTCATGATTGGGTTATGCGGTTTATTCGTGATAATAAAATTTTCCTTCCGTAACTTTGATGGCAGGACTTGCAGGACAAGTCATTGTGCCGGTAAACGTAGCTTCAACTATGGTCGGATTACTGGACGCTTTGGTCACATTGACATTCATATCAAAACCCATTATGTTACCGCAAATATAATCCTCTGCTGTCCAATTGCCTATTTGTGCCTCTGAAAGGTCTTTATTCCCCTGAACAAAGGAATACATTCCGGGGCCAGTTGTGTTATAAATGTTGATATTAAAGGTTTTTTCATCCCGATCTTTTTTACCAAGACTACCGGCAATCATAATTAGTTTATTGTAACCCTTAGGGTGAAATGCAGCCAATATATCCCGGTCGGCCGTCCAATCTTTGCCATTGATTTTCATAGTGAGGTAATTGGATGAATTACCACTTTCAGTTGTTTTAGCCATAGAAATTGCTGGTTTCTGACCACTATTGCAAGCCAATAAAACGAAAAATAAAAGAAAGTTTAGATACATTTTATTATTATTTATATGTTTGAAAATCCTTGAAAAAATGATAGGTCAAAGATAAAATATTATAAGGAGAGGGTCTTAAGTCACCTTGTAATTGGCACGTTTGGGTTTTTGCAAGGACAGTTTCATCTCTTTAACTTAAAATAATTACTTATAATATAATAAATCTAAAATCCAGTCAATTAATGGTCTTTAAAATTACCGAATACAAATTCATAACTGTAAAGTACTAGTCAGTGAACTTAATGCCTTAATAGGGCAAGTATTTTTGACCTGAATTTTTAAATTTAATATCATGAAAAATTTTCTTTGCTTTATTGTAGGACTTATATTTTTAACTAACAGCATAACAGGTCAACATGTAGGTATTAATATCAATGCGCCTGAAGCAGCATTGGATATCAATGGGGATTTAATTTTGCGCTCAGCAGACATCATGCTGATTGATGGCAATCATTTGGCTGTAGATGTGGGTACCAATGCTTTTTCAACCTATAGGATTAGCGGACCTACGTTACCGTTTTCTATATCCGGATTAAGTAATGCTTCTGATGGTCGTCTTGTTTCTTTTTTTAATCGTAGTGGACACAGCATGAACATAGTCAATGAAGATATAAATGCAGTCGCTTCCGAAAGAATCATCACGGGGTCAGGCATTGATCTAGTGATACCCAACAATGCGAATGTCAATTTCCAATATGATGGGACAGCACTTCGTTGGGTTGTTAAAAGTAATAGCGGCGTAAGCGGTAGCAGTATTGGTTGGAATTTGAACGGCAATTCTGGAACAACCAGTGGTACTAATTTTATCGGTACAGTTGACAATCAAGCCTTAGTGATAAAAAGTTTCAACCAGGAAGTGGCTAAATTTCAATACGGCTTTCCAAGTAATCATTATATAGGCACCAATATTCAGAGGACAGGTATAGGCCTCTTAGGAATTGGGGTACCGGCACATACGCTTGAGATAGGACTAGCTGATTTAGCCGGCGGCAGCCAAGGTGTTTTGGGTATTAGAGGTAGTAACTTTATGTCTCATTTTAATTTTGGGCTGGAAGAAGACACTTATATCAGGGCAGGCAAACCTGGTGGTAAAATTATTTTCAACGATTTTGCTGGCTTAGGTAATGTGGGTATCGGCAAACAATATCCATTATATAAATTAGATGTCTATGGTGCAGGCGGATTTTATAGTGGTGACAAAATTGAGGTGATTGAAGGCCAAGGTAATTATTATTATACTGAAGGTGCCTTAAATGTGAGCCATCCAAATCTTGAAAACTTTCCTGTAGGTGTAGAAAATAACATCATGGCTATTAATGGCAATCAAATACAATCTTATGTTAGAGACATTGATGATGGCTCTTCATCTGACTTCGCACGGTCTTTGCTTATTAATCCTTTGGGTGGTAATGTGGGCATTGGGACAAATAGTCCCGTTAACAATTCGAAAATGACATTGCAAGTTGATAATAATTTCAATACGGCTTTAACCATTAAAAACCCATCTTCATCCTCTGTTTTTCAAGCTTATGTTGGTGGTCCAACCAATGGCAATGCCATTTCTCTAGGCACACCAGGCGCCATGCCCCTGGCGTTTTATACCAATTCAATCAATAGACTTTTTATAGCTTCAAATGGGAATATCGGACTAGGTACAGATAATCCATCACAAAAATTGAGTGTCAACGGTACAATTCGAAGTCAAGAAGTGATTGTGGAGATAGCCAATTGGCCAGACTATGTTTTTTCTGACGCCCACTTACTTCCTAGTCTACATCAAATTGAAAATTTTATTGCTAAAAACAACCATCTTCCAGGTATTCCATCTGCGATAGAAGTGGCTGAGAAAGGCATTGCGATTGGCGATATGCAGAAAAAAATGATGGAAAAAATAGAAGAACTGACCTTATATATTATAGCCCAAAATAAAAGGATTGAAACATTGGAAAATCAAATCCAAATCAAAAAATAATGATAATATGAATAATTTATTTTTAATACTGGCCTTTTTTATCAGCATCTCCATAAATGCACAGTTAAATATACCTACTGAATTAGAAAGCACCTTAAAAGGCAAAGTAAAGTTGAGTGATATAAAAAGAATAGTGACAGATTATTACAATGTTGAATTAAACAAATTATCGCCCGACCAGATTTCTAAACGCAAAGCGATCATGAAACAGCTCAAAAAATGGAACAGACAATGTTGGGTCAGCGAGTACTACACAGATAATCAAGGAATAGTGCAAGATGCCTACCAAATCAATTCGGTCGCCATAGCGAAACTTAACAGAGAAAAGGCTAGTTCGAACAATAGATTCCAACCAAATAATTGGAACCTTCAAGGTCCTGTTACAGGCGATAAAGGTATTGGAAGAATAGACAGAATTACATTTCATCCAAATAATCCCAATATTATGTATGCTGGTTCGCCACATGGTGGTTTGTTTGTTTCGATCAATGGAGGCATTAGCTGGGATGCATTAGCTGGGTTTTACCTTCCTTGGGTGTTTCGGGTATAGCAATAGATCCTATCAATACAAATATTATGTATGTTCTTACTGGTGATGGAGATACTGGACCAACCGCTTTTGTGACAAATTATTTATATAGGTCTGATAGCAAAGGTGTTTTTAAAACTGTAGATGGAGGTCAGAATTGGTTTAAAACAGGTAATCTCGCGTCAACGACGTATTGGGGCAATCAATTGGTCATAGATCCATCAAATCCATCATTTCTTTTTGCTGCTACGACCAAAGGTCTATTTAGAACTACCAATGGCGGCATTAGTTGGACATTAGTTACTGATGCAGTAAATATTTGGGATGTAAAATTAAAACCGGGCAACTCTAATATTGTCTACGCTTGTTCAGCCGATAAATTTCTTAAGTCTGGTAATCTTGGTAATAATTTTGGGGAAATACCCATCGCCAACCTAAGTGGTGCCACTAGAATCTCTATTGCCGTCACACCAAATAACGCAGAAAGAGTAGTACTCCTCGCTGGGCCAATGTTACCCACTAATCAACCATTTCCGTTACCCCCACTATTTATTAGTTTCAAAGGTATCTTCAGGTCTGATAATAGCGGTGGAAGTTTTACCTTGCTCACCCAAACACCAAATATATTTGCTAACATCATAGGCGATCCGGTAAGCACAGATCAATCTACATATGATCATTGTATTGCGATTTCACCTACGAATCAAAACGAAATCTACGTCGGAGGACTATGTGCATGGAAAAGTGTGGACGGAGGTTTTAATTGGACTCAGGCCTCTGCATACTGGACATCTGACTCACCGTATATGCATCCTGATATTCATACATTACAATTTAACCCTTTCAATAATATTCTATACTGTGGCAATGATGGTGGCGTTTACTTTAAAGTAGGCAATGATTGGACTTTTTCAAGTAGCGGTTTGAGTCTTAGCCAATTTTATCATTTTGAACGACAAAATGATGAAGGAGACATTTGGGGAGGTGCACAAGATAATGGCATTTTAGAACAAAATGGAGGAAATAATTATTACACCTATCATGTAGGCGATGGTTATGATGTGATGACAGATCATCCATATTTAGTCGCAGATGGCGATAGCGACGATATCTATTATTCGATAAATGAAAAAATTTTTAAGGATTGTATAGGCGGAGTTTGTGACATCACACCTCCAAATAATACTGAGTTTTTTGCAAATTTGGCGATGAGCCCCGATTTGGAAGATAAAATTTACGCAGGTTATAGAACGAAGTTTTTGACAAGTAATAATGCTGGAAGTTCTTGGTTTACATATAATGTACCAGCAGGTTGGGCAATAGCCACTTGTCCTTCTAATACAAATATGGTATATTTAGCTGGAAACGGCCAATTAAATCAATACGTGTCTCCTTCCACTTTTAACAATAAAACAAGTGGATTAGTCGCCGCTGGATATGACGTCAACCTTAAAATTACAGACATTGATGTACATCCGATAAATGCCAATTATTTATATATTTCTGTAGCTGGAGCCAATGTCAATGCGAAAGTATTTACGACCGTGAATGGCGGAAATACATGGATCAACTGGACATATAACCTTCCAAATGTACCCATATTTTCTATCAAAAGAGATCAAAATGATGGTTTGTATGTTGGAACGTCTATCGGTGTGTTTTACAAAAGAAATAATGTCAATCATTGGGAACCATTTATGAATGGTTTACCACCAGTGCCTGTCTCAGAGATTGAATTATGGCCTTCTCAAAACCAGGTTTATATTTCTACTTTTGGCCGGGGCATTTGGTTGACAACTGCTTACTCTACTTGCATGGCAGTAGACAACATAACCGGACAAGTGAATGGTTCATCAATTTTTCAAGCAGCAAATACATTAAATTCCAATCAAATCATCCTTGGTGGTGAAGGAACCAATGTAAAATACACAGCAGGAAGTAGGATTGTATTACAAAATAATTTTAAGGCAACGTTTGGAAGCAAGTTTAAAACATATATTCAAGCTTGTGATATGCCAGTAATTCTGGAAGCTACTTCCAATAGCGGAAACAATTAATACAATATTTTTAAGAAAAGAAGCGACAGCACTAAAAGTAAAGTCGCTTCTAAAAATGATTCAATTAAAACCTTTGCGATTATTTTGAAAAACTAAGGTTTGAAGTTCCACCATTTCCTCCACTTACATTTTTCAGATTTAAGGTGTTAGCTGATTGACTTATGATTTCCCAGTCTTCATTAAGTTCTCCGAATTTATTTACATCTGGAAATGTAAATTTTAGTTTGCTTTTACCACTATCAACATACGATTTCCATGTACCATTAATGATAGAAGTGCCTTTGGCCGCAATTATATCGCCCCCTGTTTTAAATTCAAAGCCATAACCCGTAAAGTATGAAGTTCTATCCTTGTCTTTATTTTGATATTTTGACACACTCCATTTTCCGGAAATATTTTGTAAAGGCGTGCTGCCAATATTTATATTTCCGGCAACCTGGCTTCTCCCAAACTCAAGGATGTCATCACCACCGTTTCCACCACTTATGTGTTTTAATTTTATAACTGCACCTGATTCCTCAATCAATTCCCAGTCTTCTGATAACTCATCAAAACTTTTTATTGCGGGAAAAGATATTACAATTTTAGATTTACCACTATCAGCCACAGCCCGCCAGGTGCCTGTTATAGTTTCATTTATGGTTGAACCAGTAATGACACCATTTGATAGGAACTGAAACGCATAATTGGCAAATAATGAAGTTTGAATTGTAGTACCCTCTGAAAAATGGGTGACAAACCATGTACCTGAGTTTTCAATATTTCTGCTTGATGCAGAGGCGTTGTTCAGATTGTCTGAACTTGTATCATCCTTTGTACAGGAATAAGTAAAAAGTGCGCATAGGACAGTTAGTCCAAAAAGAAAATTTCTCATGGTAATTAAAATTTTAATGATTAAAAAAGAAATGTTAAGTATTATTTGTTTCTATATTTTTTGTCATATTAAAACTAATAATTGATAATATCATAAATAATTTTTGTAACAACACTACAAAGTTAGGCTATAACTTATCAATGAAAATTACAAAATGGTTAAAGCAGATGTTATGTTTGCCGAATGAGTAAATTGTTGTATTGAAACCGAAAAATGTATTGCTAAGCTGGAGAACTTAATTTCTTCTAATAGCTATAATGCCGCTCAAATCTTTATAATCCTCTTCTGACAACAACCACTAATTATAGGATACCACAAACTAAATATATTCGTCAACTGCTCAATAACCGGATTTTAATAATTGATTTAAATAGAGCTTTGAGTTCAAATAATTAAGAATATGAACACGAAAGCATTTTTAGTTTTTATCGTTATTGGAGTTTTTTACGGTCAACGGGCCATAGCCCAAAACGTAGGCATCGGCACACTATCTCCGCATAACTCTGCAAAACTAGATGTCACATCTACCAATAGTGGCTTACTGGTACCGAGAATGGATTCTACCCAAAGAGCGAATATTGCTGCTCCGGCTATAGGTTTACTGGTATTTCAGACCAATGGTCAGAAACCAGGATTTTACTATTTCAGTGCTGGTGGCTGGTTGGCTTTGAGTAATCAAAATACAGGCTGGAGTACGACAGGAAATGCCGGCACCAATTCAGCCAATAATTTTATAGGTACTACCGATGCACAAGACTTAGTTATTAAAGTCAATAATGAAAAGGCGGGACTGATACAATATCAAGCTGGAGTTGCGGTACCAACTACCACCTTTGGCTATCAAAATATGGATGCCAAAAGTATTAGTTCAGGCAATAATACAGCCTTCGGTTTTCAAAATTTGAGAACAAGTGTTGCGGGTTTCAATACGGCCTTTGGTATACAAAATATGATGACAAATCAGAATGGTACAGGTAACGTAACTATGGGATACAAAACCTTGTTAAAAAATATCAACGGAAATAACAATACTGCAATAGGTACATTAGCAGGATTCAATAATACGATTGGTTCAGAAAACACAATTGTAGGAAATGGAGCTATGATGGGTTTACCAGCGCCAGGTGGAAGTGCAGAAAATGCGCAAAACGCTGGAAGTTTTAATGTAGCGATTGGTCATGAAGCATTGTTAGCCAATAGAGAAAGAGATGCCAATGTAGCAGTTGGGAGCTATGCATTACGTAATAACAGTACAGGTGCTACAATTCCAGCACATGGTATTAGCAATACTGCAATAGGACATGAAGCAGCTTTAGCCAATACCACAGGAAGTCAAAATAACGTAATAGGCTACAAAGCCTTAAGAAACAATAAATCTGGAATCAATAATTTAGCCATTGGGACTAATGCCTTGGCATCGGATACATTAACCAATTTTCAAATGGCTATAGGAGTTAATGCACTATTTAGTAATCGAAATGGTGCAGAGAATATGGCAGTTGGTTATAATACTTTGACAGAAAATTTAGATGGTTCGAAAAATACTGGCATTGGTTTACGGTCAATGGAAAAAAACATAAATGGATCTGATAATGTAGGTGTTGGTCATAGATCACTATATGGAAATAAAACAGGAAATGGTAATGTAGCGATAGGCAAAGATGCTCTTGCATTAGACACGCTATCAGTTGGACAAATTGCGATTGGTAGAGCTTCATTAGCCAATAATCAAGCTGGTTATGGAAATATAGCCATCGGTGATAGTTCACTATATGAAAATGAAACAGGATCTTCAAATTATGCAGTAGGAGACTATGCATTAAAAAAAAATAAATCTGGTTATTTTAACTTAGCTTTTGGTTCTGGCGCATTATCTTCTAATAAATCTGGAGGTAGTAATTATGCAATCGGTCACGGTGCTAGTATTGATAATGATAATGGAGGATATAATATTGCTATTGGAACTGCATCGTTGTCAGCTAATCGAAACGGAAGTGCAAATATATCAATTGGCAATTTCGCATTAGGTCAAGATACTTTGACTAATAGACAAATTGCCATTGGACATTATAGCTTAAACAACAACCGAAGTGGAGTTACTAATTTAGCAATAGGAACTGTAAGTTTATATAGTAATCTCACTGGTTCTTATAATCTTGCCATTGGCGACTCATCATTGATAAGTAATACGGACGGGTCTTATAATCTTGCACAAGGCGCTGGTGCTTTGAAAAACAACCTAGGACTAGCAGCTATTCCCGATTTTGGTTCTTATAATATAGCTCAAGGGTACCTCGCTCAATCGAAGAATATACAAGGTTTCCATAATGTGGCCATAGGACATGAAGCATCATACAGCAATCAATACGGCAATAGTAATATTGCCATAGGGTCAAAAAGCTTGCGAAAAAACACCTCTTCCAACAATACAAGTATCGGACAAGAATCTCAATCTATGAATATATCCGGCTTTGGTAATACCTCACTTGGATACTATGCGTTGAAATCAAACAAAGACGGTGTCGGAAATGTAGCCATTGGCGAAAATGCGTTAGTTACTGATTCATCTTCAGTAGGTCAAATTGCCATAGGCAGGGATGCTTTAAAAATGAATCAAGAAGGCGAAAATAATGTGGCAATAGGAGAAGGGGCCTTAAGATCAAATAAAAGTGGTACGAGCAATACTGTAATCGGCTATGAGGCAAACGTGGGTCCTTCTAGTGGAACTAATTCCGGTAACTACAACACTGTCATAGGCTACCAAGCCATGTACGTTAATGATACAGGCAGCGAAAATACTGCTATTGGATATCAAGTTCTCCCTGATAATCAAAGTGGTATTGGTAATACAGGACTTGGCTTTGGCGCCTTGCTCAATACTACCGGAAGTGGCAATGTAGGTCTAGGAAGGTATGCCTTAGATGATATGATAACAGGTTCTGATAATACAGCAATAGGTAATAATGCGGGTACGATTGGTGCATCAGCGTCATCTGTGGTTAATGCTACAGCATTAGGTGCTAACACATCCATAGAAATAAGTGACGCCATGTCATTTGGTGATGGATTTGTAAATACATGGTTATTTGGAAGATCCAATAAATCAGCAGCTGGGATCGCTCTTCAGGTGGGAACTGGTTCAGGTAATGGCAATGGTGCCTACCTAACAACTGGTGGCACCTGGACCAATACTTCATCAAGAATAACCAAGGAAAATTTTACCAATATCAATACAGCCGTTTTATTAAGTCAAATTCTAGCATTGCCTATTCAAAAATGGAAGTATAAAGGTACCGATGAATACCATATCGGACCTGTAGCAGAAGATTTTCACAAGACTTTTGAACTTGGTGTCAATGACAAATCTATCAGTACGGTAGACCCATCTGGTATAGCACTTGCGGGTATTCAGGAATTGGTAAAACAAAATGAAGTCTACAAAAATAAGTTACAGGAAATGGAAGATGAGTTAGCAGCATTAAAAAAACTGGTTGAGCAATTAATTAATAAATAATCCTTATCATAAATATCTAATAGAATGGCACGTATCTTATTCACACTTTGTTTGACTGGATTAATCCCACTCATCATGTGGTCCCAAAAAGTGGGCATCAATACCGACACACCACAAGAAGCGCTCGATGTCAATGGCAAAATTAAAGTAGGGAATGATAACACACCTTCAACTACAGGTTCTATCAGATTTAATCCTGAGACAAAAGATTTTGAGGGTTTTGATGGCAATGATTGGGTACCATTTACACCTGATCCGAGAGAAACTTTCTGGCCAGCTTATGGAAATCGAGGTGCCATAGGATCTTATTATGATTATAGTCGTGAAGATGCTGTCCAGGGAGATAAATTTGGATATTCTGTAGACATTGATGGCGATTATGCAGTGGTAGGCAGTCCGGAGTGGAATGGTGGCATAGGTCGCGCATTTGTCTTTAAAAAAGAGCCTGTATTTGGGTTTTGGAATGTAGTAGATACCTTACTTAGCCCTTACCCATTTTCCTTAGAAAAGTTTGGATTTTCTGTGGCCATTTCGGGGAACAGAGTTGTCATTGGATCTCCAGGCTATGATTCCCCAATTATGAACAATGTAGGGGTGATCTATATTTTTAAACGAATAGGCCAAGACTGGTCGCATGAAATTTCGTATGGACCATTTACTTGCTGTAGTGAATTTGGTTTTGATGTTGATATAAGTGGTGATGAAATTTTAGCTGGTTGTCCGAATCCTATAGGCCCATCATGTACAAATTCTAATAATGCTGGTAAGGTTGTTTATTTTAAACTAGCAAATGACGGATCAATCATAGGATTTCAGCATCTTTTACAGCCTTCCATATCTCCTACTGGATTAAATAGATTTGGTCACGCAGTATCACTTTCTGGAGAATGGGCTGTCGCTAGTAGTCCCTTTTCAAATGCAAGTCCCAGAGAGGACAGTGTCTATGTTTTCAAAAAGAATTCACCTATTACCTACCAATTAGAGCAATCCTTTGGCGGATATGAATATGATGGAGAGTTTGGGTATTCAGTATCTGTCAGTGGGGATAGGATGATGATCGGTGCCAGAAAAGAAGATAACATAACAAATTCTGGAGACAATAAAGGATTAGTCACCCTCTTATATCGGGACATAAATAATGTTTGGCAGGCATTGGTACAATCGACTGGTGATGATACAAATGGTTATTTTGGCCATGCGGTTGCTTGCTCCTCTATTAATCATATTTTAGCAGCCCATCAGGATTTAACGGATAATAGCACCGATATTAAGACGTTTCACCGACTCATTGGTCCAAGGCAGCCTTACACACGCATAACAGATCCACAGGCCACATCAACAGACAATCGAGTCTATGATGTAAGTGTTTCTGGAAATTATTTTATAATAGGACTTGCCGAAGGAAAATCAATTAACGGACAACAAGGCGGTAGGATATTCTTCGGAAGAATTAGATAAATATTTAAAAATATTTAAAAATATTTAAAATTGAAAAAGTTAACATTTTTGATTGGATTTAATTTACTTGCTTTGACATTAATGGCACAAAAAGTGGGCATTAATACCAATGCCCCTCAACAAGCACTCGATGTACATGGTAAGTTAAAAGTGGGCAACGACACCACGACATCTTCGCCAGGGACTATGCGATTTAATCCGGACACCGGAGATTTTGAGGGTTTTGATGGCAATGATTGGGTACCATTTACACCTGATCCGAGAGATAGTTATTGGCCACAACCAGGTTTTTGGGAGTATTGGAAGTCATACACCATATAGTCCACCAGATGCAAACCAAGGTGATGGATTTGGGTATTCGGTCGATATGGATGGCAACTATGCAGTCATCGGTTCACCTTTTCATAACGGCAACACGGGTCGGGTGCATGTAATGTCTAGAAATGGATTTGGCTTTTGGAATGTAGAAGCTATTTTGCTAAGCAATGTTCCTAATTTTGGGGATAAATTTGGCTATTCTGTATCCATTTCCGGTAACAGACTTGTCGTTGGCGCCCCTGAAGGAAATGCCAATTTTGGATATGCTGTTGTTTTTAAAAAGAATAATGGAACTTGGTCAGTGGAAAACACCATTTATCCTACGAATAACTACCACCTGCGAATGGGTCATGATGTAGATCTGGATGGAGATAAAATGCTCATAAGTGCACCTTATGGCAATCTGAGTGGTGGCTTAAATCATGGATTAGTTTGGAGTTACACTTACACAAGTCCTTCCGTTTATTCACTTGGATTTCTTTATCCATTAAACCCGACTTATATTGGCAATGCTTTTGGGCATTCAATCACTCGATCAGGAGATCAAATCGTCGTAACAGCGCCTTTTTCAGACCCAGGTACGATGGTTAACCACGATAGTGTTATTGTCTATAAAGAAACAGCTACCAATAATTTTGAACGTATTCAAGCATTCAGTGGTGCTACCTATAATTGCGAATTTGGATATGCGGTTTCTATCTTTGGAAATGTCATGGTCATAGGCGCTAGAAAAGATGATGGTACACCACTCGATGATAGAGGGAAAGCCTATATATACGAACTATTTCCGTCAGGTTTGTGGAACAATACTTCTGTCATAACAGGCAGAGATGTTGGTGGAAATTATGGTCAATCGGTGGCATCTTCTTTTATAAGTCATATGGCCGCGTCCCAATATACCAATTCTCTTCCCACCCCTGGCATAGACATAATTCGTAAAAGAACGACCATTTTTAGTCCTTATGTAAATGTGACAGATCCTATGGCAACACCTGGTAATGAAAGAGTCAATGAAGTAAGTATATCTAACAATTTTTTTATCATAGGTATCCCTGAAGGAATTTCTGAAAATGGGAATGCAGGTGGCCGGGTTTTTTTTGGTAAAATACAATAAACTTTTTAAATGAATATTTATGCAGAAATTAATACTATTGGTCAAATTGAATCTACTTAGTATACTGCTGTTAGCGCAAAATGTGGGCATCGGAACAAGTTTTCCAAATACGAAATTGCATATACAGGATTCATCAGGTTTTTCACCAAATTTATTGAAACTTCAGGGAAGTAATGCTTTCATTTCGTTTTATGATAATGCGAATACTTACAAAGCACATGTTTGGGACGCAGGAAACCAATTGCAAGTAGTTAATGCTCTTAATTTCATATCATTAGCGCCAGGATTTAATCCATTATTAATTGCAAAGTCAAATGGTAAAGTAGGTTTTTCAGATTTTACAGCGGCTTAGTAATTATTTGGTGGTAAGTTAATTATGATGGAACCTTTAAATTATTTATTTTACGCTGATTAATCTTAAAAATTATGAAACCAATTTTAATTATTATTGCTTTTTTTTTTCTTATATTTTTCAGTTGACTGGTCAATCCCTCTCTGCACGTATGGAATATATATTTATCGATGGAGCGGACAAAGGCATCTATAATGGTGGAATCAATATTATTTCTGGCAGTTTGAAAGTAGGTGAAGTTATAGATGCTTTGGATGACGGCAATCATCATTACCATTTTAAAATTAATGAAATAAGAGATTTTGATACAGATATTTTGGTCAATATTCTTGGTGCGGGCAAATCAGGATTTGTAGTTATGCAAACTTTGGATCAAAAAAAGGTCACGGAAATAACAGGAGGCTTTACTTTTGGACCGGACCTTAAAGTGTCATCAAATCCTGACATTGTTTCTGCTACCTCATGCAAGATAAACGGTTCTGAATGGAAAGGTAGTAACTTTTATAATTCGGCTTCTTACTTTCCGAATGGCAATGAGCTTATTAGTACAAAAAAACCCTATTTTATCTTGGCTTTCAAAAGTGCTAGTGGTCCGGATAACAGACAATTGACCTTTCAATTGAAAGATTTTAAAAAAGGGTCAGGGATAAAAGACTATAAAACAATAGAGGTAGTAATAAGCGGCAATAGTGAAGGTTTAAAAAGAAAAAGATTGCCTTCATTCCAATTGGGAAAATGGGCTGGCCAATACAAAAGCTACATCATTTGAACTTGACATCACAAAATGGCAACAAAACGGTAAGGAGCTGATCATTAGCGGAAAATATTCCGGAAAGTTATATGGTTTAAATCTTTTTAAAAACCTGATTGGTTCCACATGTTCAGACCTAAATATTATAAACGGAAGCTTTGAAAATGTTGTAGTTAAGATATTTGAATAAAAACATTTTTTTACCATAAGTACATTTAAACAATAGTTTTATCTGCGTTTATGATCATAAAAAATATACAGTGAAGTGGCCTAATTACTTGTAAAGTTAACATATTCGAATGGAATTATTAATTTTACTCTGTTAAGAATCATATACATGTCGAGAATTGTATTGTGTTTATTTTTTATAATCCACCTGGCGTCAGGCTCAAGCCAAGATGCCGTTTATTCGTTTAAAAATTTTGGCGAAAAGGACGGCTTGTCTTCAAGGACAATTTATGCCATAGATCAGGACAAGCTTGGCTTTATGTGGTTTGGCACAGCCAATGGTTTATATCGATTTGATGGCATGACATTTAAAAATTCAAAAGTAATGTTGATACCGATGAAAAACAGATTAATTCTATTTTACTTTCGTTAAAATATGATAAAGAACTAAACAGATTATGGATGGCTTCGTTTAGCGACATTCAATACCTTGACTTAAATGACTATTCTTTTCATAAGCTTGAGCTGTCAAAAGATATAGAAGATAAAATTTATCATTCAGACATTAAATCTCTGCTTAAAATAAATGTTCTCACCTTGTTAATTGGTATTCGAAATGATATTTATGCTTATGACGTGTATAATAAAAAAGTCGAAAGCATCGTGGATAAGTTATGTTTTAAACCAAATACAAACCTTGCTTATGTCAGATGTTTTGAAAAAGATGCCAGTTCATTTTTTATCCTGACACCCAATTCAATTTATACCTATTCCATGGATTTTAAACAATTGAGTCACATATTTTCAGAAGGTGATGAAATTTTTCAACAAGTTTATTATGACAAAAATAAAGGAATGAATTGGGTAGCGGCGTCAAACTGCCTTAGTTGGTATAGTGAAACATCTGGTGTAAGAGGAAGGAAGTATTTTAAGTACAAGACTGATAAAAATATCGAATTAAATAATTTTATAATCGTGATTTCTCCTGCTCCTGAAAATCAAATTTTTATGTCAGGAATGGGTGGACTTATGATTTATGATATAAAGTCTGAAACAGCCAAATTCATACCATATAGCAAAGGAGAAAATGAGAATCAAATGGGAGCTATTTGCCATTTTACAGATAAGGATTATAATTTTTGGAGATCATCTTATCATGATTATTGTAATGTTTTATTTTTCCAAAACGACCATCTAAAGAAGACAATCATTAGAAATGATAAAACAGGTATTAATGTAGAACCCTATAAAAATGTCTATGTGGATAGTAATACATTAATCATATCAGGGTCAGGTATGTCAGGTTTTGCACAATGGAATAAAAGTCAATCATATAACTTACTTTGAAAATAAGTATAATAAAACTGATGTTGTTGATGATGTTATGTTTACCACAAAGGGGGACCTATTTACTTGCGATATAGAAAGTGTTTATACATTTGATCGTTTAAATAAATCGTTTTCAAAGATTCTTTTTAATGGGCGTGCCATCAGAAATGTGTATCAATTAATGGAGTATAGGCAAGGTGAATATTTATTTTTGTCAAAAGATACAATTTTCCACTATCTTAAAAACGAAAATACCATTTCGGCCTATGCACTTTATGTCAATGCTGAAGTATCAAAGTTTAAGGGCAAAGAGATAAACTTAAAAGTACAATTCATTGAAGGCAACAGGATTTATTATAGTTGTCGATATGGTGCTTTTTATCAGGATCAACCTTCGGGAAATTTGTATCGTTTACAGATTCCATTAGCCCAAAATAGTAAACAAAGTATTGGAAACATTTTGAAAATGGTAGTAGATAGACATAAAAATATTTGGATTGGAACTGAAGCTTCAGGTATTTTTAAATGGGATAGGAATACTAATAAAGTTATTAATATTTCTTCTGAAAATAGTATCATCAAAATAGACAATATTGTCGATATGGCACTTGATGACTCTGATAAAATATGGATTGCTTGCCAGGATAAATATTACATATTTGATATTAGGTCTAATGTATTTTTAACATCATATGGTGCAAATATTGGTTTGGAACCTATTGGATATGATTTTGCCATTCACCCCAATGGAATGGCTACTTTTAATAATTATCCTTATATTGCATCTTTGGAACTTAAACAGTTTTATAGTAATAATTTTAATGCTCCACCGATTGTTACGGCTGTACAAATTGGTAAAAGACCAATACTGCAAAAACCAATTTTAAATGACACTAGCCTCGAATGTCACTACAATGATGCTGTCATAAGATTTGAATTTGCAAATTTATCACTCAACAACAGTCAGTCCAATCAGTATAAGATAAAATTGACTGGCTTAGATACAGCCTGGACCACAACGACCAAAAGAGAGATTTCGTACACAAGATTGCCTTCAGGGAAATACACATTTATGATTCAGGCATCAAACAGTAATGGCAATTTTCATCCCAAAACATTAAAGATTGAATTGACCATCAATCCTCCTTTTTACAAAACCTTGTGGTTTGGCATTATCTTGTTTTCATTGATTTCAAGTATAATTTATTATTTGTACAAACAAAAAATAGCCCGTATACTTCAAAAGGAAGCTATGAAAAGGATGTATGAAAAAAAGATCTCAGAGGTTGAAATGAAAGCCCTGAGGGCACAAATGAATCCTCATTTTATCTTCAATTCGTTAAACAGTATTCAAAAGTTTATCTTCGAGAAAGATGAATATGCGGCATCGCAATATTTGACAAAATTTTCAAGACTGATTCGACTTATACTTGATCATAGTCATCAGGATTTTGTAAGTATTGGCAGTGAAACCGACATACTTAATTATTATATCGAAATGGAAAAGCTAAGGTTCAATGATAAGTTTGAGTTTGAATTAATAAAGGATGACACGATACAGGATACATGGATGATACCTTCTATGGTCATCCAGCCGCATGTCGAAAATGCCATTTGGCATGGTCTTATGCACAAAAAAAATGATTGTAAACTAAGTGTTTCATTTCACAAGCAAGATATGGAGACAATTTGTGTCAGCATAGAAGATAATGGAATAGGTAGGGTAGAAGCTGCCGCGCAAAAAAGCAAACAAGTGTTAAAAAAGAAATCTTATGGTTCCAAAATTTCAGAAGATCGTATCGAACATTTTAGCAGGAAACATAACATTAAAAACAGTTTTGAGATTACTGACCTGACAGATGGCGATGGAAAAGGTTGTGGCACAAGAATATCTATAATTTTGCCATACAAAACTTATTCTGAGACGGAATGAAGAAAGGTCATATACTGTGTAGGGCTAATAATATATGTTGCGATTACTGATCAAACTTGGTTGTGTCCAGCGGTAGAATATTGATTTTCATCATCGGTCACACTTCGTTATAGTCACTGGTCAAACTGCTTTTAATCACTTTATTTTTTTGATGGCATCCCAAACGGATTGCCTTAATTTTTCGTTCTTGATCATATCATACCCTATCGAAATAGTATCAAGTTCCGATCGTAACTTTTTTAGAGCGGTAAACATATGAGGATGTTTTTTACACATCGATTCTACTTTTTTTCCTCGTCGTCAGTGAGTAAGCCAAGGCAATATTGTATTAAAATGGTGTCTGATAAATAGTCGTCCATTTCATTCTTATTTTTACCCATGTTATGTATGAATTGTAATATAGAATGATTTTTTTTCGGTTCTTATTTTGATGCTAAAACTTTCATGTAGTAAATATTAATTTTGATACATTGTTTTAAGAAGAGCGCGTCCTTTTTTGGCCCTGGTTTTTACAGTGCCTAGGGGAATTTGAAGGATTTGGGCCGTTTGTTCATGTGTCCATCCATAAAAAAAGATCATATTTATCACCTCCGCTTGCTTTGGATTCATCTTCAATAAGGCTTTAATTTTAAAATCTTTAAATTCTATCTCTCCCAGGAGTGCATCATTATTACTGCTGTGTTCGATATGTTGTAAAAACAAATCTATGTGGACTTGTTTTAATTGCTGCTGATGACTTGAAGATCGAAGATAATCAATCGATTGATTTTTAGCAATTCGCAACATCCATGTAAAAAGAGTTCCCTTTGTCGGTTCAAAATGATCAATGTATTTCCATATTTTTACAAAAGTATCTTGTAAAAGGTCATCTGCCAGCTCGGGAAGTTCCACAAATTTTAGAATGGTATTATAAAGTACACCAGAGTACTTGTCATATAACATATTGAAACCTTTTTGTTCTTTTGATTTAATAAGTTGAACGATCATCGATGTACTCATAATTATATCTGATGTCTGTTGGAAAGACTCAGAATGTCGATTATGTACTTTTGGTAAACAATTCATTGTAACTATCATAATAAATTAGTTGGTGTGAAGAAGAAGATGTATATTAGCGACACAAATTTATGATTACTCATACCTACAGGAAATAGTGACTTTCGCTATTTTTTGTTTTGTGTAGGTAAAAGTAAATAGGGGTAATAATTTTTAATATTGATGCTACACTGGATAAAATATATTTTAGACCGATGTTAAATTTTTTTACCTTTAATACGACATAAAAACACCTTCAAATGGCCGTTTTGTTAAACAATGAAATTCTTCTTAGTCTTAAAAGAAGTGAAACCATCTACAATAAAGTTTCAGAACTATCAAAGTACATTTTTTATGGTGATGGTCTTTCGGATAGAGATGCACATATGAAGGAACTGGAATACCTGTTACGCGGAATAAAAGGAACTGATGCCCATCTTACTATTTTTAATCACAAAACATTTGCTCCAGAACTTGAGGTCGGTCACATTGAATTTTGGGGACCTCTTCCGGATGGAACAATGGAAGAAAGAATGATATCTATCCTTGCTCTACTCAATAAAGAATATCGACAGTTTCCTTATGAATCTGTTGCTTGGTTTACAAAAGAACTGTCAGAGGTCCCATTTGACGAAAGGGTAAATATGAAAATTCACCATAGTGGCATGAGGTTTTCACGAATGGATGGTTTGCCTATTTGTATTTTTTCCCAAGGCATGCCTATTCAGATTGATGCGGAGCGGAATTTTAACTACACCCTAAATTATGTGCAAAATATAAACCACCTTATAAAAAAAGATTTTCCTTACTATTGGATAAGATTTGCGTACGGGCAACAAAAACAATATGTAAGAACCTTTCATTCTAATGACAAGCTCCATTCGAAAAATGACTTGTTGAGTGCACGGGAAAAGGAAATTTTAAAGCTGGTTGCAGAAGATTTGGAGACTAAAGAGATTGCACAAAGATTATTTATCAGCGTGAATACCGTTGGAAATCATCGCAGCAATATGATAGAAAGATTGGGAGCCAGAGACACTACAGCTTTGGTACAGCTGGCTAAAATAGCAGGCATTATCTAAAAATGTCTATATTGCCAAGACTTCGAATAATATTAAGAAGACCTTACAAAAAAATGATGTTAATATTTTTTAAGTTATTTTGAAAGATAATGTAGTGGCAGGGTATTAACAGTTTTAGTGTAAACAATTCAAAAGGAAACCCAGCCCCTAATTTTCCATCGCATATGTAAGGATTGACTCAGATTGATTAATGTGTTAAGTCATGTATGCATCCTAATCAATAAATCGGTCAACGGTTCAATATATTTTTTTGATTAAAGGTTTTTTTTTACTTTGTTGCATAAATTTTATTTTATGATCACAGCCGTAATTATTGATGACGAAAAAATGCATTGGATGTATTATCCATGCAGCTCAGAAATTACTGTCCCGAAGTTAAGGTTTTACGGCTTTGTTCAGGCGGTGAAGAAGGTATTGAAGCCATAGAATCTTTGGCTCCTGATCTGGTATTTTTGGATATAGAAATGCCAAAAGTTAATGGTTTTGATGTATTGGATCAGACCAGAGGTCTACATTATAAGGTCATTTTCACCACTGCATATGATCAGTTTGCTATAAAAGCTTTTAAATATAGTGCTATGGACTACCTGTTAAAACCGATTGACATTGAGGACTTGAAGGCTGCAGTCAAAAAGATAGACCTAAATCAGAAAGATGATTTAGGTACAAAATTGCGCTTGCTGTATAGTCAACTTGGATTAAAATCACCTCAGCCTAGCAGAATTTCTCTTCCATTTGGCGAAGCTTATGAAATGGTCCCATTTGCACTCATCATTAGGTGTGAGAGCGAAAGCAACTATACTACCTTCTACCTCAGTGATAAGCGTAAAGTAACTTTATCTAAAACCCTCAAAGAGGTAGAAGAAACTATGATGAACGATTCATTTTTCAGAGTCCATCATTCGCACATGATAAATATTGAACATATTGTAAAATTTTACAAAACTGATGGTGGTTATGTAATTATGTCTGATGGGACTCAGATCAGCATCTCCAGAAATAAGAAGGATCAATTTTTTGAACTGTTGAAGAAGGTATAGTTTTGCAAAATGTACAATAGTTTGTAGAAAGTGTGTCATTTGGTTTTCATAATTAAAGAGAGATTAAAAAAGGAGGAGCCAGTTTAACCCGATTTATGCATTAGAACTTCGTTATGAGGCTTGGAATGCCAATAAAATAAGTGATTTCGTGAGTAAACCATAGTCACCACTATGGTGAGCGAAGGAAATCGATCCGCCATGGCGGAGACTTATTTTGAAGGCATTTCATGCCGGAATAGATTTTCTAGTGCATATGGTTAACCCGATGCTAGACTTCGTTATGAGGCTTGGATGCCAATAAAATAGGTTTCGTGAGTAAACCAGTCACCACTGGGGCGAGAAACCCCCTTGAAGGCATTTCATGCCGGAATAGATTTTCTAGTGCATATTTCGGGTTTAGTGACTCCTCCAGATGATTTGGGGTTATTCAATTTACCTCTCGAAATAAAAATCTCTCTTCCAAATACCTTTTTAAATGGAAGAGAAGATTTAAATACTAACAAAAGTTTTTAATATAATTTTGGTTTCTGAAATAGGTATATTTTATACCTATTTTGAACTAAGATCTTTACGGATAAACAACAATTCATTCCAATTTTGATCAACAAATTCAGCAGCGTCTTTACTATATTGTGCTAAAGAACCTTCTCCGTTTGCTGCTTCAAATCTCATCTTAAACGGTTTGCGGAAATCGTCAGCTTTTTCCTTTAGTCCTTGCTTATACCTTGTCACAAGGGTATATTGTGCAGGACCGGACGAAGAGGCGTAATATACGGCTACAGTCACACCACTGGCAGCCCATGTTTTTCTTAATCTTTTAATCATACTTACGACATTATCTCCCTGTCCTATTTTGGGGTATACATGTGCAATATTGATTTTATCAGAAAAATCACCCAGAGCAACCGTACTTAATGAATCTATATACACAGAATAGCCGACCGATTGTCTTTCTGTAAGATACATAGCCACATTTTTATTCCAATCGATGTTATGCTCTTCACCAAGATTGCCCCTGGTGTCCAGTCCTTCCCAGCTATTTGGTCCTTCTGTGATGTGATAACCTCCTGCGTCAGGACCGGATTGAATAGCAAAAACCCTCCACTTTACATCACCTGTATGATACTTTTGAGCATGTGCTGCTAATGCTTTTTCGAATTCCAGCACTTTGTCAATTTTTGGAAATACCCGATGTGCAGTGACTACATTTTTGGTTTGACTGGTACCTAGGAATGGGACAATCATTGTCATAAGAAAGATAAGGAATGCATTAATTTTTTGTTTCATTTTAAAATACTTTTTAAGTTATGCCTACTCTTACAGGTTTTCGGCTTCCCCTTTTTTTTTATTGAATGTATACGACAAAGTAAAGAACAAATCAAGCAATGTTGTTGGTATAAAATTCGCATTATACATGATAAATTAAGCGTTTTGTAGTAAAAATTCAGCATTGAAGGTAAAAATTCATCATTTCTTATTATAAGTAAAAAATAGCCTTGATTTGGCTTATGATATTAATAGTCTTTACTTTACTTTTACCTTATGAAGCTGTATGTCAAAAAGTCAAGAATCTTGTTTTATTATTGTTTAGGGTTTTGTCTCTTTGGTTGCTTTAATTCTTACAGCCAATTCAAATTTGAAAGCCTTACTACAACTGATGGACTATCTCAGGGTATGGTATTTGATATGTTGCAGGATAAAGAAGGTTTTATTTGGATAGCTACCAAAGATGCTTTAAACAGATATGATGGCTATGAATTTAAAGTATTTACCAATGATCCATTTAATAATTCCAGTCTTAGCTATAATACCGTTGTAAGGTTGTTTGAAGATAGTAAAGGAAGAATTTGGGCAGGTACTGAAAATTCAGGTTTAAATATTTATGATAAAAAGAAGGGTGTTTTTCACAGATTAGTAAACAGTGTGACAAATGCCAATAGTATATCCGGAAATAATATCAGAGCGATAGAAGAGTTGTCAGATGGCAGGATGTTGATAGCCACTGTGGGTAATGGATTGAATATCATTACGTTACCGGATGATTTTTTTACAAATAATACTTCGCCTGTAATTGCGAAATTTAAAATGCCACATAATACTGAAGTGTATGGCATTGGGAAAGATAAAAATGATAGGATTTTTATTGGTGGGATGGACGGGTCTGTATTTGAGTTTAATGATCAAAAGATTAGTTTTAATCCAATTGTTAATGGAAAATTATATAACAATGGATACCTGGATGAAGATGGTAGTGTGATGATTAACAGCAATCTTTTTTTGGATGATGGTAAAAAAATAATTCCTTTGTTTGACACGGACAAAATGCCGGAAGGTAATATTCTATTCAGACCCAATAGTTCATTATGGGAATTGCATCATCGAGAATTGTACTTTTACGACATCACCCGGTGGGAAAAAAACAAATTGACCAATTGGAACGAAGTGCTCCCAATTATAAAGACCACTAGAATTATCTATCCATTTATCATTGATAAATCCGGTATATTATGGACTGGTACTGTAGGCTATGGCCTCCGAAAATACCAAACGATTGAAAACAAATTTAAAACACTGGCAAAAGGGAATAGTATAAGGTTAATAAAGCCTTTATCTGATAATGAGATTTTTTGTGTCGATTTTGGATATCCATGGATGAAATTAAAAGGAGATAAAATAGTGGATGAAGATGTATTTAAAAAAATTCATGTCAGTCAGATTGACAACATTATCATTTCAAAAACAAATGAGTTTTATATTAAAAGTGATAACAAAGGTTACTTTAGATATAAGCCTGCAACTAATGAAATTTTGGCTCTTAACCGCATCAATGTACATCAGACATTTGGCAAAAAACAACCATTTATCGAGGATAACTATGGTTGCATATGGTTTCCCGGCTTGGATGGTCAAATCACTTTATTAAATACACAAACAGAAAAACTGGATAGTTTTACCATAAATCAAGACGGTTCGAAGTTAATTTGTACAGCTCTGTTTGAGGATAAGGGTGACATATTTTGGGTAGGGACAGAATCTGGTTTTGCAAAAGTTAAAATCAACCGAAATAACGTATTTTCTTCAGAAGTCATTTGGTTCTATAACAATCCTAATAACCGAAATTCACTGATTTATAATCATATAACTAGTTTTTTAGATGATCCAAATGAACCGGACAAATATTTATGGATATCTACAAAAGGCGGTGGGATAAATCGTTTAGATAAAATTAGCGGAGATTTTTTGCATATTTCATTCAAAGATGGGTTACCGGATAATGTAGTTTATGGTTTACTTACTGACAAAGCAGGAAATATCTGGGGAAGTACCAATAAAGGAATTTTTTGTTTGATGATTCAAAAAAATAAAGGCAATATCGATTTTAGCTTTCGCAATTTCACTAAAAAAGAAGGTCTGCAGGATGATGAATTTAATACCGGAGCATATGCAAAATTACCAAATGGCCATCTGGCATTTGGTGGCGTGAATGGATTAAATATTTTTGATCCTGCCGACGTATTACAAAATGGCTTTATACCCAACGTGTATTTTACTAAAATTTTGGTAGGTAATAATGTTGTTTCACCAAATGATAAAACAGGTGTCCTTAATGAAACCATCGAGTATGCAAAATCTATAACTTTAAACCATTTGCAAGATATCCTTACCCTGGAGTTTTCATCTCTCGACTTTACAAATCCTGGACAGAATAAATATCGATATCAACTTGAGGGAATAGATAAAGAATGGATTCAAAGCGACACCAGACGCACGGCGACTTATCTCCATCTTCCTGATGGTAAGTATGTATTCAGAGTCCAGGGAAGTAATAGTCAAGGTGTATGGAATGAAAAAAGTACTGAATTGAATATTATTGTATTACCACCATGGTGGGCAACTTGGTGGGCTTATCTTGCTTATATTCTGATGATTGGTTTTGTAGCCCGAACCTATATATATTATAGATTGAATAAAACAAAAATGGAATCTCAACTGATACTGGAACAAAATGAAGCTAAAAGGATTAAGGAGTTGGATTCTATAAAAACCCAACTTTATACCAATATAACCCATGAGTTTCGCACGCCATTAACCGTGATAATGGGTATGGTACAGCAAATAAAAAGTGCACCAAAAGAACATTTTGACAATGGTATGGATATGATTGAGCGCAATGGAAAAAATTTGTTGAATCTGGTCAATGAAATGCTTGATCTATCTAAACTGGAAGCAGGGAAAATGGAATTGCATTTGGTGGCAGGAGATATAATCCAATTTTTAAGATATATTGTAGAATCTTTCCACTCTATGGCCGAAAGTCAGGGAAAACAATTGCATTATCTTGCATCATTAGACAATTTGCATACAAAATATGACGCTGAAAAATTACGGCAGATTTTTCAAACCTTTTATCAAATGCCCTGAAATTTACAACAGAAAAAGCTAATATATACATTTCCATTTCCACATCAGAAAATGATGCCGTCACAAAAAGTAAATGGCTCGTTGTAAAAATTAAAGATACAGGAATTGGCATCCCGGAAGACCAGATACTGCATATTTTCGATAGATTTTATCAGGTAGATAATAGTCTTACCAGAAAGGCGGAGGGAACTGGTATTGGATTGGCATTGACAAAAGAATTAATCCAGCTTATGAACGGGACCATTGACGTAAAAAGTCCTCCTGTAGGTGCAAGGAAGGGTACAGAATTTACTATAACATTGCCTATGATGATTGTCCCTGATAATCAAACAACTAACGAAAATCAAAATATAGATGATAGCACTCAATCTAATGTTGCATATTATGAACCACCAAAAGATGTTGGATACCCACCGCTTAATGAAAGAGAGGAGTTGATATTACTGGTAGAAGACAATGCCGATGTGGTCGCTTATACAGCAAGTTGCCTGACCGAGTACAGACTAGCTGTAGGTAAAGATGGTCGTGAAGGTTTTGATATTGCGTGCGAGCTGATTCCGGATTTGATCATAACAGATGTAATGATGCCTTTTGTTGATGGTTTTGAAATGAGTCGGCGTTTACGCAAAGATGAACGAACAAGTCACATTCCAATCATTATGCTGACGGCAAAAGCCGATATGGAAAGCAAATTGGAAGGATTAGAACATGGGGCTGATGCTTATCTTGAAAAACCTTTTTATAAAGAAGAATTGAAAATCAGGATAAAAAAACTACTTGAACAAAGAAAGTTACTGCAAAACGTTTACTCCAAAATTGCCGGTCTTCAGAAACCACTAAACAATCAGTCGTTTGAAACTGAAAATAGAGAAGACGGACAAGCATCAAAAGAAATTTCAATTATAGAAGATGGTTTTGTTAAAAAAGTGCGTGAAGAAATAGAAAAAAATATCAGCGACGAAAATTTTAGTGTCGAGCAGTTATCAAAAAACATTTTTATGAGCCACTCACAAGTCCACAGAAAGTTGAGCGCGCTGACAGGTTATTCTCCTAACCTATTCATTCGTATTTTAAGGATGCAGAAAGCTAAAGAGTTATTAAAAACGACTAATGAATCCATCGCCAATGTATCTTCAATTTGCGGTTTTAACGATGCCAGTTATTTTGGCAAAGTATTCAGACAGGAATATGGCGTTACACCTCAAGCGTATAGAAATGACCCGAAGGTTTAAAATAATTGTCTAAGTATGCTATTGCGCTAAGAATGAGTTACTACATTTGACCAGTATATAGATCCTTAAAAAAATTGAAGCCGTTAGGCTTGCAATGTAGTTCGTTTTTTATCTCAAAAATCCTACAAAATACTTCACAGACCTATAGACTCCTATTTTTTATTATGATTTTTTTTAACCCAGATTACGCATTGGACTTTATTCGAATGGGAATATGACCTTCCAAAGGCAGACAGGCAAAATAGTTGGTATTGCTCATGAAATCCGTCAAAAATGATATATCATTTTAGGATTTTACTGAGACAAACTTGTTTCAGCATAGTGAAGGCTGTTCGTGACATATGAATACTATCAATAAAATTGAGAACGATGACAAATATGAAGTCAGATTTTCATGTAGTTCATTTCTAATGCGTATTCTGGGTTTAACTCCAAAAAGTTGCATTAGCCACTTGAATCTAAGTTATAAAGAAAAGTTCGACTTGTCCACAACTTTCATCAACTATTTATTATCATCCTCCGGCACTACCATTGCTTGATTGATCTCTTCCAGATAAACTCTGTCTATAGGTTCTGTATAGTGAAATATCATCTTTTGGTTTCTTAAATACATATCTTTGGCTTTAGTGATATGTTCAGAAAAAAAAGTTGTATTGCCCATCTTTTGATGGCAAAGGGCTAAGTAATATTGGTTTTCGGCCAGGTTGTTTTGAATGCTTTGGAGATTAAACTGATTGATGGCTTTTTCGTTTGCTCCTATTTCCAGATACATGACGCCCAGGTGTAAATGATCGAAAACGGAAATTTGATAGGTGGTATCCCCCATATATTGCTCCATGATAGAGATGGCTTTATTTACGTTTCCCAATTGTTTATAGCAAAGTGCTTTTGCCACCTTCAGATGATAATGTCCACCGGCGGAGTATCCTATATTTCCTTTGGAGACGGCTTCGAGTGACTCTATATCGTCGATAGCTCCTTGATAATCTCTGAAAAACTGAAATTTGCACCAGCCGCGATAGCCAATATTTTCACGGAAGTCATATTTTACAGCTTTATCTATCAGATATTTCCAAGTGATAAAATCGCCACTTTTGAGATACGCTGTGGACTTATTGCGATAAGCAAAGGAGAAATAAGGACATTTTTCAATGGCTTTGTCCAGTATTTCCTGGTATTCCCGGCTGTACTGATAGTATTGGTAAGCATCTTCTGCGATAAGGCATGCTTCATACTGGAGTGTATCTTTTTGATATAGGAAAACATTACAATTTTGTGCCGCGACTATGTTTTGACCCAAAATGACTATTGCGCTAATGACAAATATAGTTAACTTTTTCATATGTTTAAATTTTGCTAAGTTGTTGAATTTGTTTGATTTGCGGATTTGGATAAAGGACTAATATTCTTAAAAGCCCAATCATCGGTTTGACCCGCCTGCACACCGCAGGCAGACCGCTGGATTTCTCCGTTTATTTTTAGTTTGGCACTCTCTGAGTACCTGTTTTTTAATGCAAGATGGAATTCGCATGAGAGAATAATTACATTTCATGGCAATATTTCTTTGATTTGACCATCTTTAATTTTGAATATTAGGTATTGGTAGTAATCCTTTGCACCACTTTTGTCAGAAAGTATTTTCCATCCTGCGAGGCTTTTACTGATGGTCATCAATTGGTCTGTAATCACCTTATTAAACTGTTTTTTTTTATAGTCATACCCTGAACTAATCATTCTAAATCGTCCTGTCTGACCTTTGCAATTGACCATAAATCGGATACGAACCAAACCCGAATCTCTGGCTTCATCTGTAGGTTTGTATTGAGTGGTAAATATTTTAACCAGGGCATACTTTTCACCATCGTACTGCAACTCTTCGTTGAGATTGTGGTATTGTTTTGTTTTTTTTTCATCACACAAAGTGAAATTGATATCATCCAATGTAGCTTCGTATTCGATATCGCCCACCATTGAGAGATATTTAGAATCTTTGTGTAAGAATTGTTGCTGACAACTTTGGGTCATCAACACAATGGAAATCAGAAAAACGAGCATCTTGTACATATTGAACAGTGAGTGATTAGTATTGTAAAGATAAGTCAATTAATGATTTGTATGATTCAATAATAAAGTAGATTGTAATATTTTAATATTTTAACATATTTGCAAAGCAAGTCCAATGTTTTTATCCATTGGGCCCCAACTCATATGCTTCCCATTCGGTTATTTGTTTTTCAATTTTCTTCGTAATAATATGAGTAATCTATTCCTTTCATGTACATTTCTCTGCTGTGTATATCGGTGGTAAGTGCCGTTTTAAGTAGTGCATGTATTACGCTACTATCTACCGAACTAATGATCATAGCATTCATGTAGTTGGTTTTGCTTATTTTACTCCAATCTATACAGTATTTCAATTGTTTTTTCAACATCAAATCCAACCATATACGGGTGCTTCTGCCATTGCCTTCCATAAATGGATGGGCTTTGTTCATAGCAACATATTTTTCTACAATTTCATCAAAATTGGTTTCGGGCATGTTGTCTATGTGTAGCAAAGTACTGTTTAAATATTGTGCATACTCAAATCTATATCCTCCTTTAGAAATGTTTTTGGTTCTTATTTGCCCTGCAAAATCATATAATCCACCAAAAATATAGGCATGTATTTGTTGTAAGCCATTGGCTGTGCCTACTTCTATGCTGTCAACAAAAGATGTCTCAAAGAGGGCATACGCCTTGGTTTTGCTTTTACCATCTATACTTTCCGGGCTATAGGTAAACCATTCAATAAATCGGTTGGCTTTTTTACTTGGAAATTCTTTACCTAAGGTTTTTATGCCTTCGTTATCGAGCATATCGGTTAAATAGCGTTTGCCATCATTTGCCAACAATTTCAGTTGGGTAGTAGCACTAACCAACTCCTTATTTTCCTTTTTTAATTTTGCTTTTAAATACTTCCAATAGTTTCTGTTTTTGTTGTAGTCATCTTGGTCTCGTAATACAGCTATAATATCCAGCACCGAAAACCACCATTTGGCATTTTCTTCGTCCCAAATAGCACGTACTTCTCTGTCGTCAAAAAATCGTATTGATATTTTATTGTTATAAGCCATAGCCGATTTTAGAAAGGTTTAGTTTAATGGCTTCGTCTGACTCGTTGACTTTTTGCATATGTTGTTTTAATAAAAGGCTCAATGACCCCGATTGGGCAAAATTAAACGTGGTGTAAAAGCGGTGCCTTTGTGTGACGGCTTGCACATCTTTTTATTTGTCGAAGCGTTGGCAATTTTTCGACCATTGGCAGCACAAATGTTTGATGTTGCAGGGTCGTGCTGCGCTTGCCCCTAACAATTTAATCTGCGACACAAATTATTATTATTTTCTAAAAGTCTACCTATTTTGTTCATTAATTTTTAAATAGATACGGCAAGCCAATACAAATTAACGAATTGGTTACTAAGATGTTCACTTGGGTGTACAGTGTAGTCGTCTTTATGTCAGCGTTACCGAGCAATTTTTGTTTATTCCTATAATCTGTTCCACTATCTAACATTTCCATCTTATAAAATGGAAGATAATACCTCTGCCCAGTTTTCAAGAAGAAAAAAATGCAGTGCTTATGAAGTTTTTACTGATTTAACTTTAGCAAAAGATACGATTTGAAAAAATAATCAGGGAGACTTAGTGTGGTTAAGGTGATGAGAAAGCAGGTCAAGCAAGGCTTTTTCTCTTAGTTTGATGTCGTATTTAGTTTTTATATGTTCGGCACCAATCATGCCTATTGAATGATTATTTTCATAGATAAGTGATTGTATCAGCTTATTTAATTCAACAGGATTTCTTTTTTGTAAAACATATCCATATTTATCGATGATTGTTGGCATAATACCTACGTTACTTACTATGGGTATGCAACCGCAAAGCATTGCTTCGCACAATGAAAGCCCAAAACTTTCTGAAATTGATAATTGTAAATAATATTTGTGATTATTGTAATATTTAATCATTTCACCATGATTAACCTTTCCGACAAGTGTAACATTTTTTAGATTATGTTCATATTTGAAAATGCTATTGGAACCTAAAATAGTAATTTCATATTCAGGATTATCTTTGGCAAAGTTGAGGATTAAATCAATGCCTTTCAATTTCAAATTTTTTCCATTTTCCAGCCCAAATGCAACAGTCAGGAAAGTATTTGGATTCCTTTTTTCTTCTGTTATGTAGAATTCATTGTAATCAAGACCATTATTGATAACCTTATACGGCGTCTTAAAGTTGGGTAATGACTTATTTAAACCCAAAAGTATTCCATTTTTTGTATAGTAATCCGAATCGTTTTCAATTAAACTAATACTTACAGGAAGTAATATTGTTGCTTTTTTAATGGACTCTCCAGTAAACCACCTTAATACAGGTTTTCCAAGATTCCCATATTTTATTTCCGGAATGATGTTGCAATCAGTGCCATGAAGAATGATGAAATGTTGTTTTAAGGCCAAAAAATGAAAGTAATGAAGGGATATATGTGATATCCGGCTATCTGTGATAAAATGGCTTTATATTCTGACCATTTTATAAACAGAAAAAACAATTGATAAAACAAATAAAAAGGCGCTAATATCTTTTTATCGGATGGGAATATGAAATCTATGATACCATATTTTTTGCCCAAAATTTCTCTGTCTTTTTTGATGAAAGACGATTCTTTCTGAAAATTATAAATAAGATTTTGCACTAATTTTGAACATTACATTTAGCAATATAATTACCCCATTTGTCAAAATTCTGAATTTTTGATTCAATTAAATGGCCTTTTGAAATTTTATAAAAACTATAATTATAGTCTTTGAAAAACAGAATCACATCACTTGTGTGGTATCCTGCAGAGTTGAAAGTGTCTTCATTGATTTCTATTAACACTGTAGGTTTAAACTTTTGAATACTTTTAATCATGCCTTTCAGGGCATATAATTCTGCACCTTCTATATCAATTTTAATAAAGTCTAAACGGTCAAGCTGATTTAAAAATAAATCATCAAAGACCTTAATATCTATTATTTCCTGTAAAATGTTTCTTTCAGAGGATGAATATAATGAAGATAGGCCTTCGTGTCTTCCATGATGAAGATTAGTATCTTCTGAAGTGTAGATTGGAAGTTGAGACAGCTTATCACCAAGACCATAATCGAATATTTTTATATTGTTAAAATTATTAATCTCTTTATTTTTCTCTAAAAGTTTCCTCTGAAGGCTTACCGGCTCAAATGCCAAAACATGGCCTGAGGTCAGTTTTGATGCCGCAAGGAGCGTAAATTCACCTTGATTGGCACCAATATCTATGAATGTCATGTCGGGGGATAAATACTTATTTAGAAAAAGAACTTCATTGAGGTGGTGAAAACCTGTCCAAAAGATACTGCCGCCCATATAAGAAAATCTGTCTACATAAATCTTGATATGTTTAAACATCTGAATAGTTTGAAAGTCAGGATTTTTACCTTCACGATATGTAATTTCCCTTAACTTTCTTCCTATTCTTACCGAGACCATACCCGGGTAATAAGTAATGTCTCGAGATATCAGAAATATAGAGATTTTCCTTAGCAGGAAAGCTAAATAATGAATCATTGAATGTATTTATTTATTAAATAAACTTTTTCTTTGGGTACAAATATATAATTTCTGTCTAATGAATTACTAAAATCAGAAACCAGTATTAGCTTATTTAACGATTCAATATGGTGATAAATCATATAATTCATGGAAGTAACTATTGATAAAATTTCGTTTTCTATCTTATTGGGCAATACCTCACATATGATAATTGGCTTATATTTTTGGATAGCACCAAGCGCACCAATTAAAACTTTATCTTCAGTTGCCTCAGTATCAACTTTTATTAAGTCAAGGGATTCAATTTTATTTTCTTCCACAAAACCATCAATAGTCACACAAGCTACAGAATATTTATTGACCTGATCATTTTCCCAGGTGTTTGCAGTATTTCCGGAACCGCTTACATGATGTTCTAAATATTTGAATTTCGGATTGATATCTTCATAAAAATCTATGGTACAAATTTGATTTCCAACTGCTTTTTTATAAAGATGAATGTTATTCAAATGATTAATTTTAATATTCTGTTCAAGAAAATGGAAAGGACCATTTGACGGCTCAAACGAATAAACTTTGATATCAGGATTACATTTTTTAGCTAGTACGGAATAATAGCCAATATTAGCACCGACATCAAAAAAAGTATTTGATTTTTTTACGAGATCACATAAGATAGCAGAAAATTCAAAATCGCAAAATTTATGCTTCCAAAACAATTCTCTCAACATAGGGCTTGTTTCGTTTGCAGTAAAAAGTATCTTTTGATTTTCATAAAAAACCTCAATCTCTCCATTAACTGGAAATTTTAATCCATATGTTAAATAGTGCCTTATTGGCCAGAGGATGTTTCTTAAAAGTTTATTTATAGACCTATTATAAAATATTTTTCGCAAATAACTCATTCTTAATTTTTATTACTTCAAATTTAACAGTTTTATTACACAACGGATCTGTCAATTCTAGAAAGTACAATCACTGAAGTAAATGAGTTTAATTCTATAGTCGTGATAGGATAGGTCAATTCAGAACTATTAATAAACTGCCCGTTTATACCATAAATATTGTATATATTTTTATAGAATTGGTGTATTTACTAAATTTAACATATAATTTATGAGAAGAAGGATTTGGATAATATTGAATATTACAATATGATGTATCATTCATGACAGACTTTTTATTGTTTGTAATATAACAAACATCGATATATGGATGTCTATTTGAATCAGGATGGTCAAGAGAACAAAATAGTAAGGCATTTGTAGGTATTTCATCCTTTTGCTTCAGCATTAAGCCATAATTTTCTTTCTTTAAATCTAAAAATAATTCTGTAATATCAATATCAATATAATTCTGATCAGGAGACATCGGATTATTTAAAATTATTTGATTATCTGGTTTTGTGGTTGGTTGGTTATACCAATTAGCCGTATTTTCATCCCAGGATTTAGTGATTCTTTGGAGTATTCCTTGATTTTTTGTCCCAGTATGCCCATTTAGTATTCCTAATGGCCCGGTCGCAAATAAACTTAATTTGACTGATACGATTTTTAAAGTATCAAGTTCATCAGATATATCAAACTTGAACAAAGCTCTATTTTGGTTCAACCCACCTAAGGCACCGGGAATAGTATAGGAAACAAGTTGAATGGCATCTACAAAGTTGGCAGTTGAATTAAAAAAATCATGATACCCTATGGCAACATCTTTACTGATAGGAATTCTCAAACATTTTATAGAATCAGCAATGGTGTCAATTTTTTCTATTTTTAAATTTTTAAAGTTTAAATCTAAAGAACTGATATTGTTTAAATTTTTAGATTCTATTGATAAATCTAAGTTGATCTTGGGTAAGATAATAGATTCATTTAAATCTATATTTCTGAAGGAGCCACAAAATAAAATAGCGATAATCAATACAAATAAATTTCTCACAATGTGCAATTTGACATAAAATTACAATTTGTAAGCTTATTTTCCGGTTATTAATACGTAAATTTAAAAACTTAGCTTTATTTTGCCTTTTCTAAAACTTATTTTCCGGTTTAATTACTGGTTAGTGGTAAAGTTAATATAATCATAAAAAGAATCAGACGATGTTTAATTATTGAAACCACTATATGTATAATATCCTAAAATTTTATATAAGATTTTAAGATCATAATTTTATTGAAAAAAATAGCAGATGTAAAATTTTTCAAATTAATGCACATTATTTTTATTTTGTATTTAATGGCAATTAAAGTTAATGGTCAAAAATCCAACAGCATTAATTACAACGTCAAAAATGGTTTGCTTTCTAATTTAGTATATGACATTAAACAAGATAAAAGAGGATTTATTTGGATTATTACAAATAAAGGTATAATAAGATTTGATAGTCGAAAATTTAAAGTATTTACTACACAAGATGGACTAGCTTCTAATGATAATTTTAGTATGTTAATCGATTCAAAAGATAATATTTGGGCGTATTCATTTAAGTCAATTTCAAAGATAGAGACTTCTGGCAAAATAAAATTGTTTGGAAATACCAAAAACTATTTTTATAATTTTGTAATAGATAGAAATGATCGTATTTATTATCATATTTTAGATACTCTCGGAGTTGGCAATTTTACTGGACATTATAGCGCGTTAATGTTGGAAAATGATAAATTATTTAATTTACACCAATTTGGTAATACCATTGATAACAGAAAATATAATGGATTTTCATTTTTTGAAAACGATATTTACAAAACTGTAATCTTCGAGTTTTCCACAGGAAAGACTCTTGAAATAGAAGCACTTGACTATTGTGACAATACATTCAAAATTGAACATAACCCAAATTGGCAATATTTTGGTTTAAGTGGAGTTAATAGGACAATCGATTTTTTGGAAATAAACAGTGGTGTAGGTGCATTATTAGGAACCTCTTCTTATAAAATTATTTCAAAGAATTTAGTTTCTTCTCAATTAAATTATCCTTATGATCTAAAAAAAATATCCAAACAAAATACTTTGAAAAATGGAAACGATCTCCTAATTCCATTTAACAAGGGTGTCTTTAGTTGTAAAGTTAATGCTAATGGAGATTTGGGCTTTAAGCCATTTATTATTAGAGAAAATATTTCTAACATTTGTAAAGACAAAGAATTTAACTTTTGGTTTTCAACAATAGGTGATGGTGTGTTTATGTATCCGAATTTATCTGTAAAATTTTATAAATTTAGTAATGAATTATTGAAAAATGAGAACATTATTAAAATAGACGGATATCGTGATAGAATGTTATTTGGAGCCTCGAGTAGTAACAAAGTTGGAGATCTAAAAACAAATAAAACATATAATTCAGAAATTATTCAAGGAATACGCTCTATGAAAATTGATTTTAGCGATATTTATTATTGTGGAAATAATGCATTTTACAAAAATAAAACTAGAATTAGTAGCCTGCCTATAAAGTCATTTTCCATATTTCAGGATTCTATTTCAATATCTTCAAGTTTTGGGATAAATTTTTTAAATAAAAAGAATCCAATTATTCCATTAACATCTGCAGGTGGGCAAATCACCGACATCACTGGTAGATTCTACTCCGTCCTCCTTCTATCCAACCTTTTCTACTCCGGAAACCAGCAAGGTCTATACTGGGGTCGCCCCTCTAAAGATGAACTTTTTCCCATCTGCCTGGATGAAAATGAAGAAGCCATTTCCGTCAATGGCATCCTTCAGTCATCTGATGGGCTTTTATGGGTGTCTACAGATGGGAATGGTGTTTACGTTTTGAAGGATAAGGTGGTGATCAAACATTTTGATGATGAATTGCTTGATGATAATATCCATACCATCAAAATTGATGAACAGGATCAAGTGTGGCTTTCTACCAGAAAAGGCATCAATAAGATTGAGAAAATCTCCAATGATTATAAGGTCAGCAAATACACCAGTTATCACGGATTGCCGAGTGATTATGTATATGATACTTATTGTTATCAGGACATATTGTATGCAGCAACGGATGAAGGCCTGGAAAAAATCGATATGAAGGAATTGGACAAACAAAATTTTAATATTCCACCTCCTGTGTATATTATGAATGCAACGATGCAATCCAAATCTTACCGCTCAGAATTAAATGTGGATACATTTGCCAGGTTCAAATCAAACGAAAATACCTTATCATTCGAATATACCGGAATTTCATACAAAAGTAACGGCAACATAAGCTTTGAGTATAGACTGATGCCTGTCATAAAGGATTGGGTTACTACAACAAATGACAACATAACATTTAACAATCTTGGTTCAGGTGAGTATTCCTTTGAGGTTAAGGCCATCAATGCCATTGGTATCAAAAGTGCTAAACCGGCCATTTATGCATTTAGTATTGCAAAACACTTTACAGCCACTATCTGGTTTTATCTGATATGTATAGCTTTATTTGTTGGTATATTATCATGGATAATATTTAGGTATCTTAAAAATGAAAAAATTAAGCTTGGAGATAAGGCTGAAAATGAAAGGGTCATAGCTGAGTTGAAACTGAAATCATTACAGGCACAAATGAACCCACATTTCATTTTTAATTCGCTGAATGCAATTCAGCAATTTATCAATGTGGAGAATCGCAAAGATGCTAATGATTATCTGGCGCGTTTTGCAAAACTTATGCGTTTATATCTTGGAGGATCAGAAAATCAATTCATCACCCTCGAACAGGAAATGGAAGTGATTAAATTATATTGTCAGTTGGAACATTTGAGATTTTCAGATAAATTTACATATCAGATTGATATTGATAAAAATATCGATCTGCACAAATATTTTGTACCTGCCATGTTATTACAACCCCATGTGGAAAATGCCATACGACATGGTTTAGTGCCATCAACGCGAGAAAATAATGAATTAAATATAAGCGTTAATAGGGTAGAAGGGGGCATTTTGTGTTCTATAAAAGACAATGGTATAGGAAGAGAGAGGTCTCAATTAAAAAAAATGTCAGCAGATAACAAACACAAATCATTGGGCAATAAGATTTCTAAGGAAAGACTTGAAGCGATAAGGTCATTAAAATTGGCAAATATATCAGAATCTGTAAAGAATATCTTATGTGGCAATGAAGTTTGTGGTACTAATGTTGAAATTTTTATTGGAACTGATTCTCTCTGAACCTATACAAATAATTAATTAAATAATTATGGATGAAAATTAATGCTGTAATAGTAGATGATGAAGCGCCAAGTCGTCATAATTTGCAAGCCATTTTAAAAGATTATTTTCCGGAAATTCATCTGGCAGGCATGGCTGAAGAAATGGTATCTGCTTATGATCTTATCATGTCTTCAAAACCTAATCTTGTATTTTTAGATATGGAATTGGTAGACAAGACCGGGTTCCAGCTTCTGGAACTTTTTGAAAAACCCGAATTTGAAGTTATTTTTGTTACAGCCTATGAAGATTATGCGGTCAAAGCATACAGATCGATTGCTATTGATTATATTTTAAAACCTATTGATATTGACGAAATTAGAGATGCCATCTTAAAAGTAAAAAATAAACTATCGTCAAAAGAAATAGAAAAAGCAAAAGATACCGAAGTGGCATTTAATGCTAATATCGGAAATAAAGGCGCCTATCTCAATGTATCAACGTCAGATGGTTTTGAAATGATTTCAATTGATGATATTTTATATCTGCATTCCATAAATTTTTATACAAACATTGTATTAAACAATAAAAGAGAAATTATCACATCAAGACATCTGAAAGATTATGAGGAACAACTCCGTACATTCCGTTTTTCAGGATACATAATTCATACATCATAAATATTGATCACCTCAAAGGTGTAATTGCTAAAGAAGGCTATTTCGCCGAGCTTAGTAATGGCGTTAAGCTTAAAATTTCCAGAAGACGCAAGGACGATTTTATACAGTTTATTGATATTGCATAACATTCCACTACAATAGTCAATTTTAAGAGGTTTGCCGAATTCTGACCCAAACAAACCAAATTCTGATTTTTGGAGAGTGGAAATATACACTGTATTATCTTTGATTTAGACATCGACCCTTTGATTATGGTAATGGTATGTATCCCATCAGTAAAAAACTACTTCCAAACTGGTGTAAAAGACATGTGAATAAGCTTTACTCAAAGTAAAATGTATCCGTTGTAATAAAATATAAGAGCCTGGATAAATATATCCGGGCTCTTAATTTTAGGTCCCTTTTTGGCTATTTAATATATGGGTCCAAACTCATTGTATTTTGATGGTAAAAATTATTGACAAATGACGTGAATGATCTGAACCATGAACAAATCAAACTATGATTGCTATGCTAATTTGCTCTAGGGTTGCTACGCACTCCTCGGTCAAATCGTCTGCTAAGCGCGTTGCGCTCCCCTTCAGGGGTCGGGGGTAAGAAGAGCTAAGAGAACGCCATTCTCGACCCTAAATCCCCAAAGGGACTTTCCACCCGCTCAAAAACAATATAGAAGAGCACTCCTTCAGGGGTCTGCGCTGCTTCGAACTTGCCTGCTTCGAGGCAAGCAGGGCAAGCAGGGGGTAGCGAGGCAAAATAAGAACAAAAAACAATAAAACAAACGATGACAATTTGCTCACGTGTTGCTACGCACTCCTCGGTCAAATTGCCAAATCGTCTGCTAAGCGCGTTGCACTCCCCTTCAGGGGTCGGCTTGTGCTTCGAAGCAGGGGGTAGCGAGGCAAAATAAGAACAAAAAACAATAAAAACAAACGATGACAATTTGCTCAAGGCTTGCTACGCACTCCCCGGTCAAAGCGTCTGGAGAAATTTTTGCTACTGTATAGTTTTATTAAATAAGTTTACACTTACACCCACATTGTCATAAATCGTCCTTACCTTTGTATAACTTCTTACGCTGCTGCAACAGAAGAAGACGGGCACTTTACCATTGTGAATATTAAACCCGGAAACTACAGCCTTAAGGTATTGTATATTGGGTACAGGTCATTTACACAACCGATAAATATAGTCGGCGATATGGTACAAAATGTATCGCTTTCGGGCGGGTTGTATAATCTCGAAGCCATTGAAATACAGGCAAATAGGGTGGGTGACAAAGGGCCTTTTACGCGTCAGAATCTTAATAAACAACAACTGCAAAAAGAAAATCTTGGAGCAGATGTGCCCTACATCCTTCAATGGACACCTTCTATGGTGGTGACTTCAGACGCAGGCACAGGTATTGGATATACTGGCATGAGACTGCGCGGATCCGATCAGACAAGGGTAAATGTGACACTTAATGGCGTACCCGTTAATGATGCCGAATCGCAAAACGTTTTTTGGGTTGACATGCCAGACCTTATGGGTTCGGTAAATAACATTCAAATCCAGCGTGGTGCAGGCACTTCAACCAATGGGGCAGGTGCTTTTGGAGGTACAGTCAGCATAAATACCGCAGATGTCCGTGTCAATCCTTATATCGATATTGCAGCTACAGTCGGAGCTTTTAATACTAAAAAACTAAATGTAAATTCGGGGACAGGCCTCATTAATGATAGGTACACTATTGATGCCAGATATAGTACAATTTCATCAGATGGTTTTGTGGACAGGGCTAGTGCCAATCTAAATTCTTTGTTTTTTTCGGCTGCCAGACTCTCCTCCCGATCTTCTTTAAGGTTAAATATTTTAAGTGGTAAAGAAACTACCTACCAGGCCTGGAATGGCGTGCCGGAATCCAAGATAAGTGGTGATAAAACTGCCTTGTCGAGCCATTATTCTAATAATCTAGGTAGTATTTATAAGTCAATGACAGACTCAGTCAATCTTTTTCATCAGACAGAAGATACAATTATTATACTTACGACAATCAGGTAGATGATTACCGACAAACACATATTCAGTTACTTCATTCTTTGCTGGTCAATAGTAAAAGCAGAATAAAAACAACATTGTTTTATACCAAGGGCAGTGGTTACTTTGAGGAATACAGACAAAAAGAAAAGTTGTCAAATTATGGTATCCCATCTTTTACAGATTTAAACGGAATTGTAATCAATAGTTCAGATCTGGTCCGAAAAAGATGGTTGGATAATGACTTACTTGGCATCTTAATTGACGCTGATCATCCACTTAGCCGGGCCATTAATATGCAGTTTGGTTTTGCGGGAAATCATTATGTAGGTGACCATTTTGGCAATGTTGTTTTTGTTAAGGAAGCCATACCAAATTTGGATAAAGAACGAAAATATTACAAAAATACCGGCACCAAAAGTGATGTTTCAGGATATTTCAGGACCAATTATGCTTTAAATAACGGCCTCACATTTCATGGAGATATTCAATTAAGGAATGTAGTTTATGCTGTGAATGGCATTGATAATGACCTTAGAAATATTAATATAAAAAACAATAATTTTTTTGTGAACCCGAAGTTTGGAGCCAATTGGGCTTTCAAAACAAATCAAAACTTATATGCATCGTATGCAGTCGCAAATAAGGAAGCTTCGAGGGGAGATTTTATCGATAATGCGTTTGGGGCTTTTCCTTCATCTGAACATTTGACCAACCTGGAATTTGGGTACCGCATGCAAAAAAATAAAACTTCTGTAGAGTCAAATGTATACTATATGATGTATAAAAATCAATTGGTACAAACCGGTAAGGTAAATGATGTAGGTGCTGCCATAAGAATCAATGTTCCTAATAGTTACAGATTAGGTTGGGAAGGAAGTGTCACCCATCAACTTACAAATTATTTGGCTGTTCATGCCAATTTGACATTGAGTAGAAATAAGATTAAATCTTTCGATGAAGTAATATATGATTATACTAATGGTTCTGGAAACGATTATCATAAATCATCGGAATTCCGACATTTCTTTTCTCCATCTGTCATTTCCACCTTGCAAGTATTGGTTAAGCCGGTTAAGAACATGGAAGCTGAGTTTTCTGCAAAATACATAGGGAGACAATTTCTGGATAACACATCAGACCAGGGTCGTTCATTACCTGCTTATCATTACGAAAACCTTAGATTGTCATATAATCTCAAAGCTAAGTTCTCGAAAACTTTAAGCATAACATTAATGTTCAATAATTTGTTTGATGCCCGATATTCCAGCAATGGTTACAGCTACAGTTATATTTATGGCAGTCTGATTACAGAAAATTTTCTTTACCCTCAAGCTGGAAGGAATCTGATGCTGGGTATTAAAATTGGATTGTAAATGTTGTTTGTGTTCCAGTTTGGATATATATATTACCTTGTGGTTTTATAAAAAGATGGTGCCATTTTAGCCATAATAGAAAACCTGAGGCCATTGATAATGCGGCAAACGTGTTTTTAGTTTTGATCAGCTAAAGATTTTTTACCAAATAAATAGCCTTAAAATATTTAAGAATAGATGTCTTTGAAAAGTATTTGTACACTTATTTGGGTTTTATTTTGGACAAATGCTGGGCTTTCAGTTGACTTGGAACAGGATACGCTTGTCTTAGGAAGTTTAAACGAAATTACCTTGTTGGCACCTCGCACAACACAAATGCTACCTTGGACTTATGCCAAAGACAGTTTGCATCAGATTGATACTTACCAAAACAATCTTAGGAATACGCTGGATCGTAGGAGTGGTATACAATGTTTTAATGGTGAGAATTTTGCCCAGGATTTGCGTATTGCCATTCGCGGCTTCGGTAGTCGTTCTGCATTTGGCATAAGGGGCATCAGATTATTTATTGATGAGGTCCCACTTACATCACCGGACGGCACCAGTCAATTGGACGAAATTAGTATTTTTGATGTAGCAGATATTGAGGTTGTGAGATCGGGCCTTGCTGCAAGACTTGGAAATGCTGGTGGCGGAGCCATTGCATTGAGTACTTTTGGCAATCAAATGTCAGATGGGGTGTTGTTTACTTCCAGAATAAATACTTTGGGTTCTTATGATGTTGGCTTAAAATATAAAGTGGTGTCAAAGAGGATCAGTAATTTGTTATCAATAAATCATCATCGCTTCAAAGGTAACCGTGATTACAGTACTGCACGGACTACTACTGTATATAATACATCAAGATATCAAGTTTCTGAGAAACTTAACCTCACCTTAATTTCAGGTTTTTATATATCACCTGAAGGTAATGACCCGGGCGCTTTAACTGAGATCCAGTTTAAGGAAAACAGATGGCAACCTAACGCGAGAAACTTACAATATCAGGCTGGTGAAGCCGTCAAAGGGGCTCACATAGCGCTAAAGATGAATTATAGCTTTACAAAACTTGCAGTATTGAAATCTCTATTGTTTTATAGGAAAAGAGACTTTTTGGGAAAGTTACCCACAGAAAACAATGGCATCGTTGATCTTACCAGAAATTTTGTTGGTATCACAAACAGTATCGATATTAAGGGTTTAAAAAACATCTTAATAATGCTCGGGCATTCAGTCGAATTCCAGGATGATCGTCGCATACTCTTACAAAATCTGTCAGGCAATCAAGGACAGAGGCAGACTGATCAAAATGAAAGGGTTTTTAATAACGCTGTTTTCCAACAGTTTCAATGGCAAAAAGGTCGGCTATCACTACATCAGTTATTAAGGTACGACTTCATTAATTATTCGCTCAAGAACTTGTTTACCTCAAATGGTGTTCAGAATGGCAGACGTAGTTTCAATAAAATAAATGGTGCTATGGGTATGGGTTTGAAAATAAATAAAGGATCAATTCTATATGTCAACCTATCTACTTCATTCGAAATGCCTACTTTAAACGAACTGACCAATAATCCTTCAGGCGGTACAGGATTTAATCCTTTGCTCAATCCTGAATCAGCAATTCATACTGAAGCTGGGTTGAAGTCATCACAAAAACAAACTTTTAAGTGGGCCATATCAGCATATTATATACAGGTAAAGCAGCAGATACAAGGTTTTGAATTAGCGGAATTTCAGGGAAAAACATTTTATCGCAATGCTGCCCAAACAAGCAGGAAAGGTATTGATGCTGAAATTAAAATCGCCCTATCCTCTACATTAAACCTGTCTGTCAATTACAGTTATTCTGATTTTAAATTTACCAAATACTTGATAGGGTCAAATGATCTTACCGGAAATAAACAGCCGCTCATTCCTCAACATAAGTTTAATACCGGTATTTCTTTTCCTGTATCTTCTTATGTATCTGCGGAGGGGACAATAGCTTACAATGGGGTTATGTGGCTGGATGACGTGAATTTTACAAAGTCAAAAGCTTATGTTGAAGCAAATATTGTGTTTGGTACCACCTCAAAGTATTCAAAAAAAATCACACTAGGATTGCAAGTAAATAATATTTTTAATTCTCTTGTATATTCCAATTTTAGGGCAAATGCTGCAGCAGGACGATATTATGAAGCAGCATCAAAGCGAAATATTGGATGTTTTGTTCAGTACTATATCGATTGAACTAAAATGCTAAATCTGGTAAAAACAAAATACGATTGATCGATGCCTTAACACTTGTTTTACAAATATTAAATTATCATTATTCGTCCGCAATTATTAAATACCTACATTTGTAAAATTATTGACACTGGAATACAATCCATCATATAAAACAATCTCATGACTTTACTTACTCTAATGACTTATATTGGCATTGCCGCATTAATTGTTACGCTGATAATGACACGGTTTTATAAAGTTCATAAGTCATTGTTTATGACGTATCTACAGAATTTTACAGGGATTTTATTTATTTTCTCAGGCTGGGTAAAAGCCGTAGATCCAATGGGAACAGCCATTAAAATGGAAGACTATTTTGCACAGTTTGAGACCACATTTGCAGAGACAGCTATCAGTTTTGTAGCTCCGATATTTCCCTTCCTGTCTAGCTATTCCATGACTTTTGCTATTTTTATGGTCATCTTTGAGATCGTATTAGGTTTTATGCTCATCATGGGTGATCGACCCAAACTTACCGCATTTATGTTCTTTTTGCTTGTAGCTTTTTTTACAGTGCTGACAGGATTTACATTTTTGACAGGTTATGTGCCAATGGATCAAAACTTTTTTAATTTCTCTGCCTGGGGTGAGTACAAAGTAACAAACATGAGGGTGACAGATTGTGGATGTTTTGGTGATTTTATAAAACTTGAACCGAGGATATCATTTTTTAAAGATATATTTTTATTATTACCGGCCTTTTATTTTTTGTTTTTCACTCGAAGCATGCATCAGTTATTTAGCCGTATGACCAGAAATATAATTATCGGGGGCTCTACGATTTTATTATTTTTATATTGTATTTATAATTTTCACTGGGATGAGCCTCACGTAGATTTTCGTCCATTCAGAAATGGAACCAACATTGCAGCTATAAAAAAAGCTGAGATGGAAGCTTCTGCAGCTGTAAAGGTTCTTGCAATGAAAATGAAAAACACAAAAAAATGGAGAAATCAAACAGTTTACCTACGACGAATATCTTAAAAATTTATCGGCAATTACTGACGAATATGAAACAATCGAACAAATTAAAACAGAACCGACAATAAAGGAGACCAAAATATCACATTTTGATATTACAGATTTTGATGGAAATGAAAAAACGAACCTATATTTATCTAATCCTGAACCACACCTTATGATAGTTGTGTATAAAGCAGATTATAAGGCCATTGAGAAACACCGCACCATTCAGGATACCCTTTATTTATCTGATTCAATAGCTGTTTCGGGATATAAGGATAGTATGCAGATTGTGAAGTCAATTAAAGAAATAAAGAATAAAGATGAAGTTTATTATGATATTGAATGGAACCCTGAATTTCTTGCCACATTTATCAATGTGATTAAACCTCTTAACGATGCCGCTGCTAAAGATAATGTAAAAATGTCCGTTGTTATTAGTGGCGTCGATGCAGAAAAAGCTGCCACATTAGCAAAAGAATCCGGTATTAATGCTGAGTTCCTGACTGCTGATGAAAAATTACTCAAAACAATGATGCGATCAAATCCTGGAATTGTTCTATGGAAAAATGGCGTATTGATACAAAAGTGGCATTTCAAAAAACTACCTGAATGGCAGACGATAAAAGGAAAATTTCTAAAATAACGTGAGTTCGGCGAATAAAACAATCATTTATAATGCTTTATGTTAAAGTCAGGGCTAGATTTTTACCATAAAACCCTGAAAGGGTTAAATATTTGTAACCCTGGGTTTAAACCCAGGGTCACAAATGCAAATACACATAATTTTGGCGGGATTTTTGCCTTAATATGCAAAAATCATGACAAAATCACATCGAACTCACGTTAAAATAATACGAATAAATAAATCGTTGAAATAGCAATAACCCAATTTAGCTTTAATATCTACTAATGACCTTTATTAAGAATTTTGGAATGTCAGCTGGATAGGAAATAATTGATTTGACAGCAAATAGCCTCGCTGATTGTTAATTTACTCGGCATCTATTAGAAAATCAAAGCCAATGCTACAGTCAATTTAACTTGAGGATTAATCCATATATACATACACTAACAAACTCTGACCCATAATCAGAGTTGTTTAGCTGTAATTTCTAATTAAGTATAGTCATCACCTATTGTTTGATGAATAACTTTGAAATGCTTTTTGAATTAGAAACCAAGGAAACAATATAAATTCCTGAAGGCAAATCTTTTACATTAAGTACCCATACGTCCGAATTTTTAACCAGCTTGTTTGAAATATCCAAAACTTGCCCAGTAATATTGGAAAGTTTTAATGTTGTCCCTGGAAAACCAAATGATATAGAATTTATGCTTACAAAATCCGAAGCAGGATTGGGTGTTAATTGTATGTCAATATTTTTTAAAATGTCGATGCTGGATGAAATTACTGCAGTTGTTGTTGCTATACAACCGTTCTTATCCTTTATAGAGACATTATATGTATTTTCAGGCAAGTCATTAAATGTATTGGTATCAACGTAATTAGTACCTCCATCAATGCTATATTTGTAAGGTGGTGTTCCACCTAACGCGACAATTGTGAGGTTTTTCTGATTAATTTGGAGCTCTGATTTTAATATTTCCGGTTCAGCAATTTGAATGCTACCTGATATCGAATCGTTTTTAGCGTCTTTAACAACGTAAGTATATGTACCAGGAATAAGATTTGGCCATTCTCTGATCGTGCCAAATAGTGAACCATTAAAACTGTACTTGAATGGAGAAGTGCCATTTGCAGCAAGCAGTTTAATAGACCCATCATTTTTGCCGTTACAAGAGATTTGTTTTATGGTTTGATTTACATTTGACAATAAATTGATAGATAAGGAATTTGATTTAGTACACTGATTTGAGTCCTTGACATAAATTTTGTATGTGCCGTTTCCCGGAATTGTAATAATATTAATTGGAATAAAATCAACATTATCAAGACTATATTGATATGGTGGATTACCACCTGTAACATTGATAGTTATGTCATATCTATTAGGAGCAAAAGTAATATTTAATGCAGGTGGATTTGAAGTACTAAGCGTATCTGATGAGATAACTTTATCTCCGGCATCTTTTACAAACAAGGAATATTTACCACTGTTAAGCATAAATGTACCGGTGCTCTGATAAGTTACCCCATTTGAGCTGTATGAATAAGGTGGAATGCCACCTGAACCATTGATTTCTATGGTAGCTTTTTGCCCGGAACAGAAAATGTCTGTTGTTAGTAATGCAATTGATTCTAATTTGGGTATGTCTATAGTTACCTGGTTACTCTTTTTACATCCATTTTCATCTTTAACGTAGATGGTATAAGACCCGTTTCCGGGATCTTTAATGACGGTTGAAGGCAAATAGTTCACATCATCAATGGAAAAAGAAAGCACTCCATTTCCTCCGGTAGCAAGTATTTTAATATCATATTTATCTACTGCTGTCAGCATAAGAATTTGAGAAGGTTCGGCTATAATAATGACATTTGATGATTTTACGGCACTGAGCGCATCTTTTACAAAAAATGTATAAGAGCCCCTGATCAGGTTTTCAAATTTATTTGATGTTTGAAAATTAATATTATCCATCGAATAAGTGTAAGGACCACTACCGCCGTATCCTTCTACTGATATGCTTGCATTTGCATCCCCATAGCAAAGCAACTCTATTTCTCTGAAAGCAGCAATGCCCAATGTTGTTTGGCGTATTATGATATTAAAGGAATTTCCTGGTAGCCAACGGTTTAGATCATCCAGAATATCGAAATTGAATTTATCAGTTTCATTTACACCCCCTTTATGCAGGTAAACAAGTTCGTTATTAATAACCTCGGATAATTTGATAATTCCCCCAATAGGTAATAGTACGCCTTTTAATTTCAAATCGCCATATAAAGGTAAGCTCGTTATAGTGATCTGACAGTTTTCGGCATTTGCACTTAAAATGTTTAACTTATCTCTATTGATCTCACCTGATTGTCCGGCATTTACAAGCAAAACTTCATTCGTTAATAATGTAGCAGTTTGAGACCCCGTTGATGAAGCTGTTTTAAATGAAAATGTTGTTCCAAAAGGATTTATAATGCACGGGCTATTAGCTTTAACATGCCAGTAATAAACTTTACCGGCGACTAAATTTGTTTTATACGAATTGGATGAAACAACACTTGTGTGGACTATGGGGTCAAAAGATGGATTTGTTGAAATTTCAATATTATAATCTTTTATGCCGGATATATCTTCCCAGGCAAAATTAACATTTATCGGTTCAATATCATCAGTAAAATTTAATGGAGAAGTAAGAGTTGCGCTTAATGGGTTTTTATTTCCTACAAACAATTCTATGTCAGTTGTCAATTTTTCATTCGATAAATTACTCGCCTGAACTTTAAAAGATTTTTTTCCTAAAGAAAGGGCCTGAAGGTTTGAAATAGTTAATACTGAGGACCCCGGCAAATTCACAGGATTGGCGCTGAATGCATATTGAAGTTCTACTGGTCCGTTGACCACAGTTAAGTCAATGCTTTGATTGATATTCTGGATTTTAGACAAAGTGATGGCAGCATTAGCTTCAGTCTGATTGCAAACATCAATTTTAGATACGTCAGATGAGACTGTAAAAGAAGTAGTAATTTTAAAATTTGCATTTGACACATCAAAAAGATATTATCATCGGCTATGACCATAACTTTGGCAGTTGAGGTCGGCATATTGGGTGTTTCTATTTCATAACTTCCTGTATTTGGCAACTTGCTGGCTAAAGTATGGGTATAAGATTTGCCCCCATCAATCGATAAGAGTATGTTTACAAAATTACAATTTATAGGAGCAAGGTCAGTTTTTGCAACATCCCACGTTATAGTCTGTTTAGTTCCAACAAGCCAGTTTACCAAAGCTGAATTTGGATAGGTTAATAGAAATGGTCCGGCTGCTAATGATGTTTTTACTTCAACATTGACTTCGTCAGTACAGCCGCCTTTTGGGTTATTATCTCGAACTGTACATCTGAAATCCATATTTCTTGCTATAGTAGGAAGTACCTCCCAAGTTATATATCTGCGTTGTAAATCAGGGAAATAACGCACTGGACTGGACATAGGTGATAGTGATCTGAATGCAGGACCGCCAGTGCTTGTAGGTTTTGGCGGCATAGTGGCAGTTTCATTATCGATCTGTTCCCAGCAATAAGATAAAAGATCTCCATCTGCATCACTTCCAATTGCCCTTAATGCAAATGAAGTCGATACTGGAATCGTGTAGCTGCTTTTTGATACACTGACAACTGGTTTTTGATTGTCTATGTCCGTTTTGACTGCACAGGTATTTCCAGAACCTGCCACAACAAAGTTTGCAATTTCGCTCAAGCTGATGCCGTGAAAATGATCATCACTATTATTTTGAATATTAGGGTCACAAATTCCGGCATATCCCATAATAGTACTGCCACTGCCAGGTTCCATAGCTGTTGCACTGTTTCTCTGACAATCGTTGTTTTGAGTATGATCAGCACCAAACTGATGGCCCATTTCATGTGCAACATAATCAATATCAAATGCATCACCAATTGGGGTCGGTGAACCAGTGACGCCTTGTGCTTTGCTGGTAGTGCATGGAGCTCTGAGTTGGGCTATACCGCCACCACCGGTACTAAATACATGGCCTATATCATAATTTGAAAATCCAATTATATCATCAATATTTTCCTGATTTTCATCAAGCATTGTGCCTCCATCGTTATTGGTATATGGATCAGTTGCACCAACGAGATAGATTAATTTATCTGTATTTCCTATTAATTTCATAGTTATGGCTGCATCACGCTCGTAAAGACCATTTACCCTGGTCATTGTTGCATTAAATGCTGCGAGAACCTTTTCAACTGTTCCTCCATGAAATTTTGCATACTCTCCGGTACAAGCGAGGGCAAGTCTGTATGTTCTGAGTGTGCAGTCACTGACACGGGATGATGAGACCACCGTTGAATTCCTTTTTTCGTCATCTCTGATGACCCTTTGTTTGTCGGAAATACCACAAGTGAATTTTTCACCTTTATTTTTGAGGTCCTTTTTGTAATACATCATGTATTCCGTCCGGGTGTCTTGTGTATATGGATCAATATATAAAGTACTGTGTCCCTCATTCATAATCATTACGTGGACACCAAAAGGAGATTTGCTCATTTTCAAGAAAGCAGCAGGTGAATCTATGCCTCTACCGGTAAAAGACGTGAACCCGGGAAACTTTATCATTAATGCGTCGTCAAAAACAGGCGTTTCTGCCATTCTGAATGATTCAAAACTGCCATCCGGCATCGGAAAGCCCATAATAAATTCTTCAGCAACTGATCTCGTTCGTTCGTTTAGATTTGATTCGAAATTATTGAAATCAAAAGTTAAAACATCATATTTTTCAGGTGTTATATACCTTTGTTTCGATTCAAGCTGAACATTTTTTTCATCAATCTTTTTCCATAAGTTTTTCTGGCATATTACAAGATTTGCAAAACTAAAAAATCCTGTAACTAATAATAATTGCAATACCTTCATTTGGCTTTTTATTTTGTCGTAAATTTATAAATTTATTAAGTAAAACAATAAACATTCAAAATGTTTTTATAATTTTTGATGTCATGGCGACAGTAACTATTATTTTTTTTTTTAAAGAAAAGAAAATGGATAGCCGGAACTTGAATGTCGATTATAAAAATGTTCCCCATATGGTTTTCTAAACATAGGTTTTTTTCTTTTAAAGTATTACTTTTCCAGCTAGATAACCGGACAAAATTAAACTTACTTATAAATAACGAATGTTAAAAATTTGTAATTTAAAATGTATTCTTATATTTGTGTGTTAATCCAAGGAAGGAAATTGTCAACTGAAATTAAAAGTAATTCAAAACCATGTTAAGCAGACGAAATGTACGGGTAAAAGTGATGCAGGTATTGTACGCTCAGAACAGGGATGAATCTCTTACTTTTGATGCTACTGTAAAGGAATACTGGAAAAAAATTGATGACAGCTTTGAATTATTACTTTTTTCACTGTACAACCTGATTCAAATTACCAAAACGGCTTCTGATGATTTTGAAAAAAGAAAAGCCAAACACCTTCCAACTGAAATTGACAAGTTATTTACGCCCAAACTTTGGACAAATCAAATGATTCAGGGGCTTGTGAAAAATAAGCTGCTTATTAAAAAGTTTGAAAAAAGCGACTTTGCACAGCGAGTTGATAAAGATCATTTCAGAACTATTTATTTTGAGTTCGTAAAAGAAGAACCATACAACATCTTTTATCTAAAGATACAGACAATGATGAAAATCTTGAAATGTTGTTGGAATTATTTAGGTTCTGCAGAAAAAGCGAATTGTTTAATGAAATTATTGAGGATCAGTTTGCCAATTGGGAAGACGATAAATCACTAATTATTGGGACGATAAAAAAAGTCCTTAAATCATTACCAAGTGATGATGACGATTATATAAATGAGCATTACCCAGACCTGGAAACATCAAAAGAATATGGAGAATTTCTGCTTAAGAGAACTTTAAGTGAAGATAAAGTGTTACTGGAGTTAATAGGTCCTGTGTTACAGAATTGGGATGCTGAGAGAGTTGCTGTTTTGGACATGATAATGATTAAAATGGCAATCTGTGAGTTTTTATATTGTCCGACCATTCCAACCAAAGTAACACTTAATGAATACGTTGAGTTGGCCAAAAACTATAGTACTTCAAAAAGTAAAGAGTTTATAAATGGAGTTTTGGACAAGTTATTGCAGGATCTAATATTGAAAGGTAATGTAATTAAAGAAGGAAGAGGGTTGTTGGAAGAATAAGTTTTAAAATTTAATCCATATGAACACTATGAGCACAAATTTCCCCCGGTTTGTGTTATTGTTGAGCGTTGTTTGCTTCAGCAGTACACAGATACTCTGTCAATCATCAAAAGAAGCGGTTATTTTATACGATTCACGTCCCGTTCTAGCAGAAATTAGGGATGGAGGAATCATAGATCGTATTATAAAAGATGAGCCTGATTATTTGGAAGGTTATACCCTAAAAATACAGGATTATGGCCAGTTTTTAACACAAAAAAAGTTGACGGAGGTCTCCGAAGTTAAATCGAGCGGTGGTTATGCAGTGGTATCAAAAGACGAAATTATTGTTCCTTTTGATACAGGTTATGCAACCTTAAGCGACAAAGCCATCAAGGTCTTGGATAATGTTATTAGTCGCCTTCGTACTAAGAGTGAATCAAAAGTTGTTTTACGAACACTCAATACATTTGACGAATCTCTGCTAAGTAAAAACAGAGTAAATTCTATCAGGACTTATTTTAAAATAAGGGAATAGACCTAAATCGCATCCAATTTGAAGCCTTAAACGGGGATATAAATATAGATGAAGTTAAAATTAAATTTATAGAATAATTAGATTTTTATTGTTTATTATATCAGAATTATTATCAAAACTTGGGTATAAGATTATATCTTTGCACCCATGAATGAATTAATAGCAATCCTTGATTTTGGCTCGCAATATACACAGCTAATAGCCAGAAGGTTGAGGGAATTAAATATATATTGTGAAATATATCCTTACAATAAGTTTGTCGCAAAACCTGAAATAAAAGCTGTTATACTTTCAGGCAGCCCTTTTTCAGTTTTGGATTCAAATGCCCTGGATATTGATTTGAATCTGTTATTGAATAAATACCCAATTCTTGGCATATGTTACGGAGCCCAACTTATTTCACATAAATTGGGAGGGAAAGTACTAAAATCTGACAAAAGAGAGTATGGTAAAGCCGTTTTATCTGAATTAGCCTCAGATCCTATTTTTAATAATGTTTCAAAGGGAAATCAGGTTTGGATGTCTCATGGGGATTCAATCACTAATGTACCTGAAGGATTTGAAATAATTGCGCGCACCCCGGAATTTATTGCTGCCTACAAATCTGAGAATCAAAATTTTTTATTTCCTGTTTATTGTCTGCAGTTTCATCCCGAAGTTACCCATAGTCTGATGGGAAAGGAAATGTTATATAATTTTGTCCATGATATTGCTGGTTGTAGTTGTTCCTGGACTCCTGCGTCAATGATTAAGGACACTGTAAAAAATATAAAAGATCAGATAGGATCGGAACATGTAATGATGGGTTTGTCAGGTGGAGTTGATTCAACTGTTGCAGCTAGTTTGATCCATAACGCTATTGGTGCACAATTGCATTGTGTATTTATCGACAATGGCTTGTTGCGTAAAGATGAATTTGACCAGGTACTTTCTTCATACGAGGGAATGGGGCTGAATATAAGGGGTGTAAAGGCAGTTGACAGGTTTTTGGACGCAATGAAAGGTACATCGGACCCTGAAAAGAAACGAAAAATAATCGGGGGAATGTTTATAGAGATTTTCGAAGAAGAGGCTCATCATATGCCGGAAGTTAAGTGGCTCGGACAAGGAACTATTTGTCCTGACGTTATCGAATCTGTTTCTGTTCATGGACCATCTGTGACCATAAAATCTCATCACAATGTAGGTGGCTTACCTGACATATTAAAGTTGAAACTTGTTGAGCCCCTTAGGATGCTTTTCAAGGATGAAGTGCGGAGAGTAGGAAAAGAGCTCGGTGTTCCGGCCCATTTACTTAACAGACATCCATTTCCGGGACCGGGATTAGGAATCAGGGTATTGGGAGAAGTTACAGCCGAAAAAGTAAGACTATGTCAGGAAGCAGATCAAATATTCATTGAAAATTTGAAACATTCAGGATGGTATGATAAAGTCTGGCAGGCAGGAGCAATTTTGTTGCCTGTGCAGTCCGTTGGTGTCATGGGTGATGAACGTACATATGAGTTTACAGTGGCCTTGCGTTGTGTTAATTCCACAGATTGTATGACAGCTGAATGGAGTCATTTGCCTTATGAATTACTGGCTAAAATATCAAGTGAAATTATAAATCAGGTAAAAGGAATAAATAGGGTTGTATATGATGTCAGTACAAAACCACCGGCAACAATTGAGTGGGAATAAGCTTCTGGTTTTTTGGGTGATTATATTTTCACTTACCTCATGTTCGGTAAGTAGGAAAACATCTCCATTGGATGATAAAAATGTTCAGATAATCAAATCGGGAACCAAAAAACCTGTACCCGACCAGATACCTATGGATACCTCAATTATTACACGGCAGCTTCCAAAAACTGACTCTTCTACGGGTAATGTTATAAAACGTGATGTAAAGCTGGAAGTAAAAATAGATACCATTTATTGGAAGTCACCGGTAAATGTAATTCCTCCGATTACTATAAAAGAAAAGAAAAAAGCTATATATAAAGAAGGTATAAACTTAAAAGATTCTTATAATGTCAAATTTTTGATTCCCTTAAACTCAGATGCATACAATTCGTCAGAATTATCACAGTCAAGGTTTGTTCATTACTATGCAGGTGTTTTGAGGGCACTGGAGAGATTGGACGACGAACAAATTAAAATAAATATAACCGTTATAGACACTGAAGAGGGTAGCACAAAAGTGAAAGATAGATTGTCCGAAATTGTCACTGAAGATACTGATTTAATCTTAGGGCCATTTGAGCGCGATGATGTTAAATTGATGGCAGAAGAATGTAAAATAAAATCTATACCTTTAGTTTCTCCATGGCAGACCAGTACAAAGATAACTAACGAGAATCCATATTATATTCAGATGAAACCAAATCTGAAAGAGCATTTTCTTAAACTAGCACAAAATACGTGTTCTGAATTTCAAAAAGGCGAGGTTGCCATAATTGGAAGAAATAATAAGGAAACCAATTCATGGATTTCTTATTTTCAGGAGGCTTCAAAAACAGATTTGAATTCAAAAAATGCAGATTTTTATACTTTGGTTTATGTTACAGACGATAGCTTAAATGTCGGTGTAATGGCTTTTGCAAAAATTATGAAAAACCCGAAAATAAAAGCAGTAATCATTCCAAATTATTCATACAATGATGAAGCATTTATTTATTCTTGTCTTCGGAAACTTTTGGCTGAGAAAGGATCAAGACCCATAATCGTTTATGGTATGCCAATATTATACGAATCTGAAAAAATAGATTTTGACTTTTATCACTCATTACAAATGCGTATCGTAATGTCTGATTTTGTGGATGAAAATCAATCAGATATCAGAGAGTTTAGAAGAGAGTACCTCGATATTTATGGTGAAATACCTCCAGCAGATGCTATAAAAGGGTATGATTTAATGTTATACATTGGAAGGAACATCTGGAAATATGGTAAAAACTTTCAGAATTACTTGGATAGTGAAGCTATTTCCTATTTGCAAAGCACATTTGATATAAAAAAAGCAAAGTCTGAAGATTCAATGATTGATGCAGATCCTTCAAAATTTGATTTTTTTGAAAACAAACACCTTGATATTATAGAATTTAAAGGAACCAGATTCCAGCGAAGAAATTAAGTTGTCACATCATGTTAAAACAAATCACAAAAGAAAGGATCGAAAGATTTAAACAAGTAATCTCAAAACGTCAAAAAAATTTGACAATAATTCTTGAAAATGTGCATGATCCGCATAACATTGGTGCTGTAATGCGTTCATGTGATGCTGTAGGAATCACAGAGATTTATTTAGTTTATACTGAGGAAGGTAACAATAATGTACGTCAATATATAGGTAGTAATAGTGCTTCAGGAGCAAAAAAATGGGTCAAGGCGCTTTTTTTCCAAGATCTGGAATCATGCTTTGAAGCTGTGAGAAATAAATATTCAAAAATATTTGGCACTCATTTAAGCGTCGAATCATCCTCATTATATGACCTTGATTTAACTGAATCTGTTGCATTAGTTTTTGGTAATGAACAAAAAGGCATTTCTGAAGAGGCCAAAACATTTTTAGACGGCAATTTTATTATACCCCAATACGGTATGGTGCAGAGTCTTAATATTTCTGTAGCTTGTGCTGTATCATTATTTGAAGCCTCAAGACAGCGAAAGGCTAAAAAAATGTATGAGGCTGATTTTAATGATGCTAATGACGAACATGTTTCTATGTTTAATGAATTTGTACAAAGTCATTATGCTGAATCAATAGAAAAAGCTGGCAGGAACAAGTAATATAGTACCATTGGTAGTGCTGTTAGTGCTATTTATCGAATATTTATTGATAGAAAACATTATTGGACTTACATTTGTGAACAAACAAGTTTTTATATGACAATAAATTTAAAAGATCTTTTTGCTGTTTCGGAAGATATGAATGATAAAGTACTGCTGAAATTATTAACAGCAGTAAAAGATGGCGAACAAAAAGAATTTGATTATCTAAAATTTAAACAATCCTACAAGTCACTTTGTGCTATGGGTATGGATGAAGGTACAGCTGCAAAAAGTGCTTTTCTTACAGCATCTACTATGGGATTGACAAAGGAAAAACTACTTTTGACCGTACAGCATTACAAAAATATATTAAATAAAGAAAGAGATCAATTTGCCCAGGCTTTAAAAAATCAGATCACCAACCATATTGATGCCAAAACAATGGATATAAAACGCTTGCATGACAAAATTGACGAAAATAACCGCAAGATTGCACAAATGCAAAAGGAGCAAGCCATAATGGAAGCTGAAATTCAGAAAATGCATGAAAGTGCGGAAGCATCAAAAACTAAAATCGAGATAACCAGAGACCAGTTTAAATCAACTTTTGATCGTCTTTTTCAGGAAATTGAAGAAGATGGCCAACTTTATGATCGCATTTTATAAAATTTTATGTCTTATTTATAATAAAAAATTAAATTAAGTCTATTTTTACAAATCAAAAAAAAACAAAGACAATATTATGGCAAATTTTCCAAATACAGAATTTAAACCTAAATCATTTTGGCAAAAACCTGAAGGTACGACAGGCTTTTTATTTTTGGCAGGAATACTCGGAGCTGGAGGATATTTATTATTTAAATACAGTGCGGCTATTCTCGGCATGCTTTCCAATACATTAGGTATTGTTGCACTCCTTGGTATTCTGGGTATTATCATTTACATGGTACTTGACCCAAAATGGAGAACATTGGTATCTTACATGTACAAAAGCGTGATGAGATGGATCACAGGAATTTTTGTTACTATAGATCCTATAGGTATTCTGAAAAATTATATAAGTGACCTTCAAGACAATCTTACCAAGATGGGTACTCAAATTGGCGGATTAAAAGGTCAGATGAGGAAGTTGATTACCATAGTTGAAGAGAATAATAAAGAAATTACAAATAGTATGCTTATCGCAAAAAAGGCTAAAGAGCAAAATAATGAAAGTGCTATGTTACTTGCAAGCAGAAAAGCAGCGAGATTGCAGGAAAGTAATGAAAAATATACTGCATTGCATAGCAAAATGTCAATTTTATACAGAGTTTTAACAAAAATGTATTCAAACTCTGAAATTCTTATTGAAGACACAACAGATCAGGTAAAGGTAAAGGAGCAGGAAAGAAAAGCAATACGAGCAAGTCACTCTGCCATGATGTCAGCTATGAGCATCATAAAAGGAGATACTGATAAAAGAGCAATGTTTGACCAGGCAATGGAGGTTATAGCAGATGATGTGGCTGGAAAAGTGGGAGAGATGGAGCGTTTTATGGAGATGTCATCAGGATTTATGAATTCTATAGATCTGCAAAATGGCGTTTTCGAAGAGCAAGGGCTTAAGATGCTTGAAGAATATGAAAACAAATCCACTCTTTTGCTTTTAGGTGGTAAGGAAAAAATAGATGATGTGTTGGAGTTAAAACAACCTGATGTTGTAAAAAGAGATTCCCAATATGATGGATTGTTTAATTCTTAATTGATTCGAAATAAAATATTTTTTGAGCGCCTTACTTTTATTAAGGCGCTTTTTTTATATTAAATATCGTAGCTTACTCAACATGAAATTAGCATATGAAAGTATACTATTAATTGATTATTATTCGTTTATAGATGGTTTACCTCAATTAAATCACTATCTTCGTTCTTATCAGAAATAAGTCTGGATAAGTTTTGTTATCATGCGATATTTGATTCTATTAATAATTTTGATTCCGTCTTACTGTTGTACGCAACGTGTATTGTCTGTCGCTGAAACCAAGCGATATGAATTGTTATTAAAAGCAGATAAATATATTGGTTTGAAATACAGATCTAAAGTCAATAAAAATGTATTCGATTGCTCCGGATATGTTAAATTTTTGATGGCCGAAATTGGTAAGAATGTAACCAGAAGTTCTGTTTCACAAATACATGATGGAAAAAGGGTTACAAATATTAAGGAAGCAAGACTTGGAGATATTATAGTTTTTAAAGGTCGCAACAAACATAACATCAGACCCGGTCATGTAGGATTAGTACATCACTGGAGTCAGGACACATTATACTTTATTCATTCATCAGTGACTAAAGGAATTGTTATCGATAATTTATTTGACCCTTATTATGCCAATAGATTTTTGCAAATAAGGGATGTGATCGGAAACTAAAGTTTTTTCAAAAAGTAAAACGTTCCGACTCATTAACCCAAATATTTTTTATGGTTTATTCCTTTATTACAATATTTACCATTCTGTTGGGTACAACAATAATTTTTTGCACATCTTTTCCAGAAACATATTTTTTGATCGAATCCAAATCCATTACTATTTCCTGTATTTCTGATTGAGTCAATTTGATTGGGATGTGAATAGTATCCCTCTTTTTACCATTTACACACACGGGATATTCTATGCTGTCCTGGACAAGATGTTTGGGATCAAAAACCGGAAAATCAGCCAAATGAACAGAAGTTTTATGTCCTAACAAACACCACAATTCCTCAGTAATGAAAGGTGCAAATGGTGCCAGCAAAACGACAAGCGGTTCTAAAATATATCGATGGTTACACTCCAATCTTTTAAGTTCATTTACGCACATCATGAAAGCACTTACACAGGTATTAAACGAAAACCGTTCAATATCCTCTGTAATCCTTTTTATTGCTGTGTGCAAAGTTTTTAATGCTTCAGCAGATGGTTTTTCATTTGAAATGTTTAATGCACTTTCATCATAAAATAAACTCCAGAATTTACGTAAGAACTTCTGTACACCATCAATTCCTTTGGTATCCCAAGGTTTTGACTGTTCAATAGGGCCTAAAAACATTTCATACATTCTAAAACAATCAGCACCATATTTTGCTACAATTTCATCTGGGTTTTGTACATTATATTTGGATTTTGACATTTTTTCTTGGATGACATTTACAGTAAAATATTCTTCACCATTGTCGTCTGTGACCCATATAAACACATCTGAAGTATGCACGTTATAATTTTTCCCTTCTTTAGCAAGATATTTTTCAAATTGAGATTTTGTTATCCTGTTTTGTCCATCCAAATAATCATAAATATAAGGTAGTCGATGATGATTCGGTGTAATTTTCGATAGGTATGTATTGTCTCTTTTGAAGCCATCATGAATATCATTTTTGTTTCCAAAAAACATTTTTGACATTTCAAAACTCTGAGCTTCATTTGTAAAAGATAATCCATCCGCATAGTATCCATAAGCCGTAATCATTCCTTGATTAACAAGTTTCTTAAATGGTTCTATAGTAGGGACCTTACCCAAATCGTACAGAAATTTGTGCCAGCATCTGGAATACATCAAATGTCCTACAGCATGTTCGGTACCTCCGATATATAGGTCTACATCTTGCCAATAGTTGATGGCTTCTTTTGATGCAAATTCCATGTTATTGGAAGCATCCATATATCTTAGGAAGTACCACGACGAACCCGCAAATCCAGGCATAGTGTCTGTTTCCCTCTTTAGACCATCCAATTGATTTACCCAATCTTCAGCCCTTGCTAGCGGTGATTTACCACCAGAAGCAGGTTGGAAATTTTCCAATTCAGGAAGTTCCAATGGTAATTTTTGAATATCTAAAGGATGAGTTACACCATCTTTATCATATGCAATTGGAAAAGGTTCACCCCAGTATCGTTGTCGTGAATAATTGGCATCGCGGAGTTTGTAATGTATCTTTTTAGCACCGATTCCTGATTGCTCAATTCTATCAAACATTTCCTTAATGGCATCCTTAACTTCCATGCCATTGAGGAAATCAGAATTTATGATTTTACCTACTTTATCACTCAATGTTGCGCCAGGGTAATCACTTTTATCGACTACATCTATGATTTTGAGACCAAATTTTAACGCAAACAGCTTGTCCCTTTCATCATCACTTGGCACCGCCATAATGGCACCTGAACCGTAATCTTTTAATACATATTCACCCAGCCAAATAGGAACATGCTCATTATTGAATGGATTTACAGCATATGCACCCGTAAAAACTCCGGTAACTTCTTTTACTTCTGCCATACGATCGACTTCTGAGCGACTCGATACATAGTCGAGGTATCTTGTAACCACATCCTTTTGAGCAGCATTGGTTATGAGCGATACAAATTCATGTTCCGGCGCCAATACCATATATGTTGCCCCAAAAATGGTATCAGGTCTTGTAGTAAATATCTCCAGTTTCATGTCATGTCCTACGATGTCAAAAAACATTTGAGCGCCTTCAGACTTTCCTATCCAATTTCGTTGCATAGCCTTAAGTGCGTCAGACCAGCTCAATGAATCTAAATCATTCAACAATCGTTCTGCATAAGCTGTGATTCTTAGTGACCACTGCATCATGGCTCTTTTTTCGACAGGATGACCACCACGCTCAGAGAAGCCATCCTTTACTTCGTCATTGGCCAGAACGGTGCCGAGTGCTTCACACCAATTGACATAACCCGTTTTACGGTATGCCAATCTATAATTCATTAGTACATCATCTTTTTCCTTTGGAGACATGTGATTCCATGTGTCAGCTGTGAAAACTGTCTCTTGAGTAGAAGCGGCATGAATGTTTATATTTCCATTTTTTTCAAACTCATCTAACAATATTTCTATAGAAACTGCTTTATTTTTATCCAGATCATAATAATGATTAAAAAGTTGGAGAAATATCCATTGTGTCCATTTGTAATATCCGGGATCAGATGTCTTCACCTCTCTGCTCCAGTCAAAACTAAAACCAATATTATCCAATTGCTCGCGATATCTTTTGATGTTTTCATCGGTAGACACAGCAGGATGTACACCAGTTTGGATGGCATATTGTTCAGCCGGAAGTCCAAAAGCATCATAACCCATAGGGTGGAGCACATTATACCCTTGAAGTCTTTTATATCTCGCAAAAATATCTGAAGCTATATAGCCTAGTGGATGACCAACATGAAGTCCGGCACCCGAAGGATAGGGAAACATATCAAGCACATAATACTTGGGTTTTACCGAGTCGTTATATACTTTGTATAGCATTGAGTCTACCCAATTTTGTCTCCATTTTGACTCAATATTTTCCGGATGGTAATGCATGAGAAATTATATTTTATAAAAGGCACGTTATTGTGCGAACTGCAAAATTAAATATTTTTTTAGAAAAGATAGAATTTTTATCAATTTGTAAACAAGATTGAACTAATACTAAGCAGATCCAAACAATATCAAATAATAATGTGGCTAAATTATCAAAGATTAATGGTAAATCACCTCTTATGTCCTTTAAAAGACATTTTTCATATAAATGTTGTCAATATTTATCCTACTTTTGCAGCTGCTAAAAATTTTGATTTATGAATGTAAAGGTATATCATACATTTATTATATGTTTAATTACTATCTCTTATTCCTTAGCTCAAACAGGAACGGTTAGAGGTAATATCTATGATAAGGAAGAAGGGACACCAATAATTTATTGTAATGTAGTGCTCGAAGGCACATCATTTGGTGCGACGACTGACCTCGACGGTTTTTTTGTAATACCTCATATTCCCCCGGGAGAATATAATCTTAAAGCAACATACGTAGGTTTTGATAGCGCTGTAGTTTCTATTAAAATAAAAGCATCATCAATTATCTACCAGAGTTTGTCCTTAGTGGAAAGTGCTGTAAATTTAGGTGAAGTTAGTATTTCAGCTGCAAGAGAACAATCCCGAACTACAGTAAGCATTTCTCAGATTTCAGTTTCTCCCAAACAAATTAAATCACTTCCTTCGGTGGGAGGCGAAGCTGACATTGTACAATATTTACAGGTAATTCCTGGTATTATTTCGACCGGCGATCAAGGTGGTCAGATATACATTCGAGGAGGTTCTCCTGTTCAGAATAAAATTTTGTTGGATGGTCTCAATATTTTTAACCCTTTTCACAGCATTGGATTTTATTCGGTGTTTGAAACTGAGCTAATAAAAAATGTAGATGTCCTAACAGGAGGATTTGGTGCTGAATATGGTGGTCGTGTTTCGGCAATAGTTGACATTAAAACTCGTGAAGGAAATAAAACAAAACAAAGCGGATTTGTTAGTGGGGGACCTTTTATGGTCAAAGGTATGGTAGAGGGCCCATTAAGAAAATTCAAAGAAGGAGGCTCATCTATTTCATATGTTCTGACCGCAAAAAAATCCTTGATAGAACAAACAACAAAGTCATTGTATGCTTATGCCGCTCCAAATGATTCTGTAGGGCTTCCCTTTTCATTTCAGGATTTATATGGCAAAATATCCATTAATAGTTCCAATGGCAGCCGTTTTAATCTTTTTGGGTTTAATTTTACAGATGCTTACAAGAATCCATTACTAGCGGAAATATCTTGGAAAAATGCCGGTGGAGGAGTTAATTTTAGTTTGGTACCTTCAGGCAGCAGTATAATAGTGGATGGATTGGTAGGTTTTTCTACTTACAGTACTGCCATAGGAGAGAAAAATGATGAGCCACGAACTTCTGGAGTTGACGAAATTTCAGCAAATATTAATTTTACCTTTTTTGGAAATAAAAATGAGATCAAGTATGGTTTGGAATTAAAAAGTATCAGCACTGATTTTGAGTTTGTGAATCCATTTGGATTAAGTTTGGCACAGCAACAGAATACCACAGAACTGGGATTTTACGGTAAATACCGACAGATCATAGGAAATCTGATTATTGAACCTTCTATTAGAACACAATATTATTCTGCCCTTGGGGCTGTTACATTTGAACCCAGAATGGGTGTCAAATATAATATTTCTGATCATCTGAGATTTAAAGGGGCAGCAGGAAGATACACACAAAATATTTTAAGTACCTCCAACGAGCGTGATGTGGTCAATTTGTTTAATGGTTTTTTAACAGGACCGGAATCTATCGTAACCGGATTTAATGGCCAGCGAGTAAAAAACAAACTTCAGATAGCTGAACACTTGGTTGCAGGATTTGAGTATGATGCAACAAATAATATTCAGATAAATATAGAGGGCTATTACAAAAACTTTTCTCAGATTATAGTTGTCAACAGGAATAAAACAGACGTAACTCAGGCAGATTATGTTGTAGAGACAGGAAAAGCTTACGGTATGGATTTTTCTTTTAAATATGAAAGACCGCGTGTCTACGTTTGGGCCACTTTTTCACATGGATACGTAAAAAGAGACGATGGACAACAGGTTTATCCTACAATTTTTGATAGAAGAAATAATATTAATATGTTGACAACATATGACTTGGATAGACTTGGTTCGTGGCAAGTGAGCTTCAGATGGAATATGGGGTCCGGTTTTCCATTTACGAAAACAAAAGGGTTTTATAATTATCTTGATTACCTTGGAGGTGTCAATACCAATTTTGAAACCCAGAATCCTAAGAATGTTGGGATATTGTATTCAGATATCAGAAATGGGGGAAGGTTGCCATATTATCACAGACTCGATTTGTCCGTTATCAAAAAAATAAAATTTTCCAAACATTCAGGAGTAGAGATAAACGTAAGTGTAACAAATGCATATGACCGACCAAATATCTTTTATTTTGACCGGCTAAATTATAAAAGAGTAAACCAACTACCAATTTTGCCTAGTGCAAGCGTAAAATTTTATTTCTAAATAATTGGAAATTCAAATTAATATTTTACCTTTGTGCCCGTTAAAAACCCGGAGGCTGTTTTCCAGCGTATTCAGGTTTGATTTTCATATATATTTAAAATTTTAACTAATGCCTGTAAAGATCAGATTGTCCAGGAAAGGACGCAAGAAATCTCCATTCTACCATATTATTGTTGCCGATGCCAGATCCCCAAGAGATGGTAAGTTTATTGAAAAAATTGGGACTTATAATCCAATGACAAAGCCTGCAACCATCGAAATTGACAGAAATGCTGCTTTTGATTGGTTGACCAAAGGTGCACAACCTACTGATACGGTTAAAGCTATTTTAAGATTCAAAGGTGTATATTACAAAAAGCACCTGATGAGAGGCGTTAAAAAAGGAGCAATGACAGTTGAACAAGCTGATGCTTTATGCCAAAAATGGATTGACGAGAAAGAGGGTAAAATTGCAAGTAGAAGAGAACAAACAAAGACTGATCTGGAAACGTTCAGAAAAGAAGTTTCCGGTTCAGCAAAAATAGTGGTTAAACCAGTTGCTGATGCAAAAACGCATGAAGCGGCAGAAGCATTCAGAGCAACTCCAGATACGCATGAGGAGGTAATTATTGATCAGGTTATAGAAATGGCAGAAGAAAGCCCTGCAGTTGACAGTCAAAGGTTGCGGAAGACTGGTTGCAGAGGAAGCACTTGTTGTGACAGAGGAAGCACCTGTTGTTGAGGAAGTAGTTGTAGAGGACATAGTGCCCGAAATTGAGGAAGCAGCCGCTATAGAAGAAGGTGCAACGGATACTCCGGAGCCAGCTTCGGACACTAAAGAAGACGAATAATAATATTTATTCGGTATAAATGGTGGGACATTTAGCATGCTAATTGTTCTGAAAAACCTGATAAAACCACAAATTTTATCAGGTTTCTTTTTATCAAAGCGAATTTTGAATTCTATATCATATTAATTTTAGTAATTTTACAAGAAAAAGCATATCATGGAAGCATTGTCAGCAAATTATAAAAAGCATCTGGACCAATTAAAATCGGCAGTTCAGAATTCAGACTTATTGGCTTCTTATCTTGATGATGAGTCAGATGAATTATATAAACAAATTGTTGACGCATTTGAGCCTCACTTATTTGAACTTTATACATTAGCTGCGGATAAAAACCCACTTCAATTGGTTGCACTCGAATTAGAATTGCTGGATCCTGGATTTGAAGGTTTATTATTACCCAGAATTCTAGGATATTCTGTTTTACGTGGAGAGATCGATTCAAATTACAAATATAAAAGGCCACAGGATCATTTTAAAAAAATATTAAATGCGATATGTGAGTCTACAAATTTTGATCTTATTAAATTAAGAATTGGGCAGACTGTCCAAGTAGGCTTTGCCTTAAGTAGCGACATATGGCTGACTAATTTTATGGATCACCTGACCAATAAAAGGGTTAAATCATTTCTTAATATCCAAAAGGTAGACAAATTCAGGGATTTGAACCAAAGGAAAATTGGCTATGAAAGTTATAAAAAACAATTTAGTAATCAAAATTTTCTTACAGTTGAGATTCCTTCAAATATCACAGAACTGAAAATTCTTGGTTCTTCATTGATTCATTTTCTCTTATACAGGTCAAACAGAAAATTTGATAATACCAACATTCTTCCTCAGCTGGATGTAATGATAAATAATGAATCCCTTCACAGTGATCCTGATTTTATCGAAATTATGATGATTGTAGGTATGTTTTATGATGTAAGCAGTTCAGCCCAGAAAACTATTTCTTCTATTTTTGATAAATTGAGAAAAGAAGAAGACCATTTTGAATCAAAATATTTTCAACATTTATTAAATTTATATAGAAGCGAAGTTGAAATTACACCTGATGCCGACAAAAGGATGTCAAAAATTATTAATAAGAAAATAAGTGATGGTGTTTCTGCTTACTATAATCTAATGGATGTTGTTCACACAAAGGGCTATATTCATGAAGATACAATTAAAGCAGTAAAAGAATATTATGATCAGCATAAAGGACTGAGTCTTGAAAACGAATGTATACGTGAGAGTATTTTTGGATATTGTGAGAGTTTTTTAAATAATCTGGATACAGAAAGTTATCATGAATATTTTGAAATTAATAAGGTGTTTGTTTCATACATAAATGCATTTTTTAATCAGAAATTTAATCAAAATATAAAGGACCTGAGCATGAAATACATTAACAGACTTTTCGAAGTCTATATTGATAAGCGGGGTCGTGATTATCAGGACATTAAAAAATTTGTAACAAATACTTTCCTCGACCTTGGTTTCAAGTCTGAAAAAGAGTTGGTAGAAATGTTCAAAACGAAAAAATAATAGTTTCAATATTGATTAGTCCGCAACAGCACAAGAGTACAGGCATCTTCTGTGTCAATATTATTCTGTTTTGCTAATTTTGTCAATTCAGGATTCTCTGCGCCTGGATTAAAAATAATTCTTTTCGGTTTAAGGCTTAAGATGTAATTGTAATAATTTTTCTGTAGCGCTGAGTTTATATACATAGTGACAGTGTCTATCTCATGGTATGATGGAAAATCAGTATCTATTTCGACATTTTCTACAATTCCTTTTCTTTTGCCAATGGCTACAACTTTATGACCCATACTACTTAGTAAATGAATGGCCATATAAGCATACCTAGCCGGGTTTTCAGATGCACCAATGACCAATGTCTTCTTAAATCTTACTTTCATATTTTTAGCATGGTTATTGTAATGTGGTTATATTTTGGAACAGCTTTGCTGAAAAATAGTTTTGTCCACTATATTATATATAAAAAAAAATAACACTTCATTGAAATGTTTTAAAAGTAGTGTTATATTTACACCGTTTTTAAGTGTATTAATATATTTTGGATCGTAATAATATATATATTATTTATTTACAGCATAATATGTTTTATTTTATGTCAAAATAGAAAAAAGATTTTTAATTTTTTAGATGATCCTAAGAATCCGAAATATTTGCGCTCATATTTTGCTTATTACTTTAATGAGTGGATTTTGTTCTACTGTTTCTGCTCAATGTAATTTTACACAAGGACCAATCGGTGAGTTGTGCACAAGTGCTTATTATATTTGTGGTTCAGAACTTGATGGTTATACAAGCAGACTGCCCGATAAAGCTTCTGTAAATCAACTTTGGACAGGTCTATGCAATGGTAATGGTAATGCTGACAACATTATTTGGTTTACTTTTACACCATGTACAAATAAAGTAACTTTGGAGATTACAGTTACAAATTGTACGATAGTAGCTGGAAACACAGGTGTTCAGGTTGGACTTTTTGGTGGCTGTAATAAAGATCTTTTTTTAGATTGTTCAAAATCTCCTTCCCCTCCTTCTCTCGGCTTAACAGGTACATTTACTGTCTCATCTGATCAATTTGTTCCTGGCCAAAATGGTTTTTTATATATTGATGGTTATGGGTATTCGGTTTGCGATTTTACCATTAAAGTTATAGAAGGTATTGATACTACACCAGTAACTGCTCCGGACCCAACTTTATTGGCCGATGGATTTATTACAGGGCCAAATGTTTTGGAGTGTAATGAGGCCAATGATATAAAAATGTATAGTCTCACTTTACCTGAATGTCAGGTAAATGTAAATGCAGCTTGTGGCAATTCTCCGGTAAATCCATCTGACAGTGTTTGTTTTGTTTGGCAAATAAGTCCCTCTTCCGGGCGTTATTTTGTAAATCAGGATAGTGTCGGGAAGTTTAATAATATCGTATTTACGGAGCCAGGAACGTACACTATTTCAGCTCAGGGTTTCTTCCATCCATTTTATGGCGGTAGCTGTGCAAATGCGGCTTGTGGAAAAATTAATACCTGGGTTGTAAACGTAAAGGGACCTGACACGTTGATTAATACACCAATATATATTTGTCCTGGCAATAGTTTTTCTTTTTGTGGAACTAATGTAACTTCTGATACAATAATTTACTGTTCTATTGATAGGTGTAATGTGACCGCACAGGAATTTAAAGTAGGGACCAGTAAATTGAATTTAATGGGTACCCAATATATATGTAATGGTTCATATTTTGAATTTCAGGGAAAAAAATATTTTTCAAATGGTAGTTTTGAGGTATTAGATATTAATGATTGTTCTTTGTTACATAGATTTAGAGTTGAAGTTATTACCGTTGACGTAAAAGTATTAGATGGCGCACGGTTATTGGATTGTAATACCACAAATATAACTTTAGAAGCGGATGGAACTACGAATGGCACTCTGCCATTATCATATTCCTGGATAAATGAATCAGGAACCATAATTTCTACGGATAGAATGTTGAATATAAGTATACCCGGTAAATATATTGTAGAAACTAATTATACTATTGCTGGTCAACCATGCAAAGCAATAGATGCGGTAACGATTACTCAGGATATAAAAAAGCCATCTGTAAACGCATTTATTCCAACTCAAAAGTGCAAAAAATCAGGCGAATCTCCTTCTGTTCTTACACTTATATCAAATGATGCGCTTACATTAACAGAATGGACTAATCCGCTTGGCATAAAGTCAAATGGTATGAACATTATTACTGATTCAATAAATGTCATAAAAGGTAAGCCTTATAAGTTTTTGGCAGTTGGTATTAATGGTTGTAAATTGGACACAAGTTTTATAGTTCCTTCAAATTTCCAGAAAGCAATTGTTGACTTAACCGGTGATAATATTACTTGTTATTTTCCAAAACCTTTGATGACGGCAAAAGTAAATATTCCGATCGATGAAATCAGATGGCAAAGAATACTACCTGGAGTAGCATTTTTAGGAAGTTCTCCAAATATACTGACATTGAATTCAGATGGTGCAGGAAGGTACGAATGTAAAGTTATGGCTTCATCAAGTCATTGTTGGAGTGCTGATTCATTAGATATTGCAGATAAAATTGCATTTCCTATTGTGGATGCAGGTAATAATTTGAAATGGCATTGCAATACAACTAGGGTACAAATTAATCCAATAGTTAGTTTGGGTAATAATTTTTTGTATCAATGGAGTACAGATAATGGAGTTTTTGAGGGGGCTGGTGCTTCAGCTGATATTATGGCAAAGGCTTTGGGGACATATAAAATCATCGTTACAGATATAGAAAATGGTTGTAAATCCAGGGATTCTATATCTATTTCAAATGAAACGAATGTCCCGGAGAGCATACAATTTGTTTCAGAAGATGTACATTGTTTTGGGGAAACTAATGGTTTAATTGAGATTTTGGGGGCTTCAGGTGGTTTTGGACCATATAAATTTATGCTTGACGGGGTTGAATTGACTTCAAATGAAATAGGCAATTTACCACCGGCCCAATATATGCTTGAAGTTAGGGACAAATATGATTGTGCCTATCAAATAAATATTAATATTAATGAGCCGGAGCTGATGGAAATTTCTACACCAACTGAATACTCAATTTCGTTTAGTGATGTATTGGGCCTAGACTTTGATTCCAATTATCCCGATGACCAGATTTCTTTAATTAAATGGAATAATAGTAAAGGAGAAATCCTTGGGACCGATTTTACATTGAACTTTTCATCTGATTATTCTGATATTGTGGATTTAGAAGTAGTCACAGATAAGGGATGTATGGCCAGAACTAAGATTTATATCAACGTGGACAATAAATTGCAATTTTATTTTCCTAATGTGTTTTCGCCTAATGGCGATAACATAAATGATCGCTTCGTCATTTGGAAAAATAAGATTCCTGCAAATATTGATAAATTGTCTATATTTGATAGACTGGGAAACAAAGTATATGAGCAATCAAATTTCGAATTTGAAGATAATCCGCTTGGATGGGATGGTAATTTTAACGGTCGTGCTGTTGAGGTTGGTGTTTATGTTTACGTTGTAGAATATACCGATTTTTCAGGACAAAAAAAGATTATCAAAAAAGATCTTACACTATTAAGATAGATTTTAATTACAATAATTTAGTCGATCCAATGACTAATAGTATATCACCAAACACAGATATATCTATAATATTTTTAAAAATTAAATATAAAAAAAATATAATATAATAAAATATTATATTTTTGCACTATATTTTAAAATAGATCTATCAGGAATTCGTTCATGTACTAAAGTAATCAATCAAAATCGAATCATGCTTAATTTAAGTTTTGTATTATTTCAAGTAACAGCTGATGTTACAGATTCAACAGCTGCTTCACCTCAGGCTTCACAAAATGTCGTTGATATCATCATTTCCGGTGGATGGATGGGTATTGCAAATGTGGCAGTCTTATTGGTACTTTCATTTTTGGCACTATATATCTTTATTGAAAGATGGTTGACCATTAATAAAGCAAGTAACATTGATGAAAATTTTATTAATAATATTAGAGCTTCTGTTGGTTCGGGTAATGTGGAAGGCGCCAAAGCGTTATGCAGGGCTACGGATACACCTTCAGCCAGAATGATCGAAAAAGGACTTATGCGTATAGGTAAGCCGCTCAAAGACATCGACGCAGCAATCGAAAATGTAGGAAATCTTGAAGTTTTTAAGCTCGAGAAAAATTTATCATCATTGGCAAGTATTGCAGGAGCAGCACCAATGATAGGTTTTCTCGGTACGGTAACCGGGATGATTTTGGCATTTTACAATATGGCTTCTCAGGACAATGTAAGTCCGGCATTATTGGCGGGCGGGATTTATCAGGCACTAATTACTACGGCTTTTGGATTAGTAATTGGAATTTTTGCCTTTGTAGGATATAACCTTTTAGTGGCCAAAGTGGATAAAGTTATTTTCCAAATGGAAAAAACAACAATTGATTTTATGGATCTTTTACAGGAACCGGGTAATTAATATTTCATTTTTATAAATACCTTATAGTGGCTGTCAAAAAACGGAGTAAAGTAAACGCTGAATTTAATATGTCCTCATTAACGGATATAATCTTCCTTTTGCTTATTTTTTTTATGCTGACTTCAAAAATGGTTAATATTAAGATTCAATTACCTGAATCTAACTCAACAACGGTGGCCCCTATTGATTTGCCTGTAATGTTAACTGTAGACGGAAAAGTAAGTGTGGTAGGTAAGCCAAGTTCTATGGCTATGTTGGAAAAAGATATTGCTTTTGCCGTCAGGAAAACCAATAATAAAAGTAATGCTACTTTAAACATTATTTCAGAAGTAGGAGTACCTTGGGAAAACGTACATAAAATAATAGCGATAGCAAGCGGATTAAAAATTAAAGCCATCATTGCAACGCAACCTTCAAAATAGTTAATATTTATTGTTATGGCCATAAAGAAAAAAAGCAAAGTAAATGCAGAATTTAACATGTCATCTTTGACAGACATAATATTTTTATTGCTTATATTTTTTATGCTGACTTCGTCTGTTGTCTCCCCTAATGCACTTGATTTGCAATTGCCTGGTAAAAAAACCAGTCCACCACCACCAAAATCCAAAAATAAAATTGTAATGGTTGATGTTGCCGGAAATTATACGCTGAACGGAGACCCTATAAGTCTTGAAGGAATAGAAAAACAGATTTTGGCATTAAAAAGAGTCGATGGTATTAAGGCTGCTTTCGTAGTATCTCCATCAGGAAAATCAAATAATGAAGCTGTTGTCGCTTTATTAAATCTTGCCTATGTACATGAAGTTAAAGCAGTACTGACAGCCCCACAATAAATAATTTTAAGATAACTGCTTATCCATTCTTACACTATTTGTTGTATAATTGTATTGTACGATTATACATTTTGAATTGTAAATATTTCAATTAAAATTAAGATGTATACCAACACGAGTCTTAAGGAAAGTGAACATAAAAAAAAAGGATTTATAATTAGTTTCATCCTTCACATAGTAATTGTTCTTCTGCTATTTATATCCCTGACGCCCATCAAGCCACTCGAAGAAATTGGGGGCATACTTATCGAATTTGGAGAGCCTGAAGCAGGGACGAACGCTACCGAAATAGCCGCAGAAGTAGATAATAATGATTCGAAACCAATACCGACAACTTCAGAATCAAAAACTCAAGCCATTTCGGAAATCAACTCAAAAGATCTGGAAGATGTGGCTACAATAAAAGCCAGTGAACTGGCCAAAACTAAAGTCAATACTGAACTATCCAAATCAAAAAATAAAACACAGGCTGATGCAAAGGTTAAAGCCGAAGCGGATCGTAAGGCAGAGCTTGATGCTAAAAAAGCAAAAGAAGAAAGTGAGTCAAAAGCAAAGGCTGACCTTGAGAATAAAAAAAAGAAGTATGCTGACCTGTTAGGAGGTGGCAAAGGTAGTAATAACAAAAACGGAAATCAAGGAGCTGAAAATGGTGACCCAAATGGCAAAGCACTTGATGGAATTAGTAAAGGTTCAGGTAGGGTAGGTGGCGGCCTTAGCGGTAGAGGTGTTGTATTTGAACCATCTTTTAAAGACAATTCCCAGAAGACAGGCAAAGTGGCTCTTTCTATTTGTGTCAATGCCGATGGCAAGGTTGCAAAGGCAGATTTTACGCAAAAAGGCTCGACCACATCCGATTCGTATCTAATTGATTTAGCAAGAAAAACAGCCATGAAATACACTTTTACAAAAAGTGATGTTCAAAGCCAGTGCGGGTCAGTTATTATAGATTTTAAGGTTCAATAATTTCCAAAATATCTTCTTAGAAACCATTCTAAACTCAGTAAGGTCAGGATTACAAAAAATAACCATTTTAAATAAATGATTGACTTTGTTGATGTAGTTTGATACATAACGGGTTTGATCAAATCATTATTTAATAAAATATCTTTTAAAGTTTCCATATTGGATGGATAAACCATTTTCCCTAAATGTTTTTCACTTAGTGTCTTAAGTAAGGCGTGTTTTGCTGTTAGATCAAATTGTTCCAGTTGGATTGCTTCAACGTTAAACTTGCCGCCAACCGTTAAAGCTTTACCGTTGTAATTGGTTGTCGCTGTATATGTGTAACTTCCATGAGCAAATATGTCAGCATTTAGCGTGTAGTAATTAGATGTCTTTGAAAAAATATAGGTAAATTCTTTATTATTTTCATCCTTTACTACCAATTTTACCTCACTTTCATTGACCATTTCATAGCTGTCATTGTACAATTGAGCATCAAATAATATGGCTTCATTTTCTGTATAGAGATTTTTTGAAGTGCTTGCTCTAAATTTTCTTTTATCTGCTTTAACTGAAGTCAGCTGAATTGTCTTGTTGACCAATTCAGAAATAAGGTCATAGTTTTTATTTTGTAAATGGTCAAACAGTCTCCACTTCCAGATGCCTTCACCATTGATTACACAAGTTTTAAAACCATTTTTCTCTCCGAATGATATTAGTGGATAGTTAGTTTTTATTTTTTTTATATTCTGATAAAGGAAGACATTTCCGGTACCCAATGACTTGTAATCTCCAAATGGCGCCACTAATGGCGGAAAACTTTTTAATTTACTTTTAAGCGCATCAGTTGTCGTGAATTGAGAAAATCCTGAATTGAATTCAACCTGAATATCTTCCTGATTACGACTATTTCCGATTATCTGTACTATTTCCTGTGATTTATTAAATTTGACAAGTGAAGTCTGCATACCAACTATAAAAATACGAGGTGTATTATTTTTATCAAGTTGGGCTATTATTGAGCCAATATCGTTAATATCTGATGGGAGGTTATGAAATAAAACCAGGTTGTATTTGGAGTAGTTTCCGGTAAAATCTTTAGCAAATGCCAATTCTACTTCATAATTTTTGTTACTCGTGATGATGGACTTTAAGGCAGCCAGATCAGGATGTGGAGCATTAGCCAAAAGCAGTATTTTTTGTCTTGCATCCAAAATTTCAATAAAAAATTCTTTGACATTATTTGAAGTATTGTACTCGTTTGGAACAGAAGCTAATTTTGCTCTAAATCTAATGACCCCACTTTGGCTGGCATCAAGTAAAAAAGTTTTAGTTGTAAAGAAGTTATTGGAATTGATAAGGAGCGTTTCTTCAACAATTTTTTTATTTTGATTTCCGGATATCATTTCCAGAGATACTTTTGTATTATTTGAGGCACAATTGAAAGCAGAAATATCTACCTGTACAGAAAATTTGTCTCCCAAATAAGCAATCTTGTTATACAGTATGTTTTGAAATAAAAGATCTTTTTTTTGAGTGGTATCTCCTAATGCTATGGTATATAACGGAGCATTAAACTTGCTGTCATTGTATATTGGATTGCTTCCTTCATTATAAATGCCGTCTGTCCCCATGATTATGGCCCCAAGATTTTGATCAGAATAGTTATTTTCAATATAGTCAAATAAGTTTGAAATATTGGTGCTCTTGGAAGTAAAACTATCTTTTTTCGCGTTAGTCACATCCGTACCGAAATTTAGATACTTAACGTCGTATTTCTCTTCGAGGCTTTCGCCAAGAGATGTTAACTTTTGTTGATATTGGTCAAGTACGTCAGGTTTTTCTCCTGCTTTTATGGAGGTCGAATTATCTGTAGCTAAAATAATAACAGGTGATTTTGTATCTTCTTTTATCGTTTTTACAAATGGATTTAACAACAATAGTGCGATCAAACTTACACCAGCGGTTCTTAGTAAGCCCAGCGTCTTTGTAAACCAGTGGCTGTAATCTGAAAACCTTTTATCTCTGTAATACATTAGAAGAGCATACAAAATACCCAGGGCCACACAAATTAATAAATACCACCACGGGTATGAAAAACTAAACGTATTAATCACTTGTTCATAAATTATGATGCAAATATTAAAAAAAAAGCCCGTTTATTCTGAGAAAAAAGGAAGTTTAAGATATTATTAAATAAATTTGCAATGTTTCAGTTTTTTGGGCGTTATACTATCTGTACTTTTAAAAAATGTATTAAACAATTTATTAAAGAATGAAAAGATATTTCTTTTGTGCGGTTTTTATTTTTATGTTTTTGACGATGCATGCTTCATATATATTAATTCCAATGGAGTATGACAAACAAACCAACCACCTCAAAGCATATGGCCTTACATATTGGGTTATCAATAATAATATTGAAGCTTATTGGTTGTTAAATTACAGAGGTGGTAGCTTTGCTTTTTTGCATTCTAAAAGTCTAGAAGCTGAATGTAAAATCCGTGGAGTGAGTTATCAGGTACTTTCAGATGCTCAATGGATTAATATTAGAGAAGAAATAAATCACCCGGAGATCAATCAGGAAGCAATAAAACTTGAAAAAGCTCCGAAAATTGCTGTATACACGCCAGACTTCAATCCAAAGGGTTCAAGGATCCAACCATGGGATGATGCTGTAACCTTAGTGTTGACATATGCTGAAATACCATTTGAGAAAGTATATGACAGGGAAGTTCTTGAAGGTAAACTAGCTCAGTATGATTGGCTTCATTTACATCATGAAGACTTCACAGGTCAATATGGTAAGTTTTATGCTAGTCAGGGAGGTACGCCTTGGTATAAACTTAATCAGGATAAAACTGAGGAGCTTTCCAAAAGCCTTGGCTATGCCAAAGTTTCTGCCTTAAAATTGGCCGTAGCTAAACGTATAAAGGAATATGTTGAAGGCGGAGGTTTTATGTTTGCAATGTGTTCGGCTACGGATACTTACGATATTGCATTGGCAGCAGAAGGCTTGGATATTTGTGCTGAAATGTACGATGGCGATGGTTTCGATCCTAATGCTCAAAGCAAACTCGACTACAGTAAAACTTTTGCTTTTAAAGATTTTGAAATTAATCTCAACCCACTACAATATGAACATTCTGATATTGATAATAAAAATCGGACAATTACACCGGAGGTAGATTATTTTACACTTTTTGAATTTTCGGCCAAATGGGATCCAATTCCAACCATGTTGTGTCAGAACCATACTTTGACAATAAAAGGCTTTATGGGTCAAGCAACAGCATTTAAAAAGTCTTTGGTGAAATCAGATGTTTTGATCCTTGGAGAGACAAAATCTGTAAATGAAGTCAGATATCTTCATGGGAGTTACGGCTTCGGTACATGGACTTATTATGGTGGTCATGATCCTGAAGATTACAGACACTTTGTCAATGATCCTGAAACCGACTTAAATTTGCATCCTAATAGTGCTGGTTACAGGTTAATTTTAAATAACATCCTTTTCCCTGCTGCACAAAAGAAAAAAAGGAAAACATAAATTATACCATATTTATTCCATTATAATTAAATAGTTTTATGAATATTATTAAGTGTGTATCATTACTCTTTTTACTCATATTTACCGGTATTGGTTGTGTAAGTAAAAAGAAGTTGACGGATGCAAATACATCAATTGCTGTTCATAAAGATCTTTTAACCCGGTGTGAATCCAGAAATAGAGATTTAGAAGGCCAATTGCTGGAGTTAAATCGAAAACTTGAAACTAGTAATGCCAGCTTATTAATGTCACAATCAGAATTGACCGTTGTAAATACAAAACTTAAGAGCCTTGATGAGCAAATAGTATTATTGAAAAGCAACAATAATGTTATGCTGAATCAACTGAATTCGGCTTCTGTTATCAATAAAATAGGTGCTGAAAACATCCAAAAATCTCTGGAAGCCATAAACGCCCAAAGTCAATATATTAAAGATCTTACAATGACTTTACAATATAAGGATTCTGTTAATTTAGGACTTGCCCTCAATTTGAAAAAAAACACTGGCAGAATTTAATGATACCGATATATTAATCGAAGTAAAAAAAGGAGTGGTCTATATTTCGTTATCTGACAAAATGCTTTTCAAATCAGGATCTGCTGTGATCAATACAAACGCTGAAAAAGTGCTGGCGAAAATAGCCGGCATAATAAATGATCAGAAGGATTTGGATGTCTTGGTGGAGGGGCACACAGATAATGTACCAGTTACAACCGAGTGTATTTCCGACAACTGGGATTTAAGTACAAAAAGAGCTACAGCAGTAGTCAGGGTTTTACAAAACAGATATAAGGTAGATCCTTCAAGAATGACTGCCGGGGAAGATCTGAATATGCACCTAAAGCTGAAAATACGAACATGGAAGGAAAAGCATCTAATCGCAGAACTGAGATTATCATTTTGCCAAAGCTTGATCAGTTTTTTAAATTGATGGAAGCACCTGGTGGGCCAATAAAATAGCAGTGTTTGACATTATTTAAAATGACTTGAGATGCTATTTTTGTTTTATTGCAAAAAAATAATTATTATAATTGGTTACTAAACTAATATTTGCATATTTGTATCTTATTGAGAAATAATGATAACAATATGAAAGTTTTTTATACAAGTGCTGAGTGCTTTCCAGTGGCTAAAGTAGGGGGATTGGCAGACGTAGTGGGTTCCTTGCCTAAATACCTCAAAAGAATTGGTGTGGAAGCCAGTGTTATTATTCCTGCCTATGAAATGCCTTGGTTTGAAGGCAAATTATATAGGGTCGTGCATACTGGAAATTTTCACCTTGGTGAGGAATATCTTTATTTTGAAGTACGCTATTTTATTGACGACATCCTTGGTTTCCCCTTTTATACCATTTACATACCAGGTAAATTTAATAGATATGGTGTCTATGCAGATAGAGACGGTAATTATTTTGGGGATGAGATCGAGAGACATATTTCATTTCAAAGGGCATTTCTTTCATGGGTAAGAGATGGAAATGTATTAGTAGACGTTATTCATTGTCATGATCACCATACTGGTTTGATTCCTTTTATGATGAAATATTGTTACGAATTTCAGTCTTTAAATCATATAGCAACTGTTTTTACCATTCATAATGAAAGATACCAAGGATCTTTTGGGTGGAGTAAACAGTATTTACTTCCTAAATTTGACAATTGGAAGAGTGGTCTTTTAGAATGGAATAATGTAATTAATCCTTTAGCATCGGCTGTCAGATGTGTACAATCAGTCACTACAGTATCACCAAATTATATGAAAGAATTGATGTACGAATCTTTTGGATTGGAACAGCTTTTCAGATCGGAAGCATGGAAATGTGTTGGTATACTTAATGGTATTGACAATGAAGTATGGGATCCTGCGACTGACCCTATGGTAGATTTTCATCTCAAGAAGGATTTTATTCAATTCAAACAAAAAAATAAAAAAATAATATGTGATATAGCGGGTTTAGATCCTGTTTTACCATTATATGGTTTTATTGGTAGATTGGTTCAGGAAAAAGGTGCTGAATTTATACCTGGTATTATAGACAATTGGATGTCTTATCATGGCAATGCGAATTTTATTATACTGGGTACAGGAGACAAAGGAATTGAAGCTTCTTTCAGAGCAATTGCTAACAGATACCCGGCGAATGTCGCATGTATGTTGGCATATAACGAAACTATGTCTCATAAAATTTATGCCGGATCCGACTTTTTACTTATGCCATCAAGGGTAGAGCCTTGCGGACTAAATCAAATGTTTTCAATGCGATATGGTACACTTCCAATAGTCAGATCAACAGGAGGGCTGAGAGATAGTGTTAAGGATATTTCTGAGCAAGGTGGTGTTGGTATTAGATTTGATCAAATGGACTTCGACCAGATGGTCCATGCAGTTTGGAGGGCCAAAGAATTATATTATCAAAAAGAATTTAAAAACGAATGTGTAAAAAATGCGATGTCGCTTGATTTTTCATGGGATGCTTCGGCGCAAAGATACAAGGATATTTACGTGAATATTGTTTAGTTCAGTTCAATTCAGGGCCTGTTGTTTAGCCTGAATATTTACTTTAAAGGCCAATAGATTGACATTAATTTTAACAAAAGGTTTTCAATTTAGAATTATAGATACCATATAGCAATAAATAAGGCTACTTATAAAGACTCAAGCCAATTGTATTCCCCGGCATTTATAACATGAAAAATGAAAAATATTATAGCCGGAATGATAGCTAAACCGATCATTAATAAAAAATAATCTTTTGATATTTTTGAACGCTCTATTTTTTCGGCAATCAGAGAAATAATAAGTACGCCCCCGAATATTGGCACAGCAATAAATGTTAATAATGCTGCCAGGTATTCATTTGATATCCAAAAACCTATAAAAACTATTGCTTCAAATACCAATATTTCTTTAAAGCGTGACATTATTCTTTTAATTGAGCTATTTTTAGAGAAAGTTAAAAGATAAAATTATTTGTACCTTTCAAAATAATGGAATTTCGTTTAAGTATTTCTTGAGAGGATAATTTTAATTCTAAAAATTTATTTTTTCCGAAATACCAAAGAGTTGAAGTCCAAACTTCATAATAGTAACGCAACCAAAGTCCCGAAATTACAGGAATCAAAATATAGAAAAATGGGAGATGCAAGACAAAAATTATTATGATAATTAGAGCATAGTAGATTAAGAATAATAGTAAATTTGAGAGCATCAAGATCGAGGATACAAATTCTTTCTGTTTGACTTTTGTTTTAGTAAAAATATTTGAAAATAGGATCGGTAATCCATTATAAAATTTTTTGTAATATTATAAGGACTTTTGGTCAGATCATTGATTGTTAGATGCTGTTTTTCTAATTCTTTTTTTAGAATGGCTATATCTGCTCTAATTTTGTCGAATTGTGCGTCATTGCAATTATCCAGATACTTTGCAATAGATTTTTCATTGTCTAATTTAATATTATTGTTCAAATAAACAGGTAGATAGGTAGTTTTTGTTTTTGCCCTTTCAATTATGAATAAATCTTCCATAACTGTTACTCTATTTTGATTTTCCAAATGGATGATATTTTCTTTCATCTTATTAAATGTAATATCTAATAAAGCTTCATGACCGGTTTTGGCATCTTTCAGGTATTCGGTATAGTAATCAACAACCTTTATAGGCTCGCCTATTCTCAACATTACTGTTGTATTAAATTTGGATGGGTAGGTAAAGTTAATTCCTACTGGCAAAATTTCCAGGTCCAGTGATGGTGATTTTTCAAGGGCATGAAAAGCTATTTTAGAAATTCCCTTTTGAAGCGGTCTAATCTTTTTTATACTTTCAGTACCTCCTTCTGCGAAGATTAGTAGATTTTTTTTCTTTTAATATATTAGTACTTTCATCTACTGTCAGACTATTTCCCCTCAATTTCGAAAAACCGTCTCTGAACCTAAAAACAGGAATTTGATTGGTCGATTTTAAAAGAGGCTTTAAGATAGCATTGTCAAAAATATCACCTCTTACTAAAAAATATAATGGCTTAGGGAAAAAACATGCCATTATTAATGGTTCCAGAAACCCATTTGGATGATTGCTTGCGATAAGTTGAGCTTTATTCAAATCAACATGGTTGAGACCTGTAATATATATCTTACGTAAAAAGATTTTCAATACAAATCGAACCAGTACTTTCAGGAAACTATAAAACATCTTAAGGTTTAACTATTTTTGCAGTGTAAAGCTAATAAAAGCTTCATGGTGAATACAAAATTTGGAAAAAAATAAATTTATAGTCGTCATAGCAGGCCCCACTGCAGTGGGTAAAACAGCTGTCGCCATTCGTTTAGCTGAACGGTTTGGCGCTGAAATATTTTCAGCAGATAGTAGACAAGTTTATAAGGAAATGTCAATAGGGACTGCTAAACCAAAAAAGCAGGAATTGGAAAAGATTAAACATCATTTTATCGATCAAATCAGCATTATTGAAAAATATAGTGTTGGGAAGTTTGAAATGGAAATTAGGGATGAACTTAAAAGCTATTTTAAGCATCATGACGTAGCCATTGTGACAGGAGGTACTGGATTGTATATCCGGGCTCTGGTTGAGGGCTTGGATGACTTTCCTGATATACCTGATTATGTTCAGACTAAGTACAATAATATTTTAATTTCCGATGGTTTAGAAGGCTTACAATCTTTGTTATTGGAACGCGATCCTGAATATTATAATATTGTCGACTTAGGGAATGCCAGAAGGTTGTCTCGGGCGTTGTGTGTAATTGAGGTTTCAGGAAAAAAATTTTCTTCTTTTCATAAAATGGAAAGAAAAAAACTCATACCATATCATATAATTGAAATTCTTCTCGAATTACCTAAGGATGTGCTTTATGAAAGAATAAATACACGTGTTGATGAAATGATGCAACTTGGGTTGGTTGAGGAAGCACATAAGTTGATTTCATTTAAAGGGACTCAAGCTTTAGAGACAGTAGGGTATCAGGAGTTGTTTCAGTATTTTGACAATAAAATCACTCTGGAAAATGCTGTTGACTTAATCAAACAAAATTCGCGACGTTATGCAAAGCGTCAGATAACATGGTTTAGAAAATTTGGTTTGTGGACTTCATTTTCTCCTTATGATTTTGAAGGAATCGAGCATTTTGTCCTTAATAGAATGCTAAATAAAGGTCAAGGGTGTTAAATTTTTCTTAAGTTTTAATTACTGTGCGTGAAATCGAAACCAATTATCAATTTATTTGTTGCAACAAATATTATTTAACTTTAAAATTTTTTATTATGAAATCGTATTTTTTATCTTTTTGTCTTTTGTTAGCAAGTGTTATGACATATGCATCCGGTGACCCGATTCTCAAAAACGTTAATTTGGCAACATCTAAAATTTCCTGGAGAGGTTATAAAGTAACCGGTTCTCATAATGGAATTATCAGTCTTAAAAGTGGGTCATTGAAATTTGTAAATGATGTTCTGGTTGGTGGAGAACTTGTTGTTGATATGAATTCTTTAAATTGTTTAGACCTTGACGGAGGAGGTAAAGGTAAATTGGAAGGCCATCTTAAATCAGATGATTTTTTTGGTGTGGCTTTATATCCAACTTCAACTATTAAAATTACTAAAGTAACTTCAAGAGGTAAAGCAGGAGAATATAAAGTTACAGCAAACATTACTATAAAAAATACAACAAAAGAAATTAAATTTAATGCAAATGTAACGAATGGTTCTGGATCAGCAATGGTGAAAATTGATAGATCAGATTTCGATATTAGATATGGCTCAGGTTCGTTTTTTGATAGCTTGGGAGATAAAACCATTTATGATGAGTTTGAACTTGATGTAGCGTTAAATTATTAAATAAATTTTCCTAAAACATTGCAATATTCAAAACATTAATTTAACTTTGTTGTGGAAATTGCAAAATATAATTACAATACTTGATTTGCACAGTTTTATTTTAACCCACATGGGGTTGATTTTATTTTGAATAATTTGACTTATGTCAAAAAGGAGACAGTAGTTTTTTTCATAGTTAGAGGGTCAGGTCGCCGGATCTGGCCCCTTTCAATAAAACATTTACGTCTAGGAACTTTTTGATTTATGGGTTCGTTATAAAAAAAGATGTAAAGACGTCTTTTTGAAGTAGAAGATAAATAAATTTTGATATTAAGAGACAGTAGTTTTTTTCATAGTTAGAGGGTCAGGTCGCCGGATCTGGCCCCTTTCAAAGAAAGATTAAATTATCGTCTGAGACACATATCAAGTTTAATATAAAAGGTTTTTATAACCAAAGGAGACAGTAGTTTTTTTCATAGTTAGAGGGTCAGGTCGCCGGATCTGGCCCCTTTCAATTGGATTTATGCTTACGTCTGTGATTTTGGTAATAAAGCTAAAACATATTGGCAGTCAAAAAGAGACAGTAGTTTTTTTCATAGTTAGAGGGTCGGGTCGCTGGACTCGGCCCCTTTCAACTGAAAATTATTTTTACCGTCTGAGATGTTTTGACAATAAGTTTAAAGACCGAAATTTTCGGTCTTTTTTTTTGACAAATATTTTAATCATAGCTAATATGAATCTTTGAGTCAAATTGATCCCATAAAATCCCCATGATGCATACATCACAGACCTTTATAATTAAATCATGGGAATTCCATTCGCCTGCTGATAAATTGCCTGTTTCGATGCAAGTAAGGCGAGCAGGTATGGCCTTAGAAATATACATAAATTATAAACATATAATATTTGGAACTAAGCTAATTATGTTCAATCAGTAATTTAACAGAGGCGTAATTTCATTAAATATTTTTTAGCCTTAACCGAGCTTTGTACCCCACAATTTTGATAACAGTAATACAAATTAAAAAGCCTGATAATCCAGAAGATTACCAGGCTTAAAATACTCTAGCTCTTAATATTTTATAAAAACTTTAGAACTTGTTCTTCAAGGTCATTTCTCGGATTTATGGCCGCTATTTTACCATCTTTACCTACAAGGAATGTAGATGGAATACTTCTCACGCCATATATGCCAGCTGGTTCAGATCCCCATTTTTTAAGATCTGAGACATGGCCATCCCAAGTAAGTTGGTCCTGTTGAATGGCACTCACCCATCTTTGCTTGGCACCATCCATCATTTGTTGCATTTGTGTAGCATCCATTGACTGGGCCTGTCTGCTGTCAACACCATCCAGAGAGACACTAAATACATCAAATCCTTTTGATTTATATTTATTGTATATTTCGACAACATGCGGATTTGCTTTTCTGCAAGGGCCACACCATGATGCCCAAAAGTCGATTAATACTACCTTGCCTTTGTAATCGGACAATTTTCTTAACTTTCCATCAGGTCCAGGCAACGCAATATCAGGAGCAGACTCGCCAACTTTTATTTTAGCTGACGCTTGTTCCATTTGAATTTGTTGATTAAGTTGTGCCGCAATTCCTGCATATTGTTTAGTGAGTTCTAAATCAGGGTATGTAGCAGTCATTCTTTGTGATACCTCTGCATGTAATCCAGCAAATTCAGGTCTGAATGTAAATAATCTAAGGGCCAATTGAAATGCAATTAATGGATCTGCAGTTTTAGAAGTATAAGCCGTTAATGCAGGAACATCCATTTTTTGATTGATGTAGTCTTTTACAGTTTTAAGATATTCAGCCGTCAACTTTGAACCGATTACCTCATATTTAAATTCATTAAAATCGGTAAGATTACAAGATATGGTTACTTTTTTTTCTGTCCCATCCATAATTAAGTCAGCAATTTGTTCGCCAATTCTAAGGCGATAAACACCGTTTTTAATACCGTCAGGGAATGACATTTTGAAAGATCCGTCTGATCCAACTTTTTCCGTTAATAGGATGTTGCTTTGACTTGAAAGTGAAACTCCGTCCAAATAAATAGACATATTTTCAGCACCTTTTATATTACCGCTGATCTCGGTACCTTTGATAGCGCCACAAGATGTCATTAAGACAATGGGCATAAGTAATAAGTAGAATTGTTTTAATAAAGCCATGATTAATAATTGGTTTAAAATAATGATCTAAATATGTTTAACATTTGATATGTGTAAAGTATTGCATTGTACACATCAAACCACAAAATTAGTGAATAAACCAATATGATATGCATCTTGTTGTGCTTATGATGTAACAACTTACCATATTTATGAATTCATTAACAATATTTATATTGTTAATGAAATTTTCTTCAATATTTTTGAGCGCGTACTAACTCTTGAATCACAATTGTTTTGGTTGACACAAAATCGTTTGCCTTGCTGTCATTTCTGATCTCAAGTTACTAACTTAATGAGACTAAAAAAAATGACACTGGATTTTTTACCAAAAATGAGGTTTCAAATTTATTAAGGTTATTGGGGTATTATTTTAAATGTAATAATTAATTTAGTCTGATATTAATATTTTTTTTGTTGGGCATCATTTTTACTGAAAAGATAGTATTACCATTATGATCAGTTTTGTAAGGGATTATTTTGCCATCAATTTTAATCATTTTATGACTTTTGTCTTGATGTATCACAAAATTAAAGATTCTGAAAGTCGGTTTTTCAGGATATTTTCCACGATTGGTCGTAACATTTATATCCAAGCCAAACTTTTTTGGACTCGCATGAAAAGAAATGAGTTCATAATTATTTTTTTCCAGGGAAGTTTTACTTAAACCATTATCATCATATAAAGTATAGTTGGATTTTTTTTCACCATAATAATAATGAATAGTCAAGCTATCCGTCGTATAATCTTCTGAAGTTTTACCTTCTTTATCTATCAGAGGTATAAAACTGCCGGCTTTTACATACAACAAAACATCTTCAAGACCGATTTTTTCATTAAGCTCGCCGGAAAGAGCTTTTGAGCAGTTAAAACTATTATCCACACGATACCAGAAACCTTGCGGTAAAATTACTTTTCTTTCTTGTTGATTTTTATAGAGGATAGGAGCGACCATGATATTTTCTCCCCACATAAATTGATCCTCAATGTTTTCAATGGTTTTGTCATCAGGAAAGTTATAATATAATGGTGATACAAGGGCATCACCAAACTGAGCTTGTCGATATGTCAATGTATAATTGTAAGGAAGAAGTTTATATCTCATCTGTATGACCTTTCGAACGATACTTTTGTATGGTTCAGGCATCAAAGCAGGTTCCGAGGGGAAACTATAAGCTTTAGGGTCAGTCTCGAAAAGGGCTGTTCCATGTGGTCTGAATATGGGCGTAAATGCAGCAAATTGAAGCCATCTGACATACAATTCATAATCTCCCTCTCCACCTGCAAAACCTCCTGCATCAGCATGAATATATTGAATTCCACTCATGCTCATGCCTAACATAATGAGTGGTTGGGCTTGAAATCCACTCCAGCTTCTACTTACATCACCACTCCATGGAATGATGTTAAACCGCTGACTTCCTGCAAATCCACTCCTGTTGAGACTGAATAATCGTACATCCGGATATTGTAAAGCATAATTTTCGAAAAGCATCTTTGTCCAGGTGTGCCCATATAAATTGTGTACTTCATCAGATCTGAAAAGTCTTGAATGACCCATGTCTCTAAGGTTATGAAAGATACCTAAAGGATGTTTTTCTGGTTCACCCAAATCACCCCACCAGGCATCAACACCAATTTGGTTTTGTTCATCATGTTTGGACCAAAACCATTTTTGTGTATCTTTTCTGAATATATCTAACAAGCCGCCTAAACCAAAATAGAAATCGGTCAATTCAAAAGGACTCCCTAAACTATCTACAGCATGATATGGCAGTGATTGCAGATAATTTTTAGGTCGATCTAAGCATAAAAGGTTCCGTTATTAGAATAGTTTTTATATTTTGTTTTTTAAAATCTGAGATCATTGACTTGGGGTCTGGCCATTTTGATTTATTTACCCATTCAAGATTACCCAGCGTACCTTTTATACTGTCCCCAAACCAAAACAAATCATAAATAACTGCATCGAACGGCATTTTTTCACTGATCATTTTTGATGCTATTTCATTTACTTGAGCTTCACTTGTATAACCGAAACGGCTCATAAAATTGCCTAGGGCCCACCTTGGTGGCAAGCCCTGAGTTCCGGTTAATTTGTGATAATTACCTAGAATTTCTTTAGGTGTGGGTCCAGGTATAATGTACACATTTAATTCGCCGCTTTTGAATCCAATTTTAAATACATCAGGAGATGATTTTCCGATATCTGCTTTGCCTATTGACACGTTATCAAAATACAATCCATAACCTTCAGAAGAAGTAAAAAATGGTACAGAAAAATTAAGATTGTCCGCTCCAATACCATATCCGTACCATGGATTGTTTTCAAGGTTAAAAACAAAACCCCGACGATTTAAAGGTAATGCCCTTTCGCCTCCGCCATAGATTTTTTCTGTAGGGCTAAGTTTAATTTCTATCCAATCATAACCATCTTTATGGCCTGAGTAAGTAGGAGAAATTTTACGTCCTTTTTTTGATTTTATTGTTATACTTTCTTGAGATTCAGTAATAAAACTATTTAAAGGTTTTAGAATTACTGCATCACTTAGATTTTCATTTTTAGAATATGCTTGAGGTTGGAAGGTCAATTTAGTTATGTTATTATCATATTTTGAAACTTTACAACTATAAGAAGTATTTTGAGATGTTTTCCGAGGTGAAGAATTTTGTTGCGTGTGTACTGATGTATTTAACCCGAAAATATAAAAAGTCAGAATTAGCAAGGATTTAAGTCTCATAATGATATATTTAAAGATGCTCTAATTTATTTACTTTTTAATGATAAAAGTAAGAAAATTTTATATGTTTTTCCTCAAATCTATGCACTTTTCAGATGATGCATATAATTTATCTGGCACCAAAAATGGCGCTACCTACACGGACCATTGTTGATCCTTCTTCAATGGCAATTTTAAAATCACCTGACATACCCATCGATATTTCGCTAAAGCTATTTTGTGTGCTAAAATATCGATTTTTTAGGTTTGTGAAAATATCCTTAAGTAACTTAAATTCGGATCTTATTAAATTGATATTATCTGTAAAACTTGCCATACCCATGACACCAACTATATTGATATTTTCTATTGGATTTATGGAGACATCATCCATAATTCCATAGGCTTCAGAAAGTTGCAGACCAAATTTTGTATCTTCTTTTGAAATGTGAAATTGGAGTAAAACCGGGATGATTCTGTTGTGTTTTTTTGCCTCTTTGTCTATGATTTGCAATAGCTCCAGGCTATCAACAGAATGAATCATGCCAACGAATGAAGCAATATATTTTACTTTGTTTTTTTGTAAATGCCCTATGATATGCCAGGAAATATCTTTTGGAAGTTTATAATACTTTTCTTCCATCTCTTGTACTTTGTTTTCACCAAAAATGCGTTGACCCTGGTCGTAAAGGTTTTGTATATCTTCAATAGGTTTAGTTTTTGAAACAGCAACCAGGCTGACATTTCTATCGGAGCAGTATTTTTGAATTTCTTTATACATTCCTTTTAATTAGAATAAACCATTGATCTCGGCTTCAACCATTTCAATGATTGTACCAAAATCTTCTGCATTATTTTTGAAATCAATATTATCATTATTGATAACAAGGAGCTTACCTTCTTTGTATCCTTCTATCCATGTTTCGTATCGCTCATTAAGCCTTTTTAAATAATCAAGACTCATATTGCCTTCATATTCCCGACCTCTGGTGTGTATATGCTGGACTAATTTGGGAATGCTGGATTTAAGATAGATTAATAAGTCAGGAGGCTCGACCTGAGATGACATAATTCGAAATAATTCATAATAATTAGAAAAATCCCTTGAAGACATGAGGTTCATGTCGTGTAGATTTGGGGCAAAAATATGTGCATCTTCATAGATTGTTCTATCTTGTACAACAGTTTTTGTGCCTTTTCTTATATCCAGAATCTGCTGATATCTACTATTTAAGAAATAGATTTGCAGATTAAATGACCATCGATGCATATCTTCATAAAAGTCACCCAGATATGGGTTTGTGCTGGTATCTTCATATTGAACCTGCCATCCGTAATGTTTAGAAAGCATCTCTGTTAAGGTCGTTTTCCCGGCACCAATATTCCCGGCAATAGCTATATGTTTAAGTTGGGACATAGATAGATATATGTTTGAGTTCAAATTAAAAAAAGAAACAAAAAAAACTGACTGGCAAAATTTGAAAAGCCAACCAGTAATATTTTTACTCAATATTCCCAATAACTATAAAAAAGATTACAGAATCTATTTCTTATAAAAATAGTGTATTTTTTATAACCATGAGGTGGCATTAAAAATCGTATAAAAGTACAAATTTGAAATCATTTTTGTATTTTTGACGGGTAAAAACTCCAAATAGTCTAAAAAAAAAATGTTTTCCGACGATTGGTCATAATTTAGCGTTTAATTCTATTAAAATATTCAGCTGTATGAAGATTGATGATACATTGATAGCAAAATTGGAAATATTATCCAAGCTTAAATTAAATAAGGAAGAAAAGGAAATTTTGAAAACAGATATTGGAACAATGATTACGATGTTTGACAAAATCTCAGAAGTTGAAACCACAGGGGTTATTCCGGTACGACATATGACCGATACACAAAATGTTTTTCGTGTGGATTTTTATAAAAATGAGCTATCAAGGGAAGAAGGATTGAAAAATGCACCATTGACAGTGGGGCCATATTTTGCAGTTCCAAAAGTAATTGAATAATATGGAAGAAAAAATGATAAGGGTGTCGGAACTCTCCAAAACATATGTCATGGGAGATGAAATCATAAATGCCTTAAAATCAGTTTCGTTGACCATAAGCAAAAATGAGTATGTGGCGTTAATGGGCCCTTCAGGTTCAGGCAAATCGACGCTAATGAATATAATTGGTTGCTTGGATAGTCCTACATCGGGTGAATATATTCTTAATGGAATTGATGTAAGCGTTATGTCAGATGGCGAACTTGCTGAAGTAAGAAATAAACAAATTGGTTTTGTTTTCCAGACGTTCAATTTACTTCCAAGGCTTTCTTCTCTTGAAAATGTAGCACTGCCACTTGTTTATGCAGGGTATAATAAAGAGAAAAGACTTATCAAAGCTGCTGAGGCTTTAAATAAGGTTGGACTTGGTGACAGAATGACACATAAACCCAATGAACTTTCCGGTGGTCAGCGTCAACGGGTAGCCATCGCAAGAGCATTGGTTAATGATCCTGCGATTATTCTTGCCGACGAACCGACAGGAAATCTCGATACTAAAACATCAATAGAGATAATGGGTATTTTTGAGCGTATTCATAATGCGGGCAATACAGTTATTCTGGTAACACACGAACCTGATATTGCTGGCCATGCACATAGAATAGTGAGGTTGAGAGATGGCTTGGTAGAGTCTGACACTATCAATAACAGTATTAATAAAGTAGACGATCCAAATCACTATTATAAGGTAAGAAGCTCATAAAATAATCAAACAAATTCTGTATTTGATTAATATTATTAAATTTATTTAAATGATAACTTTTGTTTAAAAGTGAAATCTTAAGCAATACGTGTCTTAATATCTTGGGTTTTAGTATTTTCCATAAATGGCAGTAACAAAAGGACCCTTTAAAAAATCAGTCGTAGATAATTGACTTTGTAGTATCGGCCCTTTCCAGGTGTTGTTGAGCAACATGTTGGCTACTTCACACAATGGGGCGGCAGTTGTAGTTTGTATGGCTCTCAGTCTTTTTTTACCTACAAAACTTGGGAATATTTTATATGATTTTTCTTTCCTTCTAAGTCGACCTGTACTGTCTTTTCCTTCTACTGATGCATATACAACGACTATGTCATCTTCAACACTTGGTATGTTTTCCAATAAAATGTTTTCCAACGATTTAATCCTATTTTCACTATTCATAATGGTTGACATAGTGTTTTTTACCCATTGATAATGTCCTGGATACCTTAAGGTTTTATAATCAAGATCTTTTACTTTTCCAATAAAAGCGTCCGGAAAGTCTGCTGCACCACCTGAAGTAAAATTATCTTCATACTCATCTCCATCAATAATAATACGTTCAAGGCCGGAAAGGGCGGGAATCTTAATTTTTTTAAAATTTCGTACAATTTCAGCATCTTTAAGATACTCAGTAGCAACACCTATTGGGCTCCAGGTAAACGCATAATAATGAGGTGAAGGCGCATTTTTACTAATGGCGCCAACTTTCATGTGCATACTATTTACTATATCCACACCAAAATCGGTTTGAAATTCTTCATAAAGTTTATGGGCCAGAATATTTATAAATCCTGGTGCCAATCCGGTTTGAAGCACAAAAGCAGTATCTGCATCATTGGCTATTGCTATGACGTCTATAGTTTCCTGGACATATTCTGTCAGATTAGCATAATGACAGTGATGTTTTTTTGCAAGTCCTGCCATCCTTGGAGCCTGACTTCCGGGCAAACAATCCATAATGATATCGCACTTTTTAAGAATATTGTCCAAAATCTCATTACTGGCTTCCGTTGGCATAAGGATGCCATGTATAGTAGGGTGATGGGTACATCCTTCAGTAACAAATTTTAATGCAGCATCAATAGCAGTTTGTGAGATGTCTCCAAAATAAATGGTTGTTTTGAAAATGTTAAATTCTGATAGTATCAAGCCTGCAGCCTGACCAATGCCACCGCTGCCGGCAATAAAAATATTAGCGCTCATCATAATGTGGTTAAGGTTAATTTGACTTAATAGCCAGCTATCAAAATCAGCACAAAGATAATTTTTTTTCCTAATTATTACTTTGAAGCGTTGAATTAGAGTCTAAAGTCATAAGAATTCAAATTATTTTTATTCTTAATGTATGTCATAAATTAAAGAAATTCAACTTATTATAAATATTACAAAATTTAATAACTTATAAATAACTGAATAAGTTTAATAAATATATTACAAAATATTGTAATATGATAATATATTTTTTTATCTTTGCCTTGTAGTTATTTATTTAGCAAAACCCGTTGTACAAAAGTAATATTAGTTATAAGGTAAATTTTACAGAAATTTTCTCATTAATTTTCGGTCCCGGTTGATGATTCTTTTTTGTAAGCTCTTTATAATATAATACTGAATGGGTGTATTGTGTAACATAACAATTACATTATTCTAGGAGTATTTATTTAAAAAACCGATTATTATTGTATTATGGCTATTAAAAAGCAAAAAACGAAATCATCTCTACTACCCAGATTTAATTGGAGTGATGAGCGAATACCAAAAATTTTAGGTGTTATCCTGATTCTTTCAGCCATTTATCTGGCTATTTCATTTGTTTCTTACTTGTACACATGGAAGATAGATCAGGACAAAGTACTTAAATTTTCCTGGGGCATGTTATTTCAATCAGATCTCAGTGTCCAAAATTGGCTTGGTAGATTAGGCGCCATTATTTCCAATGCGTTTTTCTATTGGGGATTTGGCCTTCCATCATTAATGTTTGTCGTTTTACTTATAAGGTTTGGTCTTGATCTGATCAGACGCAGATCATTAATTCCTTTTATGGTGTTTGCAAGGAATTCATTTGTAATTATGGCATTTTTTTCCTTATTACTCGAATTTATCTTTAGAAGATCCGATTTTACATGGGGTGGGGCATTTGGAGAGAGCACATGTTTTTGGTTGACCAATTTTATTGGACAAATTGGATTGTTTTTTTTATTATTATTCACAATGGGTGGCTATATAATGTGGCGATTTAATCCCAATCTTGATAATCTTACGTTTTCGAATCCTCTTGCAGGAATAAGCTTTCCATCTATGGATTTCTTTAAAGGAATTGAAGATGGCGAGATTAAGCCCAAAAAACAAAAAAGCGCAGTTGAAAATTTGACAGATGACATAGAAGAATTATTTTTACAAACACTCAGACCCTCTGGTTCTAACCAACAAGAGAGAGCCATTCCACCGACCCATGCTAATGCAAAGGTAGATTCAGATAAACATGACCTGGAATTTGATCTGCCTGCTGCATCGGCCACCGCTGCTACAACTCAATTTGGACAAAATAAACATGATTTGGAATTGGATTTTGATGAAGAGGAGATGGATTTTGAGTTAATAGGTAGGGATGACATCAATACTCTTTCTTCAAACGGACTTGCTACCATACCAGTTGCCCCTGAATCACAAATCGAAGCTATTAAAATTGACGATGACATTGAGCCTTACGACCCTACACTGGATCTTTCCAGGTATAAAATGCCTCATCCTGGCTTATTACTTGAATATGATGACCAAAAAGCTGAAGTAGACCGGGCTGAATTGGAAGCAAATAAAGATCAGATTATTGCGACTTTATTAAATTACAAAATTGAAATAACTAAAATTCGGGCAACTATAGGGCCGACAGTTACTTTATATGAGATTGTTCCGGCGCCGGGTGTTAAAATATCCAAAATCAAAAATCTTGAAGATGATATAGCTTTAAGCTTATCAGCTTTGGGTATCCGAATTATAGCACCCATTCCAGGCAAGGGCACTATAGGCATTGAGGTCCCAAATAAGAATAAACAGATGGTTTCTTTGAAGGAAGTATTGATGTCAGAAAAATTTACAAAATCTACAATGGCACTTCCAATAGCACTTGGAAAAACAATTTCAAACGAGGTTTTCGTGGCAGATCTGGCTAAAATGCCCCACTTACTTGTAGCAGGTGCAACAGGACAAGGTAAATCCGTTGGTATCAATACCATCCTAATGTCATTATTGTACAAAAAACATCCTTCACAGGTAAAACTCGTATTGATTGATCCAAAGAAGGTCGAATTATTCCCATATGGTAGTTTGGATCAACATTTTCTTGCTTTTCTTCCAGACCAGGATGAACCAATAATTACAGAAACAAGTAAGGTAATAAATACCCTTAATTCATTATGTATTGAAATGGATGACAGGTACGATCTCCTTAAAAAAGCAAGGGTGAGAAATCTAAAAGAATATAATGAAAAATTTACCGATAGAAAATTAAGTCCAAAGGAAGGACACAAATTTCTACCCTATATTGTACTAGTCATTGATGAATTTGCAGATTTAATTATGACTGCCGGTAAGGAAGTTGAATTGCCTATAGCCAGGCTGGCACAACTGGCGCGAGCTATTGGTATCCATTTAATCATTGCTACCCAGCGTCCTTCTGTTAATATTATAACAGGTACAATAAAAGCTAATTTCCCTGCCAGACTAGCCTTTAAAGTTACTTCAAAGATCGATTCACGTACTATACTGGATGGTGGAGGCGCTGATCAACTAATAGGTGCAGGTGATATGTTGTTAAGTATTGGAAGTGCAGCCGTTAGACTGCAATGTGCCTTTGTTGATACTCCGGAAGTGGAAGAAGTCATTAAATTTATTTCAGATCAGCAAGGTTTTCCCGAACCGTTCTATTTGCCTGAGTATAAAAGCGATGATGATAATAATGCAGGAAAATCTGAACTCAAGCTCTCAGATATGGACGAGCATTTTGATGAAGCTGCCAGATTGATCGTTTCATCCCAGCATGGATCAACTTCTCAGATTCAGAGAAAGATGCAGTTAGGTTATAATCGGGCAGGTCGTATTATGGATCAAATGGAACATTTGGGTATTGTGGGTCCTGCGCAAGGAAGTAAACCAAGGGAAGTATTATTTTATTCTTTAGACGAATTAAATAATTTTTTGACAGCATTACGCAATAAATAGCATATTTTTTTATCAATTATAGACCAATAAAATACCCACTTCTATGTTAATAGTTGTGGGAATTTTTTTATTTGTAGCCATTTTTTACAAACATATCAAATTGAGCTTGGATTCTTATGAATGCCAACAAGTCATGAGTATGGATTAAACTGGTATCATTCAGTCCTTTTGATACTGCATTCCGCAAACAAGAAAAAGCATCCTCCTCTTGTTCCAAATTTGAATATACACATGCCATATTAAATAAGACTCTGCATCATTTGGATCGTAAGTCAATGATTTTTTAAATGCTTCCAACGCACCAATCATATCATATTCTTTCATTTTATTTAAACCTTCCATTTTTGCCTCATTGGATGGAGTTTTCGGTTTTGTCGCAAATGGCAATGGAATATCGATATGAACAGGAACTCCGTCTCTAAAAAGATCTATAAATACATCCAGTGAAGAGCCTGATACTTTGGAAATCAGCAAGTAATTTACCTGATCCGATTTTTCAGTAACTGTAAAATAATGTTGAGCACCATAGATGGAAGCTTTTTTCGATACGATTTTATTATTTACAGTAATGGTTTCTTCACCCAGCCAACTATTATGGAATTCTATGATGGTAGGACCGGAAGTTAATTTAAGATATTGCATGCATCGCTTTTTAAAAATATGAAGATTTCTTGACCTTAGGAGCAAATATATTAAGATTTGATAATTTTTAACAATACATTGACGTTTTATACGTAACTATTGGTATAGTAATTTTGTCTTTATACGAAAGTGTATATTATGAAAATTGTAGTTTTATTAATTTGTTTATGTTTGTCCGCAGGTATTTCGGCCCAGAATACTTATGCTTCTTCAAAGGATAGCGACCCTAAAGCAAAAAACATTTTGGATAGATTAAAAAAACAATATGATGGCTACAAATCAATGGAAGTGAAGTTTGAAATGGAACTGGAGTTACCCAATCAGAAAAAAGAAATACAGCTTGGTACCGTAATTCAGGATGGCAAAAAGTATACAATTAAGATGGCAGATCAGGAAATATATTCAGATGGTAAAACAGTGTGGATATATCTCAAAAAAAACAAAGAAGTCCAGATTTCTAACATAGACGAGTTGGAAACATCAGATGTGTTGTCTCCTAAACAAATGATGAGGCTATATGAAAAGGGAGAGTTTATTTATACCATTGTGGAAGAGCGGATAGAAGGTCAGAAGAAGTTGGTTGATATAGAATTCAAACCGGTTTCCAAAAAATCTGAGTACACAAAAATGAGACTTACTGTAGATAAAAAATCAAATAATATGATATCTTTACGTGTATTTTCCAGAGATGGATCCCGATATACGCTGAAAGTGAGTGATATCATATCCAATAAAAAATATGAACCCGGAATTTTTGTTTTTAACCCAAAAACAGTACCGGATATTCATATTGAAGATCTGAGGATGGATTAGTAGAACCAATTCAGTTTACTCAGTTTACCAACCAGCGATTCTTAGATTCAACCACTAGGAATCGCTTTTTTAATATTACTGCTTATTTTTGTTTACCGATTACATAAAAAACCCATGGAGATTTTATATGAAGATGATGATATAATAGCGATAAATAAGCCAAATGGAATGTTTGTACATAGGACTTATCTTGATCCTGAAGCGACTGAATTTGTCATTCAAATTGTAAGGGACATGGTAGGTCATTGGGTATTTCCAGTGCACAGACTTGATAGGAAAACCTCAGGGGTGCTTGTTTTAGCTAAGTCACAGGAAGTACAATCCATTATGAATACTTATTTCAGGGACAGACATATTGAGAAAAATTATTTGGCCATTGTAAGGGGTTTTACCGAGGATGAAGGTATTATTGATTATGATTTGGAAAATGACAGGGGAAAGATACAGGACGCCATAACACATTACAAGACCATTCAAAAGGTCGAAATCAATATATCCTCGGGATTATTTCCGACATCCCGATACAGTCTTGCAGAAGTCAAACCAAAGACTGGAAGAATGCATCAAATAAGAAAACATATGTCACATATCTTTCATCCTATCGTTGGAGACAGACCACATGGATGTAATAAGCAAAATAAATTCTTTTTATCAGAATTTCAAATGGGTTCTATGTTGCTGCACGCTTCGTGTATAGCTTTTGAACACCCAATCACCAAATACCCAATATTGATCAAAGCGCCTATATTTGGAGAATTCGAACGCATGATTAAAGTATTGGGGTTTACTAATCCTTAACACCTAAATATTAGAGTTATTTCGTAAATTTAAAATAATAGGATTAAATAAATATCAGTTGGAAAATACTCCAATGGATCATTTTAATAGACACGATTTCAACATCAACCAAACTGTACATCCAGTCATCTACATTTGTTCCATTCAAAATAAATTTTCCGGTCACAACGGCATTGGCATCCATTTTGAGTTTGCCTGGGTCTCCATTAAATGTCAATCCAATGACGGTCTCAGGACCTGCCTTTCCACAAAAAAAGCAAGCGGCATATGTATTTTTACTTAATGCCCAGGTGGTTTTGTCTACGGGTACCAGATAACCTCTGATTTGTATACGTTTGTTAGCAAGGTTTTTTATTTCCTTCGAAAATTCGGGGAGATACACTGTACCGTATTCTTTATGTTCTTTTTCTTTGTATTCCAGATTATTAAGCATGGGCCATGTAACGGTATCTATTTTTAATAAGATACTATTCACTTTAATGCCACAAGCGGAAGAAGTTGATGTTATTGACACAAGTAATATACAAGTAACAATAAGCTTTAACATTAATGCTTTTCTACGGCAATTTTTAGCGTGGACAAAATTCATTTTTCCTGACAAAATATTTAATTGAATGTTTGTTTAATGCAATGATACATTAAGCTTATCTAAAGTAATCAAATCAGCTTTAATGTTTTCCTGAATGGTAGTGGCCAGTGTCAAACCAACATAGTCTACTTTAATTGGAAACATTTTATGTTTTCTATCAACCAGTACAGCCACTTCTATTTTTTTTACCAGAATAGCCATATAGACTTTAAAAGCATAAAATAATGTCCTTCCTGTATTAGCAACATCATCGATTATGATAATGGTTTTATTGTGCAGAATATCCGGAGAAAGATCAGTTTCAATTGGAAAATCAAGCGGTCTGGCCGGATTTAAGGTAATTTTTGATAGAATTATTTTTTATTGGTTATTGTGATTAAAAAATTATAGATCAAATGTGCAAAACCAAATCCATTTTTGTTAATACCTGCGAGAATGATCTCCTGTTCATCAAGATTATTTTCAAGGATTTCATAGGACAATCTTTGAATTTTTTGTTTTATCTGGTAATGATTTAATACTTCCATCTTAGATTGAATTTAAATATGGCTACAAAAGTAGGCAAAAAAGAATATATTTGTAATTTAGCATCTAATTTTAGTTTATCCAAAGTAAATCAGCGAACTTTTTGAATATAAATCGTTGAATATGTTTACTTTAATATTCGATAAATTACGTTATATACTATATATATACCTATAAAAACAAATTATACACAAATGCAGCAACTCTTGTTCATTTCTATTTCATCAATTACTTTTTTTATAGCTTTCAGACAGTTTAGAAATATTTATAATAATATTTTTTTAGGTAAAGATGTTGACATTTCAGGCAATGTCTCTGAAAGATGGCAAAATGTGGTTTTTGTAGCATTTGGTCAGAAAAAAATGTTTAAAAATTGGATACCAGCTATATTTCACTTATTTATTTACGTTGCATTTATTTTTACACAAATTGAGTTGTTGGAAATCATTATTGATGGTGTTTTTGGTGTACATCGTTTTTTTGCCCATTTTATGGGAAGTTTGTATACTTTGATTATCAGTTGTATTGAAATATTATCATTTTTGGCATTGGTTGCCACTATTGTATTTCTGTATAGAAGAAACCTGTTGAAGGTGCCCCGACTTGTTAAAACTGAACTAAACGGCTGGCCAAAGCTTGATGCAAATATTATACTTATTGCAGAAATATTTTTGGTAATTGGTATTTTTACTATGAATTGTTCTGACACATTGCTTCAGAAAATTGACCCTACTCACTATCATCATACCGGGTATCTGGCTATAAGTTCCTGGTTGGGACCAGTAATATTCAGGGGCTTTGAACCTGAGAGTCTTATGTTTTTAGAAAGGTTTGGATGGTGGCTGCACTTGTCTGTTGTCTTCGGATTTATAATTTATCTTCCATATTCCAAACATCTGCATATTTTTTTAGCTTTTCCAAATGTATATTTTAGTAAATTGTCAAGTAGAGGGAAAATGGAGAACATGCCAGTAATTATGAACGAAGTTAAATCCATGCTTGGTATTGAAGCTGTTCCTGATACTAACTCTAACCCTGTCAACAATGAAGAATCCGAATTTGGTACAAAGGATATTTTTGACCTTTCATGGAAAAATATTCTGGATGCTTATTCCTGTACAGAATGTGGAAGGTGTACCTCTGTCTGTCCTGCTAACATTACCGGGAAAAAATTATCCCCACGTAAAATAATGATGGACATAAGAGATCGTACGAATGAAGTAGGCAATCGTATTGCTTCCGGCGATCTTAAATATGCTAAAACAAAAGATAACTCCGATATAAAGATTTTGGACAAGAAGAACTATGACGATGGTAAGTCCCTGTTTGATTATATCACCAGGGAAGAATTGCACGCTTGTACTACTTGTAATGCCTGTGTGGAAGCATGTCCGATATTGATAGATCCACTTGAGCCAATCTTGAAAATGCGCCGATATGAAATATTAACCGAGTCGGCGGGCCCTGCAGAATGGTTGCCAATGTTTACAGCCATGGAAAACGGAGGATGTGTATGGCAGATATATGACGAAAGGGAAAAGTGGCGGAATGAAATATAAAACATGTTTAATAAATAATAGTATCATTTTTTAAGCAAAAAATCTTCATAATGTCAGCTCCGATTTAGCTTAATTCTATCAGAACAAATTAAAGTGTAAATTATGTCAGTTAAAACAATGGCCGAAGTGGCTGCCTCAGGTATAGAAGTAGATATCCTTTTTTGGGTCGGATGTGCAGGCAGTTTTGACGCCAGAGCTCAACGCGTGACAAAGGCGATGGCCCAATTGCTGGATCATGCAGGAGTGTCATTTGCCATCCTTGGCAATGAAGAAGCCTGCACCGGTGATCCTGCAAGACGTGCTGGAAATGAATTTATATTCCAGATGCTGGCCCTCCAAAACATACAAACACTTAATATGTATGGCGTAAAAAAGATAGTAACGGCATGTCCACATTGTTTTAATACATTAAAAAATGAATATCCTGAACTTGGCGGCAGCTACGAAGTCGTCCATCATACAAAGATGCTACAGGATTTGCTTGATTCAGGTAAGCTGAAAGTGGAAGGTGGTTCTTTCAAAGGAAAAAAAATAACGTATCACGACTCATGTTACTTAGGACGTGTTAATGGCATCTACGAAGCTCCCAGAATGGTTCTGGAGCATCTGGAAAGTGATCTTGTGGAGATGAAAAGATGTAAAACAACCGGTTTATGTTGTGGTGCGGGTGGTGCACAAATGTTTAAGGAAGACGAACCTGGAGATAAGCATATCAATGTCGAAAGGACGGAAGAAATACTGGCCACCGATGCTACTATTGTTGCTGCCAATTGTCCATTTTGTATCACTATGCTTACTGATGGAATGAAAGCAAAAGATAAGCAGGATGATGTGATGGTAATGGACATATCTGAAATGATATTGCAAGGGATTAAATAATTATGGTCTTTTGAATCGCTTTTCTCATCTTAATTTTTAATCTGAAAACTTTTTTTATGATTCTTGATTTGATAGCATTAGATAATAGTTCGAAAGTATGGGTTTATCAGGCCAAAGAGACACTTCGGGATGATCAGGTAGACGCAATAAAAGATGATTTGTATGATTTTTTGGATCATTGGACAAGTCATAACGCCAGGTTGTATACCTATGGAAATATATTTCATAACCGATTTATTGCTATTTTTGTTGATGAGAGATATGCGGGTGCTAGCGGATGTTCGATTGATAAGTCGGTTCATTTTATCGAAATGCTTGAAAAAAAGTACAATATTTCACTAATGGAGCGTACTTATGTTGCTTATATGGAAAAAGCAGAAGATAGTGAAGGTGAAGATATTAGCAAGATATATACATTGCCTTTATCGGAATTAAAAGCATCATATGAAGATGGAAATGTCAGTGATGAGACTTTTGTTTTTGACAATTTAGTGAAAACAAAAGGAGAATTTCTAAAGCGCTGGGTTGTACCTTTAGGAGAAAGTTGGCATAAAAGATTTGTATGATCATCGGATTAAAGAAAGAGTTGGTCTTATAATTACAACTTCATATGACGATTCTGTGTTAGCATTATGTAAAGAATAAAAAATATGTTTGGAACAGTAAAGAAGATTTTAGGTATAGAAGGTGTTAAACTGGAATTGATTGTACCTGATAAAGTGAGTAAAGATATAGGCATAGTGACAGGTATCGTAAAATTGATCTCATTGAGCGATAATAACCTGATTGAAAACATTCAGATAAAGATGATTGAAAAATACACACGGGGACGGGGAGATTCTAAACTGATCAACGAATATCCGATGGGTGAACTTATTCAAAAGGAAAACATTACGATCTCCAAAAATGATATCATTGAAATTCCTTTTGAGATGAACTTTAACTATGTAAGGTCCGAAATGGATAAGATGGAAGATAGAAATTTTTTTGCTAAAGGTTTGGTCAGATTGGCAAAAAAAGTACGTGGTGTAGAATCTGAATATACCCTTCGGGCGGAAGCCAAAGTTAAAGGAACTACCTTGGGGCCTTTTGACATTAAAAAATTAAATCTCGTATAAGTGATGAATCGAATTTATCATTTATCCACGTGTGATACGTGCAGGAAAATATTATCCAACTTAAATACTGATGGGGTTGAACTAATCAATATTCGGGAACATTTGATTAGTGTGCAAGATCTGGAGCTGATGAAAAAGCAAGTTGGAAGTTATGAAGGGCTTTTTAATAAAAGAGCCCAAAAACTTAAAGAAATGAAAGCTGAAGAAAAACCGATAAAGGATACAGACTATAAAAAACTTATTCTTTCAGAATATACATTCCTCAAAAGACCAGCAGCAATTATTGAAGGTAAAGTTTATGCAGGCAATGATAAAAGTACGGTAGAAGCATTAACGAACGCACTGCATAAATAATGTTACATAAATTGTGTCACTTGTCCTTTAGCTGCAATTAAGTTTTATCACCGAAGTAGTAACAGTATTGGACTGATTTCCTGCTCTATCTTTTATATATATATCAAGTGTGAGATCATTAAAAGGAAAATCATCCGTTTGAGTACAAGGGAATATCCCCGATGCTTCCGGAAATATGCAACACGTACTATAGATACGTATAGAAATGGTACCTGAAATTCCATTTGTTGAACCCTGAGTAGGAATAAAAGGAGCTTTATACTCTCTGAAGGTTTCGTTTGTTCTATTATCTTTAATAAAAATGTTTTTTACGTTGGATTGAGCCTCACTTCCAAAATCACCATCTCCATCCGTAAAAAATAACACTAGTTCAACTGAATCTTCCCCAAAAACACCCTGATTCATAATGGTTTTTGATAAGCTTCTGAATTCAAGAACAGGAGTATTGGAATAATCCGGTGGCTTAATACAGGATAAAAACATACCTAGAATACAAAAAAACATCATTCTCATCATATAAAACTACCGGATTTTAAAAAAATACAACATATCTTGCGCATCAGATTATAAATGGACAAAATGAATATGACTTTTGAACAGGAAAGGAAACATATTTTAACGCAATTCAGTACAATAAATACAGCCTCGCATGCAAAACAAGAATCTTATATCCTAAACCTTTTTCATTTTCAATACAAATATAATGTAATCTATCAGGAATTCTGTAAAAATTTGAAGCTAAATCCAAAAGAAATATCCCAGATAGCTTCTATCCCTTTTTTACCTATTACAGCTTTCAAACATCATGCTGTAAAAACCGGAGATTTTGATGATGTAGATATTTTTATTAGTAGTGGAACATTATCGGCGGCACTTAGGTCTAAACATTATGTTCGGGACTTGGAAATCTACAGAGACCATACCGTAAATATTTGGTCAAAGTATTTTCAATCAGTCGAGAAATGGTGTTTCTTAGCACTTTTGCCAGACTATCTTGAACGTAATGGATCCTCACTCGTTAACATGGTGGATCATTTTATATCATTGTCAAATTTTCCGGAAAGTGGATTATATCTAAGGAATCATGAGGCACTTTACAAGAGACTTTGCCAATGTAAAGCTCAAAATATTCCAACTGTTTTATTTGGAGTTACTTATGCTTTGCTCGATTTTTTAGAACATTACCAAATGGAGTTCCCCGAATTAATAATTATTGAGACAGGAGGTATGAAAGGCAAAAGAAAGGAAATTATAAAAAATGAATTACACAGTGTGCTTAAAAAAGGATTTAATGTTGACAATGTTTATTCGGAATATGGTATGACAGAACTTTTTTCACAGGCATATGCCATGTCAGGCACTACTTTTTTGTCCAATGAGTATATAAAAATAATTATTAAACAGCGTAATGACCCTTTAAGTCAGGAGCGTATAGGTAAAGCAGGTATTTTGTCCATTATTGATTGTGCTAATATTGATTCCTGCGCATTTATTCAAACAGAAGATATTGGCATAGCCTATGCAGATGGCAGTTTTGAAGTCGTTGGCAGATTGGAAGATGCTGATGTGCGTGGCTGCAACCTTATGGTGCAGGATTTATAGATAATGATGGATACAGCTATACAAAGATTTTTAAAAAGCATAAAATGTTTGAAACTAATCATTTGATATTAATGTTAGTACAATGATTTGCCTAAGCAGAATGCTGATAAGGTAAAGATTTATATGGGGATGACTGGTATCGACAGGAAAGAATATCGGTTGGTAAGCATGCCGGAGCACGATTGTTCACTCCGTAATAAATGATGATCAACAACAAAAGGCGATAATAACTTCGCATTAGCTGCGTAATCTAGGATTACAAAGCTTTTAGTGCCGCCCGGTCGACGTCCGATAGACTGGTAGCCGCACTTCAACTGAACCGCGGGCTAGGTGCGTGAGATGCTTCGATCACAATCCGAAATTAAGAAGATAAGATGATGACGTCGTAGGCTTCTAAACCTGTCAGATTTCGAAAACTTGATTAGAAGATAAGCATGTAGAAAGCTTTCAGTTGCTTTGTCTGGACCAGGGTTCGAATCCCTGCATCTCCACAAAATATTTAATATATTACGTATTTACACATGGTCCTGGAAATGCTGAGATACTGAACAATCCAAAAACAAAAATATAGTACTAATAAAACAAAAACCCTTGGCAAATAAACTTTGTCAAGGGTTTTTAAATTTATATATTTGTAGGTTAAAACTTCATAATTTTTTTGGTATAATTGTAGTGGGTATTTGTGAAATTCAATAAATACATTCCTGGTGGCAGCAGACTGATATCCAGCTGATTTATTGATAGGCTAGTGGTGGATGAAATAATTTTTCCTGACATATCTATCAATTTTATATTCCCGGGAATCCAAAGATTATCAAGTCTTACTTCTACAGTTTCGTTGTTGTTTATAAGTCTTATGGTATTATTTGTGACATCATCAGTAGCAGAAGAACACTCGATAGCAGGAATGTTTACTACAAGACTGCACGCTTCTTTTTCGAAATCCCAAATGATTATTTCATAAGGTTTTTTTGCTTCAAGATTTTCGAGTACAATTGGCAAGGCAGTATACAAAAACGGTCCTTTTACGACACCATTAATCTTAATTCTGAATTTTTGAGTTGTGCTGCCATGTTCAAAATTCAGGGTTAAATTAAATTTTTGTTCATTGCATAAAGAGAAAGAAACGATCGCATTACTTAATTTACACCCCTGATTACAACAAATTTTTCAGAAAAACATAATCATCGGCACAATCAGGATGTGCAACATCCTGAATTAAAAATGATAAATTGTCGTGCAATCTCCATTGAGTGGACCGATTTCGTATGATTCTTTTCCGTATTCAAGTGTATCCCAAACCTCACCATTAACCTTAACTATAAAACCGTGATTTCCGTGATTATTGGAGAAGAATTTTAAAATTGCATAAAATTTGTGATCATCATTACAATCTGTTGCCTTTACAGTAAGGTCATATAATTTACATGCCTGATTACAACAAATTTTTTCAGAAAAAGAATAATCATCAGCACAATCCGGATGTGCAACATCCTGAATTAAAAAATGATAAATCGTTTCACAGTCACCATTGAGCGGGCCTATTTCGTATGATTCTTTTCCGTATTCCAGTGTGTCCCAAACCTCACCATTAACCTTAACTATAAAACCATGATTTCCGTGATTATTGGAAAAGAATTTTAAAATTGCATAAAATTTATGATCATTATTACAATCTGTTGCCTTTACAGTAAGGTCATATAATTTACAATCCACATCTTTTGCACAGTTAAATGTGTACTCTTTTATCAAATTGCATGCTTCATTTCCGGCATCGAATATTTTGATAACGGCATTAGGAGCATAGCTTGTATTAGTTATTTTTATTGGTAAATCAGCATATAAATAAGTACCTACATAGATATTATTAATTCGCAATACAAATGAACCTGTGATCATAGTATGATTAAAATTTATATCGAAAGCTACTAAGTCATTGTTTTCGCAATGTTCAACAATAGTTAATTCAGATAATGCACAATGTTGTTCACAACATATTGGACCTAAAAATACAGGTGATGCTGCGCAGTCATGTAGTTCTTTATCTTTTACAACAAACTCATATTTTGTTATACAATCCCCATTTAAGGGACCAATTTTATAAAACGGTTCACCGTATTCAAAGGAGCCGTATACTTGCCCATTGCCGCGAATAGTGAATCCTTCAAGACTTGTGTTCTTATATTTTAAGGCTATTGCAACATAAAACTTGCCATCAGAACATTCATATGGTTCGGCAATTACATCATAGATCGAGCAATCAAAATTACATTCAGTTACGATGCCAAGATCATAAGAGGCAAAACAAAACGCATCCTCTACATCCACAATCAGGAATTCATATTCCGTGACCGGGCTGAAATGTAAATTTTTGATGGTTATTGGTAAGTCCTTATATGCAAAAGTGCCATAATTTACAGAATTGCCGCCAACCCGAAAACTGTCGGCATTTAATTTATGTTTAAAATTCAGTCTTATAGAAAATGTTTCAGTATCTTCATTGCATTCAATGACCTGAGTTTGCACCCTATATATGCTGCAAATACAAGGATTGACCAGTGTTAGAGTATCACAACAGTTATTGTTATCATTAGCACACACGGCAATTTTATTAAATGTCTCAGTGGTACTAGATGGAAAATTTTCTAATTTTAAAGGCAATTGGCTATATTGATAATAACCATAAAACTGTCCATTGTTAAAAAGATCAAATCCATTGGGAGAGGTATTTTCATGATTTAAATCAAAATTGAGTGTATATTTACCATCATGGCATTCTCCGGTTTCAACATTTTTGAATTCGATTTTACAAAGATCATCACAACATTTTGTCCCAATGTTTTTAAATGCTAAACATGTTTCGATCTCTGCATCGCGTACCACGAATTCATAATTAGTTGTACAGTTTGCTTCCAAAGGGCCTAGTTTAATGGGCAAATCTTCATATTCAAAAAGACCATAATTGGTTCCATTTCCTAAAACCCTGAATTTGACTGAGGTACCGACATGATTGAAATCAATTTCTACAAAAAAATTGCCATTTACATTACATTCAGTAGGCGTCACATTTAAATCAGTTATTGTACATTGATTAAAAGCAACATTCGTAACAAAAAGGGACAAAAGAATCGTGTAAAATCTTGTTTTCATTTCTTAATTTTTATAAATATTTTAAAAAGGTAAATTGAAAGTTTTCAAATTAAATTGAATATTGAAAAAAAGTTACATAAGATTTATACTCTGTTTTCTTTTATTATCTATTAGAATGCAAATTTGGTGATTTCGCTCCTATAATTTACAATTAATTTTATTTTTATTAATATTCTGACTTATTTGGTCTAAATCATGTTCAAAATAAATACTAATTAAACTTATTTGATATATTTTTGCATATGTAATTAAGAAGAAGTCAAAACATTGATTGTTGCATTGCCTTATTACATTATAAGTTTTTGGTAAACAAAACAATAAATGAATTACAAAATCGTGATATTTAAATAGTTAAAAATGATTTTTATGTTAAAAGCTAGTTTAAAATTAATATTGCTTCTTGGTTTTTGTTTTACTCATTCCATCTTAATGGGTAGTATATATTGTCCTCCTGATAAGGTTTTATTTTGTGATGATGATATTTATTATTTGCCGGTCACAGGCAGGGCTACAGCGATTGGATACCCTACGAGCATAATAAAGTACTCAGATGTTTCATTCCTTGATCAGTGCAATGTAGGATATGTCAACAGAACCTGGTATGTAGATATGAACCAGGATGGTGTTTTTCAGTCAAATGAACTGAATTGTACTCAAAAGTTGACACTTAATAGAATACCATTTGACATAGTAGTCACTTTTCCTTCTTACAAAACGTATACTTGTAAGGAAGATATTGTCCTTGATAAGCCAAGTTGGACTTCTGGGCCGTGCGACGTAATGGGTTATAATGTGCATGATGAAGTATATGAAGTCGTAACTGAGGTATGTTACAAAATATTCAGAAAATTCACAGTATTAAATTGGTGTACCTACAAACCGAGTGATCCAAATTGGGATGGATGGGTGATGGCACAAAGGATTATGTGTTCGGCGTCAATGAAGAAGGACAGTTTAAATTAGATCCGGTAAAAAATGGACAGGAAATAAGCTTAACCATACCGGTACGTGTAGGGATCGGTAAACATAAAGTATATTGGTCGGTACATGATCAGTGCGGTAATTTCAGTACCTGTAATACATTGATCGAAACAAAAGATTTAAAAAGCCCTACACCATATATGCATGGCTTTTTAACTACAGCCTTTCAAGGAGATGTTATGCAATTAACTATCCCTTCAAATTGTTTTAACATTAGCTCCTTTGATAACTGTACGCCTTCTTCTCGCCTGAAATATTCATTTTCACCTAATGTTAACGATACTCTACGTACCATAGATTGCACTAATACCGGCTTTCAATTTTATACCATATACGTTACTGACGAAAGTGGTAACAATGATTTTGTAGAAGTATTTATGATTGCATTTGACAATGGGTCCTGTAGTTTTTCAGGTAGTTTTGGTGGGAAAGTGAATGAAGCAAATGGTAAGCCTATGAAAGATGTTGAGATGACACTGGAAAGGCCTGGGCAACCCTACGTAGCTGCTTTATCTGACCAACAAGGAATTTTTAACTGGAACGACATATCCATGTATAGTGATTATCAGATATCACCTAAATATAACACAGTTCAAGAGGGGAGAGTTGATGTTGCTGATCTTAAAAAAATGCAGAATTACTTTTTTGGTCTTGATTCATTAGTCAATTTTCAATACTTAGCTGCAGATGTGAATGGAGATTATAAAATCAGGATTAATGATCTTGAGCTTATTAAGTCTAAAATATTACATCCATTGAAGGCTGTGGGATCAAACTGGTTGTTTGCCGTCGATGTAGACTCAATAAATGATGTTAACGATTTAAAGAAAATCCGACCTGTATTTGACATCATGAAATTTGATGGCAGCATAGACTTTAAAATGGTTTATTCGGGCGATATTACGGGTGCAAATTCGATCGAAACGAGTAATAGGAATAGTTTTAGTGCTGAGGAAAAGATAGAAGGAAATAAATATCATTTAATATCAACATCCGATGTAGCTTGTCATGGACTTCAGATGGAAATAGAAGTTGAAGCAAAATTATTTGACCAAATCAGTATAAAATCCCCATATTTTTCTATACCGGAAAATGCTTTTGTCAAAGATGTATTAAGTAATTCTATAAGATTAGTTTCTACTATAGCTTTTAATGCTGAAGCGGGAAAACCATTTTTGACAATAACATTTGATGACACCATTGAAGAAAATATATGTAAGATAAGTCAGGCGTCAAAAATTCTATTACCAAACTACCGAATAGCTGAGTTGCGAATGGAAAAGCCATATATGGATGACAGTTCTATTCAAATACTTCCAAACCCATCAGAAGGTCAATTTGAATTGTCTTCAGATAATGCAAAAGTAATTAAAGTGTATGACCAGCAAGGCAGGGATGTGCCTTTTAGAAACTCAGGTAAAATAGTGTCCATTTCTGCCAATCCAGGATTATATTTTATTTCTGTGGATGTAAATGGGGATAGGGTAGTCAGGAAATTAATTGTTTACTAAGGTTTTATCTTACTAATGCTATTAATTGCGTTTATTGTAAGTGTATATTGCCAATAAATTGAGGATTAATCCAAGGCTTCCAATCACTTTGAGTTGAGGTAGAATATCCTTAAAATGGGCTCCTTTTAGCAAGACACTTCTCATAACTTCCACCATATAAGAAACGGGATTGCACCAAGCTAAAGTTTGAGCCCACAATGGCATACTTTCTATAGGTGTGTATAAACCACTAAGTAATATGAAGATGAGCATAAAAAAGAAAGCCACCATCATAGCTTGTTGTTGCGTATTTGTGAAGTTTGAAAGTAATAAGCCGAAACCTAAAATAGCCAACAGATAAACACCGGAAAAAAGATAAAGAAGACCAATATTTGATCCTGGTACAATACCGTGTATGACATAACGAACAACTAGACCTACAGTCAAAATGATAGAACCCAAAATCCAAAAAGGAATAAGTTTCCCAAGTATGAACTGATGTTTTTTTATAGGAGATACATTGAGTTGCTCAATGGTACCGATTTCTTTTTCCTTAACAATGTTTAGTGCAGAAAGGAAGCCGCCTACCATTGTTAATAAAACTGCAAGAATGCCGGGTACCATAAAACGCTGATAATTACTATGGGGATTGTACAGATTGCTATAGGTGATGTCAATTATAGGTTCCGGATTAAAAGTAGGCATTTGAAACCAATTGGCCCTTATATTGCTATTGTATTGCCGGATTATACCTAATGTATAAGCCGCTCCAAGATTGCCTCTTGTTCCATTGACCGCATTTACAGCAATAAGTAATTCTGCTTTATTTTCCCTTACTAAGGTTGATTCAAATGATGAAGGAATTTCGATGATCAAATCGGAAATGTCATTTTCTATCCATTTTAAACCTTCTTTAAAATTAGTTCCATATCCTGTCAATTTAAAATACGATGAGGATTCAATTTTGGAAATCAATTCTCTGGAATAATCAGAATGATCATGGTCAATAATGCCAATATGAATATTTTTTACTTCATAGTCAGCAGCAAACGGAAGCAATAGGAGTTGCATTACCGGCATGATAAAAATTAATCTCAGGATGGCTGGATTTCTGAATATCTGACGAAATTCTTTTTTTAATATAAAAATGAATGTTTTCATGATAGCCTGATATTAAATTTTCTGTAGCTAATTGTTAAAAAAACCAAACAATATGCGACCAAAATCAATACCTCTTTATAAATGGACGATATGCCTACCCCTTTAATCATGATTGAGTTGATACAATAATAAAACCATTTAGCCGGCACTATATTGGATAATATCTGTAAAGGAAGAGGCATGTTTTGGATCGGAAATAAAAAACCACCAAACATAATCGTGGGAAGCATTAAGCCAAGCAAAGAAATCATCATGGCAACTTGTTGAGAATTAGTAATAGTGGAAATTACTAAACCTAAAGATAGAGAAGCTAAAATAAAAATAAAACTTACGCCGTAGAATAGAAATATATTTCCACGGATAGGAACTTCAAGCAGCGTCACACTTAAACCTAAAACGACTGAAATGATTAATAAGCTAAGAACCAAATAAGGTATTGCTTTGGCAATTAAAATTATCAGTGGATTCATAGGAGAAACCAGAAGCATTTCCATGTTGCCCAATTCCTTTTCTTTAACAATAGATACTGAGGTCATCAATGTGCAAATTATCATTAAAACCATTGCGATTACACCGGGGACCAAGGTGTATGAACTTTTTAACTGCGGGTTATAAAGCATTCTTGTTTTTACTTCAATAGTGTAGGGTAGCTCCAGATTGCCATAAGTATCATTTCTGAAATCTCTTATTATAGCCGTCAAATAGGTTTGTACCGTTGAAGCCAAATTGGGGTTTGTAGCATCAGTTATCATTTGAATCGTAGTTGCTTTCTGATGGTTAAGGTCTTGTGAAAGTTCGGACGGAATGATGATCACCAACTTCGCTTTACCCGATCTCAGGATTTCGTCACTATCACCAGGGTTATCAGTTGAGCCGACAATATCAAAATACTTACTGGCGTGTATTTGTGATTGAAGGCACATACTTAATTCGTCCTTTGACATATTACATATATAAACAGTTGTGTTTTTTACCTCATTGGAAAGTGCAAATCCAAACAGTAAAATTTGTACAATCGGCAAACCAAAAAGAATCAAAAGTGTCTTTCTGTCTCTTGTGATGTGGTAAATCTCCTTTCTGACAAACGCCCATAATTGATTCATATCATTTTATTATATTAATTGTCTATTCGTGTAGCCTTTCTTGCCAATTTATAAAATACATCATCCATAGAATCGGTATTAAAGTTTGATTTCAGCTTTGAGGGAGTATCCATTGCTTCTATTTTGCCATCTACCATGATGGCGACACGATTACAATATTCGGCTTCGTCCATATAATGGGTTGTAACAAAAATGGTAATGCCATTTTCGGATGCTTCGTAAATAAGGTTCCAGAATTGACGCCTGGTTACAGGATCTACACCACCGGTTGGTTCATCCAGAAATACGATTTTAGGGTTATGTAATATGGCAATAGAGAAGGCAAGCTTTTGTTTCCATCCCAGTGGTAATTCCCCTACCATAACATTAGCTTCTTTTTCCATACCCAATTTTTCAAGAAGCTGGCGAGATTTAATATTAATTTGTTTCATATCCAGACCGTAAATCCCGCCATAAAATTCTATATTTTCTTTGACCTTTAAATCCTGATACAAGGAAAATTTTTGACTCATGTAACCAATATTTTTTTTGATACGTTCAGCATCAGTATATACGTCATATCCTGCTACTGTTGCGCTACCTGATGTCGGTTTACTCAGTCCTGTCAGCATTCTCATTGCGGTAGTTTTTCCAGCACCATTTGCACCCAGGAATCCAAATATTTCTCCTTCTTCAACATTAAAACTAATGTCATCGACTGCTTTGAAATCGCCAAATGTTTTTGAAAGTTTATCCGCTGTTATGGAGATCTTTTGATTCATTTTTATATAAAATCAGTTGTTTTGTGGTGTGTCCATCAAATCCATAAAACAGTCTTCAATGGTAGGGGCTATTATTTTTACTTCAATATTTTGATGTCCTTTGGTATTCAAAAAATTAACAAAATATGGCGGATTCTGACTGACTTTAGATAGTTTTACATGCAGGAATTCTCCAAATGAATAACAATCCAATATTGCCTGAGAATGTAACAGATCAAAACGAGCTTTATTCATTTGATCAGTCTTTATGGCCATCATGACATAGTTAAAATTATGTATCATTCCTTCAGGAGTATTTGTGGAGAGAATTTTACCATTCTGAATAAGCGCTATATGATCGCATTTCGCTGCTTCATCCATATAAGGTGTAGAAACAAAAATTGTAATGTCTTCATTTTTAAGTTTTTGGAGCATTTGCCAAAACTCTTTCCTGGATACTACATCTACACCTGTGGTAGGTTCGTCCAGAAATAGTACTTTTGGCTTGTGTATCAGTGCACAACAAAGCGCTAATTTTTGTTTCATGCCGCCTGAAAGCGCTCCAGCTTTGCGTGTTTTAAAAGGCTCCAAATGTATATATATATCTTTAATTAAGTGGTAATTCTCTTCGATCGACGTATTAAAAATGCTAGCATAAAATTGCAGATTTTCAGCTACGGTAAGATCCTGATAAAGTGAAAATTTACCGGGCATATATCCCAATATTTTTCTTAGGTTTCTATAATCAGATACTACGTCAAAGCCCGCCACTGAAGCTTTGCCTGAATCAGGTATCATTAGTGAAGTTAGGATTCTGAATAAGGTAGTTTTTCCCGCGCCATCAGGGCCAATAAGTCCAAAAAGTTCCCCTTTTGAAACATGGAGACTTATATCATTCAAGGCACAGATTTCATTTTTTTTGCCAAAGGATTTACTAATGTTAGAAATTGAAATCATTCCTTATCTTTTGTAACGTCAAATGAAACTTCACCATACATTCCAATTTTTATAAAGCCATCATTTTTTACATTTATTTTTACTGAATAAACGAGGTTTGCCCTCTCGTCTTTGGTTTGAATTGACTTTGGGGTGAATTCTGCTTTAGAGGCTATTGACACAATTGATCCGGGATAAGATGAATATGCTTCACTTCCATTGTCTAAAAACACTCTAACTTTCTGGCCAATTTTTAATCGTGGTAATTGATCCCCGGTTACATATGCCCGCAACGTCATGAGTGATAAGTCTGCCAATTTGTAAAGGGGTTTACCCATTGAGATAAACTCACCCTCAAAGGCATACTTGGTTAATAGTGTGCCATTGAAAGGATTGACTACGACAGTTTTTTTGAGTTGATCATCCAGAATGGCAACTCTTTTTTCTAAAGGTACTTTTTCACTATTTATACCCCTGTTTTGAATAAAAATCTGCTCTTTTGCAGCGGTTATTTGTGATTTTATGACCGTTTTTTGATTTTCTGCCGTTGCAATTTGTCTTTGCATAACTTCAATTTTCCCATTGATATCGTCATATTGTTGTTCGGTTGCTGCATCTGATTTAAATAAATTATTAATTCTTACCTGTTCTTTTTGCAGTACTTTGTATTGAGAGGATAAAGCTGATATTTGAGATTCTGCTACTTTTAGTTGTTGCGTTAAAATATTTATTTGTGGCGAGGCACTATTTTGTTTAAGTGCGATGGCAGATACACTAGATTCTGCCTGATCTTTTTGTAACATTATATTTGTCCCGTCAATGCTTACCGTTTGTTCGTCCTTAAAAAGAGAATCGCCCTCTACTTTTTTAAATTGAAGGATTTTGCCTGAAGTTTCTGCTGAAACGATGATTTCGGATGCTTCAAAAGTCCCGGTTGCGTCATAAGTTACGTCTTTTGTACTGCAAGAAATTGACAGCATAAATATAAAGTTCATAAGGATTAAAAAATGGTCCTGACTTCTTTTTTCTTTTGGATATCTTAACATGATATTGGCTATTTCTATGTTTTATTAATGACTTAAATATTGACCTGAATGTAATTGTAAGAGGTACTGTGCTTTTATAAATTGAATATTGTGGACTTCGCTGTTAATTTTTGATTCATTTTCATCATTTAGTTTGATAAGGTAGTCTGTAGATGTAATGCTGCCATTTTCCAGTTGAGTAGAAAAGATGTTTTTTATTTCTTCCCTTAATTGAATGATTTCGCGATCCTTTTTGATTAATCGAGTCAATTTATCAACCTCGGTTTCATAGCCTGCTATTTTTGTATCCAATAATTGCTGATAATTTTTTTGTTTTATTTCTACTTTTAGGTTGCCTAATTTATTTATCTGATTGTCTTTTGATTTTGTATACAGATTAGACAAACTCCATTGGACTCTAAACCCACCCAGATAGTAAGGTTCAAATTCGTTTTTTAAAAAATTGAGACCTGGTTTGCCATATCCCAGCTGTAAAAATAGTGATGCTTTGGGCCTACTCAACGCTAGATCCAATTCTTTTGTATTGTTTAGATTTATTTTTTGCAAATCAATCAGACGCATCATAGGTTTTGCAGAAAAATTTGTTTTTCCCGATTGTATTTCCGCGGGGAGTTCAAAATTGGTATTAACATTCAGTTTATTGCCAGTGAGAATGTTCAGAATTTTTATTTGATTTTCTTTTATAGCAAGAAGTTCAATGTCATATTGATCAAGATTTAACTTTTCAACAACCATATTTTTCCAATCAGATTTTAAGTGGGTACCGTTTTTGACAGCGGCGTCCATTTTATCGAGCATTGATGTGATATCCTGACGTTTGTATTTTAATAAACCTATTCGTGCATCAATTTCAAGAATGCTAAAATAAATATGAATAATCTGTTCTCTGACTTGTTCCATATCGAGTTCAGCATTTAATGTTTCTATCCCGGATGATGTTGATTTTATTTTTTTCTGAAGATTGATAGCACCTCCGTCAAAAAGCAATTGGTTGGCTTCAAGTTGAGCTTTGTATTGGTCTTTAGATAACCTGTTGATATTTATACCAGGCAGATTGATGTCGAGTCCTGATGTTTCGGATTGATAAGTAGCCTGACCTGAAATCGAGATTTGAGGTAGATATTTCGAATTAAAATTTTTTTGTTGCAATACATTTTCTGAAATAAGAATGTCTTGTAAAAGGGAAGAAGGCGTATTTTGATTGGCATCCTTCAATGCCAAAGCCAAGTTGTAATTCTCTTGGGCAAAAATTGAAGGACTATAGCACAATATTAAAACAAGTAAAATTATAGCACGAAGTTTTGAATAAAACATATTATCCTATTATTTAATTTTTAAACTATTAATAATCATATCTGAAACAGTAATTTTTCTTAGTTTAATTAATTTTTTATACGCTACTTCATCCATATCAAAAACAAATCTGAACATTGGCTCAGCTACGATAGGGTAGACACATAAAGACATGATATTCATCAATAACTCTTCCATTTTTATTGGTATGATGTTACCTTTATCGGATTCATTTTTGATGACTTCTGAAAATTTAATTCTAATTTCTTTTAAAGGAAAATTTTTAAAATTTTCCTGAAGTATGCCGGGGTTTTTTCGAGCCTCCAATAAGATAAATAAAGGTAAAGCAGGAAATTCGGAAATTATGTCTATTTCTTTTGCTACAAAATGTCTTAATCTATCTTCAAAACTAAATTCGTCGGAAAATAAACTATTCAAAGCGCCAAAAACTTTATATAATTTTTCTTGAAAAATAAGCTCAAAAAGATGTTGTTTATTTTTGAAGTAATAATGTAACATGGCTTTATTGATCTTTGCTTCGTCAGCTATATCCTGCATTCTTGCCCCTTCCAACCCACGATGGGTAAATATTTTTGCTGCGGCCAACTTAATTCTTTCCTGTGCAGAAAATTCAATCATATTTAACTAACTATTTAATTTAACTATTTGGTTAATGCAAAATTAGAATTTATTTTAAAATAAAATAATATTATATTATAATTTTATGAGTACAAATATTGATGTGAAGCCTTATCACCATATCATATACGAAAGTATTTTTCAGCATATTATTTATTAAACCTTTTGTATATATTGCAGTCCAATACCGAAAAGTTTTCTTAATACCAGGTATATTAAAATTTCAAATAATCAAAGGATAAAACAAAAAGCGTATGTCATCACTCAACAAATACTCAGGAATCTGGACCAGGTATGAAGCCGCACATCTGCTTCGAAGGACGACTTTTGGTTCAAATATAGAAACCATCAAACTTTATGGTTCCAAAACAATTGATGAATGTATTGATTTGATTTTTCAACCGTTGAATGAGCCGCCACCGCCGATTAACCTTACATCAGATTCAGATCCTGATGTTCCGATTGGCGAAACCTGGGTAGATAAAGGCACTTCTGCAGGCGTTAATGGCTATAGAAATGTGTCCTTACGTTCGTGGTCTTTTGACTGGATGCTCGGGTTTGGACCTAATATCAGAGAAAAAATGACTATGTTTTGGCACAATCATTTTGTAACTGCTGACCTTAATGATCCCCGCTACACGTATAAATATATTGAGTTGTTGCGAAAAAACGCTTTAGGTAACTTCAAACAATTAACAAAAGATATTACAATTGATATAGGCATGTTGGTTTATCTCAATGGACGTGACAACACAAAACAGGCACCAAACGAAAATTTTGCCAGGGAGTTGATGGAATTATTTACATTGGGGAAAGGCCCGTCAGCAGGCCCCGGAGACTATACTACTTTTACAGAAACAGACGTAAAAGAAATGGCTAAAGCCCTTACAGGCTGGATAGACAACAGAACGGGTCTTCCATTAAGATCCCAATTTGTGCCAAACCGTCACGATACCACAACCAAAAAACTTTCTCAAAGGTTCGGAAATGCTACAATTCCTAATTTAAATGCTGACGAGTATAAAAACGTCATTGATACTATATTTCAAAGAGATGAAGTAGCTTTATTCATATCAAGAAAATTGTACAGATGGTTTGTTTATTCAAATATTGACAGTGATATTGAGCAGAATATTATTTCTCCGATGGCAAACCTCATACGTTCAAATAACTATGAGATAGCTCCTGCTTTAAAAGCCTTATTGGCAAGTGAGCATTTTTATGACGCCTGCGTTATTGGGACAATTATCAAAAATCCCATCGATTTCCTTGTAAATACAATAAATAATTTTAATGTGACCATGCCTTCTGATCCTCTGATCAAAATTAAGGTTACCACAAGCTTATTCCAGATTTCAAATAACATGCAAATGGGGCTCTTTATGGCGCCTTCGGTCGCAGGATGGCAAGCTTATTATCAGGAACCCAGTTATTACAGACTTTGGTTGAATGCTACCTCACTTCCTGGAAGAAAAGGGTATACTGATTCATTGGTCAATGGCTATACAATTTCAGGGTATAGAATGAAAATAGATCCCACTTTGTCTTTGGATAAGTTTGACAATCCATCTGACCCTGACAACGTGATAGATGAATTTTCTCTGCTCTTATTTTGCAAACCGGTAGCTGAGAATCAAAAAACAGTTTTACGTGCAATTGTGCTTGAAGGAGGGACACCTGCAAATTGGGCTACTATGTATAATGCATATAAAGCAGATCCAGGCAATGCAAACAAAAAGGAACTAGTCATCAATAGAATGAAAAAGCTTTTAGGCTATATGATGCACATGCCTGAATATCATTTAAGTTAATTTTACCATTATTGAATCATTATATAAAATAATTTTGACATGAAACGTAGACATTTTTTGCAATCCGGATCTCTGGTATCACTTCCAATCATTTTGGGAGGCATGGAAGTTTCAGCCATATCAAGATCATCACTATTTAGTATGATCAATAATGGGGATGACAAAGTATTGGTACTTATTCAGCTAAATGGTGGTAACGATGGTTTGAATATGGTTATTCCCCTTGACCAATATGATGGATTGAGTCAGGTTAGACCATCCTTAATGTTGCCGGAATCATCTGTCCTCAATTTAAATGACAAAACAGGGATACATCCGGCCATGACAGGTTTGCAAAATCTTTATAAAGATGAAAAATTAGCTGTAGTCCAGTCCGTTGGATATCCTAATCAGAATAGATCTCACTTCAGATCCACTGATATATGGACCTCTGCTTCAGACTCAGATGAATATTTGACTACAGGATGGATGGGTAGGTATTTGGATTTGAAATACCCTGGTTTTCCTACTGCTTATCCTAATGCAGATTGTCCTGACCCTTTTGCTATAACGATTGGTTCACTTGTATCCGAAACTTGTCAGGGACCGCTTACAAACTTTAGTTTTACGCTGGTAAATGAAGCATCAGTAAAATTAGTTGAGGAAACTGTACCAGCTCCTTTAGACGGATCTTGTTATGGTATGGAACTGGATTTTATACGCACTACTATCAAACAATCAAATGCATATGCTACAAATGTACTGAGTTCATTTGATAAGGGCAGTAATATAGCTACTTATCCAACCGCCAATAGACTTGGAGATCAATTGAAAGTAGTTGCAAATTTAATTTCAGGAGGTCTGGGAACAAAAATTTACGTAGTAAATCTGGGTGGATTTGACACACATGCAAATCAGGTATTAATAGGTGATACAGTGAATGGAAATCATTCAGATCTTTTAAAAATAATTTCCGATGCTGTTTCTGCTTTTATGCAGGACTGTACTTCTCTTGGCATTCATGACAGAGTGGTTGGTATGACGTTTTCTGAATTTGGCAGACAAATTAAGGCGAATAGCAGTTTTGGTACAGACCATGGAACAGCAGCACCACTTTTAGTTTTTGGAAGCTGTGTAAATCATGGAGTATATGGTGATAATCCTGTTATAGACAGCAACATTGCCGCACAGGAAGGTGTTCCAATGCAGTTTGATTTTAGGTCTGTTTATGCAAGTCTTTTGATTGATTGGCTTGGTGCTAAAGAAAGTGAAGTAAAACAATTGTTATTTGATGACTTTCAGCGTATACCTTTTATTAAAGATTGTTCAACTCCTTCAGGTTCAAATGATTTGGCAACGACCATTCAAGCCCAGTTGACACCAAACCCTTGTACAGATTATACATATTTGAATTTTCTGAATACAGGTAAACACGTTAAGATTAGTGTCTTTAATGCTATTGGTTCGCAGCTTGATGTTTTAGTCAATAAATCACTTGATCAGGGAGCCCATGAGTTTTACATACCCACCAACAAATACGTTTCAGGTTCATATTTTGTAAGACTAGCTATTGATAATAAAGTCAAGACATTAAAGGTGGTAAAAGTATAGGTTTTGACACACAACTGTTTCACTTAAGGGGTATACTGTATCATTTATTATGTACAATTGCATCCATACACTCTTTGACAGCAGCATGCCAATGTGGTATGGTAATATTGAATGCTTCCTTTAATTTGTGTTTTGACAAAATACTCCATTTTGGTCTTACTGCCTGAGTCGGATAAGCAGATGAAGGAACAGGGTTTATGATGCATGGCAATTTTGCTTCTTTGATGATCATTGATGCAAGATCATACCAAGTGATCACCCCTTCATTGGCAAAGTTATACGTCTGATTAAAACGATCCGAAAGTGTAGGATCTTCATTTAATTTTATGATTATTTCAAGAATTGTTTTTGCCAGGTGACGTGCATAGCTTGGTGCCCCATATTGGTCATTAACTACATTCAAACTGCTGCGCTCTTTACCTAAACGCAACATAGTTTTGACAAAATTATTTCCGAAAGAAGATATCACCCAAGAGGTACGTATGATCATAACCTCAATCCCTGATTTTCTGAGAATTTCTTCGCCTTCGTATTTGGACTTCGCATAAATGCTTTTTGGTTCTGTTGGTCCATCTTCTCTCAAAGGCATTCCATCATAAACATGATAGACATAATCGGAAGAAAAATGAATTAAACGAACTTTCGAACCATTAATTGCATTAGCTATTTTTTGACAAGCAATAGTATTTACATCATAACATGCTTTAATATCGCTTTCAGCTTTGTCAACAGCAGTATACGCGGCACAATTGATAATATAATCAGGATTTACATCCGAAATCATCTTTCTGATGGCAGATTCTGAAGTGATGTCTACATCTTCCCGACTAAAAAATGAAAAATTAAAAGTTTCATACTTTCCAGCTAAATACTGGAATTCCTGACCTAACTGTCCATTTGCACCAAGTACTGAAACTTTTATCTTTTTCACTGTATAGTGTATTTAAACCACATAAGGCTTATGATCGGCAAATGAAGGTAACTGAAGATCTTTATTTGAAATAATCATGTCAGCTTTAGGCAGTATCCAATCAATTCCCAATGTGTCATCATCAAATTTTATTCCCGCATCAAAAGAAGGGGCATAATATTGATCACATTTATAAGCAAAAATTGCAATTTCAGATAGCACTAAGTAGCCATGCGCAAAACCATGTGGTATAAAAAGTTGTTTTTTGTTGATCTCATTTAGTATGACAGACAGATATTTACCAAAAGTAGCTGATTCTGGTCTAAGGTCAACAATAACATCAAGTACTTCGCCTGTAATACATCTGCACAAGTTTTGTCTGTGTGTAAGGTGGAAGCTGGTAATGGAGTCCGCGCAGCACACCACGACTTGATTTAGCTTCATTGTCCTGGACAAAGTAAATATTATTAAACTCTAATGGAATAGTAGATTGGTTGTAGGATTCAATAAAATATCCACGTTGGTCATGCCATATTTTTGGTTCAAAAACCCACACTCCTTCAAAATTAGTTTTTGTCCACCCCATAATCATTATTTTTCTCTAAAAAAGATGCTAATTGAAACACCTGTAAGCTTAAAATGCTTACGCAATTGGTTTTCAAGATAATTTTTATAACTAGGCTTAACATGATCAGGATAATTGCAATAAAACACAAATGCCGGGTAGTATAAGGGCAGTTGTGTAACATATTTTATTTTTATGTACTTGCCACGATGTGCCGGTGGAGGTGTTTTTTCAATGATTTCAAGCATTATATCGTTGAGTACAGATGTCTTGATCTTCTGAGTTCTGTTGTCGTTGACCTCAAGTGCTAATTCAATGGTTTTAAATATTCTTTGTTTTTCATGTACAGATGTAAACAAAATGGGGACATCATTAAAAGGGGCAATTTTTTCTTTAAGATTTTTTTCAAAATCTCTTGCCGTATTGGTTTCTTTTTGTACTAAATCCCATTTATTTACCAGAATAACAAGCCCTTTTTTTCTTTTTTGAATTAATCCCAAAATACTAAGATCCTGAGATTCCAGTCCAACAGTGGCATCAAGCATTAATAAACAAACATCAGCTTCTTCGATAGATTTTATGGCCCTAATAACAGAATAAAACTCAAGATCTTCATGAACTTTTGCTTTTTTACGAATTCCAGCCGTGTCTATCAAATAAAATTCCTTATCAAATTTATTATAGAGTGTATATATAGAGTCTCTTGTTGTGCCCGGTATATCTGTGACTATATTGCGCTCCTCACCCATAAGGGCATTGGTAAGGGATGATTTACCTACATTAGGCTGTCCTACGATGGCTATTTTGGGAATAGTGTCATCTTGTGTATTTGCTTCTTCGCTTACATTTTCAGGAAGGATTTCAGCGACTATGTCCAACAATTCGCCTGTGCCGCTTCCGGATATTCCTGAAACAAATATGGTATCGTCAAAACCAAGACTCCAAAATTCATTTGCCAGCATTTGTCTCTGTGCGTTATCCACTTTATTCACCGCCAGGATGACTCTTTTGGGGTTTTTTCGTAACATTCTGGCTATCTCCTCATCAAGATCAGTAATTCCTGTTGTTACGTCAACCAGAAAAACAATTACAGCCGCTTCTTCAATGGCAATCTGGACTTGTCTTCTTATTGCCGCCTCAAATATATCAGTAGAGCCTTTTACAAAACCACCTGTGTCTACTACTGTAAAGTTTTTGCCATTCCAATCTGAAAATCCATATATGCGGTCTCGCGTCACACCACTGATATCGTCTATAATGGCTTTTCGTTCACCGATTAATCTGTTAAAAAGCGTAGATTTTCCAACATTGGGTCTGCCTACTATAGCTACAATCTGGGACATGGATTTATTAATTCAAGCCGCAAAGGTAAGAAAAATTTGCGGAAAAGGTTAAATTATTGTTTTTAGCCAATTTGTCCGGCTTTATTTTATTCAATTTTAAGGGGTAACCAGCTTTCAGTAACGAAATAAATGATAAAAAAAGGTAAAAGTAGCTAACGATAATGTTTTACCTGATTATGAACTTTTCATCTCATTTAATTCATCTTTTATCTCTGTCTGAACTTTGTTGACCCGCATGATAGTCAACCCTTCTTTGTCCAGAAGCTGATCGAACTCGAAAAAATTTGACTCTATTTTGTGTTTGATGCGTGCTGTATAATCACTTAATTTTTCAGTAACATCTTCTTTCATCTTTTGCCTGCCTTTTACTATTTCTTCTTCAAATTTGCGCAGTACTTTACTCCTATTGAGTCCTAAAGTAACCCCTGCAAATAATACGCCTACTGCGGTCAATACACCGCCAGTGATATCAAATACAGCGCCGTGAGCCACTGCAGCCAATATGACGCCTACAATAGCGACCCCACCACCAGCTGCCAGATTCGGGGTCATTTTTGAAGATTCCGAGACCATACCTTCATCATAAAAATTTTCAGCCTTATTCATAAACTGACTAAAACTTTGTTGAAGGTCTCTGAGCACATTTATGCGTCGCTCAGCAATATCAGCAAAAATTTCGTCATTGTTTTTAAGAATTGTTTCAGAATATCTGAGTTTATTATCGACGAGTTTACCCATAGTTTGAATATTTTCAGCCACATCTACTATACCATTCTGAAGTTTGTCTCTTAAGGATGTGTTTAGTTTTAATTCAAAATCTTTGGCTTGAGTAATTAACCATTCTTTAAGGCTGGATTCTTTACCAAAAATTGAACTGAAAGATCTTTTAAGCACACTTGTAAATGACAATCCATCTTCCAGATCACTCAATTTCTGGCGGGTTATGTTGTCGTAAGTGTCCAGTAGGTTGTCAGAAAGCACAGAAATTTGTTTTTCAGTTTTTATATGTTGGGTATCGATAAGGTCCCGTATTTCAGCCCGAAACGACATATCGAGTTCATATTGTCTGATACGGGTCTTCATGCTGTCATCAAGTTTTGATGAGATGGTCAATAATGTATTGATATTATTTTGGAACTTCAGTTCAGATGCATTTCCTCCTGTAATATTTTCAACAATATATGCTTTAATTTCCTTAAACCCGCTGATGTCGTGGTAATTTTCGATTTCAAGTTTTGCGGAAACGGCAAAAATTTTTGGGTCATGAATGCCTTTCTTTTTAGCCTGCTCAACAACACCATTTATATTTATATTAAGGTCACTTTCAGGCAACAGATCTTTTTGTTGAAGTACAAAAATAATTTTCCTGTGCCATTCAGCATTTATAAAGTCAAAAAACTGCCATGATGACTGCCTGTAAGGATTTTTTGCTTCAAAAACAAATACTATAAGGTCCGAATAAGGAATAAATTTTTCTGTAATTTCCTGATGATGTTCGACTATTGTATTTGTGCCCGGCGTATCTACAATGGCAATTTCTCGTAGGATTTCAACTGGTTGATAGATCTTTTTTAAATAAGGATTTATGACTTCCACTTTCTCTTCTTCTCCATACACAATTTGTTGAATGGTATCAGTCATAGGCGATGGAGCCACTTTGCAAATCTCCTGATCTGTGTCAAGCAGGGCATTAATAAAGCTTGATTTTCCGGCTTTTACTTCGCCTACAATGACAAATGTAAATGGTGATTCCAAATGGTTTCTTAACTCTCCAAGCGTTATTTCTAATTTCTCATGGCCTACTTCACGCGTAACATCGATTAGCTTATCAACAGATATGGCCAATCGTGAAACTTTGATATGCAGGTCTTTATTTATAATTTTCATATTTATTTTCCTGATATTTATTCGTTTGTGATGAAATGCTTTTCAATATTAATGATGACTCAGGGCCAGCACAAAATAAAAGATCTAAGATACTCAGATTTGGTATAAAATCAAATTTTTCTGACCATACTTGGGTATAACGATAGTTATTGCCGTTGCTTTGGTTTCTGATATTGCGATGATCAATCAAATTATCATATGTTTTCTGATAATTTTCGGACGTAAAGACTGTATGATTCAGTTTAATTTTTTTTAGCAAAAACATTAAACATTCCATGTTGAAATCAAAAAGAAAATCGTTTTGTTTACGGAATATTTTTTCAATATCATCAAAATAATTTTCAAAAAATGGGCTCCGACTATAGGATGAACGAATGGTTTTAAGGTGTTCTTCCACCCAATTATCATCATAAGAAATTAATACTTCGGAAATGGTCATCTGATTGTTTTTACCTTTTTTCAAAGGGATCGCAAGGGTGTGAACACCATTAGAAGTCAGGATGGTATATTTATTGCGCAATGATTTTTTTTGATAATTTTCGTATTTTTCTATGATAATATTATCAGCATTTATATATGATGCATATGTAGATAAAGGACTAAAGCTTTGTGTCTCGTGGATGATGTCTTGCATGACATAAAGATAAAGTAGAAATTAAGAATTTTTTATTTAAATTGACTAAAGCATCAATAATAATTTTAATAACAATAGTGTCTCAGTAAATTGAATTACAGAGACACTATAATATACAAAGCATTATATATTTGTAATGGACTATTTGCCAAGGTAGCTTAAAAACTCTGATTTTTTATGTTGATCGTTAAAGCTTCCTGAATAGAAAGTAGTTATGGTGCTGCTATTAATATCCTGAACTCCACGAGAAGATACACAAAGATGTGTTGCTTCAATATATACAGCAACGTGTTCTGAATCAACCATTGTTTTAGTTTCTTCACCAATCTGGATGGTCAATCTTTCCTGTACTTGAGGCCTTTTTGCAAAAAATTGAACAATTCTATTTAGTTTTGATAAGCCTATTACTTTGCCGGTTGATATGTAAGCAATATGAGCCTTACCAATTATGGGTACAAAATGGTGTTCGCAATTAGAATAAAAGGTAATGTCTTTTTCAACCAACATTTCTTTATATTGATGTTTATTATCAAAAAGTTTTACATCAGGTTTATTGGCAGGATTTAAACCGCTGAATATCTCTTTGACATACATTTTTGCAACCCTGTGTGGTGTGCCTTTCAGGCTGTCATCTGTTAAGTCAAGTCCTAAAACATCCATTATACTCCTGAAATGGTATTCGATTTCATCAATTTTTTGAGCGTCACTTTTGTCAAATGCACCCTCACGCATGGGCGTTTCAATACTGGTAAAAATGTGATTATCTCCTTGCTCATCAAATAGCTCAGACATTGTGGCTGGGTAGAAAGACTCATGAAAGTCTTCGGGTTTTTCTATTTTTAATTTTCTGGGTTTATTTTTTATCGAATTCATTTTTTAGTTTTATAATCATTTTAACGTTATTAATGCATTATTGTTTAACAATTGGTGAACAAAAATTAAACAAAAAATATTTTTATCATGTGACCCAAATCATTTAAACATAAGACTATCGTCATTCATTGTATTTTATTTTTCTAATATCTTTGAGTTAGAAAGGATAAAAGATCATGACAAAAATTTTAGTACCGGTAGATTTTACAAAAGTTTCATTTTCTGCATTTAATTACGCAGTTAAATTGGCTGAAAAATTGAATGCCGAAGTGACTTTAATGCACGTTATAAATGGAAGTTTTGCTACCGCAGATTCTATGTTTCTTGAAACCATGGACGTAGCTTTTGAAGCCGCAAAAAATCGGCTAAAATTTTTTGCTATTGACTACTCAAAAAAGATGGGTTTGGCTTTTTCAAAAAAGAAATTTCATTATGAAGTAAGATTTGGGGTAGCGGGATTTACCATTGCCGATTTTGCCAATGATAATGGGTATGATTATGTTGTTGCAGGTACAAGAGACAATCATAATATTGTTGAGCGGATATTGGGCACTTCTTCAACCATAATTACTAAGCTCACAAATTGCCCTATAATCCTGATCCACGAAAATACAAGATGGATGGAGCCTAAAAAAGTAATATTTACGATTGACGATAAAACTGATTTTAAAAAGTCAATTACTGACTTTCTCTCATTTAATAAATTTTTTAAAGCAGCCACAGATTTTATTCATATTAAAATAGAGGGCGAAACTAAACACACCCCACAAGAAGCGATTATTAAAGAACTTTTCAGAAAGGAAGAGCCTGAATTTACATTTGAAGTTAAAAATATTTTTGGGGGAGATATTGTACAGTCAATAGTTGATTATTCTATCTTCGAAAAAGCAGATATGTTAGTTATGGTTCATCGCAAAAAATCATTTCTGGCTTCCTTTTTTGACAGATCAATAAGTTTAAAAACTGCAGAAGGTCTTCATCTGCCTATTATGATAACGGCAGAGCAATCATCAGAAAACCTCTAAATATCAATAAATGCTTAAGATATTATGTCCGACTGACTTTTCATCAAATTCAGAGTTTGCTATTGAGTATGCGATAGATTTGTCCAATTTTATGCATGCAAGGTTATATTTTTTGTCTTCATATACAGTTCCGCGCATGACTGGAAGTCTAATGTCCTTGGATGATAAAATTAATATGGCTGTAGGTGATGACCTTAAATATTTTATAGATAAGTTCAGACCTCTTATTACAACCGGAATTGAACCTCAATTAGCTGTTGTACAGGGAAACATATCATCGTCTATTTTAACTTATGCCTCGCTTCATGGCATTGATCTTATTGTTATGGGGACAAAAGGTAGTTCCGGGTTTTCTCATATGCTAATGGGCAGTATTACCAAAAGTATTTATAAAAATTCGACAATTCCGGTATTGGCTATTCCGGAAAGCACTCAGCATATATTAACCGGCAATACGATTTTACTAAGTTTGGATGTACATGGTATAAACAACCGGCATTCGATTGGACTATTGAAAGAACTTAAAAAAATACCCGATACTTCATTAAAAGTAATACACATTTCCACACCCAAAGAAAAAGTTATGTTCAGCGAAAATACTAAATTACTTAGTGGTTTGGTAGATGAAATAATTGATATTGAAGGAGATAATGTCGTTTCTGAAATAAAACATTATGCTGATGCGAATGATATAGGAATCCTCGTTATGGTCGGACGAAAACATCCATTTTGGGAAAGACTATTTTTTGAAACACACACCACGGCTGAATTATTTGACACAAACATTCCATTGTTATTGTTGCCTGATTGATAAAATCGGATTAAGCTTGAAGGTTGATATTTTTATGAATATTTATTTTTTTGGTTATTGGAATTGCAGGAATATTCCTATTTGACAATAAATAGTAACTTTACCTGATAATTATGTATAAATAGAGCAATATGTCCGTAAAAAACCATTCCATTTCAGCCATTAAATCAGCTTTTGATCTTAAGCGCAGTTTTTTTGATCAAGGTTTTACGAAGACTTATGATTTCAGAAGACGTTCGCTTTTAGCGTTAAAAAGTGGCATTATAAAATATGAAGGCGATATTTTGGCAGCATTAAAATCTGATTTTCAAAAGCCGTCTTACGAAGCATATATTGGAGAAATTGGCGTGACTACTGATGATATAAACCACGCTTTGAAACATTTAAGATCATGGATGGAGGTTCAACATGTTGGTACCCCGATAACCATACAACCAGCATCCAGTAAAATTTATTCTGATCCTTTAGGCGTGGTATTAATATTTTCACCTTGGAATTATCCCTTTAATCTTATGATGATTCCTTTAATTGGCGCTATTGCTGCAGGCAATTGCGTAATCCTGAAGCCTGCTCATGAAACTGCAAACACAGCAATTGTCATTGAAAAAATTATATCAGAGATATTTGATCCTCAACATGTCAGTGTTGTAATGGGCGAAGGTAAGGCAATGGGTGAATTGTTATTGGACAACTTCCATTTTAATCATATATTTTTTACAGGCTCACCCGGAGTTGGAAAATGGATCATGGAGAAAGCTGCAAAAACACTTACCCCCGTTACACTTGAATTGGGAGGTAAAAGCCCAACGATTGTGGACAAAACGGCAAATCTAAAAGTTGCATTAAATAGAATTGTTTGGGCGAAATATTTTAATTGCGGTCAAACATGTACCAGCCCTGATTATATATTGGTTCACAAAGACATCAAGGAAGCATTTTTACGAGGTGTAGTTGACAAAATTAAGGAGTTTTATGGAGATGATCCTCAAAAATCACCATATTACCCACGTATGGTTAATGATGCAAGATTTAAAGCAGTAAGTAATTATTTGAGCCAGGGAGGACTTGTTTCGGGCGGTCGCACAGATGCGTCAGAAAGATATATTGAACCAACTGTTTTAGACATTCAGGATTTGAATGTTCCAATCATGCAACAGGAAATATTTGGTCCGGTAATGCCCGTTATTGAATGGTCGAATAAAGAAGAATTGATTGAAATCATCCGAAAAAACAGGTATCCATTGACATGCTATATATTTTCAGAAGATAAGGGATTAGTCGACTTTATTATTGAAAGAGTAGAATTTGGCAGTGGCTGTATAAATGACACCATGGCGCAATTTGCAAATCCTAATTTTCCATTTGGTGGCGTCCAGACAAGTGGTATTGGCAAGTATCATGGCAAATACAGTTTTGATACTTTTTCCAACCTTAAACCGATACTTAAGACCTCAACTTTCATTGATCCTGATTTAAGATATCCGCCCTATACATCCTTCAAAATGAAACTCGCAAGATGGTTTTTGGAATAAGTACCATAGTTTGCTATTTATTGATCGCCAATAAAAATTTTTTCAATTCTTCTGTTTTATGTGTGCCAAGGAGTATTTTTTTTCCATTCTTTAAGATAATTTGAAGGCCTTCATTGCCCGATATCGAATATGCTTTGCCTGATATTAAACTTGATTTAATGCCTCTGCCATAAAATTCAGTAAGGGCATTGTAATTTCTAAGATGTACGCTCAAAATATCCAGCCACGGTATTATTTGCCATTTGAAATGAAATGGAAAAAACTTGAAGCGTATGTCATAATTTGTTATGATAAAGTCAAGTTTCAAAATGGATAACAAACCGGCACCAATTAAGGCTATTCCAAATGTGTTGAAGAATATATCCATATCAGTGTTATGAAAAACAAAATAGTAGATATAGTTGCATACAACCACAATAGCCACTAATGATATAGGCCAGATAGCATCTAATCGTTGTCTTTCCTTGAAAATCATTTCCATTAGAATTTTACCTTTTTTACCATTTCAAGACCATTTCTGACAATAACTACATCTACTGTTTGACCTTGTTTAAAAAAAGACAAACACTTCATGTATGATTGCATATCAACCACTTCAAGGTCGCCCATTTTTATTACGATATCACCTTTCTCCATGCCCGATAAACCAGCTGGTTTTCCATCTTTGACCCCATCAATTTTCATTCCTTTACCATCAAAAAGATAATCTGGCATTACTCCAAGGGTAACTGAAAATGACATTCGTTCCTGAGTTTCATCTTTGGTTTTTGTAAAAGGTAGTTTCCCTTTTTTATCAAGTTTGGATATGACTTTATATATATATTCTGTAATATCTTTTACCCCGTCATAGTTAATTAAATGAGCGTCATCACTCGGTTTGTGATAATCACTATGTTGTCCAGTAAAAAAGGCAAGCACAGGTACCTCAGCATTATAAAAGGATGCATGGTCAGAAGGCCCCATACCGGACAGATCTTTTTTGAAATTAAATTTTGGTGTTTTTATGTCGTCAATCGTAGATTCAAATATTGGGGATGTGCCAATTCCACTCACAGCCAATTTGCGGTCAGCATTTAATCTGCCGATCATATCCATATTAATCATGTAACTAATTTTATTTTTCAGAGATGTGTGATTTATAAAATAGTTTGAACCCCAAAGCCCCTTTTCTTCTCCTGAAAAACAAATAAACATGTAGTTGTGATTTTTTAAACCTGAAATTTTAATTGTTTCAGCCAAAAATAATACTCCGGCAACACCACTTGAATTATCGTCCGCTCCATTATGGATGGCCGGATCGCCTACATATAGTGACCCTTCGCTACCGTATCCAAGGTGATCATAATGCCCACCTATGACAACAATATTTTCGGAACCATTGTCAATATATCCGATTACATTTTTTCCCTTTATTTCAGTACCCGTAGTTGATGTTTCCTCACCATGTGGGTTTCCGTTTTTCTTTTTTGAAAATCCTTGAAAATAAGTTTCGTCATCGCCTGCAGGCAACAAACCTATTTCTTTAAATCTCCCGGCAATAAATTCTCCGGCTTTTATTTCACCTTCTGTACCGGTTTCGCGACCTTCCATATCATCAGCCGACAATGTTTGAATATCCATTGTTAGCTTTTGTTGCTGTACTCCCAGTGGGAAAGAAGTTTTTTTACTGCAGGAAGTAACTATTAATAAGCTTAGTATATAAATGCAGAAATAAATTTGTTTCGATTTCATTTTGATTAAAGATTTATTAATTGAAGACAAAAGTAAGAAATAAGATGAGTGCTTTGATTATTGATTAGATTAATTTGCAATTTTCTGATTGTTGTAATCCTAAATAGTCCTACTTTTGCACTTTTTAATATCTTAATAATGATACGACAAATGTTTAGATTTTTATGCTATTTGTTTATTACAATATTTTTAATAAGTTCATGTCATATTAATAAGAATAATATACTGAATAGTACACTTGCTGAAGGACAGGATTCGCTTCGTTTTCCTCAGGAAAAACATCTTAGGAATGTAAAACAATTAACTTTTGGCGGAGATAATGCAGAAGCTTACTGGAGTTTTGACAATAAAAAAGTCGTTTTTCAGGCAACCAATAAAATGTGGGGAGCTTCTTGTGATCAGATTTATTATTTTGATTTACAAAAATGGGAGCGACGCCAAGCACCTCCACCACTTTTGAGTACAGGAGAAGGCAGGACAACCTGTAGTTTTTTTATGCCGGGAAATAAAAGTGTGATTTACGCTTCTACACATGAGGCCAATGCAGCATGTCCTCATGTACCTGAGCGACGAACAGACGGAAAATATATTTGGCCTGTATATGAAACTTTTGATATTTATCATGGTGATTTGAATGGAAAAATCATTAAAAAATTAACAGACTCACCTGGATATGATGCCGAAGCTACCGTTTCGCCTAAGGGTGATAAAATAGTTTTTACATCTATGCGAAGTGGCGATTTGGAATTATACACAATGAATATTGATGGTTCGAATGTTAAACAAGTGACCAGTCAACTTGGATATGATGGAGGTGCTTTTTTCTCCTGACGGAACCAAATTGATTTTTAGGGCATCAAGACCTAAGACTCCGGAAGATGTCAAAGTATATAAAGAACTTTTAGCGCTTAATCAGGTTATGCCAACTAGTATGGAGCTTTATATATGCAATGTAGATGGTTCGGGATTAAGACAACTTACAAATTTAGGTAAAGCAAATTGGGCACCTTATTTTCTGCATCGTGGGGATAAAGTCATATTCTCCTCCAATTATGCAGCACCGCGCGGCTATCAGTTTAACCTTTATACGATTAATATTGATGGATCCGGGCTGGAACAAATAACATTTGACAAGACCTTTGATTCATTCCCAATGTTTTCTTATGACGGCAAAAAAATTATTTTTGCTTCAAATAGAAATAATGGAGGAACCAGGGATACCAATTTATTTATGGCCGATTGGGTTGATTAATTTGAAATGAAATGGCTTTTTATTAATATTTAATTAATGCATACTGGACAATGAAAATATTTTGTATCGGAAGGAACTACAGAGATCATGCTCTGGAATTAAATAATCCTCTTCCAGAGGTCCCATTAATATTTATGAAGCCTGCAACAGCTTTATTGACAGACAATAAACCTTTTTATCATCCGGATTTCAGTAATAATATTCATTATGAACTTGAAGTTGTCCTTAAGATATCAAAAAATGGTAAGCAGATCGACCAAAAATTTGCCTCTGCATATTATGATCAGATAGGACTGGGCATAGATTTTACCGCTAGGGATTTGCAGGATCAATGCAAAGATAAAGGACACCCTTGGGAAATAGCTAAGTCATTTGATTATTCAGCTGCAATTGGTAAGTTTATTCCCGTCACAGAGGTAGACTTAGATTCCATAAAATTTCAGATGAAACAAAATGATAAAATTGTTCAGCAAGGAGATACGAAAGACCTTATTTTTGACTTTGATTACTTAATATCTTATGTGTCAAAATATTTTACACTCCAGCAAGGAGATTTATTATTTACAGGTACACCAGCTGGAGTAGCGAAAATTAGTATTGGTGATCACCTGGAAGGAATTCTGGAAGGAAATAAATTATTGGATTGCAAAATTAAATAGTGTATTATAGTATAAAAGCCTATTTATTTGATAAATATTTTTGAGTTTTAATTAAAAATATACAATTTCTTCTGTATTATTGATGCAATGTATAAAATATATCAGTTATAACTTGGTGATGATATTTAAGAATCATTACTTTTGCACTTCCTTTTATTAATAGATATTATTGAACATTCAAAATATTAAAAATGCCCTATTTATTTACGTCCGAATCAGTATCTGAAGGACATCCTGATAAAGTTGCTGATCAGATTTCTGATTCTTTGGTTGACCATTTTTTAGCTTTTGATCCGAATTCTAAAATTGCTTGTGAAACCCTTGTTACTACAGGTCAGGTTATATTGGCCGGCGAAGTAAAATCAAAAACATATCTTGATGTGCAACAAATTGCCCGGGATGTTATCAGGAAAATAGGTTATACAAAATCCGAGTACATGTTTGAAGCAAATTCATGTGGAATATTGTCTGCCATTCATGAGCAGTCACCGGATATAAATCAAGGCGTAGAACGCGCCAATAAAGAAGATCAGGGTGCAGGAGATCAGGGTATGATGTTCGGGTATGCAACAAGTGAAACTGATAATTACATGCCATTGGCCTTGGATTTGTCTCACAAGATTCTTCAGGTATTGGCAGAGATCAGAAAAGACGGAAGAAAAATGAAATATTTGCGACCTGACTCAAAATCTCAGGTGACGATCGAATATTCTGATGACAATCAACCTATCAGGATAGATAGTATTGTTGTTTCGACACAACATGACGATTTTGATGAAGACGCTGAAATGTTGCATCTGATAAAGCAGGACATTATTAACATTGTTATTCCAATAGTAAAAAAATCCTTAAAAAAGGACTTACAAAAATTGTTTACAGATCATATAATATATCACGTAAATCCCACAGGTAAATTTGTAATTGGCGGTCCACATGGAGATACCGGTCTGACAGGTCGAAAGATAATCGTTGATACTTATGGTGGTAAGGGAGCTCATGGCGGAGGAGCATTTTCAGGTAAAGACCCTAGTAAGGTTGACAGATCAGCTGCTTATGCTACAAGGCATATAGCAAAAAATATGGTGGCTGCAGGCTTGTGCAGCGAAGTATTGGTGCAGGTTTCTTATGCCATCGGCGTAGCCAAACCAACAAATATTTATGTTAATACATACGGAACGGCCAAAGTAAATATGAAAGACGGGGTGATTGCACAATTGATTTATGAACTCTTTGATATGCGGCCTTACGCTATTGAAAAGCGTTTGAAACTTCGCTCACCTATTTATTCTGATGCAGCGGCTTATGGTCATATGGGCCGGACTCCTGAAGTAAAAGATGTAAGCTTTAAAGATGGATCGGGCACAGTAAAAGTAATTAACGTTGAAACCTTTACCTGGGAGAAACTGGATTACGTAGATAAAATCAAAAAAGCCTTCAAAATTAAGTAACATTATAAGTCACTTTATAATGTAAATATCTTTTGCATAAAAGATATACTATCGACTCTTTTTATTTGATTATTCCATTTTTTTTTTGGATGATACGTAAATAATCCCTATATTCGTATCCACATAAAATAGTGGATGGAAGACCATATATCAAATACTGACAATAAAAATTTTAAATTTAAAGAATTAAGGGTATATTCTTCCACTGAATGGCTGGCTGATAATAAAAAAAAGTATCGTCAGGTTTTTGACAGATTTGATACTACGTACATATATGCAGAACTTTCGTTTTATAACAAACTATTTGATCAGGATATTTGGGAGGTAGATATTGAATTAAAATGTTATGAAATAAAAAACAACAAAAAGCAGGTTTGTAATTTAACTTTCAAAAAGAAGGTCAGTAAATTTGATCATATAGTTTTTATACGTGAGGGATGGGGAAATAAAAAGGAAGGGTCATTTTGGAAAAAAGGTACTTATTATTGGGAGGCTTGGATCGACGGTGAAAAAATCTCAACCAAATATTTTTATGTTGAAGATGTTGGTGACTTTTCTATGACCACAAATGAAAATCCTTACACAGCAATACAATCTTTAAAGCTATATGAAGGTCAGTATGATGATGTTCTTGAAGAAGACCGTACATATATGACTGCTTTTTCTCACGAGGAAGCCAGATATATATATGCTGAGATAACCCTCGAAAATAAAATTAATGAAGATCATTGGCATTGTGAGTTGTTTATAAAATTTTATAACGAAAGTAGAGAGTTAAAAGGTCAGGTCATTAGATTGCACAATGTTAAAAAAGACGACTCTGTTATAAAAATAACTGCTGGTTGGGGTGCCAATACAAAAGGTTCGTGGAAACAAGGTATGTATAGCATAGAAGTTGTTTTTATGGAAAAATTATTGGCTGTTGTTTATTTTGAAGTAGGAAACGTTTTTGTTGAAGGGCTTTCTGCTATTCAATTGCCAGGCAAGACATCCGAATATTTATTGCAGGAAGATGTTTTGACCCAAAGTTATCAGGAAGTTTTCGATGCCATGCAGGCTCTGATAGGTCTGAATGATATCAAACAGAAAGTAAAGGAACATGCCAAATATATCGAATTTTTAAAACTTAGGAAGGTTAAGGGTTTCAAAGAACAGGAGAGAATTAACGTACATTCGGTATTTACAGGCAATCCGGGGACAGGTAAAACTACAGTAGCTAAAATGATGGGGCAGATATATAAAAATATGGGTCTCCTATCAAAAGGGCATGTTGTTGAAGTGGATAGGGTAGATCTTGTAGGTGAGTATATAGGGCAGACCGCTCCAAAAACCAAAGAAGCTATCGAAAGAGCCAGGGGCGGTGTTCTATTTATTGACGAAGCTTATGCTTTGTCAAGATTAAATGACGATTCAAAAGATTTTGGAAGAGAGGTCATTGAAATATTAGTCAAAGAATTGTCCAATGGGAAAGGTGATTTGGCGGTAATAGTGGCAGGTTATCCCAAGGAAATGAAACATTTTATTCATTCAAATCCTGGTCTTAAATCCAGATTTAAACACTTTTTTGAATTTCAGGATTACTTACCTCAAGAATTGATCGAAATAGCCGAAGTATCTGCAAAACAAAGAGAAATTGCCTTTACCAAAGAAAGTTTTGATCTTATAAAAGAAATAATCACCACAGCATATAGAGAACGAGATAAAAGTTTCGGTAATGCCAGATATGTTCAGGATTTATTGGATAGGGCAAAACTTAATATGGCACTTAGAGTCATGTCAAGAAAAAACCCTTCACGTCTTTCAAAAGATGAACTGATGGAAATTCAACTACCTGACGTTATATCTCTAAAACCTGTTACTTTACTTAAAATTGCGGATATTCCTATTGATGAGTTGTTCCTAAGTGAGGCAATCAGAGAACTTAACCAATTAATTGGAATAGATAATATAAAATCTCAAATCAATGAAATGGTTAGCGTTGTAAGGTATTATCGTGAAACAGGAAAAAATGTCCTTGCAAATTTTTCATTACATACAGTTTTTATAGGAAATCCAGGTACCGGAAAAACAACAGTGGCAAGAATCCTGGCCAAAATTTATCGGGCACTTGGTATTCTGGAACGAGGACATATTGTAGAGACGGATAGACAAGGTCTGGTTGCAGGCTATGTAGGGCAAACTGCCATAAAACTGCCGAAAAAATAGATGAAGCAATTGGTGGTATACTTTTTATTGATGAAGCATATGCGCTGAGCAATTTTAATGGCTTGCAAGGTGATTTTGGGAATGAAGCTATACAAACTATTCTAAAACGAATGGAAGACTTGCGTGGACTGTTTTTTGTCTTTGTTGCCGGCTATCCTGATAATATGGAAACTTTTTTAAAAGCAAATCCGGGACTTAGTTCACGATTTGATAAAACACTAATATTTAATGATTACACGCCTCGTCAATTGGAAGAAATTGCATCCAAAATGTTTGTAGACGAAGGATATAAGTTGTCGGTCAAAGCAAGTATGGAGCTCCAATTACATATGTTGGATGTATATAAAAAACGGGATAAGTACTTTGGTAATGCACGTACTGTCAGAAAAATGGTTATGGAAGTAATAAAAAATCAAAATATAAGAATTTCAGATGTCCCTTTCACCGAACGTAAAAAGAATCAATCATTTATCATTTTACCCGACGACATTGCTTCAATTTCACATATAAGAAAAGACGAAGTCATTCAAAAAAAGACCATAGGATTCCGGAGTGCTGATCATTAATAATTGAATGAGGTGTTCAATAAACATAAAATGAATATTGATTTGTATTATGAACACAAAATGAACTTAAGAAAACAATGTACCAGTTACATTTGGAGGGATTCTGCCAATATGTTTGTAAGCCTTGGCCGTGGCTTCCCTTCCTCTTGGAGTTCGTTGTATATAGCCTTCCATAATCAGGAAAGGTTCGTGGACTTCCTCAATCGTTCCTGATTCTTCACCCACTGCCGTGGCAATAGTGCTTATCCCGACTGGTCCACCTTTAAACTTGTCAATGATGGTGCTTAGAATTCGATTATCCATCTCATCAAGACCGCTCTCGTCCACGTTTAAGGCATCAAGCCCAAATCTGGCAATTTCATTATCAATATTGCCGTTGCCCTTAATTTGTGCAAAATCTCTTATTCGCCTTAGAAGTGCGTTAGCTATCCTTGGTGTTCCGCGACTCCGTTTAGCAATTTCACTGGCACCGGTATCATCAATAGTGACATTTAATATACTGGCAGATCTGAAAATGATTTTTTTTAATGTAGCAACATCATAATAATCCAATAAAAATGATATTCCGAATCTCGCCCGCATAGGCGCAGTCAAAAGTCCCATTCTAGTAGTAGCTCCTACAAGTGTGAAAGGGTTTAAGTTTATTTGAATACTTCTTGCATTTGGGCCGGTATCTATCATTATATCAATTCTATAATCCTCCATGGCTGAATACAGGTATTCTTCAACGACGTTGTTAAGTCTGTGAATTTCATCAATAAAAAGAACATCTCCTTCTTCCAGACTTGTCAAAAGCCCGGCTAAATCTCCCGGTTTTTCAAGTACCGGACCTGATGTAATCTTGAGATTGGTATCCAGTTCATTTGCTATAATAAAAGATAATGTAGTTTTGCCTAATCCTGGCGGGCCATGTAATAAAACATGATCCAACGCTTCTTCACGCATCTTGGCTGCCTGAATAAAAATACTTAAATTTTCAACGATTTTTGGTTGCCCGCTGAAATCATCCAACCCTTTTGGTCTTAAGGCTTTTTCAACTTGTTTGTCTTCAGGCTTGAAATTTGCCTGGGAAGGATCAAGATTTTGGTTCATTCTTCACATTGATCAAGCCGAAAAAGATGTTCCGCATCCACATGTAGATTTTGCATTTGGATTACTAAAAGTAAATCCTCTGTTGCTAAGTCCATCTACCCAATCTATTTCCATGCCCAGAAGATATATGGCATGTGATTTTTCCATAAAAACTTTAAAGCCTTCAATCTCATGGATTTCATCTTTTTCTTTTTGGACATCAAATCCCAGGACATAACTAAATCCGGAGCAACCGCCACCTTTAACCCCAATACGAAGACCATGATCAGAAGTTAAGTTTTGCTCCTGGTGTATCCTTTTTAACTGTTGAATAGCTCCTGAGGTTAATGTTACTGGCTGTATTTTTGTTAAAGTATCTGATGACATTTATAATTAATTTAAATTTATCACAAAATTAAAGAAGTTTTTTTCCAATTCTCTGATAAATGTTTAATATTTGGTATTTTAAACGTTTTAACGCTCCATTTAGTTCTGTAAAAGTATTCCGTAAACACAATTTAAGTAATAAATCTGAGATTAAATGATATATAGTTTTATTGAATTGGTAAAATATTCTGTTCCCGCTTTGGTAGTATTTGCGACCGTTTTTTTTCTTTTTCGTAATTTTTTAAATCAGCAATACCAACTTGAAGTTTTAAAGTTTCGACAAAATCAAAGTAAAGATATCCTGCCATTAAAATTGCAAGCTTATGAAAGGCTTATGTTATTCTGTGAACGAATATCCCTTGACAATCTTAGTTACAGACTTGTTAATGCTGAAATGGGTGTTAAGGAACTTAGGATTGCTATGTTAATTGCCATTCAACAGGAATACGAACACAATATTTCTCAACAGGTATATGTAAGCGAAAATCTGTGGAAAATTATAAAGCTGGCAAAAGATCAAATGCAGGACATTATTTCTAAATGTGAAGGTGATTCCAATGAAGCATTTTTACATCACTTAAATCAAGAAATGTTAAATAGAAATATGGATCCGGTAGGTTTTGCTAAATCAGCAGTTAAAAATGAAGCAGAATTATTATTATGACCATTTCAATGCATAAAAGCCAATTTTCTCTTATTGCGATATGTATAGCTGCAATCATTTGCTCCTGTGCCAAAGTGAATCATCTTTCTGATGTTCAAACAAGGAATTACAGAATAGAAAAGGCTTCATTTCCGGTAGACACCAAGATCGCGACAATTATTGAACCTTTCAAGAATCAACTTGATAAGACAATGAATGAGGTAATAGGTATTAATGATGAAGAAATGGTCAAAGGGAAGCCAAACTCAAAACTTACCAATTGGTTTGCTGATGTCTTGCTTATGGAGACACAGAAACTGGTTTCTGATAGTATTGATTTTGCACTTCAAAATTACGGGGGCATTCGTATTCCAGCATTATCAAAGGGCAATATTACGGTTGGCAAGGTGTATGAATTGATGCCTTTTGATAATATTATATACGTCCAGGAAATTAAAGGGGACAAAATTCAGCTCTTATTTGATAAAATTGCAGAATCAGGTGGGTGGCCTATTAGTCATACTATAAAAATGGATATTGGTTATGGTAAAGCTACCAATATAAAAATAAAAAATCAAGCTTTGGATACAACTAAAACTTATATGGTAGCCATACCGGATTATTTGGCAAATGGAGGAGACAATCTGACATTTTTGAAAAATAATAAAACTAATAATACCGGTAAATTTATCAGGGATCTCATTATTACTCATTTAAGAAGAACATATGCCAAAGGTGAACACATTAAAGCTGACAATTCAATCAGAATAAAGGATTAATCATGAATAGAAGAGTGTTTATTAGAGATACTGCATTCACCGGTTTTATCTTATCAACTGGTGCTTTTCCGCTTATGGCCTTACCTGGCGGGCCCGATATCACAAGGCTAACCATACTCCATACGAATGATGTACACAGCAGGATAGAGCCATTCCCAATGGATGGTGGAAAGAATGAAGGATTGGGAGGCGTTGCAAAACGGGCCACTTTAATAAAAAGAGTGCGCGAAGAACAAAAAAATGTATTGCTGCTTGATGCAGGCGATATTTTTCAGGGAACACCATATTTTAATTTTTTTGGTGGTGAACTTGAATTAAAGCTAATGTCTGAACTGGGATATGACGCAGCGACTATAGGTAATCACGATTTTGATGGGGGGATTGATGGTCTTGAACATCAGCTTAAACATGCTAATTTTCCTTTACTTATTACAAACTACGATTTTAATGATACGGTGTTGAATGGAAAAACTCAACCATATAAAATATTTAAAAAGGGTGATATCAAAATTGGGGTTTTTGGTATTGGAATCGAGTTAAAAGGTTTGGTGCCTGATGCTCTTTATAAAAACACTATTTATTCTAATCCGATCGAGGCTGCGAATAAATATAGTACATACCTAAGGGAAGAAGAAAAATGCGATTTTGTGATTTGTTTATCTCATCTGGGTTATAAATATGACGAAAATAAAATATCAGATAGGGTATTGGCTGCGGGTACCTCCAATATTGACCTTATCATAGGAGGACATACGCATACATTTATGAAGGAGCCTGAAAGAATGCTTAATATTGCCAATAAACCTGTACTGATCAATCAAGTTGGATGGGCAGGCATAATCTTGGGCAGGCTGGATGTTTTTTTCGAAAGAAATAAAAAAGGGTTGTGCGTAACCTGTAAAAATTTGATGGTTGGAACCTAAGATAATATCAAAACATTTATCAGCAGTTTATTGATTACAATAATATTATAGATTTAAAATTCAAGGTTTACAGATTACTATACATTAAATAATATCATATTTATTTTGTTTAATTGGGTATTTTCACCAGGAAAAAAAAATAGAAAAAATTATCGACGATTAACTTTTTTTATCAAATAAAAATAATGACATTTGCATCACTCCCAACCTTATTATCCTTCATCGATGTAGATTAAGTGAAGCCGTTTTTTTTGAATAAATGCCCAATCGGCGGGAAAGATTAAAATTTTTTGATATAATTAAGTTTAATGAAGATGATGATAAAGGATCACGTGATTGTATGGAATAACTGTCTCAATATCATAAAAAAAAGTATAGATGCTCAACCGTTTAAAACTTGGTTTGAACCAATAAAAGTTGTAAAATTGACTGCCGACGTGTTGACGATTCAGGTACCGAATAAATTTTTTTATGAGTGGCTTGAAGAACACTATGTAGATATTCTTAAGAAAGCTGTAAAACAGGAATTAGGATATAACGGGCGACTTGAATATAATATTCTTGTTGAAAATCATAGAAAAATAAGTAGTACTACAGCCGTTCCGGTTATACAAAATAAAGTTGAACAGGAAGAGGCTAAATTCCTGAACCCTTTTGTGATACCTGGAATCAAACGCATGAAAATTGATTCACAACTTAATTCGATTTACACATTTGAAAATTTTGTTGATGGTGATTGCAACAAATTTCCTGGATCTGCAGGATTAGCTATTGCAAAAAAGCCGGGAGGCACAGCTTTCAACCCATTAGTTATTTACGGTGATGTTGGCTTAGGCAAAACCCATTTATCTCAAGCTATTGGGAATGAAATATTGGCAAAATACCCGGACAAACATGTACTTTATGTGACTACAGAAAAATTTACGAATCAGGTCATTCAAGCCATAAAAAGCAACGCAGTAAATGATTTTATGAATTTTTATCAAATGATTGACGTACTGATAATTGATGATATTCAATTCCTTTCCAACAGGCCAAAAACGCAGGAAATATTTTTTAATATCTTTAATCAGTTACACCAAACCGGCAAGCAGATTATACTCACATCAGACAGATCACCTAAAGATTTAGTAGATGTTGAAGCCAGATTGATATCCAGATTTAAATGGGGCTTAGTAGCCGATTTAAAATACCGGATTTTGAAACCAGGATGCGTATTCTGGAAATGAAAACAGCTAAAGAAGGACTGGAATTAACACGAGAGATCAAAGAATACATATGTAGCCATATTAAAAATAATATTAGAGAGCTCGAAGGAGTTGTCATTTCATTGGTTGCGCAATCGACTTTAAATAAAAGAATCATTGATATGAAACTGGTGAAGGATGTAATCAGACAGTTTGTATCTCAGGTTGACAAAGAAATCTCAGTTGAAAATATAAAATTGCTTGTTGCGAAACATTTCGATGTACCTGTTGAAAAATTGCATAGCAAAACAAGATTGAGGAGTGTGGTTATGGCAAGACAATTGTCTATGTATCTGGCCAAAACATATACAAATAGCTCCTTGAAAATGATTGGGGATTCATTTGGTGGTCGTGATCATAGCACGGTTATTCATTCATTAAAGACTGTTCAGGATATGATGGACACTGATTTGCTCTTCAAGGATAAGGTTAATGCTTTAGTAAAAAAAGTACAAACAACTTTGGTGAGTATATAAAATATTAAAAACTACATTATAGTTTTTTAATATTTGTTTATCTTTGCACCACGTTAATAATAATTGCCTTATCATGCGTTACATCCTTATAGTATCTTTATTGCTGTTTTTTGGTTTTGGGTGTAAAAATTCAGGATCTTATGAGACCAAAGATGGTCAATTAACATGGCTTAGTGTGGAGCAGGCTTCTGATATAAGTAAAGCTGGCAGCAAAAAAAAATTTCTGGTAGATGTGTATACAGATTGGTGTGGTTGGTGCAAAGTAATGGATAAAAAGACATTTACCGATCCGGCACTAATAAAATATTTAAATGATAATTTTCATGTTGTGAAGTTTAATGCAGAGCAAAAAGAACAAGTAAATTATCGTGGGAAAGTTTATAATTGGGAAGCAATGGGTAGAAATGGCGTAAATGCTTTAGGTGTGGAATTGCTTCAGGGACGATTAAGTTATCCAACATTGGTTTATCTGAACGAAAAATTGGAACCAATAAATGTATCTCCGGGTTACAAGACACCGGAGCAGTTAATGGCTGAATTGCAAATGTTATAATAATTAAAGGGATATTAGCTCAGTTGGTTCAGAGCACTACCTCGACAAGGTAGGGGTCACTGGTTCGAGCCCAGTATGTCCCACTTTTTTTATAAATTATAAGATGTTGAATATGAACTATTTAAACTTTTATTTTAAATAAAATACCTTTCTACTTGGTTAATAAATTTCATAGTTATATCTTTGCGTCGCTTTAAAAGAAAAGTAGGTTTTTTATAATATTTTACATATTAACGTTATTAAAAAACCATTCAAAAAACGAGAAATGTTTATGTAATGTTCTCACTGGTGGGGTGGGTGAGCGGCTTAAACCAACAGTTTGCTAAACTGTCGTACTGGTAACGGTACCGGGGGTTCGAATCCCCCCTCCACCGCTGTTTAGACAGTTAACACATAAACTTGAAAATATAAATCGGGGCGTGGCGAAGTTCGGTTATCGCGCCTGGTTTGGGACCAGGAGGCCGCAGGTTCGAATCCTGCCGCCCCGACATAAAGAGAGAGTTCAGCATTGTCTGATCTCTCTTTTTTTATTTAAAAAATATATTCTAAGGCTAAATACAATCTTTTGATCAATAGAACCAAAAACAGTATTAAGACAGCTTGCGACTAGATGTCGGATACTAGCAATATAAGAGGAGACCAAACTAAAAATATTATTGAGGCTAAGTGGTTTAATATATTAATGTCTGGATTGCGTGAGGCAAAATTGAAACATCAACTGCATCGGTTTTTACGTGCAATTTGTATTTTATTTTATCATTACTTTGATTCATTACGATGGTTACTATTTTGCCTGAATTATTAAGGAAAGAAGTAGTTAATAACTGGCTACGGCTGGAATTACTGCTGATTCTTTTAGCTCCTTTTTCAATAAATTTAGAAAAGTGTCCAATAAAATAATATGAAGGTGTATAAATTAATTCCCCTGATTTCGTGTCACTATGTATGGGTGCAAAACAAAAATTACCTACGTGATTTGGCCCTCCGGTTTCATCCAGAAGTATATTCCAATCCGTCCAGCCAACAGTTCCATTATTAAAATCATTAATCATGGATTTTCCATATCGTTCTCCATTTTTCCAAAGTTGGTATTTTTCTGCATTAAAACGTTCATTGCAGCCTTCCGTGAAAAGCAAGTTTTTATCAGGATACATCTCATAAACCTTTCGTATATTTTCAAACATCGGTTCGCCACCACTCCAATTTTCGTACCAGTGAAAACCTATTCCCCAAACATATTTACTTGCTTTAGGATCATTAAGAATGGTGTTGGCCCGATGATTTATCAAGTCCCGGTTATGATCCCATGCTGTAATTTTAGTATTGCCTAATCCTGCTTTTTTTAAGGTCGGTCCAAGGTAGTTTTTTAAAAAATCACGTTCTTCTTCGGCAGTGTAAATACAGGATTCCCATCGTTGAACAGCCATAGGCTCGTTTTGAATGGTAATGCCCCAGACAGGAATTCCTTCTTGTTGATAACTTTTAATAAACTTGACGTAATAATTGGCCCATGATTGATAGAATTCAGGTAGTAATTTACCTCCATTCAGCATATTGTTATTGGTTTTCATAAAGGCTGGCGGACTCCAGGGACTTGCATATAGCGTCAATTTTCCGCCTGATGTTTCGATTGCCTTTTTTATTAAAGGAATTTTAAATTTTTTATCATGGTTAATATTGAAAGTGCTTAAATTCTTGTCTCCTTCATCTACATAAGTATAACTTCCGGAACTAAAATCACTGCTGTGAATAGTGGTTCTTATTAATGAATAGCCTATTCCTTTTTCTTTACTGAAATAAGCATTTAAAAATTCTTCTTGTTTATTTTTTGACATTTTACCAAAAACTTCTGCACTGGCATCAGTAATTGCTCCACCAATACCCATGAAGGTTTGAAATGTTTTACCGGGTTCCACAAAAATTGAAATCTCAGTTTCCAAAGGTTGACCCGATGGAACAAAATCCAGTTTATCTGTTTGGGTTAATCTTAATTTGGTACTATCTGCGGATGTATATACTATGACAGTTTTCTTTTCTGATAATAGTTGAACATTTTTTTATGCACCTTTTGACTATTTGCAAAAAGAAAAAAAAGCATAGGACACAAATAATTTTTAAGATGTTCATTTTGTATATAATATGTTAGAAACAAATAAGATTAATTAAAATATAAGTTGACACAAAAATAAATTAGCACAGAGAACCATTAAAGAATTGCCTGTCTGATTGCAACCAGTTTTATAAGCAAGGCTTCCAGTTGATCCAGAGGCAACATATTGGCACCATCTGATTTTGCTTCTGATGGATTGGGGTGTGTTTCAATAAATAAGCCATCTGTTCCTACCGCAATGGCTGCCTTGGCGATAGTCGAGATCAAAGTAGGTTTCCCGCCTGTAATACCTGATGACTGATTAGGTTGTTGGAGTGAGTGTGTACAGTCCATTATTACAGGCACTCCGAATGACTGCATCTGGGGAATGCCCCTATAGTCCACAATCAAATCCTGATATCCAAATGTATTGCCCCGCTCGGTAAGCAGCACTTTTTCATTATTGCATTCTCTGACTTTCTGAACAGCATGTTGCATGGATTCGGCACTCATAAACTGACCTTTTTTAATATTAACAATCTTGCCTGTATCAGCAGCCGCTTTTATTAATGAAGTTTGTCTGCAAAGAAATGCTGGTATCTGGAGGATATCCACATACTCGGCAGCCATATCTGCTTCTTCGTCTGCATGAATGTCAGTTGTCACAGGAAGGTCAAATGTTTCGGCCACTTTTCTTAATATCTTTAGTGCTTTTTCATCACCAATTCCAGTAAATGAATGGATAGAAGACCGATTAGCCTTTCTGTAGGAACCTTTAAAAATAAAAGGTATTTTGTGGTCAGCTGTAATTCTTTTACCTTTTCAGCAATATTCATAGCCATGATTTCAGATTCAATGGCACATGGTCCGGCAATCAGAAAAAAATTACTTGATGTACGATTGCTGATATTTTTTATGGATGGAACCAATGAGTATGATTGCATGGCACAATGTTTTTTTATAAATTAAATAATAATTAATTTTCAAAGACATATTGAACTATATTGGCGCCCATTCTTAACGCTTTAATCCTGACTTCTTCAGAATCTTTATGCACTTCAGCATCTTCCCATCCATCTCCAAGGTCGCACTCATATGTATAAAAACAAATCAGTCTTCCCTCCCAAAACAAACCAAAACCTTGAGCAGCCTTATCATCGTGTTTGTGAATTTTAGGCAAACCATTTTCAAACCGATATTTCTGATTATAAATCGGATGATTAAAAGGTAATTCAATAAAACTTAATTCGGGGAATACTTTTTTCATAGCCAATCTTACAAAAGGATCCATACCATAATTATCATCAATGTGCAAAAAACCACCTGCGATCAGATAAGCTCTGAGATTTTCAGCATCAGCATCCGAAAAAACAACATTGCCATGACCTGTCATATGAATGAGCGGATAATTAAATAATTCCACACTGCCTACATCTACAATGGCATATTCAGGATCAATGTTGGTAAACATAAATTTATTACAAAATCCTGCTAAATTAACAAGTGAAGTTGGGTTGGCATACCAGTCGCCACCTCCGCCGTATTTTAAAAGTCCAATTTTTATTGAAGGATTACCTGTTGAAAATGCAATAATTGGAAACAGGAAAATAAAAATATACTTCATAATAAGATTTTTGTAAAAATAGAACGTTTTATTCTTATATATCGTTTAATTATCTTGTAAAAAAGCTTAAAATTAAAAAGGCTCCGAGAAACTCCCAAAGCCTTAGTATTAATCTCAACAAAAGATTACAGTTTATATATAGACAATGTTTCTTTCAAAAACAATAACATGCAAATTTAAGCATATAAAGTCTGTAAATCTTTTTATTTCCGAAATAATTCCGAAAAAATATTAAACAAAAATTTCTGTTCCTGCAAAATGGAAAGAAGCCTCTATGGCAGCATTTTCATCACTATCAGATCCATGAACAGCATTTTCACCAATATTTTTTGCAAATTTTGCTCTAATGGTGCCGGGTGCTGCATCAGCAGGGTTAGTTGCTCCAATTAATTTTCTAAAATCATCAACAGCATTATCTTTTTCCAGAATTGCGGCAACGATAGGACCTGATGACATAAATTCAACTAATTCTCCATAAAAGGGTCTGGCACTGTGCACGGCGTAAAACTCACCGGCTTTTTCGGCAGATAGTTTAGTGTACTTCATTGCTATGATTTTAAATCCGGCTTCATTTATCTGAGCTAAGATTGCACCGATATACCCTGAGCCCACAGCATCAGGTTTGATCATTGTAAACGTTCTGTTTCCTGACATTTGATATTAATTTTAAAATGATTTCTTAAAAACGGCACAAAAGTATGAAATCATATTTCATTTAGACAGAAAAAACAGAAATTAATTTTGACATCTGCGATTTTATGTAGACTTTTGCGCCCATTATGTCAGAAGAAATCCAAAAGTTAAAACAATTATTATCTTTTCCGAAGGAAATTGCTATAATAACACACAGAAATCCTGATGGCGACGCAATGGGTTCCTCCTTAGGCTTGGGTGGGTATCTCCATAAACTAGGTCATAATATTAAGGTAATATTCCCAAGTGAATATCCCCTTAGCTATGGATATATGAAGAACGTGGATAAGGTCATTATTTTTGATCTTGACCATAATGTAGCCAGAAAAGCCATTGAGAATGCAGACATCATATTTTGTCTTGATTTTAATGGCTTGGACAGGGTAGATAAGTTAGGTGAAAATATTCAATTTAGTAAAGCAAAAAAAGTTTTAATAGATCACCATTTAGATCCGGAGCCGTTTACTGATATTGAATTTTCTGATACTGGAGCAAGTAGTACTTGTGAATTGGTTTTTAAAGTGATTGATCAGTTGGGGGATAAAGCCATGATAGACCCGGAAATTGGGGAATGTCTGTTTACAGGATTGGTGACTGATACGGGTTCTTTTCGTTACGGTACAAGACCTTACACGTATGTAGTGGCTGGTGAACTAAAAATGCTTGGCGTTGACGATTATAAATTAGCAGATAAAATTTTTAATTCTCAGAAGGAGAAACATTTAAGACTTCTTGGACACTGTCTTGCAAACAGAATGGAAATTATGAAAGATTATGGCGTCGGCATAATGTGGTTAACAAGAAAGGATTACACAGACTTTGATATTCAACGTGGTGATACGGAGGGTATTGTAAATTACATGCTCATGATGGAAAATATTAAAGTTGCCGCTTTTGTAACAGAACAACCCTCAATTATAAAGATATCTCTGAGGAGTAAGGGTGACATTTCTGTTCAAGAGATTGCTGGAAAATATTTTAATGGAGGAGGTCATAAGAATGCTTCAGGAGGTGGTGTTTATGCTAGCCTAAACGATATCATAGAGAAAGTAAAAAAAGTTATGCCTTTGTATCTTCCTAAATTGATTACATAAAATTTTTAAAATAATAATTTGACAATATTAATTCATTAAGTAAATTTAAAATCATGAAATTTAATTTTTTAAGCTTTTTAATTATGATTTCCCTTTTAATCGTGTCGTGTAAACCGGACGCAACGGTTACGCCAAGTGGATATAGTTATAAAATCGTGACTGAAGGAACAGGTGAAGCACCAAAGACCAATGATTACGTTTTATTTACTATCAAAATAACCGGTGACAATGGCAAAGTGCTCCAGGAAATGGCAGAAGGTCCACAGATGCCTGTCGTACAGATTCCAGCCGAATTTCCTAAAGGTAAGGATGCGAATCCTATTATTGAAGTTTTAGCAAAAAGTAAAGTGGGACAAAATTTTATTTTGACAATGCCCATTGATTCAATGCCTAATGCACCTGTTGATGTACAGTCTATGAAATTTATCACTTACGATGTTTCAGTAAAAGGTATTAAAAATGATGAGGAATACAAAAAATACTTAGAGGAGCAAAATGCTGTACAACAAGGCAAAGTTGCTGCTAATATGGAAAAACTTCCTGCCATCGAGGAATTACTTGCTACTACTTTAGCAGATTACAAGACAGGTACGCTTGAAACTAAGTCGACGGCATCCGGCCTAAAGTATTATATTGTTAAGGAAGGAGAAGGACCTGTTGCCGCTGTAGGATCAAAGGTTGTTGTTCAGTATTACGGTTCATTAATGGATGGTACTATGTTTGACAATTCTTTTAAACGTGGTGAAGCTTTCCCTTTTACGCTTGGTCAAGGTCAGGTGATAAAAGGCTGGGATGAAGGTTTGGCATTGCTAAATAAGGGTGCAAAAGCATTTTTATTTATACCATCTGCACTGGCTTATGGAGAAGCTGGTAGCCCTCCGACAATTCCTGCAAAGTCAGATCTTGTTTTTTATGTTGAACTTGAAGACATTAAGTAATTCTATAATAGCTTGAATGAATCCGGAATTTTATTTTCTGAAATTCCGGATTTTTTATTAACATTTTAAATATGCAGGGCAATGACTACTGAACAGTTAGCTGATATCAGAGTGCGATTGACATCGGTCAGGAGGTATCTTTGACATCGATCGTAGAAAATTAGAAATAGAAGATAAAGAGCAATTGTCTCAGGATCCTACCTTTTGGCAGGATTCAGAAAAGGCAGAAGCCATTTTGAAAGAACTTAAAGATAATAAGAAGTGGGTCGAGAAATTTGCTTTTCTACAATCTCATACTGATGATCTTGAGGTCTTGCTTGAGTTTCAACGAGAAGGTGAAGCTACTGAAGCAGAAGTTGACGAAAAATATAAGGAGATGCTGGCTTACCTGGATGACATTGAATTCAGGACAACTTTGGATCAACCTGAAGATCAATTAAGTGCTACCCTTGAGATCAATGCTGGCGCAGGTGGGACTGAAGCATGTGACTGGGTATCGATCTTGCATCGTATGTTTATGATGTGGGCTGATAAAAATAATTTTAAAGCAACAGAACTTGACAGAGTCGATGGTGATGTAGCAGGGATAAAATCAGTTTCCATAGAGATTGAAGGGGAATATACATATGGCATGCTCAAAGGAGAAAATGGTGTACATAGATTGGTGCGTGTGAGTCCATTTAACAGTCAGGGAAAACGAATGACCTCTTTTGCATCAGTTTTTGTTCACCCCATGATTGATGATACCATTGAGATAGAAATAAGTCCTGCTGATATCGAATGGGATACTTTTAGAGCACAAGGCGCGGGCGGGCAGAATGTAAATAAAGTAGAGACGGCTGTCCGAATAAAACACTTGCCAACCGGTATAGCAATACAATGTCAGGAAGCCAGATCACAACATATGAATAGGGATAAAGCCATGCAAATGCTTAAGTCAAGGCTTTATGAGATAGAGCTTGAAAAACAACGTACAGAACGAAATAAAATTGAAGCAGGGAAGATGAAAAATGAATGGGGCTCTCAGATTCGTTCATATGTGCTGGATGATCGACGGGTAAAGGATCACAGAACTGGCTTTGAAAGTAGAAATACTGATGCTGTTTTGGATGGTAATATTGATGGATTTTTGAAAGCTTACCTGATGTGGGATGGAAATTAACCCATTTGTTATTTTATTAAATCACATTGCAATTTCGGTTCATAAATTGAATGTAAAGATTAAAATTTATTGATAATTCATGGGCGATCTATTTATAAAGCGGAATGCTCTAAATTATAAATCTGTTTGGTTTGACCTTGGAAAGAAGTTGTTTAAGGATGGTACTTTATTCATCAGTAATTATTTTTATATCAGAAGTTAGGTTTGAATAGGTATTTCAATCTATATAATCTTCATCATTAGACAGCACGATTTTTAATATTTCTTTTGAATCTGGACTTACTTTAACAAATTCAGAAACACGATGTCCAATAACACAGAGTATTTCTCCCGAACCCGTTAACAATAGTATTTTTTCTTTTTTAGAAGCAGGGACTTTATTATTGGTTAAAAAATCCTGTAATTTTTGTTTTTTTCCATTCATACCGGTTGGTGCAAATTTATCTCCATTTCTGAGTCCGCGAATGACTAAAGACGATTTGTCGATTTTATCAATACATAAATATTGTATTTCACTGGAAAGAAAATTGATATGACTACTAAAGGCTACCTTTTCCATTTTGATTTGGCTTCCGTTAATGTTAATAATGCAAGGCAGCTCAGAGCAGGGAAAGGATAATTCTTTTTGATGACGGGAGGAATTGATTTGTCTAATAATTAATAGATCTCTGTCTCTCAATGCCACGTGCGTGTGCGAGATATATTTGTTTCCTGATTGCTGATCAACGGCTAGCATTTCAATGCATTGAGTTTCATTAAAGCCATATTTTTTGATTAATTGAAAAAGCAATTCTAAGGGATAGGGAGAAGCATTAAGGTCAGAAAATTTGATGGAAATTGAATTCGCCATCTCATTACATAAGTTTTGCCTTTCTTTTTCAATAAACCATTTCAATAATTGATTTGAGGATTGAATATGTCTGATGCTATGCATCAAACCTTTTTTAACCCTGTTGTCAGAATGCTCCATAGCAGGTATGATGGTATGTCTGACTTTATTCCTGAGGTATTTTTGTGTGCTATTGGAACTGTCCTCTCTATAAGGAACATTGTATTTAGTTATATAATTTTGAATATCGACCTTATTTGCAAACAGTAAAGGTCTTATAATATTGCTATTTTTCGCCTGTATGCTACTTAAACCATCCAGGCCTGAACCTCTCATAAGATTGATGAGGAAAGTTTCCAAAACGTCATCTGCATGATGAGCGGTTGCCATATAAGTCAATTGATTTTCTTCCATTATTTTTCCAAACCAATCATATCTTATTTTTCTTGCAGTGTCTTGCAAATTCCCGCTTTCAAAAACGATTGGATCAATTTTATTTACATAGCATTTTATTTGATGATCAAAACAGTATTTTTCGACAAAAGATTGATCATCCTGTGATTCCAATCCACGTAAATTGTGGTTTACATGCGCAACCATAAACTGGCATGACATTTTTTGAAATAAATGTAATAAAACCATAGAATCCATTCCACCACTTACGGCCAAAAGAATTTTATCTTCATTATTAAATAAATTTTGTTCCTTTATATATGATAAAAACCTATCAAGCATTACATTTGTGTTCCTTTTAGTTCACAAATTAATAATATAAATCTGTAATATGAATTTTCAAAGTGTATTTTTTATTATTTCTATTTCCTTTGTCATCTCTTGTAAAAATGAAGGTAAACTTGGTTTAACTGATGGAAATCAAGGAAAGGTTATTAGCAATTCTTATGCTTTATTAAATCAAGAAAAATTGCATTTGGTGGATATAACTCAAATGAGAACTGCGGCGAATTCAGTGTTGGAATTTAGAAAAAAAGAATCCAATAATAAATTTTTTAATGTAATTGAGCAGGATTTATGGCACTTTGATGCAATTGTGACCACAAATAAAGTATTGACCAAAGACTCTCTTGATGGCAAATGGATAGATTTTAAAGCTGATTTGACTTATGACTATGGCCAATATTCTGATAAAAAGGGCTCCGGGAAATATTTTTATGATTTCGATAAGGCTACCTTGCTCATGATTGATGACAATGAAAAAATAAAACCACAGGAGTTTGAAGTAAATGCCCGTAACGACATGATGATTCTCGTAGGCAGATCTGAATACAAGGACAACAATATGCAAGCTAAAATCCTAAGGAACAAAAGTACTCCTATAAAGAAGACGTAGGTCATTTTGTATTAATTTTTATTATCAAAAGCCAAACCAGATTTTGTATTAAAAAAAAAATAAAAAAAAAAATAAAATTAAAAAAAAAAAGCCGGGAAACGCAAAAAGGGGGGGAAAAAAAAATTTTTGTAAAAAAAAAAAATAATTAAAAAAAGGAAAAAAAAAAAAAAAAGGGAAAAAAAAAAGGATAAAGAAAGGGCGGGAAAAAAAAAAGGAGAAAAGAAAAAAAAATGACTTTGGGGGGGGGGGGAGGGCAGAAAAAAAAAAAGAAAAAAAGATTTAAAAAAAAAGGAAAATTTTTTTTTTTTTAATTCGCTTGGCGTTTTCAACCCTAAAAATTGCCAGTTTGACGCTTTGGGTATTCTTTTTTTTTTTTTTTAATTTTTGCCTTTTTTTTGAATAAGAAACATAATACAAAGGCCGCCCCCCCAGGCGGGGTCCCCCGGGGGGAAAAGCCGGTAAGGGGCGGGGGTTGGGCCCTTTCTCTTCGTTCGTTTTCCTTCCCAGGTTGTTGGTTGAGGGGGGTTACAAAAAAAAACTGGGGTTTCATTGGAAAGTTTTTTTTTGGGAGACCCTATTTTGTTGATTAAAATCCGGTAAGCAAATAAAGCTTACTTCTTTCGACTTTTTTTGTTTTGTTTATAATCCATGAAGATAAATTCACCTAGCCCTTCTAATGAGGAATAGAAAGCTTTTCCATTATTTGCTTGCGTAAATTGATCTACAAAGTTAACCAGGTAGGCATCCTTTGCAATCATAAATGTTGTAATGGGTATATTTATTTTACGGCAACTTACGGCCAATGCCAAGGTTCGGTTTAGTATTTTCCGATCCAAACCAAAACTGTTTTTATAATAAGTTTTGCCTTTTTTAATACAAGTAGGTTTTCCGTCGGTAATCATCATAATCTGCTTATTAGGATTTTTTCGTTTTCTGAGCAGATCCATTGCCAACTCTAAACCAGCCACAGTATTTGTATGATAGGGACCTACCTGCAAATAGGGCAAATCCTTAATTTCAATGCTCCATGCATCATCCCCGAAGACAATAATATCAAGGGTATCTTTTGGATATCTGGTGATAATAAGTTCTGAAAGCGCCATGGCTACTTTTTTGGCAGGAGTTATTCTGTCTTCACCATAAAGTATCATAGAGTGCGAAATATCTATCATAAGCACCGTGCTACTCTGGCTTTTGTAATGCGTTTCCTGAATTTGTAAATCTTGTTCAGTTAGTCTGAAATCATCTATGCCATGATTAATTTGAGCATTTTTTAAAGTTTCTGAAATAGCAATTCCATCTAATCGGTCACCAAACTCGTAAGGTCGTAATTCTGACGTAAATTCGTCGCCCTGCCCGGTCATTTTTGTCGAGTGATTACCTTGCTTAGACTTTTTTAATTGATCAAAAATATCATCTAATGCTTGCCTGCGTAAGGCTATTTCCATTTTTGTAGTTGGGCTATATCCAAGTTTTCCATTAGAGGTTTGTTGAGAAATTAAGCCTTTTTCTATGAGATCTTTAACAAAGTCAGCGATACCATAATTATTATCCGTTAATTTATACTGCTTATCAAGTTCTGTTAACCATGACAATGCCTCTGCTACATCACCGGACGTATGTACCAAAAGTTCTTTAAATATTTTTAGAAGGCGTTCGAAAGGATCGGAATCTTCATTATTAGGTACAAAATTACTGAATTGCCAGCCTATCATGCTAAAAAAGTTAAATGTAATTTGATAACAACCATTAAAGCATAAGGTTGAAACCCATCAAAAATCACCGGCTTTTTCTATTATTGACCATGTATGATCTGACAAGAGTTCAATTGCAGCCAGATAAGTATATGGCAATTTTTCACCCCATTCGGAAGGAGAGACCATTGAAATTATCCGAGAATTGTCTTTTTTTTGATATAAATAATAAATGTTGCCACTGATCGGTTTAAAACCACAATCTGATGTATAAATTTTTTCAGATAAGTCAATCCTGTCATGTATTTTTTGAGCTTGCCTGATAAGTGTTTCTACCTGTTCTTTTATTTGTAATAATTGATTGTCAGTTTGCTGGTACATTGATTTCATTGCAATACCTTTAGTTTTACCTTTGTCCATAGGTCTGATAATGGCGCTTCCCACGTGATGACCATAAGGTAATAATGAGGGTGTATCGGTTACCTTTTCTGCGCTGATAGGATTATTTTGGATTTCCATATTTAATGTTTGATGGTAGAATTAAATGAATACACCCAAAAAGAAAAAATGTTTTATTTTTCTGGTAACTTTTTGAATATAGATAGCAAACAAATATAGGAATAAAAGACAATATTATTAATAACGTATCTTGATTTTAAACTGTCATACATTAAACATTAGATCAAAAAAAAGGTGCAAAGATTAGCCATCCTTTCACCTTTTTAAGATTATGTATTATTAAACGAATTAGAACATAATGAACTTGGACCTCTTTCCACATTGTGCTTTACCAAAATATCCAATACCCCAGTTTAATTCAAAAACAACACCTGCAAATGCTACATTGGATGATTTGTAACCTGATTTATACACTGCCGCATTTCTTAAAGGTGCATTTACATTTGCTCCGGCACCTTGCTTGGAAACAAAATCGCTGAAGCCATATTCAAATCTGAGTCCCAGAATACCACTAAATCTTCCATCATTTCCAAGAATATTAGCTCCAAAACCTACTACACCCGAAAAAACAGTTTTGTTGTAATCAGATGTATTGTCAGTTTTAATGGCACCTTCTAACGTTGATTCAACTTTTTTTACTAAAGCTATTTTAGGTCCTATTTCAAAATAACCTAAATTTTTTGAGTGCCTGAATAAAGCATAAATGTCAAGTGAACTCCAATCTATCTGATCTATTTTGGTGGTACCTTTTCTATCAAATGTTTGAGACGCTTTACTTTTCATAACTTCCAGGGAAAGTCCACTATATTGAAAATTAATACCCAATCTACCTCCAATACCATATCCCGAGGATATCTTATAGTCAAACAGGTCGGAATTTCCAATGGCAGAATTATAAAATCCGGCTCCGCCATATTGTACTTTTGCGCCAATATCAAACCATACTATTTGTTTTTGCCCAAATAATTGTAACGCGATAAAAAAACTTGCTAGTGTAAATAATTGTTTCATTTTTTTTAATATTATTTTACTGTATACATATAATTAAGTATCAAAGATATAAAAATATAGAATATGTATTCAAATAGTTTAAGTAATTATACATAGAACTATTATTTTATTTATTTGCACTGTATTTTATGATATAGGTCCTGTTTACAAGATATACGCCTGACATAGTGATGATACATCCGGTAATGATCGTTGGGGACAATGATTCGCCCAAAACGAGCCAACCTGTAAAAAGAGCTACGATAGGGTTAATATAAGCATAAATTGATGTTTGTTCGGTGGGTAAATGTTGTAGCGCATATAAGTAACAAATAAAAGCAATGATTGACCCAAAAAGTACCAAATACAATATAGCAAACCATGATACTTTTGGTATGTCCATAAGCGGCAAATAATGTACATCAAAACTTGAAATGAAAAATAAGATAATGCCTGAAAACATCATTTGAATGCCCAAACCAAAATACGGATTAAATTTTTTTGCATGACTTTTAGTGTAAATGGTGCCAAAAGCCCATGACCAAGTGGCTAAAAACGATACAAATATGCCAAATCTGAAATCAGGGTTTATAAAATCGGCCAAATGGTTATAAAAAATAGTACATATGCCAATAAATCCAAGTATAATGCCGAATAGTGCGGTTCCCGGTGGCTTTGTTTTAGTGGTAATTATTCCAATAATGACTATCCATAAGGGGAATATCGAACCAATAATAGAGGCCAATCCGGATGAAATATATTTTACACCCCAAGTACTTAAACCATTGCTCAGCACAAAATTTAAAATTGATAATACCAGTAAAGGTAGTAAGTCACTAATCTTTGGCAAGTTGTCGCGTTTAGATAAATAGTAAATCAAGTAAGAGCTACCACCAATAATCTGTCTTATTCCAGCCATTTCAAGCGCTGGCATAGCCATCACACCTTGTTTAGAAACAACCCAGGTAGTTCCCCAAATTATACTAACAATTCCCAAGGCCAACAATGCAAGAAAACCTGTTCCTTTTTCTTTTAGTCTTTTTGGGGATAAAATAAGTAATCCATTTAAAGCATCAGAAGTAAATACGTTTTTAAGTTTTTTTAATCGACCCAAAATGGAATTATTTTCACAAAAATAGGCCTTTGTTTTTGGAAAAGAAATGTTATGTACAATATAATAGCAGAAAGTATAAATGAATGTCCTTAAAATTGATACTTTTGGAATTAATTTATGAATGACATCAGGCCAATATTGGAACTAAAAAATCTTTGTGTTACCTATAACACGGGTTTTGGACATGTTGATATCATCAAAAATATTAGCTTTAAAATTGAACCTGGAAAAGTACTTGGCCTCACAGGTGAATCAGGGGCAGGAAAATCAATTTTAGCTTTGTCAATATTGAAATTGTTATCTCCAACTGATGGATTCAATACAAAAGGGAGTGTGATTTTTAACGAAATTGATCTGTACGGTGCGACGGAGGTAGAATTATGTACATTAAGAGGAAATGATATAAGTATTGTTTTTCAAAATCCATTGGCAGTTTTAAATCCTGTAAAAAAATGTGGCACTCAGATCCTGGAGGCAATTGAAATACATAGGCCAAAATCCCCTATTGAGCATAAAAAGGAAGTAATAAAAGTATTAGTTTCAGTGGGATTAAATGAAGCTGAAAGATTTTATAATGCATATCCATACGAGTTGTCAGGAGGCGAACTTCAACGAATTTGTATTGCAATGGCTTTTATTAATAAACCAAAGTTGATCATCATCGATGAAGCCACAGCTTCTTTGGATGTTATGACTTCAAAAGACATTATAGCGTTGTTGATGAGTATAAAACAAAGCACGGCATGTGCTTTTATTTTCATTTCTCATGATATAGTATTACTTAAAAAAATTGCTGATGCCATTATCTTAATTAAGGACGGAGAAATTATAGATACCATAAAACCTTTCAATTTGGATATGAGTCAACTTAGTGATTACACAAGATCATATCTGAATGCGGGTTTTAATCAGCCAAAGTATGACAGCCATGTTTTATCCAATGAACTTCCAATACTTGATGTTTCAATGCTTTCTAAATCCTTTTACCATAAAAGCTTATTTTCTTTTACTGAAAAATTTATTATCACAGCTTTAAAAGATGTAACGTTCAGTATACATAATGGCGATATTCTTGGTGTCCTGGGGGAATCGGGCAGCGGCAAATCTACACTGGCCAAAACAATATGTGGTCTGATTACTGATTATACCGGGGTGATTCATTTTAAACAGCGTAACCTCAAAACATTTCAAAATAGGAAAATCAATTCAGGTATACAGATGATATTTCAGGATGCTGCTACAAGTCTGAACCCTAAATTAAAAATTAATTATTCTTTAAAGGAAGTGATTTTGTTGTATCATGAAGTTAAGAGCAATCCAGCATTGAATTTAAGTGTAGCAGAAATACTTGAAAAGGTATCCTTACCTGAGAGTTGTCTATTAAAATATCCACATCAATTGTCAGGCGGCCAAAAGCAAAGGATTTGTTTGGCAAGAACCTTATTGGCAAAACCAAAATTGATAATTTTTGATGAATCATTATCTGCATTGGATAAATTTAACCAGCAAAAAATGATGGACTTAATTTTAGACCTGCAAAAAGAAATGAGGTTTGCTGCACTTTTTATTTCTCATGATCCAGCCCTTATTAAATATCTTTGTTCCGAAGTAATTGTGTTGGATGCTGGAAAAATTGTCGAACAAGGAAAAATTGAGAATTTATTTAATAAGCCCAATCACATTAAAACAAAACAACTAATTGATCATATTGAATAATGTGTTGTGTTTTTTTAAACTAAATAGTCTCTATTTGAAATATGACTCAGCATTATAGGTTTTTCCACCATTATCTGAGGAAGTTACAGAGAAGGAAAACCCGGGCTGAACCGCATAAGCGCCATATTCGCCGGCTTTATTTAATGCAAGAAAACCAACCTGAAAATCCCTGGCTTTCTTTTTGTTTATATTGACCAATCGTTCTATGGCCTTTTTACAAGCTTCATAAGGAGAATTTCCATTCCGCATCAATTCGACAACAAGATGTGTACCACAAATCCTAATCACTTCTTCTCCCTGCCCGGAAGAGGTTGCTGCACCGATTTCATTATCAACAAAAAGTCCGGCACCAATGATAGGTGAATCTCCAACACGGCCGCGCATTTTAAAACCCATGCCACTTGTTGTGCAGGCCCCTGACAAATTGAAAGTACTATCAAGGGCGACCAGGCCCATTGTATCATGATTAAAATTTCCGTTTTCTAATTTTTTTGGAACATCTTGATTTTTGAAATGCTCTTTTCCTTGACCAAGTTCAATATTTATAATTGGTTTATATTCAGATTTTTTTAGCCAGTTTTTGTATTCCTTTTCTGCTGGTTTTGACAATGTTTTGGGTTCTTGTACAAAACCGTTTTCCATTGCAAATTGTAATGCACCTTCGCCTACCAGCATAACGTGAGGAGTTTTTTCCATTACTTTGCGGGCTACGCTGATGGGATGCTTAATTTGTTCTAAAAATGCTACAGATCCACAATTATGATTTTCATCCATGATACAGGCATCCAGAGTCACATAACCGTCCCTGTCAGGATTGCCACCAAGACCAACACAGCAATTAATTTGATTTTCAATTGAATTGGCACCTTTCTCTACTGCATCAATTGCCTTGCCTCCTTTTCCCAATATTTCCCAGGCGACCTTATTAACTTCAAGGCCGCTATCCCAGGTTGAAACTACGATTGGCCCTTTGAGTGGAGAGGCAATAAGATTAGACTTACAAGAGGTGAGTAAACCTATAGTCGGAACGATAGCAATACTTTTTGTAATAAATTTTCTTCTGGATAATTTTACCATAGTATCAACAGATTTACTTGTTTAGACATCAAAATTATATTAAAATAATTGATTAAAATCTACATTAGTAATTATTTTTTAAAATACATCAAATTGAGTAAAATTTTAAATTCCCTTAGAGTGTTTCTTATGCCGTTGATTGATTATATTTGCCCCTCATAAAATTAATTACCATGTTTGAAAGTTTAAGTGAAAAACTGGATGTTGCGTTCAAAAACCTTAAAGGAGAAGGAAGATTAACCGAACTAAATATTGCAAACTCCATAAAAGAGATAAGGCGGGCATTGGTGGCTGCGGATGTAAATTATAAAATTGCTAAGGAGTTTACAGACAAAATCAAAGATAAAGCACTGGGAACGGCTAATGTTCTTTCTGCCGTAAAGCCTGGCGAATTGATGGTTAAAATTGTCCAGGATGAAATGGTAGAACTGATGGGAGGGCAAGCTGCAGGCATCAACCTGAAAGGAAATCCTGCCATTATATTAATTTCAGGGCTACAAGGTTCAGGCAAAACCACATTCGCTGGAAAACTTGCTAAATATCTCAAAGAAAAGAAAGCCAAACGACCGTTATTGGTTGCTTGTGACGTGTACAGACCGGCAGCTGTTGATCAGTTAAGCATACTGGCAGAACAAGTTGGTGTTCAAATTTTTAAGGAGCCCGAAAATAAAAATCCCGTTGCTATAGCTTTAAATGCAATAAGTTACGCAAAGAGTCATACACATGATGTAGTCATCATTGATACTGCTGGTCGTACTTCAGTTGATGAAGAGATGATGCAGGAGATTGAGAATGTTAAAAATGCAATCATTCCTTCAGAAATTTTATTTGTAGTAGATGCCATGACAGGTCAGGATGCTGTAAATACAGCTGCTGTATTCAATGAGCGTTTAAACTTTGATGGTGTCGTATTAACCAAACTGGATGGTGATACACGTGGCGGCGCAGCATTATCCATAAAATATGCAGTAGGCAAACCCATCAAGTTTATTAGTTCGGGTGAAAAACTGGATACTCTGGATATTTTTATCCTGAAAGAATGGCGCAAAGAATTCTTGGAATGGGAGATATTGTTTCATTTGTTGAAAAAGCACAAGAACAATTTGATGAAAAAGAAGCAGAACGCCTCGAAAAGAAAATTCGAAAAAATAAGTTTGACTTTAATGACTTTTTAGGTCAGTTAAATCAAATCAAAAAAATGGGAGATGTAAAGTCGTTGATGAATATGATACCCGGAATGAGTAAAATGACAAAGGATATCAATATTGATGATAAAGCATTTGGTAAAGTTGAAGCCATAATTCTGTCTATGACCCCTAAAGAAAGGGCAAATCCAGACTTGTTGAATATGTCCCGAAAGAAGAGAATTGCAACAGGCAGTGGTAAAAATTTACATGAAATTAATATGTTTATCAAACAATTTGATCAAATGCGTAAAATGATGCAAATGATGAGTAAGGGAAAAGGTATGGATAAGTTAATGCAAGGAATGCCAAACATGAATAAAAAATAACTACTTTGTGCAGAATATAATTTTGGCACATCTTTTTTTTATTAATTTGTAATTAGATATTGATAAATAAATATTTAAATTTTTTACATTTGATGGTTATTTATATTTTTATTAACAAATATGCATAAAATGAAAAACCTTTTACTTGTATTATTAATTTTCACATTAACATCATTTACCGTAAAAGCATCTCTGCCGGATGGTGCTTTAGCTCCGGATTTTACTGTTACAGACCTTAATGGCACAACTCATAATCTATATAGCTACCTGAATGCTGGGAAACATGTTGTTCTTGACTTTTCTGCCACTTGGTGTGGACCTTGTTGGAATTACCATAATACGGGTGCTTTGGAATCAATACATAATCAATATGGTCCCAATGGTTCGAATCAAGTTGTGGTTTTATTTCTTGAGTCTGAAAATAATAACAATACAGCCTGTCTTTATGGGCCTTCAGGTTGCGTTGGTCCTAATGGTGGTACTCAAGGCAATTGGGTGGCAGGCACTCCATATCCTATCTGTGATTTATCTGCTATTGGTAGTAGTGGTGTAAAATCTTCTTATGGTATTACATATTTTCCTACCATCTATGCCATCAATCACCATACTAAAAAAGTATATGAAACAGGTCAACTATCTGCTGTTGGTTTAGAGTCATACCTTTTTGGTTCTTTTGAAATGGCCTATACTTCAAATGTAACAAATGGTATTTGTGCAAATACTTCTCAGATTGCATTAAATGTAACAGCAGGTGCCGGAACCAAAACATATGATTGGGACAATGGTGCCCATACTGCTACTATATCAAATCTTCCAAATGGTTCATATGCATGTACAATTACAGATGGAAATGGCTTTACATTAGAAACACCGGATTATACTATAAATGCGCCTTCTCCGGTACTTATTACAACTTTAAATGAGAATAATGTATTCTGTAATGGTTCAAACACAGGAGCAATTGAAATTAGTGGTTCAGGTGGATCTGGCAATAAATCATACATTTGGAATACAGGTAGCACAAGCCATGTCATGAATAATCTTATTGCCGGTAGTTATACAGTAACAGTATCGGACAATGTAAATTGTCAGGCTACCGCCAGTTATCAAATTACTCAGCCAGCCCCTTTACTTGGTTATGTAGACATTGCTGGCGCAACTTGTAGTCAAAATAATGGCGTGGTTACTTTTGAAGCCGCTGGGGGTGTGGCTCCTTATAATTTTACACTAAATGGTGTATCACAATCAAGCCCTGTTTTTTCTAATTTATTTGGAGGTAATTATGGTTATGTCATAAAAGATAATAATAATTGCCAGATATCTTCTTCAATTAATGTTGGTTTCACTACTGCGCCTACGGCCATAACTGCGGCTTTGGGAACGGTAACTTGTATAAACGCTGCGCAGGTAACAGGTGCAGGATCTTCAACCGCTGATTATATTACATATTTATGGACACAACAAATGGTAATATCGTTTCCGGGGCAAATCAATTGGTTGCTTCCGTTAATGCGGCTGGTATGTATAATTTGAAGGTTACAAATACTTCAAATGGCTGTATAAATAATTCAACAGTTGAAATGATGGCAGACACGCTGGAACCATTATTAAATATTATATCACCTTCACAATTAAATTGTGTTACATCTCAAGTGACCATAGACGCATCCCAGTCTTCCAATGGAAGTAATTTTACGTATGCTTGGTCAACGGCCAACGGAAACATTGTCAGCGGTTCAAATACTTTAGCACCGATTGTAAACCTGCAAGGTGTATACAACCTGATTATAACAAACACAACAAACGGTTGTACTTCAAATGGTTCAAGACAGGTCGATCAGAATATTGTTGTTCCAACACTAAGTGTTCCTGATTTACCTATGCTTACATGTGCTCAACCTGAAGTACAAATTTGTGCAACAACAGATGCTGTGTCATTGCTTTGGAACGTTAATGAAAATAATTCTGCATCGTGTATTACAGTTAATAAGGCAGGCTCTTATGTTGTTACTGCAACAGGAAACAATGGATGTACTTATATTGCGACTTCAACTGTGACAATGTCAAATGAATTCCCTCAAATGAATATTGCAGATCCGGATATTTTAACTTGTATTGTTCAAGAGGTTAATGTAACGGCTACCATTATTGGCAATGAAAGTGAATATAGCTATATCTGGTCTACGCAAAACGGATCTATCATTTCGGGTCAAAATTCATTAATTGTTACTGTATCTGAAGAAGGTACTTATACTTTATCAGTTACAAATCTTGCTTCCGGTTGTTCGGTAACTCAGAGCAAAACAGTAAATGAAATATCTCAGGCTCCATCTGCTCTGTTTGAAGCGACACTTGTTGAAACCGCATTGACTGCCAATACTTCTAGTATAGCACCAAACAATTCATATTTATGGGATTTTGGAAATGGAACCACAAGTACTCAAGCCAATACTACGACGTTATATACTTCCAATGGAGTATATAATGTATGTCTGACAGTTACAAATGATTGTGGAGCTAATACGGAGTGCCAATCATTTACCGTATCGAGTATATTGACGGTATCTGTAAATGCAACTGATGCTTCTTGTTTTGGATCAGGTAATGGTACTGCATCAGTGAACATTTTTGGCGGTCTTGCACCATTCACAATAGTATGGTCAGGACCTAATAACTTTGTGTCCAATGAAGCTAGCTTAACTGGATTGGCATTGGTGAGTATAGTGTTGAAGTAATAGATGCTGCTAATAATGTTGTATTTTCTATAATTGATATTTCTCAGCCTACAGCTATCGTTATAAATTCTTCATTTATAATTAATGATGCAAACAATCAGAATATAGGCGGTGTGAATGTTGTGACAGATGGAGGTAATGGAGGTTATAACTACCTTTGGTCGAATGGACAAACGACACAAAACCTTGTAGACGTAGGTGCAGGAAGTTATACTTGTGTTGTTACTGACTCTAAGAATTGTTCAAAATTGATTGGCCCATTTGTTGTAGAGAATGCTTCTGGATTAGATGAGTCAAAATATTTGAATCAATTCATCTTTCCAAATCCAGTATCAAATTTACTTGACATATCTGTATAGTTTATACATAACATGTCTTCTGAAGTACAAGTGATAAATGGACTTGGGTCAAATGTAATGACAAAAAAATATGATGGAAACATTAGTGAAAGACTTGATGTAAGTAGATTGCCTGCAGGGATTTATTTTTTAAATGTGAAAGGTAATAATTTTAATTTTGCCCGAAGATTTATAGTAATCAGATAAAATTATTTTAACATTATATTTTTGAGGAGTCAGACATTTTTTGTCTGACTCTTTTTATTTTTATCTTTGCCGAAATAAAATCATCAATGTGGCAGAACTTGGGAGAAAAATATATTTGGAAATAGCTAGAAAGGTTGATTTTGGATTTTATCTGGATGGTAAAAATCTTGGAGAAATACTGATCCCTAAAAGATACACGACTCCAACCCAACTAATCGGTGATTTTATGGATGTATTTGTATACCTTGATGGTGAAGAAAGATATGTTGCCACTACAGAAGAACCTTTTGCTCAGGTTGGAGAATGCGCTTATTTGAAGGTAAATAAAGTCGAAAACATTGGTGCATTTTTAAATTGGGGCATCATGAAAGAATTATTTGTTCCCTTTAGTGAACAAAGAGTAAAAATGGAAGAAGGGAAATCATATGTTGTGTATGTTTATATCGATGCATTGACAGAACGAATTACGGCCTCCATGAATCTGGAAAAATTCCTTAATTTAGAAATTCCGAAATTTGAAATAAATCAGGAAGTTAATTTAATGATATGGACACAATCTGATATTGGTTATAATGCAATAATTAATGGGGAAAGCCTCGGGATATTATATAAAAATGAAGTGTTCAAAAAATTAGCCACCGGTCAAAAGTGTCTGGGTTATATTAAAAAATTGAGAGACGATAATAAGATTGATCTGACTTTAGAAAAACCAGGGTACGGCAAAATTGATCATATTGCTCAGAATATACTTGATAAGATAAGTAATGCAGGTGGCAGCTTACCATATAATGATAAAACAGATCCTGAAGTCATTTATAAAATATTTGGCATCAGCAAAAAAGTATTCAAACAAAGTATAGGAAATTTGTTCAAGCAACGCTTAATAGAGTTAAGTGATTCAGGAATAAAACGAATTGACAATACTAATTGATTATCAGTATTTTATCGAATTACATATAAAGCTACACTTTAGCTTTACCTTTATAGGCTTCTGTCATTTCTTTTGATACAGCGCTTGGTACAACCCTGATAAATGTTTTTGGATCTATTTGTAGGGTTACAGCATCATCTTCTATTTTGCTTATTTGTCCAATGATTCCACTGGCAGTAACCACTTCGTCACCCTTTTGTAGATTTGTCGCAAATGTTGCCTGTTGTTTCTGTTTTGTAACCTGAGGTCTTATAAAAAAGAAATAAAAAAATGCTAGTAATAGCGCAGGAAAAAGGAAATTTAGCAAACTGCTTGCTCCGCCTTGAAGTACAAAAAATAAGATCATAAGATTGTATTCTGGTATTAAGTTGCAAATATATGATTTATTAGTTGATTAATCTTTTAACTTTGAACCATAAAATCTGTCTAAGTCTAAATTTTATACATGGATGATCTTACATTGTGGTCAAAACTTAAAAATGGAGAACAAAAAGCGTTCAAAGAAATCTATGATCGCCATATAAGAGATTTGGAAAACTATTGTAAAAAATTTACTAAAGACATCGAATTAATTGAAGATACCCTACATGATCTTTTTGTGCAGATTTGGCAGAGAAGAGATTCCCTCGGGAATACGGATTCCATTATTAAATACCTCTGTGTATCAGCAAGAAGGGATTTAATAAAACGCATTGAAAAGGATATGAAAACAACCTCCTATACAAATGTGGAAAATGATGAAACAGAATTTAGTATTTCGATTGAAGACATTTTAATTCAGGAGGAAACCAATTCAACAAATAAGGCCAGACTGCACACTGCATTTGACCAGTTGAGCAGCAGACAACGTGAAGCCATATATTTAAAATATTATGAAGAAATGAATTATGAACAGATTTGTGAAATCATGAATATTAATTATCAGTCAGTCAGAAACCTCATTTCCAAAGGAATTTTGATTCTTAGGGATAATATTATATCAGCATTATTGTTAATGATGTCTATTTGGTAAAATACTTATTGATTCATGAGTACAAAATACTTCACTTTGACTTATTTAAATGTAGCAGATCATAAATAATATGGGAAATAAAGATTTACACGAATTTAAAACAATTTACTTGAAGATGATTCTTTTCATTTTGGGTAAAATCAGAGTTTGTAATTGACGATGTGCAATGGTC
>JADKGD010000005.1 GCA_016717145.1 Saprospiraceae bacterium | reverse complement strand
ATTAACATATCAAAGATCTTTGGAAAACTTGAAATTAAAGCCGGTGTTCCAGGATATTTTGAATCAAAATTCAGATTGATACAGGACACAGACAGAAACAATAAAATCACGCCGATGCAGACATTTATGGCTGAGAGTGAAGAGGATCAAATTATTGTTGCCCAGGAGGAAGGAATTACTTTAGCTATAAGACCTACGAACCCATTGGCGGCCTGTCGACTCCAAAAATAAAGTAAATAGAGTAATTATTAATAAACCATTAAATTCGACATTTTACAACAAACTCTCAGTTTAAATTTCTTTTCAGTATTTTAGCGATAGGCTTAATCATGCTGACATCATATATCAATGATACGAAGACACTACAGATCCTGTTAGACCAGGTAAAGATCTGACAATTAAAGGAAGTATTACCGCAATACAACCTGGGCAGCGAAAAACAAATATTTACTTGAAGGTTTTGTTTATATTGAGTGAGCGCTACTTTAACTATTGAACCAGGTACCATTATCAAGGTGATAGAAGCGACAAAAGCTTAGCTTATCGTAAGCGGGGTGCAAAGGTCGTAGCAGAAGGTACGGTAACAAAACCAATTGTTTTTACATCCAAATCAAGGCAAAGGGGGTCAAGAAATCTTGGTGATTGGGGTTTGGTGTAATTGTTTTGGTAAAGCTAAAGTAAATAGAAACCCTACAACAATAGAAGGCGAGAATATCTCTACGTTTTGGTGGTGATGTTGATATATTGATAATTCCGGTATTCTCAAATATGTGAGGATGAGTTTGGCGTGCTTGCCTTTGGAAACAGTCAAAGAAGTCAACGGACTTGACACTCGGTGGTGCTAGGTAATGGCAACACTAATAGGTTTTGCTTCGGTTTCGCACAATGGTGATGATGGTTTGGGCTGTTTTGGTGGTAGCGTAAATCCAAAACATTTGATATCATACAAGAACGTCGATGATGACTTTGACACGGACTGGGGATTTTCGGGATTAGTGCAATATGGACTTTCATTCAGAGACCCTAAAGTGACTGATCCAATGTGTGTTCAGATTCTAACGGATTTGAATCTGATAATGATAGCAGAGCTCAGACGCTACGCCGCAAACTAGCTGTAATTGCTTATATTTCTATATTCATTGGAGAAGAGACACCGGATGCAAAAAATTCCGTTCAGGATTCAGATTAAAGAAGAAATTCTGCACTATCTGCATACAATTGTTTGGTAGTAGGCGCATTTCTAAGGGTGGTATTGAACACAGGACGCACTCAGTAAAGCATTATTTGTGGCAGACAAATCTGATTTCAGAGGTTTGATCATGGCTGGAATCGGTAAAAGGAATATTAGTCGGAAGATGGAAAGCTAAATTAAAAGATGCGGCTAGAAAAATAATAGTTTGGAATTGACCCTTCAACTTTGGGATAAAGCTACTTATAATACGGTTTCCGGAACCGGGATTACTGCCTAAAAGCGGTTCATTGTTTATTGCAACTGGTGGTGTTACGCTTCCGTCGAGTTTTGACTCAAATACCACGGTGTGGGTGCATTTAACTTAACTGACTGGACAGAAGGTTGGACTAATTTTGACGCACAAACACAAAGATTATTAAAACAAATTGTTTGGATTTTAATATCTGAATAACAACTTTTATTTTGTATAGTTAGATGAGGGTAGCTGGCGGAACGACGTCAGCTACCTTTTTAATCTTGGCCCCAGACCTTACAGGTTTTGTTATGTTTTATCGAATAAACGTAGGCATAACTTTAATTAACGTTTGCTTTGGATTCAGTTAATATGACATTATTATCTAAAGCTAAGTCATCACTTCATGAATCATCCGGATCAGTATTAAGCAATGAAAATTTTGAATTTTATTTAATTTGACTTAATGATAATCTGAGTTAATGACTGCTTCTGATCTTATCAAACAGATTTAATTATGCCTATAGTCACGTCAGTAGACATCGCAAAAAACTTTCCAAATAGACAAATATGGAACCATAGGTAGCTACTATCGCTAATAAAAAGCAATGGATTAGCTTAGTATCAATAAATTAAATGTGATTTATGATAAATATTTTCATCTGTCAGGTCTGAATTTTGTTGATACCGCTCCTGGAAGAACTGCATGTCCAAGTCTTGATTTCTTTGATGATGATCTTAAAAGACTTCCCGGATCGGATCCATATATTATTGTGGACAATCATCCTCTTGGTGGAATAGACGGTTTAATTATGTTAAGTGATTACTGACTAACATCCTGATAGCAAAATCATGGCTAATTTTTACTCAGCTAAGATAGGTCCACTAAAAGACCATATCTGTGCTGTAAAATCCTTTTGAAAACCGTAAACAGACTTTCCACTAGCTTAGGAGGCATCAGATCAGCAATGGAACAATTGAAAATGGGTTTGCCCCTCGGATCTTTCCAGCCGGTGAAGTTTCTTCCTTAAACAGTGGTGTCTTTGGTATAATAGAAGATAAAAACGCTGGGATCAATGCGCCATGAAATTTGTAAAAAAGTCAGGAGTCAAAATAATTCCTATGTATTTTCAGGCACGTAATAGTGATTTGTTTTATATACTATCTTCTATAAATGGTATGCTGCGTACTGCATACCTGCCTTCCCGATAATGAAAACTAAAGTAAATAAAAATGTAACAGTCAGAATAGGAAATCCTAATTACAGTCTCCCGGACAGGATTCGCTATTCCGATATTCAATTGTTTTCCTGATTTCTTGGGGACAAAGGACATATCTTTTGGGCAAATTATACAAAAAACCTAGGATTATACATATTGGTCATTTTAAAAGAATGAGCATCAAATAGAAGACCACTATGCCAATAGCTAAACTTGCATTGGACCATGAGATTCTAAAATTATTTACAGCAGATCAGATGCTTTTTGGTCCGGTGATTATCAGCATTTTTACTCAATTTGAAGGTTTGCCGGGTTTGAAGATAGGGAATCGGTCGGCTGCGGGAAGTGTGGTTCAGAGAGGGTTGGGGAAGGTATGGTTGGAGGTCTGGATGCGAGACAAATGTAATGACTAACACCATCATTTAATATTGTGGGACAAAGTAAATTCACAAATAGCAGGATCAGTACAGAATTGGCATCGGGCAACTAAATCATAGCAATAATTTTGGCATTAAGGGTTTTATACCAGCAACTTGTTTTATTTGTCGGTCCCTTTAAACAAGTATTTTCTGAATCGATATTAAGTGAGCGGGGCATTTGCTACCTGACTTACCAGCTTCGACCAATGCCTTTATTTCTGCAATGGAAGGGCATTATGGATGTTGCCGCAAAATATCCGACATGTATAATATTTAATAGGCGCTGCTATCATAAGCAATCAATATTCATATTACGGTCGTTCTCTTAGAGTGGAGTATCTTAAAAAGAGACATTTGATTTTGAGTTGGCTTTACATGTGCCCCGAAAAAGGCGTTTCATTCAGCACTTAAAAAAGGAACTCGATATGATACAGAAATTAAATTTGGATGATCTGAAATCTATAAGATCAAATGATTGAAGAAATAGAACTGCAAAATTGAAGTTACCCATTTTGATAAAAAAAATATCTTAGCTGGAATGCTAAGATTTTCTTGCTTAATGTTGACTCATCATTTAGTAATGCTATGATTTTGATGTATATTAAAATTGAAGTATAAATTTGGGCAAGTCTAAAGACTAAGGATATTAAAACGGATTTCGATTGAAATTATGGTCTTCTTTACATAAAAACTAAAGTATATGAAAGCTAAAATAAAAGTTGTCTTTTTTTTTGCAGAGATTTTGGTTGAAGAATTTGAGTTGGAGCATCTCCTTACTATTTTTCAGGTCATTAATAGCATCCCGGACCATAAATTTGAATTTCTTTTTATGTGAGGTGAAACCCTAAAGTACATTTTGGGTATGAGGTTTTTGAAGTACCTGCCATTACTATTCCATTCAACAAAAATTATAAAATGGCCATTCCATTTTTAATAAATCAAAACTATATTCAAGACTTCATGAATTTGCTCCAGATGTGATCCATATCTCTACACCATCTCTGCTGGGCAAGTTGGGACTTGACTTTGCCCATGATCACGAGATACCGGTAATCGAGTATTTATCATACACATTTTCTTTCTTACGTTGATTATTATATGGAGCATTTTAAACTGTTTGTAGATCCGTAAAGCAATTGATGATAAATGGTTGAAGAAGTTTTACTTCAAATGTTCGTTAGTCTATATTCCTACAGCAGTGATCACAAAGAGTTAGTATCACTTGGTTTTGCCGAAGTTCAAATATGAAGATTTGGCCCGTGGTCTTGATTCCATACAATTTGATCAATCAAAGAGATACAAGTCATATTTATAAACTTTAGGAAATAAGAAGCCAAATATCCATTTTGCCAGTCGTCTGGTTTGGAAAAAATCTAAAGACCCTAATCCAAATTTATGCAGGTTTCCAGATTGAGGATTTACCGTACAATATTATCGTGGTCGGCGGTGGAGTAGCTATGGATGATCTGAAAATAGCCATGCCAAATGCTTTTTCTTGGGCAATTATCTCATACTGAGCTGGCTTTAACTTACGCATCATGTGATGTATTTCTTTTTACATCGGTGACAGAATCCTATGGTAATGTTGTGTCAGAAGCAATGGCTTCAGGTCTGCCAGTTGTGATCGCAAATGGTGGTGGTTCGGCTGGCCTCGTTGAAGATGGTCTTAATGGTTTACTTTGTGATGCTTTTAATGCGCATGATTATATTCGGAATATTGATAAATTACTAAAGGACCAAAATTTGAGAAGTAAAATTATTCAGAATGGACTTGCGCATACAAAAATTAAATGGAGTACACTTACTGATATTTATTTTAGGGATCTGGAAATATTGGTATCGTCTGCAAACAACCAAGAAATTGCGGTATAAAATTTAGACATTTGACCATCCTATTTATAACGCACAAATACCCTCCGGCACATGGTGGTATGGAAAAACAGAGTTTTGAACTTATTAATAGATTTCAAAACTTTGACACTGTACATGTAATAAAATATGAGGGTAAAGAGCGTATTGCGACATTTTTTATAAAGCTAAGAATAAGGTTTAATAAAATGTTGAAACTTTATCGAAGTTGAGCTTATCCATCTGAATGATGGTTTGATGGGAGCAATGTTTACAATGTTAGCACTTAATCCCATGAAGCGAAAAGTTGTGGTGACGTTACATGGTTTGGATGTTGTTTTTCCGGTAAGATTGTATCAACGTTATATTATTCCCGGAATGTTTACTTATGATGCTTTTATTTGTGTGAGTAATGCTACAAAAGAGGCATGTATAAAAAGAGGCTTCCCTATGGAAAAGCTACATGTAGTTAGTAACGGCGTAGATGGCAAGCGTGAGGCATTAACCACCTTCATTCGATGATATAAAAACAACTATGTATGATAAAATAAACTTAGACTACAAAAATAAGAAAATAATTCTCGCACTGGGCAGACCGGTCAGAAGGAAGGTTTCAGTTGGTTTGTCGCTGAAGTTATGCCCTTGCTTGACAATAATTATGTATTTTACACATAGGTCATATTGATCATTCATCCTCATTTTGGCTAAAATTGTTGCCAAAAACTATGTTGAATAATCTGGAATTATTGATGGGTTTAACAAACGATTCAACTCATTTATTATCCTTATCATCCAGGTCTGACCGAGTGAAATTATGTGGTAAACTTACAGACCTGGGACGTGATTTTTGGATACATCAAGCATCGGTTGTCGTTTTGCCAAACATTCATGTGGATGGCGATATGGAAGGTTTGGCCTTGTTGCCTGGAAGCTGCTGTAAGGGAGAAAACAGTTTGGCAGCTAGTCTTGAAGGCATAACAGATGCCATTCATGACGGAAAAAATGGTTTTCTGGTAATCTCTGGCGATGCAACAGCATGGACTTCAAGAATTAAAAATTTGTGTGATGGAAATAATTTGTTTAATGATGAAAGCGGGACTTATACCGTAACTAATTTCTCTTGGGATAAAATGGTCTTAAATTATCAAAAATTTTCCACAAATTGATGTAGACTAAATATTTAATTCGTCAGTATATTATACAATATGTATGTGGCTTAATTCTATTTAAATCCTCATAGTTTTAATTTTTCAAAATTTTCAAACTGTTAGTTTTAATATTAATAAATTTTATAATTTATTAATATATAATATATATTAGTTAATATAATAAACTGAATTTTGTGTATTGATATAACAAAATAGAAATTTACTATGGCACGTGGACTTTTTATAATTATATTGTGTTTTTTATCCAACTTTGGAGAATCTGAAAATCTTCAAAAAATGAAAAACGATCTTCGGTGGAGTGGTATGAAAACTGTATGGAACTGGAGAAAATTGACCGGGGGCAATTAAATATTTTGAGTTTTAATACATGGGCTTTGCCTATGGAACTTGCCGGACACGATCATAAAGACGTTTTCAATTATGGCAGATAGTCTCATGACACTTAATAGAGACATTTTATGTTTACAGGAGACATTTCATCCCATTTTTGAGGCATAATCTAATAGGCACTCTCACAAAAAATACTATACCTATAGGTGATTATCATTGTAATTCAGACATCATTCATATGTCAAGAAGATTGTTATGGCGGATTGATGACATTGTCTGTTTATCCCATTTTAAGCGAAACATTTTATAAATTTCCAATCGATGATGAATCGTCTATTATAGAGAAAATAGGAAGTAAAGGATTTTAGTGTCTGTCATTCGTTATGGTGATAAACGTTCAATATTATAAATACCCATTTATATGCAGGTGATTCTGAGTTTGCGGAAGGAATGAGAAAAAACAAATACTCTATATGTTTGACATAATACAAAAACTTCCTGAATATCAGAATGCTACCATTCTGGCCGGGGATTTTAATGTAAACCATCCTGATGTAGCTTGTTCGCCTGTGTATGATTTTATCACCGAACACATGTTATTTTTTGACACAAAACGACATTTGTCAAATGTGGATTTTACGTCTGACAACAGATTTAATAGATATGTGCCAGAGGAAGACCGGCCTACCAAACTTGACTATATATTTTATAAAGTTCCTCCGGAGTATGGAATAAATATTGTTGCACAGTCAAGATGCCTTGATTCAGCATTTCCATTATCAGATCATTTTGGCTGGGGTGTAGACATGAATATAGAACCCCACATCGTTCAGAAAGGCAAAAAAAGATAATACATTAAATATAACCGGATATAGTTCTGCCTGCTTTGGACTTTTCGCGTAAGTATTCTATTTAAAATAGCCTAAAATACATTTTAAATCTTATTTTTGTACTAATTAACTTGGATTACGCATTTCACTTTGTTGCAAAATGATATTATAAAAATAATTATGATGTTCGGAATTTTTCAGCCACAGATGTAGTATTTGCCACTTCGAAGTCGTGAAAATGAGGTCAGAAATAGTTATGAATTAGCATTTCAATAGCTTAATTTCTAATGGATAATCAGGGTTTAACAGTCAATTTGTATTATTTTTTCAATAAGGACATAATATGAAATATTCATTAATTTTAGCGTTTTGTTTTTTTCTACTTGATGGCTCAAGGACAAAAGATCAATATAATAAATATTGAAGAAATGAGGACCATCTCAGGAAGTTCAGATTATTGCAAAATTGACCTGAGACCTTGTAGGTGAATTGGTAAATTATAAGTATTATAAAATTAATGAGATAAAACGTGCTATTGACAATAAAGGAAGTAATCTTTTGCCTGAAGACCTTCAATTGCCTGCATATCAATCAGTAAACGATTATGTGACCGTCCAGCTTCTAAAAGCTTCCAGAACCGCTGGTTCGATATCGATCGATGGTTCAATTAGTCTCTATAATCCTACCGAAGCAAATGGTGGTATTGTCAAAATATCAGGTTTTAAGAATAGACCGAAATAAACCTTGGTCCCAAAGGTGTAACCTACTCTATTCATTATTATGACAAAACAACCTTGACTAAAAGGAAACATTGATTATGTCAAAAGGCAGGAAGATATTAATAAATTGCCCGAAAATAGAAAAAAATTTTGCATCAGAAGTTAATGCTCTTGCAGATGGCTTGTCTTATTATTCCGAACAGGATTTAGAAAATATTCTCTTTTTGCCGTGGGTGGTGATAATTTTTTAAAATATTGGGCTTTGAATTTGAAGACGCCAAAGGAGAAAAAAATTAAACCTGCATCAACTACGTTCACCAATGTTTTGTATACTTATTATTTTTCTGAGAAGCCCGACCCTACAATGAAGCTAGTATTGAATGTGGATAGCCCCAAAGCATTAACAAAAATACCATTTTCGGTACTTGGGGTAGTGCTCCGTAAGTATTTCAATAATACAAAAAATCATTTAACTGACTTAATTCTACTATGTCAACTTAACTTGGTAGTCCAATTATTATGTAATTGTTGGGTTAACCCAACATTTGAGAAGCAATTTTTCACATTTAATATGTTTCATTTATTAAAAAACATGTAGTTGTTGGTAGCTTACATCCGGATAATAGAGATTTTGAAGTGAATTTATATAGTTGACAAAGTAAAATTAAGAAAGTGCAAACAGCTTGAAATCACTTTTACGCCATCATATAGCGAAGCGTTTCAGGAATATCATTGGCTTTGATGCGGGGTACAGCTTTTACGCCATAAACCCAGTTATAAAATACAGATTTGGTATCTGTGTTTAAGAATGGAAGTTTTACAACACCCATTTTTTCTAGCGCTGCGGCATTGCACTGTTGTTCATATTGGCCATTGATTGGTATAGTGAGCATTTTTTTGCCCATATAAAGTGCTTCTGCAGGGGTTTCAAATCCGCCACCAGTTAATAATCCATGACAATAGATCAGACTATCGTTAAAATAATTCTGTTCAAGCCCGGAAAATAAGTAATATTTTCTTTTTTAAAAGGCGTTTTTATTTCCGGTAGAAACCAGTGTACTTCCTTGGCGCAACATATATTTTAATATTTTTCAATACATTCAGTCTGATAGGCTGGGAGATATACTGTGATCAATGAATGATCAGCGGCTTTGAATTAAGGAAATCGCTTTTAATAATGGGCGGAAAAACAAAACTATCATACGAATCAAAATGTAGCCCGATATATTTAGTAGCAGGGGCGTAATGCTTTAAAAATCAATTCGCCTAATAAACTCTTTGAATGAGGCCTTGGCGTATAATTTGATTTAAAACTTGCCTGATGACCCAAAACTGGATTGAGAGTTTATTTTTTTAGTTTACATGCTCGGGCAGTTACATAATCAAAATCATTGATAATCAGATCGTAATTTTCCTGGAAGGTCTCTGATATCTCTTTATATCCTTGAAGTTACAGGCAGCCCACATTTTTTTGTAATCCAAACCACCACATTTAGAATAGAACAAGCTCAAGCCTTTGCTTTTGAATTTTACAGGTATGTCCATAGCGAGTGTAGCATTGCAGCCACTCAGCATGATGTCTACCTGACCAAGTTGGGAAAGATGGGGATATAATTGATGCGCACGGCTGATATGGCCGTTGCCTGTTGCCTGTACCGAATATAATATTTTCATAATTGGTTTTTAAATATTAAAAACTTTTGGCTTTTTGCCTGTTTGGTATGAGGTTCATGTTAAAAACTTCTTTGTAAAATTCAAATTCAGTGATCAATTCTTCTGATTGGGCCAATTCATTTTCAAGGTATTCAGATGAGCATACTTCATCATTATGTTTGTATAGGGTCCATGCCCCATTATTGTATTCCAGGGCCGTGCAGTTTTCTACCCAATCCCCACTATTTAGATATAATACTTCGCCCATTTGGGTCTTAATATACCGATGTTGCGGCTGATGTATATGACCACAGATTACTGTATCAAATTTTTGATCTATGGCCAATTCAGCGGCTATGGATTCAAAATTTGATACCCACTTTACCGCCTTTTTGACGCTGTTTTTTACTTTTTGGATAAGCTTATTTGTCTTTCCAAAATAAGTCAATACATCATTTATTAATCTATTTATCCAAATCAGGATGTAATAACCTTTTCCACCAAGTTTGGCTAAGATTTTTTGCCCAACCTTTGGTGGTTGAGTCAAATATATCTCCGTGAAATATCCAGGTTTTTTGACCATCCAGGTCCAGAATGATCTTATCTTCCAATCTGAGATGACCTATTTTAAGACCTGAATATTTTCTGAGCGCTTCGTCGTGATTGCCTGTAATGTAGTAGGTAGTAGTTCCTTTTTCTATCATCTTTAGGATTTGCCGCAGCACCTGCATATGACTTTTTGGAAAATAACTTTTGCTAAAGTTCCAGATATCTATAATGTCACCATTCAGAACAAGCGATTTAGGTTCTACACTTTTTAGATATGATAGTAGCTGATCGGCCTGACATCCATATGTTCCAAGGTGAATATCGCTTAAGACTATTAGTTCAATTTCACGTTTTAACATGCATAAATGTTTATGCCACAAAGTTGGGAACGTAATATGTCTTTATATTAAGACAATACTAATTTAATATTAAGAATTATTGTTATATTTATTTTTGAAAGAACAGCCGGGATATAGTTTTGGCTTAATAAAATATTTACATGTCGGATCAATAAGATATATCATTAATAATATCAACTTAATATAAATATTATCTATGATTTATAAATTAAAAAACAATCATTTGTACGTATGTGAAATTTTAAGAAAAAAGTGTTTTTGTTAATTCCAAAATGCACCTTAACATTTGTGCAGATACATACTGCTAACTTCCACCTACATCTTAGAGTGCTCTATGTGTGCATCCTGCACCGCAGTCATTTTGCTCATTTGGTAGTTAAGCAGACTTTATATCATAGGTTTGTTTTTTGCTGAAGGATCAAATAAACGTTATCCTTGTATACTCAATGCTTCATGATGACCATTAATGGGCGATTTAAAAACCATGTCTTTTTGGAAAAGCTAAATTGGACCTGCTTAGAATAAACAAAGGTATTGATGTCAAATGATTAACTAATAAGTTGTCTGATTTAATGCACACGTTTTGATTAAAATATATAAAAACCCTTGCACATAAGAATTGATCATCATTCGCCTCTTGCCCTGAGCTGCATTCCGTAGGAATATGGAAAGGAAAAAAGGCAAATACTTTTTCATTTCAACATGCGATTCAAATTGCTAGTTCAAAAAATGCGAATATGAATCATTTTGGTGCAACGCTCAATCAAGTGAACGATTTCCACTTCATAACGAAAAGAACAGCAACCTTCCGCTCGCAGCAAAGTGGACAACATTACCAATAACAAACATTTACTCTAGCGCTTACGCGTTTCCATCACTTCTCACTGTCTGGTCCACCTTTCAATATCGCTCTAGTTCTGCATTTTCTTTCATGATTATCATTTGTTTATTTCAATTAATGCCAAGGCGATAAACGTTTTTCCATCTCGTCCGCTGAGCAGTTCACTACGTCAAAGGCTTGTCAGCCTTTGGTGCTTTGCATCACTTCGATCATGTTCTCTTCGCTGTTTTGAACTCATAATTGAAATATTCCTCGTTTTCATCATAGGCTTGACTTTTCTGTAGGCCCTAACTAAGCGTTACCCTTGTATGCTCAATGCCACACGAAGACCATTGGGCGATTTAAAACCATGTCTTTGGGTAAAACTAAATAGACGTCTTGCCTGTTTATACAACATGGTTTTCAAAACATCTGACTTTAAGCAGCGTCTTGAAGCCTAAGGCCAAAAAGCCATAAGTATTGATTTTGCCTGCAAGTGTATCCTAAATATAGGATTTAGTAAAGATATTTTATATTTTTCAAAATGGAATAGTGTGAAACGATTTATTTTCCATTGTCAACCTTGACATGAGATAACTTACGGTTGATTCGGCGCCTTGATTGAGATTTACATTATGTTCCTCCAGACCGTCGTAGCACCCTCCAGTACAAGGATTGTAAATAATTTGATCAAGATGATTGTCACCCAAAAACCAATTGAAGGCAATATTCATTTTGCGTTGATATCCTTCATATTTAAATATATTAGAAAATTTTTCCAGGGCCATAATGGTGTAAGCAACATCTATGGGTTGTTCGCCCCCTGGGACAGTGTTACTGTCATATACATCTTCTTTTTGCAGCCATGTTTTATTTGATATTATTTTTAATTTTGAATTAACAAATGTCTTGCTCAAAGGAAGTCAAAAGGACAATTTTGCAATATTTTTATATTTATTGTACCGGTTACCAACCATGAACACAACATAGCTTCCGGCAGATATCTGTTGCCATATGTCATATAAGATTCAAACCAAAGCCATGTATCATCTGATTCATGAGCGTACATTTGTACCATTCTGTCAGCCAATTCCCTGACGATGCCCATATCTGAGGCAAACTCACTATTTACATTACTGTAATACAAACCTTTGATGATAAATGCCATTGCTCTGGTGGAATGAATATTATGAACATTTACTATCGCGCACTTCAAAATATATGTAGCTTTTTCAATGAATTCAGGAGGAATAATGTTACTTAAAGAAATGATATATCAAGTGACCAAATAGCTCTGCCATTTGCGTCCTCCAAGTTAGTTTTCATTATTTTGATCTGTAAATTGGTAGTTTTCATCTACATAATTTAGAAAATTTCCATCAGGCAATTGACAAAATTGTAAAAAATCAAGATAAATTTTTATTAATTTTAAATCCTTTTCATTTTTGGTAAGCTCATAATGCTGGCAAAGTGCAATCAAGGCACGTGCATTGTCATCTAATGTATAACCGCTAAAATATCTGGTCGGTTAATTTTTGCAAATTGAATGATACCGAAGGATGTAGTCATATCATTGATATGGAACAAATTTATTTCGGGCAATGAATATCGTAAATTTAACTTACCTTTTCCCAATTTTTGTAGCACTTTTCCATGCGCTATGGCTGAATTTTCCCAGGCTGTTGATGCCATTCGATGCAAACCACTTAAGCCAATTTTATATCTGGCATCCTCATCACTCAATAACCTTATGACAGCTTGCGTTAATTGAGCCACATTACCAAAATCAAAAATGATTCCATTATCACCGGAAAGCACTTCTTTTGCATGTGGAATAGGTGTAGATATTATAGGACATCCACAACTGATAGCATATGAAAAGGTGCCACTGACGGCCTGATTTGGATCTTTTGGAAGTAAACAAATATATATCTGTCAATTGCAAATACTCAATAGTTGATGGAGCGGCAAAAAGCGTTAATAAACTGAACATGATGCTCCAATTGTAAGGCTGAATTTTTTTGTTCCAGCATGTTCCTGTACACACTTCTCCTTCATGTTTTATAATGGATGGATGGGTTTTACCTATAATCAAAAACAATATATCAGGAAATTTTTTGATAATTGCTGGAAGCGCGTCCAGTGTTGTTTCAAGACTTTTGCCTGAACCTAATAATCCAAATGTCGACAGTATCTTCCTGCCTGACAACAAATATTTTTTCTTTAACAGTTCCTTGTCGGCATGTTGAACCAAACCAAATAGTACCATGTTCAATAATCATGATTTTATCATCATGTAAACCATAATCTTTTGATAATATATTAGCTGATGTTTTTGTCATAACAATGACGGATTCGACAGCTTGAGATATTAATCTGACTTTTGATTTTAATTGTTCATGAGGTAAGGGAAGTACAGTATGAAAAACTACCGCAATTGGTTTCCTAAGTGTTTTTAAGAATAAATTCAAATCATTTTCGCTTTTATCGAATAGTCCAAATTCATGTTGCAGTATTACTGAAGTGATATCCTTATTATTATTTATGCTCCGGTTTTAGGGATTTTTGGGTTATCAACATTAAGCACATATCGCATTTTATCAGTATAAATATGTTGCTCAAATGTTGATTCTATCGGGCAAACACTTATATTGAATGAATGGTTGTATTTGTTATTGAGCGCCTTTATCAAATCTTGTGTGTAAGTAGCTATACCACATTCTCTGGGAGGATAAGAAGAAATAATCAATATTTCAGGCAATGTTATTTTACTTATTTTATTTCTTTTTTTCGTCCAGATGTGGATTGGATTTTTTTTAAAATCAATAAGCTTTAGGCTATTTTTTGTGGATATTATTGGTTCATTTATCATTAGATTCGGATTTAAGCATTAACTCTTTTAATAAAATATTTACATTCACAGATGCGCAGGCAATGTGCTCATCAGCAGCGCCATAATAAATATATAGCACTTGTTCAATTATAATGGCACCAGTCGGGAAACAGACATTGTTTACTTCTCCAACCAGTTCCCAATCAAGCTCAGGTTTAAAAAGGGGATATGGTAATCTGGCAACTACTTTTTGGGGATTTTCTAAATCCAATAAAGCAACACATGCAGAATAGACGTAACCTGTAATTGTGTCGCAAACACCATGATATATCAATAACCAGCCGTATTCTGTTTCTATCGGAGGACAACCTCCACCAATATAACTGACCTCATGATCATATTTCGGTGCCAGCAAAATTTGATCTTCCAAATGCATAAAATAATGCTGCCAGAATTCTGTGGTGAGTTCTTCTAAATTATCTATTGAAACAATTTGTATGTCAGGTTTGACACGGTGTATAAAATATAGCTTTGAGTTGATCTTTCGTGGAAAAAAAATAACATTTTTATCCCAGATGAATTTTTTATTATCTGGTTTTTCATGCGTTTGCTTTTGTTCATTGTAACGAAGGTATTTTTCATTAATTTTTCCTTTGGAATTAGAAAGGAAGACTGAATTCATCATACGTGGGAACTGAAGTACTTTACGGAATACCCTCTTTCTTTCCCAATGAT
>JADKGD010000004.1 GCA_016717145.1 Saprospiraceae bacterium | reverse complement strand
TACAACGAGTTGTTCTATCAAGTCATCACACAGAAAATAGAAGTAAGTTCTAGAACAACACTACTGCCAACTTGAAAGCCTGATTTTTTGGGTCACCTGATACAAAAACTGCCAAAATAAATCAGTCCATTTTCATTCAGTAAGCTATAACAGTCAGATATAAGCTTTTATAATCAGTCTGGCGATATCAAGTAACAAACCACACTATCCCATCAAATGTTTTGATTTTTGCCTAATTTGTCTACTATCCATCAAGGCAAACTTGGTTGTTGGATTGTTCTTTTGTAAGTGCTTATTACATTTGGCGCGAAGTCACGCTGAATACATCAAAGTCAGGTCTCTTGATAAAAGGTACCTGTAGAGTTGCCAGGCCCGGCAAGCCAGTCTGAAATTTTTTAGTTTTGACAACGAATGGTATATAATATCACACGTGTCATTATATGAAGTCAAGGTCCATAACTCCTGTTTTTGATACAGTTTAGCAACTTTGTTCCACGTTTCATTTGTTTCTTTCTCTTTATCCATTTTCCTGATTGTAACTAATTATTGATTCAATTATTATTAAGTGTATTGCTAAACTTATACACGTGTCAAATCCATTTTCTTAAAGTGGGTTCATTATGATGAATAAAGCCTTCTTGCGTGTACACCTTTTCTCCTTCTGCAGTAGCATGCAACTCAAAAGCTGTTATACCAATTTTTTTTCCTTCTTCGGTTAATAAATGCAAAATGGAAGTACAAATTCCTTTCCTTCTGAATTCCGGAATAGTGTACATATTCATGATGTAGCCCCACTTACCGGATGGGTTTTTAAAATTTCCCGGCATTTCCCGTACAAGCAATGACCCAATGCCGGCAACCTTTCCATCACATCTTGCTATGATGGAAATACAGGAGTTGTCCTCTGTTGCCTTTGAAAAATAGTCAGTCATTTGTTGGTTTAGTCTTTGAATAAGTTCGGGACTTTGTGCACCCGACAGTTCGATGGCAAACAAAATTCTGTTGTCAACTAAAACTGAAGTGTCGTCAATGGTGGCTTTCTGATATGAGATGATATCCATAATAAGTTAATTATTAATGTGATGTCAAAGTTACATTTATTTTCGTTTGTTTCATGATGATGTCGCCCAAATCGCTGATTATCTTACACCTGTCTCAACATAAAAAACCATTAAGTCTACAATTAACTTTGAAGATGTTTCAAATCTTCTGAAGTCGCAATTTCCTTATTTGCCGTTTTAGACAGCGTAATTGTAACTAAGTTTTTGCATAAAATGCTTAAAGTACTCTGTCGGGGTATTTCTTTAATATTTTTAGTTTGGATTTACAAAAAAAACCCTTTTATAGATTTATTCTTTTTATACAAGTTAACTGCACACTATTACATTCACTCATTCCTTCATTTATTTAATGCTTTCCACATTTTGCCATCTTTTCCAACGACTTACATTGCGAAAACCTAACCACGATGTTGCTTTTTCAACAGTCTTAAGAGATGTAGAATTAATTTCAGAAATATCATCATTAAATGATCCACCAATAGAATATTGGCCTGGATATAACCACTCACTTACATTGCCATACATATTGTAGATAAGATCTAATTTACTATCTCTGCATCCCCAATTTACGGGAACTAGTGGCATAGTTTTATTTGTGCACCAATCAATACTTTTTTTGTACCATATTGTTTCTTCAGATTTGCATTTTAAAACTTTAAATAAACTATCTTGAAATATGCTTGAAATATTCCATTCATCCATAGTTGGAATTGAAAATTCTATATAATATTTAAGGCTGTCATTTGTATTATATTTACGGTTATAACTTGAGTAAAAATCTTCAATAGTAAAAACTTTGTCAATCTCAGATTTACGATTAAATGGAATAATTTTATTTGTGATCAACAACATTTCTAAAACTCGATCACTCCTCCATTTTGAATAATTTTCTGCCTGCTGAAAAGATATTCCTACAACGGGATAGTCATCATATTCCGGGCCTCGAAGATAAGAATAGACCAAATCTACTAAACAAGTATCGTATTTAATCCATACTGTAGTATCCGGTAAAGCTTTGAAATATAACGATTGGTCAGAATATCTATGTTTTAAAAAATATAAATACCCTCTATAATTTATATTTGATACTTCGGTTTTATCTATATAAAAACCATTTCTAACATATACTCCATTAGGTGGTTTATTTTTTGTAATCTTCAGTAATTTATTTGAAGACAAGCACCCCGACATAAGGATTATAAACATAATCAAAATGGAAATGAAATGATATATTTTCATCTATTTTAAAGTTTGGATGAGTGTTTTATAAAAATTCAAATTTAAGTTTAATAGTTTGATTCCGGAATGTTTTTAGCAGTTTTATGCTCCCATCTTATTATTGTGTAAAGGATGTATATCCTTATATGTGCCTTATCGACTTAAACTCTTTAATATTCTGGATATCTGATCCATACCTAAAAAAGACATAAGTCAAGCCTTTTCTTAGCTTCGTCAAATATTAAATTAATGGCAAGCTTGCCTCGGTAACTTGAATCTAATCTAATTTTCATTCTAAATCGAATTTTTAATATTTGTAATAAATTTTAATTAATTATTGTTTTACAATAATTAATTATTATATTTGCATCATTAACTTAATATTTTCAATTTAATGAAATCAATAAAAATTATTTCTTCTATATTGTATTATGCTGTCAAAATTATTGCTATAGGCTATTTATCCACCGCAGTTTACATATTAATCAATTGTCTATTTGAGGGACCTTTTTTTGAAAAACTTGAAAATAATCGTTTTGCAATAAATTTTCCTTTTACGTCTAAACATTTTTTATTAGGTTCAGAATATACAACAGCTTATGTTGCTGAAATGGTTCTTGGAATTGCTTTGTATGGTTTTTTCTTTTATTTATTAAGTGGTGTTTTCAATGCTTTCAAACAAAAAAAATTATTTACAGATTTTGGAATAAAAAAGCTAAAACATTTCTACATTTTTAATTTAGCGGTATATCCAATTTTGGCAATATTTTGGTCATTTATATCAGTTGAGGATTTTCCTTTTATTGCAATGATAATAGCGCATTTAATTATGGGCTTTTTTATATTTTTTATGAATGCCATTTTTGAACAAGGTTATAAATTACAAAACGAACAAGACTTATTTATTTAGTTATGCCAATAGTTGTAAACATAGATGTAATGCTTGCTAAACGTAAAATGCAGTCTAAAGAGTTAGCTGAAAAACTAGATATAACACCAGCTAATTTATCAATTTTAAAAACGGGAAAAGCAAAAGGTATTCGATTTGATACTTTGGAAGCCATATGTGAAATATTGCAATGTGAGCCTGGAGACATAATAGAATACGTTAAAAAATAAATCAATCAACATATAAGTTTAAAATTTCGGTTTTTTAACCGACAGGGGTTTCTTTGTCCAATAATGACCATCGTAATCATCTTAATATTAATCAAAAATGAACAGTTTAAAAATTAAAAATCTCACAAAAACGTATGCTAATGGTGTTCAAGCGTTGAGAAACATTTCACTTGAAATTGAAAACGGAATGTTTGGCTTATTGGGTCCGAATGGTTCAGGAAAGTCAACTTTAATGAAAACAATTGTAGGTTTGCAACAACCTGACCAAGGCAGTCTTACTTTCAATGATGCTGATATTGTTGAAAATCCAACTTTCATTAAAACACAATTGGGTTACTTGCCACAAGATTTTGGAGTTTATCCCAATATTTCAGCGTATGATTTACTCAATCACTTAGCTATTTTAAAAGGATTGAATGACAAAAATTCTAGAAAAAACAAATTTTAGCTTTACTTGAAAAAACCAATTTAATTGATCACAAAAGCAAAGCAGTAAGTACTTATAGCGGCGGAATGCGTCAACGTTTTGGTGTAGCACAAGCACTTTTAGGTAATCCAAGTATAATAATTGTTGATGAGCCAACTGCTGGTTTAGATCCGGAAGAACGAAATAGATTCAATAATTTATTAAGTGAAATAGGCGAAAATATAATAGTCATTCTATCGACACACTTAGTAGAAGATGTGCGAAATCTGTGTACACAAATGGCAATAATCGATAAAGGAGAACTATTACTTTGCGGAAATCCTGAAAACTTTATTAGTGAGATTAACGGTAAAGTTTGGAAGAAAAAAATTCCTAAAAATGAACTTCCAAACTATCAAAATCAGTACAAAATTATTTCTTCTCAATTACAAGCAAGCAAATTGAACGTGAAAATATTTGTAAATGAAAATCCATATAACGGATTTGTGCAAACCGAATCCGATTTAGAAGATGTTTATTTCACCACATTACTAAAACTCCAATAATTATGTTAAGTCATTTACTATTTTTTGAATGGAGATTTTATAGTCGTAAGATTTCTTTTTATGTGATGTTCTTAGCATTTTTCGGATTTGGAATTTTGATACGAACATCAGCAAGAATTGGTTTTCCAAACATTACCTACAATTCGCCTTATGTTATTAATTTATTTTTCGGATTATTTTCACTTACAAGTCTTTTTCCTATCGTAATAATTGCTTCACAGAGTTTGTTAAGAGAAAAAGACAATCGGTTTGATGAAGTTCTTTATGCAACACCAATTACAGTTAACAACTATTTTATTAGTCGATTTTCAATTGTTTTTGGAGTTTCAATTTTTACCTTTTTATTATTTCTTATGGGATATATGCTAGGACATATTTTGGAAATGGATAATAGCGAAAATTGGAGTGCTTTTCAATTAACACATTACTTTCATTCTTTTTTTGTAATTGTTGTACCAAACATTCTTTTTTGTACAGTAATCGTTTGTATAACTGCGTGGTTTAGTAAAAATAAAATGCTTGTTTATTTAAGTGGATTAGGAATATATATCTTGTATACGATCTTTTCCATTTTTTCAAATACACCTATAGTTTCGGGAGCTTCGCCTGTTTCAGATGCAGCTATGAGTTTATCAGCAAAGTTAGATCCATTTGGTATGGCTGCCTTTTTTGAACAAACAAAATATTGGTCAGCTTTAAAAAGAAACACTACTGTACTTCAGCTTTCAGGTAATTTATTATTCAATAGGGTTACAGTTATTTTATTGGCTTTTGGTTTTTTATTGATTGCTTATAAATTATTTCAATTTAAAATCTCAAACAAACAAAAAAAGAAAGTTTTAGTTAATCATGAGTCAAACGAAATAAAATATGTATTTGTTAAAACAAAAACCAAGTCAAATGGAATTAGTTATTTCATTGCAACAATTGTTTCCTTTTTAAAGATTGATTTAAAATCAACAATCAAAAGTATTCCATTTGTTTTATTAATTTTTTGTAGTTTGTTTATACTTGGAATGGAAATGTACGGAGCAATTGAAGGTGGCGTTCGATTACCACAATATTTTGTTACAACAGCTTTAATGATGAATACCATATTAGCTACAATTCCCTTCATATTGTTATTGGCAATGATTTTTTATGGAAGCGAATTAGTATGGAAAAGTAAAAGTGTTAATTTTTTATCCATCGAAAATTCAACACCTTTTTCAAATACGGCTTTGCTTATTTCAAAATTTATTACACTAATCGTCATTTCGTTAGTTTTGATATTTTTTTGCATACTACTAGGCGTTTTATTTCAAGTAATGTATCAATATCCAATTATCAATTGGAAAGCTTATTTGACTTTGTTCTATTATATTGGTTTGCCAGCATCAATCTGTGGTTGGTTTGTTATTGGATTGCAGTATCTTATAAAAAACAAATACATTGCACTTTCCATCTCCGCTGTTTTTCTTATTGCTACAAATACATCCATTGGACAAGAAATTGGATTATCGCATCCGTTAACTCGATTTGCTAATTTTTTACCAGATGTGTATAGTGATATAAATGGTTTCGGTTATTTTCCAAAAGCATTTTTTGCAACTATGTGTTATAGTTTTTCATTTGCTGTATTATTCTCAATTTTAGGAATACTATTTATGAATAAATCGATTTTAAAAATCAAACTCATACAAGCATTAGTTCTTGTTATACCAATTCTATTGATGTCAATTTTTGGAACTTACATCGTTTCAAAAAGTAATACTATTTCAACAGAAGAAGCAATTATTTGGCAACAACAATACGAAGAAAAATATAATGTTTTTAAAACTAAACCGCAACCCACCATTGTTGATGTAAAAACAACCATTGATTTATTTCCTGAACAAAACAGTTATAAAGTAAAAGGAACTTATGTTTTGGTTAATAAAACTACATCGGAAATTTCAGAAATTTTAATCTCTACTGATAATGAAATCACATGGAATTCAATAACCTCATCAGCACTACTTTTAGCAAAAAAAGACAATGAATTTGGACAATACTTGTTTAAAACAAAACAAAAAGTAGTACCAAATGATACGATTACAATCCATTTTGATTTTGAATATCAAATTGAAGCCTTGAAAGGTCATAAATCGTTTAATGCCATAGTAAATAATGGCACTTTTATTCGTGTTAGTAATTATTTTCCTTCTATTGGATACAATTTAGATAATCAAATTGAAGACAAGGAAGAAAGAAAAGCTCGAAAAATGCCTTTACTTGATCCGCTTACCAAGGTTGATGCTCCTTTAAAAAATCCTTATCATTATCAATACATAAATTTTGACGCTGTAATTTCAACATCAGCCAATCAAACGGCTATTTCTATTGGTGAATTAGTTGAAAAAAAGCAGAAAAACAATCGGAATTATTTTCACTATAAAGCTAACAATATTCCATTCCGATTTGCAGTTTCTTCAGCAAAATATGCTATTCAAAAAAGTAAATATAAAGATATTGAAATTGAAATTTTATATGAACCTAAGCATTATCAAAACATTTCACATTTGATGAAAAGTATAAAAAAATACAATGCTTTATTGTGAAACCAATTTTGGAAAATATCCGTTCAAAACAATTCGTTTTGCTGAAATTAGCAGTTTTACTAGAGGTTTTGCAGCAACTGCTTATCCTGCGACTATTTACATTAATGAAAAACAATTTCATTTAAACTTAACTCAAGGCGAAGGTCAGGATGTAATCAATGAATTGGCAGCTCACGAAGTATCCCATCAATGGTGGGGGAATAATGCTCAAATGAGTCCAGATTACAGAGAAGGAAGAGGTGTTTTAATCGAAACTTTAGCACAATATACTCAGTTAATGCTGTACAAAAATGAATATGGTAAAGATAAAATGTTAGAAATGGTAAAGCTATATCAAAACATGTACGATAGTGAAAAAGCATTTAGTGGAGAAGAACCACTTTTGACTTCTGATCCTAATAATTCAAATGTAATTTATAACAAAGGTTTAGTCAAAATGTATGAATTGTATTTATTAATTGGCGAAGAAAAAATCAATAAGGCATTGAAAAATTTGTTAGCAAAACATAAATTTCCATTGCAACCACCAACTACTTTAAATTTAATTCAAGAATTAAAAATGGTTTCAGATAAGAAAAACCATATCAAAATAGATGCAGTATTTAAAAATAAATGATTGGTTAATCTAAGCAATCATGAAGCCAGCCAGTTTTGCAAAATTGCGAATCTTTTGCAAGCCAGACGTATATTTTCCGCAACAATTATTATCTTAGCAGAAAGTAAACGGTTCCGAAGCTCGCAACTTAGCAAAGCGGCTAAACGTAAAACCGTGCTTAAAGGTCTATGCTATGTATTAGAAATTAAGATGGATAAAATCCAACTAACTAGAGTCCCTAAAAGTACTTACTGTCGTCTATAAATTTTTTCAAATTTTTTATTTCTATCAATTGAGTCAGGTCTTTTAATTGATTGGAATGAAAGTAATTTTTCCCGATCCGCGAACCCATAAAGTAGCCCAGGTCTCTTGGTTTTTGGGTAAAAAGCTTATCATCACCACCAAACCAATCACTACTTCCCTCATTCCACATTTCATTTTTTAGTTTTGTTTTTAACACATTTTCATTCAAGAGCCCATAATCATAATAATTTCCATTATTGCCACCGGCAACAATTAACTGCCCTATATAATCCGGAATGCCTTCCTTAATAATCCTGTTGGCCAATAAATTTCCATTCAGTGCCTTTTTGATTTTTTTGCCATGGCTATATTGCTGCACATGCACAAGTTCATGAATGATCGTTCTGAAAAAATTACTCCTGGATACATAGTCCTGTGTCGAAATTGAAAGTTCTTTAATGTAGGTATTAGAATCGAGGCCGTGATATTCAAGACCGATATACACAAAATTGTGATCACCTTCTATAGCCATATTTCCTCCCGTACTGAAATTGCCAAATCCAATACATATGTCAGCGTTGCGGAAAGCAGGGTATAGTTTTTGAAACTGAGCTACTATTTTTTTGATGGAATCCTGCGATTGACATAAACGAATGGTGGATGCCCTCATTGTTTTATAGAATAACGGATAACGACCTAACTGCCGGGTATAGTCTTTTGCTTTTATGTTCCATTTTTTTATAAATATTTTGAAAGCAGGTGAAGCACGGTCCAATACTTTTGTTTGAAAAAGTTTAGTGGTATCACTACCTATTTTTAAACTGTCGACAGCTTGCCAAAAATTAAACACATCCTGCGTTACGATCTCAAATGATCGTGTTTGACTGATCAGAAAATTGGTATACATTACTAAAGAAAAAAGAATAAAATATCTTCTGACCATAATTAATAAAATTAAATAATGTGTGGGCATTATAACATATATCGCCATATCAAAAGTACATAAATCTGATTTAACCGCCAATATGATGAGTCACTTATTTTAATAAAAAAGTCGGAGAATTGTCAATTCAGAATCAAAACTTTATGGGCATTAATAAATGAACTCCAATCATTTGAACGATGTATGGTTATACCTGCAAAACTATGTCAAATCAATATAATGGTGATTAATTATACGTTAATAAAATATTCCACCTACCTTTGTTATTATTGGCTTTATACTCAGACTTTTTGAGGTATATCACTATCCAGTAAGGCATGACCTTAAGAAGGTTGATAAAAATAATGTACATGATAGACAAATTAATATCCCTGTTGGGGAAAAGTATAGAAAGCGACGAAATAAGAGCACTGTTTGTCGAATGGCGTGCGGCTTATCCGGAAAAAACCACTTGTACCGTCACAGGACCAGGCATCAAATCCAAAGTTGAAAAAGACTGTGTACGCTTATATTTTGGAATTGGAGGGCATAGTAAGTTTCTAAAACCAATACCTTCGCCATGGAAAGATACGTTTATAGCCATCTTTACGACCATTGAATTTACAAAAAAACGAAAAGGTGGCATTCCATTTGATGTAGAATTTGCCATGACAGAAGATGAACTGACAGCCATCCTCGGCAAACCTGAAATAGTTAATTATGGTTCAAAAACCAAGATCTGGCGCAAGGCCTACAAAAAAAAGTATGAACTTGTCGTAAGAGATGAATCATTTGATGACGGCACAAGCAGCAGGACGATGCACTTGAGTTTCAAATATGAAGATGGATTGTCTACATATGAGGACTATAATATGGCAACATTGTAAAAACCGGCTTAATGGTATAAGTAAGATATACTAATCATTCAAAATTGATGATCGATTATGGAAACAAAAAAAGACCTGAAACTGGCAGTTCTTATAGATGCTGATAATGTACCCTATGCAAACGTAAAAGAAATGTTTGAAGAAATAGCCAAGTATGGCATTCCTACTTTCAAACGTATTTATGCAGATTGGACTAAACCTACGGTTTCCGGCTGGAAAAAAGTATTGCTCGAAAATGCTATAACGCCGATACAGCAATATTCTTATTCAGTAGGAAAAAATGCGTCTGACAGCGCTTTGATTATTGATGCTATGGACATTTTGTACACAGGAAAAGTAGATGGATTTTGTATAGTTTCCAGTGACAGTGATTTTACCAGATTGGCTACAAGACTGAGGGAAGCAGGTATGAAAGTGATCGGCATCGGTGAGAAAAAAACATTAAGTCCTTTCATTACAGCCTGCGATAAATTTATCTATCTCGAAATATTAAAACCTGAAGTTGTCGTCGAAATTAAAAAGAATGGCAAACAATCAGTCAAACAGGGCACACCTTCCACACCATCAAAAAATCAACCATTAAGTAAAATTGATCCCACAATAATACGATTGTTCAGAGATAGTGTCAGTGATCTCGAAGACGAAAACGGATGGACTTTTCTTGGCGAACTCGGCAACTTGTTGTTAAAGAAAAAACCTGATTTTGACCCTAGAAATTATGGTTTCTCCAAGATGTTGCCATTAATAAAAAGTATGAATGCCTTTGAGATAGATGTCAGGGAATCAGGTAAAAACAACATCAAACATATTTTTATCAAGAAAAAATAAATGAACGATTTGAACGATGAACAACGAACGATAAACGATAACTACGCTTGAAGGTGTATAAACCTCTTAAACCCGTTGATGGTTGATGGTTGATGGTTGATGGTTGATGGTTGGGTTGAGGTTGAGGTTGAGTGGGTGTGGTTGTGTTGGGGGTTGATGGTTGATGGTTGTTGGTTGATGGTTGATGGTTGATGGTTGATGGTTGATGGTTGATGGTTGATGGTTGATGGTTGAAGGTTGAAGGTTGAAGGTTGAAGGTTGAGGTTGAAGGTTGATATTTAAACCTCATAAACCTTATAAACCTTAAACCTTAAACCTATAAACCTCATAAACCTTATAAACCTTAAACCTCATAAACCTATAAACCTTATAAACCCATAAACCTTATAACTGTGTCAGAAAAAATCATACCACAATCTCACCACCACAACTGCTGCCTGCACCTGCAGTACAACCGTAACAATGTTGATTCAAAACGATATTTCGGTCCATCAAAGCGGCCAAATCAAAATCATTAATATGTCTTGATGTTGATGCCACTTTTAAGTCAAGCATCTGATTAAAATCACAATCATAAATATAACCATCCCAACTTACGGACAAGGTCGATCTGCACATAAGTCCCTCAATAGTAGCCGGATTAAACGCCTCAACCAATGAAGTCATATATTCAGTATAATTTTCCGATTCTATCAGGTAATCAAGGAATCGGCTGATAGGCAGGTTTGTAATGGCAAATAAGCTATTGAATGTTATGCCATATCTTCTTTCCAGTTGCAGTTTAAATTCGTGCTGGAGCGAGGACTGATGACCAGGCAGGAATGCGCCCGACGGATTATATACCAGATCTAGGATCAAACCACTACCTTCAACTCCATATCCTACCTCATTGAGCAATTTGAGTGCTGCGATGCTATCTTCAAAAACGCCATCTCCACGTTGGCTGTCCGTTCTGTTTTTTGTAAAATATGGCAATGAAGAAATAATATGTACTTGATTTTTGGCAAAAAATTTTGGGAGGTCCGAATATTTATGGTTAGCCATGATGATAGTCAGATTGCACCTGTTCATCACTTTCTTATTTAATTTTCTACATTCTTCAACAAACCACCTGAAGTGTGGGTTCATTTCCGGTGCTCCGCCTGTGATATCAACTGTTTTGATATCATGCGCCTTAAGTATTTCAAGACATCGCTCCAAAGTTGCCTTGTCCATATTTTCAACCTTTTTGTCCGGACCTGCATCTACATGGCAGTGACCGCAAGTTTGATTACATAACTTACCAATGTTGATCTGAAATACCTCAGGTACCACAGGTCGAAGTACTTTACCGACTTTTTTGCTGAATGGTTCAAATATATCGTGGGTAAGAGCTACCCCATTCAATACATTAAGCTGATAAAAGGTATCTGCCAGTTTATTATGCGTAGCACTTAACGATTTAGTCTTTTGTTTTATCCCCATCTAATGGTAAAATTTAATCTGCTTTTGGAATAAAAAACGCAAATATTACATTAATTTTGCTTTAATCGTATTCATCATTGGAACGGAATTTACAAGTGTGGCGCCACCTTTGATGGCCGCTGCTACGTGAATAGCTTCCATCATTTGTTCTTCATCTGCGCCTTCCGAAAGACACGCAGATGTGTAAGCATCCATACAATAGGGACACTGTACAGTATGTGCCACAGCCAATGCTATAAGATTTTTTTCGCGGACTGTGAGTGCTCCTTCTTTAAAAACCTCACTGTACCACTCAAAAAATTTAGCTCCCATGGCAGGCTGCAGGTCAACAATATTTCCGAATTTTTTAAGATCTTCAGGTTTGAAATAGCTATCTGACATCGACAAATTATTTAATTTTATTTAATTGGGGCAAAGTACAAAAAACAACAAACATTTATTTAAGTTTATTAAAGAGCTAATTCATTTTTTGACCGGAACCAAAAAGATATACGATTTTATTGCATCATTCGGATTTGAAAAGAGGTATATTGCTAAAAAGTATTTTTCAAATGATGTCAATAAATGAAATGAACGGAGCATGTGGAATATAAAAGCTGCATACCGCTGACCCAAAAAGGGAACATTGCTTCAAGTTAGAAGTAGCTAAAAGGCACAATATGACACGATTTAAATCAGGGTCAACATTATTCAAAAATAAAATATATACAAATAGGTAAAAATTAACAACTCAATAAAAAAAATAGCTTATCTTTGTTGTTGTATTGGAGTAATGCTGAGCAGATGGTCTGTTAGTATTTCCAGTTTTTTATTTATTTTTAATTTTATTTTAATGAACATTTTTGTTGCAAAGCTTAATTACAGAACAAGTTCTGAAGCTTTAGAAAATCTCTTTTCACAGTATGGCGAAGTTACGTCTGCTAAAGTAATCATGGACAAAGACACTGGCCGATCCAAAGGATTTGCATTTGTGGAAATGGCTACAGAAGATGCAGGTATTGCTGCTATCGCCGGACTTAACGAAACAAATTTTGATGGTCAGACTATTGTTTGTAAAAAAGCAGAGCCAAGGCCTCAATCTTCTACCAGAGATAACAATTTCAGACCAAGAGAGCGAAGATATTAATATATCGTGTAAGAAAATTGAATCTTTTAAAGGCTTCTCAGAAATGAGAGGCCTTTTTTTTGAGTTTAAATTTCACCCCAATCTAAAAACTATTTAATATAATTATGATAAATGACTTACCGACTATAAACTTACCATAAAAAAAACTTCTTTTTTATAATCACCCATAACATATGTTTAATACTTTAATATTTTGAAATTGAAAATATTAACAAATAATATATATATCTTAAAGGTAACTTAGCTATATTATAATTTGTAACTTTGCATTAGTGTAAAATAAACAACAGTATACGCCTTGTTTTTAAAATCCCAAAATGAGCCAAAGTTCAATAAATAGTGCAAGTGATGCGGAAGAAATCAAATGTTCAAATTGCGGACATATTGATACCGGAACATTTTGTAGTATATGTGGTAACAGCCTTTCAAAAAATCGGCTTACAATTTCCATATTACTTTCGAGCATCATTGATTTTTTTTATAATATTGAAGACAAATACGTACATACTTTCAAAGCCTTATTGCTTCGTCCCATTCCTTTTATTATTGAGTATCTTGACGGGAAAAGAGATCGTTATTATATTCCGTTTAAGTACTTTTTTTTAAATCTTGGTATCAGTATTTTCGTATCCGGTTTTTTTAATGTTGGCCAGGTTAATGATGTAGATGCAGAGGATGAGCTTGACGCCATAATCTATTCCAGAAGCAGTGAAATGTACGACCATATTATAAATAATTATGGTAGTTTTTTTTCCCTTCTTATAATACCATTTTTTGTTTTTACATCAAATACCCTTTTTCCAAAAACGCACCATAACACTGCCGAGAAAGCTACTGCAATTACATATATGTTTGGGCAGTTGATGATATACAGAGTTTTCTTAAATTTGATTACAGCCGCTTTTCCGGGATTTTATGACATCAATTGCGTGATTATTCTGATCCTTGAATTTGGTATTATCTTTTTGCTTAGTTATCAATTTTTTAAAGAAACTTTTATACACTCCGCCTGGAAATCCATGGTCATATTTGCACGTGTTTTTTTAAGCCTCAGATATGTTTTAATTTTATTGCAGGATATTCTGCAAATGATATATGATTAATTTTTTTAACCACTAAACCAACCTATTATGAAATCTTTTTTATTAATCATAATTTTGATATCTCTTGGATCTTGTGTGTCTTCAAAAAAGCACAACCAACTTTTTTTGACTATGGAATCCTTGCAGAAAGAATATAATAAAACACAGGACGATCTGGCAGATTGTAATGAAGATAAGTCCGAATTAAAAAATAAAGTTGAAAAATTAAACCTTGAAAAAGATCACTTAAAAAAAAGAGTAGATGACCTTGAAAATGGCTTTCAATTTGCCAAAAAAAATAATGATAACCTTACTGAGCGTATCAGCGATCTCTCAGGATCTACAAAAGTAAACGCTGACATTATGAAACGTACCCTGGAAGAGTTGGAACTACAAAACCAAAAAGTACTTGGTTTATCTCTTGCCATGGAGAAAAAGGATTCCCTGAATATCCTCCTGGTTAAAAAAGCAAAAAAGAAAATGTCAGATAAAAAACTTAAAAAATCGCTCGAAAAATTAGGTTTTGTTTTTTATTAAATAATATGAATTGGAAAGTCCGGCTGCACAATTTTTTTAAAACTCCGACTTACCAAAAATTTTTAATGAACATAATTTACAAAACTGATATCACCCCTACAGCCGAACAAATCATCGTTATAAAACATGAAGGAGAAGTGTACAGGAACATGCTGGAACAAAAAATTTCAGCCTTACAATTGGAGCATCATGTTCAGTTTATTAACGCTTTTTTGCCGCTCCATCAACTATTGGAGTATTTGCAATTGACAGATATATATTTGTTTACTTCCAAAGATCCAAATCAGGCCGTCAGTGGCACCTTTTCATATGCTATCAGTTGTGGATGTCCAATAATATCTACACCTATTCCACATGCAAAAGAAGTACTTTCCGGTGATAATGGAATCATTTTTGATTTTGGTAATGTGGATCAATTAACTCAGGCTGTCATAAGGTTATTGAGTGATGAGGATGCCAGATATAAAATTGGCTTAAGTGGTTTGCATCGGATGGCGTCAACAGCCTGGGAAAATTCAGCCATAGCGCATGGAAAAGTGCTACAAAAATTGGGAAAAGGTAAGTTAAATTTACGATATTCATTGCCCGAAATAAATTTGTTCCATATCAATGATATGACTACATCCTTCGGTATCATTCAATTTGCAAAAATTAACCGACCAGATATTTTAAGCGGTTATACATTAGATGACAATGCACGTGCCTTGATTGCACTTTGCCAGCATTATGAGCTTACCAAAAATGAAAAGGATTTAAAATTAATAAAAATTTATCTTGATTTTTTACAATTTTGTCAATTGCCTGATGGAAATTTTCTAAATTATGTAGATGAAAACTACCAATTTACAGATCAAAATAATGAAACCAACTTGGAGGACGCAAATGGCAGAGCTATTTGGTCACTTGGATATATCATTTCTTTAAGTAACATTATTCCTACTGAATTCATTGAAAAGCTTCATATATTTTGAAGTGCGCAATAGTAAATGTTCATAATATTCATTCCACCAGAGCAATGGCATTTATCATCAAAGGTTTGTATTATAGTAATATAAATAATGAGTTTGCTCAGATATGGGCATCGTCAGGGAATTGGCTGACAGAATGGTACAAATGTACGCTCATGAATCAGATGATACATGGCTTTGGTTTGAATCTTATATGACATATGGCAACAGTATCTTGCCGGAAGCTATGTTGTGTTCATGGTTGGTAACCGGTGACAATAAATATAAAAATATTGCAAAATTGTCCTTTGACTTCCTATTGAGCAAGACATTTGTTAATTCAAAATTAAAAATAATATCAAATAAAACATGGCTGCAAAAAGAAGATGTATATGACAGTAACACTGTCCCAGGGGGCGAACAACCCATAGATGTTGCTTACACCATTATGGCCCTGGAAAAATTTTCCAATATTTTTAAATATGAAGGATATCAACGCAAAATGAATATTGCCTTCAATTGGTTTTTGGGTGACAATCATCTTGAACAAATTATTTACAATCCTTGTACTGGAGGGTGCTATGACGGTCTGGAGGAACATAATGTAAATCTAAATCAGGGCGCCGAATCAACCGTAAGTTATCTCATGTCAAGGTTGACAATGGAAAATAAAGTGGTTAACACGCTTCCAAATTAACTATTTTATATATATAATATTTATATTAATGTTAACGTGAGTTCGATGTGATTTTGTCATGATTTTTGCATATTATAGCAAAAATCCCGCCAAAATTATGTGTATTTGCATTTGTGACCCTGGGTTTAAACCCAGGGTTACAAATATTTAACCCTTTCAGGGTTTTATGGTAAAAATCTAGCACTGACTTTAACATAAAGCATTATAAATGATTGTTTTATTCGCCGAACTCACGTTAATGTTAAATATATAATAATGAAATCATCAGAAGCTTGAATAAGTAATTACGTCAAAACTATATCCCGGCTATTCTTTCAAAAAATAAATATAACAATAATTCTTAATATTAAATTAGTATTGTCTTAATATAAAAGACATATTACGTTCCCAACTTTGTGGCATAAACATTTATGCATGTTAAAACGTGAAATTGAACTAATAGTCTTAAGCGATATTCACCTTGGAACATATGGATGTCAGGCCGATCAGCTACTATCATATCTAAAAAGTGTAGAACCTAAATCGCTTGTTCTGAATGGTGACATTATAGATATCTGGAACTTTAGCAAAAGTTATTTTCCAAAAAGTCATATGCAGGTGCTGCGGCAAATCCTAAAGATGATAGAAAAAGGAACGACTACTTACTACATTACAGGCAATCACGACGAAGCGCTCAGAAAATATTCAGGTCTTAAAATAGGTCATCTCAGATTGGAAGATAAGATCATTCTGGACCTGGATGGTCAAAAAACCTGGATATTTCACGGAGATATATTTGACTCAACCACCAAAGGTTGGGCAAAAATCTTAGCCAAACTTGGTGGAAAAGGTTATGACATCCTGATTTGGATAAATAGATTAATAAATGATGTATTGACTTATTTTGGAAAAGATAAAATAAGCTTATCAAAAAAAGTAAAAAACAGCGTCAAAAAGGCGGTAAAGTGGGTATCAAATTTTGAATCCATAGCCGCTGAATTGGCCATAGATCAAAATTTGATACAGTAATCTGTGGTCATATACATCAGCCGCAACATCGGTATATTAAGACCCAAATGGGCGAAGTATTATATCTAAATAGTGGGGATTGGGTAGAAAACTGCACGGCCCTGGAATACAATAGTGGGGCATGGACCCTATACAAACATAATGATGAAGTATGCTCATCTGAATACCTTGAAAATGAATTGGCCCAATCAGAAGAATTGATCACTGAATTTGAATTTTACAAAGAAGTTTTTAACATGAACCTCATCCCAAACAGGCAAAAAGCCAGAAGTTTTTAATATTTAAAAACCAATTATGAAAATATTATATTCGGTACAGGCAACAGGCAACGGCCATATCAGCCGTGCGCATCAATTATATCCCCATCTTTCCCAACTTGGTCAGGTAGACATCATGCTGAGTGGCTGCAATGCTACACTCGCTATGGACATACCTGTAAAATTCAAAAGCAAAGGCTTGAGCTTGTTCTATTCTAAATGTGGTGGTTTGGATTACAAAAAAATGTGGGCTGCCTGTAACTTCAAGGATATAAAAAGAGATATCAGAGACCTTCCCGTGGAAAATTACGATCTGATTATCAATGATTTTGATTATGTAACTGCCCGAGCATGTAAACTAAAAAAAATAAACTCAATCCAGTTTGGTCATCAGGCAAGTTTTAAATCAAATTATACGCCAAGGCCTCATTCAAAGAGTTTATTAGGTGAATTGATTTTAAGGCATTACGCCCCTGCTACTAAATATATCGGGCTACATTTTGATTCGTATGATAGTTTTGTTTTTCCGCCCATTATTAAAAGCGATTTCCTTAATTCAAAGCCAGCTGATCACGGTCATATCACAGTATATCTCCCAGCCTATCAGACTGAATGTATTGAAAAAATATTAAAATATGTTGCGCCAAGGGAAGTACACTGGTTTCTACCGGAAATAAAAACGCCTTTTAAAAAAGAAAATATTACTTATTTTCCGGTTGAACAGAATTATTTTAACGATAGTCTGATCTATTGTCATGGATTATTAACTGGTGGCGGATTTGAAACCCCTGCAGAAGCACTTTATATGGGCAAAAAAATGCTCACTATACCAATCAATGGCCAATATGAACAACAGTGCAATGCCGCAGCGCTAGAAAAAATGGGTGTTGTAAAACTTCCATTCTTAAACACAGATACCAAATCTGTATTTTATAACTGGGTTTATGGCGTAAAAGCTGTACCCCGCATCAAAGCCAATGATATTCCTGAAACGCTTCGCTATATGATGGCGTAAAAGTGATTTCAAGCTGTTTGCACTTTTTTAATTTTACTTTGTCATCTATATAAAATTCACTTCAAAATCTCTATTATCCGGATGTAAGCTACCAACAACTACATGTTTTTTAATAAATGAAACATATTAAATGTGAAAAATTGCTTCTCAAAATGTTGGGTTAACCCAACAATTACATAATAATTGGACCACCAAGTTAAGTTGACAAAGTAGAATTAAGTCAGTTAAATGATTTTTTTGTATTATTGAAATACTTACGGAAGCACTGCCCCAAGTACCGAAAATGGTATTTTTGTTAATGCTTTGGGGCTATCTACATTCAATACTAGCTTCATTGTAGGGTCGGGCTTCTCAGAAAAATAATAAGTATACAAAACATTGGTGAACGTAGTTGATGCAGGTTTAATTTTTTCTCCTTTGGCGTCTTCAAATTCAAAGCCCAATATTTTAAAATTATCACCACCCACGGCAAAAAAGAGAATATTTTCTAAATCCTGTTCGGAATAATAAGACAAGCCATCTGCAAGAGCATTAACTTCTGATGCAAAATTTTTTTCATTTTCGGGCAATTTATTAATATCTTCCTGCCTTTTGACATAATCAATGTTTCCTTTTTTAGTCAAGGTTGTTTTGTCATAATAATGAATAGAGTAGGTTACACCTTTGGGACCAAGGTTTATTTCCGGTCTATTCTTAAATCCTGATATTTTGACAATACCACCATTTGCTTCGGTAGGATTATAGAGACTAATTGAACCATCGATCGATATCGAACCAGCGGTTCTGGAAGCTTTTAGAAGCTGGACGGTCACATAATCGTTTACTGATTGATATGCAGGCAATTGAAGGTCTTCAGGCAAAAGATTACTTCCTTTATTGTCAATAGCACGTTTTATCTCATTAATTTTATAATACTTATAATTTACCAATTCATCACCAAAAGGTCTCAGGTCAATTTTGCAATAATCTGAACTTCCTGAGATGGTCCTCATTTCTTCAATATTTATTATATTGATCTTTTGTCCTTGAGCCATCAAGTATAGAAAAAAACAAAACGCTAAAATTAATGAATATTTCATATTATGTCCTTATTGAAAAAAATAATACAAATTGACTGTTAAACCCAGATTATCCATTAGAAATTAAAAGCACTGAAATGCTAATTCATAACTATTTCTGACCTCATTTTCCCGTCTTCGAAGTGGCAAATACTACATCTGTGGCTGAAAAATTCCGAACATCATAATTATTTTTATAATATCATTTTGCAACAAAGTGAAATGCGTTATCCAAGTTAATTAGTACAAAAATAAGATTTAAAATGTATTTTAGGCTATTTTAAATAGAATAAGTGTGTATAACAATACACTTTAGGCCCACACAGAATAGTCCAAAGCAGGCAGAACTATATCCGGTTATATTTAATGTATTATCTTTTTTTGCCTTTCTGAACGATGTGGGGTTCTATATTCATGTCTACACCCCAGCCAAAATGATCTGATAATGGAAATGCTGAATCAAGGCATCTTGACTGTGCAACAATATTTATTCCATACTCCGGAGGAACTTTATAAAATATATAGTCAAGTTTGGTAGGCCGGTCTTCCTCTGGCACATATCTATTAAATCTGTTGTCAGACGTAAAATCCACATTTGACAAATGTCGTTTTGTGTCAAAAAATAACATGTGTTCGGTGATAAAATCATACACAGGCGAACAAGCTACATCAGGATGGTTTACATTAAAATCCCCGGCCAGAATGGTGGCATTCTGATATTCAGGAAGTTTTTGTATTATGTCAAACATATAGAGTATTTGTTTTTTTCTCATTCCTTCCGCAAACTCAGAATCACCTGCATATAAATGGGTATTTATAATATTGACACGTTTATCACCATAACGAATGACAGACACTAAAAATCCTTTACTTCCTATTTTCTCTATAATAGACGATTCATCATCGATTGGAAATTTATAAAATGTTTCGCTTAAAATGGGATAAACAGACAATGTCATCAATCCGCCATAACAATCCTTCTTGACATAAGGAATGATGTCTGAATTACAATGATAATCACTATAGGTATAGTATTTTTTTGTGAGAGTGCCCATTAGATTATGCCTCAAAATGGGATGAAATGTCTCCTGTAAACATAAAATGTCTTTATTAAGTGTCATGAGACTATCTGCCATAATTGAAAAACGTCTTTTATGATCGTGTCCGGCAAGTTCCACAGGCAAAGCCCATGTATTAAAACTCAAAATATTTAATTGCCCCCGGTCAATTTTCTCCAGTTCCATACAGTTTTCATACCACTCCACTGAAGATCGTTTTTCATTTTTTGGAAGATTTTCAGATTCTCCAAAGTTGGATAAAAAACACAATATAATTATAAAAAGTCCACGTGCCATAGTTAATTCTATTTTGTTATATCAATACACAAAATTCAATTTATTATATTAACTAATTGTATATTAAATATTAATAAATTATAAAATTTATTAATATTAAAACTAACAGATTTTGAAAATTTTAAAAATTAAACTATGGGGATTTAAATAGAATTAAGCCACATACATATTGTATAATATACTGACGAATTAAATATTTAGTCTACATCAATTTGTGGAAAATTTTTTGATAATTTAAGACCATTTTATCCCAAGAGAAATTAGTTACGGTATAAGTCCTGCTTTCATCATTAAACAAATTATTTCCATCACACAAATTTTTAATTCTTGAAGTCCATGCTGTTGCGTCGCCAGAGATTACCAGAAAACCATTTTTCCCGTCATGAATGGCATCTGTTATGCCTTCAAGACAAGCTGCCAAAACTGTTTTTCTCCTTACAGCAGCTTCCAGGGCAACAAGGCCAAAACCTTCCATATCGCCATCCACATGAATGTTTGGCAAAACGACAACCGATGCTTGATGTATCCAAAAATCACGTTCCAGGTCTGTAAGTTTACCACATAATTTCACTCGGTCAGACCTGGATGATAAGGATAATAAATGAGTTGAATCGTTTGTTAAACCCATCAATAATTCCAGATTATTCAACATAGTTTTTGGCAACAATTTTAGCCAAAATGAGGATGAATGATCAATATGACCTATGTGTAAAAATACATAATTATTGTCAAGCAAGGGCATAACTTCAGCGACAAACCAACTGAAACCTTTCCTTCTGACCGGTCTGCCCAGTGCGAGAATTATTTTCTTATTTTTGTAGTCTAAGTTTATTTTATCATACATAGTTGTTTTTATATCATCGAATGAAGGTGTTAATGCCTCATTACCATCTACGCCGTTACTAACTACATGTAGCTTTTCCATAGGGAAGCCTCTTTTTATACATGCCTCTTTTGTAGCATTACTCACACAAATAAAAGCATCATAAGTAAACATTCCGGGAATAATATAACGTTGATACAATCTTACCGGAAAACAACATCCAAACCATGTAATGTCACCACAACTTTTCGCTTCATGGGATTAAGTGCTAACATTGTAAACATTGCCCCCATCAAACCATCATTCAGATGGATAAGCTCAATTTCCGGATAAAGTTTCAACATTTTATTAAACCTTATTCTTAGCTTTATAAAAAATGTCGCAATACGCTCTTTACCCTCATATTTTATTACATGTGTAGTGTCAAAGTTTTGAAATCTATTAATAAGTTCAAAACTCTGTTTTTCCATACCACCATGTGCCGGAGGGTATTTGTGCGTTATAAATAGGATGGTCAAATGTCTAAATTTTATACCGCAATTTCTTGGTTGTTCACAGATGATACCAATATTTCCAGATCCCTAAAATAAATATCAGTAAGTGTACTCCATTTTAATTTTTTGGTATGCGCAAGTCCATTCTGAATAATTTTACTTCTCAAATTTTGGTCCTTTAGTAATTTATCAATATTCCGAATATAATCATGCGCATTAAAAGCATCACAAAGTAAACCATTAAAACCATCTTCAACGAGGCCAGCCGAACCACCACCATTTGCGATCACAACTGGCAGACCTGAAGCCATTGCTTCCTGACACAACATTACCATAGGATTCTGTCACCGATGTAAAGAAATACATCACATGATGCGTAAGTTAAAGCCAGCTCAGTATGAGATAATTGCCCAAGAAAAAAAGCATTTGGCATGGCTATTTTCAGATCATCCATAGCTACTCCATCGCCGGCCACGATAATATTGTACGGTAAATCCCTAATCTGGAAACCTGCATAAATTTGGATTAGGGTCTTTAGATTTTTTTTCCAAACCAGACGACTGGCAAAAAGGATATTTGGCTTCTTATTTCCTGTAAGTTTATAAATATGACTTGTATCTCTTTTGATTGGATCAAATTGTATGGAATCAAGACCACGCGGCCAAATCTTCATATTTGAATCGGCAAAACCAAGTGATACTAACTCTTTTGTGATCACTGATGTAGGAATATAGACCAACGAACATTTGAAGTAAAACTTCTTCAATCCATTTATCATCAATTGCTTTACCGGATCTACAAACAGTTTAAAATGCTCCATATAATAATCAACGTAAGAAAGAAAATGTGTATGATAAATACTGATTACCGGTATCTCGTGATCATGGGCAAAGTCAAGTCCCAACTTGCCCAGCAGAGATGGTGTAGAGATATGGATCACATCTGGAGCAAATTCATGAAGTCTTGAATATAGTTTTGATTTATTAAAAATGGAATGGCCATTTTATAATTTTTGTTGAATGGAATAGTAATGGCAGGTACGTCAAAACCTCATACCCAAAATGTACTTCGGGTTTCACTCCACATACAAAAAGAAATTCAAATTTATGGTCCGGGATGCTATTAATGATCTGAAAAATAGTGCGGGATGCTCCATCAAATTCTTCAACCAAAATCTCTGCAAAAAAGACAACTTTTATTTTAGCTTTCATATACTTTAGTTTTTATGATAAAGAAGACCATAATTTCAATCTAAATCCATTTTAATATCCTACTATTTACCTGCCCAAATTTATATCTTCAATTTTAATATACATCAAACAATCTATAGCATTACTAAATGATGAGTCAACATTAAAAGCAAGAAACTTAGCATTCCTGCTAAGATATTTTTTATCAAAATGGGTACCTTCAATTTTTGCAGTTCTATTTCTTCAATCATTTGATCTATAGATTTAAGATCATCCAAATTTAATTTCTGTATCATATCGAGTTCCTTTTTTTTAAGTGCTGAATGAAACGCCTTTTTCGGGGCCACATACAAAGCCAACTCAAAATCAAAATGTTTCATTTTAAGATACTCCACTATAAGAGAACGACTGTAATATGAATATTGATTGCTTATGCTAGCAGCGCCTATTAAATATTTACATGCCGGATATTTTGCGGCAACATCCATAATGCCCTTCCACAGCAGAAATAAAGGCATTGGTCGAAGCTGGTACTCCGGTGTAATAAATGCCCTGCCCACTTCTATCGATTCAGAAAATACTTGTTTAAAGGGACCGGACAAATAAAATAAGTTGCTGGTATAAAACCCTTTAATGCCAAAATTATTTATGATTTGTTGCCCGATGCCTAATCTGTATGATCCTGCTATTTTTGAATTTACTTTGTCCCACAATATTAAATGATGGTAATAGTCATCATATTTGTCTGTATCCAGACCTAATCCCGTACCTTCCCCAACCTCTCTGAATGTACATTCCCGCAGTCGACCGATCTCTATCTTCAAACCCGGCAAACCTTCAAATTGAGTAAAATAAAGCTGATAATCACCTGATTCAAAAAGCATCTGATCTGCTGTAAATAATTTTAGAATCTCACGGTCCAATGCAAGTTTAGCTATTGGCATAGTGGTCTCTATTTGATGTTTATTCTTTTTAAAATGACCAATATGTATAACTTTAGGTTTTTTGTATAATTTGCCCAAAAGATATGTCCTTTGTCTCAAGAAATCAGAAAACAATTGAATATCGGAATATGAATCCTGTCTGGAGACTGTAATAGGATTTCCTATTCTGACTGTTACATTTTTATTTACTTTAGTTATCATTTCGGAAGGCAGCTTTGCAGTACGCAGCATACCATTTATAGAAGATAGTATATAAAACAAATCACTATTACGTGCCTGAAAATACATAGGAATTACTTTGACTCCTGACTTTTTTATAAATTTCATGGCGCATTGATCCCAGTTTTTATCTTCTATTATACCAAAGACACCACTGTTTAAGGAAGAAACTTCACCGGCTGGAAAGATACCGAGGGGCAAACCAATTTTCAATTGTTCCATTGCTGATCTGATGCCTCCTAAGCTATGGAAAGTCTGTTTATGGTTTTCAAAAGGATTTACAGCACAGATATGGTCTTTTAGTGGGCCTATCTTATTGAGTAAAAAATTAGCCATGATTTTGCTATCAGGATGCTTAGTCAGTAATAATTTTAACATAATTAAACCGTCTATTCCACCAAGAGGATGATTGGCCACAATAATATATGGGCCTGATTCGGGAAGTCTTTTAAGATCATCATCAGAAATCAAGACTTGGACATGCAGTTCTTCCAGGACGGCATCAATAAAATTCAGACCCGAAAGATGAAAATATTTATCATAAATCGCATTTAATTTATTGATACTAAGCCAATCCATTGCTTTATTAGCGATAGAAGCACCTATGGCTCCATATTTGTCTATTTGGAAAGTTTTTGCGATGTCTACTGACGTGACTATAGGCATAATTAAATCTGTTTGCTAAGATCAAGAAACATCATTAATCAGGATATCACTAAGTCAAATTAAATAAAATTCAAAATTTTAATTGCTTAATACTGATCCGGATGATTCATGATGTATAATAGCTTAAAGATAATAATGTCATATTAACTGAATCCAAAGCAAACGTTAATTTAAAGTTATGCCTATGTTTATTTGATAAAACATAACAAAACCTGTAAGGTCTTGGCCAAATACAAAAAAGGTAGCTGACGTCGTTCCGCCAGCTACCTCATCTAATTATACAAAATAAAAGTTGTTATTCAGATATTAAAAATCCAAACAATTTGTTTTAATAATCTGTATTTTGTGCGTCAAAATTAGTCCAACCTTCTGTCCAGTCAGTTGTGCTAAATGCACCCACCGTGGTATTTGCTTCAAATCCTGACGGAAGTGTAACACCACTAGTTAACAATAAAGAACCGCTTTTAGGCAGTAATCCCGGTTTTCCGGAAACTGCATTATAAGTAGCGTTTAATCCCAAAGTTGAAGGGTCAATTCCAAACATATTTTTTCTAGCTGCATCTTTTAATTTAGCTTCATCTCCGGCTACTATTCCTTTTACCATTCCAGCCATGATCAAACCTCTGAAATCAGATTTGTCTGCCACAAATAATGCTTGAGTAGGTGCGTCCTGTAGTTCAATACCACCTTTAGGAAATGCGCCTACTACTAAACAATTGTATGCAGATAGTGCAGAATTTCTTCTTAACCTGAATCCTGAACGGAATTTTGCATCCGGTGTTCCTTCTCCAATGATTATAGAAATATTAGCAAATTTACAGTTGGTTTGCGGTGTAGCGTCTGAGCCTGCTGCATCATTATCAGATTCAAATCCGTTAGAATCTGAACATGTACATTGATCAGCTACTTTAGGGTCTCTGAATGAAAGTCCATATTGCACTAATCCCGAAAATCCCCAATCAGTATCGAAGTCGTCATCGATATTTTTGTATGATATCAAATGTTTTGGATTTACGCTACCACCAAACCATTCAAAACCATCATCACCATTGTGCGAAACCTGAACAAAATCTATTACTGTGCCACTTCCTACACCACCAAGTGTAAGACCGTTAACTTCTTTGTCCGTTTCAAAGGCAATGCCTCCAAACTCAATTCTTACATATTTGATAATACCGGAATTGTCATTATCTGCATCACCACCAAAAGTAGAGATATTCTCGCCTTCTATTGTTGCAGGGTTTTTATTTACTTTAGCTTTACCTAAAACAATTACGCCACCCCAATCACCAAGATTTCTTGACCCCTTTGCTTGATTTGATGTAAAAACAATTGGTTTTGTTACTGTACCTTCTGCTATGATCTTTGCACCCGGCTTAATGATAAGCGTTGCTTTTGTCGCTTTATCACCTTTGATAATGGTGCCTGGTTCAATAGTTAAAGTAGCGCCTGCCTCCACATAAACAAAACCTTCAAGTAAATATTTGTTTTTTGCCGCCCAGGTTGTATTAGAGGTAATACTTCCTTTAATTGTCAGATCTTTACCTGGTTCTATAGGATCTGTAGTGTCTTCATCACGATTACATGATGTCACGATTAAGCCTATCGCTAAAAATAATACTGAAAAGAAATTTAAACTGAGTTTCATAAAATGTCGAATTTAATGGTTTATTAATAATTACTCTATTTACTTTATTTTTGAGTCGACAGGCCAATCGGATCAGAACTTATAGTTCATGCCCAAATAATAATTTGACCCTCTTCTGAATTCCTGAAATACACCGTCTGTATCGGTGATTTTATTGTTTCTGTCTGTGTCCTGTATCAATCTGAATTTTTGATTCAAAATATCCTGAACACCGGCTTTAATTTCAAGCTTTCCAAAGATCTTTGATATGTTAATATCAATAACATTTCTTGGCATTTCGAAGACATTGGCACTAAGCACATTATCTCCGATGACATAGATTCTTTTGCCTACTACGTTATATAAAATATTTGCTTGAATTCCTTTTTCGGGAATACTATAAAATAACCCGGCATTTATCAGATAAGGAGACTGGCCTTGTAAAAATCTGCTGTAATCACTCAATCCACTTACCTTTACATTGCTATTGATCAGCGAGGCATTAAACATAAGCATGAAGTTTCTATTCAGATTTTTTCTCAACTCAATTTCTACCCCACTTGAAACGGCAGATTGTGAGTTAGCCACTGTAAAAGCAACTGTACTTCCATTATAAAAAATAGCTGCTTCGATAGGATTTGTGAACTTTTTGTAAAAGGCACCAATGGTAATCAATTCTCCTTTACCCGGATAAAAATCATATCTCAGGTCGATGTTCTGAATGCTGGCCACTTTGATATCCTTGTTTCCCCTTCTGGACACATCAAAAATGAAGTCATAATAAGTAAATGGTGCCAATTCTCTGAATTCAGGTCTATTAACCGTGGTACCATAACCAAATCTAATAAGATTTTTTTCATTCAATTTATATGTAGCATTAACGGAAGGTAATGCGCTAAATATTGGATTATTTACATCAACTTTGCTACCGCCACCACGTTCTCTGCTCTGAAGTGATTGTATATTGTATTCTCCTCTAAAACCAAAAGTAGCATTAAACTTATTACTAAATGGCATATAAAAACTAGCATATCCTGCATTCAACAAATTTTGAGCAGTATATTTGTCATCAAAATTTGTACCTTCTGAGTAAAATACCCTTGAAGACCTTAAATTATCATTTGCAAAAAATGTAGCAGGATCCTGAGATAAAACATCTGCTGAAATTCTATTTGGATTTACGATTCCAAACCATCTGGCGCTAAAGTATCTATCTTTATATTCAGAATAAAATCCGTATTTTAAGATTTTATTCTTTTCATTGTCCGTGTTTTTTGTGCCAAGTATTGATTCGCCATTTAATGCAGCAGTAACAACAAATTCATCCATTTTTGAATAGAACCTGGCTGCTTGTTGTAAAGTAGGAGATTCAAACTGTTGTAAATCAATCCTGTAAGGGCCTTCTGATCCTATTGGTCTTGAAGAGGTAAATCTTCTATAATCAGGTTCAGTTCTGTTAGTGTATCCAAAGCCAGTGATCCACTTCAATCTGGTTTTATTACTTATGTCATGTGTACCGTTCAACTGACTGGAAAATATACTTTTCTGTTCGTATCTGAATGATTGATTGGACAATTCAAGTTCGTTCTCAAACAGGAGACCGGAACGAAGTACAGTTTCTTTGGTTGCCAACTGATTAAAAATATTTCTGAATTCTATTTTATTTCCAGGATTTAATATTAAAGCCCAGTTGCTCATAGCTCCCAACCTCACGTTGTTAGTATAGTTATTATCTTTAAAAGTGCTTTGTATCGATTGGTCATAAACAAATCGATTCTGTACCATTTGCTGATTGGTATTCGTATTGGAATATGTGAGGTATGAAATATTGGTTAATTCTTTTTTCCCGATAAAAAATCTTTTACTGTAATTTACATTAGCTCTGATATCCGGATTTATCGTTTTTGTATTGGTATTGTAATACGGATTCAGATTTCTGAAATTATCAATCATAGCTTCAGTACCGGCATTATTAATCACGCTTTTGGTAGAAGGAAATCCGCTTGGTAAGCTTCTGTATGCACTACCAAATCCAATAACATCGCTCGAGCTTCCTTTATAATCAGTCACTAAATTTCCTGTAGCATTGGATCTGTAACCCATATTTATACCAACTGAAAAATTGTCGTCATCGGGAACTGTTTTTGTATAAATTTTAACAGCACCACCCGCGATATCACCAGGCAATTCAGCTGAGGGAGATTTGAACACCATCATTCTGTCAATGGCACTGCTTGGGATGAGGTCAAAAGAAAATGACTTTACATCCACCTCCGTTGACGGCGTGATCACATCGTTAAGCATTACTGTATTATATCGCTCATTCAGCCCTCTGATGACAATAAAGCGATCATCAAATATAGAAACTCCAGGTACCCTTCTGATAACTTGAGAGGCATCCCTATCCTGAGTTTTTGTGATTTGTTGAGAAGAAACACCTACAGCTATGTTGGCGAGTTGTTTTATTTCTGATACAACAGAAACTTCAGTATCACTTTTTCTGGTAGCCTTTACCTCGATAGCCTCGAGTACATGTTGCTCTTCTTCCAAAAATGAATTAATTACTGTCTCTTTGTCAGATTCCACCCTTACATTTTCAATAACATCGTCGCCATAACCAATGGTGGAAATAATAACTTTATGTATACCGGAAGGCACAGACAAGATTTCAAAATTGCCATCAAAATCTGTCGTGGTGCCTGTAGATGTGCCATCAATGATGATGGTTGCACCAATCATGGGCTCTTTTGTTGAATTATCTTTAATGTTTCCCTTAATTGTACCTGTCTGAGCTGCAATTAAATTTGCAATTGTGACAAATATGAACATTAATAGATTTGATTTTAGGTTCATGATAATATTTTTAATTTTGTATAAATTAGATGGCGCAAAAATAAGGTGGCAATGTTAAGCCAATGTTAAGCCTGTATTAACTTTATAAAAATTTGCATTTGATCATTATCGAAATAAGTATAAAATTCTGTGTATTAGCTAAATCAATGTCCTAAAACGAATAATAAATGGTGAATTCGCGGTGGATAAATCTTTTGGATATAAGTGTTGGTAATTTATTAAGCAATAGAAGAGCATTATTATGCCATTACCCCTGATTCGTCATATTTATGTGTAGCTGTTGTAGGATTCTTGGTTAAAAACAAATATAATTGTTTAAAGTATCGTTAAAATTGACTGCGTTGGTCATTAATTATCATTTATTTTAATACTTTTGCGGCCTTAATCAAATTTTTATCAAAAATGAACAGATTACTATTTACCATTGGCGCAGTATTATTATTTCTGGCCACAAACGCTCAACAAAAAAAACAAAACAACATGACGGATCCATTTTTAAGTACACAGCCAGATGGTATATATGCCAAATTTGAAACAAATAAAGGAACTATATTTACTAATCTGGAATTTAAAAAAACACCACTTACAGTTGCAAACTTCATTGGTCTTGCTGAGGGAAAGATCAAGAACAATTCGAAGGCAATGGGCACTCCATATTATAATGGTTTAAAATTTCATAGGGTTATACCTAATTTTATGATTCAGGGAGGTTGCCCCAACGGTAATGGCATGGGAGATCCCGGATATAAATTCGCTGATGAATTTGACGAATCACTAAAACATGTTGGACCCGGCATACTCAGTATGGCCAATTCCGGCCCTGGCACCAATGGTTCTCAATTTTTTATAACCCATGTGGCAACTCCCTGGCTTGATGGAAAACACACTGTTTTTGGTCACGTCATACAAGGACAGGATATCGTAGATAAAATCGTTCAGAATGACAGCATCATCACCTTGACAATTTTAAGAAAAGGTTCAGAAGCCACTGCCTTTGATGCAGCAAAAACTTTTGTTGATGAGCAGGCAAACATTATGAAAAAACAGAAGGAAAAAGAAGCAAAGATGGCGTTAGCAGCAGATAAGGTGAAGCTGGAATATCCAAATGTAACAGCAAGTGGTTTGAGATATATCATACTTCAGGAAGGTACAGGCAATAAACCAGTGGCTACAAGCAATGTGAAAGTACATTATACAGGTTCGTTTTTGGACGGAAATATTTTTGATAGCAGTGTTCAAAGAGGTCAACCTATCGACTTTGGTTTAAACCAAGTGATAAAAGGCTGGACTGAAGGTGTTCAATTGATGAAAGAAGGTTCAAAATACAAATTCTATATACCATACCAACTGGCATATGGAGAACAAGGATATGCAGGTGCCATTCCAGCAAAGGCTGACCTTATTTTTGAAGTAGAGTTGATTAAAATCAATCAATAAAGAGATATTAAATTATCTGTTTTTGTAAAGAGTGATTTTTATATTATCCCTTAGATTCAAGTTATAAATGCAACTTAATGGGATGTTAGAAAGACTTTACCATTTAAAGGGAGAGGATAAAACCGATGCCCTTTAGATGGTAAAGTCAATATAAAAAAGCAGTTTAGAACTTACTTAAATAACAAAAGCCCTTGATAATCAAGAGCTTAATGTTATTTGTTGTGACCTCGGGAGGGTTCGAACCTCCAACCTTCAGAGCCGAAATCTGAAATTCTATCCAGTTGAACTACGAAGCCTGAAGTAAATTTGTCACAAATGTAAACTTCTTATGTTATAGTTAAATAGTTTTTCCTGATAAATCTTCTTCCGCTACTTGTTTTAAGTTTTAGTTCCTTTAGTCTAGCCGGCATTCTTGTTTCCAATTCTTCTATATGTGCTATTTCCCTTGGAAGGAAATATTTTGTGGATAGGTGCCCTTCTTTTCGAACGAAATCGTTCACTCCATGGAGGCTATGGCTGCACCAGTCAGTCTTCATTAAACCCATAACGGTAGTAATTTGCTCCAGAGGAGATTCGATTGCTGTAACTTAGTCAATACTGCAACGACTCTGAGGTTGCCACAAGCTGCAAACTTGCTCAATATGGGATTATCAAGGGCTTTTATTATTTTAAAAAATCGCAATTATTCTTTCAATCCGATGGTCGCAGTTTGCAACTGCGATTCTATATTTTACGAATTTTAAATTCATTATCAACTATCGACAAACCCAATGGTATTGTCTAATTCTAACAGTTCAATTTCAACAAAGTTTCCTTGACTTAAATAAGAGCCAGCACTGCTATAAAGATAATCTTCAGCTTTGTTTACCAATTGATGTTTTTTCGAAGGATGATTATCGTAAAAGTAATGTAATGTAAAGCATTCTGATTGATGATTTTATGTCCATGCATTGATAAAATTAAATTTGTGGCGAAGTTACAACTTTATACAAATTGCAAGTTAACGAATTATAAATTCTTGATGTATTGGATCGAAGTCACAGACTTCGACCATCCCTTTCTCCGCATAAATCTAAACCCCATCCTTAGGCAGGCTTTTATTTGCTTTGGCTCCCAATGCCTTGACATTTTCAGCTCTGGATACTAAGTTTCCCGTACCTGTACTTAGTTTTTTCATCGCATCATGATACGTGTTTTCAACTGTATTCAGTTGTTTACCCATCTTGTCCATGTCATCCAAAAAACCACAAAATTTGTCATACATTTTTCCTGCTTCTTCTGCGATCTCCATGGCAAAACGATTTTGTTTGTCATTGCGCCACATACTATCGACTGTTTTAAGTGTGGCCAAAAGTGTGGATGGTGCAACCATCACAATATTTTTATCAAAGGCGTAGATGTATAATTCCGGATCCAATTGTATGGCTGCGCTAAGTGCTGTATCGATGGGGATGAACATTAGGACAAAATCCGGGCTCTCTACTTTATACAGGTCATGGTAGTTTTTTGATGCCAGGTTGTCGATATGATTTTTGATGGCTAAAACATGGGCTTTATGGGCTGATTTCTGATCATCTTCATTTTCAGCATTGACCATGGCTTCATAAGCATTGAGTGATACCTTTGAATCGATTACAAGTTTTTTTCCATCAGGCAGTTGAATGACAACATCAGGTCTGTGTATTTTGCCTTCATCATTACGCTCAGAAACCTGGACAAAATATTCTCTGTTTTTTTCAAGTCCTGATTTGTCGAGAATCGATTCAAGTATAAGTTCACCCCAGTTTCCTTGCTTTTTGTAATCCCCTTTGAGTGCTTTAACCAGATTGCCCGCATCTTTGGATACCTGATCACTTTTATCAAACAGGACTTTCATCTGTTCTTTAAGTGATTCATGTCTACCCGCAGAATCAACGTTTGTTTTTTCGATTTTTTCTTCGAATGTTTTGATCTTCTCTTTAAGTGGGTCCAGAATTTCTTTCATACCCAATTTTTGTTTTTCATCCATGGCAGCCGTTTGATGTTGCAAAATTCTATTGGCTATGTTTTCAAACTTCTGTAACTGAAATTCATTGTCGTTGATCAGCACATCGTATTTCTCCCGAATATGGTTTAATTGACTTTCGAAATTTGTTTTTTTTAATTCAGCGTCCGTAAGTCGGTTGCGGATATCGTCCAGCAGAAAACGTTCCTGTTTTAATTCTTCGAAAAGAGTAAAATTTGTATTGGTTAATGTAGTTATTGTATATCGCAACAGTTTAATTTTACTGTCCATGATCAGGAATGTGACACCAACAGCAATGATAAACACTATTAATAAAATCAGTATAGAGGCAGTGATAGATAACGATATCATGTGTTTATATATTTAAATATTTCGCAATATATTAATTATTTATAAAATATTCCCGCTAATACCAACATATTTTACTTTTATATGTATCAACTACTATTATTTGTATATTTGCAAACATATTAAAACTGTTACAACAGAATTGAATCAAATTTCCCATACATCAAAAAGTTTAGATGAAGTAAATGCCACCGTTGATACGATGGCGAAGGGCAGCCTTTGGAAAAGAATACTAGCCTTTTTTGGACCAGCATATTTAGTTGCTGTAGGCTATATGGACCCCGGCAATTGGGCAACTGATATTGAAGGCGGCAGCCGTTATGGTTATGCTTTGATCTGGGTACTGGTTATGAGCAATATTATGGCCATTATTTTGCAGACATTGAGCGCCAGACTTGGCATCGTATATAAAAAAGACCTGGCTCAGGTCAACAGAGAAACTTATCCTCCGGTAATCAATTTTTGTTTATATATTTTGGCAGAATTGGCCATTGCAGCATGTGATCTTGCAGAGATCATCGGAATGGCAATCGGACTCAACTTATTGTTTGGCTTACCTATGATTTGGGGTGTTACCATTACCATCCTGGATACTTTTTTGTTGCTGTATTTGCAAAAATTGGGCATCCGTAAAATGGAGGCATTTATCATCAGCCTGATTCTGATCATAGCCGTTTCTTTTTGTTTTGAATTATTTTTTGTCAAACCTGTCATCTCTGAAATTATTATGGGCATCAGGCCTTCACTTCCTGATGATTATGCTTTATATATTGCCATTGGCATCATAGGGGCAACGGTCATGCCACATAATTTATACCTTCACTCTGCTTTGGTTCAAACCCGAAACATAGGTGAAGATGATGAATCAAAACGCAAAGCCATAAAATGGAATTTTGTGGACAGCATCGTAGCCCTCAATCTAGCTCTGTTTGTCAATGCAGCTATCCTGATACTCGCAGCTTCTGCTTTTCATAATAATGGTATGACAGAGATTTCAAGTATTGAAGATGCGCACAAATTACTGGAACCTCTTGTAGGTAATCAGTGGGCATCCATGTTATTTGCCATAGCTCTGATAGCTGCGGGTCAAAGCAGCACCGTAACGGGGACTTTAGCCGGCCAGATAGTCATGGAAGGATACCTGCACATACGAATCAATCCTTGGTTGCGGCGAATTCTGACACGTGTCATTGCCATATTACCTGCTTTTATAACCATACTTATTGCTGGTGAAGATAAGATGACTGACTTACTTATTTTTAGTCAGGTTGTACTCAGCGTACAATTATCTTTCGCTGTGATTCCACTCGTCTATTCCGTGAGCAATAAACGAATAATGGGAAATTTTGTCATTAAACCATGGCTTATTATTGTTTCAGTGGTCGTAACAGCCATTATTTTGTATCTGAATATTAGAATGGTTTTGAATAAAGCATTAACATATCTTCATGAATCGGATAGCATGTATGGAAAAGTAAGTGTCGTTACAGGTCTTATTTTATTTACAATCATATTGCTGATCACCATCTTTTATCCTTTACTTTACAAAAAAATGAGACAAAAAGATACCAATATTCATAATAAATATCCTGAAGTTAATCCACCCGAACCTGTCAACTATCTTCGAATAGCCCTGGCATTGGATTTTAGTGATTCTGACGGTAAGATTATTTCACATGGACTAAAACAGGCAGGAATTGATACTTCATTTGTATTGATTCATGTCGTAGAAAGTGCCAGTGCAAAATATTTAGGGTTTAATGTTGCCGATGCGGAAACTGCAAAAGATGAAGCACAACTAAAACTGTATCAATCCCAATTAATGGGTATAAAAAAGCAAGCTAAAGTATGTTTGGGTTTTGGAGACAGGGTCAATGAAATCGCCAGAATCTGTAAAGACGAACAAGTGGATTTAATCATAATGGGTGCACATGGACACAAAGGTTTTATGGATTTTGTTTATGGACAGACCATTGAAAGTGTCCGACACAAGGTTGGGGTCCCTGTACTCATTGTTTCCTGAGTATTTTAAAATACATCTAAGCGCGTCGATAGTATATTTTTTCAAAACCTCACGCAGGCTTTTAGTGTTAGTATATACTAATTAAATATCTTTTTAAGCTTGAAAGTTGTAAATCTCCACCAAACGTCCGACCACTTTGTTAAGGCCCAAATAAATAAACATGTAGGAGGTAAATCGATCGAATCATATTGGATCGCCGGATTTCAAAAAGGAATTGGCGGTTTTTCATTTATGGATCCGGAATCTGACAAAGAAAATGAAAAATACAAGGTCTCTATAGCATTTTTTACATCAGGTATTGGCATTTATTGTCGTAATTTGTTTAGCAACTATCTAGTACTGATACCCGAATCAGAACTTACAAATTTGCATATTATCAAAGAAACTGACATCATTTGTCCTTTTGCTTTTTCACCTTATACTGTATTAAAACGATTTGGAATTTCTGACCATACCGCTTCAAAATATCTAATGCCAAAAGAAATTATCACTGAGCATCAGGCAAGTTTTGTTATAAAAACTTCAGAGAAATTTTTTAAGTTACATCTTGAAAAAATTCATCCGGATAAACTAATTTCAATATTAAAAAGAACTAATTTTGTACACATTATGAATGTAGATATTCAATCACCTCAAATTATTGGTTAATATGAGTATGAAACGTGTCACTGGTATAGGCGGAATTTTTTTCAAAACTCAGGACCCGAAGGCTACCAAAGCTTGGTATGCAAAACACCTGGGATTTAATACAGACGAATGGGGTGCATCTTTTATATTCAAAAAAGTAGAAGATCCTTCCAAAAACGGCTACCTGCAATGGAGCCCTTTTAAAGCCGACACCGATTACTTTGAGCCTTCTCAAAAAGAATTTATGATCAACTATCGGGTCGAAAATCTGGAAAATCTGGTATCTGAATTGCGTAAGGAAGGCGTTTTAATATGTGATGACATTGCATATTATGATTATGGTAAATTTGTCCACATCATGGATGCTGACGGCAATAAAATAGAATTATGGGAACCGATAGATGAGGTATTTGATCAGATGTATGAAAATAAAGCGGAATGAAATTTTTATTCGTTTTACTTATGCCAACAATCATGTGGTTTGGGAATTTACCGCAGTTTAAACAACCAAGCTCCGGGGTTTTATATATCGGTGTAGAAAACATAATACACATCAAACTAAATGGATGTAATCCGGAAGATGTCAGTGTTAAAGTTAGTGCCGGTTTTGTGTATAAGCGGGACGACAGTACTTTTGTTTTTAATCCACAAGTAGAAGGCGAAGAGCTCAAACTAAAACTATATTATAAAAAAGTACTTTGTGAAGTTCACCCTATTGTCATAAAAAAGATACCAGATCATATGCTTGAATTGGATGGTGAAAATAAAGGATTTATCAAAGTGACTGATCTTAATAAATTAGGAAAACTTTCTTTAATCTATCCTTCTGATTTTCCGGTTGATTTAAAATCAACCATTTCAAATTTCAATTTAATGGTAAAACAAGCCAACGGAGCTGTTGTTTTTTCTACTACGAGTCAAGGGGATAAAATAGATGAAGCTACCTTAAATTATGTCAGGAAGCTCAGTAGAGGATCCATTATAATGATCAATAATGTAATTACCTATTCTCCAAGAAATGGACAGGTCAGGATGAATATTACAAAAGAAGTAGTCGTCGTAGATTAAATATGCTATGTTGTTTTTTGTTTAAAAAATTAACATTACAAAAATATATTAATACGCTTTTATTTTTTTACTTTTGTTTTTTTTAGCACATATTATTTCATCGGGTAGATTTACATTATAGTTTATTTTTTTTAGATTTTGATGAGATTATTAAATATGCGCGTTATGAAAATATGTATTACCTTTTTTCCATTTTATATTATTCTTTTTTTGATGGTTCAGTTCGTGACTGTATCAGCACAAAAAACACAATCCAGGCAATATATTTATTCCCCTGACCTTAATGCTACACAAATAATTTTAGCATCAGCCCGACTCGAAAATGACAAAATAAATGAAACAGTAACGATTTTACTTCCGGACGAATATGGACAAAAAATAGAATTTCTGGCTTGGGAATCTCCCGTTATCTCAGCTGAAATGGCTGAAACTTATCCCGATTTTAAAACATATTTTATTGCTTCAGTTAAAGACAAAAGTATTGCAGGCAGGATCTTTTTAAGCAGATTCGGGCTGGAAGGATTATACGAAAGAGGAAGAAATCAGATAAAAATTGAACCCATTAATAAAGAAAATCCTACCGAGCATAAAGTATATGTCCTGGAAGCCTTCAAAGGACATAGCTGTCAAAACAATGACCATTTAAAACGGGCACCATCGGGTAGAAGTGTAACATCTACAAGTAATGGTGCCACCAGAAGAACTTATGAAATTGCTATTGTTGGTACAGGAGAATTTTACCAGAGTGCCGCTTTTGGTAATAATAATAACGCCACGGCACAAGCGGCAGTAACCAATATTATAAATCTCGACAATGTGAGGTGGAACATTGAAATGGCTATTCATCTGACTATATTCGGAACACCTTTTATTTACACAGATCCAGCCACTGATCCGTTTACCCCAAGTGCCTCCAATGTAGCTGACCAGGCAGCTAATGCGATAAATACGAATTTTCCTGGTGGAGCTTATGATGTAGGACATGCTTTGCATGCCATGACAGGTGGTGGCAGTGGTGTTGCCGTAGTTGCCGGTACTTGTACCAATGGTGTTTTGCCTGGAGGTGGCCTTAATAAAGCCCGCGGATGGAGTGGCGCAACGACTCAAACTGGGTTGGCAATCGGCATCATGGTACACGAACTTGGACACATGTTCGGAAGTCCACATACATATAATGGTACCGGAAATAATTGTACGGGTCAAATTTCATCTTCTTTGGCATTTGAAATAGGTAGCGGAACATCGATTATGTCATACGCTGGTCTCTGTCAAAATGATAATAATATACAAGCAAGTCAGGACAATTATTTTCACAGCAAAAGCCATGAATCATTTCTTACGCATATTGCAGGTACAGGAGGTACTTGTTCAACCAATACATCAACCGGCAATACTGCACCTACTGTCAATGCCAATCCTTGTTCAGGCACCTATACCATACCAAAACTAACACCATTTTCACTCCGGGGATCGGGTTCTGATCCTGATGCCGGGCAAACCCTTACATATACCTGGGAGCAAATCAATGAGGATGGTGCCCTAATTCCAACACAAGGTTTTATTGGAACTATTGCCGGCAATAGTAGCCTGGCTCCATTATTCCGATCTTATTTTCCTACCAATACAGGAAATAAACGCGTTTTCCCCTCATTAAATACTATATTGAATGCGTCAAATGTCAGTGCGTTTGAACCACTTCCAAACATTGGACGTACAATAAATTTCAGACTCACCGGAAGGGACAACAACCCCGGCAATGGTGGCCTTCATTGTGGCGATATTGCCGTCACTGTTAGTTCAAACTCAGGACCACTAGAAGTCACTGCTCCAAATACTGCAGTCACGTGGACAACCGGATCCAGCCAAACCATTACATGGAATGTAAATAATACGAGTTCATTATTTGCAAATATTGATATATTGTTATCATTGGACGGAGGATATTCATTTCCTATTGTTTTGGTCTCCGGAACACCCAATGATGGCAGCCATAGCATAACCTTAGGCAATTATCCGGGAACTACAATGGCCAGAATCAAAATAAGGCATGCGCCAAATAGTTGTTTTGAAATTTTTGATATCAGCAATACAAATTTTACCATTTCAGGTACATGTGGGTTCGTAAATAGTACAGTGTGCCAGGATAATCCATCAAGCTTCACGTATCAAAGTTCAGGTTTGGCTTTAAACCTGACAAAATTTTATAGCATTCCCCTATCAATCAAAACATTTAATCTTGTATCAACCGACCCTAGCATAAATATCCCTAGAAATGGTCAAAATAATTCCGGTGTATGTTCAAATTCTGGCTTTGTCAATAAATACAAAGCTATCAAATTAATGGTTCAGTCAACAGGTACTTATACATTCAATATTACAGGATCAGCTGACTTTTCAGGCATTGTGTTGTATAATGCAGCCTCGTTTAATCCTTCATCACCATGTGCCGGCTGGTTGGGATGCAATTATGAAGATGCTGGTGGAGGATCTGTGTCAATATATAATAGCTTTAGTGCCAGTTTAAATGCATGTACTGAGTATCTGATTATAGGTACTAATCTAAATGCAGCGACACCTTTTAATGTTACGGTTGCAATTTCAGGGCAGGGTGATATATCAACTGAAGTACCTCAACCTTCTGCGCAATACAATAGTTATACCTTTGTGGCAGTAAATACGCTAAACAATCTCATAGAAGCTATAAATTCAATGTCAGATTTTACATCTCTCATCGCAGGTTCTTATTGTATATATGGTGTAAATTACCAAACGACATTAAATCCATCATTGTGGATAGGTCAAAATTTTAATGCATTGTTATCATCAGGCAATTGTATGCTTCCAAGCGCAAATTGTAAGCCTATTACCATCACTTGTCCATCTACTCAGGTTACAAATTCCGGCAATTCCGGAGCCGGAACGCTAAGAGATATATTCGGATGTTTAACAGAAGGCGCTACGATAACCTTCCTGTCAGGTATAGGGTCCAATCTGACGGCACCTTTAGATATTAATAAAAGTATCACTTTGTTAGGCAATACTAGCCCTGTTACCACAATTGATTTAAATTTTACAGGTACCTATGGCATCAAGGTAAATCCTGCAAAAACATTTACACTTAATAACATTAAAATCAATCTTAGCGGAACTGCAACACCGGTTTTACAAAACAATGGAAATTTAATTCTGAACAATACCGAAGTAAAGGGAAATGTTAACCCTGTATTGTCAAATATCGGCACAGGCACAATGCAGGTTCAGGGACTGAGCACCGTCAGGAAAATTTAAATGTCGGTTAATTATTCTTTTTAACCAAGTAAGTTTAGACAGATCTACTTCTGACTTTGGAATAATGATATTTATCCAAATATTTTATTCAAAGCATACATTAAGCCAAGTATAAAACAGCTTAAAATACATATTATATAATTTTATAATATTAGGCATGATTTTTGTAGGACCTATGCTATACCCTTGATTATTGGCGTAATTACCATTAAAGGGTATTCAGGGTAAATAACCATTTTATACTTTTTAAATTATTTTTTTTGTTTTCTAAGTTATAATATTCTTATACTTGTATCAGATTTAGCATTATCCCGGATTACCAAGCGAAAATCGTTAAATAGGGATGTAAGGCTTTATGTAAACATTTTAAACGATAAAATTAATTCCCGATCATAAAATTTGTGATTGGAAAGAAGTTTGCGTTCAAAAATGAAAATAAAATCATACATATTTAAATGTAACGCATACCGGTAGCCCGATTTAATTTGCGCCCCCGACTAAATCAAATGCCAGGTATTTACAAATTATATACTTTTTTATTATTCATTCACCCATACTGGTTCTGTAAAATTTATAGTACAGATCAGGTATAAAAATCGATAAAAATGAAGAATTTTTTTGTAAGTCTCTTGTTATTTTTAAGTTTTTTCATGTCAGCATTTTGTCAAAATAATGTGAAAAAACCGGCGGGCCTCATAGAGCAAGCTTACCTAAGTGGTGCGCCAAAAAATATTTCGGTATTCAGTGTAGAAACAAACAGGTCTACATTAAAAATTCCTGATGACATTAAAGACTACACCCTACTAAAAATAGATAAGAAAGGTATTTTAGAATTGAGCAAAGGCGGAAATTCTTTCATTTCTCTTACAATTCCTACCCAAAACAGAGATGTGCTAACATTAGAACTTGTTGAATTTCAACCATTTGCTGATGATTTTAAAGTTATACTGGCACCATCAATGGAAAACGTAAAAGTCAATACCGGCAAACATTTTCGTGGCATTATAAAAGGACAAAAAAGTAGTGTAGTCGCTATTTCCTTTTTTGAAGATCATGTCATGGGTTTCATTTCCCATCCATTTGATGCCGGAAATCTGGTGATAGGCAAAGTAAGCGGTGCAGATAGCCATATTTTGTATCAGGATCATCAAATAGCGTCCAGGTTTGATTTTGATTGTAAGACAAAAGACGGTGATGTCAAATATACTTCAGAACAATTACGGGACATAGAAAGTAGCTCCCGCTCATTAACTGACTGTGCCAGACTCTATCTGGAAGTTGATAATGATATATATCTAAGTAAAGGGAGTAACGTTACAACTGTGACATCTTTTGTTACAGGTATATTTAATCAATTAAGTACACTGTATTCAAATGAGCAGATAAATACAACATTATCAGAACTGGTTATATGGACAGTAGCAAGCCCATACAATTCAAACAGTTCATTGGGTATGTTAAATGCATTTACAGCTTACAGGCAAGGTTTTAATGGAAATTTAGCACAACTATGGTCCTATAAGGCCAGTGGAGGGGTAGCATATGTTGATGGGTTGTGCAGACCCAATCCGGATTACAGTATGAGTTACGCAGGTATTCAATCCACTTATCAAAATGTCCCAACATACAGTTGGACAGTTGAAGTTGTAACGCACGAATTCGGACATCTTTTTGGTTCTCAACATACGCATGCCTGCGTTTGGAATGGCAACAATACGGCCATTGACGGGTGTTATACTACTGAAGGAGGGTGTGGAAATCCTGGACTACCGTCAGGAGGAGGGACTATAATGTCTTATTGTCATTTGACGGGTGCGGGTATTAATTTCAGCAATGGATTCGGGCCTCAGCCCGGCAATATCATCAGGTCCGAAATGACTACAGCAACTTGTCTGACCCCTTGTGGCAGCAGTGGCGGCGGCGGTAGCGGCGGTGGCGGCGGTGGCGGCGGAAATGAATGCACCCAAAATACATTAACCTTAAATTTAAATCTTGACAATTACCCGAGTGAAACAACATGGAATGTTAAAAATGGTGCCGGGGCAATCTTGTATTCCGGTGGACCATATTCCACACCTAATACATTGATCTCGATACCACTTTGTCTGCCCACCGCTTGTTTTACATTTACCATTCTTGACCAATATGGTGATGGCATTTGCTGTGTATATGGTTCAGGATATTACAATATCAAACAAGGTACCAATACACTTATAAGCGGAGGCCAATTCGGAGCTTCGGAAATTAAACCATTTTGCGCCACAGGAGCGGTTACACCTACATGTACAGATGGAATCCAAAACGGATCCGAAACAGGTGTCGATTGTGGCGGGACTTGCCCACCTTGTATAGTACCAAATTGTACTGATGGTATACTGAATAATGGTGAAACATCAATAGATTGTGGTGGTCCAAATTGTCCTGCTTGTCCTTCATGTACTGACGGCATTCGAAATGGATTAGAAACAGGTGTTGATTGTGGCGCGGGACGTGCCCACCTTGTATAGTTCCTAATTGTACTGATGGTATACTCAATAATGGTGAAACATCAATTGACTGTGGCGGTCCAAATTGTCCTGCCTGTGTCCTTGTAGTGATGGCATACAAAATGGTAGTGAAACAGGTGTTGATTGTGGCGGGACATGCCCATCATGTGGTCCTGTAAGTGGTAATGTTCAGGTTACAACAATTTCCGGGCATTACTTTGAAACAAATTGGGATAATTGGTTGGACGGAGGTATTGATTGTTCAAGATATTCTGGCACCCAATCTCCTGAAGCAGTTTCGTCAATAAGGCTAAGAGACGATGAGGCAGAATTTTCTGCCATGACATCACCCACATATGATCTCACTCAATATGATTCGGTAAAAGTGGAGTTTAAATTTCGGACATCAAGCATGGAATCAGGAGAAGACTTCTGGATAAGATATTATAATGGAACGATATGGACAACAGTAAAAACTTATGTGTTTAATACTGATTTCAACAATGAACAGATATACACCAAAACTGTTAAGATTGTGGGGCCATTGTCAAACACGTCGAAATTCAAATTTCAATCAGACGCAGGTGATAATACAGATCTTGTTTATATAGACGCCGTTATCATCAGAGCATTCAAAACAGTTGCCGGTCCAACCTGTTCAGATGGCATACAAAATGGTTCAGAAACTGGTGTTGACTGTGGTGGCACTTGCGTAGCCTGTCCATCCTGTAGTGATGGCCTTCAAAACGGAACAGAAACAGGAGTCGATTGTGGTGGCTCGTGTGCTGCTTGCCCGACGTGCACAGATGGCACCCAAAATGGCAGTGAAACCGGTGTAGATTGTGGTGGTAGCTGTCCCCCATGTAGTACAGGAGGTAACAGTACTTTGTTATCCGGTCATTACTTTGAGGTAGGATGGGACGAGTGGATTGATGGAGGTGGTGATTGTTTCAGATATCAGGGGCCATTATCCCCTGAAGGTCAATACTCCATCAGAATCAGGGATAATGAAGGTGATTTTTCATCTATGACATCACCGGCATATAACTTGACACCATATAATTCCGTACAGGTTGAATTTAAATTCAAAGCTGTAAGTATGGAAGCTGGAAAAGACTTTTGGTTACAATATTACAATGGTACTTCATGGATTACTAAAGCAACATTCGTTAGTGGCACCAATTTTAATAATGACATTGTTTATATGGTTACAGTAAATATTACAGGTCCATTAAGCAATGCTGCTAAATTTAAAATAATGTGCGACGCTGATAGCAATGAAGATATTGTATACATAGATGCTGTAGTTATTCGTGGTACTTCGGGAAGCAGTTTGATTGAATCCGTTATGGATATTGTTCCTTTGAAAGAAGACGGAAATCCTCTATTAGGGGCTTTGACATCTGGTATACGTGTATTTCCTAATCCAGCCAATGATTTGTTACATATTCAAGTTGATGAAGATATTTTATATTTAAATATTTATAATATCTCAGGACAACTGATATCCAGAATCAAATCTGGCAATCAAAATCAGACTATAGATGTATCAGATTTTAAGGAAGGAATATATATTATAAAAATTGAGACCGAAGAAAATATATATACTGAAAAATTTATTAAAAAATAAACTGATTTTTAAGGTTTTAAAGGCTTTCTTCTTTTATAGAAGAAAGCCTTTTTTGTTATAATTGGATTTTTAATAAAATGCATATGATTAGATTTTTTTGACAAATAGAAAAAGACTAACTTTTTTGATTTCCAATATGTTTTTTACTATATTATTTTAAATAAATATACACTTATTGATTAGAATTTATTTTTAGATAAGAAAAGGATTTTAATTTTTAAAAGAACATAATCATAGTTTTAATATAATGTACATTTGTGTAGAACTAATAAATATCATTATATGAAATATCTCATCCTTATTTTTTTGTTTGCATTCTCTACAGGTCTTTCGGGGCAAATAACTTTTTCACCGGCACCATTAACTATGAACGTTAGTCCGGACAGCCTGGAAATACTTGATATTGATTTTATAAATACTCAAGACACAACGTTTACAATATTTTGGAAAATGATCGTAGACTCTTCTACATTTAAACCTGAATGGAAAATATACATGTGTGACTTAAATTTATGTTATGCACCAAATGTCCTATTGAATGCGCCAAGCAAACCAAATATATTCAACTATAATGTAAGTCATAAATTTCAGTTTCACTTTGATCCAAATGGTGTACCGGGTTGTACTGTGGTTGGGTTAAAACTCTACACTGACAAAACCTTTTCTCAAGAAATAATGTACACTTGTATTAATATTAATGAATGCGTCAATACCTGTGTTTCATCTGTACAGGATAATATCTTTGTTGAAGATGTTAAGCTTTTTCCAAATCCTGCAAATGACTATTTTGGTGTTAAAAATGATGGCTCAATAAATAAAATATTGATTTACAACATCTTTGGTCAGGAGATCAAATCATATGTACATTTTGAAGGTGCACAACATGATATATCACTATTTAAAACAGGCATGTACATTATACGTTGCTTTGACAATAATAATAAACTTGTCAAAACGATGAAATTGAATAAAATTTTAGGCGGCGTATAATATAGCGTTTTTTTTTGATTTTTAGGCAGGATATTTTACATAATTTCTAGGGGTTTCCCATAGTTTGATGCAAAGGTCAAATCTATTATCTATTTTAGATCTAAGTAAATTATAAATAACAAATGCTATATGTTCCGCACTCGGGATTAATTCCTTAAATTCATCTGTATCCAGATTAAGATTTTTATGATCAAAACGTTCTTCAACTTCTGATTTTATCAAATCAGCCAAGTTTTTCATATCATAAACATATCCGGTTTCAGGATCTACTTCACCTGTGAGTTTTACTTCCAGTTCATAGTTATGCCCATGAAAATTATGGTTATTACATAAGCCAAATATTTCTTTGTTTTTTTGATCTGTCCAATTAGGATTAGAAAGACGATGTGCTGCATTAAAATGTGCTCTTCTATAAACCGAAACTCTCATATTACTTTTACTTTGTAATGTTGATTCGATAACAAAGCTCAATCAACATTTGTTTAGCAAATTTGCGATAACCATTGACTATTGAAGAAAATTAAGTTTAAAAAAATGACATCAGAATCTCTTCATATTATGATGTGATTATTATAATAACCATTTCACAAATTACGCTAAAGGTTAATATTTCAGAGCTAAAATATTTTAGATTGGTGAGTTTCATTCTGTGTTTCATCTGTTTAAATTTTGCTAAGTTGTTGAATTTGTTTGATTTGCGGATTTGGATAAAGGACTAAAATTCTTTGAAAAGCACCCATTTAATCATTCAGGTTTGTACCCGCCTGCACACACGAGTCGGGCAGGTGCAGACCGCTTATGGGGATTTCATCTGTTTATTTTTTAATTAAAAGCCAGGCTTACCGGACCTGATTACTTAGACCCAAAAAAGTACTGAGCAGTCAGGTGGAATTCGCATAAGATAACCAACCTGTAGTACCACAAAGATTGACTCATGCTCATTTAATATGACAAAAAAAGGTGTTCATCCTATGGATAAGCACCTTTTTTAAACCTTTTAGTTATATTGTATAAAGTTCTTATAAATAACTGTTTGATGATAAAAAAATCTAAAACAATATTTTGCAGCATTTTTAGATGCTCAATCAATACAGATTCTATTTATTTCATAATATGAATTTTATTATTATGCAAAAACTTACCCTTTGTACTGAGTTTAATTATATACAACCCTGACTTTAACAAATCAACCGGGTGAGTTATTTTACCTTCATTGCTATTGTATAATTTTTCACTTACCATTTTGCCGCTGGTATCAAAAAGTTGTAAAAGAATCATTGAATGTTCTTCATTAGGTGATTTAGTTACCTGATATCCAATATTTATGTAATCGCTTGCAGGGTTTGGATATATAACAAAATCATTTGCATAGTGCGTGGCAAAGTCCTCAGGAATGACATCATGATTTCCCCTGCCACTGATCGTTTCACCAGTGACTATGACTTTGTCGATATAAACAACATCGTCGTCATCAGAAGCATCACAAACAAATCTGAACTTAGCATTCACAGGAAAAGCATAATTGACTTTTAATACTGTTGCCACCCTATTTGTAAAAACATTATTTGAAAAGTTTGTACCAACTGTCCATGAGCCAACTGTACTCCATGTGCTGCCGTTATAGTATTGCAACCAAAAGTCTTCTCCTGCATCCATACTGGTTGCATAAAACCAAAAATCAACTGTCAATTTTGTAAAAGTTGACACATTAAGGGCTGGTGAAGTCATAACAGAAGTAGAAGTATTGTCTCTTATGGATATGGAATAGCTACCTTCATATGAATTTGTGCCAATATATCTGGCACAATCCGTACCACCATCTGTCCAACTTTGCCAACCGGATTCAAAGTAATAAGCGCCCAAAAGGGTGCCTGAGCATGCTGATACATTAACTGCACCTGTAGGTAATGAACTACAACCTGTTGAGGTACTGGTAAACGTAAACGTTGCAGTACCTGCTGACACACCAGATACCACACCTGCATTGGTTACTGTAGCTACTGCTGTATTGCTACTCACCCACGTACCACCAGTTGATGGTGTTAAAGCAGTTGTTGCCCCGATGCATATGGATGTACTGGCTATGGTAACAACAGGTCTGGCATTAATTGTAATGTACCTGTCGGAAGTGATGCACATCCTGCTGTGTTTGTAAATGTAAATGTGGCTGTTCCTGCACTTACACCTGTCACAATACCTGCATTGCTGACTGTTGCTACGGCAGTATTACTGCTTGTCCATGTCCCACCACTTGCTGGACTGACGCTCGTGCTTGATCCTACACAAATTGTTGTGCTACCTGTAATGGAGACTGTTGGTTTTGCATTTACGGTTAACGTAGCTGTAGGCATTGAACCGCAACCGGTTGATGTACTAGTAAATGTAAATGTTGCTGTACCTGCTGACACACCTGTCACCAAACCTGCATTGGTTACCGTAGCTACTGCTGTGTTGCTACTCACCCACGTACCACCCGTTGTTGGTGTTAAAGTTGTAGTTGCCCCGATGCATATGGATGTACTGGCAATGGTGACAACCGGTCTGGCATTTATTGTTATTGTACCCGTCATTAGTGATGCACATCCTGCTGTATTTGTAAATGTAAATTTGGCAGTTCCTGCACTTACACCTGTCACAACACCCGCATTGCTGACTGTGGCCACTGCGGTATTGCTGCTTGACCATGTTCCGCCTGTCGTTGGATTTACTGTTGTTGTCGCACCGGCACAAATCGATGCACTGCCGGAAATGGTTACTATTGGTTTTGCACTGACTGTTGCTAAACCTGTCGGAAGTGAACTGCAACCTGTTGAAGTACTGGTAAATGTAAACGTTGCTGTACCTGCTGAAACACCTGTTACCAAACCTGCATTGGTTACCGTAGCTACTGCTGTATTGCTACTCACCCAAGTACCACCTGTTGTTGGTGTTAAAGTTGTAGTTGCCCCAATGCATATGGCTGTACTGGCAATAGTGACAACCGGCTTAGCTTTTATTGTTATTGTACCCGTCGGAAGTGACGCGCATCCTGTTGCATTTGTAAATGTAAACGTTGCTGTACCTGCTGATACGCCTGTCACCAAACCTGCATTGCTTATCGTGGCTACTGCTGTGTTGCTGCTTGACCATGTTCCGCCTGTCGTTGGACTTAATGTTGTTGTCGCACCGGCACATATCGATGCACTGCCGGAAATGGTTACTGTTGGTTTTGCACTGACTGTTACTAAACCTGTCGGTAGTGAACTGCAACCTGTTGAGGTACTGGTAAATGTAAACGTTGCTGTACCTGCTGACACACCTGTCACCAAACCTGCATTGGTTACTGTAGCTACTGCTGTGTTGCTACTCACCCACGTGCCACCTGTTGTAGGTGTTAAAGTTGTAGTTGCCCCGATGCATATGGCTGTACTGGCAACAGTGACAACCGGCTTAGTATTTATTGTTATTGTACCCGTCGGAAGTGACGCGCATCCTGTTGCATTTGTAAATGTAAACGTTGCTGTACCTGCTGATACGCCTGTCACCAAACCTGCATTGCTGACTGTGGCCACTGCGGTATTGCTGCTTGACCATGTTCCACCTGTAGAGGGACTTAAAGTTGTTGTCGCACCGGCACAAATCGATGCACTGCCCGTAATTGATACTACTGGCCTTTGAACTTACTGTTGCTAAACCCGTCGGAAGTGAACTGCAACCTGTTGATGTACTGGTAAATGTAAACGTTGCTGTACCTGCTGACACACCTGTCACCAAACCTGCATTGGTTACTGTAGCTACTGCTGTATTGCTACTAACCCACGTACCACCCGTTGTTGGTGTTAAAGTTGTAGTTGCCCCGATGCATATCGCTGTACTGGCAATTGTGACAACCGGTCTGGCATTAATGCTTACCGAACCTGTCGGTAGTGAAGCACATCCTGCTGTATTTGTAAATGTAAACGTTGCTGTACCTGCTGACACACCTGTCACCAAACCTGCATTGGTTACTGTAGCTACTGCTGTATTGCTACTAACCCACGTACCACCCGTTGTTGGATTTAAAGTTGTTGTCGTACCGGCACAAATAGAAGTGCTACCTGAAATTGACACTATTGGAAAACCACAAGATCCACCACAATCAATGCCGGTTTCGTTTCCATTTTGGATGCCATCATTGCAACTATTGCATGCAGCGCAATTGGGACCACCGCAATCAATGCCGGTTTCCCCCTGATTTTGAATTCCATCGGTGCAACTTGGAGCAGTATTATTGACACAAAAATTATGTATGCTTGAAGAACCGAAAGTTCCTCCCGTAGCTACATTAATGCCATTTACGGTAACGTTATAAGACCCATTTCCATAAGCACAACATATGCCGTCTCCATAAGCATCATAAATGGTAAATGTGTAACAGCCGGCACTCAAACATATCAATGATTCATTTGAAGGATTACCGCTAGCATATGGACCACCTGAATATATTATAGCTCCGATTGAATTTTTTAAATCCCAGGTTGTTTCACCTGGAAAGTCATCAACAACTATCACCACTGACCCAGGATTTGTAGTACAAGAATTACTGCAAGGAGGGCAAGTAGGCCCACCACAGTCTACACCTGTTTCCTGACCATTTTGCAAGCCGTCTGTACATGTTGGCGGTGTTGTGGAACAACTTGGCAAACAGGTAGCATTAGTTACAGCGGTCCTGATTATAGCACCAGGTTGAGGCCCGAATCCATTATTAAAATTTATACCGGCAGAAGTCAGATGGCAATATGACATAACTGTGCCCCCGGCTGCAGGTAAACCCGGACTGGCACAACCGCCTTCTGTCGTATAACAGCCATCTATAGCAGTATTATTGCCATTCCATACACAGGCATGCGTATGCTGTGACCCTAACAAGTGCCCAAACTCATGCGTTACGACTTCAACCGACCAGCTGTACGTAGGAACGGTAGCGTAAGAATTATAAATAGATGAAAAGCCCATTCTATAATCTGAGACAGTGTTGCATAATGTATTGACATAGGCAATACCTCCACTGGCTGCATAAGATAGAAGCATTGCAATGTTACCATTGAACCCGTTTCTGTAGGCTGTAAATTGATCCAGCATGACACTTGATGTAGTTCCGGTATATGGTGATGTAGTTGACCAAACTACAATTTCTGAAATATTTGTATTAATTTGTTCATTTGCATATAACGTGGCAACCTGATTAAATAATCCTGTAACATAAGAAGTTGTATTTGCCAGGCTACCTTTATCCTGAAAGATGTTATAATCAACCTCAAAATACATACCTACGCAATCGGCAAGTGATCTGGCGGCATCTGAGTGGTTAAGTTCACTTTTATCATAAGGTGTACCACTATCCGGTGTACCACATTCAAAACCAAATTTTCCCATTAGGTCCGCATCCTTATAAATAATGTGGTCCCCTGTGTTGTCTTTAAGCTTCCCCAAAACCCAGTTACCCTTACTTCTTTCTTCACTGACAAAACCCATTATTTCCTCGTTAAACACACTGATGGCTACTAACGATTTAGATTGACCTTTTACGATGCCCCTATAATGTTTACCATCCTGGAATTTTGCTCGTGTCATCGCAGGAGCTTCAACGACACTAAATGCCGGTAATTTAACTTCCACTAATTCAAGCTGCAAAGATTTTGTTGAAGTCACCGGCAGGGTAATCAAAAAATTGGAAGCTGCATTCCTTAGCATTCCTTTTGAAGCAGATTTATCTATTTTGAGGATAGAATATTCTTTAAGTTCAGAAGGTAAGTCTTTTCCATTTCTGGTCCCCACGACAAACGGTTTAATAGGTTCAAATGAAGAAGTGGAAGCCTTTGCCTTTCCAACTAAATCAAAAGGTTTAATACTCTGAGATCCAGCTGTATGGCATAGAATCACTGACATAAACACAAAGAGAATTGCACATTTAAGTTGCATTTTAAGATTCATATCGAAATAAAATTAAGTTGAAAAATATGTTTAAAAAAATGATATTCCCATATTTACTAACAAAAACGATGCTAAACTTATTAATTTAAAAAATAATATGTAAAAATGTATATTTTAAGACATATTCAGGGTTACTACTTAAGGGTTATTTCAGTATGAGAAATATAAAAATCTTTTCAAAGTATATATTAAAATATATATCAATATATTTATTATAAATGATTTACAAATTAATATATTTTAATATGTAATATTCTTATCAAAATACCTGAGCATAAATTATTTACATAAAAAAATAATACTGTATAACTAAAATTGGTTAAATGATGTTACAATTTGTAATTTTACAACCAATATATTTGCACATATGTTATTTATTTTACTTATAAGTGATAAGAGATGAGAATGTGTAACTTTGCAGTTCAAAACAAAATAATATGCAGGCTTCTTTGTACGATATCAAAATAAAAACTTTAGCCGGTATATCCCTTAACCTTGCTGACTTTAGAGGTAAAAAAATAATGATTGTAAACGTAGCATCACAATGTGGATATACTAACCAATATGAACAACTTCAGCACTTATATGAAGACAATATTCAAAATCTTGTGATTTTAGGTTGTCCATGCAATGACTTCGGAGGTCAAGAAGCCGGTGACGCTGTTACTATATATGAATTTTGCAAGCTAAACTATGGCGTTTCATTTCCATTAACAGAAAAAATCGGAATTAAATCAAACATTCACCCCTTATATCAGTGGCTCACAGATTCCACTCTAAATGGAAAAAGTAATCATGAAGTCTTGTGGAATTTTTATAAATTTTTAATAGATGAAGAAGGATCATTGGTGAAATGTTTGAATTCTGCATCAGAACCAATTAGTGATGAAGTTACAGATTGGTTAAAAAATTAATATTATTTCAAAAATAAATATGCAATTCAAAGAAATTCCGGGAAAAGATGAGGTAAAAGAACAGCTTGGCAGACAAGTCGATAATGGGAGAATTCCACATGCACAATTATTTTTAGGTAAAGAAGGTTCGGGAGGCCTAGCCATGGCGCTTGCTTATGCCTCATATATAATGTGTGAAAACAGAGCTGATCACGACAGTTGCGGTGATTGTAATCATTGTCGCAAAACATCAAAGCAGTTACATCCTGATGTTCATTTTTCATTTCCGGTAGTCAAAATTGGTGATAAAAAAAGAGCTGAAACGACTAGCGATGATTTTCTTCCGAAATGGAGAGAAATGATCAAAGAAAACCCTTTCTTCGATACCAATCAATGGCTGCAACACATTGACGCAGATAACAATTTGCCTAATATCAACGTAAAGGAATGTAATGATATTATGCATAAACTGAATCTTATGTCATATGAATCTGATTTTAAAATTCTTATTATGTGGCTTCCCGAATACTTAGGTACTGAAGGAAACAGATTATTAAAGTTGATAGAAGAACCCACTGACAATACATTTATAATACTAGTTTCAGAAAATCAGGAAATGATGCTTCAGACTATCCTAAGCAGGTGTCAATTGGTAAAAATTCCACTATTTGAAGATAATGAAATATGTGATTTTTTAATCAATCATGAAGAGATACCAAGTCAGCAAGCACAACAAATTGCCAATTTAGCTGATGGGAATATGAGTTTGGCGATAAATATTGCGCATGGAGAAGCAGCAGATTATTCTGACAAATTGTTATCATGGCTTAGGGCCTCATATAAGCTGGACCCAATTGAAATTAACACCTGGATTTCAACCATATCAAATATGAGCAAAGATGACCAAAAAAATTTCTTCGAATACGGATTGCATTTCTTCAGGCAATTTATTCAATGGATCATGACAAAAAATGAAAATATAAGTCTTACAGCCAAGGAATTGGAAACGGTAACAAAAATGTCATCACTAATCGATTTAGAAAAAGCTGAAGATATTACAAATATCCTAAATGAAGCTATTGAATCAATACATCGTAATATAAATATCAAAATAATGTTGTTTGCTGACTCCCTAACTATTGGGGAAATATTACGAAAAAAATAAGTCATTAAACATCGTTCAAATAATAAACCAACACTTGAATGTTGGAGTAGTGCTATCATAATTATTTTTCAGAAAGATTCAATTGCTTAAATTTCAGCATTTAAACAAAAGAAAATATTAACTTTGCCAAAATATACGTATAAATAAAATAATGAATCATGGGATGTAGTAGTTGTGGTGTAGGTTCTAGTGGAACACCAAGTGGTTGTGGCGACAAAGGACATTGTACATCAGGTAGTTGTAATAAATTAAATACTTATGACTGGATCGCGACAAGGGATATGTTTGATCCAAGCGAATATAATATAGTAGAAGTTAGCTTTAAAAAAGGAGCACACAAAGATTTTTTCATTAATGATCCCGGCAACCGAAGTTTGACCGGAGACATGGTTGTCGTCGAAACGGCAAGTGGCTATGATGTCGGACGTATTTCACTTTCCGGTGAATTGGTCAGAATGCAAATGAAAAAAAAATACACTTCAGAAGAACGTGTAGCTTTTAAAATTATTAGAAAAGCAAATGAACGTGACCTTGAAAAACTGGAAGAAGCAAGAAGGCTTGAAAAAGAAACTATGGTCAAAGCAAGGGTTATATCACGGACAATGGGCATCGATATGAAAATTGGCGATGTTGAATTCCAGGGAGATAAAAAGAAAGCGACATTTTATTATACAGCTGAAGGCAGGGTAGATTTCAGAGAATTGGTAAAAGAATATGCTAAAGAATTTAAAGTCAAAATAGAAATGCGTCAAATTGGGGCCAGACAAGAATCAGCAAGAATAGGTGGTATCGGCTCGTGTGGTAGAGAACTATGCTGCTCAACATGGCTTTCAGACTTTAAGTCAGTTAATACTGCTGCTGCAAGATATCAAAATATAGCGATAAATCAATCTAAGTTGTCTGGACAGTGCGGAAGATTAAAGTGTTGTCTGAATTATGAACTGGATACTTATATGGACGCGCTGGAAGATTTTCCACAGGATGCGGAATTCCTGAAGACCAAGGTAGGTTCGGCACATCTTATAAAGACAGATATTTTTAAAGGATTATTGTATTACGCATATGATGGTGAGAAAATGAGGGGTACCATTATTGCACTTGATAAAGCCCGGGTAAAAGAAATAAAAGAATTGAATAAAAAAGGTATGCTACCTGATGAATTGTCTATTTACAAAGTATCTGTCGCTCCTGACAGAGATTCTGATGATAATATTGAGCATGAGTACGAAGATGTCACAGGTCAAATTGAACTTCGCAATGAGCCAAAAAAGAAAAAAAATAAGCCTCAGCGACGAGATGGAGATAGAAACCGCCCGAATAACCAGTCTGACGGAAGGAATAATAATGCCGAGAACAGATCTGACAACCGACCAAGGCACGAAAGACAAGCCAGACCGGAAGGACCAAATCAGCGTACAAACCCACCTGAAAGCGATGTTCGAAAAAATGAAAGACCTAATCTAGCAGACCAACATCCAAAAGACAGTAATAATTCAAATAATAAGGATCTGAATACAAATCTGCCTCCTTCAGACAATAAAACAAATTCTGACCAAACATCTAAAACTGGATCAAAGAATAAAAAGAAAAAATTTTTTAATAAAAACCGTAAACCTAAAGACGGTCAATAAAAAATAAAGAAGGAGCAATATGAAGTATGATGTTATTGTAATTGGCTCAGGACCAGGTGGATATGTGGGAGCTATTCGAGCAGCACAATTAGGCATGAAAGTAGCCATTATTGAAAAGTACAATACTTTGGGAGGAACATGTCTGAATGTAGGTTGTATTCCATCAAAAGCTTTACTGGATAGTAGTGAGCATTTTCACAATGCAATAAATAGATTTAACGAACATGGAATAGAAACAACACATGTAACGGTCAATATGAAACAAATGATCAAACGTAAAAATGACGTTGTAGATCAAACTTGTAAAGGTGTTGAATTCTTAATGAAAAAGAATAAAATTGACGTCTTTATCGGCAAAGCCTCTTTTGTGACAAAAAATTTGATTTCGATTGAAACCATTGAAGAGAAAAAAGAGATAGAAGGCGACAAAATTATCATCGCAACCGGATCCAAACCAATAACACCAGATATTTTTAATTATGACAAGAATAGGGTCATCACGTCAACTGAAGCATTAAATATTAATAGTGTACCAAAAAAAATGGTTATTGTTGGTGGTGGTGTAATAGGATTGGAGTTAGGATCTGTTTTTGCCAGATTGGGTACTTCAGTAGATGTTGTAGAATATATGGATCGGATTCTTCCTACAATGGATTCGGACTGTGGCAAAGAGCTTATGAGGTCACTCAAAAAAATGGGTATTAATTTTTATTTAAGTCATAGTGTTATAGCTGTAAAAGCATCTAAAAATAGTTGTACTGTAAGCATTAAAAAAAATGAGACTGATGAAAAGTTTGATGTCAAAAGTGATTACTGCCTCATAGCTATTGGAAGAAAACCTTATACCGAAGGTCTGAATCTGGAAGCAATAGGTGTAAGTAAAGACGATCGTGGGAAAATCAACGTGAATGAGTATCTCGAGACCTCTGTACCCGGAGTATTTGCTATCGGGGACGTTATTAAGGGTGCAATGTTAGCACATAAAGCAGAAGAAGAAGGCATTTTTGTTGCAGAGTATATAGCAGGTGGTAAACCTCACATAAATTATAACCTTATACCCGGAGTGGTGTACACCTGGCCGGAAGTATCAGCAGTAGGAAAAACAGAAGAAGAACTTATAGCAGAAGGTGTACCTTATAAGAGTGGAAAATTCCCATTCAAGGCATTGGGCCGTGCTCGGGCGAGTATGGATACCGAAGGAATGGTTAAAGTTCTGGCTCACAACGATACTGATGAAGTATTGGGTGTACACATGGTGGGACCAAGGGTAGCAGATGTCATTATGGAAGCCGTTGCCGTAATGGAATTCAGAGGAAGCGCTGAAGATATGTCTAGAATTTCACATCCACACCCAACATATACAGAAGCAGTCAAAGAAGCTGCTTTAGCTGCAACGGCCAATCGGGCTATACATATATAAGGTTGATTTATACATCTCTAAAGGTTATCCGAAATAGAAATCAACTGTATGAAAATTTACTGCGGAATTTGGGTTAGCTAATATTTAAACCTTCAAAAAGGTATTCCTTCAGGATGTTTAAAAAGAATTGATAATCTGAACAAATTCTTCTCCATTAAGACTTGCACCACCTACCAGACCTCCATCAACATCCGGTTGATTGAAAAGCTCTTTGGCATTGTTTCCTTTTACGGATCCACCATAAAGTATGCTTGTGGCTTCTGCTACCCGTTTTCCATATTTTTTTTGCAACATTAATCGTATGGCCGCATGCATTTCCTGTGCTTGAGCAGGAGAAGCAGATTCACCTGTGCCGATGGCCCAGATGGGTTCATATGCAATGACTATATTTTTCATTTCTCTTGCTTCCAACTGAAATAGCGACTCGACCAGTTGTACCTTAACGTGATGTACATGCGTTCCTGCTTTTCGTATATCAAGGCCCTCTCCGCAACAAAAAATAACTTTAAGTCCTGCATCAAGTGCAGCCCTGAGTTTTAATGCCAGTAAGTTATTATTTTCGTGATTATATTCGCGCCTTTCAGAATGCCCAAGAACCACATAAGGCACTTTCATTGAGGCCAGCATCGATGGTGAAATCTCCCCTGTATAAGCACCCGAATTTTTATGGTGACAAGTCTGGGCAGCCAGCAATACTTTAGATCTGGCACTTATCTTCTTTTGTAATGCAAATATATGGGTAAAGGGTACCGCCAGGATCGTTAACACTTCTTTGCTTCGATGAGCATCAGTTATTTGTCCGGCTAATGTGAAACCCTCTGCAATGGTCGTATTCATCTTCCAGTTTCCTGCGACAATTTGTCTTCTATTCATATGTATTGATTTTTGTAACTGTTGCAAAGTTACGGATTAAAATACGATCAACAGCATCCGCCCCGATCATAATAAAAAGTAGGTTCAGAAATAAAAACATATCGATTGACAAAACTGCTTTTTTATAAACATCATAATTGGTATCTAAATAAGTTGACATATTTAGTTCGTTTTTTGTAAAAAAAATTATACCAATAATCCTCCATTGTTGTACTTCTCAACTTTGAATATACAATCGTCTGACCCTGCCGGATATTCTGGTCAATATCTCATAAGGTATTGTCTGGCAAATAATTGCCAATTCTTCCAAAGGTTTAAATTTACCAAATATAATGGCTTCATCACCGACAAAAACGTCTGTGGCATTTCCTAAGTCTATGATAGTCAGATCCATACATATATTACCAATTATCGGATATTCGATACCATGAATACTTACATTAAATTTTCCGTTTCCAGCCATCCGCATCAAACCATCCGCATATCCAACATTTATTATGGCAATCAACCCATCAGAAACAGGTTTTCCTCTTCTATTATATCCAACTGAATCATCAGTGGTGATGTGTTTAATCTGAACAACAGTCGCCTTAAAAGTGTGCACTTTTTCAAGTTTATCTGCAATGATACCGGTACCATCTATTCCATAAAGTCCCAGTCCCAATCTGACCATATCAAAATGGTACTCAGGAAATCTGATAATACCCGACGAATTTAATATATGTTTCATTGGTACATATCCCAAATAATCAACAATTTGGTCAAAGTACTCATTCAATCTTTTAACTTGCAACCGCGTAAAAAGGTCGTCCTTAGCATCTTCACTACTGCTTAAATGACTAAATATCGATTTAACTCTGACTTGTTTGTTTGATGTGAGTAATGCCCCTAGTTCATTAAGATCGCTATTAACAAACCCTAATCGATGCATGCCCGTATCAAATTTTAAATGAATGTTGAATAAACAATTTATATCCAAACTAACTACAGACATTATCTCAGCCAATTGATCTATAGCGTACACCTCCGGTTCCAGATCATACCGAATCATATCGCCAACACCATTCCGATCGGGATTAAGCACCATTATTGGTAAAGTGATGCCCGCTTGTCTCAGTTGTATTCCTTCATCAATAAAAGCTACAGCTAGATAAGATACCTTTTTAAACTCGAGAAATTTTGCTAATTCCTCACTACCACTTCCATAAGCCGAAGCCTTAATGACTGCTATAATTTGTGTCCCGGAATCAAGATGATGTGAAAAAACCTTTAGATTATGCTCAATAGATTGCAGATCCGTTTCAAGGGTTGCAGTATGAACTTTTTCTGACAAAGCTTGAACAATTTTTTCAAGAACGAATGATCGTGCGCCTTTAATAAGAATCGCTTTCTCTGAAACATTTAATTCAGGAAGAGCTTTGATTAGCAATTCAGTGGTATCAAAATGGGAAAATAAAATATTTGAATCAAAATAATGATCAAGGCTTTTTACGTATTGACCAACGCCTATGACATTCCTAATGTTATGCGTTTGAATCAGATTTGCAATTTGTGAGTTATGGCTGCCTTCATCCAATCCTGTTTGCATAAAATCAGAAATAATTAACATTTTATCCCGCTTCCCGGCTTGTTGGCTCAAAAACTCAAGGCCTATCTTAAAAGATTGTATATCAGCATTATAAGAATCATTTATTAGCAGGCTATTAAGGATTCCATTTTTCATTTCTAGCCTCATGGGAATATTCTGTAACTTTAACAATGCCGTTTTAATATCAGAAATATCTATATTTAGGGTCATTAAAACTGCAACACAATGTAAAGAGTTTTCAATTGAAGCTATATCAGTAAATGGAATTCTAAGCAAATGTTCATCTAAATTGTATATAATTTTGATGTGAGATTGTACTTTGAATTTTTGAATGTCGATAATCCTAAAAATAGTCGATGACTGACTCTTTCCCCAACTTAATAAATTTTTATCCCTATATTTTAATCTGATCGCGCTGCTTACCGCAAGGTCATCTTCCTGAAAAACAATTGTATTCGCTGTTTTAAAAAGCAATAACTTTTCATCTAATTTTTGAGTAATACTTGAAAAGCCCTCGGCATGGGCATCACCAATTGATGTAAACAAACCTAATGTTGGTTTGATGATGTCTGCCAGTATTTCCATTTCCCCAGGCAATGATATACCAGCTTCAAAAATACCCAATTGATCACCAGACTTAATCTGCCAGACAGAAAGAGGAACCCCTGTCTGAGAATTATAACTTTTTGGACTTTTGACAACCTGACGATCATGAATTATTTGATATAACCATTCTTTGATTGTTGTTTTACCATTACTACCTGTTATGCCCAATACCTCTAGATAATTAAACCTCTCCCGATGAAAACTCGCTAACTTTTGCAAAGCCTTTAGGCTGTTATGTACAACAAAAAGATTTATTCCCGTTGTTTTGTTGTCCGGAATTTTTTCGGTTACGATATTTTTTATTCCTTTATTAATTGCCTCCGGAATGAAGCTATGACCATCATGCATACTTCCGCCTAAGGCAAAAAAAAGTGTTTCACTGGGCGTGTCCACTTTTCTGGTATCCATGGACAATTTTGATATTGAAGCAGTTTTATCTGATATCAATTCCGGATCGGTACCCAAAATAATACTTATGTCTTTTGCAGTATACATTAAAAACAGTTGTGATTATAAATCAAATCCGATGTCAGTTCTGTAATTTTTATTCTCGTACATTATTTTATTCGCATTGCGGATTGAAATTTTTACGGCTTCTTTAAAATCACGGTGCAAAGTTGTTACTGCCAAAACCCTTCCTCCGGAAGTTACTATTTCCTGATTAAAATAATCAGTTCCAGAATGAAAAATCAAACTGGATATAATGTCTTCATATCCTGATATAATTTTATTTTTTTCAAAATCGCCCGGATAACCACCTGATACCATCATCACAGTAGCTGCAGCATCGGGAGATATTGTTAGATGACAATCAGAAATATGACCGTTTACAAGTTTATCAAAAACTTCCACCAAGTCAGATTCAATCCTTGGTAAAACAACTTCAGTTTCGGGGTCTCCCAATCTGCAATTGTATTCTATAACATATGGGTTTCCTGCTACATTTATCAATCCGAAAAACACAAAACCTATGTAGTCCATTTGTTCTAAATGAATACCTTCTATCGTGGGTTTAATAATGTTATTAATCACTTTTTGCCACAAAATGTCATCAACAAAAGGCACAGGAGATATGGCACCCATTCCACCAGTATTGAGACCAGTGTCACCATTCCCTACTCTTTTGTAATCCTTAGCTTCGGGCAATAATATATAGTTTTTCCCATCCGTCAAAGCAAAAACCGAAAATTCAATGCCGCTTAAGAACTCCTCTATGACAACAATTTCTGATGCTTTTCCAAATTTACCGTCCAACATTTCGCTGAGCTGGGATTTCGCTTCTTCGAGATCATTTATTATTAAAACACCTTTACCTGCTGCTAATCCATCTGCTTTCAAAACATAAGGGCCAGGAATATTACTCATAAAATCATACCCGGTTGAGATATTTTCCTTAGTAACTTCATTATACGCTGCAGTTGGTATCTTGTATTTTTTCATAAATTTTTTGGCAAATGCCTTACTCCCTTCCAATTGACTTGCATATGCTGTTGGACCCACTACACTAATATGAGCTGTATCATCTGATCTGAATGCGTCAGTAAGACCATCAACCAATGGGGCCTCAGGCCCGACGACAACCAAATCTACATCATTTTTTAAGCAGAACAACTTAATGCCTTCATGGTCATGCAGATCCAGATTAATATTTGTTCCACATTGGGCCGTGCCCGGATTACCCGGCATGATATAAAGATTGATGCATCTATGACTTTGTCTTATTTTCCATGCTAAAGCATGTTCGCGTCCACCACTACCAATGATCAGAATATTCATCAACAACTTTATTAATTAGAATCGCAAAAGTAGCAAGATTAAGGTTGATATATGAACAAAAGAACATAATATTCTCCCTGAGCCTTAAATAAATAAAGGACCTCCACGATTTCGTAAGGGTCCTTTATTATAAAAGCTTTAAACTAAATAAAGATGAAACTATATCAAAGCTTAATAAATTTACATCTTAAACTATTATCTTGACTTAACCTTTTAAGTATCCTTAATTTCCATAGACTTGGATCGTTGCAGTGCCGCAATTTATTTGTTCACATGGAGGGCTGCCCTGAGTACAATTTCCCGGGTCCGTTACTGTAACTGTATTGGTACATCCGGCAACCGTACTATCAGTTATCGTTATGACGAAGGTAGCACCACCCCCAGCTGTACCTGCACCTAATGTAAAGAAAGTACCGACACCGTAAGTTCCGGATGAAGGGCTAATAGTTGTTCCTCCATTTACAGTTACATTGTAATTTGTTAACAATATGTTTTGATTATTAGCGAGTATACCAATTTTAAGTCTATTGTCCGTCATCAATTTTGGAGTATTATTATCCAAACATTCAATACTTTGAATGCTTATTAAATCTATTACACAACAATTGCCGGTTATATTTACTGTTGCAACCGAGGTATCGTCTATACACGGCGGAATGCCTGTTCTGGTATAAAGAAATGTACTTGTTGTTGTACCCGATGTTAGGGCAAATGTCCCAGCCAAGGCATCAAATACTCCACCCGTGCCCGTTAATCTGGACCAGGTGCCTCCTGCTTGTTCGCCGGTAATTATGTCGTTAAGAGCTATTATTGTATTGCCTCCTTCACAACCATCAATGGAGCCATCTACTCCTGCATTTGTGATTGGGTTAATGTTTATTGTTACTGTTTCCGACTTAATTTCACAAATTACACCATCACCTATTGTATACTTAAAAATAGAAGTAGTAGCACCGGATTGTGGTGTGAAAGTTCCATTTACTGCACTAAAAACACCGTCAGATCCACTTTCTCTTGTCCAGGTTCCACCAGTATCTTCACCAGTCAAAAGACTGAATAAATCTATTTGAGCAGTGGAGTTATCACAGATAGTTGTACTTGACCCTAATCCAGGTTGAGGACATAAGATCAAACCAAAATCAAATGTGTGGTTATTCTCTCCAGGTCCGCCGGTAATTGCGGTCAATTGTGCCAGACCACCTATCACAGATGCATCATTGTCTGAATAGTCAGTTAAACCAGTACCTACTTCATCGGTACTTGTCATGACATAATTTTCTAAGGCACTACCAACCACGCCACCATTATTAAACTGAGTAGATTTTATACGAATGGTATAAGTTGTATATGGTTGAGGACCCAAAATGTTTTGTTTGGCAGGTCCAATAGAATCCACCACATTGGCATAATTAAAATAATATCCTCCATTTGCATTAGTAGTTGATGTTCCGACTACCACACCACTTGCATTGACTAATTCTATTATTATCCCGGGAATAGGTGGTTCATTTCCGTCCTGGATCCCATCTCTGTCCGTATCACTCCAGACGACATTCCCTATTTCTATAAGTGGTACTTCCCCCAATACTTCTATGTCTCCAATACCTGCTGCCTTTCCAAATGGGCCTGCAGGGACATTTCCAGTAAAATATATCTCATAACCATTTCCAATCTGAAGCCCGGTTAAATTATCAAATCGCATTGTCCCTCCTGACCATATCCATACGGGGTCCATATATGTGGCTAATACATTATCAGAATTTGCTGTTCTATGCACTGCCAATCCACCATTGATTGGCTCAGGGTGAAATTTATCATCTTTATAATATTCAGGACTAAATTGAATGCTATAAGTACAATTGGCTGTACTTGTACTGCGAACTGCTCGTAAAATATCACCTACAACGGCTATTGCAGTACTTCCACTACCATTCAAATCGTAATTATACCATCCTGCTTGATGCCCTCTGCGATCCACCATACCGATAATCATATTTCCACTTCCGTCAAACTCTATATCTGAAATCATAGGATATCCTGCTCCTTCAAAATAACTTTGAAATATGGGGGTCCAGGGTACCCACTTATTTGGCGTAGCTGATCTGTAGTTTAGTGGGTAAGATAATACAGGTGTGGCATTAAATAAGCCCGTAACTACATCGAATTCAAAAATATTACCATTTAAATCATTTTCTGTACCTACTATTGTTCCATTCAATGCCTGACCATTACATACGACGCCGACAAATACTTTCCCCCTCGTAACTTTTATTCCAAAAGGCATATGCTCGCCTTCAGGTCCTGAACAAGGATCAGGAATATCAAATGATTTCACTTTAGTGCCCACATCTGCCAAAGTGGGTTTAACGGGATTAAATGGATCTACAAGATCTATTTGATATAATTTACGATCATAAAGATTTACAATATATAAATACCGTCCATCTTCAGAAATGTCTATATCACCAAATGATACCTTACCCACTTGCTCCCAAGCGGCAGCGTCCTGGCTGGGTAAAACTTTATTTCCAACAAGTGTTCTATTTGAATTTGACCCTATTACCGGACTAAAAGTTACCTGATTGGAACCAGGTGCTGTAAGTGCATTTGTATATACGCCTGCTTCATTGCTGGTCGCTATACCTAAATCAGCATCAAAATCCAACCAACCATAATTGTATGAAGTAGATTTGTCTGTAGCATCAATCATATAAATGCCCCCTCCTCCTAATGGTCCCATTCCTGCGTGTCTTTTTAAAAATGCAGATGTAAAAATCTTTTTAGCTTGTTTGGAAATGGCTACTCCCCATACACTTCCGACTTGTTTTGCGAGACCTACTACTTCATGAGGTGGTCCTACAGGCCCCCCATTTGGATTAGAAGGATAATACCCTGAGTTAGATCCATGACCATTATCCTGATAATGCATACCTACAAAGGCATCAGAGTCACCTGCAGAACCACCGGGAACCAATGGGTCACCATTCACAAAACAAGTAGTATATGCTTCCGGGTTTTCATTTAGAGCAAAATCTGCCGGATATGATATTATAAAATTGTGTACACTTGGACCGATGGCTATTTGAACGGCGGTTCCATAAGTACTTCCATTTCCTGCACTGTAATCCTGAGTAGGACTTAAATTACAAAAACCACTTGGGATTTCAAATTCAATTCTTACCGGATATGAAGCAGGTGTATATGAATATGTACCATTTGCTGCTGTAGTTTGTGTGGCTAGAAGTACATCTTTGCCAGGCAAAGCAGTATTCCCATAAAACTTTACAATTATATTTCCTCGATTGGGTTCCCCAACCTGCTGCATGCCATCACCATTAAAATCGCGATAAGCTTTGCCCGTAATCTGACCGGAGGCTAAGAACGGAAATAGAAAAAAAACAATACATAAATTAATGGGTTTCATAAATAATAGATTTTGGAATTATTAAAGGGGTTAACTTTAATGTTCTATTATTTCACTAAAATGATTGCCAAAAACAATTCAATTTTTTAATTGCAGGTTGAAAGTACAAATATATTAAATAATTTTAATGTATTATTATATTATGTAATTTATTTTATAAATATTATAACAATATTTACATATAGGAATTCTGAAAGTACAAGCTATATTAAGGTTTGATACATTGTAATAAGGAAAATAAAAATATTTTTATTTTAACTTAACATTACCTTTCATATAAATAGAAATCGCACCTCCTTTGTTATCCACATTCAGTATTGTGTATATTTGTTTGATGTAATACCGCACAGAATTTATGGAAGTATTCATTTCCCGTGCTATCTCTTCGTACTTTAACCCTTCTGACAGATAAGCCAACACTTTGTGGCTTTTTTTAGGCAAAAGCATCATTTCATTTGTAGATTCTTTTGTTCTAAAATAATTAAGGATATCGGCCGCAATCCTGGGAGAAATGAATCCACCATTTAGCACCAGACTTTCCAAATAATTGTAAAACAAACTGCTTTCCAACCCGCTTTCCACAAATCCATTTGCTCCGATCGAAACAAGTTCATTCCAATTTACTTTAGCTCCATCTGGTACAATAAAAACAGTCAGAATACGTTCGTTAATTCTCCTGATTCTGGATAACATGACTTTTAAATCATGTTTTCCATCTATATAATCCATGATGAGGACCTTGGTCAATAAGCACTTTTTGGAAGCAAGAAATTTTGCAATTTCATTGCCTGAATACAAAATTTTACATCCTTTATTTGATCCAAGATGGGTAGCTATGTGTTTTGCACTTGCGCTGTCATTAGCAAAGATTGAAATATTCAAAATGATAATTATTTTATGATTAAATAAATAAACAAATCACAAATCAACTGATTTGTGCATATAAGAAACCACATAATAATGTCATTCAAAAAAACACGAACGGATGCGCTTTTCTAAACAATAAAATCCTGGTGTAAAAGAAGCTGCCGTCTATCGCCAGACACGACATTAAATCATTACACAAATATATATATTTATAATCAATATTTGGATAAAAACTTAATGCTATTTACATTATTTTTCATTTTTAGCTGTTTAATTTAACGTGAGTTCGATGTGATTTTGTCATGATTTTTGCATATTATAGCAAAAATCCCGCCAAAATTATGTGTATTTGCATTTGTGACCCTGGGTTTAAACCCAGGGTTACAAATATTTAACCCTTTCAGGGTTTTATGGTAAAAATCTAGCACTGACTTTAACATAAAGCATTATAAATGATTGTTTTATTCGCCGAACTCACGTTAATTTAATAATTTTGAAAACTAAGGAAATGGAATGCCACATATATCTTTTTTAACATCCTGCTCTATAAAGGCATAAAAAAAGGGCCCTCACAGTTAAGTGATGGCCCTAAGTGTTATTTTTAAAAATTTCTGTTTATAATTGGTATTCTGTTAATTCCCATAAACCTGAATTGTTGCTGCCCCACAAATAGGTGTCGGGCAATCAGGAGGTGTATTGCTATTACAAGTACCCGGATCTACAATATCAATAGTTGAGGTACAAAGTGCATTTGTTGAGTCAGTAAGTGTCAACGTAAACGTAGCACCGCCGCCGGCAGTTCCAGGACCAAGGAGGAAAGTACTGCCCACACCATACGTTCCGGAACCAGGAGATACTGTTGTTCCCCCATTTACAGTAACATTAAAAGTTGTTAGTGCGTTGTTGCTATTCGTTGCTAAAATGCCTACAGATAGTCTGTTATCGGTATATAAACCAGGTGTACCATTATCCAGACAATCTAGACTTTGTATGGCTATTGCATTTATGTTACAGCAATTTTGTGCAGGTGAAACTATCACAGTGCAGGTACTCATACATGAAGCACCATCGGAAACGGTAACGGTATATGTATTTGCTGTCAACCCACTTACTGTAGCTGTAGTTGCTCCATTAGTCCACATATAGGTATATGGCATCGGTCCATTACTTACTGAAACACTGACTACTCCTCCGTCAGGGGATGAACATGTCGGGAGTTGATCTACGACACATGAAATCATTAATGATGCTGAAACTACGACAGCAGGTGTTTCAGTAAAACAAGTTGGATCACCCAAAATATCAGGGAATACTTGAGCAGTATAATTGCCCGGCATCGCATTCATTATAAATGTAAATAAGTTTGTACTTCTTGCTACTTCTATACCATCCAGATAATAAACATATGTTCCGCCGGCAAGCGGTGTCGATACCCTTGCACGGATCATTGCATGCCCATCGGCACAAATACTCGTCATGTTTAATAACAAAGTCTGATCAGGCAAAATACCGACCTTACCGGAACCCATAAATGAATTCTTACAAGCATCACTACCTTGAATCATATATGTTGCAACAGCATTGGCAGGATTTTTAGGGGGTAAATTTGCAAAGATTGGTGAAGTCTGACCAACTGCAGATGGATATGGCAACGGGTCAGTAAATATATCAGAATCTTCAGAGGTAATACGCCAGGTGTAAGGTCCTACGATCATACCAGCCGGTTGAAGATCTACGATTTCAATATCGGCAGTCGATTTTCCGGTGCAAATCGCACCAAAAGCTGCTTCCCATGTTGGCTGCATATAGGTTGGTATCGTAACCGTTATATCTACGTCTTTACAACCGTCATTAAATCTAAAGGTATACGTTCCACCATTTTGAAGGCTTGAAAATTTACCCGTATTAGGATCTGAGTCTGTTTCCGGTCCTTCGCCTACTTTGGATGGTCCGCTTAAAATGAAATAATTGTAAGCCGTGGGATTTAAAGGGTTGTTATTTGTACCTATTAAAACCACTTGTCCTGCCCCAAAACAAGGATTGTTCAAGTCAACCACTACAGTAGGTAATTGATAAAGTGGTACATCAATGGTGGTAATCAACGTTGTCGCACCACATGCATCCGTGATTTTGTATGTGTACGTACCCTGAGGCAGGGCAGGATAAATTTCGCTACCGGATTGTGTAACAGGATACCCTGCAACCGGATTATTTAAAGCATCATATAGTTCAAATGTGAACGGACTGGTCGGACTATAAGGTGGACCATATCCAACACCTATTGTGGAAACGATTTCCGTTTGTCCATTTGCCGGACAATTAAAATAATTATAATTGGCAAGAATACCATTACCCGGTGCTATCAACTCAACAGCATATGTCACTGTCCTCATACATGCATCCATTACTGTAACCACATAATTGCATGGCCTTACAAGATTCTCTACATAAGTTGCCGTACCTAATGCCAGGTTATTAACATTTATCACAGGTTGTCCACAATCGTTTGTAATAGTTGCACTGTACGGCCCTAGCCCGTCAGCTTCGACATAAATGCCAATTGTACCTGTTCCGTTTGGTAATGGCAAACACATACCGGAAGCACCCCATGCGTATGAATCAGGTGCTACATATGGCTTAACAGTTACAGTAGTCGTAGTAATGCCACCACACTGATCTGATACTTGTATGGTGTATGAACCAAGTGCAGTTAAGTTAAATGCCGCTGTGCCGGAAGTTGTTTGCGTAACACCTATCTGATCAGTGCTTGGCGCTATTATTGTAAATACATAATTTGGAGTTCCACCTGAAGCTGTGGCTGTATACACTGCATCTCCTGCACAATTTGCAAAATTAGTAAAGGATACATCCAGGCCAGCGCCAGGTGCTGTTGCGGGTACATAAACGTTTATAGTTTTATAATTACCACATGCATCCAATGCCTGTACTTCGTAATTTCCATTCATTCCAGCCGGATATGGTATATTAAAACCCGTGACAGGTAAAAATGGCGGCGGATCAGAAACCAGCAAAGGCAGGCTGCTGTTTTTTGCAGATATTCTGTATTGATACGGTCCTCTCTGTTCACCGGGTAAAGCGTTTAAAATAGTAAAGTCTGTAATGTTTACGGTCGGATTGCCATTACTGCAGGGCCCGAAAACAACCGAAGCATCAAAAATCCAATTCTGCTCATAGTTACCTGGTACAGTAACACCTTGCGTAGGCTGGCTATTATCAGACTTAAATTCAGTTATGGTGTAAGGACCTTTAGGTAAAGTATTAAAAACAACCATACCCATCATAGAGGTAAACGGACCAAGCTGCGGAATCTGACCATTATCACCGGTTAAGGCGTATTCACTTGTCGGATCCGCATCGGTAATTTTTACGGTACCGTCAGAGATACATATCGATTCAGTCGTAGATACTGTACCAGTGATCTGACCATATATTGATATGGCAGAAGAAATCAAAAAAACAAAGATGATATTTAACCCTTTCATAAAATATAATAATTTGATTAACAAGTATATACATTTCTAAAATGTATAATTATTTATTGCTCTATTATATTCATATTTTGTGTACTAACACGGTACACCATAGGTTGCAGCCACAAATATATTAATAATTATTTATATGTATATACTTTTGATAAAATATTTAATAATTATTTTTACCGGACCCGGATTACAAAATAATATTTTACCTAATTGAAAATTTGATGCGCTAAATAGTTTCATACTTTCGACTCATTAATTTATTTCAGTTTACTTATTAACTTTCTGAAATGATTTTATTTTTACCGGAATTGAATTCATAAGGGTAAATGATATCACATAAAAACAAACCGTTGGCCGGAACACTCCAATCATGTTGTAAACGTTTCTTATGTTCAAGGGCCTCTCTAACCTCATCAAGCGTCACTTTGCCACGCGACACATTCAGGCACATCCCTACGATCAACCGTATCATACCCCGAAGAAATCGGTCACTTGTAATAAAATATGTATAATGGTTATTATGCCGCTCCCACCTACTTTCAGAAATATGACAATTCATAGTACTAACATCTGAGTTTACCTTACAAAACGTGGTAAAGTCATAATAATCCAATAATATGGCAGCGGCTTCGTTGAGCATATTAAAATCGGGTTCCTCATAATAATAAAAAAAAGATAAGGGTAAAAATGGTGATTTTGAAGTATGCAAATGATATTGATACGATCTCGATGAAGCATCAAACCGAGCATGGCTGTTATCATTCACTAACATAACATCCTGAATAGAAATGTCAATTGGCAGCATTTTATTGAGTCTAAAAACTAAGTCTTCTGAATTAAGCATTCCATCATAATCAAAATGTGCAAAATAGTTTATAGCATGTACCCCGGTATCCGTGCGGCCACACCCTACTATTTTTATTTCGTGTCTGATAAATGTAGATATTGCCTTTTCTATAGTGTCCTGGACACAAAAAGTACCTTTATGTGGTTGGCTTTGCCAGCCATTATAATTAGTTCCACAATAGGAAAGTTTGATAAAATATCGAGCCAATAAAATTATTTCAATTTAACAATAATATAAATAGAAAGATTACCAGCACAAAAATACAAATAATTGTTTAGCCGGATGATTGATAGTTAATGTTGCGTGTGTAACAAATTGCACTTTTTATTAACAAAAATAAAATAGATGCAATAATACTAATAAGAATAAAGATTTGTAGTAAAATTTGCTATGCTTACCCCCGACCCCTGAAGGGGAGGGCTGTTCACTATTTTTCTTTGAGCGCGCAGAAAGTCCCTTTAGGGATTTAGGGTTGAGAATGGCTTTCTCTTTGCTATGCTTACCCCCGACCCCTGAAGGGGAGGGCTGTTCACTATTTTCTTGAGCGCAGAAGCAGCCCGGATGGTTTGGGGCACACCCCCCCTGAAGGGAGGGCTGTCACTATTTTCTTTGAGCCCAGAGCCTTTAGGATTTAGGTTGAGAATGGCTTTCTTGTTGCCCCCGCCCCTGAGGTGCACTATTTTCTTTGAGGCGCAGAGGCCCTTTAGGGATTTAGGTTGAGAATGGCTTTCTCTATGCTTACCCCGCCCTGAAGGCGTCAACCTAAGGAGATATGTTATAAATTAATTGTCCCATATTTTTTCCTGTCGTTTCTATTTTCATAGCAACAATACTTTTGCAATTTCAGTACTTCTTCCTTTTTGAAACCTCATATTAATGTTGAGTATGATGTGTTTTAAATATTCGACTATTTTTTCTTTAAATCTCGTGGCAAATTTAAATGGACTCAATATCACCTTTGATTTTGTAAGTAAAATTTCATTAAAAATATTATAACTGGGTTGAAAAAAGTCCCCATAAAATCAAACTCAGATACATCATTATTTCAGGTTTAAGCGGATCCGGACCTTTTGAAGCTGAAACCACCTTTTCAAAATTAAAATTTGATTTCCAATTTTTGAAAAGCATCTCTATATACCACCTTAGCTTATAGATGTCTATTATCTTGGTCAGTTCAAAACCTTCTGCTTCGATATTAGTTATAAATATGTTCCATGAGAGGTAAGGTACATTGCCAACTTTGATAAAGGTTGATTTTATGGCGACTCTTTTAGACGCACTTAGTTTCTTTTGTGCCTGTAGGCTATCAAGTTTGTAACCAACTATTCTTACCGGCACCTTAAGCACCCCAATAAGTACTTGCATATCTAACTGGTTAACACCTTGTTTGTCATATGATTTTAATACATTTTGAATATCTAAATTGCCCCCATCCACGTTAAATATTGCTGTGCCAACCTTTAGTTTAGATAAAAAAAATATTTCATTCTCAACAAAATACCGAAATGCTGAAAGATTCCAATACCCCAAATCTCTTAAAACTAAATCTCCCTTTTGTACCCGATGTTGAATGTCAGTAGAAAAAGTATTATCTGTCACTTTATACGTTCCTAACTTACCGTTTAACCATTGACCACCTTTTAAATCGAAAGTAAACTGAATTCTTGACATGGTCTTTTTAACAGGCCATTGCTATTTCCTGAAAAACTTTCAAACAATGCGTTACATAATTTAATACATGTACTGTCTTCGATGATAACACGATTAAATTTGTCAAAAATAGCGTGGTTATACCTTGTATTGTGAAAAATTGCATTCGACAAAACATATTGAACAACCCCTTCTAAAAACGAAAGGCATCTGATGGATAACTTTTTATGTATCGCTTGAAAAGATATAATGGTTTCGCTAAAAGTACTATATTTTAACGCCCACTCCCTTAATGAATATGATCCTTTAGCCATAACAATTATAAATGATGTCAATAAAAGACAAGGGTTGATCTTATAATTACTGCGTTTAATGAATTCTGTTTCAAAAGCAATCGATAAAATCTTTTCGGAATCGAAAAATTGATTATTTTTGTCTAACATTTTGAGAACCTGTTTTATGTTTATTAATATCTAAAGCAAATATAAACAGGTTCTTTTATATTAAATAATTATATATATAAATTTTATAAGTTGACGCATATGCCCTGAAGGGGAGGGCTGTTCACTATTTTTCTTTGAGCGCGCAGAAAGTCCCTTTAGGGATTTAGGGTTGAGAATGGCTTTCTCTTTGCTATGCTTACCCCCGACCCCTGAAGGGCATATGCGTCAACCTAAGGAGATATGTTATAAATTAATTGTCCCATATTTTTCCTGTCGTTTCTATTTTCATAGCAACAATACTTTTGCAATTTCAGTACTTCTTCCTTTATGAACGTCATATTAATGTTGAGTATGATGTGTTTTAAATATTCGACTATTTTTTCTTTAAATCTCGTGGCAAATTTAAATGGACTCAATATCACCTTTGATTTTGTAAGTAAAATTTCATTAAAAATATTATAACTGGGTTGAAAAAAGGCCCCCATAAAAATCAAACTCAGATACATCATTATTTCAGGTTTAAGCGGATCCGGACCTTTTGAAGCTGAAACCACCTTTTCAAAATTAAAATTTGATTTCCAATTTTTGAAAAGCATCTCTATATACCACCTTAGCTTATAGATGTCTATTATCTTGGTCAGTTCAACACCTTCTCCTTCGATATTAGTTATAATATGTTCCATGAGGTAAGGTACATTGCCAACTTTGATAAAGGTTGATTTTTATGGCGACTCTTTTTAGACGCACTTAGTTTCTTTTGTGCTTGTAGGCTATCAAGTTTGTAACCAACTATTCTTACCGGCACCTTAAGCACCCAATAAGTACTTGCATATCTAACTGGTTAACACCTTGTTTGTCATATGATTTTAATACATTTTGAATATCTAAATTGCCCCCATCCACGTTAAATATTGCTGTGCAACCTTTAGTTTAGATAAAAAAATATTTCATTCTCAACAAAATACCGAAATGCTGAAAGATTCCAATACCCCAAATCTCTTAAAACTAAATCTCCCTTTTGTACCCGATGTTGAATGTCAGTAGAAAAAGTATTATCTGTCACTTTATACGTTCCTAACTTACCGTTTAACCATTGACCACCTTTTAAATCGAAAGTAAACTGAATTCTTGACATGGTCTTTTTAACAAGGCCATTGCTATTTCCTGAAAAACTTTCAAACAAAGCGTTACATAATTTTAATACATGTACTGTCTTCGATGATAACACGATTAAATTTGTCAAAATATCGTGGTTATACCTTGTATTGTGAAAAATTGCATTCGACAAAACATATTGAACAACCCCTTCTAAAAACGAAAGGCATCTGATGGATAACTTTTTATGTATCGCTTGAAAAGATATAATGGTTTCGCTAAAAGTACTATATTTTAACGCCCACTCCTTAATGAATATGATCCTTTAGCCATAACAATTATAAATGATGTCAATAAAAGACAAGGGTTGATCTTATAATTACTGCGTTTAATGAATTCTGTTTCAAAAGCAATCGATAAAATCTTTTCGGAATCGAAAAATTGATTATTTTTGTCTAACATTTTGAGAACCTGTTTTATGTTTATTAATATCTAAAGCAAATATAAACAGGTTCTTTTATATTAAATAATTATATATATAAATTTTATAAGTTGACGTATATGCCCTAAAGGGGAGGGCTCTTCAATATTGTTCTTTGAGCAGGTTGAAAGTCCCTTTAGGGATTTAGGGTCGAGAATGGCTTTCTCTTTGCTATGCTTACCCCCGACCCCTGAAGGGGAGGGCTGTTCACTATTTTTCTTTGAGCGCGCAGAAAGTCCCTTTAGGGATTTAGGGTTGAGAATGGCTTTCTCTTTGCTATTCTTACCCCCGACCCCTGAAGGGGTGACCTGCGCTTTGATGTAATAAATTGGGTAGGCGCTCCCTTCAGGGAATGAGCTAACATGGCTCTGTAGACAGGCAGGGTTAAGGATGGTCTTTAAATATTTAGTGCAATTTGTTATTCACACGTTAATGTTGCGGCAATATATGAAATAAGATATTATATTAAATCAATTTAAAACGTATATATATAGCCCACATTTAGTCCAGCAAACTGATATGTCTGTTTTATCCTATTCTGATCGCCTGAAAATGAAGAAGGCAATACTCGTCCTCTTAGTGCCAGATAAATCCTTCCTATATTATTAAAGTCCTTACCTATCGTGAATCCGGCAAAATAACTTAATCCAAGTGAAGTTCTAAAATTATTGGCTGGAATATTAATTGAAGTAAAAGATGTGTCTGAAGCCAAAATCTTTCCTGCTGCACTTGAAGAAATATTAAGCATAACGCCAGCTTCAATACCCAGTACCCATTCATTAAATTTTTTCTCATAACCCACAGCCAGAGGGACATCTAATAAACTAAAGGTATGATGGGCAATTTTACTGCCTGAAATTGTTTTTTCTTTCACAATGTCACCGTAAATGGTGGTTATCGTATCTCCGGTCTGAGAAACAGTAATTGATATGATGCCCTGTGTTGTATCTTTTTTGGTGTAGCTATAATTAAGTTTCATTTTTTCTGTGAGTCTTGAGTATGACAAGCCACCTTGCACATAAAATGGCGATTTCCCTTTTCTTAGCCTCAGATATAAAGCCGCTTGCAATCCTTCAAGGGATTTTTCCCCCTGATTGCGAAGCGTAAAAATATTGTTTGATTCACCTGATACATTTTCCAAAGTCTTTAATGGCATAAAAACACCAAGCTCAGGGATAAGCTGAAGAAATAGTTTACTTTTATTTGAAAAGGAAGGACATATTATTTTATCTGTATTAATGTTAATGTTACTTTTAGACAATGGTTCAGGAATTGAAGAAATGCTTGTAATCTTAGGAAGATATAATGAACCATTCATCGTTTCATTAACAACAGCACTTTCTGTACTCTCATTTGAAATATGAAGATTATTAGACAATACAGAATTTGCTTCATCTTTATTATTTGCATTAGCATGAATAATAGTGTTTGATTTATTAATTTTTTTACTTATATTTTTTACAAAATCATTAACTGCTGTTTGTGAAACTGTGCTCTCCAATATTTTCGCAGTTGTCTGATTTTCAGGCAGCACTTCCTTTGGTTCAGACTGTTCAATTGTTTTGTTACCAATATTAATGGGCGTTACTGAAGCATTTGAAGAAACATCATGAAAGATTTTATTTCCGTTTACCAGGTAAAAAGAAATGAATAAAATACCTAAAACAGAAAATGATTTAAACCAAAAGAACAATATTTTTCTGTCTTTTTTCTTCTTGCCATGGATGCTCTCAATAAGAGAATGAATGTCAAGACTGACTTCATCTTTACGTAAAGTATTTGCTATATGTTGTTCAAATTCTCTATATCTCATGGATTAAATATTTATATAAAAGTCGATTGTACTAAAAAGACTTCTTGTTGTTTTTTAATTAATTCTATCAATTTTGTTCTTGCTTTACATAGCGCTGATCGTGATGTGCTTTCATTTATACCCAACATTTCAGCAATTTCTCCATGCACATATCCTTCAATGACGTAAAGGTTAAATACCAAATATTGACTTTCAGGCAACTCCTTTAACAAAGACATAATCTCTTCTTTGCCAAGCGTGCTATATATGTCGGGTATTGTGGCAATCATGTTGACATCAGCATCCCCTTCTTCATTAAAATAGACCCGATGGTATTTTTTGTGTAAGGTTAAAGTACAGGTTACTGCAATTCTTTTCAACCAACCTTCAAATGAACCCTTACCTTGAAATGTGTACAGGTATTTAAAAGCATTTATAAAACATTCCTGCAAAGCATCTTTTGCCAATTCTCTATCAGATGTATACCTAAGACATAAAGCCAGAAGCCCCGGTGCGAACTTTTGCACCAGAGCATCCTGACATGTTCGGTTTCCCTCCTTACATCCTTGTATGATATCTTCGATACTCACACTTTTTTTAACTTATTTTTATTTTATTAAATGCTATATAACAACCATTATTTTTGTCTGTTACTACGACGTAATATTCCCCTTTGGCTAGTAAGCCTGCTGTATTTTGGATACTCAAATCAGTATTTATATCATTGATATTAAAAATCTTGACATTACCTGTTACACAATTTTCACATATGGCTCCATTTACAATAGTATAATTTATCTTGCCGTCGGTACATGTTGTACATGTTGTATTTACTACTGTTGTAACTAAGCCATCTATCAATTTGGGCAACATCACCGGACTCTGGATCTCGCAATTAATGCCTACAATATTGAGGATAAAATCAAATTTTGTATCAAAAATATTTATATTTATTGGAAAAGTCAATTGTCCAAAAAGATTTGTGCCTGGTACATAATAATTACCCTGTGTAAAAGCTGACGAGTTAATGTTATACATATTGGAATTACAATTTGTAGGATTTGGATCGATAAATAATAGCCCACTCCACATCGTGCACGCGCTTGCAGAACAGCCATTGGCATCCGTAACGGTGAGACAATATGATCCCACACTTGTGCCATCGATTTCCTTACCAGTGGAACCATTGGACCAAAGGTATGTATATGGCTCCAAACCGCTGTAAATCTGTGCATTTAGTTTTCCACTCTGACACTCATTACGTATAAATACCTGAGGTTTGCCTTTAATTGTTTTACAGAATACTTTTTCGCAAACATTGTTGACATCTGTTACTGTGACACAATATAGTTTGCCTGAAATAAGACTATCACCGCTATTGGTGACCGTTGGTCCTGTGGTCAAATTATCGTTCCATTTATAAGAATAATTCCCACTACCATTTGTTACTGAGACACTAATCTTATCAATACAATCAAAACTTATAGTACCTATCATACCACATGATGTGTTGCATATGTTAAGATTTACCTGAGATTGATTTGATGGCGTGATAGTGATATTTGGGCTGGTTTCCGAGCTGATCTGGTCAAATCCAAATACTACCACCGGAATATTATCACCACAAAGATAACCGGTCAGATCCAGTTTAAAACTTCCATCTTCTTTTGTGTCAAAAATAATAGTTGATTCCTTAATTTTCACAACCACAATGCCCTCGCTCACAGTGCTTCCGTTACAGTTGATATTGCCCGAAATTATAAATGATGGTATGATGTCGATAACAATATTATCCAGAATAACATTATTCTCAAATGGGCCTACCATTGTTGTAAAAATATATTGATTACAATTGTAATGGCTAATGTTGATGGTCAATTTTTTTCCTTTAGGCATCTTACCACAAAACTCCCCCAGACTATTTGTATAGCCATACCCTACGCCAAGTCCATCAGCCATGATTTGAATACCAATATTGGCTGCCGGTATCCCATCTTGATATAAAACTTTACCACACACTTCTATAAGAGGGAATGGTGCGTCACAATTCCAAAAACTAAAATGATTTACTTCAGCTACATAATAGTCACCAACAAGAGCTGCCTTTCCTTCAGCTATCCATCTACCCAGGTCTTCATCAAATGACCATAGATCGATCTCTTTGGGTTGTAAGCTCGTTACTGCGGGTATTTCAATCTTTGCACTTATACCCTTCTTAAGGTTCAATTCATTTCCATCTTTGTCTCTTAGTTCCACTGCTATCATTCCAAGCGTACCCAAGACTACCGTATATTTTTTGTCTATATCTCCCATGAGTCCACCAGGCATGATGTTACCGATTTCTTTATCATTTGGATCCAAAAATTTTGCGGTAACATTTACTATACCTTCGTAAGAATGATCCATTTGGTCAGCAATGGCATTCGCCGGAAAAGTGATCTTTCCTCCACCGGTTATAGAGATATTACCACCGATTTTTGCGTCAAGGGTTTTATTTTCAAGTCTCATCATTTTTATATAAGCATATGACGTTCCTTTTTCCTGAGGATATACTAAATCGGAACCTAGGACAAAACCATTTTTTGAAACTTTAATGTATGTCCCCTGCTTGTCCATAGCTACATTTTTCATGACAAACACCCCGTGTGTATTTGTACGTACAGATAGTTTATATTTTTCAACTATAGCATCAGCTACCGGCAAATTGTTTTCATCATAGACATAACCTATGATTGTTCCTGTAATTTCCTGAACAACCTGAGCTGTAAAAATAGACTCTATCACCTTATTTGATGTTTCATCATCCTTATGGCAAGAAGTCAAAAAAGCGAAACAAAAAATTAATATTAAATATATGAATTTCATTGTATTATGAATAACTTGTTAAAAATATGGAATAATTTCCAATTATAAAAAACTAACTATCTGTAAGAATAATATTTGTCACAAAACGCTCCCAAAAGTACAAATATTTAACCCTTTCAGGGTTTTATGGTAAAAATCTAGCACTGACTTTCACCAAAGCTGATTGTTTTATTCGCCGAACTCACGTTAATATTAAAAAAAACAGTAGCTCACTTCTTATATTTGTTTATCTTCTGTATTTTTTAACAAATTCCGAACTTACCAAAATACAAAAGGGGAAGATATTTACTTCTTCCCCTTTTAACAATCTTTAACTGCCTTATCCTCTATCCAATAAAAATGGAAAGTATTACAAGCATATTAATCTTATTTCTGCACAATAACTTTTCTGGTGATCACTCCTCCATCAGTGTGAATCAATGCAGTATATGCACCCGAAATCACATTGTTGAGATCCAATCTCAATCTGCTATCCTGAACATTTCCAAAAGATTTTGTTGCAGCTATTCTGCCATCCATGCTTACAAGGTCCACTTTCACATTCTGAGACATCTTAGTTAAAGTGATGTCGATATAAAGCTCCCTTGATGCAGGATTTGGAAAAGTAGATACTTCTGCTTTGTCATTGTTATCATAGGTTCCAGTCTTAGTCTTGACATCCATTTCAAGATAAGCTGTAGTTCTTAATGCTCCATTCTGAATGATTTCAAAATTTCTTTCCTCAACATCTTCAAGACTTGAACCAGTAATTCCAAATAATGAACCAACATTTCTGTTAATTTTTAAGGTGTCATAAGCAAACGAACTTGCTGCATAATTGGTACTTCTGTCAAAAGTAGAAAAGGTTCTCCCTGTAAATCCCAATAAATCATACCTTTCAACTGAAGGATCAAGTGGTGAAGTATGCGCGATTACTATATAGTCGGTGTTGCTTTTAAGATCAACCTCTAACTCCTTCATTTGCGTTTCCTTCTGCATCAAGTGCCCAAATTGGCAGCTCAATATTTCTTGCGTTCTCGATTACATTACCATCTAGGAAGATGGCATTTGTACCCACTTTTACCCTTTCAAAAGGTGAACATTCGTTGCTACCATCTTCATCAACCCATTCATACACATCAACGTTTATAAAACCTGTCTCACTAACGTTTGCGATATCATTTCTTATGCCAAATCTTACTTTATCAACCGTAAGATTAGCACCATTTTTGATGTGGTATATGTTACCGGCAGAATAGTACGTGACCTCATCACCTACTGCCCATGGGTCTAATACATAACCCAAATAATTTGCCGGTGTCACCTGGTCTTCTGACAATAAATTGGCATAGGTATTTTCGGAAACCTGAAAAGAAAAAGCGCCCGTATTATTAGTACCTGATACATCCTCAGTAGCAGTAATGACATATGCCCCATTATATGTTCCAACAACGTTTGGCGGTGTCCATGTCTCAGCAAATGGTTTGTTTTCCTGAACTGCTCCGGCAGTAAGGTTACCGTAGTCATTTGTTAGTTTTACTAACTCCGCATTGCCATTTGCGGGATCAGTAATGACGACATCTAGTTTTACATTTGTCGCATTTCCATTACCTACATTCGATACGTCAGCAAGAAAAGCCATTTCAGAAACCTGTGATGAAGGCACAACCAATGATGGCGCTGCAGCATAAAAGTTTTCATTAACCTTTACGTCAGCCTTGGCTTCATTAATTAAAACCACATCATCTATAGCCCAATAGTAATAATTTCCTACATATTCAAATTTAAATCTGACTTGTGTAGTATTTTTGTATCCAACTAAAGCTACTCTTTTTCTATCTGTTGGGGTGGCTGTTGGTGGATTATTTGGTAATTCGGCATTAATCTGCACTGTATCAGGCCATGTTGCACCTCCGTCCCTACTTACCATAATAAAATAACTGCTTTGAAATTGTCTGTGAGCTTGTGTAAACTCAATAAATAAACCTTCAATATTTGTAAGGCCTGTAATATTGGGAGAAATAAGCGCTCCGGTACATACCTGAGGACATAAACCACTCCGAAATCTCCCTGCACACCACCGTTATCAAGAAAATCACTGTTAAACTCCATAACACCATCACAGGCACTATTTGATATCATTTGTACACTCCATAAGCACCTTTGATGATATTTCCATCAGGTTGTATTCCCACGTATTTTCTTTGTCCACAGTCCAGTCATTAAGTCCACCTTTGAAGTCGCCTTGTCCCGGTAGTTTACCCCATACTACCGTCGGGCCGAAAGTGGAAGAATTTTTACACGAATTTTGAAGTGTGACATTGACACCACCAGCTATAATATCCGCCCTGATCTTTTGACAATCAGCATATGACATATTAAAAGTAGGTATAGTTACCTGTGCACCAAAATCACCTGGTATCATTGGGAAAGGTGCTTGAGCTTGATTTGCCGCATTATTACAAATGATAGCAACCAATGCACCTTTAGTCTGCGCTTTTAATGCTTTGTCTCCAAACTGGCAAGTGCCTCTGTCAATAAAAGTCACCAAACCGGTGATATTGTTAGTAGCCGCTGCACCCAAACGTAGCGTTTGCTGTACCGTCATTTACAAAAACAGCATTTGCAGTTATAGGCGTATTTGAAGTGCTTCCAAAAGCGGCTCTAACGGCCACATAATCACCTTGAATGCCACTGGGCGAGTTGATTGTTAGGGTATTAATAGTTTGCCCCATTAAATTTATGGAAACAAAACTTAATACTAACAGAATTAAATTTTTTGTAAAAAATCTTTGCATGATAAAAATTTTAAATTTGGTTTATTGTAAAAAATATCTTTGTTGCGAATCGTAAAAGTAATATTTTATCAATAAATAAAATGTCTTTCAGGGTACAAATTTGAATAATTATTAAATTAATTTATCAATTTGAGCATGAATACCCTGGAATCAGCACTAATATGGTGAGGTATCAATTTTACTAAATCTTAGAATGGTCAAATATTTTACAAAACCAGTGTGTTAAGTTTGGCAATAACCAAACCATTAACAAATAATAATACATTCAACGTTTACTTTTTAAAAAGCAATAGCATTAATCAGTTAAAACCAATTCACTCATGAGTTGGTTTAATTTTACAGAAACCACACCCGGATACTCACAAACCTGACCACCGGCAATATTTGCTATCATTGCCATCTGATCCAAGTCCATGCCCTTAAGATAGCACAAGGCTACAATGCTTATCACAGTATCCCCGGCCCCACAAACATCGGCAATCGTGCGGGGCGATGTTGGATAGATTTTTGAAGTGACTCCATCACTGGCATAGATACCACCGCTGCCCAGTGTGATAAAGGTAATGTTGTGATGCATTTTACTTCGTAATAATGTATCAATATGATCGTAATCCCCGGTATGCAACTGTAGCGCTTTGAAAATTTCTTTTTTATTGGGTTTAAATAAGGTGCATTTGTAGTAGGCAAAAAAATTGCGCTCCTTTGGATCCACAAAAGTTAAAATGTTATGTTCCACACAATATTCCATAATGCCTTTAATAACTTTTGATGTTAATAGCCCTTTATTATAATCTTGCAATATGACACCTCTTATTTCACTATTGCTTATAGTATTATGAAATAATTTCAAAAAAGAATCTTCGTGCTCAGGCGAAATGTCAGCGGTATCTTCATTATCAATACGAAGAACGTGCTGACTGCCGGCCATAACCCTTGTTTTTACAGTAGTTTTTCGGTCTGCTATCTGCAAAAACTGACAAAAAACGCTTTTATTTTCAGCAAATAAGGCTGCTAGACGCCTGCTTTCTTCATCTTCACCGGTCATTGATAAGATCGTTACTTTTGAACCAAGAGCGTTCAAATTTAATGCAACGTTTGCAGCGCCACCCAGTCGATCTTCGATACATGACATATTTACCACAGGTACAGGTGCTTCGGGTGATATCCTATTAATCTCACCGGATATGTATCTATCAATCATTACATCACCAATCACAAGGATATGCAAATCTGAAAAATCCGGCAAGGAAAACTTATTTTTATTCTTCATAAGTGCAAAAATAACAAGATAATACTACTTAGATAACATATTTATCAAAACGACCAATTTAAAGAACGGCATCCAATTCACTGGCAATCTTTTCGGTAGCACCTTTGTTTGTTATAAAAAACTCTTGTAATTTGTGATGAACGGTTAGATATTTTGTTGAATCTTTCTCAAAGGAAGAAATTGAATCCACTAAATCTTGCCCGTTTAAAACGGAGAAACCAAGTTTATGGTTTTGAAACATCACAGCCTCATTAAATTTTTTGAAATTTGGTCCAAAAAAAACGGGTATCCCAAAAACGGCTGGTTCAAGAATATTATGTATACCTTTTTGAAATCCACCGCCAACATAAGCATATTTTGCATTTTTGTATAAGCCACTAAGCATACCTATATTATCAATAAATAAAATTGGATGTGTCCATTTGTCATCAGAGTAGAGGTCTGATGGGCTGTCGACTGCCTTAACAAATGTCAGAATATTGGACAAACTGACGTCATGTGGTGCAATAATATGTCTGAAATGCGGGAAAGCAGCTATAGCTGATTTGATGATAGGCACATCCGACAACCATACACTACCGTATATGATGACTGTGAGGTCGCCACAATATTCATGAATGTTTTCGGGTATGTTATATGATTTAGATCTTTGAATAACCCGGTCTATCCTGGTATCTCCGACGCATGATATATTATTTAAGCCATGATTTTTTAGAATTTCGGCGGATAATTCATCTTGAACAAAAATCTTTTGATATTGCCCAAGTAAAGCTAAAAAGGGTTTAAAAAAAGATTTTAAAAAATAATCATCTCCCCTGAAAACACCGGAAATAAGATAAATTTTTATATTTTGTTTTAATAATTCATCAATCAAATTCCACCAAAATTCATATTTTACGAAGATTACCATGCTTGGTTGAATCATACTGATCAGTTTTTTATTATGCCGAGGTAAATCAGAGGGTAAATAAATTATCTTTTCGACCTTATCATAATCTTTCATTATGGTATATCCGGATGGGGAATAAAAACTTAATAAAACTGGTACATCAGGATGGTACAATTTTATTTTTTCTATGAGTGGTCTACCTTGCTCAAATTCGCCAAGAGATGCACAGTGTACCCAACAAGCGTTTTTATATTCTGCCGAAAAATTTTCAATTTGTTTCCAGGTACCCAATCTGCCCCGATAAAGAGCATCAAGTTTCGGACTGAATAGTTTTCCGAAAAAAATAAACACATCACCAATCCAAATGCCAAATGTGTATAAAATAAATAATAGGTATGCCATAGTTGAACCCCTAAATTAAGCGCTTAAAATTATGCAACACAAAGTACGGTTTTAAACCCAAAGCAAGACATTAATTTATGAAACTGTATTAGCATAACTGTTGGAAATAGTTACCATATGACGTACTAAGATAACTAGTAAAAAACGGTAGCTTCTCCACCTTTATAATATGGAATATTCCAAATAAATCTGAAGCCAAATAATAAGTCCAATCTGGATTTGATTCCAGGTAAACCTGTATCAAAATTTATTGCCCTGACTTCAGAAGTAAAACCCTGAATAAAATCGAGTGCAAATTCAAAATTTAGCCGTCTATCTTTGCCAAGGTATTTGTAAGCTACAGTTTGTTTGGTGGAAAATCCTCGTGTAAGTCTATCATACCCGATGTGTCTTCCTGCCCTGATCTGAGCAAGTGAGTTTCTTTCATCGGCAAATATTATTGCATGTTGTAATAAACCACCTGAAACAACCACTTTTAATCCTGATCTGGAATTAGATTTAAAGGGGAATATTTTACCAATACCCAAACCAAGATAAAGTCCACGTTCTTTAAAAATAACATTCGCATCCTGATTATCATCACCTAATAAAAAACCCTCTTTCGAGCGAAAAGGCGCCAAAACATCTTCTTTTATAGTGGTTCCAAAAAGGTATAAAAACTCAGGATTAAAGACCCAATTATTGTTTGTAATATAATCACCACCAAGTGAAAAATTCAAATTATTGCCATATCGATCAGCCAGTACCCCTGTCGGTATATTGTAACCCAAACCAATTCCAAAATCAAATATGGTGCCATCTACAGGTTTATCAATTACTTCCTGAGCATACAATTTTTGTAGGAAAAAATTTAAAAGCAATAAAAAGAATATTTTTTTATAATGCTGCATACGTTAGGTTTAATGTTTCAATGCATTATCAGAACGAAATGAGATCAAATAATGTCCTTACGAATAAAGGACTAATGAAAAAAAAGTTTTTTATATACTTTTTCATTGGTCAGCATATTGCGTCCAAAAAATTCCGCAAATTTGACCTGAGGGAAAATACCAAGATCTTCTGCATAGATATAAATCCTATCAACCAGAGACATAACTTCATTAATTACTGTAGAAACTCTAAAATTATTTTTTTTATCCTTGCTCAGAAAAAATTTCATATTTTCATATGATACAAAACAAAACTCTATCAAGTCGTGGTTGATAATTTTAAAATGATAACCATAAGCCAGTTTCCTTTGTATATAGTTCAAACTTTGAATTTCCTGTTCGCCATTTTTCCCGAATTTGATCCACTTTATATTGATGGGGTCATTGAGGTTGACCAAATTGTCTGACAAAATATTTGCCTCATAAACAACCGTGTTAATATTTTGATTCCGCTGTATGTAGAATAATAAATTAGGGTAAAAATCTAAATCGGGATATCCGGCAGGTCTTCCTGCATGCCCCTTGACGATTGTATCATAATGTTCGGATTGTGTATAAAACATATCTCGACCCTAAATTTGGTGCTGTAAATTTAAAAATTATAATCCAGTATTCCAATTAAATTTATATAAATCAAATTCGACAAAGTTTTACAACCAAACGAATACTTTTACAAAACTAGTATATCTGCAATAAAAAAGGGTTTAACCTTACGATTAAACCCTTTTTATCTTTTTATAAATCAATAATTTTATTTCTTCTTTTTTGCGGTTTTATCTACTGCTTTTGCTTCAGCAGCTGCGGCAGCTTTTAATGCTCTTGGTATCTCGATCAGAGCAACAGGTGTTGCCATATTATTTAAAATTTCAATTCCTTTTGGCACAATTACTTCTTTCATTCTCAACGCCTGACCAAGCTCCAGAGATGAAATATCGGCTTTCAATTCATCAACCAGATATTCCGGTGTTGTTTTGATTTTTATTTTTCTTACTTGCTGAATCAATTTACCACCTACTTTTACACCTGGAGAGACACCTTTGAACCTTAATGGAACCTCAACCTTAATAGGGGTCTTTTCAATCAATCTTAAAAAATCAACATGCAGTAAGGCGTCTGACACAGGATGAAACTGTGCAGCTTTCAATATTGCTCTATATGGCTTACCATCTATTGTCAATTCAGCTATCTTAAAATCAGGCGTATAAATAAGATTTTTTACTCCTGCAGGCGTCACAGTAAAATGAATAACTTCTTTTCCACCATACATTACGGCAGGAACACCACCATTTTTCCTATCAATTTTTGAACCCTTTTTACCGAATTCAGTTCTAGTACTTCCTTGAATTTCTACAGATACCATATCAAAAAAACTAAGCGTTATTTATAAAGAGCCGCAAAGATACATTTTTATTTATATTTAGTATATATTTTTAAAAAATTTAAATCACAAAGTGCTTCTTTGATTTTGTGCTTTCATGATAGAAGGTTCCTGAAAATATATAAAAACACAATTTCCAATCAAATACACGTTGTTGTAATATTGGATATACTATTTTGTTATAAAATACAAACAAAAAAAAAGTCAACTTTATATATTTTTATCAACAAATAATGCTGCAATTGATTTGTATTCATGTGTATTTCTGATGGCGCGGGCAAAAAGTTTAGCACAGGAAAGCACTATGATCTTATCCGATTTGCCTTTAAGCGGAATACTGTCAGTAACGATTACCTCAGAAATTCTAGAATTGTTGATATTTTCATATGCATTACCGGAAAGTACGGGATGGGTCAGCATTGCTTTAACACTTTTAGCACCCTTTTCAATCAATGCATCAGCTGCCTTACACAATGTCCCTGCTGTATCAATAATATCGTCAATCAATATAACATCCTTTCCGGCCACTTCTCCTATTACGGTTATACTTGCTACTTCATTGGCAACCCTACGTTCTTTATCACATATCACAAGGTCACGCTCAAAATATTTTGCATAACTGCGGGCTCTTTTGACCCCTCCTACATCAGGAGAAGCAAATGTAACATTGGTCAGATCTTGTTTTACGAGGTAAGGCATAAAAATAGCTTCACTTTTTAAGTGATCAACCGGTATGTCAAAAAAACCTTGAATTTGTTCTGCATGAAGATCCATTGTCATAATTCGGTTTACTCCGGAAGCCTGCAGGATATTGGCTACCAACTTTGCAGAAATAGGAACTCTGGGTTTATCCTTTCTATCCTGTCGTGCATATCCAAAATAGGGAATAACGGCAGTTATATAGCCGGCTGAAGCTCGTTTTGCAGAATCAATCATCAATAACAACTCCAAAATGTTATCTGCCGGCCCAAAGGTTGATGAAATAAAAAACGTGTATGTTCCACGTACTGATTCATTAATAACCACTTGCATTTCTCCATCTGCAAAAGTATTCACCGTAATGTCTCCAAGAGGATATCCATAGTAATCAGATATTCGTTCAGACAGGTATCTGGACTTTGTTCCGGAGAAAAGTTTAACATCAGGCATATTCTACAGTGTTGGATTGTGCCACAAACTTAATATTTTATATCCAAACATAATTGGTTTCATGATTATTTTTGGGAAAGCTCAAAATTTTCTATACGTTTGGGTTCTATTTGTTTTATATAGATGACCATTAAGCTATCTTGTTTGAACTAATATTAAATTTTTACACAAAATATGGCTCTGATAGTCAATCAAAAAGGTATTGAATTTCTTATCAATAAAGATGAGGTATTTAAAAATATTTTTACAAAATATGGCGCCCCGCCAGAGTGGGCCCGTCCAGCAGGTTTCACATCGTTGTGTAAAATTATACTGGAACAACAAGTCAGTCTATCATCTGCCAATGCTCATTTTGTAAAGCTGAACAATTATTTAGCATGTTTTGAACCTTCCAAAATATTAGAACTTTCGGATGAGGAAATGCTAAGATGTCAGATCAGTCGCCAAAAATCAAGTTACCTGCGAGCTTTATCCAGCGCGATTATCCATGGGCAACTGGTCCTTACATCATTTAATTCGTTGGATGATGTAACCATAAAGGCTCAATTGACAAGTATAAAAGGAATTGGCCAATGGTCTGCTGATATTTATATGATGTTTTGTTTACAATCTCAGGACATTATACCATTGGGTGATATTGCGATCATTAATACCATAAAAGAGCTAACACCAGCAAAAACAAAAGAAGAGATTGTCGAGCATTCAAGTAAATGGGCACCTTACAGAACATTAGCCTCTTACTTCCTATGGCATTATTATCTCAAAAAACGACATCGCAATGCTCCCGATTTTCATCCAAACATAGTTGAAAATTGAAGTTAAAGGCCCAATATTTTTGTATCATATAAAAAATGTATAGGTTTGTGTAAAATAACAGATTATGGCATTACCAAATATTTTTACCAAGGAAGTAACTGATGGTTTAATACATAGAATTAATCTTTTACAGGAAACCACCAAACCTATTTGGGGTAAAATGACTGTCTCTCAAATGCTGGCACATTGTAGTGTCACCTACGAAATGGTATATGATGACATCCACCCTAAACCAAATGCATTAATGGCAATTATCCTGAAAATACTCGTTAAAAAAAGAGTTGTAAATGAAAGTCCTTATCCGCACAATCTGAAAACCGCACCACAATTTATCATCAAAGGCGATAAAGATTTTTCGACAGAAAAAAACAGACTCATTATGTATCTCAACAAAACCATGGAATTGGGTGAAAAATATTTTGATGGTAAAAAATCTCACTCTTTTGGCAAGTTACACAAAATCGAATGGAATAATATGTTTTACAAACATTTAAACCATCATTTAACTCAATTTGGCGTATAGCTTCGTAATATTTATAAAATCAGATGTGTGATCGTCAAAGAAATGATACCTTTGGCTTTCAAATTTTATACCCTTAAACAGATTACTCTATGAAGCTGACCAATCAGCAAATAGCCTATCTTCAAATCCACATGGCTGTCATACTTTTTGGATTTACGGCTATTTTAGGCGATCTGATACAACTTCCTGCTATTATATTGGTATGGTGGCGCGTATTGATTACGTCCATTAGCTTGTTGTTTTTTATCAGATTTGGCAAAAATCTGAATGAAATGGCACGTAAACAGCTGATTAACTATGCTATAATTGGCGTGGTGATCGGATTGCACTGGATTTGTTTTTATGGATCGATTAAACTAGCCAATGCATCAGTGTCGCTCATATGTATGAGTACCACTTCATTATTTACTTCTGTATTTGAACCAATACTTTTGCGTACAAAGATCAATAGACTCGAATTAATCCTTAGTGCCTGTGTCATTCCAGGTATGGTTCTAGTTATCAATAACGTTCCATTAAACTATATAAGTGGCATTTGGGTGGGACTTGCATCTGCATTTCTGGCAGCTGTATTCTCTACTTTAAATAAAAAAAACATCGGCGGCTCTGACCCATACACCATTTCATTCATTGAACTTACCAGTGCATGGATAATGATTAGTGTCTTATTATTTATTATGTGGCTTTTTGGATATTCACCTGAGGCTTTTATTCCATCCGATAAGGAAGATTGGTTATATCTCATCATTCTAGCCTTATGCTGTACAACGCTGGCACATGTTTTATCACTCAAAGCACTAAAATATCTGACTGCATTTGCTTCTAATCTGGTTATCAACCTCGAACCAATATATGGAATTTTGCTTGCAATCCTGTTACTAAATGAACATAAAGAACTTACTCCAATGTTTTACGTAGGTGGCGCCATTATAGTAATATCTGTTTTGTCTTATCCATATCTCAATAAAAAACTCAATGCTCAAAAAATATAAATATGGACGATATCATGTCAAGTATAGACGATTATTGTTGTGCACAATCAACTTTACATGAAAAAATGCTGGATGAGATTGAAAGGACAACGCACCTCAAAACTTTATCTCCGCGTATGTTATCCGGATATCTTCAAGGTAGTTTTCTTAGTTTGATAAGCAAAATAAAAATGCCTGAAAATATACTCGAAATAGGGACTTTTACGGGATATTCAGCCATTTGTTTAGCTCAGGGCCTGTCAAAAAAAGGTAAATTAGTCACTATTGAGTATGATGAGGTGCATGGAGCCATTGCCGATAGTTTTTTTTCAAAATCATCATATAATAATCAGATTGAACTTATTATTGGGGATGCCAAGGAAATAATTCCTACTTTGAATATAGATTTTGATTTAGTATTTATTGATGCGGATAAAGCATCATATGTTACGTATTATAATTTAGTTATTGACAGGTGTAATAGTGGTGCCATCATAATTGCAGATAATGTACTTTGGAATGGAAAAGTCATTGAAAAAAAATTGGATAAAAAAACTAAACTTCTTGACGACTTTAACAAAATGATTAAAAGTGATACAAGGGTAGAAAATGTAATATTACCACTAAGAGATGGCATAAATGTCATCAGAAAAAAATAATACTAAATTTATTTTTGATAATAGGGTGCAAATTTTGAACAAATCAAAATCCTTTTATATTGTAATGAAAAACAAATCAACTTTAAATGAAGATAATACATGTTTTGTGCAGTTTTACCCTTTGTATCTATCAAATAAGCACCGCACAGGTAGATAGTAATATAAAAACGCCTACTGAAATAAATTATACATTAGAAACTGTGGTGGCTAACCTTGATATCCCATGGGGAATGGCTTTTTTACCTGACGGCAGCATGCTTATCACTGAAAAAAAAGGTCAGCTGATACATTTTAATAACGGAGTAAAAACGGTTATCGGAAATGTGCCTGAAGTACTTGCGCGGGGACAAGGAGGATTGCTGGATGTTTGTTTGCACCCTGATTATTCAAAAAATGGATGGATATATCTTACTTACTCAGCTAAAACAGGAGAAGATAAAACCAGCAATACTACATTGATGAGGTCAAAACTGCAGGATGGTCAACTCATTGATATTGAAATCCTATATACCGGAAGTCCAAGTACTAAAACATCACATCATTTTGGTTCAAGAATTATTTTTGATGATAAAGGTCTTCTTTATTTTAGCATAGGTGACAGAGGAGAACATTTTGTTAATCCCCAGGACATTAGTAAAGACGGTGGCAAGATATACAGATTAAAAGACGATGGAAGCATCCCTGAGGATAATCCATTTGTACATCAAGCCGACGCAAAAAAAGCAATTTATAGTTATGGTCACAGAAATCCACAAGGTATGACAAAACATCCTGTGACCGGACAGATTTGGGAAAATGAGCATGGTCCTCAAGGAGGTGATGAAATAAATATTCTGGAAAAAGGAAAAAATTATGGTTGGCCGGTCATCAGTTACGGCATCAACTATGATGGTACTATATTAACGGAAAAAACCGAAATGGCTGGTATGGAACAGCCCTTGTATTACTATGTACCTTCTATTGGCCCAAGTGGTATGGAATTTGTTTATTCTGACAAATATCCTGAATGGAGGGGAAGTTTACTTATAGGGTCTCTTAAATTTCAATACCTGGAACGACTTGTATTAAGTGAAAACAAAGTGACTTATCGCGAAAAAATAATGGCAGATATCGGTAGAGTAAGAAACGTCAAAATGAGTCCGGATGGCTATATATATGTTGCGGTTGAAGGTCAGGGAATCTATAAAATTGTACCTAAAAAATGAAAATAATCATACTTGCAATCTCAGTTTTATTTTTACCCAATTTATCTCCGTATTTTCAGAATGATGAACTCTCAAGCAGTATTGGCAAGGGTAAATTATTGTATCAGGATTTTTGTATTACTTGTCACCTGCCAAATGGCATGGGAACAAAATCTGTTGTTCCTCCGCTCGCCAATTCAGATTTTCTAATCAAAAACCGATCAGAATCCATCAGATCTGTTAAATATGGACAAAAAGGAAACATAATGGTCAATGGTATTGCATATAATGGTCTAATGCCTGCTCCTGGTCTTGATGATGATGAAGTTGTGGATGTCCTTAATTATATAACACATTCATGGGGCAATGATTTACCGATCTTCACTGAAAAAGAGATAAAAACTATTAAAAAATAGAGGTCAACATTACTGTACTTCTTTCAGATAGTTAGTATAAACAGTGCATTCTTTTATAATCATCTTTTCATATAACGTACCATCAAATTCATTGCTTAATAAGGCGAAAAAATTTCTGAATTTATTTCTTAGCTCTTGTTTTTGATTTTCAGCATAGGCATCATGTTTATAATAATCAGAAGGTTGACAGCTTTAAAATGTGTACATAAAATATTAACGAAATCAAAATAAATTGACATAACCAAAATGTATTTTCATTTTTCCAAAATCAAAAGGATTTCCCAGATTCCTCCCTGCCGCAAATGACAGGTTAAAAATTCCAGCTGTGGTTCCAAAATTGAGTCCCATTCCTATACCCAGAACCGTGTCTGTGATCGGTACTCCATTCTTTATGACTCTTGTTACGCCAAAATCGATAAATGGCAAACTTAGATATGAATTCTGATCAAACAGGAATCTGAATTCAACGGTACCAAAAGCATATCGATCGGTCATAATACTTTCTTCATCAAATCCACGAAGAAGTTTATTCCCGCCAATTCTAAATTGTTCATTGGTTCTGATTTGTTGCTGATTAAGCCGGACACCTGCATTCCCACCCATTTTAATGGTGGCCCAATTTTTAACAGGCTTGTAAAACGCACAAGAAGCTTCAATATCTGCTTGTAATGTATTTAATTTTAGTGAATCATAACTATTCTCAAAACCTTCCAATTGTAGAATGTTTATATTTTTAATGATTTTTTTGCTCCCTACAATCGTATTTATTTCAAGGGCATATCCTTTTGACGGATTGAATCTGTAATCCAATTTTCTAATGGAGAGACCTATACCGCCTCCTGAATAGGAAACATCAAGATTCTGTGGCAATCGGGCGGAAGCAGTAATTTGATCTGAATTAATTTCAAGCAATCTGGAAGAACGATAACTACCATATATTTTTATATTATTAAAGCCCCCAAATAAATATTGAAATCCACCATCAAAAAAAAGGTCTATATTTTGACTTGCATTTTTGAAAATTCTAAAATCTATATGACTTCCTACCGGTAATCCAGCAATGTATGGAAGGGTTGATTTCATCTGGAGTTCCAGATTTTCGGCTTTCAATCGTTTGACCTGCAGATAAATATACTCTCCCTGATTAAAACTATTATTTAGTTCCGCCGTAAAATCACCTGAAATAGTCCATTTTCTGACACCATCCTTAATTTGTGGCAAGACGCCTATGAGAAAATCAAAACGACTGGCCGGTTTTGGGTCAAGAGTCAAAACCAGCGAGGCTTTATCATTGACAAACCTGATGACAGGATCATTTGATTGTTTGGCATATTGCAGGTCATTCAATCGTCGTGAAGCACTGACCACTTTATCATGTGCATAATACGAAGTGGGAAATATATCAAGAAATCGTTCCAGAAATCTTTTGCTAAGATGGATTTTACCTTCCATCACGATAGTGTCAAATGTAAACAACCGACCTCTGTCTATTTTCAAACCAGCGTATAACTTATTATTGTCAAAACGTATGGAATCAAACTTCGCTTTGGCAAATGGATAACCGTAATTGGTCTGATGGTCTACAAGCGAATTAAGAAATTTTTCCAAATATTTGGCTTCTAAGGCCTTTCCCGCGAGTTTACTCCTTCGGATACCGCTTGATTCCAGGATAGAGGTTTGTTCCTGAGAAAAATTAATGCCTCCAATCGTATATTTATTGCCCTTGTAAATATAAGCTATACATGTATCATTTTTAAAAACAATTGTATCCAAATTCGGAACAGAATATCCCTGAGATAATAATTCATTGATACGGTTTGATAAATAAAACGGCACTTCTATTGAATCCATACTTTTGTAATAGATTTCCTCTTCGCCGGATGTGAAAGATGATTGGAAATATTTTATACCAACATATATTTTTTTTTGACTTATAAGTCCTTGTGCTGATGCCATTAAGAATATTAATAAATATATCTTTACAGCGAGATTTTGCTCACAGTATGAATTAAAATGTATTATGCTTAAATATCTTTTGTAATTCAGACGCTTTATATTTAACTGATTGACATTCAAAATAACGAAAATACAACATGTCTGGTATATATATTCATATTCCTTTTTGTAAGCAGGCATGCCATTATTGCAATTTCCACTTTTCAACCTCATTAAAACTCAAAGATGCTTTAATTGATGCTATTTGCACAGAAATTAGGTTAAGAAAAGACTATCTGAAAAACAACAAAATTTCTACCATCTATTTTGGAGGCGGTACGCCAAGTCTTTTGACTGACAAAGATTTTGACAAAATTTTCACCACTTTATTAAAGTACTATGAATGGAAAGATAATGCTGAAATTACGCTCGAAGCCAACCCTGATGATATTACTAAAGATTCCATAACAATCTTTCAAAAATGGGGCATAAACCGGCTAAGTATAGGAGTCCAGTCATTTTATGATGAAGATCTAACGTTCATGAACAGAGCCCATAATGCCAAAGAAGCTTTACGTTGTATCGGTTATTGTCAGGATGCAGGTCTTGAAAACTTGTCTATTGATCTTATCTACGGATCCAATACGACAACTGACGAAATGTGGTTGCATAATATTGAACAGACAATAGACATGAAAATCCCTCACGTATCTGCATACTGCCTGACTGTCGAAGAAAAAACTGCCCTGTTTCACATGATAAAAACCAATAAAATCGATCTGCCGAATATTGATAAGGCAAATGATCAGTTTAGTTCGCTAATGGATATACTTGAAAATCATGGGTATGATCATTATGAAATATCAAATTTTTCACTACCGGAACAATATGCAGTTCATAATACAAATTATTGGAAAGGTGTGGAATATATTGGAATCGGACCATCGGCACATTCTTATGATGTAGTTTCAAGAAGCTGGAATGTTGCCAATAATAAAAAATACATTGACCAGCTGGCATTAGAAGATTTGCCGCTAGACACGGAATATTTAAATAATGACACGAGGTATAATGAATACCTAATGACAGGTTTAAGGACAATGTGGGGTATAGATTTGTCGGTTATTCAAGCTATGGGAGAAAAAGTTACGAATATATTTCTTAGTTCAATAAAAGAAGCAATAAATGATGGCATGATAAAACAGAATGGAAATAATTTTACACTTACAAAAAATGGCAAATACTACGCAGACAGAATTGCGATGAATTTATTTTCTGTTGATTAGGTAAATATTATTTTATTTTTGGTTTATCAGTTCATCCCAATATTCAACTGCCCTCCTGGTATGTGGGATGCATATAGATCCACCAACCAGGTTTGCTACAGCATAAACTTCAAATATTTCTTCTGTAGTGACGCCAAGTTCATAACAAGTACCAAGGTGGTATTTTATGCAGTCGTCACATCGCAAAACCATAGAAGCCACCAAACCTAATAATTCCTTTGTTTTTTCAGACAAAGCTCCATCCTGGTAGGTCTGGTTATCAAGACTAAAAAACCTCTTCAGCACTTTATTGTCCTGAGCCAAAATGCGATCATTCATCCGGCTACGATAATCATTAAATTCGTTGACTTGTGACATATTGATATTTCTATTAAAAGTTAAAGTTAAACAAGATCTTTAGTGTTGGTCGTACGCCAAAAGGAAATGACCATTCTTACAGGCAAAACAAATAAAGAAACTAAAGAAGCTACACAGAAAAAGACAAATTCCAATCTTATATACTTACCAAATTGATAATCATCTATATCCGTAGAACCTTTAAAAAGGCTTATAGTTCCTTCTTCGTCAATAAATCTTTGGAATTCATAAAGTGAATCAATTTGAAATAACACAAATGGTATCGGAAGAAAAACAAATAACATCTTCACCCACTTTGTTCTGGAGATTGGTGTATACTTAAGCAGGAAAATATATCTGGTCAAAGCTAAAAAAATAACAATAGACAGAATGTTACGGTAGTAGAAATTAAAGGAATCGCCAGCTTTCAAATAGATGGGACCGACTATCAAAAGGCAAAAGAAAATTATAAACAACCAAGACAAAATCTCAAAACTCCATTGTTTGGACATAACAGCTATTTAATAATTATACAATTTGTTTTATTCTAATAAATAGATCGTCTCAATGTTTTGTTCATTTAAATGGCTTGGTATGTATATTTTCATAAATAAATATATTGATGAAAGGATATGGTAAAAAGGAGAGAGCCTTGCTGCATTCACAACAAGGCTCTCATAAAAAAAGGCGGCGACCTACTCTCCCACAATCGCAGTACCATCGGCGCTAAGGGGCTTAACTTCTCTGTTCGGAATGGGAAGAGGTGGAACACCCTCGCTATAACCACCTATAACTTTATGTATTGGCATACGTTCCACATATATACCATACGCTATCTCTTTTTGTTACAATCAAACTAATTTGATCCATAACTTCGATCTTTTCAAAGACAATTGGGAGAAAAATTTCAAAACAAGGACCACTCATCACTTCGCTGAAGTGCGTATCATCTGATTTTTAAATAAAGGAAGCATTCGGGTAATTAGTACTACTCGGCTCCATACATCACTGCACTTCCACCTGTAGCCTATCAACGTCGTCATCTACAACAACCCTTTTAGTCCGAAGACAATGGAATACTCATCTTGAAGTTGGCTTCGCGCTTAGATGCTTTCAGCGCTTATCCGTTCCAAACGTAGCTACCCAGCTGTACACCTGGCGGCATAACTGGTATACCAGTGGTTTGTCCAACACGGTCCTCTCGTACTAGTGTCAGATCTTCTCAATATTCCTGCGCCCACAATAGATAGAGACCGAACTGTCTTGCGACGTTCTGAACCCAGCTCGCGTGCCACTTTAATGGGCGAACAGCCCAACCCTTGGGACCTTCTCCAGCCCCAGGATGTGACGAGCCGACATCGAGGTGCCAAACCTCCCCGTCGATGTGAGCTCTTGGGGAGATAAGCCTGTTATCCCCGGCGTACCTTTTATCCTTTGAGCGATGGCCCTTCCATACGGAACCACCGGATCACTTTAGCCTAGTTTCCTACCTGTTCGACCCGTCGGTCTCTCAGTCAAGCTCCCTTATACTAATACGCTCTGCGCATGATTACCGACCATGCTGAGGGAACCTTTGCAAGCCTCCGTTACTCTTTTGGAGGCGACCACCCCAGTCAAACTACCCACCACACAATGTCCCACGTCTTTAACATGGTTAGAACCTAAGCATAAGAAGGGTGGTATTTCAACGGCGACTCCACAAACACTTGCGTGCCCGCTTCAGTCTCCCACCTATCCTACACATCTTATACTCAAGCTCAATGTGAAGCTATAGTAAAGGTGCACGGGGTCTTTTCGTCCCATTGCGGGTAACCGGCATCTTCACCGATACTTCAATTTCACCGAGCTCGTGGCTGAGACAGTGCCCAGATCGTTACACCATTCGTGCAGGTCGGAACTTACCCGACAAGGAATTTCGCTACCTTAGGACCGTTATAGTTACGGCCGCCGTTTACCGGGGCTTCAGTTAAGACCTTCGCACTTGCGTACTAAGCCCCTTCCTTAACCTTCCAGCACCGGGCAGGTGTCAGACCCTATACTTCATCTTACGATTTCGCAGAGTCCTGTGTTTTTGCTAAACAGTCGCCTGGGCCTTTTCACTGCGGCTCTTATTACTAAGAGCGCCTCTTCTCCCGAAGTTACGAGGCCATTTTGCCTAATTCCTTAGCCACGATTCACTCGAGCGCCTTAGGATACTCTCCTCGACTACCTGTGTCGGTTTACGGTACGGGCTCTATACCTGATGCTTAGAGGTTTTTTCTTGGAAGCTCGCTTGGGGACATTATCACCTTCCTGCAAGCAGAAAAGTGTACTATCGTGCCTCAGCTCAAATGCGGATTTACCTACATTCTCACAGCCTACACACTTCAACCGTCTATTCCGTCAGACGGCAATCCTTACGCCTCTCCGTCACCCCATCGCAGTATATACAGGTACGGGAATATTAACCCGTTTGCCATCGGCTTCGCCTCTCGGCTACACCTTAGGACCCGACTAACCCTGATCTGATTAGCATAGATCTAGGAAACCTTAGTCTTACGGCGGGAAGGGATTTTCACAGAATTTATCGTTACTCATGCCTACATTTTCTTTTCTAACCGCTCCAAAACCCCTCACAGGATATCTTCAACGCTGTTAGAATGCTCCCCTACCGTCTGCCTTGCGGCAGACCCATAGCTTCGGTGGTAATTTTGATGCCCGATCATTTTCCGCGCAAGAACGCTCGACTAGTGAGCTGTTACGCACTCTTTAAATGAATGGCTGCTTCCAAGCCAACATCCTAGCTGTCTTAGCATTCTCACATCGTTTGTTCAACTTAAATTACACTCCGGGACCTTAGCTGATGGTCTGGGTTGTTTCCCTCTCGGCTATGGACCTTAGCACCCATAGCCTCACTGCTGACGCAATGTACCGGCATTCGGAGTTCGTCAGGGTTGGTAGGCAGTGACGCCCCCTAGCCCTATCGGTAGCTCTACCTCCGACACACTCTTATCAACGCTGCACCTAAATGCATTTCGGGGAGTACGAGCTATCTCCTAGTTTGATTGGCCTTTCACCCCTACCCACAAGTCATCCGAAAACTTTTCAACGTTTACCAGTTCGGTCCTCCAGTTGGAGACTATCCAACCTTCAACCTGCTCATGGGTAGATCACTAGGTTTTCGCGTCTACCCCACTAGCTCAGCCGCCCTATTCAGACTCGCTTTCGCTCCGCCTCCGATCCTGAAGATCTTAAACTCGCTAGTGAGGAGTAACTCGTAGGCTCATTATGCAAAAGGCACGCCGTCATCCCCTAAAGGACTCCGACCGCTTGTAAGCGTATGGTTTCAGGTTCTTTTCACTCCCTTTCTTAGGGTTCTTTTCACCTTTCCTTTACAGTACTGGTTCGCTATCGGTCTCTCAGTAGTATTTAGCCTTACCAGATGGTGCTGGCATATTCAGACAGAATTTCTCCGGTTCCGCCCTACTCATGTTTCATTGTACATACCTTTCGTGTACGGGACTTTCACCCCTCCGGTCGCATTTTCCAAATACGTTCCACTCTCTTATATACAACTTTTGGGCTCCTCCGTTTTCGCTCGCCACTACTCACGGAATAACTATTGTTCTCTTTTCCTCCGGTTACTTAGATGTTTCAGTTCTCCGGGTTTTCTCCCGCCTTGCGGTCGGGTTGCACATCTTCAACGTGCAGGGTTGCCCCATTCGGACATCTATGGATCAACGCTCGTTTGCAACTCCCCATAGCTTTTCGCAGCTTACCACGTCCTTCGTCGTCTCTGAGAGCCAAGGCATCCACCATACGCCCTTATTTGCTTCCTATTCTTATTACTCTTCTCTTACACTCCAAACCCCATAATAAGATTCTCTCGTTTCTACTTTTTTTTCTACCAACTTGTCAAAGAACTTTTGTCTTAATTATATTTAACCAACCCTATGGCCTGATTTCCTGATTATCTCTTTTGGTGGAGGATAACGGAGTCGAACCGTTGACCTCTAGAATGCAAATCTAGCGCTCTAGCCAGCTGAGCTAATCCCCCATAATATCTATGACGAATCCCCTGTCTGATATCAATAAATATCTCCTATCTATCAATCATTCCATTGCATTCGCTTTTGCTCCTGTAGTCTCGGGCGGATTTGAACCGCCGACCCCTACATTATCAGTGTAGTGCTCTAACCAACTGAGCTACGAGACTCTAATATCCATATACTTTCATATCGTTACTACAAGTCGTCTCTTCCTCATTGGATTTCAGTCCCACCTGAGTATCTCACTTCTATTCCATCCTCACCTTTTCTCCTCTTATATTTTTTTTGAAAAAAATCCACCAACACGCAGAGATAATACTTAATGTCTTGCCCAATATAGTTCTAACCTTTCTCTTAAAAGGAGGTATTCCAGCCACACCTTCCGGTACGGCTACCTTGTTACGACTTAGCCCCAGTTACTGGTTTTACCTTAGATAGCTCCCCGTAAAGTCACCATCTTTAGGTACCCCCAACTTCCATGGCTTGACGGGCGGTGTGTGAGGTCCGGGAACGTATTCACCGCGCCATGGCTGATGCGCGATTACTAGCGATTCCACCTTCATGGAGTCGAGTTGCAGACTCAATCCGAACTGGGACCGGCTTTATGGGATTCGCTCAACCTCGCGGTCTGGCTGCCCTCTGTGCCGGCCATTGTAGCACGTGTGTCGCCCTAGGCATAAAGGCCATGATGATTTGACGTCATCCCCACCTTCCTCACGGCTTACGCCGGCAGTCTTGCTAGAGTCCCCACCACTACGTGCTGGTAACTAACAATAGGGGTTGCGCTCGTTGCGGGACTTAACCCAACACCTCACGGCACGAGCTGACGACAACCATGCAGCACCTTGTTTCGTGTCCCGAAGGAAAGCCTGCTTTCACAGACCGTCACTCACATTCTAGCCTAGGTAAGGTTCCTCGCGTATCATCGAATTAAACCACATGCTCCACCGCTTGTGCGGACCCCGTCAATTCCTTTGAGTTTCAACCTTGCGGTCGTACTCCCCAGGTGGCTAACTTATCGGTTTCCTTGGATGCTCAAGCTTACTGCCCAAACATCGAGTTAGCATCGTTTGGGGCGTGGACTACCAGGGTATCTAACCTGTTCGCTACCCACGCTTTCGTGCCTCAGCGTCAATCAAGGCCCAGTTAGCTGCCTTCGCAATTGGTGTTCCATGACATATCTATGCATTTCACCGCTACATGTCACATTCCGCTAACCTCAACCCAATTCAAGACTATCAGTATCAATGGCAGTTCTATCGTTAAGCGACAGCATTTCACCACTGACTTAATAACCCGCCTACGCACCCTTTAAACCCAGTGATTCCGGATAACGCTTGCACCCTCCGTATTACCGCGGCTGCTGGCACGGAGTTAGCCGGTGCTTATTCTGTAGGTACCGTCAGACTCTCATAAATGAAAGCGTTTCGTCCCTACTAAAAGCAGTTTACAATCCATAGGACCTTAATCCTGCACGCGGGATGGCTGGTTCAGACTTGCGTCCATTGACCAATATTCCTTACTGCTGCCTCCCGTAGGAGTCGGGTCCGTGTCTCAGTACCCGTGTGGGGGGCCACGCTCTCACGCCCCCTACTGATCGTCGCCTTGGTAGGCCGTTACCCTACCAACTAGCTAATCAGACGCACACCCATCTCTAAGCGCCGGAACTTTAATAATAAATCCTTATATCTATTATCACATCCGGTATTAATCCCAGTTTCCCAGGGCTATCCCGGTCTTAAAGGTAGGTCATGTACGCGTTACTCACCCGTGCGCCGCTCTAGGCTCCCGAAGGAACTTGCCGCTCGACTTGCATGTATTAGGCCTCCCGCTAGCGTTCATCCTGAGCCAGGATCAAACTCTCCATAGTATAATCCTTATTGGCTCTCTCTTTTTTTTAAAAGAAATCGCTCTTTTTTTGTTTATCAGGCTAGTATCTTCTTTTCTATTAAGTACTATTCTCCAATCGTGTCAATGAACTTTCTTTTCTTATATCATACCAATCTTCATCGGTAAATTATATGCATACTCTAATTCCCCTCTCTCCTTTCTCCCCTTAATTCCACTCTTATCCTATCCCCATCTTCCTTTCTTTATCCCTAACGGGCCGCAAAGATATTAAAAATTATATCCCTACCAAACTTTTTACTAAATTAAATATCACTTTTTTATTCAACTTAATACCTCGCTCCAAATCCAACTATTTCTCCACTTTCACTCTTCCAATTTCTATAATAAGCCTCCCCTATTATAAAATATCAACTTCTATTTCTTTAACGGGTCGCAAAGGTAATATATATTCAACCAAACAATCAAATATTATTATATATATTTTTTTAACTTAAACACATATTATTATTCATATATGTATTGTTATGTTTTCTAGACAGATAATTGGTACTTCTAATCAAGTTAAACTCATTTGTGAACATGCTACGATTATAAAAGACTTTATTGAACTGCCAGCAATTCGTTTACTTTTTGTTACCACTGTTTCGGGGCCGGATTTTTTACCCTTTATATGCTAAAATAATCACAAAAAAATAAACAGTTCTAATGAATTAATTGTGTCCATACAAGTTATAGGTAAGGTATGAATTAAAAATTCATTCGTTATAAGTTCGATAATGTCCTGACATGTCTGACCATAGGTCAGAAAATGAGATCATCGGGGATATCCTCGATAAAAAAAACAAAATTTTAGTTTATCTGTTCAATTTTTTTAACAATTCAGATTTCGGCATCCTCGAATACTTTGAAGTCAAATTGGCAGTTAAAGTAATTTCCGAATTTCCAACATTTACCGATTTGATTTTACTTCTATTGATCAAACTTGAATCATGTACTCTAACAAGGTCTGGATGATTCAACGATACTTCCCAATACTTTAGGGTTTTTGAAGTCAAGATTTTGCTTCCATCATCTAAATAAAAGGTAGAATAATTACTATTTGATTTGATCACAATGATCTCAAATACTGAAACCCTTCGATAATCGCCTGAATTATAAACCATTATATACTCTAGACTCTGTTGTATTAATAATTTAGATAATATCGATTGCTCACTGGATAGTTTATGCCTGAGATGGTTTACTTCGACTTGCAGCAAAGCCTCACTAGATGAAATATTGATGATTTTGGCTGAGTTCACGGTGATTAGTTTTGAATAATAATCTGATTGGATAAAGAAATATTTACGCTGCTACCAGAGACATTTTGGATAGTACTACCATTACCACTTAAGTTTTGGCTTCTTTCTCGTATATTGATGTTGGAGATAAGCAGACTTCCATTATTAAAGATAGCTCTACCAGGTGTACTGGGACTATTTGGATTCATAAAAAGATTGACATAGTTTAAAGACAATGATTTTCCCATATTGATATTGAATACAGGATGTTGTCCAATGGTTTTAATTTTAACAATAGTAGGTAGGGTCTGATTGATAATTATATTCTTATTGACATTCAACGCCGCGGACGAAATTAGTATAGTATCGTTAATACCTAAAACTGCTGGGTCAAATATGATCGTGCTACCTTCCAACGCGCATGTTAATGCTGCTCGAAGCGAACCCGCACCCGAATCATTTGTATTCATTACGGTGGGTGTTGCAAAATTAATGGTTATCGTTGAGCAGATGGTTTCAGTAACACAGCCACCTTCGCCACGTACAAAATATGTTGTGGCGGCTTGTGGTACGACACTGATTGATGTTCCTGTACCAACCAAAGTGCCTCCGCAATTTGCTGTGTACCATTTCCAATCCAGGGCATTATTGAGTAATCCCGTTACAGTTAAATTACTGCTATTGCCGTTACAAGTCAGCGGATTTATATCTGCGTTGATGGCTGTAACAATAGAATTAATACAACCAGTAGGAGTTAAAGAGCCAAATGGTGCTTGACCAGATGTTTCGTCCAAGTTTTTCAAAACCACAAAGTTCGTTCCATCAATATCACATTTAAACACAACACCTCCTCCTAGGCTTCCGCCTATTTTGGTCATTCCGTAAAGAGTGCTTCCTAAAACTGTAAGACTCCCTTCAGGGTTGCCACCAGTTGTATTGTCCAATTCAAGCAATATGGAGTAATTACCAACACCAGTTGGATCATATTTGAAAATAGTACCTAGATTCAAATCACCACCGTTTCTCGTCATACCATATAAGTGTCCGTCAAAAGTTACTAGTGATCCATATGGGGCAGCACCATCGTTAACGCCACCTGCAAAATAATGAAGCACTTCAAAATCCATAGCTCCAAGATTATACTGAAAAAGCACACCAGGATGCGTATTAGCAGTGGTGGTCATTCCGTATAACTTTCCACTAAGATGTACTAAATTTTCCGTTGGAAAAGCACCTTCAGCACCATCAAAAGAGTGAAGCGAATTATAACTATTAGTGATCGGATTAAACCGGAATATTTCACCTGAGCCTATACCTCCGTTAGATGTCGTTCCATAAAACATTCCGTCCCATTCTGTCAAACTGCCTTTTGGCGCACTTCCGGAAGCAAAATGATGCTTAATACTATAAATAGATGTAGTCAAATTGTATTCGAATAACACTCCACCATTATTGTTTCCCCCCTCTGATGTCAAACCATAGAGCTTTCCACCGGATGAAATTAAACTGCCGCTAGGTACTGCTCCATCGGTACCAGAAAAATGATGTAAAGCAATCAACGTTCCGCTTCCAGCAGGATCATACTTGAATAGGGTACCATTATTAGAGTTACCCCCATTCATTGTCATACCAAACCAATTCATCCCTGATCTGATAAGTTCCCCTTGGGGAAACGATCCCTTGGATGCATTTTCAAAAATCACTTTTACATTAAATGGACCGCTTGCAACTTCGTATTCGAACATTGTTCCAAAGCCAGCTGTGCCACCAGATGAAGTAAGGCCGTAAAGTTTACCGTCTGATATAATACAGCTACCGAAAGGAAAAGTTCCTCCTCCTGTAACGTCAGGATTGAAATGGTGAAGCATATTGTAGGTACTAGTGGATAACACGTATTCAAATAAAACACCTGCAAAATTATCTCCACCACCATTGGTCATACCATATAACTTTCCGCCTGCTTCAACCAAACTTCCAAATGGGTAACTGCCATAAGTATCATTATCAAATGAAAAGAATTCATTGTAAAGATTGGTCAGAGGATCAAACTTGAATATAGAACCTTCTGAAGAAGTACCGCCAGAAGAAGTCAAACCATAAAAACTACCGTTATAGCTTAATAGGCTTCCCTTAGGAGAACTTGATACTGGAAAATGATGAAGAACGTTTATTGACCCAGCTGATAAATTATAATCAAATAAAACGCCAGAAGAAGATGTACCACCTGACGAAGTTAGACCATAAAAGGTCACTCCAGATACTATTAGGCTACCACGTGGTGCGCTTCCATCAGTATCATTGAACGAATGTATCACAGTATGCATATCAGTAATCGGATCATATTCAAATATTGAACCATAATCATTGATGCCTCCATACGACGTCATGCCATAAAAATTTCCGCCCGCGACTACCAAACTACCTTCTGGATATTTACCATCTCCGACTGATGTACCAAAATTGTACAATACCGTATAGACGCTTGTAGCCAAATTAAACTCGAAAATGACACCAGAGCCAAAAGTACCACCTCCGTAAGTCATACCATAAAATTTACCACTTTCTTCAATCAGACTTCCTTTGGGAATACTTAATGCAGCAAAATGATGTAAAACACCGTATTCGCCAGTTGTTATATCATATTCAAACAAAACACCTCCATTATTGCTCCCTCCTCCTGCGGTCATACCATAGAATTTACCATTATTGGCTTTAAGTAAGTCTCCTGAAGGAGACTCACCAACTAGTACCGGAAATGAAACAGAGGAAAAATTTGTTCCATCTTCGTTCAATCTAATAATACTTCCTACCCCTTGACCTCCCTGAGATGTTAGTCCCCACAAAGGAGATTGTCCCGATAATGATGATACGTATCCTGTGAAGAGTAAATATATTATTGCAATCTGTTTAAAATTAAAGCCCATGATCTTCGTGTATTAAAATTTATAAATTTTATTAAATCGATAATATCAAATATTATTCTATAATTATTAGTGGTTTATTAACCCTACCTTTTGATGTTTCCATTCTTACAAGATATACTCCACGAGACCAAGTGGAAATGTCCAGATTCATAACCTCATTCATCAAAGCGGATTGCTCCCAAATAAGCCTACCTTGAGCATCAAAAATAGACAATTTTCCTGTTGAATTATCTTCCATGCCATACGCTTTAGGTAATAGCTTCACCTGACTTATGGCAGGATTGGGTGATATTTCTAAGTCTACATTTGAGCTTTGACTATTTGATCTTCCCTCCAGATTCTCGCCTAGTTGTGCAGGTGCACATTGTACTGTCACCGTGAAAGAACAAGTTGAAGTATTTCCTGAATTATCAGTAGCATGCCATCTTACAACAGTAGGACCTTGTGGGAAGGTGCTTCCACTTGCAAGTCCACTGATTAGAGAGACTGTTGGCGTGGTGCAATTTCCTGTAGCCACAGGGGTAATATATGTAACCGGAGCGGTACATCCTGTTGTAGCTGTGACTGTCTGATTTGAAGGACAAGAAGTAAATGTCGGCGCTTGAGTTTCTCTAACCATTACATTAAAAGTACAAGTACTTGCATTTCCTGCAGCATCAGTGGCAGTAGCAGTGACAATATTAGAGCCCACAGGGAATAAAGAACCAGAAGGAGGGCTTAAGCTTACGCCGTTTAAAGTACAGTTGTCCGATGCATTTTGTATATTGTAAGTAACACTTGCACCACAAGCTGGAGTTACTGGTTCAAACGCTATAAAAACAGGATTATTCCCGGTATTATAAGTAGCGAGAAGTACATTTGCCGGTGATACTTTTTTAATCTGATGTCCGCTATATATGGCTACATACATATTACCTGATGCATCTTTACTGATACCATGAGGTCCAAATGGTCCCCCACCTAGGTTAATCAATACAGAACGAACGCCTGTGATGAGGTTAACCCGAGACAAAGCGCCACCGTTTTCAGCCACCAGAATATTACCATTTCCTTCATTAAAAATATCCGTTGGGGCCACGTGCCCAATAGATAGAATTGCAGATGCATTTGTTGTCAAATTGTATCGAATAATCCTTCCAAGATTGTATAAAGAAATAAGCAGCGTATTAGAATTTTCAAATACTACATCAGCAGGTCTGTTAAGTCCTATAGCAACATTTGTAAACACACTGGTTGAAAGGTTTACCTTTTGGACTCTTCCCAAACCTTCATTAACCACATACACATTTCCCAAACCATCCAGACTCATACCTTGGCATTGACCACCCAATGAAGCAATTGGTGTTTGAGCTCCTGTTGTTCTGTTCACTCTGAAAATAGTAGTACCGGAGTTGGAGTGCCTAGAAATTAATACATGAGTACTATTTTCAATCACGATTCCATCTGCAGCGTTAATACTTGCAACCACGGTTCGGGTATTTGTAGTCAGGTTAATCCTACTCAATGCACTTCCACCCCTCTCTGCCACCAAAATCGCATCGCTGCTGCCTCCCGATGGTAAATTAACGGTCATATCAGCAGGGCAAGCAAAGATCGGTGGTTGATTGTCACTAACAGTTACTGTAAATGTGCAGGTAGCAGACGCAGTAGTACATATACCGGCAGTAATGGTTACGATGGTATTGCCAAGATTTAAAACAGAACCGCTTCCAGTACCCGTACCGGCTCCAAAGGTTGCGCCACTTAAGCTATAACTGAGCGTTGGGGCAGGACTACCGAGAGTAGTTACAACGTAATTAGCAATCGCATCACATCCTATTGCTGAAGTACCTACTTGAATAGGTGAAGTCGGACAATTTACAAAACTAGGTGGCGTAATTACAGTGCAACATGCATTAATACCTGCGTTCTGAGCTGCGTTAGAAGGTCCAGAGTATCCACCATAGCCAATTACCAATCCATTTGCAGAAACCGTAACTGGGGATGTACCTAGAATACCATTATTGTCACCATCGCTCAATCCAGCTTCAAATACGTCATAACATCCATCACCGTCACTATCCAAATCCAAACTATTCACAAAACCATCTCCATCAACATTACAGTTTTGTGCATTTGAAAGGCGAACAAATATATCATCAACTGAGAAGTCATTTCCACCACCGCTGATACTTATATTAAAAAGTTCTATGGTGAACTGAGTCCCGGAGCCAGTATTGAACGTGCCTTTTTGTTCTTTCCATTGTATTCCTACATTATGTATAGATGTTCCACTAGAAATGCTATGCACTATTGTATTGGATGCATTGCGAATACGAATTCCTATAGTCGGTGCACCTTGGCCCAACCGATTTGCATTAGAAGCCCATGCACCATAATCATATACTGTATTTGGTAACAATGACACGCTCCTAGTAAAAAATATTTGTGACGAGACAGTACTTCCATTTACAGCCATAAAGGCATCATTTGTTGTTCCTGTTGTGTGACCTCTTAATTCTGCAGGCCATAGAATTGTGTTACTGTGAACTCGATTGGCTGCATTTCCCTCCTGACTTGTAACCGCATACCACTTACTATTCAATTGACCACTCGAAGCATATTGATACTGAACTCCAGTTACACTTTCAAGATTTCGACGTTTTTGAACTGACGATACGGATCCGAATGTCCCTTGGGTTTCAAAATTTATTGCCGATGCGGGAATACATTCATGGATGTCTAATATTCCATCATTATCATCATCCTGATCAAAACAATCCGGTACACTATCAGTGTCGAAGTCTGGTGCACTACCCGCAGTTAATACTATTGTAGATGCACATGTGCTTGTATTGCCTGCCGCATCTGTTACTCTTAGCGTTACAATGTATGGTACACCATAGTTTAAACATGTAAAACTGGATATTCCTGTGTTTATTGAAAGAGATACTGGGCCGCACAAATCACTAATGTTGTTGTTTAACATCTGCGCATTTATTACAGCTGTTCCGTCATTTGTCAGACCTACAGAAAGTGAAGGATGACATATTGCAGTAGGTGCTTGATTATCACGCACTGTCACCAATTGAGAACATGTTGATATATTTCCTGATGCATCTGTACCAGTCCAAACCACTGTAGTATTACCTATTGGGAATACAGTTGGGGCATTGTTAGTGAAACTTGAGCTACTCGTATTTCCTGCCACGAAATTTGAAGTATTTCCTGCTAAAGCAAAATTATTCAAAGTGCTGTTAAGATTACTTCCACTTAAGTCATTTAAAGTATTAATACCAGTATTGTTACCTCCCGCTACTCCCTGATTGAATGGATAATTGATATACAATCCTGAAGCAGAAATAAGTGAATTATTCATGGATGCTTGTATTTGGGACTGGGTTCTGGCCACATTCCAACATCTGAATTCATCTAACGCACCGTTAAATAAGTTTGTAAGGCCATTTGTATTACTATATCTGGCGCCAAGTCGGAAATTAAAGTTATTTCCGACCAAAGTTGGACTACCTGATGCAACTGTTGTTGTTTGTAATACCCCATTAATATACGATCGGAATGTATTTCCAGTCCTTACAATGGCATAATGTGTCCATGCGTTTGCACTTACAGTATTATTAGGTGTCGAGTTAGTCACACTACCACTAGCAGAATTAAAAAAGAATCTAACATTTTGACTGGTTGAGCCAATTTCTGCCCTAAATGCCGGAGTAGATGTAAAGGATTTATCCTGAGAAAAGAATATTGGAAAAGAAGAAAGGCTGTTTGCTTTAAACCAAAATTCAAAGGTAAAATCAGCAGAACTTAATCCTGTCAATGGCGAACGTTCGGTATGGTCATTTAATCCATCAAAAGATAGTGCATTGCCCAATAATCCAGGAAGTACGCAATTATCCGTCATGGTAGGATAACTAAGTAAAGCCGTAGCGGTACAAAGCCCAAGTGTCGTGTTAACGCTTATCCCAGGAGCACAAGTGATCACTGGTGCTGTAACATCATCTACTATCACTGTTTGGTTAGCAGTCGTACTGTTACCATTTCCATCGTTAAATGTCCATGTGATCGTATAGGTTCCTTGTGTGCTATATGTTAAAGGGTTTGTGGTTGTACCAGTTATCGTACCTGCACAAACATCTGTTGTCGTCGGTGCCGTTACTGTTACAGAACATTCTCCCGTCGCATTAGCTATCGTTGGTGTTACGGGTGCTTGATTGTCCACTACAGTCACAGTTTGTGTACAAGTAGCAGTATTTCCATTGCCATCATTTGCTGACCACGTTACAGACGTTATGCCTATCGGATATGTGATAGGTGCATCATTGGTGGGAATACTACTACCGCTTAATAGACCTGTTACCCAGTTTGAAGTGGATCCGGTTAGCGCAGAATTTGTTAAGGTGCCATTCAATCCGTTTCCTGAAGCATCAATTACAGAAGTTATGCCTACATTATTACCACCGGCAACTCCTTGATTAAAATGATATAAGGCAAGCAGTCCGGCTTGTGCATTGAGTTCAGAATTAAAATTACTTAGTATCTGAGTAGACGTCCTGGCAGTTGTCCATATTCTTACCTCATCCATTTTTCCGTTCCAGTATTGAGCACCTGGAGAAGGGAAAGCTATTTGTAATGGTGCAGTTGTGTTTGGAGTTACCGAAGGAATTGTTCCGAGAAAAGATAAAGTTTTTTGAACCCCATTAATATAAATTTTTACTCTGTTGGCATTACCAGTAGCTGTACCATCGAACACAGCTGCTATGTGAACCCAAGAATTGATTGGTATTTGATTACCTGTTGTGTAGCCAAAAGCATCGCTTCCCGAGGCCAAGCGGAAGTAAACATCGTTAGGATCAAATAAGTGAAGTTGGATACCAATATCCCCAGATTGACTAAATGTTTTGTTTACTATTGAGTTAAAACCACTTGTGTTAGTTCTATAAACCCAGGCTTCAATTGTCATTTGGCTAATGCCATCGACCGCATTTACATCACCCATGGTTATATGATCATCAACACCATCGAATGCCAAAGCGTTATTTGAAGTGCTCGGACAATTATCACTTACCGTTGGTGGGGTTAATGTCACGCCACTTGCTGTACATAAACCGGCAGCGGTATTGACCGTAACATTCGCTGCACAGGTGATCACTGGTGGTGTCACATCATCCACTATCACTGTTTGCATAGCAGTCGTACTGTTACCATTTCCATCGTTAAATGTCCAGGTGATGGTAAAGGTTCCTTGTGTGTTATATGTTAAAGGGTTTGTGGTTGTACCAGTTATCGTTCCAGCACAAACATCTGTTGTCGTCGGTGCCGTTACTGTTACAGAACATTCGCCAGTAGCATTCGCTATCGTTGGTGTTACAGGTGCTGTAACATCATCCACTATCACTGTTTGCATCGCTGTAGTACTATTACCATTTCCATCGTTAAATGTCCATGTGATCGTATAGGTTCCTTGTGTGCTATATGTTAAAGGATCTGTTGTAGTGCCCGCGATCGTTCCAGCACAAACATCTGTTGTCGTTGGTGCCGTTACTGTTACAGAACATTCGCCCATCGCATTCGCTATCGTTGGTGTTACTGGTGCAGTAACGTCATCTACTATTACTGTTTGGTTCGCGGTAGTACTATTACCATTTCCATCATCAAATGTCCAAGTGATCGTATAGGTTCCTTGTTTAGCTATATGATAAAGGATCCGTTGTTGTACCCGTTATCGTTCCAGCACAAACATCTGTTGTCGTTGGTGCCGTTACTGTTACAGAACATTCGCCCATAGCATTAGCTATCGTTGGTGTTACAGGTGCTGTAACGTCATCCACTATCACTGTTTGCATCGCTGTCGTACTATTACCATTTCCATCGTTAAATGTCCAGGTGATCGTATAGGTTCCTTGTGTATTATATGTTAAAGGATCCGTTGTTGTACCAGTTATCGTTCCAGCACAAACATCTGTTGTCGTCGGTGCGCTTACTGTTACAGAACATTCGCCCGTCGCATTCGCTATCGTTGGTGTTATTGGTGCCTCAGTATCTACAACCGTAACATCAAAGCTGCAATTCACATTGCCACAGACATTGGTTGCGTTGATGGTTACCGTGGTAACGCCTTTATTAAATGTTGAACCCGAGCCGGTGCCAGAACCTGAACCAGTTGTAGCACCTGAGAACGTGTAGCTTACAACCGCAGCCGGATTACCTGTTACCGTGGCGGTATAGTTTACTGCTGCGTTACACAGATTTGGTATATTGTTTACACTGATGTTTGCAGGACATGTGATTGTAGGCGATACACATTCTATTGCTCCCGTTCCTTGTAGTGCAAAATCGTACACCGCTTCATCACAATCATCATTGTTTATAGTTATAGTTGCAGTTTTTAATCCTGCTGATGCAGGTGTAAAGGTTACCGTAAAGGTTGCAGAGCCCAGACTGGGTATTGGTGATGCAGGTGTTAATGCGCCAATAGTAAACATAGCAGCATCTCCCCCGGTCATGGTAATTGAACTAGCCGTTAAGCTGGTTGTTCCAGTATTTTGGATGGTATAAGTGCGCACAAGATTACTGCCCACATTTACACTTCCAAAATCGGTATGATCAGAAGTTGATGGGGTTATATCGCCATCTGCAATACCAATGGCATTGCCTTGTACATTAATTTCATTACCACTTGCTAAGCGGATGGAGACAATATTAGAACTATAATTTGCGGTTGCAAAATCGTGCTTGCCATCCCCGTTAAAGTCGCCAATGGCAACTGAAGTTGTAGTCGCTCCAACAGCGACTTCGGTGGTTCCACTAAATCCTCCAGAGCCATTCCCTAAGCGGATGGAAACTGAAGCACTGCCTTGATTTGCGGCAGCAAAATCCTGATTGCCATCGCCGTTAAAGTCTCCGATGGCAACTGAATATGGATTTGTTCCAACAGCGATGTTGGTGGATCCACTAAATCCTCCCGAGCCATTCCCTAAGCGGATAGAGACAGTATTAGAGCTATAATTTGCGGCAGCAAAATCCTGATTGCCATCCCCGTTAAAGTCTCCGATGGCTACTGAAAATGGAGACGATCCAACACCGATGTTGGTGGTTCCACTAAATCCTCCCGAGCCATTCCCTAAGCGGATAGAGACAGTAGTAGAGCCAGCATTTGCGACAGCAAAATCCTGATTACCATCCCCGTTAAAATCGCCGATAGCAACTGAAAGTGGACCTGAACCAACAGAAACGTTGGTAGTTCCACTAAATCCTCCAGAGCCATTCCCTAAACGGATGGAGACAGTATTAGAGAATTCATTTGCGGTAGCAAAATCTTGCCTCCCATCCCCATTAAAGTCTCCGATAGCAACTGATCGAGGACCTGAATCAACGCTGACATTGGTGGTTCCACTAAATCCACCCAATCCATTCCCTAAACGGATGGAGACAGTACCAGAGCCATGATTTGCGGCAGCAAAATCTTGTATCCCATCCCCGTTAAAGTCGCCAAAGGCAACTGACCGAGGATTTGAACCAACACTGACGTTGGTAGTTCCGCTAAATTCTCCCAATCCATTACCTAAACGGATGGAGACACTAGAAGCGTTATCATTTGTGGTAGCAAAATCCTGATTGCCATCCCCGTTAAAATCTCCGATAGCAACTAAAATGGGATTAGTACCAACACTGATATTTGTGGTTCCAGTAAATAAACCCTGACTACATATTGGATTAGTAACCGTAAGTGTAAATGTGGTGGTTGCTGTGCCAATTCCAAAAGCCTGCACCGTTACAGTAAAAGTTCCGGCTTGTTTGGCACCAGTAACGGTTACAGCTCCCGTAGTTGGGTTCACCGTAAGTAACCCTGTAAAATTACTGTTGGTATAAGCAACAGCTGATGTGGTGCCTGTTGGGGCAGCACTCGGGCTTATTACGATGTTTGTACCTGATACCACGGAGGTATTTGGATAAGTGCCCAAGGTTGTTGGTGGTTCTGGATTAACTGTAATAGTACCTGTGGCATTTACTATTCCGCAACCACCTGTCAGAGGAATGCTGTAATTAAAAGTACCTAAAACAGATGGTGTACCACTTATGGTGATTGAATTACTTGACCAAGCAGCTGATACTCCGGTAGGGAGACCAGTAGCGGTGCCTATACCCGTGGCGCTTGTTGTAGTATGTGTAATTGATGGTGATAAAGCAGTATTTATTATTACAGTTGGTGTGGATGAAGGCGAGCCAGATGTATTCAAAGGACTTACCGTGATCGTTCCGGTTGCATTCACACTTCCGCATCCGCCTGTCAGTGGTATACTGTAATTGAATGTGCCTGAAACCGAAGGCGTACCACTGATGGTGATCATATTACTTGACCAAGCAGCTGATACTCCGATAGGGAGACCAGTAGCTCCGCCTATGCCTATGGTGCCTGTAGTAGAATGTGTGATATTAGTCAAAGATGTATTGATACACAATGTCGGTGTGGATGAAGGAGTACCCACGGTATTCAAAGGACTTACCGTGATCGTTCCTGTTGCATCAATACTTCCACATCCGCCAGTAAGAGGAATGCTGTAATTGAATGTGCCTGAAACAGATGGTGTACCACTTAGAGTGATTATATTACTTACCCAAGCAGCTGATACTCCATTAGGTAGACCCGTAGCTGTGCCTATACCTGTAGCGCCTGTGGTAGAATGTGTAATATCAGTTAATGATGTATTGATACACAATGTTGGTGTAGATGAAGGCAAGCCGACGGTATTATCCACTCCAGCATTGATGACATGTGGTCCATCAGTATCTGTACAAGTGATGTTGTTCAAATCTCTCACATATATTGTATAAGTACCATCCGCTAATCCGGTGAAGATACCTGTGGTGTTGCTAAAGTCAGTGTTATTTATTGAATACCTGATGTCGGCTGCGCCATTGGTACATGAACTACAAGTGGCTACAACTGTAAGACCTCCATTGTTTGCATTGGGACATGTTTCATGTGTAGGTGTGACAGATGAGATATTGATATTGCAAGTCGAACCCAACAACCTTGCTATTCTATGCCTTATCGTACCATTGAAAGAAGTGAATTCCCCCCCCATAATGATTTTCCCGTCAGGCTGAAGGCTTGTTGACCAGACAATACCATTAAACCCGGTGCCGGGGTTAAAGCTGGCATCCAGCGAGCCATCTGCATTCAAGAGGGCTATGGCGGTTCTTGGCGTGCCATTGAAAGAAGTGAAGCCTCCTCCTACCATGATTTTTCCGTCGGGCAGAAGGCGTGTTGACCTGACCCCACTGTTAAAACCGGTGCCGGGGTTAAAGCCGGTATCCAGCGAGCCATCTGCATTCAAGCGGGCAATGCCGGTTCTTGGCGTGCCATTGAAAGATGTGAAGTTTCCCCCTACTATGATTTTTCCGTCAGGCTGAAGGGTTGTTGAAAAGACCGCATTCTGAAAACCGGTGCCGGGGATAAAGCCGGAATCCAGCGAGCCATCTGCATTCAAGCGGACAATGCGGTTTCTTCCTGTTGTGCCATTGAAAGATGTGAAATCTCCCCCCACAATGATTTTTCCGTCAGGCTGAAGGGTTATTGACCTGACCGCATTATTAAAACCGGTGCCGGGGTTAAAGCCGGTATCCAGCGAGCCATCTGCATTCAAGCGGACAATGCGGTTTCTTGGCGTGCCATTGAAAGATGTGAAGTGCCCCCCCACAATGATTTTTCCGTCAGGCTGAAGGCTTGTTGAAAAGACAAACCAATCAAAGCCAGTGCCGGGGTTAAAGCCGGCATCCAGCGAGCCATCTGCATTCAAGCGGGCTATGTAGTTTCTTGACGTGCCATTGAAAAAAGTGTATTCTCCCCCCACAATGATTTTTCCGTCAGGCTGAAGGCTTGTTGACCTGACCCTATCAGTAAACCCAAAGCCAGGGGTTAAAGCCGGCATCCTCGTTCCATCTGAATTCAATCGGGCAATGTATCTTGTAAACGTGCCATTAAAAGTAGTGAAGTTCCCCCCTGCAATGATTTTTCCGTCAGGCTGTAAGCTTGTTGAATAGACGTGATTATTAAACGCGGCGCCGTGGTTAAAGCTGGCATCCAGCGAGCCATCTGCATTCAGGCGACCAATGCAGCTTCTTGGCGCGCCATTTAAAGAACTGAAGTTCCCCCCCGCTATGATTTTTCCGTCAGGCAGAAGGCTTGTTGAATAGACTACAAGACCACCACCGACGTTGGGGTTAAAGATGGCATCCAGCGAGCCATTTGTATTCAAGCGGACAATGCCGTATCTTTGCATGCCATTGAAAAGCATGGGGTCTCCCCCAACAATGATTTTTCCGTCAGGCAGAAGGTGTGTTGAATAGACCACGGAACCATTACTAACGACGCCAGCGTTAAAGCCTGCATCCCGAGAGCCATCTGCATTCAAGCGGGCAATGCATTGGGATAAGTTCGTGCCATCGAAAATACTAAAGCCCCCCCCCACAATTATTTTTCCGTCAGGCTGAAGGCTTGTTGACCTGACCGTACCAGTAAACAAGGGACCGGCGTTAAAGCCAGCATCCAGAGAGCCATCTGCATTCAAGCGGACAATGTTGTTTCTTGGCGTGCCGTCGAAAGATGTGAACTGCCCCCCAACCATGATTTTTCCGTCAAGCTGAAGGGTTATTGAAAAAACCGTAGAATTAAACCCGGAGCCGACGTTAAAGCCGGTATCCAGCGTGCCATCTGCATTCAAGCGGGCAATATGGTTTATTGTCGTGCCATTGAAAGATGTGAACTGCCCCCCCACAATGATTTTTCCGTCAGGCTGAAGGCTTGTTGACCTGACCGTAGAATCAAACCCGGTGCCAGGGTTAAAGCTGGCATCCAACGTGCCATCTGCATTCAAGCGAGCAATGCGGCTTCTTGGCGTGCCATTGAAAGAAGTGAATTCTCCCCCCACAATGATTTTTCCGTCAGACTGAAGGCTTGTTGAATAGACCACACCATTAAACCCAGTGCCGGGGTTAAAGCCGGCATCCAGCGAGCCATTGACATTCACTCGGGCAATGCTGTTTCTTGTCGTGCCATTGTAAGAAGTGAATCCTCCCCCCACAATGATTTTTCGTCAGGCTGAATGGCTGTTGACCAGACTGCGTCACTAAACCCTTCGCCATCGCCAAAGGTGCCGTCGTCAAAAAAGTAAAGGTAGGGTCGTTACTACCAGCTTGGGCGTTGGCATTAAAATGCAGCATTGAAAAAATTGCAATGAAGATTAGGGTCAGGATTCTATCAATTCTCATACTAAAATTTAATAAATTGTTATTAAGACCGCAAAAATTAGAAATGAGAATCAAACGGTGTGCAACTAAAGTTAACAATGTTCTGAATGGTAGCCTAGATGTTCTGAACGGTACACTTCGACAAGCTCAGTGACCGCACTTCGACACTTCGCTCAGTGACCGCACTTCGAAAAGCACAATGACAAAAAGGAGATCAGAATATGAAAAAGATAATATAGACAATAAAAACCATCGAATGCCTTAAAGCCAAAAAGTCTGAAAAATATACCATTCAGAACACTAGGAGCGCCGTCTAGAACATTTATCTGATATTATTATATGAAATTAATTTCCTACCTTTACTTTGCTGTTCTATAAATGAATTATGGAAATAGGGGTTCATCAAATCTTATCAAGAAAGTTCACTATTGGGCTGATCTTACTTATGATGTTGGGCAATATCTCTGCGCAAGCTATGGATTGTGATGATCTAGGTTTAGAGAAAGAGTATACTCTTCTAAAGAAATTAAATAGAAGCAAGAATAATTTTAAAGCTATTATATTGGCTGATTCTCTCCTTGCAATTATTAGCAAAAATGGAAAATCAACCTGCAAGTTAAGATTCCAGATAGAAATCGAGAAAGGCGAGTCGTTCGAGCTTCAATCAAAGTTTGAAGATGCCATGAATCTTTATTACAACCTTATCAGAGATGCTGAGCCTTTAACATATTGGGATATGGTTGCAAAAGCCCATATTTCTTTAGCAAGAATTCAAGAATTTATAGATAGATCCGGAGATTGTCTACATCACCTTAAATTGGCAAATACGTTAATTCAAGAACATAGATTACTTAACATTGAGTCTTATTACTGCGTAAGATATTCGTCGTACCTGAGATCAATTAATAAAGATTCTTCCTGGCTTTATGCTCAAAAAGCAGTAGAATTGGGCCGTAGGGATACTAACAATAAATCCATCGCTGACGGCAATCTACTTTTAGGGATATTAGCTAATGAAGTTGACACTTCCATTTTTTACAATAAAAGAGCCATTGATGCTTATCTTTTAGACAACGATTACCGCGTTGCAGCAGAGGTAGCTAATAATATCGCAAGGAAACTTCTCAAAGTAGGCAAAATAAATGAATCTATGGAGCAACTAGCTTATGCTTCGCAACTAATCGAACAAATGCCTGTAAATGATGAATTGTATTATGAGGTACTAGGTAGAATCCATAGGATCAAAACAACTATTTTTGAAAAAAAGAACATGATCGACTCTGCCTATTTCTATCTTAAAAAAAGTAACGAAAATGAAGCAAAATCCAAACTGATTATAGACAAGCAGACAGTCACCAATAATGCGATAAACTTTGCAATCGAAAAAGAACAAGATAAGTTAAAAACATCTGAGAAAATAGGTAGGATATTAAAGGTAAGTCTTGGTGTCATGTCAGTGCTAATCCTTGCCTTAGTTTGGGCAGTCTTTAGCAACTATTATAAGAGAAATAAAATAGCAGCGCAGAATAAAAAAATCAATGAAGCCGATCAAAAGAAAGCCGTTTTATTGACAGAAATCCATCATCGTGTAAAAAACAATCTACAACTAGTCATAGGCCTAATGACTATCTATGGCAACAAGAAGGAAAATCACCAACTAAAGACATATTTTGATGAAATATCCACTAAAATAAACAGCATTTCCATTATTCATGATCAATTGAGCACATCTGGTGAGTTTGAAAAATTGGATATGAAGGTATACCTTGAAAATCTGATAAATAATTTTAAAAATTTATTTACAGCACAAAATCAGTTTTTGACTGAGTACGATGTTCAAGAAATACACTTGAACATTGAGACGGTCTTACCTTTGGGCATCATATTTACTGAACTGATCAGTAATTCATTAAAACATAGCAATCCAGGTCAAGAAACATCTATAAAAGTATCTATCACACGCGTCGAAGAAAAGTACGTTTTAGTCTACGCGGATAACGGGCCAGGTTATCATGAAACACATACCACCAAAGGAGATAAACATAAATTGGGCCTCAGCCTGATCAACAATATGGTTAGACAATTGCAAGCAGAACATTGCCATTATAATGATAATGGGGCTGTTTTTAAGATGATTTTTCAAGAGAAAACAGTCTCGAAAATATAAACCAACGGCAAGGACACATCTTCATTAGCCATATTTTCACAGATTATAGCTCCAAAATCAAACAAAACCGATATTACTTTGTCTAATGAAGCTATTATATTTTATTGTTAGATGTTATTATTAAATGTTATTATCTTTAAGCAATTTTAAAGAGAAAAAACGATCTTCACCATGAAATCACTCAATATTCTCATTGTGGAAGATGAGATACTCATTGCCGAAACCATCAAATATTATCTCGAAGAAAGAGATCACAACGTTTTGAGTATCGCCATTTCGTATGATGAAGCTGTCCAGGCTTACAGGCTTAGATGTCCAGATTTAGTCTTGCTTGACATCAGATTATATGGACAAAAATCAGGGATAGATTTTGCCAATTTTCTATCAGAACAAATTAGTAACCCACCTTATGTATATCTGACTTCTCAGTACGACCAGCGGATTCTGGCCGAGGCACTAAAAACAAATCCTTCAGGATATCTTACCAAACCGATACAAAAAGAAACGCTATGGACTACTGTTGAAGCAGCCTATCATTTACATGAGGCCAGTCAGGTTGTACAGCCTGTGATAACTTTACAGGATGGAAAAAATAATTACAACATCAATGCAAATGAAATACTTTATATACAGTCTGATCATGTATACGTCACTATAATAACCATCCGTGATCAGAAAATTACAGTTAGAAAATCATTGCAGCAATTGTTAAGCTTATGTGAATCTGAATTCTTGTTTATTTGCCACAGAAGCTATATTATAAATCTTAAGCATATTCAAGAATGGAACAATGATGAAATAATATTAAAAAACAATTTTGCAGTTCCTATCAGCCGATCGAAACGTGATGAGTTTTTGTTGAAATTGAAAAGTTTTAATCCATAATGCTTCCCTTTCAAAAATAAAATTGCACTTTATTATGAAGGGAAGACATTTTGTATTGTTTAAGAGGGTAACCTGCATTTGCGATGAAAAGTACTTTTAAAAAAAACCCGAACTTACTGCAAGCTACATAATGCAGAAACCAGGGAAGACGTCCAAAACACCTTTCCAAAAATACGTGTGATTTAATATTATTTTCAGCAGCACAAAACATTTGGGAATAGTTAACAGTTAAAATGAATGGATTTTCTGACCTTTGTGCCTAATATAATAAAAAGTAAAAAATGAAATATAATTTTTATGCGGGTCCGGCTATATTACCTCATGAAGTAATAGAAGAAGCGGCTAAAGCCGTACTTGACTTTAATGGTATGGAATTTTCGATTCTTGAAATTTCACACAGATCAAAAGAATTTATTGCTGTGATGGACGAAGCAGTGGCTTTAGTCAAAGAATTAATGCACATAGGTGATGAACATGAGGTATTGTTTCTATCAGGTGGGGCAAGCTCTCAGTTTTATATGGCACCAATGAATATATTGGACGAAACTGAAAAGGCAGCATATGTGGATACCGGAACCTGGGCATCTAAAGCAATAAACGACGGAAAACTTTATGGACACGTGGATGTGATTGCGTCATCAAAAGATAAAAATTATAACTATATTCCAAAAGGTTATACTATTGACCCAAGCTATAAGTATGTACATTTGACAAGCAATAATACGATATTCGGAACACAGTATAAGTCCTTTCCGGAAACAAGTGTTCCATTCGTTTGTGATATGTCTTCAGATATCTTTAGCCGGGTCATTGATGTTAATAAATTTGATCTGATATACGCAGGTGCTCAAAAAAATATGGGCCCGGCGGGCACAACACTTGTTATCGTCAGAAAATCCATTCTAGGCAAAGTAAGCCGCAAAATTCCGGCTATGCTGAAATATACCAACCATATCGAAGCTGGTTCAATGTACAATACACCACCCGTTTTTCCGGTTTATGTATCTATGTTGACATTAAGATGGATCAAAAAAAATGGAGGGGTATCGGGCATACAGAAGATGAATGAAGCCAAGGCGGCTGCTTTATATAATGAAATCGATAGAAATCCACTGTTCTTTTGCCCAAACGAGACCGAAGACAGATCCAATATGAATATCTGCTTTCTTTTGAAAGATTCTGAATTGGAAAAAGATTTTCTGACAAAATGTAAAGAGGCTGGTTGTATAGGTTTAGAAGGCCACAGATCTGTAGGTGGCTTCAGGGCATCTACGTATAATGCAATGTCTATGGAAGGTATTCAACAACTGATAGGCGTTATGAAGGAATTCGAAAAAAATAATGGGTAATAAACTTTATTACATAGAGATAGATGGGATAAAGGTCCCTTTGAAGATAATTGAAGAAAAAAGGGCCAATGCCCGGGTAGCTTTGGGCGGAACGCATGTAATATTGAGGGTGCCCAAAGCTTTCCTTTTTACATCTAATGTCAATAAACATGTCGAGTGGGCCAGTAATTGGTTGAGACAGTTAAAAGCTACAAAACCAACATTACTTGACAGATATGTCAATCTAAAAGTCTATAATGACGGAGATATATTTAAAATAGGTGGATTAAACTTTCTTTTGGAAATTATTTCATCCGATAAAGAAAGTGGTTCGATAAAATTACAAAAAGAAGGTATACTAAAAATTGATATCCCATCGAAAGGCAACTACGACTCTCATAAACTAATCAAAAATTTGTTGATTAAATTTTCACAAAAATATTTTTTAAAACACATCACTGAAAGAGTCAATTATTACAATTCCAATTATTTTAATAAACCCATAAATAGCGTCAGACTAAAATACAATACATCAAATTGGGGCAGTTGCTCAACGGGCAAAAACTTAAATTTTTCTGTGCGTCTTTTTTTTGCCCCTCCTGACGTTATTGATTATGTGGTGATTCATGAGTTGGCACATCTTATTGAGATGAATCATTCAGACAAATTCTGGAAGATAGTCTACAATATCATGCCTGATTATATACAAAAAGAAAAGTTATTGAAAGCTAATAGCAGTCATTTCGACTTTTAATATGCTCAACTACTTATAACATTTTATAAATTTGTGTGTTTACGATCAATCATCCGTTAAAAGATGGAGCCCGATTTGTTCTGTATCAAATTTTAGAATTCGCGTCATGGAATATACCTGTTTGAAATTATGTGTGCTTTTTGTTTCCATAACAGTCATGTCCTGTAACCATTCGACCGTATCAGTAATAGAAGATCCAGGACCTCAGGAGCAAAAAATGGTAAGCTTTCTGGCATTAGGAGATAGTTATACCATAGGGCATAATGTGCCTCAAGAATCATCATTCCCGTTTTTATTAAAAACAAAACTAATAGCCAACGGCTTTTATTGCCGGAAAATCCAAAAATAATTGAAAAACTGGCTGGACATGTGACAATCTCATACAGGCAATCAGCTCAGCTAATTTACAAGAGCATTCGTATAATCTGGTCACCTTATTGATAGGTGTAAATGATCAATATAGTGGACATGATATTAATACGTATCCTGCCAACTTCACCATTTTGCTCAATAAGGCCTTATTGTATGCGACATCAAAAGAAAACGTCATAGTGTTGTCCATTCCTGATTATAGTGTCACTCCGTTCGGAGGGAACTCCATAAAAACAGCTATGGAGATTGCAGCTTACAACAAAATCAACAAAACGATTTCAGATGAAATGGATATCAAATACGTCAATATCACGACCATTTCACTAAAAGCAAAAGATGATTTAAGCTATCTTGCCAATGATAAACTCCACCCCTCAGAAAAAATGTATAGCGAATGGGTTGCTGAAATGTATGATGAAGTTTTACTTGCATTAAATAAATAAGATAAACTCAATCTTCATTTGACTGTAGTAAAAAATGATCCGCTTGCAAGCAATAAGATATTAGCATAAAAAAAGGCCTTATCAAATAAATGACAAGGCCTTACATATATTATATTACTTATATATTAATCCTGAAGCAATTCGAAATCTATCTTTGTGACGACTTCTTTATGCAACCTCAATTCTGCCGTATATGTACCAAGTTCTTTGATATCTTCCGGAAGATGAATTTTTTTACGCTCTACTTCAAAATCCAACTGATCTTTCAACGCCTGAGCCACCTGAACATTGGTTACACTTCCGAATATTTTACCGGAAGTACCGGCTTTAACAGCTATTTTAAGCACCTGACCTTCCAATCTTGCCGCTATTGCTTTGTATTCATCCAATCTTGCCATTTCCAGAGCCTCTTCTTCTGCAACAATAGTTTCAAGTTTTTTCCTGTTGATCGAGTTTGCATTTACTGCCAGACCCTGAGGAATTAGGTAATTTCTACCGTAACCTGGTTTAACTTTAACAATATCATGTTTGTCTCCCAGTTTGTCTATATCTTTTAAAAGAATGATGTCCATTTTTTATAATAATTTTAAAGATTATTTTAATAAGTCAGCAACATAAGGCAGAATAGCCAAATGTCTTGAACGTTTTACAGCTACCGCTACCAATTTTTGGTATTTTAGTGAGTTTCCGGTAATTCTTCGTGGAAGAAGTTTTCCTTGCTCATTGATAAACTGAAGCAAAAACTCTGAATCTTTATAATCAATATACTTAATGCCGTATTTTTTAAATCGGCAATATTTTTTTCTTTGTGAACCTATAGTAGGATTACTTAAAAATTTTATATCGTCTCTAGATGCCATTTTATTTTATTTTTGAAAGGATTAGTCAATAGATTATTCTTCTTCAGCTACAATGATAGGAGCAGCAACTTCGGCAACAGCCGCCTTGATCTCTTCTATGATCGGAGCAGCCTCAACAGGCGCAGGAGCTATTTCTTTTTGTGCTATTGGTGCAACCGGTGCCGATACAGGTGCAGGACCATTGTCAAAAGTTTTTTTCTTTGATTCCTTTTTCTTGTACGCGCTAATTTTACCAGCTCTTCTGTCTTCATTGTATTGAACCGCGTATTTGTCAAGGCTGATCGTAAGAAATCGCATGATTCGTTCATCTCTTCTCAAAGCCAATTCCAACTTAGCAATGGCAGAACCATTTACTGCAGTGTACTCAATACAATAATAAATTCCTGAAGATTTTTTATTGATAGGATAAGCCAATTGTCTTAAACCCATTTCATTTACATGCACAATAGTACAACCCAGGTCTTTTAACATGGTTTCGTATGTGCTAGCTGTCGATTTTATTTCATCACCTGACAGAACGGGATCGATGATGAAATTAACTTCATAATGATTCATATTTGATTTGAAGTATTAATTAATAAATAAAAATTTTATTTCGGGCTGCAAAGGTAAGTTATTAGTTTGATTTACAAAATAGTATATGTATTTTTTTCTAAAAACAGCCTAATATTGTCAAATCATTTCCCTTTTGACAAAAAATTAAGCCCTACGATGCCTGTAAGAATACAAAAAAGAAAAAAGAATTCCAGAATTGATGTTTTGTCTTTAAAATAAATGGATCCAATTACATACACTAAAAAGGTGCTGGTTCCTGCCCAAATGGCGTTTGTGTATCCCATTGGAAGATATTTAAGTGCCATAGTAAGCAGGAAAAATGTTGCCCCATATAATAATCCTCCTATCACAAGGTGGACCTTATGGTTCATCCCATCGGCCTGTTTCATAAAAACAATTGCCGCTGATTCAAAGATGATGGTTAAAGCCAGGTAGACGTAACCCATCATGCTGATCTTTGTCTTACAGTCCTTTGTTCAATACGTTTTTCATACTTTTTACCTTCAAAAATGCGTTGGACAAAAATACCGGGGATATGAATAAAATTCGGATCCAAATCACCCAAAGGTACAAGTTCCTCCACTTCAGCAATCGTAATTTTTGCAGCGCCACACATACAAGGGTTAAAATTACGGGCTGTGCCTTTGAAAATCAAATTGCCGGCTTCATCACCTTTCCAGGCTTTGACTATAGCGATGTCAGCTTCAAAAGCTTTTTCGAGTATGTACATTTTACCATTAAACTCCCGCGTTTCCTTTCCATCTGCCACTTCGGTTCCATAACCCGCAGGCGTATAAAATGCCGGAAATCCTCCCTGGGCAGCTTTGCATCTTTCTGCCAGTGTGCCTTGCGGGATAAGTTCCACTTCTAGCTCCCCAGAAAGCATTTGTCTTTCAAATTCTTCATTTTCACCGACATAAGATGAAATCATTTTCCTGATTTGTTTTTTTTGCAACAGCAAACCCAAGCCAAAATCATCAACACCTGCGTTATTTGAGATACAGGTGAGGTCCTTTACCCCAAGCTCAACCAAATGAGCAATGGCATTCTCAGGTATCCCACAAAGCCCAAAACCTCCAATCATTAATGTCATACTATCTTTTACTCCGTACAAAGCATGCTGCACTGAAACTACTTTTTTTGAAATCATTAAGTATCCTTTTTATTATTGCAAAAGTAATGAAAAATTGTAGAGTACAACCTTAAAACGTGATAGCTAAAAATAATATTATAAACTATTTACAAAAAATGATTCAAAATCTTATCGTCTTAAATAACTGAATTTCCCAGTAAGGTTTACTTAACTAGCCGGTGATATTTTTATGATATTGCTCACATTGTAAATAATTTAATTTTTTTAGTTTATATTTACAAATCAAATATGATTAATATGGATCACCCAACCAATATTCATGAGGCAGATGTGTGGATAGACAGGTTTAAAAGGAATGGCAGAGAAATCTTCAGGAATGCAAGCATAACAGGTATTGTTTTATTTATCATCAGCTATGGTGGATTGTATGCGGCAATCGTAGTTTTTCCAAATTTTTTTGTTGACTATATCAACCCTATTTTCAACTCCGATGGTAGTAGAGATCTATATTTCTATTTACATCCATTTGTACTGGCATTATCCCTGTCTGTTTTTTGGAATAGATTCAGAAAAATGTTTGGTGGCAATCTGATCAATAAAGGCATCGAATTTGGTATAGTATATGCATTTGTCGCATTGATTCCCATTATGTGGATCACCTATGCCGCTATGGATGTTGGGTTTCAAATGGTCACAACCTGGCTTATATACGGTTTGATACAAGCTTGTATTGCAGGTGCGGTGCTTGCCAAAATCAGCCCACATCATGTATAGCCTGATATTATAGGCAGACATGTATCCTAGCCATTTAGTTTTCAATTATGCCGTATTAATGCCGCACCTCTTCTCTTTGAAGGTGGATAAAATTGCAACATGTATCACATTAAACCCAGATTACGTATTGGACTTTATTCGAATGGGAATAGGACCTTCCAAAGGCAGACAGGCAAAATAGTTGGTATTGCTCGGAGATTTTATCCCGCAGATGTAGCCAAAGCTACAATGAGGACATAAAATTGAGAACGATGACTAATATGAAGTCAGATTTTCATTTAGTTCATTTCTAATGCGTATTCTGGCTTACATAACCCTTTTTAACTGAAGTTTAAATTCTACCTCAAGCAAATCTTTGACTTTGATAGCACCTCCCAGTTTGCTAGGCGGTTTGAGTCCGAACTCAGAAAATAATATTGATTTAGATCCGATCAATTCCACATTTTGACCATCTACTGGGTTAAGTGAAAAATTAATTGCAAAATTTTTAGAGACACCGGCAAGCCTTATATCAGCTTTACCAACTATAATGGATGCTGGCGAAACCTCAGAAGGTAATCTTGAAAAACTCTTAAAATCAATAATCATGTCCGGGTATTTATCAGACTTTAAAGTCTTCTGAAGATCTTTGGTCATTATACGGTGACGACAATCAAAATTACCTATTGGAATAGTAAGTATGCTGATAACCTGACACTGTTCTTTGTTTCCTGAATTTCTTTCACACAAAATAGTATCGACCCGTCCATAAGTTTGGACAAGACAGGTGAAACTATTAATATTTGTTTTGCCTGCCACAGTCAGACTGCTGTTAGCTTTTACCAGCCATACTTCTTTTTCAGAGGATGCTCCGGATAAAAACAATATATTTATAGCCACACTAATAAATATAAAAACAGAACTTAAGAACATATGTACCATAATTCAAAATTACAATAATAATATGAATAAAAAAAATTGGATCCGATTTACCACCGGATCCAACTTTTGGAATATTTATTTATGCTATTAAATGCCATTCAGGAAGAATGAGTCCTATTAGAAACCAACTACCGCTTCAATTACTAAACCATTAAACTTACCACCGCTTCTGATATCAGTACCTCTGAAACCTTCATATTTCTGATCTACAAATTCTCCTTTTAAAAGTAGATTTTTTGTTGGGAACCAACCAGCAGCCAAACTCAGTCTGGTTATATCTACATCGGTTGTGTATCCATTCAATCTACTGGTAACTGTGTTGTACTTAACTCCCAAGAAAAGTTGCTCATTTTTTAAGAATCTGTAAATCACTTCACCGGCTATTTGAGTTGTTTTTCTATTTGCTCCATCCACTGCGTCAGGTTTTTCATTTACTGTTTTGCCTGTAGCTGACTCAAAAGTACCAAATAATTCTAATCCTTTGTATTTAACAAAAGGGTTAATAATAAATGTAGTTAATGTATTGGTCATACCAGGATTAAATCTACCGCTGAAAGCTTCTGCAGTACCATTGGTTGAAGCTGCTGTTTCCAAAACTCCAAAATAAGCGGAACCAGTTCTATCTCCACCAAAAAGTGTTAAACCTGGAGATGAATTGTTATGATATAAAGATGCACTAATCTGATTCGAAAATCACTCATTGATTTGTCATATGCAGCTTTAAGTATAATAGAAGGGCTTTTTGATTTAATAGAGTCACTTTTTGCCGTACCAATTACTGGTGCAGTATCGTAATCCCTGATATTGTTTCGAATAAGTCCATTGGTCAATCCAAGCATTGCCATAAAACCTTCTGCCGGATAAACATAACTTCTCCGCCAATTTCAGTTGCAAATTCATCCATGATATTGTTATCAGCAAAAAGGATTAAAATTGCATTACCGCCATCAGATCTTCTAAAGTGTGTATCTCCATAATTCACTTCCATGTGACCAATTTTTACTCTGAAGTACTTAGTATACCAATCAGGATTACCAAACATAGGCAGTTTGTCTATCTGGATATATCCGCCTTTTACCCAAAACTCGTTGTGGTGACGGGAAGCCATATAATTTTCAAGAAAAATTCTGATTCCATCTCCCAATTGTACGTCAAAATTGAGATTAGCTGCTGCAAGGTTAAAACCATTACCTAAAGGGTATAAAGCTAATTTTTTTGCTTTTGAAGTGTCAATGTTCTCATGGCTTATCATTTGATAGCCTTGTCTGAAACTACCTCAATTTTAAGTTTCAATCCATCATACACATTATTGTCTATTTTGGAAGGCTCGAAGACATTTATACCAGTTTGGTCATATGCCCGTGTATATTGAACCTGAGCTGATAGACTAGTAACGAACAAAGTTACCAGTACAAGATTAAAGAAATTTAGAAAGGATTTCATATTGCTTATAATTAAAAGTTAAGAAATTATTGTTAAAAACTATTGGTTTAATACTAGGTCGTAATGCAGCACAACGTCATTTCCTGTTTTGACTGCACCAAGCATAAATGAAGGCGGGTCCATTCCGTACTCTTTCATACTTATTTTTTTGTCGCCTTTGATGGCAAAACTGTTGTCATTAGATTTTTTAGCCTCTGCTTCTAACTGTGTATCTATTGTTTTACCGGCTATAGTAAGACTTACCATCGCCTTTATTGAGTAGGTTTTGTCGTCTTTTGCTGTGACCTCAGCACTTTTTAATGTGGCACTTATTGTTGGGTTTTTATCCGCTTTAAGTGCTTTGTAAGCGTTTTTGTCCATACCATCTTTACCACTTTTTAAAGTTTTTGAAGGCACGCTAAAACTCATAGATGTAAAGTCTTTAAGACTTCCGTCTGCATCCAATACCAATGTGGCTAAACAAGTACCTTCACTTGTTTTCATCACCCAATCATGTAATGTTGAAGTACCTGATACAGTGAGATGGATGGTGTTTTTGGCCGTAAACTTTGCTTGTGCCGTAACAGAACCAAAACCTACAAAACTTAAAAATAAAAGCGTCAGAATAATGTGCATTGATAATTGTCTCATGATATATTTTATTTTGTTACCGTTGAATTACAGTACAAGATTCGGGAGTTTCCATTGAAGCATTTATGATGAAGATTAGCCTAAAATATGATTTATATTAGCTGAATTTGGGACAACTTGCTGTAGTTATACAACCTAAACAACACTTTAGGTCACTTTAAATGATTTTTAAAGAAAAAGAAAAATCAATATTTGGCTTTTCGTTGGAAGCAAAGCCGGCAAGTAGAACAATATAATTTTTGATCCAAAAACTTAATTACTTAGCAAAGTCAAAGATTCAATCAATAACTTTTATAAACTGTCAATCATAAGTTTTGGTGATAAAAAATAACGTTTTCTAAAGAGCTGTCATAATTGGAAAAATAACCTATTCTTCCTCCTGCACTGAAAGAGGGTATTTTGTTTTCAAATCTCTGAACATGGCATCAACCCTATAAATTTCATCGATGGTTTCGTCAAAATAAAAAAACACTGATGGTATCCTTCTCACCTGGTGTTTTATGCGTGCTGCAAGGGCTTGCTTAAGCACATGTGTATGTTTTATAACTTTGGTAAGTACCAATTCTTTGTCATCAGCATTAAAGATGCTAAGATACACTTTGGCCTGAGCCATATCGGGTGTTATTTTAACTGTTGTGACAGTTACAAAAGCATTCCCGTATATATATGGACCTTCCTGTTGAAAAATAGGACCGAAATTTCGTTTGATCATTTCACTGATCTGTAATTGTCTCTTACTATCCATTATTTTTATTAGTGCCACAAATTTAATACTTTTGCCAGTATAAAAGGTCAAATACGATTTAAATGAGAAAATTTATGAATGGATGTCCGCTAAAATTGGAATCTCCGGACTACATTTTGAGTTGATCATAATAATTTTTACATAATAATCATAAAGGAAAAAACATTTGGCTCATAATCCTGACATATTAGAAACACCTGTTGAATATGTAAAAGGTATTGGCCCTACTAAAGGTGAGTCTTTCAGGAAAGAATTGAATATTCATACGCTACAGGATCTGTTGTTTACCTTTCCGTTTAGGTATATTGACAGAACAACTTTCCACCTAATAAAAGATTTAAAAGCTGATGGGGACAATATCCAATTAAAGGGTACTTTAGTTTCGATTGAAAAAATAAAAAGCAAAACCAACCGATCACGCATAGCGGGCATGTTTAAAGATCCAACTGGTTTTCTTGAGCTGGTTTGGTTTCAAGGTGCCACCTGGTTGGATAAAACCCTTAAAGTTGGCGAAGAATACATAATATATGGCAGGGTAAGCCTATTTTCAGGTAAAAAGCCAATGGCACATCCGGAAATGGAATTGATATCAGAAGCATCCACCTCACTGTCCAAAACATATGATCCGGTCTATAGCAGCACTGAAAAAATGGATGCCAAAGGACTGGATAGCAAAGCCCGTCGAAAGATTATAAAAAATCTATTATCATCCATCACCGCATCTGATTTACCTGAAACACTGCCGGCTTATATGCTGGACAAATTAAAAATATGCAGTCGTTTTGAAGCCATACATTGGATTCATTTCCCGCAGACAGAGACACAAAAAGAATTGGCTACCAATAGAATAAAATTTGAAGAGTTCTTTTTTGTACAAATAAGATTGCTACAAAGCAAAATATACCGCAAACAAAAATATCGCAGTGCGGCGTTTACGACCATCGGTCCACTTTTTAATGCTTTCTATAGCACCAAATTACCCTTCCAACTTACAAATGCACAAAAACGCGTTATCAAGGAAATTCGGGCTGATATGGGTAAGGTAGTTCAGATGAACCGCCTTCTTCAGGGAGATGTTGGCAGCGGCAAAACGATCGTGGCATTGCTGTCCATGTTGATTGCCATAGATAATGGTTTCCAAAGTTGTCTTATGGCTCCTACAGAGATCCTAGCGCAACAGCACTATACATCAATCACTGAAGCATTAGGAGACTTACCCGTTAAAGTAGCATTTTTATCCGGGAGCATTAAGGGTAAAAAGCGCGAACTAATACTGTCTCAGTTGAAATCAGGCGAAGTCAAAATCATTATTGGAACGCATGCCTTAATAGAAGATCACGTTGTTTTTGATCATCTCGGTCTTGCTGTTGTGGACGAACAGCACAGATTTGGTGTAGCACAGCGAGCGAGCCTATGGAAAAAAAATGATGCCCTGGCCCCTCATGTTCTTGTCATGACAGCCACTCCGATACCCAGGACGCTAGCCATGACTTTATACGGAGATCTCTACCTCCAGGCAGAAAAGAAATAAAAACGATACATAAATACGAATCTGCCAGACCTCAATTGATTCAATTTATGCATGCCGAAATATTAAAAGGCCGCCAGATCTATATTGTCTTCCCATTGATCGAAGAGTCAGAAAAACTTGATCTTCAAAATTTACAAAATGGTTACGAACAGTTGTTGCAGTATTTCCCGCAACCCGACTTCCAGATCAGTGTGGTACATGGAAGGATGAAAGCAGCAGATAAAGATTGGGAAATGCAGCGCTTTATCTCAAGAACTTCACAAATTATGGTAGCAACCACAGTTATTGAAGTAGGTGTGAATGTTCCAAATGCATCCGTAATGATTATTGAAAATACAGAACGTTTTGGTTTGTCTCAATTGCATCAATTGCGCGGCCGTGTAGGTAGAGGAGCCGATCAATCCTATTGTATCCTGATGACCGATTACAAACTGTCCAAAGAAAGTAAAGAACGAATTGCAACGATGGTCCGTACCAATAATGGTTTTGAAATAGCAGATGCAGATCTGAAGCTCCGCGGTCCGGGTGATATCCAGGGTACACAACAAAGCGGCCTGCTGGATTTCAAATTATTGAATATCTCTGAAGATCGAAAAATAATGGATGCTGCACGTCATTTGGCAATAATGGTCATAGAAAATGATGCCAGACTCGAAAAACCAGAAAACATAAATATCAAAAACCAGGTGGACATTTTAAGACGTAAAAACAAAGACTGGGCAAGGATATCGTAGTCACTAAACTTTATCTTACCTGATGGAATGACCTAAAACTGCACTTTTTGTAGTAAGCCAGTTGCGCCCATCTTTATATGCATCAATTTTACCTGTGCGGGCCAGCAAGCTGATATATTCCATACCATAAGGTACCAAAGGGTCTTTGGCAATTTGAGCAATCGATTCATATTGTTCATATTCGTCAGGAATAATATTCATATACATATTGAGTGATCTCTCCAATGCTTGGAGAACCAGCAAAGAAATCTTTGAAAAATCACCTTTATTTGCCTGATTTAGTGCAGAATAGTACTTTATTCTATCATTTTTAAGGATGATTGCCGGCGGAAAACCGTATTTCATTAATAACAAATTCATAGCCAATCTGCCCGTACGTCCATTACCATCAAAAAATGGGTGAATCCATACCAATCTATGGTGAAAAAACGAAGCCAAAATCGGTATGTCCAGATTAAATACGTTGGTATGAATGTCTTCTAAAAGCTCATTTAACAGATCAGAAATCTTATCCGGCGAAGGCGGCGTAAAATTAGCGCCTACAATCCTGACCATTCCATTACGTATCCTGCCGGCAAATTGATCGTCTATGTTTTTCATGACCAATTCATGTAAATGTAGTATATCTATACACCTCAATGCATAAGAATCATCCAATAACCCTTCCAAATATCCAATAGCTTTGTCATGATTGATGGCTTCAAAATGCTCCTTAAGTGGCTTTCCGCCGATCGTAATGCCGTCTTCCAAAACGACGCGGGTCTCTGCCAAAGTAAGGCTATTGCCCTCGATGCTATTGGAATTGTAAGTCCACTCCAGAGCTAAGTCATGTTTAACCCGATGCAAAGAACCTGAAGGCAATGGTCTTGCATTATCCAAGATGGCCTTTTTGTTTTTAATACGCTCAACTAAAGGTGCCATGCCCTCTAAATATGTAAAATCTATATTTTTCATTTTCTATTAATATCGGATACAAATATATTACATTTATCCGATATAATTAAATATTTCAAAATATAATAAATTTTAAGCTACCTCATCTTATCATTTTATATGTTCCATTAACCAGTTGTTTTACATATTATAAACTTTAGCGCATGCTAATAAGTAATAAAATTGATTCTACAGCTTATCTTTGCCGGATTAGAAGAGAAAAAATAATGTCAGGGATCGATACGAAACATTTAGACAAATTTTTAGAAAAGTTAAGTGATATTGCTACATCAGAAATAAAGACTGATGCACTGACTTTGGGTTTATATGCTACTGACGCATCTTTATATCAGGTGGCACCCCTTGCAATTGGTATTCCGGGTTGTCTGCAAGACCTACTTAAAATGGTTAACCTCGCTAATGAATACAACATCCCAATCCTCCCCCGAGGTAGTGCAACCAGCCTAGCTGGTCAAACCGTCAACCATGCTTTTGTGATCGATTTTACCAAGTATTTTGACAACATCATTGAGATCAACGCTGCCGAAAGTTATGCCATCGTTCAGCCTGGTGTCGTGCGCGATACCTTCAATCGTGAAGCACAAAAATATGGTCTCCATTATGCGCCCGATCCTGCTACCTCCAGTAGAGCGACTATCGGAGGTATGATCACCAATAATTCATCGGGGACAAAGAGCATTAAATATGGTATGTCTATCGACCACGTCCTCGGTTTGCGTGTGCTTCTCACTGATGGCACCATCCTTGATACTGAAACGCTTACACCTGAGCAATGGCATCATAAATGTCTAATAAATGACCGTGAAGGTCAAATATACCGTGACTTCCGTAAGGTAATATATGATCATGCATCTGCCATCGAAGCGGCCTTCCCTAAAGTTAAACGTAGGGTACAGGGCTATGCACTCGACCAATATATACATAGTGACAGGTGGAATCTTGGTAAAATATTTTCAGGTTCTGAAGGAACACTAGGCATCATCCTGGAAGCCAAAATTAATCTCGAACCGATATCAAAGTATAAAGCATCATTTACCGTCCACTATGCTGATCGAATGGATGCCATCCGTGAGGTCAATCAAATGATACCTTTCGAGCCGGCTGCCGTTGAGATGTTGGATTTTAATGTGTTTGAGCAAAGCAAAAAAAATCATAGCCTCGCACCGATCCATGCCCAACTCATCGTCGGAGATCCACAAGCGACGCTATCAGTAGAGTTTTTCTGTCTAAGCCAGGATGAACTGGATAAAAAGACAACTGAGTTTTCACAATGGCTCAAAACCAATAGCAAAGCCTATGCCTATCCGCTACTTTTGACGCCTACAGAACTCGATGCCATGTGGTCACTACGCAAGAATGGCCTTGGCCTCCTTATGGGCGACCCTGCCGGACGTAAACCACTTCCATTTATCGAAGATATGGCCATTCCATTAGAGCACCTGGCTGAATACATACAAGCTGTCCTGGATATTTGCTCTAGCCGGGGAGTAGAAACGATCCTATATGCCCATGCCAGTGTTGGTGTACTTCATGTGCGGCCAGCTTGGATGTCACAAAGCAGCATGATATCAACCTCATGAAGGAGATATCGGATGAAATCTTCCATCTTGTCATGAAATACAAGGGTTCGTGGTCGGGCGAACATGGCGATGGCCGGGATCGCGGACACAGGCTGAAAGATTTTTTCGGCGATGAAGTGTACCAATGTCTCAAAGACGTAAAAAATATCTTTGATCCCAAGGGTTTGCTCAATCCGCATATCATCATCGATGTACCGCCTATGGATCAAAACTTACGGATAAATCCATCCTACAAGACGAAGCATTATGACTTTGTATATAAATATCGTCATGACCATTCATTTGAAGGTTTGGTACATAATTGCTCTGGTGTCGGTGTGTGTCGCAATCATTATGGTGGTACGATGTGCCCAAGCTTTCGTGCGACTAGTGAAGAAGCGGATAGCACCCGAGGTCGCGCCAATGCCTTGCGTCTGGCAATATCAGGTCAGTTAGGTTTTGATGGCCTGACAGATCCGAAAGTATTGGAAACGATGGATCTTTGCCTCTCCTGTAAGGCCTGCAAGTCCGAATGTCCTTCCAATGTCGATATGGCGAAACTCAAGAGTGAAGTCCTGCAAAAAAAGTATGACGAAGGGAAGATCACTTTGCGCGAAAGGGCTATCAATGCCAATGTCGACATCGTGTCCAGGATTGCGGGATGGAAAGCACCTTTGGTCAATTTTGTTCAGAGCACGGTAATATTCAGATTTGTAGCTGAAAAAATACTCGGCGTAGATCGTCGGAGGGTATTACCAACCTATGCATCAGAATCCTTGAATGATTGGTATCAAAAAAATTATATAACCAACGGCAGCCGGAAAAAAGTAGCCCTGTTTGCCGATACCTACATTAATTTTCATGAACCACAAATCGGGCGGGCTGCCATAAGGCTCCTAAATGAATGTGGTTATGAAGTAGTACTCGCAAACGTTGGCTGTTGTCAAAGACCACGAATATCTAATGGTTTTCTTGAAGAAGCTAAAAGAGCAGGCACAAAGACAGCACAAAATCTATTAAAATACATCAATGAAGGAATGACCATTTTGGTGTGTGAGCCATCTTGCACCTCAGCACTGATTTATGACATACCTGACTTGATAGAAGATGAAAACATGGCCAATGTACTTAGGGAAAATGTCAAAGCCATTGACGTATTCCTGGCCGAAGCCCTGGCTACAGGTGAGCTAAAAGGCAACTTCATATCCAAATCTTCTAATATATTGTTGCATGGTCACTGTCACCAGAAAGCAAGTTTCGGGACAAGCGGCATGAAGGCTGTTTATGGAAGCATTTCTTCTATGTCCTGCACAGAATCGGACTCAGGATGCTGCGGTATGGCAGGTTCATTTGGTTATGAGGTGGAACATTATGATGTCTCAAAAAAGATATCAGAATTGGTCCTCATCCCTGCTGTCAAAGCTACAGACAGGGAGACTGCTATTGTAGCCAATGGTTTCAGTTGTCGTCACCAGATCAAAGACTTTGCAGATCGCAAGGCTATTCACTGGGTAGAGAGTGTGGACTTTATTCCTCTTTCGACCCATGAACTTTCGACCGCTGAGCATCACGAAGTGTGACCACTGAGCGAAAAAGTGAAGCATTCGGCCGCTAAGTATCAAGAAGTGGCTTCAAAATAACAATCTCACAATTAGACACCTAATCTGATCCAGCAAGAATAGATGTAGAAAAGCAGTGTGTTGTCAGGAGTTTATGATGTATAAACTTGATTAAATCTTTACAACTTTTTTTATAAGCGACTTACCGTCCTCTTTGAAAATAAAATAATAAACACCTGGGTCTAAATGGCTTATGTCCTGATTTTCAAATCCACCGTTTTCAATTTCACGATTTAAAACTAATTTGCCATTTTCATTGTAAACCTTGATCTGTTTCACAAATATTTCAGGCTTTGAAAATATATTTACCTTGTCTGAAGTTGGATTTGGATAAATTGAAAAGTCATTCTCTTTAGATATATCATTAGTGTTAACTAATCCATGTAATTCTTTCAAAGGACGTTTCCAAACACCTTTTGAATTTATACAATATGCGATATCATTATCAATTGAAGTATGAAATACATCGATAACATCCAATCCATCATTAAATTCTATCCAATTATCACCATCATCAATAGTTGTATAAAATCCAAAGAAAGGAGAGCTGATTGCGATAGAATTTTTTCCAATAGGTAAAAGTGCGGAAGACGCGAAAAAAATGAAAGGAATGTGGTATGAATGAGATTTCAATTGCCAAATATTACTACCCATTTCTAACACTTCAAAATATGAAAATTGAGAGCTATGTGCAAAAACTTTACCCTGCTGATAAAAAGCGTACTCAAACCCGAATTGCAAATTATAGGTAATGTCTTTAAAATTTCTACCATCATCTGATATCCAGATTGACCCATTACATGACAATACGTATTTTCCATCGCTGAAATTTATTGAATTTATATATTCATTTTCTTTTAAAGCAACATTTATGGGTTCCCATGTAATAGCATTATCAATTGAAAACCAATTGCCTCCCCTTGTGAAAAGATAAAATATATTATTTTCATAAATTATGTTAGAATAACTATCCACATTAAATTGGGCTAAATATTCCAATGAAGAACTAATTCCTTTTAAATAAAATAAGCTATCATTACGAATAACTAAATATTGATTCATAGAATTCTTAGCCCATTTCATTCCATTTAGTTGATTTATTTGAGGCCATGATTCACTCTCAGTATTAGAAAATAAAAATGTTTTTTGATCCCAATTTCCGTCAATAAATAAAGAATAAATTTCATTTCCAGAAAAAATTAAACTAAGTCCATAAGGGTCAAAAATACCTTTTGAATATTCAAAAAAATTCTGCCCATTATCAAAACTTCGGAACAACTTGTTGCTAGAATAGTAAATATGGCCTAAGAAAAATCCTAAAAATTCATCAGGAACAGGCACCGTTTCTTGAAAGCTTAAACCATTATCATCAGAATATAATATTTTCTTGTCAGTTCCAAACCCCTTATGTATGTATACTCTTTCTTTATAACTACTTAAAGAATTTCTATAAGGAAGGTAAGGTGAATCTACATCAAAAGACGTTGTCAATTTTAATTCTTTTTGATCGTCAGACAATCTATATAAAAAAGCTTTACCTATTACTCCCGTTAATAACCAGACAGATTTTTTACTTATGTGCATTTCTAATACAATCTCATTTGTTGGTAGATTGACCAATTTCGACAAATTGTATTGGTTTGTATCTTCCAATCCATTTACTGGTATTTTATTTAATGTCTTGTCCTGAATTACAAAAATATAACCATCCAATGGTGTTAACTCCAAATAATTTTTTATACTAAAATCAATAATGGTGTTTCTAAAGGTTTCCCCGGCATTAGTGGAATAATATAAATTTTGTTTGACACTAATCAATAAGGTATCGAATTTTGCTGAAATATTATTATTCCCATCTGAAAGTACATTTGATTGAAAAACAGTCTTCCAATCAATGCCAAAATTTCTACTTCTGTATACTTTTAAATAAGGTCCTTCAGAGTACTCGTGATTATTATATAAGTAAATATTCCTTCCTTCTACAATAAAACCAGTTAAAAACCCAAATTGATTACTACCAGGTATCAATTTCCAAGTATCTTCGTTTGCTTTGATAAAGTATAATCCCAAGTTAGTAAGACTAAATAAAGTATCGCCACTCATTTTTACACTTTGAACTTTTCCAATAGATGGCGAACCCATATATTCCCACTGCCCGAAGGAATAGACACTTAATAATATGGACAATATTAATGTTAGCGCAATTTTCATGTTGTATGTCTTTTGTACAAAGATAATAACATTTCCTACAAATCAGTACAAAAGAATTTTGTCTTTGCCCTTCCTACTTTGCCCCTTCGATCAGTGCTTCCAATTGATGGAGCGTCTGCATGCCTGATTGACACCACAAAACTTTCCCTTTTTATACAGGATGAATGTCGGTACGACCTGAATCTTCAGGCTCTCCGATAGGTCTGGGCTATTATGCAAATAGATTTTTCTAATTCAGATATTACCTGGACATTTAGTCTGACGTTTTTTTGTTTCGCTCTTCTTTCTGAATTACGGCATTTAATCATTACAGTTTTACAGTTTTTTAACATATGATTTACTATCCGATTGAAAATAAAAATAGTAAACACCTGGTCGTAAAAAACAAAGGTCTATTTCTTGGGTGAGATTTTCCAATGCATATTTTTTTAACACTATATTTGTGTTCTGATCCAGAATCGTCAATGTGAATGTATTATTGGTTCCTGAAATCTTTATCTTCACCATATCAAGAGTCGGATTAGGTTCAATAGATATAACTTTTTCTACGACATCAATATCTAATGAAGTGATTGGGTAGAAATCTTTGACCGATCTTTTCCACAATCCATGCAGATTTAATAGATAAAGTGTATCATCTTGTATAAAAATATCATATATCCTTTTGTGCTGCATGCTATCGTTAAACTGCACAAAAATATCACCGCCATTTATGGAAGTTAAAATTCTATTTTCAAGAGACCAAGCCAATAACACATTTTGGCCAATAGGTATAATACTTGTTTTGTAAAAATACCACAAAGGCGGGGCTGGATACTCTGTCCATTCCGATTTTATAGTATCCAGTTTAAAAAAGTTTATGTAATTTCGATCCTTAAGATATAACGTACCGTTATTTTCAAAAATACTTCCTTCCCAACTAAATCCTACTTTATAATCAAACGTGATATCTACCCACAACAAGCCATTAAGAGAAGTTAATATTTTAGTATTAGTTAATAGATAGTATTTTCCATTCGAATATGTAAAATTAACAAAGTTTTCACCTGGCAAATTTGTTTTTTCCCAAGTTATGGCATTATTGTATGATACAAATACGCCATTTTTTGTGTTAAACAACAAGACATTGTTTGTTGAAACAAAGGTTTTGTAATCCAATGCACTACTATCAACATTCAAAACCTGTTTCCATTGGTTAGAATCCGGTTGCCACGTGTAAAGGATTCTATCGGTAATATAAAATACTTTCCATTATCTGTTATTATCCATTCATCTATCCCAAAAATGACACAGATTTAAATTTCTTTTGTGTTTTTGACAACATATATGTAGAATCGTAGCTTAATTTTAAGTAGATTTCATTGTTATTATGTAGAATATCAAAATCACTAAAACTAAATATTCCTGAAGAAGCATCAACAAATTCCTTTGCCTTTATTATTACTTATATAACAATTTTTATTTTGACAATAAAAGAAAGTTGATCCAAATACTTCCTTTAAGCCCTTATTTATTACATGAGTAGAATCCCAAACACTGCCATCTGAATTCGAATAATATATTTTATTAAGCCAATAACTGGCAAAGCTCAAAGTATTGTCTTCAAATTTTAGATTACTATAATTTTTAGAGCAAAATCCAATATTATTTGTCAAAGATTTAAATGAAAAAACCTTTACAAACTCTTTATTTTTGGGATTCAATCTATAAATCCTGGATTCGGTAGCATTGGACACCCAGCTCCATACATAATCCCCACCTTCTATTAATTGTTGAAATTCAAATCCCAAGGGCAGCTGAGTTAACTCATTTTCCAGATAAATGATCCCATCTTCTTTGTACAATAAATATATATTTTTTCCATCGCAATAGTATTTTGATCGGAAATAATCAAAATTATACTTTTCATTTAACTCAGCAAACAAAAAAATAGCATTCCAGGTCTCCATACCATCATTTGACACAATCCAATCACTACCATTTGAATACTGTATTGTATCCCCCGAAACCGTGAAATTTATAAAATGACTGTCATTTGTATCAATTATTTCAAAAGTAATACCATTGTTGGTGGACTTAAGTAGTTTTTGCCTGCATGTATCGTCTTCAATAAGTAAGTATAGAATACCACGTGATGCAAAAAAATCAATATTAACATGAGGGTGTGGAAACCAATTGTCACTTATACATAAAAATTCCCACGTTACTGCATTATCCTTACTAATATATAAGCCTTGATAAGTTACTGCATAATAATTGTCTCCATCCTTTACAAGTTTTTCAATTTCACCTACATTTAGACGTCCCATATATTCCCACTGCCCGAAGGAACAAACACTTAATAAGAAGGTAAAAATTAAAACAAGCGCAATTCTCATGATGTATGTCTTTTGTACAAAGATAACACAATATCCTCCCAATCTGTACAAAAGAATTTTATTGTCCTCCTACTTTGCCCCTTCAATCAGCGCTTCCAATTGGTGGAGTGTCTGCATACCCGACTGACGCCACAATATTTCACCTTTTTTGTATAGTATAAACGTAGGCACTCCCTGAATTTTCAGGCTCTCCGACAATGCAGGGTTTTTGTCCACGTCGATTTTTATTATTTTGGCTTTGTCTTCTTTTTCAGTTGTTAAGTTGCCAAAATTGGATAGTGACGTTTCCAATGTCTAAGTTGAAGTAAACTTCGGCAAAAATTTATATAATCACTTTCTTTATAATTTCTCTTAATATACCAAATCTTAAATGCTGTAAATGATGCCTCTATGGAAAGTAAATCTTTAATATCATTTTTGACTCGATTTTGTTTATCTTTTGAATGACTGTCATACTCATATTTGTGTAACAAATCAAGAAGGCTTTTCATCTCTTTGATCACTTCATCAGTCAGAACTTTGGCATCAAAGGCCAAAGATTCGCTGTGGTAATTAAAAATATTATTAAGCAATAAAACTGTATCCAAAACATTTTGACCAGGCTCATCTAAAACTGGTGTGATGATGACTTTTTCTCTTGGTTTGCCCTCACAATAAAAATGAATGGCAACAGTGACAATAGTAGAAAAATCTGCACAATCCAATACATCTAATGTATTATCTTTCCTATCTGACACATTATTTTTGATAGAATTGCAATGATCACATGATAAAATAGATTTTCCCAAACATATCGTTTTGAATCATCCTTATTTGTGGGTATAAAATGCTCGATTTGAGATGTATCAGGAGCTTTTCTTTCACATAGATAGCATTTATTGGATTGCATAGCTATCAATGCTTCCTTCACTCCAATAAATGATTCAGATGCAAGAGACATTGGAGCTGGTGTAGTTCTTTTATATTGATCATCCCAACAGAGGTTTAATTTTTTTCTCTAAATCTGATATCCATGTCTTTGATCCAATAGTTGACTTCAATATCTGGAATTTCCATAAATTTTTACGCATTTCAAGTATCACCTTTTTGTTTTGACCATTGACACTTTTTAATAGATTTTCATACTTTTCCATGTCATTTTTCATCACATCACTAAATTTATCCATGTCATAAAATGTCTCCAGTATGCTTTCTGATGAGTAAGTGGAAAAATCTTCATACCGTTCCTTTGATTCCAAGTCAAAAATCACAGCTTTTTCAAGCGACTGCAATATAAATGGTGAATGTGTAGTCACAATAAACTGAACATTGGGAAAAAATCCTGTCAAAAAAGGCAATATCTTTTTTTGCAATGATATATGTAAATGGGCTTCTACTTCATCAATTAAAGCGATGCCTTCTTTGGTATAGTCAAAACTTCCTACATCATTTTGCATCTGCTGCATCATATCAAAAGAATGTATAAAATTGAACTGTAACCGCTAGATAAAGTATTAAAATCAAATTCTTCCCGATGATCTGAAGTGAGATAAAAATTTAATTTGTCCTCTGTTCTTTTGCTAATCAACTTTAGGTTTTCATCTTCAAATAGAAATCGAAGCGACGATTCTAATTTATCAAACCAATCTGATATTAACTTGACTTCATTTTTATTTTCTTTTTCAAAGGATAAAAAGGCCTGCTCTGTCCTTTTCTTAGCAAGAAATTTTTCAAAATCTTCAACTTTGTTGGTGATTTTGTCTTTTACCCCAACAGATTTTTCCAATTTTAAACTTCTTACAGCAGGATAATTCCATTTGCCTATTCTGTGAAACTTATCATGAAATTGGTTTGCTGGAACTGGAAAAGTCAAGGCAATGTTATTATTTAACATTGTATATTTGCCATTGGTTTCTTGTCCACCGGAGTTTGAGAACAAGCTTAAGATCGAACTTAAAACTGAAGTCTTTCCACTACCATTCTTCCCTGTAAGCATCAAGTGTTTTCGCTCAGTCTCGCAAATGTCAATCTCTACATCTTGCAGATGTCTTACTTTCTTGATGTCAATCTTTGTTATAAAAAATGATTCCATGATACAAAAATAGTTATTTATATCATATTCAATACCATCTACTGGATGAGAAATATTTTAGTTTCCTTTCATAAACCAATTATCGACAGCCTACTTTGCCCCTTCAATCAGCGCTTCCAATTGGTGGAGTGTCTGCATACCCGACTGACGCCACAATATTTCACCTTTTTTGTATAGTATAAACGTAGGCACTCCCTGAATTTTCAGGCTCTCCGACAATTCGGGGTTTTTGTCCACGTCGATTTTTATTATTTTGGCTTTGTCGCCAACTTTACTCGCCAATTGTTCCAATATTGGCGCCATTGCTTTGCAAGGGCCACACCATGTTGCCGTAAAATCAACCAAGGTCGGAATTTCGTTGTCTATAATTTCTGAAAATTTCATTTTTTTAAATTTTGCTAAGTTGTTGAATTTGTTTGATTTGCGAAAAAAATGATTCTTTTTTGTGTCGATTTCATGTTAATATCTTACACTTGAATACAAAGTTATCACAATAAAAGTTCCGGCTGTGTGACACATGTTACGTAGGTAGTTTTGCACAAAATGTTTATCTTCGCCAAAATTTCAAATAAATGATACTTACAGATACGGAAATACTCAAAAGCATCGAAGATGGTAATATCATAATCGAACCATACAGACCCGATTGTCTTGGTACCAACTCTTATGACGTCCACCTGGGAAAGTGGTTAGCAGTGTATGACAACCACGAACTCGATGCCAAAAAGCATAACACTATCCGACATTTTGAAATTGGTGCGGAAGGATTTGTACTTCAACCAGGTACCTTATATCTTGGCGTAACGGAAGAATATACCGAGACCCATCATACTGTTCCGTTTCTTGAAGGTAAATCGAGCATCGGCCGTTTGGGCATTGACATTCATGCTACGGCAGGAAAAGGCGATGTAGGTTTTTGTAATACATGGACGCTTGAAATCAGTTGTGTGCAGCCAGTTCGTGTTTATGCAAATATGCCAATTGGCCAATTGATATATTTTAAGGTTGACGGAAGTATTAATAATTATTATAATAAAAAATCGAATGCCAAATACAACCAACGAACGGATAAACCTGTAGAAAGTATGATGTGGAAAAATGTATTTTGACAAATGGTTTATCTGAAGCACATGTTCATTTTTTTATAGTAAAATTTTGCAATTAGAATCATATGCTTATATTTGACAAAAATAATTAGAAACATGTCATCACCCTTAAATGTCTTATGCATCTCCCGTTACTTTAAGGGTGGTGATTTTATGAAAAGTATTAAATCTTCCGGCAGCAAGGTTTATTTACTTACATCTAAAAAGCTTGAGCACGAAGCCTGGCCATGGGAAAGCATTGAGGAAACTTTTTATATAATTGAGGATGAAAAAGGACATTGGAACCATGATCATATGGTCGGAGGACTTGCACACCGGATGCGCAATGTGAAGTTCGATATTTTTGTAGCGCTTGATGATTTTGATGTGGAGCATGTTGCATTCCTTAGAGAATATTTCCGGATTCCGGGCATGGGAGAGACTACAGCCCGATATTTCCGTGATAAGCTGGCCATGCGGATCAAAGCCCAATCAGAAGGAGTATCTATTCCTGCTTTTACTTCTCTATTTAACGACAATGATATTAACCATTTTGCGGAGACCATTCCTGCTCCATGGCTTGTAAAACCACGAATGCAAGCATCAGCTACTGGCATTACCAAAGTGCACAACAAAGAACAACTATGGGACGTATTGTATAAACTTGGCGGTGACAGGCATGAGTATTTACTGGAAAGATTTGCTCCGGGGGCGGTTTATCATGTGGATTCTCTTACATATGAAGGTAAAGTTATTTTTTCGAGGGTAAGTCAATATATGGACACTCCTTTTGAAGTGGCTCATGGCGGAGGTATCTTTCGTTCTCACACTATTGAAATAGGCAGTGCTGAAGATAAAGCATTGTTACAACTCAACGAACATGTTATGAAGGCTTTTGGAATGCAGTATAGTGCCTCACATAGTGAATTTATAAAATGTAATGAAGACGGAAAATATTATTTTTTGGAAACGGCTTCCAGGGTTGGTGGCGCTCATCTTGCCGAAATGGTCGAAACAGCATCAGGCTTGAACTTATGGACTGAATGGGCAAAAATAGAACTTGCTGTGTTTAATAACCAAAAATATGTTTTACCAAAGATAAAAAAGGATCATGCCGGCATCATCGTTTCCCTAAGCAGATTTGAATCACCGGACACATCAACATTTGATGATAAGGAAATTGTGTGGCGCATGCATAAGAATCATCATATTGGAATGATTGTGCTGTCAAAGGACAGACAAAAAATAGTTCAATTGCTCGATAAATATGCAGAGAGGGTTAAAAATGAGTTTCATGCCAGTTTGCCGGCACCAACCAAACCAAAGAGTTAGTTTTTATAAAATATATCATAAGGCTGATATGAAATTATACTAGTAATTTTTATCTCCGCCTACGCGAATGTTGTGATTCTCTATTGGATTTTTGAATGTATTTGATTATTTCCAAAATAAAAATAAGCACAATAGCTCCCCCCACGGAGCTTATTAGGTTTCCAAAAAAACCATCCATCATAGGGACTTTTGCCAACTTAACCAAGTAACTTCCAATAAAGCCACCTATGACACCAACTACAATGTTTCCAAAAAAACCATAGCCATCTCCTCCCAAAATTCTGCTTGCAACGTAGCCACTTAAAGCACCAAAAAAAATTGTTGCAACCAAGTGCCAATCAAAATTACCTAATGACCATTCCATATAAAAAATTTAAATACCACCAATATTTATTTTATAAAAAAGGGGAACCTAATAGATTCCCCATAATATATTATTTACTGATAAAACTTATCCACCGAAGTCGTCGAATGCAACGTTTTCTTCAGGTATACCCCATTCATCTGCCATTTTCAAAACTGACTGATTCATCATCGGAGGACCACAGAAATACAATTCAAGTTCTTCAGGTTCCGGATGTTTACTCAAAAACTGTTCGATAACCACATTGTGCACAAAGCCTTTAAAACCATCGCCTTCAGGATCATTCAGATCTTTTTTAAGAGTCCAGTTATCTTCAGGTAATGGATTATCCAATGCGACAGCGAATCTGAAATTAGGAAACCTTTTTTCAATTTCTCTGAATTCTTCAATATAAAATAATTCCTTTTTAGTCCTTCCTCCATAAAAGAAGGTAACTTTTCTGTTTGTCTTTAATGTCTGAAATAAATGATACAGATGGGACCTCATTGGTGCCATGCCTGCTCCCCCACCGACATATAACATTTCTGCCTGTGTTGGCTTTATAAAAAATTCCCCATATGGGCCTGAAATGGTAACTTTGTCGCCTAATTTTTTTGAGAATACATATGAAGAACATATTCCTGGATTAATAGCTTCATAACCATCCCATTGCCGTTTGCCGTCGGCTCCAAATTTGAATTTAAATGGGGAGTAGCAATCCTAATCGTCAAAGAAACAATATTCCCTTCAGCAGGATGGTTTGACATAGAATAAGCCCGAAATATAGGCTCTTCATTTACCATTTTTAAATCCCACATTCGGTTTTGATCCCAATCTGTCTGGAATTTATCCGGTCTATCATGATATTTAGGATGTGCTGTAATGTCGATATCTTTATAATCAACAGTACAAGGAGGAACATCAATCTGGATATAGCCCCCCGCTTGAAATTCAAGTGATTCGCCTTCAGGCAATCTGACAATAGTTTCTTTTATAAAGGTTGCAACATTATAATTGGAGATAACTTCACAATCCCATTTTTTGATTCCAAATATCTCATCAGGAATGCCAATCTTCATATCTTGTCTTACCTTAACCTGACATGCAAGACGCATACCTTCTGCGGCTTCTTTTCTTGTGAGGTGATTCATTTCGGTTGGCAATACTTCACCGCCCCCTTCATATACATGGCATTCACACATGGCACAAGTACCGCCACCACCACAAGCAGAAGGTAAAAATATACTTCTTTCACCCAAGGTAGACAATAATGAAGAACCTGGACTTACCAAAATTGGATTATCTTCATCTCCGTTTATGATAATTTTTACATCACCTTGAGCCACAAGTTTTTTTCTGGCATATATCAACATATAAGACAATCCTAATATCACTGCCGTAAATATAATAACTGATAGAGCTATAAACATCTTATTTTTTTTTTAAAAGCTTATTTAAATGCTGCTGGATCTATACCCATCAAACCCATAAAAGCGATACCCATTAATCCGGTAAGAATGAATGCCATACCCAATCCTCTGAGTGGGGCGGGTATCACGGAGTAAGCCATTTTTTCACGGATACCTGCTATTGCTAAAATCGCTATTGCCCAACCAACACCTCCGCCCAAACCGAAAGATACGGATTGCGAAAAATTATACTCCTTTGTGATCATGAACAATGAACCACCGAGAATAGCACAATTAACTGTTATTAACGGAAGAAATATACCTAACGAATTGTATAATGAAGGTGAAAATTTTTCTACTACCATTTCAACCAATTGAACTAATGCTGCAATGGTTGAAATAAAAATAATAAACCTTAAAAAAGTAAGATCTATTCCAAAAAAACCATTTTCGCCCAAAAGGTAATAATCAATTAACCAATTCATAGGAATGGTTATGCCCTGAACAAAAACTACAGCTATTCCTAAGCCCAAAGCTGTTTTTACACTTTTGGATACTGCCAGAAACGAACACATTCCCAAAAAATACGACAATGCCATATTTTCTATGAAGGCAGATTTTATAAAAATATTAATTATATCTCCCATTTTATTTTTTTTATTTTCTTTTAAAATTATGAAACATCAACTAACTTCTGATTATAATGTCTCTGAATCCAAATGATAATGGCTACCACAAACATAGCTGCCGGTGATAGTATCAGTAAATTATTTGCTGTATACCAGTTCAACCAGGATATATCCGTAGTATTCAAAGCATACTCTGCTGTAGGACCTATAATTTTAAAATCTAACAACGACCCCTTCCCAAAAAGCTCTCTGAATGCCGCTACAATAATCAGAATAAGAGCATATCCTAATCCATTACCAATACCATCCAAAAATGATTTCCAGGGTCGATTAGCCATTGCATATGCTTCAAGACGGCCCATTACAATACAATTGGTGATGATCAGACCAATAAATACCGATAAATCTTTCCAGATAGGGTAATTAACGGCTTTTAATGCCAATTCTACAACGGTAACCAAAAAAGCAATAATTACCAATTGTACGATCATTCTGATTTGCTTAGGGATATAATTTCTAAGCATTGAGGTAAATAAATTTGAAAAACCGGTTACAAGGGTCACTGCAATACCCATTACAATTGCCTTACTAACCAACGTTGTAACAGCCAAAGCTGAACATACACCCAGAATCTGGACTGTAATCGGATTGTCGTTATTAATTGGTTCTGTTAACAATTTTTTTTCTTCCTTTCCGAAAGAAAAGGCCGATTCTTCTTTAACCTTTAAATCTTTAACTTCTGCCATGCTTATTTATTTATTGTTTCTAATTTTTTGTTTTTTAAAATAAAAGGTTCATAATATTTTAAACCTCTTTCCAACATTTCGTCTACTCCATTTCCCGTTATTGTAGCACCCGAAATGGCATCTACTTGATTTGTAGCATCTTTTACACCTCCTTTCACGATTGAAATAGATGTGAATGCGCCCTCCTTATTATAAATCTTTTTGCCTGTAAACATGCTATACCAGGATTTATTGTCCTTAATTTCGGCGCCCAGTCCAGGTGTCTCACCTTTATGGTCAAACGCTTCACCCGCAATAGTATTCCAATCCTCTTCAAAAGCTATATAACCCCATATCTCATCCCAAAGGCCTTTGCCTCTCACATACAGTATATTATATTTTTTTTTATCAGCACCCGTAAAAGTAAAAACAGGCAACAACCTATCTGCAACCGGTTTTTTAGCCTCTTTTCCTAAATCAATTTGTTCTGCTGTTAATGCTGAACCGTTGGTCAAAGTCTTTATCTGTTCAGCAGTCAACTCTTCACCTTTCATATTGACGACTTTTTGTTCTATCTGTGAGCCGAATATGTCCTGGACATCTTTATTTGTCATTGTGTTGATATCCTTGCCCAATTGTACTGCAACAGCAGAAAGTATGCCTTTTTTATTATATACTGCTTCATTTTCTGAATGTATGCCTTTAAGTCCTGATACCATAAGTGCCAGGATGAAAGCCACAACGACTGTCATGACAATTGTAAATTTGATGATATAACTGGTACTATGCACGATTTAATCTTTTTTTAATGTTGGATTCTAATACAAAATAATCAATAGTAGGCGCAAAAGTATTTAAGAGTAAAATTGACAACATCCACCCTTCGGGATATGCCGGATTCATTACCCTGATTATTATACCTATAAACCCAATTAGTATGCCGTATATCCACTTGCCTCTATCTGTAGTTGCAGCAGAAACCGGATCAGTTGCCATAAAGGTCATAGCAAAAAGAAAAGAACCCATCATAAGGTGCTGCGTCCATGTTACATTCATAAATGGCATACTGCCCAATGCATTAAGCATCCAGGTCGTACCTATAAGACCTGCCAACATCCCTGCCATTATCCGCCAACTTGCAACTTTGGTTACCAATAATATCAGGGCTCCAATCAGGATCATAACTTTACTTGTCTCCCCAATAGATCCAGGTATAGCGCCCCATATCATCTGTTGTTCTGAAAAGGTAGAAGTTACTTTATCCCATCCACCTTCGTATGCTAAAGCCAAAGGAGTGGCACCACTAAATCCGTCAACAACTTTTGTAGCTGTATCAAAAGTAGATAAGCCCATCCACTCAAAAAGAGAGTTGAAAAAGCCTGTATGGAACCAACCGTAATCCGCTAATGCTCCATCACTAATTTTTTCATATCCAGACACCCAGACCTGATCACCTGCAATGGTAAGTGGATATGCAAAAAATACAAATACTCTGGAAAGTAAAGCAATGTTCCAAATATTCATACCTGTACCTCCGAATGCTTCTTTACCAATGATTACTGCAAATACTATAGATAAAGATAAAATCCAAAGAGGAAGATCGGGAGGCATGATAAGCGGAATTAAAGCGCCTGTCACTAAATAACCTTCCTCCACAGCATGACCTTTCTTAGCAGCAAAATAGAATTCGATGCCTAATCCTACTGCCATACTAACTACGTAAATAGGTAAAAGTTTTATAAGTCCATGTGCAAGTTTAAGGTGAAATCCTTCAATAAAACCTAGATATTCACCAGCAGCTACAAAATGTTGATGCCCGATATTATATGTTCCAAAAAGATAACATAATTGCATGGATATTACCACAGTAACCATGAGTCTTTTCAGATCCATCCCATCCTTGATATGGGTTCCTGCTTTCGTTACAGTATTAGGTGCATATGCGAAAGTAAAAAAAGCATCATATGCAGTGTGCAATAACGGACTTTTCTTTTTATCTGGCTCTATGCTTTTTAAAAAATCTATTAATCCCATTTGTTTTGTAAATAAATTCGTTGGTTATTATGATGTTTTAAGCGTCTCCAATCCCTGCCTTAGAATTGATTGTAAAGGATTTTTGGAGGTACATACAAATTCACAAAGTGCGATATCCTCTTCAGTTAATTCGGCCAAACCCAAACCTTCCATTTTTTCAATATTATTAGTCAGGATGGCTTTCATCAGATGCTGAGGATATATATCCATTGGCAATACAGATTCATACTGACCTGAAACTACAAATGCACGCTTTTCACCGTGGGTATTTGTATTTGCTTCAAACTTATGGTCTTTGCCAAATGACGGTATTGTTCCTGATATCGATGGCCTCGGAGCTAAAGGCAGTAACCAGCCAAATAACTCATATTCATTTCCTTCTTTTACAACGGTAATCTGATCATCTCTGAATCCCAAAAAACCATTAACTTCAGTTTGTTTTCCTGATAACACATCTCCACTTATAACTCTGTTATTTCCTTCTTTTATATTTCCTTTTATCAAGTCTGCAATACTTGCCCCCTGATAGGTCTTTACATACTTAGGCTCTAATAATTCGGCACCGGTAATTGCAACTATTCGTTCGGCATGATACTCTCCTTTAAGGAACATCTGTCCTATGGTAACCACTTCCTGAACACCTAGTGTCCACACTTTATCTCCGGTTTTAATAGGTGCAACATGATGAATATGAACACCTACATTCCCAGCAGGGTGCGGTCCGGAAAACCAATGTTTTTCCACATTTTTAGCCTGAACAAAACCAGCTGCTGCTTTACCTGCACCTCTGGCATCCAATCCTAGATGCACTTTCCCTGAAGTCAAAGCTACCAAAACATCCAATCCTTTCTGGAAAGCCGTTTCGTTACCCTGAATAATCAAAGAACTATCAGGTGCTAATGGAGCAGTATCAAATGTACTAACAAAAATATTCACTGGGATTGTAGTCGCAGCAGGGACAACATCATAAGGTCTTTCATTAATCAAAGGCCATAAACCACAAGACATCATAAATGCAACAAGCGTTTCCCTATCTACTTTTTGAATGTCAGGTGCTGTATATTTTGTATAAGACATTTTCTTGTCCGACAGTATAACTACCTGGGCAATTGATCTTTTTTCTCCCCTCAATATGTCCACAACTTCTCCACTTACAGGGCTTGCATATTGAACTTCAGGCTTCTTTTTATCAAAAAATAAAATATCACCAGCCTTAACTTCAGCGCCTACCTCAACAGTGACTTTTGGTATGGGAGACATTCCAAAAAAATCAGTAGGCTTAAGTGCATATCTAGTCACCTGAACAGTCTGAACCGGCCCCTTCGCACTACCCTCAAGATTGATGTCAAAACCTGATTTTAATTTATGAAAAGACCCTTCTGTAACAAAAGAAGGTTTCTTTGGTTTGAATAAGTCGTTTAAGCCAGGGAATACACTAAAGTTATTTTTCTCCTCATCCAAGCCGTTTTTTGCTGCTTCAATTTTCATGAGATTACTTGCCAATGCCAGCATAGCCCAAATTACCAATACCAAACATACAGCTGTAAGTCCATATATCAATAAATCACTGTCAGAGTCCTTAGATTGTGAGGATGCCAAATTTGCCAGAAAAGTCAAGCTCATTGTGAGTACCAACTTATTCATCTTGATCTTCAAATTTAAACGATTTTATAAATTTAAATAAAATTCAGGCAAATATAACAAGCTTTCCATTATATTAAGAATTTAAAATTCTTAATATTTCAAAATTATTTATTTAGAACATTTCTTAATAAAATTTACTTAATCAACATTTTAGAATGATTAAACTTCAATTTAATTATTTAAATATTTCTTAAATACGCTATCCAAATATTATACATTCTTACCTTATAAAATCTATCTTTGATGATATCAAATTTTTACATCATGAATAGAAGAATTTTTAATCAACTTAGTTTCACTTCCTTATTTGCTCCAATTTTATTATGGTCACCAACAAACAAAAATAAAGAGATCAAAAATACCTTTGTCCATCATGTATATTTCTGGCTTAAGGAAGGCTCCGGAACTGCAGAATTGAACCAATTGGTAGCAGGGCTCCAAGCACTAACCCGAATTAAATCCTTACAATCTTATCACATCGGCGTTCCGGCCGCTACAAACCGAGGTGTAATTGATAATTCTTATACTATCTCCTGGTTGCTTTTTTTTAATACTGCCGAAGATGAAGCATTCTATCAAAAAGATCAGATACATCTGGATTTTGTTAAAAATCATAGTCATCTATGGTCAAAAGTTATTGTTTATGACTCGATAGATAAAAAATAAAGCAGGAGCAATTAAAAAATTTATTCCTATCCAACCTTAATAATAACTTTATTGTTTGGTTTCTGACTTCAATCGTGATTTTTTCACTTCAATTGATTGTGGTCCGGCGATGATTTTAAACTCTGTTCTTCTGTTTAACTGATGTTCTTCTTCACTGCATTTGACACCATTTTTACACCTGTTTAACAACACTTTTTCACCATAACCTACTGTTTTGATCCTGTTGGCTCCTATCCCTTCGGCAACCAGCCACCTTTTTGCCGATTCCGCACGACGCTGAGAAAGTTTCTGATTAAAAGGAGAATCTCCTCTGCTGTCTGTGTGGGATGACAACTCGATTATCATATCTTCATATTGTTCCATTAACTCCTGTAAGTAGGCCAAATCCTTTTCAGCAGCAGGTAGGATTTTATCGTCATTTAAGTCATAATAAATATTATTTAATCTGATGGGTTCATTAATTTTTACTGTCTCAAACAGATCTTCAATTGGTTTAGCTCGTAAGGTTACAGATTTTTTTACTGTATAATCGTCAAAAATACCATTCGTATTAAATGAAACTGAATCGGGGTAATAGCCTTCTTTAGAAAAGTAAACTTTGTACGATTTATCCGCATCAAGCAGGAATGAAAAATTATTTGAAGTAAAATTTGTTTTTGAATCCAATGGAATTTTTCCGCCTGCTTCAAATAATTCGGTCGTTGCCCCTTCGAGCGGACCTTTGTCATTATTGATCAAAGCCTGCAGATCGATGACCAAATCCCTTATTTGTATCAGGTAAATATCATCACAACATGTCTCACTCGCTTTAAATTTTTTCTTGTCTTTGTTGGTTCTGTTTGAAACCAGGAAACCGGCATTTCCGCTTTTAGTAAACCTCAAAAAAGAATCGTCGTAAGAGGAATTATAATTATATCCCATATTGGTCACAGTCTCCCACTTTGATCCGTTCCATGTCGTAAAAAAATTATCTGCGCCACCCATGCCTGGATGTCCGTTACTACTGAAATATAAGGTGCCTTCATTATAAAAGGGCGATTCTTCATTTTTAGGTGTGTTGACTACATTTCCCAAATTTTTAGGAATGCCATAAGATCCGCCTTTCATCTCAGAATAATACAGGTCATATCCACCTAAGCCACCCGGCATATCTGACACAAAATATAATACTTTAGATCCAAAAAGTTCACCTTCATACGGATGTCTTGACCTGAATTCATTGTTCAATTCAGCAATTGGATTGGGCGTACCCCATTTGTCGCCATTGCGAACAGAAAGATAAATCTCAGAATTTTTTATCCCATTACCCAATAATTTTGCCCGGGTAAAATACATTCTGTTTCCATCTTCTGAAAAAGAAACTCCGCCACAATGGAAGTCAATCCTATTTATTGCTTCATCAAGAGCCACTGCTGCAGAATAACTACCCTGAGGTGTTCTGGCCGCATTATAAAGTTTTGCATGATATTCTCCTTCCTGTCCGTCAATAGTGGTAGGTCCTTTTGCATTTAAACTTGAAAAATACAACGTCCCATCCGTATATAGTGCAGGTGATGATTCGGCTGATGGAGAGTTGATTTCTTCACCTGCAAAGGTAACTACAGCTTCAATATTTTCAGGATATTTTTCCAGCATCAGAATTCCTTTAAGATCAATTTTAGCTTCATTTTTCATAGAGTCGCTATCAGTTATTGATATAAACTCATTAAATGCATCCAGTGCCAATTTATATTTACCCTGGAATTTAAGCGATCTGGCATAGTCTAGTCTTACATCTGTAAACTCCTCAGTTTTATCTTTCTTTAAGATCCGCTCATAACCTTTTTCAGCCTTTGGGTAATCCCTTAAAAGCATGTATAAATCCGAAATCGCAATCTGAAGATTAGGATCCTTCGATTCCTTAAATGGTTTGTCAAACCAATCAATAGCGTTTTGATAATCATTATTGGCAGCAGCTTCTTCTGCCGTTTCTATCATAGACTCGTAAGTACTTGTAGTCACAGGTTGAGCAGTAAGCGCAAAACCCATAATAAAAACGATGCAGCAAGTATATAAAGATTTTAAAAACATATTTTGTACATATTATTAAGTGAATACATGTAGTAATCTAACGTATTGAAAACTATTAAATTATAGTCTTGGGCAAAAAATAATCGGTTTAACTTTAGGCTTTTTATATATCTTACCAATATAGCTGGCACACAATTCAAATCCTCCAACGCCTGCAGACCCGGCAGTGGCAGAAGAAGTATCAAGGTCAAAATTAAATCCGACCTTATAACTTCCGAATTCTGCACCTGCAAAAAACATCAATGCCCTTAAATTTCTCATTCCCAGACCTGCAATCAGTCTAAGGTCTTTTTCAGGATCCAATAAATATGAAGCCTGTGTATTTATATTTAGTGCATTTGCCGGACCTATGCTGTAATAATAAAAGCCCGGCGTAATATTCAATTGTTTATTGACCACCATTTCATATGCTCCGTGTAAGTTGAGACCGAATTGTTTTTTTTCCTTTTTTGCTGTAGAGCTTGCAGAAGTTGAATCTTTCAAAAAACCTACAGATGGTTTAAATATACCTTCGAAAGAAACGCCGAGTCTCAAATCTGATTTTTTTTGTTTGGCATTATACAATAAACCTACATTAAAATCCCTACTTGAGGTATTGGCAGTCAACTCCCCTTGCTGTACAAAAGCATTAAACCGATTTATATCCTGATCGATTATGCTTGTCTGTGGATTAACCCGGGCATCATTTTGGTTTAATTGAAGATATTTCCGACTCCCCTGAGACATCTGGACACCCAAGGTAAAAATTCTCGTCTGTTTTTTGTCAAGCGCTAAATGATACGCAGCACCAACTCTGTAGAAGTTCCAGGTCTGGGTATTCCCTGAATTTGTGGTCCCGTCAGGATTAAAGATCAAACCTGAACTGCCTATTAAATCTGCCTGAATACCTATACCAATCCAGTCTTGTTTTCGAATGCCTCGTACGATTGGTGCATCAACAGACAGGGTAAAGTTTTGGTAAGGTCTGGCAGTAATAGCAGCCTGCTTATCGGCAAGTATGCCACTTATCCTGTATGAACCGGCAAAGGACCCGGCATTGGCTGGGTTTACGGTGAGTGGTGTAAACTGGTAATAAGAAAAATTAAAATCCTGACTCCAAGCTATAGTTTGGGTCAGAATAAGGGACAATATTATAAAATAACATTTATGCTGCATAAAATTTGCTGTTTATGATGTTTGGACGTCGAAAGATAATGCAATTTTTTAATATCAAATGAAAATCAAAAAAATTAAGGCATAATGTTGATACAAATGTCAACTGGATACACCTAATATCACGTCTTTATTTAAGAAACAATACTCCTTTTTCTTTTTCTAGCTATTTCTCTACTGCTTAACTATACAATAATAAAAATTACTCTGTTGGTGTTTGTTTTTTCTTAGCTTTTCTAATATAAGAACAAGACAATTCAAATCCACCAACTCCGCTAGACCCAGCAACCGATGATGACATGTCAAAGTCAGCATTAAGTCCTATTATAAAACTGCCGATCTCCACTCCTGCAAATAGCATAGCAGCCCTCAAATTCCTGAACCCCAGACCCGCAATGAGTTTAAGATCTTTATCAGGCTTAAGCCTATATGAAGCCCGTGTATTTATATTAAGGGCATGGGCAGAACCAAAACTATAATAAAAAAATCCAGGCGTGATACTGACCCGGTTACTTATATTCATGTCATAAGATCCATGAAAATTGAAACCTGATTGGGTTTTTTCTTTTAATGTTGAAGAACTTTTGATAAAACCAATGGAAGGTTTAAACAAACCTTCCATCGCAGCCCCAAGTCTTAATTCAGATTTTTTTAGTCTTACAACATAAAGTAAACCAACATTAAAATCTCTAATCGGAGGATTTGCTGTTAATTGTCCTAGAGTTAGAAAATTATTAAAACGATTTATGTCCTGATCAACAATACCTGTCAGTGTATCAACCCGGGCATCATTCTGGCTTAATCGAAGATATTTACGGTTGCCATGTCTTACTTGCAAACCCAAAGTAAATATCTTTGTTTGTTCCTTGTCTAATGAATAATGATAGGCGGCCCCAACGCTATAAAAGTTCCATGTTTGTGCATTTTCTGAATTTGCTGTTCCGTTAGCTGCAAAGATCAAACCTGAACTACCTATCAAGTCTGCTTGAATACCGACTCCAATCCAATCCTGTTTTCTGAAGCCATGTAATATTCGTGCATCAATCGAAATGGCAAAGTTTTGAAATGGTCTGGCAGTTATAGCTGCTTGTTTGTCTGCAATAGCTCCACTTATTCTGTAAGAGCCTGTAAATGAGCCAGAATTGGCTGGATTTACCGTCAAGGGTGAAAATTGGTAATTGGAAAAAACAAAATCCTGACCTAAGCCAATAGTATGGGATACTAAACATATCAATAAGACATAATAAAAAATTTGGCGCATACTTTTTTAGTTTTAGTAACAGTTTATCAGCCTAAAGATAGGTCATTTTATTAAAAGGCATAATTTATCATTCTTTTTAAACGACGATATTGTTAATATTTTAGTCATTCGAATTATAATGTCCGTGTGATAACTCTATTTTAATAATGTAGTATCTTTGCAAAAAAGTTGGTTTGTATTCATCAAGACTTGTTATAACTGCCGTGCTCTTTTCATTTTTTACTTCTGTAACATTATCACAGTCATTTTTTGTGCCTGCTGATACATTGCACAAAAAAAGATTTAATACAGCATTGGCTTTTTCTGCTACTACCTACACTGCTTTTTCTGTTGGCTTATACAATACCTGGTATAAAAAATATCCCCAACAGTCTTTTCATCTTTTTAATGACTTTGGGGAGTGGGGGCATATGGACAAATTAGGACATGTATACACTTCATATTTTCAAGGTGTATTGTGTTATAAAGGAGCAAAATGGACAGGCTTAAATAAAAAAAACAGCATTATAACGGGTATAGTTTGTGGTACTCTTTTTCAGACGACTATAGAAGTTATGGATGGCTTCTCCTCAAAATGGGGCTTTTCATTAACAGACGTGACCGCAAATATAACCGGAATTTCGGCCTTTGCACTGCAGCAACACTATTGGAATGATCAAAGAATCACGCTGAAAGAGTCTTATATTCCTGTACATCATTCGACAAAAGAGATAACATCAGAAGATCAGACAAATCTTTCATCACCGGCTTTACGGGCTGCTTCACTTTTTGGATCAAACTACTTCGAGTCATATCTAAAGGATTATAACGGGCAAACATATTGGGCCTCGGTAAATGTCCACTCCTTTCTGCATGATGGCAATAAATGGCCACAATGGTTAAATGTTGCTTTTGGTTATGGAGCCGAAAACATGTATGGCGGCTATAAAAACGAATGGGAAGAAAATGGTGTAAAATTCAAATTAAACGATAAGTTGTACCCGAGATACCATCAGTTTTTTCTCGGTTTTGATATTGATCTGCCCAAGTTGCACCCAAAACAGTCTTTCTTAAAAACACTTTGTTCCGTTTTTAATATATTTAAAATACCTTCACCCGCACTTGAAATCAATACGCTTGGCGAAATAAAATTTCACCTGCTGAGGTAGAAAATTTATTTAATATCAACCCTAATTTAACATAAAATGAAACAGCATTGTAAGATGTAATACTGTTTACTGAAACATATGATATAGTATTGAACCTTTTCAGGCTTTATTCATCCTCTTCTTCTTTGTGTTCAGATATCAATTTTTGTTGAATATCCGCCGGAACTGGCACATACTCAGCAAATTTTCTGGTAAATTTAGCCCTGCCCTGTGAGATTGATCTCAGGGTTGATGAGTATTGATACATCTCCGCAAGCGGCACCCTTGCTTTAATTTTCTGATAATGCCCATCTGAATCCATGCCCATTATTATTGCCCTTCTGGTCTGCAAATCTCCCATAATGTCGCCCATAGCGGTGTCAGGACAAGTTATTGTAACGTCGTAAATAGGTTCTAATATTTGGGCTCCTGCATTTTTAAAGGCGCTCCTGAAAGCACCTACGGATGCAAGCATAAAGGCCATATCATTGGAGTCTACTGCGTGCATTTTCCCATCATAAATGCTCACCCGAATATCCTGGCAATGTGATCCTGTCAGCGGGCCTTCAAGCATTTTTTGCATGATACCTTTCTTAATGGCGCTTGAGTACTTCGCATCAATCGTACCACCTACTATACACCAGTAAAATGCCAGTTTACCGCCCCATTCGAGATCTTCAACATCAATGTTTTTGACGGTAAGTCCTGCCGGATTTGGCATGCCTTCATGAAAGGGCTCGATACGCATATGGACTTCGGCAAACTGGCCTGCGCCTCCACTTTGTTTTTTATGTCTGTAAGATTCATTTGCAGCCCTGGTTATGGTCTCTCTGTATGATATTTTTGGTCTTTCAAAATTCATTTGAACGCCGTACACTTTTTCAATCCTGTATTTTATCAGGTCAAGATGCAGTTGTCCCTGACCATGAATAATCGTTTGTTTGAGAGAAGCAGATTGCACAATACCTAACGTTGGGTCTTCTTCCTCGATCTGATGGAGTGACTTGATAAGTTTTTCCATATCCGCTTTACTTGGAGGAGATACTGCTGTATCGATCCTTGGTTCCGGAAAATGTATAGGGTCGATTTCTAAATTTAATCCTTTGGCATTCAATGTATTATTTGTATGTGAGTTTTTAAGTTTTAAAGTAACACCTAAATCCCCTGCCTGCAAATAATCAATAGTATTTCTTAACTTTCCATTGGCTTCAAAGACCTGACTGATCCTTTCGTGTGTCCCGTTTTTGAGATTTACAAGATCGTCGCCAGCCTTAACTGTGCCTGAATACACTTTAAAATAACTTACCAAACCAACTTGGGGCTCGGAAATAGTTTTGTAAATAAATATGGAAGGAGCCGCCTTTGCGTCATAATTCATTGTTTTGCCATTTACCAAAGCAAATGGCGGAACATCAGCAGGAGACGGAACAACATCATTTATAAAACCCATGATTCTTCCACTTCCCATATTATGGGTAGCAGAGCAACAAAATACAGGGTAAATCTGCTGATGTGCAAGGGCAATTCTAAGTCCTTCGGTCAATTCTTCTTCACTGAGTGTGCCCTTATCAAAATATTTTTCCATTAAGCCTTCTTCATTTTCAGCTGCAGCTTCAACAATGGCGTTGTGCATTTGCATTGCCTTTGGCATTTCATTTGCAGGTATGGGCATTTTTGCCGGCTTTCCGCCTTTCTGATCAAAAACATACATGACCATATGCAAAACATCGATGATGCTATTAAATGAAGCCCCTTGATTTAACGGATATTGAAAGGCCATAACCTTTGGCCCAAATCGCTCTTTTGCCTGCTCCAAAGTGGTGTCATAGTCAGACTTATCGTGGTCTATTTGATTAATCACAAAAATAGCAGGTGTTTTATATTCATTTACGTATTCCCAAAGAATTTCTGTACCTACTTCTACACCATGCGCTGCATTTAGCACAACCAAGGCGGTATCCGAAACTTTAAGCGAAGCAATAACCTCTCCAATAAAATCATCAAAGCCAGGTGTATCAATAATATTAATTTTACAATCTCTCCACTTCACATGCATTAAAGTTGTAAACAAAGAGTTGCCACGTTCCTGCTCTATGGATGTATAATCTGATGTAGTATTTCGTCCTGCAATATTGCCCATCCTGGTTAATGCGCCCGACTCAAACAGCATGGTCTCCGCAAAACTGGTCTTCCCACTACCGGAATGACCCAACAAAACAATATTTCTGATATTTTTTGTATTGACACTCATAAGACTTTAATGATTAAAATGAAAAAATATATAAAACATCGCATCGTGACGGTTACGCCAAACAATACAATTTGGCTTTAAGGTACAACCAATTATATTAACCGTGTACATTTCGTAATCACAATTTAATTTTTATTTTTTTCAATAACATACATTAAATTTATTGATAATATTTAATGCCGTTAGATTCAGAAAATTATTTCTTCAGTAGATTTATGAACAATTATAATGACTATCTATCCCGACTCAAAAGGGGTTACTTGACATTATTTTGTTATTTCTCAAACTTTACCACCGCAGCTTTCTGTACACGTGATTACTATAAAATCAAGTTCCAAACACTAAAACCAATAAAATCTCTTAGCAGACCATTTTAAAATTCGTTTCTTTGCAGTTGAATTTAATATGATGAACCAAAGCAAGTCAGTAGATAATACTTCATGGATTTTTCTGATCATTCTAAGCTTGGTTTGGGGATGTTCCTTCATTTTAATTAAAAAAGCGCTGGTTGCTTTCAGTCCTGTTCAGCTTGCTTGTCTCAGGTTAGGTATTTCGGCCATTGCTTTCACACCATTGGTATGGTGGCACCGCAAAGAAATCGACTGGACACAATGGCCAAAATTTCTCGCCATCGGTTTGACAGGTAGCGGTATTCCGGCATTTTTATTTTTTTTTGCACAGACTCAAATCAGTAGTTCAGTGGCCGGCTTACTCAATAGTCTGACCCCTATTTGGACATTGATCATAGGCATATTTATCTTTAAATTGAAGTTCAACCAAATGAAGCTTTTAGGCGTTCTTATTGGTTTTCTGGGTGCTGCTTCTTTGATTCTACTCGGTTCGACTGACATTTTGGGTGGCAACCCTTGGTTTGCGATATTTGTGGTGTTAGGTACCTTGTGTTATGCATCCAGTGTCAATATGGTGCAAGCTTTTTTTACAGGGACTAAGCCTATTATTATCAGTTCGATGTCTTTTTTTCTGATTGGTCCTCCAGCCATCTTTTATCTCATATTTTCTGATTTTACCAAAACACTTATGACCAATGGCAAGGCGATTCAATCCCTGGTTGCGGTATCATTGTTGTCTATATTTGGTACCGTCATGTCCAGCATTCTATTTTACCACTTAGTGCAACGGACGACGGCAGTTTTTGCAAGCACTGTGACCTACTTAATGCCTATAATCGCCATGATATGGGGCTTTGTTGATGGTGAGACCATTTCCATATTACATTTCCTGGGTTTGGGCATGATATTAATAGGTGTTTATTTTACAAAAAAATAAGACATGCATCAGATACCAGGCTTATACATAATGGATACGGTAGCAAGAGGCAGAGGTGTATATACATCAATAGATATCACAGCAGGCGACATTATCGAAATTTGTCCGGTCATCTGCATACCAAAATCACAACTACCCATCATCCACAAGACTACGTTGCACGACTATTATTTCCTTTGGGGTAAGGATATGGATGAATGCGCCATAGCACTGGGCTTCGGTAGCCTCTACAATCACGAACTACACCCTAGTGCAAACTTTATTCTGGATTTGGAAAACAATACCATCGATATTGTTGCCATAAAAAACATAGCTTCCGGGACAGAGATCACCCTAAACTATAACGGAGAGCCAGGTGATGACAGTCCATTGTGGTTTTAAGGCATCAAAAGTATATTTTTGTATTTCAAAATTGCCTGGTGATTATTTATTTTTTGGGTACCAGTCTTATTATTGGGCAAATCATCTCCTCAAGCGATATACCACCGTGTTGGAAGGTGTCTTTAAAAAAATTGTTATAATATGCATAGTTATTAGGGTATAAAAAGAATAAGTCTTCTTTGGCAAAGATGTATGAGCTGCTCATATTGGGACTCGGAAGTCCCACATCAGCAGGATTTCGAATTTCGAGGACATCCTTACGGTCGTATTGAAGGTTTCTGCCTACTTTATATCTCAGATTTGTTGTGGTCTCTCGATCACCAATGACTTTGGTGGCATTTTTGACTCTGATCGTGCCGTGATCAGTTGTTATGACCAGATTGATATCCCGTTCAGCCATTCTTTGCATGACGGCCCAAAGTTGCGAGTTGACAAACCATGATTTTGTCAGTGACCGGTAGGCTTTTTCGTCCCCGGCAAGTTCTTTGAGTACTTCCATTTCAGTACGTGAATGGGACAGCATATCAATAAAATTGTACACGATGGCAGTAAAGTCATTGCTTAAATAATTGAGTGCATTGTCTTGCAAATGTCTTGCTCCCTGTACATTGGTGACCTTGACATATTCAGATTTGATATCTTTTTGACCAGTTTTTTGATTTGTTCTGTCAAAAGCTCACCTTCTTTTAGATTCTTACCACCTTCTTCGTTATCATTCAGCCACCAGTCTGGAAATTTTTTTTGAATGTCTAATGGTGACATTCCGGCAAAAATTGCATTTCGGCTATATTGTGTTGCGGTGGGCAATATGGCGTAAAAATAATCTTCTTCTTCAATTCTATAGAGTTCGGTCACGATGGGTTCGATGATTTTCCATTGATCATATCTTAGATTATCCATAAGAATCATGACGGTAGGTTTTCCATTATTAAATAATGGGAATACCTTATCTTTAAGAATGTCCTGAGATTTTCTTGGCCCCTTAGCTTGTTTTAACCAGTCCGCATAATGCCTGGATACATATTTAAAAAACTCTTTATTGGCTTCCTCTTTTTGCATATTCAGGATCTCTTTCATCTGAGCGTTATTACTGTCGTCGAGTCGCAACTCCCAGGATATGATCTTTTTGTATACATTGACCCATTCTTTAAAATCAGGACCATCATTGATTTCTATTCCGATATTTCTAAATTCCTGTTGGTAGTCTGTAGCTGTTTTTTCGGACACCAGTCTTTTATTGTCGACGATTTTTTTTAATGTCAATAATATCTGGTTAGGGTTGACCGGTTTTATAAGGTAGTCATCGATTTGGGAACCAATGGCTTCTTCCATGATTTTTTCCGCTTCATTTTTGGTAATCATTACCACTGGTATATTAGGCAGCTTCACCTTTATTCTGCTCAGAGTCTCCAGACCTGTGAGGCCCGGCATACTTTCGTCCAGAAAAATGATGTCGATCGATCCGTCTTCTTCAAGGATATCCAGTGCATCATGTCCGTTGCTCACTGTCACCACATCATATCCTTTTTTTTCCAAAAAAAACAATTGAGGTTTTAACAGTTCTATCTCATCATCAGCCCACAAAATTCTTATTTTATCACCCATTATTAGAAGTTTATATTTTTATATGTAATTATATACTGTTTCAAAGTATTATTTTGTAAACATTATGAAAAGGTATAACGTTCGATATAAAATTATATTTTTGTCTTATGAACAAAAAGAAAATCTTTAATGACCCAATATATGGCTTAATAAGATTTCCCTATGAAATTCTATATGATATCATAGATCATCCTTATTTTCAGCGACTCCGCAGAATTTCGCAACAGGCGTTGTCGCATTACGTATATCCGGGTGCATTGCATACAAGATTTCAACATGCGCTGGGTGCTTTGCATCTGATGACAAGAGCACTGGATATTCTCAAATCAAAAGGGGTACTGATTAGCGAGGAGGAATATGAAGCTGCTTGTATTGCTATACTTTTGCATGATGTTGGTCACGGACCATTTTCACATTCTCTCGAACATACGCTAGCGGATATACATCATGAAGACATTTCTGTATTAGTGATTGAAAAAATAGGACTTGAATTGGGAAAAGACTTCAGTCTGGTTTTAAAGATTTTCAAAGGTGAATATAATCGTCCATTCCTTAATCAGTTAATCTCAGGTCAGGTTGACATCGATCGATTGGATTATCTGACAAGAGATAGTTTTTTTTCTGGTGTGGCAGAAGGTATCATAGGATACGACCGAATTATAACAATGATGAATGTAGTTGATGATGAATTGGTGATTGAAGAAAAAGGCCTTTTTTCATTAGAAAAATTTTTGATGGCCAGACGTCTGATGTATTGGCAGGTGTATCTGCATAAAACTGTAGTATCTGCCGAAGTTATGCTTATCTCCATATTGAAGAGAGCTAAATTTCTGGTACAACAGCATATTGATATCCCATCCTCTGAAGAATTAAACTTTTTTCTGTCAATGAATGTAGAAGATTCAAAATGGATGGATAAAGATGTTTTTCTCAACAATTATTTATTACTTGATGATATGGATATACTTTGGACAATTAAAAAATCAGTGCGTCATGAAGATTTTATAATGAGATTTTTATGTAAAAATCTTTTGGAAAGAAAATTATTTAAAATATCTTTGTTGCTCGAAAATCAATCCTCAATTGACTTTTCTGAAGTGAAAAGAAATTTTGGGTCAAAATTTAACATCAAAGAACCAGAGTTATTTTATTTTTTTTCGGAAAAAAGTGAGACTATTACGATTTATGACAGTCTTAAAAGTGAAATTAAAATTTTGCTGAAATCCGGTAAGACGGTTTTATTTAGTGATTTATTAAATAATTATAAAAATATAACACCGGAGAGTAAGGTATTTTATTTTTATCCGTCTTTTTGAAAGTCAATATCAGGTATTTTTTTTTACAATATTAAAACCAATTATTACACATGAGAAATCTTAATTATTTATTTTTAGGGTTATGCACCTTAATTTCATTGGGCCTGTCAGCTCAGACGCCCAATATACCAAATGTTCCGGGAAAATGTTATGCACAATGTCTTATACAAGATCAGTATGAGACAGTAACTGAACAAGTCCTTGTGAAAGGTGCTTCATCAAGAGTTGAAGTGACCGGTGCAAAATTTGAAACAGTTACTGAGCAAGCACTAAAAAAAGAAGCTGGTTCAACATTGAGCGTTTCAGGTGCAAAATTTGAAACAGTTACGCAACAAGTGTTATCAAAAGAAGCCGGATCAACGCTTTCTGTTTCTCCTGCTAAATTTGAGACAAAAACCTCACAGGTATTAGCTAAAGATGCTTCGACTGCAATAAGCGTTTTGGCACCAAAAGCTGAAACAGTGACAGAGCAGGTTTTGGTTAAAGATGCTTACAAAGAGATCAGAGTGATTCCTGCAAAATTTGAAACAGTGACAGAAGAAGTTGTTCTTGAAGCAGCGTATGAAACCGTTTCAGCTACTCCTGCCAAATATGAAACGGTTACTGAACAAGTTCTTGTAAAAGATGGATACACCACATTGACTGTTGTTCCTGCTAAATATGAGACAGTAACTGAACAGGTATTGGTAAAAGATGCTTATACAACATTAACTGTTGTTCCTGCTACATATGAGACAGTGACAGAGGATGTTAAAATTGCTGATGCATACACTACGATCGAAAGAATGCCAATGCAATTTGAAACTACAACAGAAAGGGTTGAACTTACTGCTGCAACTACCAGAAGAGAAAAGAAGTCAGTAAGTAAAAACTGTCTTTCTGAAAATCCTGAAGATTGTATCGTTTGGTGTGTAGTAGAAGTTCCTGCTACCTACACTACATATACTAAACAAGTAGCAAAAGGTTGTGCTGCAGGCTATACCCAAACCGGAGATGACTGTATCAAAACGACTGAAGTTCCAGCTCAATACGGCAAAAGAACATACCAGAAAGTAAAAAGCCCTGCCACTTCAACTAGTGTAAGTGTACCTGCAAAATATGAAACAAGATCATATATGAAACAAGTAAGTGGTGCAACTACTACAAGTGTTTCAATACCTGCCAAATACACTACCAGGTCATATCAGAAACTTGTTTCGCCTGCGACAACAAGTAAAACTACCATTCCGGCAAAAATGGGCAAAAGAACCATGCAAAAACTGGTTTCACCAGCAACGACAGAAATGGTAGAAATTCCGGCTAAATATGAGACCAGAACATACAAAAAATATATTAGCGGAAGTACTACCAGTACAGATGTTGCTGCGCAATATGCTACTGTATCAATGGAGAAATTAGTAGCTGATGCCTCTTCATCCAAAACAGATGTTGCGGCTCAATATACTACAAGATCATATCAGAAATTAGTTTCTGATGCATCCGCTTCCCCTGCAACTGCCATGGGTTCTAATGCTTACGAAACCAGAACATATAAAAAACTTGTATCTCCTGCGACAACAAAAACAATTGACATCGCAGCTGAATACAAAACCATCTCTAAGAGAAAATTGATCAAAGCAGGTGGATTTACAGAGTGGAAAGAAGTAGTGTGCGATGCTGATATCACCACAAGTCTGGTGAGAAGAGTACAACAAGCCCTTATTGACAGAGGATATGATGTTGGACCTGCAGGCGTAGATAATGTAATCGGAAAAGATACTAAAATTGCACTTAAGAAATTCCAAACGGCTAATAACTTACCAATTGGAAGTCTTGATTTCGAAACTTTAAAAGCTTTGGGTATTAAATAATATCTTTAAAGTAACCATATTTAAAAAGACCCTGCGACAGTGCTGTTGCAGGGTCTTTTTTATTTAACCGTAAATATCCAATAGAAAATCTATTCGGAACCTAACTTGCTGCAAATCAGGATCCGCCGCGGCGGACAACTTATCTTCTGTAACCATAACGGTTCTATGCTTTTAGCAGCTAAGTTGCTGATTTATTGCAATTTAGGCTCTCATCACGAATTCCATTGCATAAATACGGTTTAACCCAGAATGCGCATTAGAAATTAACTACATGAAAATCTGACTTCATATTTGTCATCGTTCTCAATTTTATGTCCTCATTGTAGCTTTAGCTACATCTGCGGGATAAAATCTCCGAGCAATACCAACTATTTTGTCATATTCCCATTCGAATAAAGTCTAATGCGTAATCTGGGTTTAAACTAAAAATGTAAAATTGTTTAGCGCTTAATATCTTTAAAATTATGTCTTTAACTTACCTTTGCAATTTTTTAGGATTAACAATGTACTAAAATTAATCATATGGACCAGGTTATCAATCATCTTATACAGGACGAGTTACAGCGACAAAGACATGGAATCGAATTGATTGCATCAGAAAATTTCACTTCTCAGGACGTCATTAATGCCATGGGCAGTTGCCTGACCAATAAGTATGCTGAAGGTTACCCTGGCAAACGGTATTACGCCGGTTGTGAAGTGGTGGATCAGATAGAGCAGATAGCTATCGACAGATTGTGTTTATTATTTGGTGCCGAATATGCCAATGTTCAACCACATTCCGGCGCCCAGGCGAATGCAGCAGTTTTTTTAGGTCTATTGCAAGCCGGTGACCCAATTCTGGGTTTTGACTTGTCACATGGTGGTCATTTGTCTCACGGTTCTTCAGTAAATTTTTCCGGTAAGGTGTATCAGGCAAATTTTTATGGCGTTGAACAGGAAACCGGACGAATTGATATGGGTAAAGTAGCGACAAAAGCCCGCGAAGTGAAACCTAAGCTTATAATATGTGGTGCTTCTGCTTATTCCAGAGACTGGGATTATGCCGGATTCAGGGCCATAGCAGACGAAGTTGGCGCTCTATTATTGGCTGACATAGCACATCCTGCCGGTCTGATTGCCGCTGATCTTCTTGCTGACCCAATGCAGCATTGTCACATCGTAACCTCCACGACGCATAAAACATTGAGGGGGCCAAGAGGAGGAATCATCATGATGGGAAAAGACTTCCCAAATCCCTGGGGTCGGTTGACCAAAAAAGGTGATGTTGTGATGATGTCAACCATTCTAAATAGTGCTGTTTTCCCGGGTATGCAGGGTGGTCCATTGGAACATGTCATTGCAGCTAAAGCAATAGCTTTTGGAGAAGCATCACAGCAATCATTCAAAACATATGGGAAACAAGTCATGGCAAATGCTCAGGCTATGGCAAAGGCGTTCAGAAGTAAGGGATATCAAATCATATCAGATGGTACCGACAATCACTTGATGTTGATTGATTTAAGACCGAAGACAATGGACCTTTCAGGAAAAGAAGCTGAAAATGCCTTAATAAAAACAGACATTACCATTAACAAAAATATGGTTCCTTTTGATTCAAGACCAGCTTTGTATACATCAGGTATTCGGGTAGGAACGGCTGCAATCACTACCAGAGGGTTTAAGGAAGCTGATTGTGAGCAGGTAGTCGAATGGATGGATACTGCAATGATGCATAAAGACAATGACAAGATGTTGCTCGACATTAAAAACAAAGTCAACACTTATATGTTAGATTTCCCATTATACCAATAAAATCATGAATATCAGATTTGTTCCATTTGAAGAAATAGATAAAAACAAATGGAATGGCACGGTACATTATGCACAAAATGGTAATGTATTTGGTTATTACTGGTACCTTAAAAGTGTGGTAAAAGAATGGGATGCTTTTGTTGAAGGTGACTATCAATCTGTCATGCCAGTGCCCAGAACAAAATTGAATGCTTTACAGAAATCCCTGTTACCTTTTTTAGGACCATATACTGTTAACGAAATTTCAGAAAAACGGATATTATCATTTTATAGACTTTGGGAAATAAAATATTTCAATACTTTTTATGCTTTTAATGATCAGATAACTGAATATATTCCGGAGCCAAAAACAATAAAAAAAATATCCTGTATCGATATGTCAGATGGATATGAAGCCATTTTTGATAAATATACCGAACCGGTAAAATCAATATTAAACCAAATATCAATAAATGATTACGTATTCAGCAATGTCGGTAAACCGGAAATTTTTCTGGGAAAAGACGCTTTGAGCGAAGCTGATAAAAATATACTTTACAGGCTATTTTACAATGCCATACAACGAGGTATTGGTTTCAGTCTCAAAGTAGAAAATCCTAAAAAAAATCACTGGCAAAAGCATTTTTTATAAGCAATCAACAAGGTGTATTTCAAGTATATTCTCCTGAAAAAAATGATGCTGAAAACGAAATTATTCTCCTTAATACATTCATTAAATCCTGCGTTGACAAGTCTTCAAGATTAATGATACTTAAAGAAGCAACAGGATCTTCCTTAGGTGCATACACCATACAAGTCAAACAATCTGAAAAAGAAACTGGCTCTATAATTGATCATATCAAGTCCTTTTTTATGACTTAATATCAATAGATCAGGCCTTTTGAAATGTAATTTTTGAAAAAAAAATTCATAAAATTTGTTTTGAAAGTCTAAATTAGTTCAAGATGGACTAAAAACTGTACTTAAAATGTTACATTTTGGTTTTCAATTAACATATTTGCATCATGTATTAACATGTGTTCCATAATGCTTTAATTAACACTTAAAAATTCTATATTTACACAACTTGTTGATTATCAATTACATATAATAAATAAATATACTAAAAAAAACTTTAAAAATGTGGATAAATAGTTTTTTCAAATAGATACCAATGAATTAATATTCTCTATATTTACACCGTTTTTAATCCCAGACACATTAATATACGTATGGAAAACAAAATAAAACGAGACCTAGCCCTAATAAACCTCGTATCTGATTTTGAGGGTAAATTTGAACAAGGAGATGTCGGGTATATAGATGAAAAAGTGTATTTACAAATTTTAGAATATTACGAGGAAGAATACTTATTTGAGAAGGCATTGGAAGTTGTAGATTATGCCATCGACCAATATAAATACAGATCAGAATTTTATATCATTAAAGCCAGGTTACTTCTTAACAGTAATAAGGTTGATGACTGTCTCAAAATTCTTGAAATAGCTGAAAATATTGCCCCTTTTGAGCGCGAAATATGTATTATAAAAGCACGGGCTTATGCCATAAAAAAAGATTTTTCTGCTGCTCAGGAAATTCTTGAAGAGCTTACACTTGGTGCGACCAAGAGTGATTCTGTAGATATACTTATTGCCGAATCTTTTATATTTGAACATATGAAAGAATATAATTCTATGTACGACTCGTTATCAAAGGCAGTACTTATAGATAGTAAAAACGAAGAAGCCATGGAAAGAATCTGGATAAGTGCTGAACTATCCAGAAGATATGAAGATAGTGTTGCCCTGCATAAGATTATTATTGATAAAGACCCTTATAATTATCAGGCCTGGTATAATCTTGGTCATGGATATAACTGTATATGGGAATATGAAAAAGCCGTAGAAGCACTGGAATATTCTTTTATTATTAATCCTGAATTTGAAAGTGGATATCTGGATTGTGCGGACACCTGCCTTCAAATTAAAAATTATGAAAAGGCGCTTGAGATTTATGTGGATGCAAACAACAGATTTGGTCCCAATAATGAATTAATGGTTAATATAGCGCATTGTTATATTTATCTTGACCGAATCAGCGTAGCCAAACAGTGGCTTTTGAAAGCAATTAAACTTGACGGATATAATGACGAAGCATATTTCCTTTTAGGTGAATGTTATGCTAAAGATCAGGTATGGTACAATGCCATCAATGCTTATCATAAAGCCATTGAATTGGAAAATAGACGGGAGGAATATTACCTTGGTTTGGCCAAAGCTTACCTTGCAGTCGAAGATTATAATAAAGCAACTATAAATTTTCAGTTGGCTACTGAAACAGGTCCGGAAGAAACTTTATACTGGAAAGAGTATATTTGTTTTCTGATAAAACTTGGACTATTTGATGAAGCCTTAAGGGTTTTGGATGAGGCAGAAGATCATACATATGGTGCTGATTTAATCTATTGCAGAGCTGTAACAAACTTTTTTATGAAAAACAAGTCTGAATGCCTTGAATTGCTTGAAGAAGCACTGATGGAAGATTATGATCAGCATTCAATGATATTTGATATTGCGCCTGAACTGAAATTAAATAAAGATATCAATTCGATGATAAGATATTACGCAGAATAATATATTCGGCGTCAAAGAATTTTACTCTTTTAATAACCAAGACTGAAGAGCATTCCTTTCTCACATAAGGGTGCTCTTTTTGTTTTATTGTAAGTTGGGTCCTGGAATTTGTAATTATTCCTGATGTTAACTTTCTAAATCCATGATCAGTTGAGTAGCCATCTCATACACCCCGTCAATATCCCCAAATTGTCCTGCAAATCTGGCTAATTCACTTCTTTGTTGAATAAAAGCATACTGACCAATCACAGCATCATTGACACCTGAAGAAGCAAGATGCGCCTTCACCTCGCTTAATCCCAAAGCTTCATTAGGAATATTGAATTTTTTTTGGATATATCCTGTAGTAGCCAGGGCTATCTCTTCAAAAAAAGCAGCATTGTTTTTTTGTGACTTAAAAACATCTGCTTTCTCAAGATTACGTAAAGCTACACTTTTGAACTTGACTCTGAAATCGCCTGTGCTTCTTCTTTGGACAATCTTCTTTTTTGAAAAACCACCCCAAATGCTGTAAACAATAAAATAGCACTTAAAATCATAAAATACTTTGTAGAAGCAAAAAACGGACGGCCTGATTCGTCCAACTTGTTTTCCTGTGACATAGGAGACAGTAAATCTGAAGCGGGACTACTATTGTCAGGAGGATTAACTACACCGCTTGCTTTAAGTACTGTAACTGTAAACGGACCGGATGAAATGGTTTCGTATTTTCCCTTATCAGGGGAAAAATATGTAAAGTCAGTCTTAATGTTGTAAATGGTATCTTTGGAGGCAACAAACAAAAATTCAAATGTCTTTAGCATATTGATTTTATCACTCCTTGAAAAAGTTTCGTCGCGAATTATTGAAGGTTCATACGCTTCCAGTCCTGGTATGAGTTCTGATTTAGGTGGCTGTACTATCTTTGTATCCCCATCTCCGGTTATTTCCATTTGGATGGTTATGGCCTCACCGACCACAACGGTTGATTTTACTATGTTGGCCTTCATATCAAACATTCCAACAGCGCCTGTAAAACTGGAAGGCGCCGGTTCCGGCAATGGTCTTACATTTACTGAAATTGCGTTGGTTGTTGTTTGTTCCTTTCTTACATCCCTAAAAAAAAAGGACGATCCTCCATCAACCGGAATATCGAGTGTGCAATTGACCGGACCAAAAGTATATTTTCCAACTTTCTGAGGGAATAAAATCGTTTTTCTCAGGACTTGTCTGTGGTATTCTTTTCCGTTTATGGTCTTTCTTTGCGGTTGCTCCTTAATGTCCTGGACGGGTTGCGCATAAAAACCTTCGTAGTCAGGTTCATTCAACAGTTCATAAGATTCAATATTTTGTCTGGTGTACAATACATAGTTGACCACAATTTGTTGCCCGATATAAGCATTATCATCTGATACTTCGAGTCGGATCAAAGTTTCTTTACTGGTATCCAGTCCTGAAATATTTTTAGTTGGTTTTGTTAAAACCACTTCAATATTCAGAATATTGGATTTTAATACCTTCCCGCCAGCCTTTATTGTCGCAGGTCCTAATGCATACTTGCCGGCAGCAGGGGCTGAGATGAGATATTGATATGAGATACTACTTGACCTGGCTCCATTTATGATACTCATTTGGTTGGACGTTGATGGTCCCTGAAGGATTTTAAATGGGCTGATATCAGGTAATTTCATGTTGCTGCCTTCAATATTCTCAAGTACCACCTGTAACATAAATGCCTCGCCTGTTGTCACGACATCTTTATCACTTGCCATGTAAAATTTTATATTTTGTCCAAATATTGGTGGCAAATAGCAACAAAACAAATATAATATTACGGCAAATATTTTAAATCTCAACATCATCATCCAATGCTTATATTTTTTTCAAAACCCTTTTTTTCGTTTTTTTTAATTCAGGGATACTATCTTTTCCTGAGTCTGATTCGTAGTTATATGACTTTTTTGTTGTATTTTTTGAATACCTTTCTGTTCCTGACGCCTCAACCTGAATGTTGATTGGTTCGGTTGCAATAGAATTTCCATCACCTTCTACACTTGCTGAACCTATTTTCAATAAACCTGTGCGGGTAGGTAAAAGTATGTAGCCATATGATTTTTTCTGGCTAACTTTTCCGTTAACCATCATGAAACTGGATGAGGTATTTGGTCCGGAAACAAGCTGAAAACCAACAAAATCAGGGGCTACAAAATTGCCTGTCAGATTGTCCAGCATAAATTCAACTTTGATCATTTCATTTAATACAACAGTATCCTTATCTACAGTAACGGTCAAACTGCTTTTTTGGCAAAAAATTGCCGAAATCGATGAAATGTAAACAAAAATTATAAGGAGGAATTTTTTATTAAACATGCATTAATAAATTTTATTCTAAAAATTAAACAATCCTAATCATCAATCGTTTACCAATCTTTCTTGGGCTTTTTAACACTACCCTCTACCCGCCGCATTTTTTGGTGTACTTTTTTTTCTTCATTATCCATAATCTCCAGCAGTTTTTTAGCATCCTGCTTCGTCATTTTTTTGTCTGATCCGGTATCTCCCTGTTGATCCTTTTCTCTTTGGTTGTTTTGAGCTTGATGCTCATCATCTTTATTTTTCTCCTGATCACTCTTATTCTGATCATCGCTTTTGTTTAGGTCGTCTTTATTTGGTTGATTTTTGTCTTCCTGGTCCTTGTTTTTATCTTCGTTTTTATCTTTATTCTTTTTTTCTTGCTGTTGTTTTTTCTTTAACTCATTTTGAGCCATTGCCAGATTTTCTTTAGTGGCCTTGGTCGTTGCATCATACTTTAATGAATTTTTAAAAGCGTTGATACTTTCCTGAAACTGTTCTTTTTTAAACAAAGCATTGCCAAGGTTGTGATAGATTTTAGCTTTATCAGAATTAGTACTGGCTTTGGATGCCGCATCTTCGTACTTTTTAACAGCTTCATCGTATCGTTCCTGATTCATTAATGAATTACCCAGATTGTATGAAGGTTTTAGTCCGGGGTCTGCACTTTCTGCTTTTCTATAGGCTGTTTCAGCTTCTGAAAATTTACCAAAACCATATAACATATCACCATCACGTAAACTTTTATGTGCAGACTGCCCGAAGCCCATTATCTGGCACAGATTGAAAAAAATAATCAAATTATAAAACTTATTTTTCATACAAATCTGTTTTTTTACCCGTTATTGACATGGCAAAATATCCAGCAAGCATCATCAACAAAGCTATACCGAGAAAATATTGATAAAAACTTCTGAATTCCGTAAATGATTTGACTTCCACCGATCTTTTTTGCATTTTTTCCAGCTGGGTATTTAAATTCGAAATGATATCACTACCGTCATTCAAAATATAAAATGAACCATTACCATTGTCTGCCAGGTTTTTAAGCAAAGATGCATTAAGAATTGATTTTACGGGGTTACCTGCTTCATCCACTTTAAATTCCTCACGGCCTTCATTGTTGACAGGAACAAAACTACCTTCATTTGTACCGACACCTATGGTAAAAATATTCCAACCATCATCGACCGATTCTTTGGCAAGATCAAGTGCCTCTTCATCATGATCCTCGCCGTCTGTGATCATTATAAGTGCTCGCTGATGTTTGTCCTTTAAAAGGACACTTCGTCTGGCAAGGGCTATAGCTTCGCCAATGGCAGTGCCCTGAGTACCTGCCATTTCAGTATTTGCTGCTCTGACAAATAATTCAGCAGCAGCGTAATCAGACGTAAGCGGCATTTGCAGGTAAGCACCTCCGGCAAACAGAATCAAACCAATCTGGTCTCCTTTACGTGACTCAATCAAGGCCTCGACAAATCGTTTGGCCTTTTCCAATCTGGAGGGACTTATATCTGTGGCATTCATACTCGCCGAAATGTCCAGCGCAATCATAATATCGCTTTTATCTACTTTGACTTTTTCTTTTTTATATCCCCATTGAGGATTGACTATGGCCATAATAAGACAAAGGACGATACCTACTATCCAAAGAAAGTAAATCAATGGACTAAACCTAAATCGTCCCGTCATCAGACTCTTGACTAAGGGAAGATGACCAAATGTTTTTTTCCTTGAATCCAGTTTCTTTAATCCACTATAAAAAATCAAGGCCATCAGAGGTATGATTGCAAGTAAATATAAGGCCGTCGTGTTTTCCAGTTTAAACATTTTTTTTTAAAAATTGTATTAACTAAATGTTCTGAAAGCGGTTTGCTTAAATAGCCACCATGTCAAAAACAGCACAAAGCCGGCATACAAAAAGATCCTGAATTCATCTTTATATCTTTTGTAAACATTTACTTCAATTTCGGTTTTTTCCAGACGATCTATTTCCGAATATATCTCTTCAAGGCTAGCCCTATCAACAGCTCTAAAATGTTTGCCGCCGGTAAGCTGAGAAATATGTTTCAATAACTCAACGTCAATCTCAACGTTTGCCATAGCAAACATATATTCTCCATCACTTCTTCTATTGACAGGTGACAATGCCTGACCAATACTTCCGACCGCAATTGTATACACTTTCACACCGTATTGTTGTGCTATCTCAGCTGCCGTGTTTGGATTGATATAACCTGCATTGTTGACCCCATCTGTAAGCAAGATGATAATTTTGGATTTTGCCTTACTGTCTTTCAACCTGTTTACGGCAGTAGCCAGACCCATGCCAATTGCCGTACCATCCTGAAGCATGCCAACTTCAAGATTAACCAGAAAATCCATAAGAATGTTGTGATCTGTAGTTAGCGGACATTGGGTAAAACTTTCGCCGGAAAAAACGACCAAACCTATTCTGTCATGAATTCTTTTTTCCACAAATTCTCTGGCAACTAATTTGCTCACTTCCAATCTGTCAGGATCAAAATCTCTTGAAAGCATGCTGCTTGATAAATCCATAACCATCATGATATCGATGCCTTCCGCTTTGACTTTTTCTTCTGTAAGACTCAGTTGAGGGCGCGCCAATGCCACAATAAAAAACAAAACGGACAACATCAATAAAATAGGTAAATAAGGGTAGACTTTCATTTTCCAATTTCTTTTTCTGTCCAATCCTTGGGTTGTAGACAACCTTAAAGTCGGCTCAGAAACCTTATTACTAAAGTATTGCCAGTAGACCATAGCCGGAATGGCCGACAATGCCAGAAACCATAAAGGAGAATCAAAATGCAAACTTGTTATAAAATCGATCATACTTTAACTACATTAGACTATTTTTGTCTTTTCTACAAAAGCAATTGCTTTTGACATAAAGCGGCTGTGTATATCGTTTTCAGGCACCGCTTTTGCAAATTTAACGAGATCGGCAATCTGGAGAATCTCTCTCAGATCATCTGAGTATTCAACATCAAAATCCAATTTACGCAAGGAGGCAGTGATCTCATCGGTGGTCATCTCCGGAGCATTCACCTGATATCTGTCCTCAATGTAATGCCTGATAATATCAGTAAGATCAGTTTGATACATCTTTATTTCTCCTTTTTGCCAAAGTTGTTTTTGGTCCAGCATCACTAATGCCTGAAGTGCTTTTTCATGAGGCAACAAAATCGTCATCTCCGGAACAACTGCTATTGATTCTTTTTTCTTTTTTATTTTGTAAAAATAATACCCTACCATAGTCATGATTAATAAACCTATAAATGAGTAGAGATAAATCAAATAATCAGAGATATTTGCTTTCTCACGCATGATATCATTGATGGGATTAAAGGCAATACTATCTTGCTTCATGATGCTTTCAGGTAGTCTGACCGTAAGTGATTTCCCTGCTACCGGCAATGATTCTGACTTTGGGTCACAAATGACTTCCGGGCCAGGAATATCAAAAACACCCATATTATAGATTGCTATTTTAATGGTATTATGTATTGTTTGGATATTATTTTCTGTCTTTATGTTGATTTTTTCAGCACCTATTATTTGTTTAACATCCGTATGTTTCCAATCACCCCAATCCAATACATCTATATCAGCTATGGCATCCATAAAATTTGTATCAATAGTGTAGATTTTATTTTTCATTTGGAGATATGGTGCCATATCCAGACCTTTAAGGACTACTCCCCGGGGAAGGGTGATGGTAATCTCAACCGAGACCTCATCACCTATTAATACGGTATCCGGTACAAATCCAGCAGAGGAAACAATCTGTGATTTTACAGCTATGCCAAAACAAAGCATCCAAATTATAAGAACACACTTCCCAATATTTTGTGCCAATTTTTTTTTATCAAACATCATTTTTTTGATCTTTTTTTAAAAAAAATCTGCATGGCTTTTATATAATCATCTTCCGTAGTTATACTAATTGTATCTGATTTAGCTAATGCAAAATCCTTATAAAACCTTTCGACGTTTGATTGGAAATATTTTGTATAATCAGATTGTATGACCGGATCTCCTGTATCTATGATGTATTTTTGTCCTGATTCTGCATCTTCGACATTGATCAGGCCTACATTTGGCATTTGTTTTTCACGCTGGTCATATATATGTATACCAATGACGTCATGTTTTTTTGCTGCTATGGTTAGTGCCTGAAGATATCCATCAGTCATAAAGTCAGATAAAACAAAGGCAATACTTCTTTTTTTTTCAATATTATTCAAATAAATTAATGCCTCTGAAAGATTGGTTCCTTTTTTTTCCGGCGATATTTGCAATAATTCCCGTATTATTCTGAGGATGTTCTGTTTTCCTTTTTTGGGTGGCAGATACTTTTCAATATGGTCAGAAAACATAATGGCCCCGACTTTATCATTATTGGTGATTGCGGAAAAGGCTATTACGGCTGCAAGTTCTATCATCATTTCATTTTTAAAACGTGATACCGTACCAAAAAAAGACGAAGCAGATACATCTATCAGCAACATTACAGTCAATTCCCGTTCTTCTTCAAAAATTTTAACATGAGGTCCGCCCGTTCTGGCTGTCACATTCCAATCAATATTTCTGACATCGTCTCCATAAGCATAATCACGAACTTCACTAAATGACATTCCCTTACCTTTAAATGCAGAGTGGTAGCCCCCGGAAAAAATATGTTTGGTGAGACCTTTAGTCTTGATCTCAAGTTTTCTAACTTTTTTTAATAATTCTGCTGTATCCATCATTTTTTCAAAAATTCTTTCTGAATACGTTTATCCTTTATATAAATCTCTATGTCCTTGTAAGGAATTAAAATTTCTTCTTCGCCGTAAATGGTACTATAAGCCGATGTAAATTTAAATCCTTCCTCAGACAGTGTAACATGTTCAAATTTTTGTTTGTCACACCATTTTTTGCGATCCTGTTTCCATAATTTTTCATTCTTTATGGAAACAACTGCCTTTTTAAAATAGTTATTACTATCAAAATCATCCTTAAATATATCCTGCAGAGACACTTCCTTGCCAGCTGAAAGGTCAAAAATAAATGATATTTTTTCTGTTTCGGTCTTCCATGATGATTGCATATATATATTGCCGCTGATGATATCTTCCAAAAAAAGATCAACTTCAACCCATCCATGTGCAGTTTGTGTCCATCGGTCCTGTGTTCCAATGTCAGACACTTCGATGGCCTTAAGTTTTTTAGTGCTGCTGCCTATCCAGTCCCTGAAAGTGCTTTCCATCCAAAGATCAAATTTTTTATTCCCTGAAAGGGGCCTGATACAATCCAACCTGGACTGATAATCAATATATTCATAACAATTAAAACCAATCCCGCATCTCTTTTAAAAGGTGTCAGTATTTCATATCCGTTTTCATCCAGATGCATGATATCTATCTTATCCAGATTTAATGTATCGATCACGGCCCATTTTTTATTCAGAACGGTCAAAGGAAAGTTGAGTTCCAGCATGATTACCCTACCTTCTTTAGCAGGCATTATATCTTTATACCGCACGTTGTTTTGTTTGACAATACACGTGTACACGTCGTTTTCACGAATTATGGACAACGTGCATTGTTCATTATTTATTTTTCCGCTATAATGCTGAATCCAATTGTGGTAGCCATTATTTAACGGTCGAAAGTCCTCAAAACTATTTACATAAATCAAATTAAATGGAAGTCTGAGGTTTCTGTTTACGTTCATCCAAAGCCCGTCAAACTTTTGTCCGTCGTAATTACCAAATAAAAAACCAGTCGTTTTAAAATCACTGTTTAGTTCAACAAGTTTAAGTTGTTTGTCAATCTCATGACCTTCAAACATAAAAGTGATGCCACTGCTACGCATAGTGTACAAGCCTTTGCAAGTATGCCCATCTGTACCAATGATCATGTCAACTACATGCTTGCCATCCAGAGTCCCACTGAGGTAATTTATCCATAAATCACGTGTTTCAACCGGAAACATACTTCTTACATCTGCTTTTGTTTTGACAGCCTGAGCCTGAACTGATCCATAAAACAAGACAGTAAACATAATGATGGTCCATATTTGATTGTTGTGATTCAATATCTCTTGTGGATTATGGTACAGGTATGGTATTGATGATTTTTGTAATCAGGTCTTCCTGTGTAACATTTTCAGCTTCAGCTTCATAACTCAATCCGATGCGGTGCCTCATTACATCTTTACATACATTACGCACATCATCAGGAATCACATACCCACGTCTTTGCATAAAAGCATGGGCTTTAGCTGCGATAGCAAGATTTATACTTGCCCTTGGTGAAGCGCCATAACTTATAAGAGGTTTTAAGGCGTCCAATTTGTATTTTTCCGGTTCTCGTGTGGCAAAGACAATATCCAGAATGTAATTTTCAATTTTTTCGTCCATATAGACCTTCTTAACCGACTCACGTGCCTTAATGATAGTTTGTGGTTTGATTACGGCATTTATGGTTTGAGTGATCTCGCCAAGAATATTTTTTTGAATGATCATACGTTCTTCTTCTCTCGAAGGATATCCTATATTAACCTTGAGCATAAAGCGGTCTACCTGAGCTTCGGGCAGTGGATAGGTTCCTTCCTGCTCGATCGGATTCTGCGTAGCAAGCACCAGAAAAGGTTCTTCCAGTTTGAAAGTTTCCTTACCAATAGTGACTTGTTTTTCCTGCATAGCCTCCAGCAAAGCACTCTGCACCTTAGCCGGAGCTCGATTTATTTCATCCGCCAGTATAAAATTGGCAAAAATAGGTCCCTTTCTAACCGTAAATTCATTTTTGCCCGGGTTGTATATCATAGTGCCAATAATATCTGAAGGCAATAAATCAGGTGTAAACTGAATCCTGCTGAAATCTGCATGTATGGCCGCTGCCAATGTTTTGATGGAAAGCGTTTTTGCTAAACCCGGCAAGCCTTCCAATAAGACGTGGCCTTTAGCCAATAAACCCAAAATCAGCCTGTCGATCATATGTTTTTGTCCTACAATGACCTTTGACGTTTCTGCATTAAGCACTTCCATAAATGCACTGTCAATATAAATCTGTTGGTTTAATGCTTCTATATCTATAGATGTCTGCATATGTCTTTTACTTTATAAATTAAATGATACTTAATTTGGACCCTGATTCGATTTTGATCCATACACTTTTCATCAAAGAGTGCAAATATTAGAAATAAAAAATAAAAAACTTCATTTACTTTCGGACAAAGGTTAAAAAAATACCTTAGAAAGATTTTATATCCCTATGTTACCTTGGTGTGTCAATTGTCCGCAAAATTAACAAAGGAACAATTTAGACCATAAATTTGATACTGTTTTTAACTAAATCTTAACTTCGCGTTTTATTTAGAGATTCTCCATTCCAATCAATAATAATTTATTACAAACTAAGTAATGAAAAAGCACAGTTTTATACAAATGAATAATAAGCATAACATGCTTTGGATACTATGTTTTATCTTGCTTAGTGTATTTGCCGGCGCTCAAAAAAAAACACTCAGTGTATCCTCCGGCACTTGGAGCAATATATATAAAATTGACAGCCAGGAAGTGTCAAAAAAATATTTTAAAACATATATGTCTTCAAATGATGCTGCTTTGAAGACATTTAAAGGCGGCAATAATAATAAAATCGTCGGAGATATTTTAACCGGTATTGGTGCCGGATTGATAGGTTTCAATATTGGTAAACTTATGTCGGGTGGTGAAAAAAACTATACAGTTGGGGGAATAGGTCTTGGTATTTTTGTGCTGGGCTTGCCAATATCAAGCAAAGGGAACAGGAAAATAGAAAAGTCAGTACAAATGTTTAACAATTATGTAGAACCTGATAATGAACTAAATACAGAAGGAAAGGCAAACAACAAAAAAAACTTTTCAGAAGCCACTACAAATGCTTACGAAGCAGCCATATCATTACACAATTCCGGTTTGGTCGTACGTGTAGCCACACAGAGCAACAAAATAAAATACTTAAAAAAAACACTGGCCAATCCTTCAATCTCAAATAAGGAGAAGTCGAATCTCCGCAAAAAGCTTAATGAAACCATTACAGAAAATAAAAAGTTTTTTGATATTTTATATTCAGGATTTAAAACTCATTATCATAGTTCAAGTGTATATTTTGTTCCTGATTCTTTGTATAAGGTTTTTCTTCAAGGCCGCAGAGATGTATGTTTAAATGAACATAATGAAGTTGATCAGTCCATTGCCGGGCCCAAAGAAGATTATTTTCTGATGCTCAGTGGCAACAGTATTGAGCAGCTGTTATTGGTCAATAAAGATGGCCATCGGATAGATAAACCATTCCCATATAAAAAGTCTGTCTTTTTGCCGGCTTTCAAAAAATTGGGCAACCGTCAGAAATATGTTCATGACCAGATCATTTGGTTTGATGAAAAATTGAAAGAGCTTAAGACCATTTACAGATAAACATTAGATAAATAAAATAAAAATAAATGTACAAGCACATTTTCTCAAAGCTGGTCATAATATCTTTATCCTTGGCTTTGTGTCATTGCAAATCTAAAACTTCTGATACATCGACCAATAAAACCAAAGAAGAAAAAGCAACAGATAAAGCACCTCAGTACGCTACTAAAAAAATAGTTGAGGCCAAGCCTGTACCGGATGGATGGAAAGAAATAACTACTGATGCTTCAGGCATATTACTTGACATTAGATATGCAACAACCAATAATTTTACTAAAAAACAAATATATGACTGCCCCAGATGTTTTATGAGGCCAGAAGCCACCGCCAAATTGATACAAATTCATGCTGAACTTAACAAAAAATATGGCTACGGACTAAAAGTATTTGATTGTTTCAGACCAAGGCCTTATCAACAAAGATTGTGGGATATTGTCCCGGACCCAAGTTATGTTACACCACCTGAAAAGGGTTCTATGCATAGTCGTGGCCTTGCCGTAGACCTGACTATTGTAGATAAAAACGGCAATGAGCTGGATATGGGCACTGGGTTTGATTTTTTTGGCCCCGAGGCCCATCAGGATTATTCAAAATTGCCTGCTGATATCATAAAAAATCGCTTTTTGCTCAAATCCACCATGGAAGCTTATGGTTTCTCATCAATCCGTACAGAATGGTGGCATTATAGTTTAAATGGCTTTTCTTATGGTCTCGATAAATGGGTTTGGTCTTGCAAATGATAATCCATTTCATCTAAAACATCATTTACACCAAATAATTGATTACAAATGAATATGAAAGAGGAAAAAATTCAAACACTTCACCCACTTCCGGGCAAGACAAATAAAAGTATATCTCTTAAAAAATACAAGATTATAAAAGATAATATTATAGCTATATTACATGATTTTGAACCCACACATTCCGAACTTATGGAAAAACTATATACCAATGTAAAAGACGATTTTGAAGGCGGAGTACAATGGTATGGCGAAACCGTAAAACTTGATTTGGAGGCGCGAAAAATAATCGAAAGAACAGGAAGTAAGCCGGAAAAATACCGCCTGATATGACCAAAAACTACATTAAGTTCTATGCTATGCAGTGTCACCCATGTACCCCAAAAACATTGCTTGTTAATGTCAATTCAATTTTCCTAACAATAAAAACACTGAGATAATGATGGCTATCGACGATACTGAAATGGTCCAGATATGTTTCTTTAGTTTTAAAATGTTGACCAAAAAATATCCTGCCATCATGACCATAAAAACGATGACAATCTGACCTGTTTCCACACCAATATTGAAGGCAAATAACGGCATGATGACGCTTTCACTTTCACCAATTATAGCTTTAAAGTAGTTTGAAAATCCAAGTCCGTGTATCAATCCGAATCCTAATGGGATAATATAATTTATGATCACATGTCTGGAGGTTTCGGTTTTGTTTTTTACAGCATAAATATTTGACACCGCAGTTATTATGATCGTGATCGGTATTAATATTTCTACCAATGCCGGACTGATCTGTACTATGTTTAGTGCTGAAAGTGCCAAAGTAAGGGTGTGGCCAAGTGTAAATGCGGTTACTAAAATCAATATTTTTTTCCACTGATCCAAGCTATAAAACACACATAAGGTAGCCACAAATAGTATATGATCATATCCGTTTGGATCTAAAATGTGTTCATTCCCAAGTTTAACATAATCTGAAAACATGCCTTAATATTTTTTTGAACGAAGATAAGATATCTAATTCAATAGCCAACCAGTCACACTAAATCTTTCGGCAAACGTTTCAGTGACCTCATGATCCAGTTTTTCACTTTCAAAACAAACCAGCCTTCCGGCAATCGGGGCAATAGTAATGGCTGTTTCTATATTTTTTTTGTTGGTATAAATGATTAAATTTCCGCCATCAGCAGGCACCCAATGAGTGTTAAGATAATAAATCATGGATAATACCCTTCCCTTTTGTGCCTGGAAAACATCACGATGCCGACTATAAAATTTCCCAATGTCATACTTTGCAAAATGGATTTCAGTGTCCTTGATACCAAGGAAACAAGTTTTGTTGAGATAACTTACAAAATCACTATTCCTGTCCAGTAATACCCTTTCTGCAGCATCGACTGAATCTGTTTCCAGCCATAGAATTTCATTTCCCCTTATTCGTTTCTCCAGGTGAAATTCGTTTCGTTTGCCAATGCCGGCTGCTTTAAACTTGCCTGCATTATACCTTAGCATAAACGTAATCATAAGATTGGCAACTTCCTGAGCACTCAAAAAATCATCGCAAATGGCGTAGCCACGGATCGAAATACCTTCGATAAGGTCTTCAAATTTCTGGTCCTGTAAGGTCATAAGCTTAGATACATCTGATCATTAGAAAAAAAATTGTGAAAATCGTCTAATGTATAATATTACTATTTTTAACATTAACAATTAAAATTATAAATAATTGATTATTATACATTTATAAAGCACTAGCTGGCCAAAGGTATACAATACTTAGCTCATAATAGTTAAAATAAATTTTTCATTGTCCTCTTTTTAGTCATAATGGTTTTTTTATTGTTAATAATATTAAATTTGTGACACTTTTAAACCATTAAGCTAAACTAATATGGCATTTGATATTGAAATGATACGGGCAGCATATGATGCCTTCCCTGCAAAAATTGAGGCTGCCCGAAAAACTTTGGGTCGACCTTTGACGCTTTCAGAAAAAATACTTTATGCACATTTGCATGCTGATTCTCCTTTACAGGATTACAAAAGGGGTAAGGATTATGTCTTTTTTGCACCTGATCGGGTTGCCATGCAGGATGCTACTGCCCAAATGGCACTACTACAATTCATGACGGCTGGCAGGTCAAAGGTAGCCGTGCCCAGTACGGTACATTGTGATCACCTGATTCAGGCAAAATTTAATGCTGACGTTGATTTGAAAGGCGCCCTGGATACAAATTCAGAAGTATTTGACTTCTTACAATCCATATCCAACAAATATGGCATAGGTTTCTGGAAACCAGGTGCGGGCATCATCCATCAGGTTGTCCTTGAAAATTATGCTTTCCCCGGAGGTATGATGATTGGTACAGATTCTCATACGGTTAATGCCGGCGGCCTTGGCATGATTGCAATTGGTGTGGGTGGCGCAGATGCTGTGGATGTTATGGCAGGTATGGCATGGGAGCTTAAAATGCCAAAATTAATTGGTGTCAAACTTACGGGTAAATTGTCTGGCTGGTCTTCACCAAAAGATGTAATACTTAAAGTTGCAGGTATACTTACCGTAAAAGGTGGCACAGGAGCTATAGTTGAATACTTTGGAGACGGAGCCGACTCCATATCATGTACCGGTAAGGGTACAATTTGTAATATGGGCGCTGAAATAGGTGCTACTACGTCTACTTTTGGATATGATGCATCGATGTCACGATATCTCGCATCAACTGACAGGGCTGATGTGGCTGCCCTGGCGGACAAAATTGCTGAACATTTACGTGGTGATTATGAATGTTATGCAGATCCAAATAAATATTTTGATCAGGTGATTGAAATTAATCTGTCAGAATTGGAACCTTATATAAACGGACCATTCACTCCTGATCTTGCCACTCCCATTTCAAAAATGAAGGAAGTTCTCAAAGACAAAGGAAAAGATTGGCCGGTTGAAGTAAAAGTAGGCCTGATCGGTTCATGTACCAACTCATCTTATGAAGATATTTCCAGAGCTGCATCTCTGGCGCAACAAGCAGTGGATAAAAACTTAAAAACAAAGTCTCAATTTACCATCACACCCGGATCTGAACAAGTTAGGTTTACGATTGAGCGTGATGGATTTATTGATACATTTGAAAAAATAGGGGCTTCTGTTTTTGCCAATGCCTGTGGTCCATGTATAGGTCAATGGGATCGGGCCGGTGCTGACAAAAAAGAAAAAAATACCATCATCCACTCTTTCAACCGGAATTTTTCTAAAAGAGCTGACGGCAATCCTAATACACATGCATTTGTAGCTTCTCCTGAGATTGTGACGGCAATAGCTTTGGCAGGCAGATTGGACTTCAATCCTCTTACAGATAGCCTCGTTAATGAAAGCGGTGAGTCAGTCATGCTTGAAGAACCAAAAGGACTTGAACTTCCACCTAAGGGCTTCGCTGTTGAAGACGCCGGTTTCATTACGCCTGCTGCTGACGGAAGAGGTGTGATAGTCAAAGTTAATCCTGAATCCGATAGATTACAATTGCTGCAACCATTTGAACAAATCACAACTGACCAAGTAGTAGGCATGCGCCTGCTTATAAAAGCTAAAGGTAAATGTACTACGGACCACATCTCTATGGCCGGTCCGTGGCTGACATACAGAGGGCATTTGGCTAATATTGCCAACAATACTTTGATAGGGGCTGTAAATGCGTTTAATGATGAAACAAATAATGTCTTAAATCTTATTGACAATAAATATATGCCTGTGCCCGATTCAGCCCGCGCTTATCAAAAATCGGGGATAGGAACAATTGTTTTTGGGGAAGAAAATTATGGAGAAGGATCATCGAGGGAACATGCAGCAATGCAACCAAGATTCCTGGGTGTTAAGGCCGTAGTCGTAAAATCCTTTGCCCGTATTCACGAGACAAATTTAAAAAAGCAGGGAATGCTTGCCTTAACTTTTGCAAACCCGATGGATTATGACAAAATAAGGCAGGATGACTCAATATCCATTCTTGGTTTTGAGACAATGTCACCAGGAAAAAATTTGTTGATTCAATTGCACCATGCTGATGGACAAGATGAGTACTTAGAGGTTGCCCACACGTACAATCAAGCTCAGATCGAATGGGTAAAATGGGGTTCCGCACTCAATCAAATAAGAGCAGAGATTAACAAGTAATTTATTCTTAATCTTTAAATATTAATGGCCAATCGTTTATAAAATGATTGGCTTTTTTATGTACAATAATAAGTTTAAGTTTATTAATCTGTGTTACTTTTTTTATTATCTTCGTCATATAATCACATTTTTTTCATCATTTAAAACAAAACATTATGTTAAAAGAATTTAAAGATTTTGCAATGAAAGGCAACCTTATTGACATTGCAATCGGTTTAGTAATGGCAACAGCATTTGGGGGCATTACTTCTGCATTTGTCGATGGTATTTTTATGCCTATTTTTGGTCAAATCTTCCAATTGGGCGATTTAAGTACTGCCAAATTTATTCTATCTCCAGCAGTGGTTGATGCCGCAGGTGTAATTACTACCCCTGAATCAGCCATTTTATACGGAACTTTAATTGGAACTATATTGAATTTTTTGATCGTAGCTTTTGTTATGTTTATGTTGATCAAAGCAATGAATGCTTCTAAAAAAGCAGAGCCTGCACCAGCTCCAGCCGGCCCGACTCAGGAAGAGCTGTTGACTCAAATCCGTGATTTGTTAAAAAAATAATCTAAAGATTAGTTAATAAAGAAAGGGCCCACGAGGCCCTTTCTTTATTAACTAAATAAAATATTTGAATTGTATCGAATAGAATAATGTGCTACAATAATGCTTACCTTATGTAAAATCTGTCAAATAATAAACATTTTAGCATTTCTTTTTTACATTGTCTACTATTAGCCAAAATATTGATTTATATTTGATTAAATTTTTAAGGTCTGAAAACTCTTTTATACATATGGTTTTGTTTATTGTCAGTTGGATGCTTATCCACAGCCGAAGGACAATCGTGTGAAATAAATGGAAAAAAACATTTTAGTTTTCAGGATATCAAATCATTACTTGATAAAAACAAATGCAATTCCTGTCATAGTAATCAAAGTTATCAATCCGACTGGAGTTACGAAAAATATGAAGATATTTTTAAACAATCACAATGTTATGGTCCTATCATCAGACATGGAAGACCAAATGAAAGTCTGCTGATTGACAAACTAAATGGCGGACCTTCGTCATGTGGAAATGCTATGCCACTAGCTAATCAAAAAATAAGTGATTCTGACCTGCTGTCTATAGAGTCATGGATTACATTTGGCGCTCCCGAATTTTGTGTGCCGGTTTATGAAGATGTAAAAGAAATTTTAATAAAAAACAAATGTGGTTCATGTCATACTTCGGGATCAGAATGGCGATTTGATACTTATTCCGGTTTAACTTTAAAACCTAATACAAGTATCTGCAATGACCAAAATATTATAAAGTATAACGCAACTGAAAGTTTTTTATATAAAAAACTTCTAGCAAACAATGGAGATATTTGTGGTGATCCCATGTATGTGGATGGACAGAAAATGTCTGACAAAGACGTTATTAAAATAAGGGACTGGATAAATGCAGGTGCCCCGGAATCTGCCAAAGTATTGCCTGTTGCCCTCAATGTATTCACAACAAAGAACATCGAAAATAGAAAAATTTTAATTTCATGGACCACTGCATCTGAAATTAACACCAGCCATTTTGAGATAGAATTTAGTATAGATGGTTTTAATTTCAAACTTATTGACAAGGTTTTAAGCAATGGGGCCAATGGTAATTATACTTTATTCACGACGATGTAAACATTGGTTATAATTATTACAGGTTGAAAATTATAGACCTTGATATCAGTTATGCTTATTCGCCCATTCGTGTAGAAAAAATTAATAACAATGATGAGATATTACGCATTTACCCAATTCCTGCTATGTCAAATAGTGACGTTATTGTAGAATGGTATCCGGTCGATGGGAGAGAAAAAGTACGTTTACATCTCGTAGATATACATGGTAAACTTGCAGGTGATTATATTCTGAATAATGGTATAAATAAGCTATATCTGAATAATATAAATCCCGGCATATACTACATTTCCATAGAAGACTACAATTTCAACCGTATTCTGCGTAAGATGGTGATTTTGGATTATTGAATATCGCTTAACTTTGCTTTTAATTGAAAAATTAATCTGTTTTCATATTTACCGGAACATAATTCCTACATTTGACAGTTAATATTTTTGATTTATCAATTCAGTGATATATGGTACATTGGCAGGGTGTTTTTCCGGCTTTAACTACTAAATTTGATGCTAATGAAAAACTCGCAATCGATTTATATACCCATAATTTACATACCCAACTTTCTGCCGGCGTAGATGGTATTATTTTAGGAGGTACTTTGGGCGAATCAAGTACACTTGAAGAATTTGAAAAAGAAATACTTGTTACGCATACAGTAGCAAATGTACCCGATCATTTTCCTGTTATATTAAATATAGCAGAAGGATCCACCAGGGAAGCCATCAGACAAGCCCGGTTGGCAAAAGCTTGGGGAGCGAAAGGACTCATGATGTTGCCACCTATGAGATATATGACTGATCACAGAGAAACAGTTAACTATTTTAAAACCGTAGCAGATGCTACTGATTTACCCATAATGGTGTACAATAATCCCATTGATTACAAAACCGAAGTCACGCTTGATATGTTTGAGGAACTTATTGTTAGTTGTAGTAATATTCAGGCTATAAAAGAATCAACGAGAGATGTTTCCAATGTCACCAGACTTAAGAATCGATTTGGAGATAGATTGCGTATTTTATGTGGCGTAGATACGCTTGCCATGGAAGAATTATTAATGGGTGCTGATGGCTGGGTTGCCGGACTTGTTTGTGCCTTCCCAAATGAGACAGTAACCATTTTTAAACTGGTAAAACAAAATCGGATTAATGAAGCTTTGTTTATTTATAGATGGTTTTTACCTTTGCTTGAACTTGACATTCATCCTAAGTTGGTACAATACATAAAACTCGCTGAAACTATGGAAGGCATTGGTTCAGAGTTTGTAAGATCTCCAAGACTGACTCTAGTCGGTTCAGAAAGAGAAGTTATAAAAAAAATAATCGATGATGCCATTGATTGTCGTCCATTATTGCCCAAAATATAAATTATTCGATTATGATTAATCAATTGAATACTATTCTAAGTAATTCACATGAGGCATTTTTAACTTACCAATTTGCATCGGGTGAAAGTAAAAAAATATTTTTATATACCATTGCAGAAGAAATTGAAGCAATAGGTGATACCTTATTGCAAACAGCCTCGGAAGAAAGTAATCTACCATTAGCGCGATTCATAGGTGAACGTGCCAGAACGTGTAGTCAATTAAGGGCTTTTGGTGATTTAGTTGCTGAAGGTAGTTGGGTTGACGCGGTCATAGACAGTGCCTTGCCTGATAGAAAACCTTTGCCCCGGCCGGATATGCGTAAAATGGCTATTCCAATAGGCCCTATTGTTGTTTTTGGCGCTTCTAATTTTCCACTGGCTTATTCTACCGCTGGAGGTGATACAGCATCAGCACTGGCAGCTGGTTGTCCTGTCGTCGTAAAAGGACATCCATCACACCCTAAAACATCGGTACTGGTAGCCGGGGCAATCAAACAGGCTATTCAAAAATGTAACATACATCCACATACGTTTCAGCATGTTGTAGGTGAGTCATTTGACATAGGAAAAGAGCTCACTTTACATCCGCTGACTGCCGGAGTGGGATTTACAGGAAGTATGAGCGGTGGAAGAGCTATTTTTGATTATGCGCAACAAAGAAAAGTACCTATTCCTGTTTTTTCAGAAATGGGTAGTACCAATCCTGTCATTTTTTTAAAAGATGCACTATTGCAACGGGCTCCTGAAATGGCCAAAGCTTTTGCCGCATCTATTACTATGGGAGTTGGGCAGTTTTGTACCAATCCTGGCATTTTGCTGGGTATTAAAGGAAGTGCTTTACATCAATTTACCAATCTTCTTGCGCTTGAATTGTCATTAACTTCAAACTTCAAAATGCTCCATGAAGGAATTTATAAAAATTATTGTACCGGGTTGGACAGTATATTAAATGATAAATATGTAGAAACAATTTACCACGCACATGCAGTAGGAGATATCATAGCCAGTCCTGTATTAACAAGGGTCACAGCATCAAATTTTTTAAAAAATCCGGATCTTAGACAAGAAGTATTCGGACCTTTCTCTATGGTAGTAGAGTGCAATAATATGTCGCAACTTATTGAAGTTTGGCAAACGTTAAAAGGTCAATTATCCACGACCATAATGTGCACAGATCATGATCTGACTGAGCATAGTGGTTTGTTGAAAATAGGCCGCAATATTGCCGGCCGCATTGTCTTTAATGGTGTGCCGACAGGAGTGGAAGTTTGTAATGCCACAGTACATGGAGGACCGTATCCGGCTACTACGGATGGGAGATTTACTTCGGTGGGTATGGATGCCATAAAGAGGTGGGTCAGACCGATATGTTTTCAAGATTGTCCGGACGCATTGTTGCCACCTGAATTACAAAACGAAAACCGGATGAAGATATGGCGAAAAGTAAATGGTAATTTGCAAAATCAAGCATTATCCTGATATGGAAAAAAAACGTTTTTTTTGTATCGACGCACATACATGTGGTAATCCGGTACGACTGATTGCCGGCGGAGGCCCAATACTCCAAGGAAACAATATGGCCGAAAAACGGACTTATTTTCTGGAGCATTTTGATTGGATTAGAAAAAGTTTGATGTTTGAACCCAGAGGTCATGATATGATGAGTGGAAGTATATTGTATCCGCCTCATGATCCTGAAAATGACATGGCTGTTTTGTTTATTGAGACAAGTGGTTGTCTTCCGATGTGTGGGCATGGCACAATCGGTACCATTACGATTGCCATAGAAGAAGGACTCATCAAACCGCACAAATCAGGTTACATTAACATGGAGACACCTGCGGGATTGATATCGATTAGCTATGAACAACTTCCTAATGGTAAGGTCAATTCCGTAAAACTCATTAATGTGGGGTCCTTTTTACACAGCGAAGAACTGGATATTGATTGTAATGGATTGGGTGGATTAAAAATAGATGTGGCTTATGGCGGAAACTTTTACGCCATCATTGATCCTCAAAAAAATTTTAAAGGTATTGAAAATCATACAGCGGATCAGCTTATAAGCTGGAGCCGGGAAATAAGAACAAAACTTAATGAGAAATATACTTTTCAGCATCCGGAGATACCTACCATAAATTGGTGTAGTCACGTATTGTGGGCTGGCGCTTGTATTGACCCCGGATCTACAGCCAGAAATGCTGTTTTTTACGGGGACAAAGCCATTGACAGATCTCCGTGTGGTACCGGAACCTCTGCACGATTGGCCCAATGGTATACAAAAGGTAAGTTTAAACAAGGAGATGTATTTATACATGAGAGTTATATCGGCAGCAAATTTAAAGGTACAATTGAAGGATTGACTAAGGTCGGTTCGTATGACGCCATCATTCCAGGCATAGAAGGCTGGGCCCGTATTTATGGTTATAATACCATTTTGGTAGATCCTGAAGATGATCCTTATGCGGGGGGATTTCAGGTAATTTAGTGGACGCATATTTAACTATCTTTTATTTTGAACCATAATTTTAATAGAGCACTAGTAAAATGAACATCACTATCATAGGCTCAGGCGTCATAGGTCTTTCTACAGCATTCTATCTCAGCAAGGAAGGACATGATATTACCATCGTTGATCGGGGTGATGGCACAAACAATTGTTCGTTTGGAAATGCAGGTTATATTTCTCCTAGTCATTTTATTCCACTTGCTTCGCCTGGTATTGTAGCCCAAGGCCTGAAATGGATGTTGAGCAGTACCAGTCCATTTTATATAAAACCAAGACTCGATGCTTCGCTGATCAAATGGGGGCTGAAGTTTTATACAAAGGCAAATGAGAAAACGGTGCGGAAAAATGCGCCTCATTTAAATAATATCCTCCAGCTCAGTCGTAGCCTTATGATTGATATGAATCATGATCTCGACAATGGATTCCAACTCGAGACCAAAGGTTGCCTCATGTTATACCGTAAGGCCTCAACAGGACACCATGAAGCAGTACTGGCTGCTGAAGCTAAAAGTTTCGGAATTGAAGCACCTGTATTGTCAAAAGCCGAAGTGCAAAAAATGGAACCGGAATTTGAGATGGATGTTTTGGGAGGTGTTTATTTTCCCATTGATTGTCATTTGCACCCTGTAAGAATGATGGAGACATTAACACAGTTCTGCAACAAATCCGGTGTTAAGATATTGTTCAATCATGAAGTGACCGGCTTTGAAAAAAAAGCTGATCATATCATTGGTGTCTTGACAAATAAAGGAGATATATCCACCGATCAGATAATTATTGCCGCTGGCTCATGGCTTCCTGCTATCGCTCAGATGTTGGGTATTTCATTGTTGTTACAAGCAGGAAAAGGATACAGCATTACTTATTCAAACAGGCCAAATAACATCAATTATCCCGCTATTTTGGTAGATGATCGGGTTGCTTTAACGCCTATGGGAAAAGAACTCCGTATAGGTGGCACCATGGAAATATCAGGCATAAATGATCATGTTAATATGAAAAGGGTCAAACCAATTGTTGATGCAGCAAACCGAAATTATACTAATTTGCATTTGGAGGTTCCTGCGCCGGAAAAAGTTTGGTCGGGACTCCGCCCCTGCGCTCCTGATGGCTTGCCATATCTTGGCAAAAGCACACATCATAGTAATGTCATTGTAGCTGGAGGTCATGCCATGCTTGGGATTTCTATGGCAGCTGCTACGGGCTATCTTATTAATCAACTACTTAATGGTAACGCTACAGAGATTGATATCAACGCATTCAGAATCGATAGATGATCGTTTGTGTTAATTCCAAATTACTGCTTAATCAATTTAAAATTACGCCAGCCAAGATTAGATTTAATTTGGATTATATACATACCTGATGGAAAAGGGGAGATGTCTATTTGTGTATCATCCTTTTTAAAAATTGATAAAACCCTTCCCTGTATATCTCTTATTACAATGTTTTTTATATTGATAATATCCGAAGTTTTAATTTCGATGGTAGTATTGGTTGGGTTTGGAAAGATAGAAATGTTGCCATGGTCCATAACTTCTCCTGTAGCGGAGCCTTCTTCTACTAAAACAGTTACTTCCTTTTTGTCACTGTCACAAGTTACCATTTCATAAGCTATATCCCAATCATAGAAATAGTAATAATAAATGGCACCAAATGAAGATGATTCTATAGAAATAATATCATCAACAACATAAGGATAACTTGTACCATTAAAAGTACGAACCAGTCGAGGACTAATGTAGCCGAATGATTGTACATTTACCGTTTTGTCAGTGGCTAATTCATAAGAAAAACCCGGCACCATCTGAGCGTCTAATTGGATCGTTTGAATACCAATATTCAAATAAAACTCTTTTTGATAAATGACCTTTCCTTTATCATCTCTAATGATTATCTTTCTTAATCCTTCGGTGTCGGTGTTGACTTTGACACTCCTTATGGTACACTTGGCCGAAACATTAAACACCAGGTAACCTTCAGTACTATTGGAGCCATACAAGTTCGAAACAGGAAAAAGTACTTCTCCAACATGTTTTGTTTTTTCATCAATCAGTTTACGGATCTGGACATAATATTTTGTAGTCGTATCCAAGGGTTCCGTAATTAATGAATCGCCTACATAAAACGGTATCGTTTCATCAGGTGAGGTAAACCAATTGCTGCTTTTATCATTGGTCACCAATGTAGCCGTCTCTCCTTGTTTGATAGTGTCATTGATAACCAATAAGTTAGTCTCTAATACATCCACAAAAATTTGATCTGACATAGTATTACCACAATAATCAGTCGCTGTAAGTCCTATAAATCCTGTTACAGATGCAGTAGTTGTACGATCAGTTGAGCCATTACTCCATTTATAAGTAGCAGCACTAATAGATGACAATTCCAATTCTTCTCCTTTACATAGTTTTACAGAAAGTGCTTCATTAATCAACTTTAAATTCGGACTAAAACATGCCGATTTTACTACGATAGGCTTTGATACAGTGATACATCCGTTGCCATCGATCATTCTGACGTGATAAGTTCCCTCTGTCTGGATAGAAATGTTTTTAGTGATTAAACCGGTATTCCATTTATAATCTGACATACCTGCTGATGCTGAAAGCTGGATAGGAGCATTGTTGAATAATTGAACATCCGGATATAACACTATAGCACTTGTTAAACATTTACCTTCCTGAGCATAATACGTCTGATCTGCAGCAAGATTCCTGTATTTATCCAAAATCCCTGAAGGCCATCTTATTATAATACTGTCTACATTTGTACCATTACCCAGCCCAAAGTGTTGCTGCATAGAATTAAAAATACCATAGCTTTCACCACCTTTTACATACCTTACTTGTCTCCCCCATTGTCCATAAATCTCAACCTGAGCACCAATGCCGGATTTATTGGATGTTGTTCCATCGAGGCTTATTTTGATATAGTGATTTTGATTCGTGTTATTTAGCCAAAGTTCGTCATCTTTGATTCCAATCAGGTTTATTGGTTCACAGATGTGTGCGTGAATATCCAAAAACCCATCGTCATTGATATCCCCTACCGACATAGATCTGGGTGTGCTCGGTCCTATTATTTTTTCAATCAGTGTAAAACTTTTATCACCACGATTGTGCAACAGTTTACTTCCTTCGGCGCCCACCAATAAAATATCCAAAAAACCATCATTGTCAAAATCCCGCATGACAGCCTGGAAGGTAAACGCCGAAACAGGTGCATCAAGCGGAATTTCCACAAAATGGCTTCCCCCAATATTTTCCATGAGCGCATGTGGCGCATAGTGATTAACAACAAATGCGTCCTGATCCCCATCATTGTCGATATCTCCGAAAGTAGTTACCCAGGTTTGTTGACCACTATTTAAGTTAAATTCTGCTCCTTTTTCTTCAAAAGCACTATTGCCTTTATTGATGTATAATCTATTTATCCGCCTTTTGTCTAATGGGCTTTCAACACCTGCCCGACATTTGGCTATACACAAATCAGGCAATAAATCGCCATTTACATCAACCCATTCACTGCCATAATTACCTGACCCATCAGTCTGATCATTGTTTGAAAAATTGATTATATTTTTAAGAACCAGCTTTCCTGATTTATCATTCATATAGATTTTCGGGGGAGCATCATCATCACATACAAAATAATCGAGCCAACCATCATTATTTATATCAATGGTATTTGAACCTTGCGCAAAAAAACCACCTTGCTGAGAGACTGTCTCAAAAAGATTATTTTTTAAAGTAGAAATATCAATTTGAGCATATTCGCCGGCAGTAATTATTTCATTTAAACCGTCATTATTCAGGTCACCAATGGTCAAAGTCCATTGATCATTTTTTGATACTCGGGTAGAATCAATTCTTGCAAGACTGAAGTTCTTACCTGAGCTTTTAAAAGCCATTAAATCTTTTCCGCGATCAAGTAAAATCAAATCATCCACCAGATCACCATCAAGGTCAGTCATCCCTCCTGGCATGAGACTTCTTGTTTTAATATCTTTTTTATATAATCTGGTACTATTCCTGAATGAGGGTTGTGCTGTCAACATTATTTGACAGAAAAAACCAAACAATAAAAGCAAAGTAGTTTTATTTGCCATATATAAACTATTGATTTTAAAATGTAAATATATGCAGAATTTTAATACCTTCTATATTTCTAACTCATTTTACAAAAAATAATTATAACAACTTTAGTAAAAAAGACTAAAATAAATAAACATAAAACTACAAATCACCTTTATTTTTTTATAAGCTTTGTGCTTCAGGTTTAACTTAAAACCTTATAAAAAAATTAAAATATTTTGCTCTTTGAATCATGACGATTTAATTCAATACATATGAATTGTATTTATCTTTAAAGTCTTTATTTTTTCCAAAAATAATTGAAGCCCTTTATTTTTATATTCATCCAGATAATAATGAATGTTGTTATTGAAATAATAATACAAATCCAGATTTTCATTGCTTTCTTTAGCAATAATGGCATCCAACTGTTTTAGCCCAAACATAAGTGCAGCATTCAATGCATCTTCCTTTGTCTTAGATATATTTTTTTTAGCAATCCAAACCGCAAAAACAAAAGGCAAACCAGTCCAGTCTTTCCAAATTGATCCAAGATCATACTTAAACAAAAAATTATTTTCATACTTAAATACTTTATCACCAATCATTAATACAGCTTCACCAAAATTCAATTTTGTTACCTCTACATCTGCTTTTACATATTCAATGTCTAAGTGAAGGTACTGCTCCAGAATTAATTTAGACAATAAAAATGAAGTTCTGGAATGATCATCCAGATAGATCTTATGACAACTTTTAATGTCCTGGTTTGCAAATATACAGACGGTTCTTACGACACCATCGCAAGCAATGGCAAAATTCGAAATAATTTTATAATCCGCAATTTCAGGTAGCGCGCCTACTGGCACCAATGCAATGTCTGCCTCTGCATTTATAAAAATTTCTGCACATTTGGCTGGAGTTGCTGTAGTGAGGTCAAAACTGCTATTAATGTCGGCTTGCCTTAAACCAAACTCAAATGGTCTGGCATTCAAGTAGTTTATCATTACAATTTTTGTCTTTTCAAACATTTATACCCCTTTTAACAATACAATACATAAAGGTAATAAAAAGTTGAAAAAGTACCCGAGTAATTTTGTCTTAATATGCTATAATTTTATCAGTTTATGGCGGGACAGTACATTCCCATCCACATCAGAAATGATAACAAAATACAAACCGTGAGCAAGTGTTTGAATGTTTATTTCGTTTTGAACATTATTGTAATTCAACTCCATTCTTCCGTTTGAGCTAAATATCCGCACATTTGAAATATTTTCTCCGGCAATATTTAATACATCCCGTGCAGGATTTGGAGAGACAGACACCTTGGATAGAATTTCATTTTCTGATATTGAAGAAATGGCTGATGAATTAAGTGTCAAAGTACCGGTCACGTTATTGTCTCCACTTGTATTCCCATTTTGATTGGAAGCTAATCCTGCGATGTAAAAGTTGATTGATCCTTTATCTGTATCAGGAGCTTTCCAATTGGCTGTAAAAATTCCATTTGTTTTAGCAGCTGATTGTCCTAAATATTTACGGGCTAATATTGTACGTTGTCTCACTTTATCGCCCAGCCCTGACCAAACGCCCATGTCCTGATTATTATTTTGTGTCAGACATACCATCTGAAAACCATATGATTTTGGATTGTTTTCTGCCTTAACCGTAATTCGGACGATATAATTCTTTCCAGGTACATATGTTGTTACCAAAGTAGAATCAGGATTCATAACTTCGAGTCCGATTGTAGGATTAAAATTGCCTCCCGGGTTATGACAATTTGTGCAGGATTTACTGTTTGCTTCACCGGGAGCACCTGATACTGCCTGTGGCACACCACTGGAATTGGATAAAAATAATACTAATGACCATATCAGAAAAATAGGAAATATATGATTCAATTTAAACATGCTTTAATTTATACCATTTAGAAAATATTATGTAACAGAAATTACTTCCTCTTCCCAAAGACAAGCCTGGTTCTGATTTTTTCCTTTTGTTCCTTTGAAATGATCAATGATTATTTTTAGATCTTTTTTGTAATCACCTGTAGGATAAAATGGATCACTAAAATGAGCTTCTTTGTGTTCGTAATCAAATTTAACCATTACAATTGGCACTTTTGCCTTTACTGCTATATGATAAAAGCCGGATTTGAATTTTTGTACTCGTGACCTTGTGCCTTCGGGTGCAATAGCAAATGATAGTTTGTCATATTTATTGAATAAATCGACCATCGAATCCACAAAATTAGTCCTTTTGCTTCGGTCTACCGGTATGCCACCAGTCCATCTGAAAAACCAACCAAAAGGAAATCTAAACAAAGAATCTTTTGCTACATAATTGACATCCATTGGGATGGCTCCTTTTAACATTATACCCAACAAAAAGTCCCAGTTGGATGTATGTGGATATACTGCATATACTTTTTTAAGAATATCATGGCGATAGTTCCCAGTAATTTTAAATCCCCAAATGCTCAGGACTGCCCGGCAAAAATATTTTATCATTTATCCTGAGTTAGTTCAAAATTCAATAATATTATGCAATTAACCATTAATATTAACCAATGTTTAAATAGTTCTATGAATTACATTAAAAAATCTTTTCTTTTAATAGGCTAACGTTATTAAATCCAACAAAATTAGGTTGTTCATCCTAAGCCAATTAGGGAATGTATAATAAGCTACATTTGTCCAAAATTTTATAAATTCATTAAAAATTTTGGAAATAAATGTATACTTTTACGATATTTATTGAACGTTTTTAGATAGACAATTTTAAATCATTAATTTTATGCAGATAAGATTTTTTTCAAAACTACAGACTAAAATTATATTTCCAGCTACACATTTATTACTTATTCTTTTTTCATTTTGTTGTCTTGTAACAAAATCTTACACTCAAACCAGTGACAGTGACAAATTATCTGGTTTGGCTCTTGTAAATTTGCATAAAGAAGCTATAGGATTATCTCCTTCTGATACAAATTTTAGTGTCATTAGTTCCTATATTGATCAATCTGCAGTCGGGGTAAGATTTGTCTATTTGCAGGAAACCTACAAAAATATTATAATTTATAATCAGATACAATCTCTTGCATTCAAGGATGGCAAACTTCTAGGAAATTCAGGAAGTTTACCACACTTTTTTAAAAAAGTTAAAGATTTGAATGCAGTGCCAAATATAAGTCCTGAACAAGCCATTGAAGCAGCTTTAACCGACCGAAAACTGACTAAACTACAAGCTGCCATTCTTACAAAGACAAGTGAAAATGGATTCAAATTTGAATTTAATACCATGGGTATTTCAAGTGAAAATATTACAGCAGAACTTATGTGGGTTCCTACAGAAGACCAAAATGCTATTCGTTTGGCCTGGCAAATATATATCGTACCTTTACAGAGTTCTGATTATTGGTTAGTCAGAATAGATGCTCAAAATGGCAATACCCTTGGTGTTACAAACCTTACGGTGTATTGCAATTGGGGCGCTCCCGAAGAGACAAAACATAATGAAGTAGAAAATCATAACTTCCCCAGCTTTAAAAACGATTTTAGGCATAAAAAACATCAAACAGCTTCCAATAATAGCGAGCTGATGACACCACCTGTGATAGTAGATGGTGCAACTTATCTTGTCATTAAACATCCTGCAGAAGCGCCTTCGTTCGCAGCAGAATCCACCCACACTAATCCTTGGGAATTAGGACCATCCAGTAATGCCACTACACATAAATGGCATTTTGATGGTACAACAAATTATTCTATTACCCGGGGAAATAATGTCTGGGCCAAAGAAGACAGGGACAATAACAATAATACGGATGGACTGCCTGCAACATCTACGACACCTGATCCTCTGACATTTTCATTTACGCCTGATTATACCCTTGAGCCGATTACCGCAAACTTTCAGCAATTTGCAATTACTAATTTATTTTATTGGAATAATCTCATGCACGATATGAGTTATGTTTATGGATTTGATGAAGTTGCTGCCAATTTTCAGGCTGATAATATGGGACGTGGAGGAATTGGTAATGATTATGTAAATGCGGATGCACAAGATGGCGGAGGCACCAATAATGCCAATTTTTCTACACCGGCCGATGGAACAAAAGGCAGGATGCAAATGTATATCTGGACTGCACCAACACCTGACAGAGACGGGGATGTGGATAATGGTATTATTTGCCATGAATATGGTCACGGTATCTCACATCGTCTGACCGGAGGCCCAACAAATAATGCCGGCTGTCTGGACAATGCTGAACGAGGAGATGAAGGCTGGAGTGATTATTTTGGACTTATGATGACAACAAATTGGTCAACTGCCACTATAAATGATGGATTCAACATAGAGAGAGGTATTGGTACGTATGCTTTAAATCAACCAACAACAGGCTTGGGTATAAGAACTTATAGATACTGCACGGATATGACTAAAAATCCTTTGACGTATGCCAATATGGGTGTAGCCCCATATAATGCAGTACATGGTATAGGAGAAATATGGTGCTCAACAATTTGGGACATGACCTGGGATCTCATACAGGTTGCCGGCATTAACCCCAATTTATTTAATGCATCAGGAACGGGAGGAAATACTATTGCCATGAAACTGGTAATAATGGGTGAAAAACTACAAAAATGCAGTCCTGGCTTTCTTGACTCAAGAGATGCTATTTTACAAGCTGATCAGATATTATATGGGGGAGCATATCATTGTATTATTTTCAAAGCATTTGCACGCAGAGGTATGGGTTTTAATGCCATTCAGGGTTCGTCAGGCAGTCTAACAGATCAGACGGCCGGATTTTCAGAAGAAGAAGTAACCCTGACATTAACACAAAGTACTACCGCTCAAGCTCAGTTAGGTAACGTAACTTATACAAATACCGTAAAAGCATTTTGTTTGCCATTATCAAATTATACATTAAGGGACACACTGCCATTGAACGTAACATATGTTAGTGGAGGAACTTATGATTCAGGTACAAGAGTAGTGAGTTTTCCGGTAAATCTGGCAATTGGAGCTACTGCATCATATTCATTTACCGTTAACATCAATGCAGGTACTTATTTCCCTACCACTGATCTCCTTGTCGAAACTGTACCAACTACCATGTTACCATCTACCTGGACAGCAACTTCAACAAATTCAGGCGGTAATCCATTGTTATGGATAGCATCTGCTGCTCAAAGCCATAGCGCTCCAAATGCTTTTTTTGCTCAAAATATAGTTACTAAAACTGAGTTGAGACTAACGATGAATACAAACGTAGCTTTGCCTGCATCAGTTCCTTTTATCTCCTTTTGGCACAACTACAATACTGAAACCGGATGGGATGGTGGTGTCGTTGAAATTAGTACCAATGGTGGTAGTACATGGACGGATCTTGGCTCAAGTTTTTCCAGTAATGGTTATAACGGGACTTTGGGTTCAGGAAGTAATCTGGCTAATCGAAGTGCTTTTACAGGAAATAGCAACGGTTGGATCAAATCTATCATAAGGCCGAGATCCTTTACAGGTACAAATGCCAGACTACGCTTCAGATTTGGATCAGATACTAGTACGAGTGGTGTGGGATGGTACGTAGATGACGTCGTTATCAGCAGCATTGCGGTGGTCGATATTAAAACTGTTTTGTTTAATGGATCTGCAAATAAGGCGGCAATAAAGGACACATTTACCCGGATTGTATTACCGGTTATTAATGCCGGAACTACCACAGGAACGATTAGAGCCTGTCAGGGACTCGCATCCCAAAATCCTTATATACAGTCATTTATTGCTTCAGGAACTTCACTTTTATCCAATATTATAGTTACGGCCCCTTCAAATTTTGAAGTATCTTTACATTCGGATAATAACTATGGCCCAACTGTAACGCTTAATCAATCCGGTGGATTGCTAGCAAATACCACGATATATGTCCGGTCATCAGCAACTGCATCTTCAGGCCCAATATCGGGAAATGTTACATTGACTTCCGGCGGGGCTAATAATGTCATGGTTGCTGTAACAGGGACTATCTCTGTTACTCCAGATGCTGTTGTAAATCCATCAATTCAGACTTCTTGTTCGGCCAATGTCGTTAACCCTATATTGCTTTCAGGAAGTATAGTAGGCACTGTGTTTAATTGGACAAGAAATAATTTGGCTTTGGTAACTGGCATGCCTGCAAGTGGAACAGGTGATATTACGGGTGCCTTAACTAACCTGAATGTTCAAACTGAAATGGTAACATTTACCATTACCCCTGTTGCTGACGGTTGTTCAGGCATACCTGTAAGTGCAGCCGTTTCAGTCAGGACATATATGAGTATAGCTGATGGGGATTATAATGATCCGAATACCTGGAGCGGAGGATGTGTACCACCAAATCCATTACCACCTGGCGTCAATGTGACCATAAATCATATAGTGACAAGGCAATAATATTTTATAAATTGAATGCGCATGATACTGGTTTGATTTGATTTAATATTAAATCATATTTAATTTATGGTATTTTTGCAAAACATAAAATTTTATAACATGTTTAACTTAAAACTTGTACTATCTATATTTCTCTTCGTCACTTGTCTTTGGTGTCCTGCACAAATTTCAATATCATATAATGCACAAGAGAATACAAAAAAAGCATTAACACCTGAATTGCTTTGGAAATTGGGGCGGGTGACCGGACTTGGTATATCTCAGGATGATCAAAACGTAATATTCAAAGTTTCTACACCCCTTATGGAAGAAAATAAATTCACTTCCAAATATTATCAGGTACACATCAATGGTGGTGAGTCCACCGAAATATCTGACTATACCCAATTACTTCCTAATAAAAATATATCGTCTGACGGCAAGTATAAAATTATGGACAAACCGGTCAAAATTGATCGTGTCTATGGATCTGACTATTATACGGACTTAGGAAAATCAACAGCACAAATTTACACAGCACTTGATTACCGTCATTGGGATACATGGAATGACGGTAACTTCAATCACGTTTTTTTTGGCCCCGTATTGACTTCAGACACTTCTTATCGGGATATCATGATGCTTGAAACATATGATTGTCCACAAAAACCATTTGGCGGTGATGAGGATTATATCTGGGCCCCTGATAGTAAAAGTATTCTGTATGTGACTAAAAAACTATCGGGAACTGCATCAGTACAAAGTACCAATACGGACATTTATCAATACAATATAGTAACAGGTAAAACAAAAAATCTTACAGAACCCAATAAGGGATACGATACAAATCCATCATTTTCGTCTCAAGGTGATCTTGCATATCTCAGTATGTCAACTGATGGTTACGAAGCAGACAAAAACGATATAAAAGTGATTTCAAATGGTGTCACCACCAATCTTACTGCCCTTTGGGACGAATCAGTCATCAGTTTTAATTGGTCTAAATCCGGAGATAAAATTTATTTTACAGCTGCTGTAAATGGAACCATCCAACTATTTGAAGTTAACTTCCCCGGCATCTCATCAAAAACACCGGCAATCAGACAACTGACTAAAGGTGACTGGGACATCAACGCCATTGTAGGGGAATCAGGTGATAATTTGGTTTTGACCAGAGTAAGTATCAATCAGGCTGCTGAATTATACACCTATAATCTTTCTAAAAATACCTGGTTGCAAATAACTCATGTAAATCAAGAGGCTTATAATAATGTCGGTTTATGCAACACAGAAAGACGTTTTGTAACGACTTCTGACAATAAAAAAATGTTGGTTTGGGTTGTTTACCCGCCTGATTTTGATGCCAATAAAAAATATCCCACCCTGCTTTATTGTCAGGGTGGTCCACAATCTGCTTTGACACAATTCTATTCTTACAGATGGAATCTTCAGCTTATGGCCAGTCAGGGATATATTGTTGTGGCACCCAACAGGCGCGGCATGCCTGGTCATGGAGTAGCCTGGAACAAACAGATATCAAAAGATTGGGGTGGTCAAAATATCCAGGACTATCTGTCTGCCATTGACGACATGGCTAAGCAACCTTTTGTTGATAAAAATCGACTCGGCGCTGTGGGAGCCAGCTATGGTGGTTATTCCGTATTCTACCTTGCTGGTATACATAATAAACGATTCAAGAGTTTTATAGCCCACGATGGTGTATTTAATACACAGAGTATGTATGGTTCAACTGAAGAAATGTTTTTTACCAATTACGATTTTGGAGGTCCGTATTGGGAAGAAAAAAACAAAAAAACATATACCGATTTTAATCCCATCAATAAAGTAGCCATGTGGGATACACCAATATTTATCATCCAGGGTGGCAAGGATTATCGTATACCATTAGAACAAGGTTTGGAAGCTTTTAATGCCGCACAATTGCGGGGTATAAAAAGCAAATTTTTATATCTTCCGGACGAAAATCACTGGGTCATGAAACCTCAGAATAGTTTGGTATGGCAAAGGGAATTTTTTAAATGGTTGAAGGAAACATTGTAAAAATATTTCTATACCATCTATGAGTTATCACTTGTAATAATTTTTCATTTTGAATGGTGCAAGCCATAAACAGTGGCTTATGGGCCTACAAATGATGTTATCCTTATGAGTCATTGGGAAGTTATGTTCCTAAAGGAGGAAGCATCTTTAGGGTACGGAACAGCCGACAATGTTAAGACAATGTATGGCTGTTGACAAAGACTTAAAGATCATCATTAATGCGACGAATCATATAATATGTTATTGTGAAAAGTCATTGACCAGAGACAGGAGGAAAAGTTCCGTTCAATTAATACAAAAATGGCTGTGAATAGGCATAAAAAATACACGAGTTCAATCCTGATAAGCATTAAAAATCTATTGCTTTTGGTACCGCAGGCTAAATACTACTGAATCGAGACTAAAATTAAAAAGCGCTTAGCAAACATTATATTCACTAAGCGCTATATTTAATTTTTACTTGATCGATTACTCGATGATGATCATTTTTTTAGTAGCAGTAAACTCGCCACTTGTCAATGTGTAGAACAAGATACCAGTTGCACCTAATTCCTCTCTGGTGAATATTTCACTATTGAATCCTTTGGCTGCATCTGCTTTTCTAACAGTGATTACTTTTCCTGCAACATCAGTTACTGTAATAACTGCCTGTGCTGCTTTTGACATGTTGAAAGATACAGTTGTCTGACCTTTGAATGGGTTTGGCTCGTTTTGGAACAACTCGATAGTAGCTACCGGTGATGTTCTTACATTCAAGCTAACTTTTCCAACTGTCAAAGCGTCTCCTACATAAGATTCTGCAGGTGTAACTGTAGAATTAAGGTTCATCATGTCACTTACGTTTCCGGCTTTGTTAGCTTTTACGACAAGTGTAAATAATGTCTCATCTTCATTTACTGTAACTCCTTCTTTTGAAACATAACTCATCGTTACTACATCATTTGCAAGGATACCTACATTGCTTCCGTTTACTTCAATAGCACCTGACTGTACTTCTACAAGGCTTGCACCATTTAAGTTCATCGTAAACTGATATCCGAATACATCATTGAAGTTAGCAGCTGTAACCGGAATAGATACTGTTGAACCTGCTTCATAAGCTGCTTCAGTCACTACCAATCCTATGTTATTGCTTGATCTTCCTTCAACGGCAGGGTTAGCTACGTTAGTGCTTACGTTTCCGTTTACATCTCCGATTTTAACCGCTACGAAGTTCTGGTTATTCATGTCTGCTGACAAAGCATTGATATTGATGGTCTCATCAAATCCCCAAGGATTTAATGCATCCAATGTTTGTGCAGCTACAGGGAATCTCCAGCTTTCGTTGCTTGGTAATGTATTTGTAATTCCTAAGATCAATTTTCTAAGGTCTGTTAAGTCAGAAGCAGTAACCTTACCATCATTGTTAGCATCTGCTGCTATCAACTTATAAGGACTTTCTAATGACTGTATACCTAAGATATGTCTTTGTATCATTACAAGGTCAAGTGTACTTACACCATTGATATAATCTCCACCTTTGTTTGCACTTAATTCATAATTCAAACCATTCACTATGGCATTGAATTCATAAGTACCGTTTACAGGTGTCGTTGCAGAAATAGGGTACTCAACAATGTTTGCATCAAGAGATACGATAACATTATTAACCGATTGTCCTACTGAGGTAGCAACAGAACCCGCAATCCTTGAACCTGCTCCTGCACCAGGGCAAGTGTTACAGATTAAGCTAAGTGTGGTCCAACAGAAATCATAATTGAATTTCTTATCCCATACGGTTACCCTTACGTCTACATCTGTGTGTGCCTGACCAGGTACCAATACGTTGCTTGACCATACTTTTGCACTACATCCTGTCACTGGATCCCATAACTGGATGCCACCTTCACCTCTTAAGTACTTAGCTTCGATTGCTTTCTCTGCTGATGATATCGCAGGGAAGGCTGACAATGCGCCTGTTGCATCAAAATAGTGTTTTATGTCGATGTTGGTCAATCTGCCAAATACTACTTTGTCGGTAACTTGTGGTGCTACGTTTTCGAATGTGTACAATAAATCTTCTGAATCTGTACAGTTATCGTACGCTTTGTTCATGAAGTCACATGCCCACAATTCTACCATTGGCAATGCAGGACCAGCTCCATCAGGATCTGCCATCAATGCTGTAGTCAATGGAATACATACCGGTGTCGGTGCCTTCTTATCTACTACCATGAATGACTCATGACATGACGTGAAGTTATGACAACCATCTGTTACTTTCCATACCACTTTATGGTTACTCATCTTACCCACTATTGGGAATGGCAACGTGATCTTCAATTCCTGACCGCTTGATGTAGCATTCTGTGAACCTACATTCGCTTGTGGTCCGCTCAGTTTGTATTGTTTTACAACACTTCCGTTTACGAATCTTTCAGCACCTTCTGCTCCAAAATAGAATGATGAGAATAATAGATCTTCCGAACCATCAGCCCATAAATCTACATATACTTCCCACTTCAACCAGCCTGTATTGATACATCCGCTTGTGTCTATTGCTTTTTTGGTGAGCATTACCACTACACTACAATCTGCCCCTACTCCAAACATAGTATCTCTACATGTCATCTCAGGTGCTTTTGTATCTTCAAATATCCAGTATTTGTAGTATGGTCCACGCTCCTCATTTGTACACCAGTTGAAATACTTGTATTCAACTCTCCATTTTCTACATACACCATTTTCAAAATCAAACTGCTCTTTATTCCAAGTAACTCCGATCACATCACATGGACCTGAAGTATATTTAGGACCTTTGGATTTGATATCTTCATCTGTAGGACCTTCGCATGCTTTGGCACCTGTCAGCGGAATTGGTGTAGTACTCAATGAAGACTGTATAAATGTCCATGGAATAGCTGTAAGACTTTGTAATACATCAATTCTCTGTATACATGTCGTCGTAAAGCCTTTGTCTTTTACGATAAATGTTCGCTGGATAAATCCAAGGTCACACTGGTTAAAATTCTCTTTATCCCAGAATGTAATGATCGGACTTACACATACACCATATGCTGTAGGCAATCCTGTCTTGGTAAAGTCTACACCTGTTACAGCAATTGCTTTTGGATTGTCTGTACCCGGTGTGCCACTCTGTACGTTAGTCTGGATAGCCCAGTCACAATAGATGGTCTTGTCTGCAGGACATGTAATAATCGGTGGAATCTTACATTCTACTTTAACATTTGCCCATGTATCATTCCAGTTATCTTTGCCTACTTCACCTATGGTACCGTTTTTGTTTCCATCATCCCATACTCTGAGGATTACCTGGTGGTAACCTACATCAAGGATGCCGTCTCCGTCGAAATCCGCTCCGGCTGTTGTAAGGTCATCACAACAGAATTTAACAAATGCGCCGCCATCTGTATCATTGGCAGAATAAGGCTCACTGTTGCTTGCGTTGCTGAAGGTTTTGTTGTTGTTGTGTCTGTTTCCAGCTGCATCAATAACCAATCCATCATTACCACATGAAGTACCTAAAGGTCTTCTCACTTCCAGTTTCACACCACTACAGTTATCAAATGATCCGTTGTCTATGTGATATGTAAATATTTTAGCCTGACCGTCAGTCTGTCCGTTGGCATCGTAACCCGGTACTAAACTTACCACGATGTCACGTTTTGCAACAGCTACAGGTGGTGTCCTGTCTTTTACAGTTACGGTTAAAGTTCTTGTTCCTTTGTTTCCACAACAATCTGTAGCAACATACGTAAAGTCTGTTTCACCACACGGTACGTTGCTTGCTCTCCAGCCATTAGCCGTTTTCACTACCCATACGCCTTCAGGTGCTACCACTTCCCATGTTGGGTTAGCATCACAATTGTCATGCAATTCCCAAGGATTTGGCAAGAAGAAATCTCCTGTACAATCCCACGGACGGGTACTTACGATGGTATCCTTAAGGATAAATGTAGGCTCCTCAAGATCTATCGCTTTGATGATCTGGGTACATTCGGATACGGTTCCGGCACACCAGTCAAGGATGGTCCATTTCCTGATTACCTTTTTGTTGCCATGGCAATGAGGGCCACATGCATCAAATGCTATATCTGAGTAAGTAGTAAAATAGTTACATACGCCATTGATCGGAATGGCAACCATACCATTTACAAAATATGGATATGCTGCTTCTACGCCTGCCAGACTGCTTACTCCTTCAGGTGAAATATCATCCTTGCATGTAAGTATTACTAAGCTTTGTGGACATGACCACATTACCCTGTTTGATATATTAAATCTTTGTTCGCAATAAGCTTTGTTACCGCTGCCGTCGGTGACTGTCCATCTTCTGATAATATAACCGCCTTCACATGCCGACAGTGATTTTTCAGTAGTGAATACCGCTGTTATCGGACCGCAGGCATCAGCATATTGTGGTCTGAAGCTGACATTGTTTATGTTTTCTGCCAGGAAGGCGGCTACCTGATAACATGGTATGGTTACCTCCGGTCCGCAGTCGATAACCGGTGGAAGTTTATCTTCAAATCGCACGGTACCCCAACAGCTATTGTTATCACAAATGTCTCTGACCTGATAGGTCAATAACTTGCCAAGGTAATTTTTTACATCTGCAAGGGCTATTACAACGTTGCCATTTTTTATGATCACTTCATAAAAATCTGCACTCACGATGTCTCCGTTGAGGAAGATATCTACAAAATTTGTCGCTTCACAATTAGCATCCAGGCTGAAATTTATATGACCTACACAGGTCATTTCCAGGGTCTCGTGTACATGAAGGACAACTACATCGCTAATGACAGGACATCCAAAGCCATTGGCATTTAATGCTGTTACGATAGACCTGTATCTTTCATTATTGTCATTTGCATTGACATTTATTATCGGCAGTGTGGCTAATGTAGCTCCGGGTATATTAACCCAGGTACCATTGATCTGTTGTTGCCATTGATATACCAGTGTTGATGGTGCAGCCACTGTTGCAGTCAGACTAAACGATCCGCTGGCGCCGATACACAAGCCTATGTCCCTTGGTTGTTTTGTAATCACCGGTACAGGGAAGACGCCTACTACCAAAGAAACTGCCTGAAGACAACCAGGGTCGTTAGGTCCGAATGCTTTTGGCAAACCTCCGTTGACAGTATATACAACCGTATAATTTCCTGTTGTTGGCGGGTTAAGTATCGTGGCTGACACTCCATTTACAGTAAAGCCACTCGATGTGATATTGGCATCACCAGGATTGCCCGTAAGTGGTATGCTAGTACCCAGACATATTTCCAAAGGAAGGCTGGTGATCATAGCATCAGGATAACTACACGTATTACCAATGGTAAATGTTGTTCCCCTGCTATTGGATACAGTTATAGAATATCCTATTGATTCTATATGGCGACCATCCAACGTGAACATAGTTCCCATTTGGGTCAGTACGGTGCCCACTGTGATTGGGTTCGGTGCAGCTGGTGGTGCTGGGCTGGCGGCCGAGAATAAACCTGATACTGCTGTCACTGTCCATACTTGGGTGGCAGGAGCATTTACTTTAATCTGTTCACTAAATTGTCCATTTGTATTGGTGGTGGCATTATTAAGACACACACAAGGGTCAGTTATTGAAGGAGTACACATTATGATGCTAATGACAACATTGCCTGTCATTGGAATAGAACATGCTGTCCCTGCATTGGTAGCCACAACAGTATATGTTCCTGCCACTGTTTGTACAGGGAAAGCTATTGCTGCTCCGGTGCCCGCTACCGGTGTAACTGTATTAGTGCCATTTAATAACAATTGATAATTAACACCTGTCTGTGAGCCAGTTAAGCCTAGTGCCAGACCACTATCTGAACTACATCTGGTACCTCCACCTGTTACGGTAAAAAGTGTTGGAAATGTTGGAGTTGCGGAGCAACTTTGCCATGCGAAAGTAACAGATTGAGTTGTTCCCGCTGCGGCTACGGTCAAGGTACGCTTACCAGTGGTTGTACAGGCTGTTGCACTAGTAAGATTCTCTGGTCCACCTGCGCCGGCTGCAGCAGCATAGAAGAAGTTATAACGAACCACCAAACCCACTGGAAGTGCAAAAGTTCCACACCAGATGTTTGTACCAGGCGTTTGGGTCAACGATCGAAAACCAGCGAACGGACCATTTTCAAATTGAATCTGTTGGGCGGCGAAACCTGGTGCTCCTGCCACGCAGGTGTAGTCCACACAGAAGGTAACGTTGTTATTTACTACCGGGCAATTAGGTGCTGCTGCGCAGCTCTCCCATGCAAAGGTGACCGATTGAGCTGCCCCTGCAGCTACAGTCAAGGTACGCTTACCAGTGGTTGTACAGGCTGTTGCGCTAGCAAGATTCTCTGGTCCACCTGCGCCGGCTGCAGCAGCATAGAAGAAGTTATAACGAACCACCAAACCCACTGGAAGTGCAAAAGTTGCGCACCAGATGTTTGAAGTACCCATTTGGGTTAACGGACGGAAACCAACGAATGGACCATTTTCAAATTGAATCTGTTGGGCGGCGAAACCTGGTGCTCCTGCCACGCAGGTGTAGTCCACACAGAAGGTAACGTTGTTATTTACTACCGGGCAATTAGGCGCTGCTGCGCAGCTCTCCCATGCAAAGGTGACCGATTGTGCTGCCCCTGCAGCTACAGTCAAGGTACGCTTACCAGTGGTTGTACAGGCTGTTGCGCTAGCAAGATTCTCTGGTCCACCTGCGCCGGCTGCAGCAGCATAGAAGAAGTTATAACGAACCACCAAACCCACTGGAAGTGCAAAAGTTGCGCACCAGATGTTTGAAGTACCCATTTGGGTTAACGGACGGAAACCAACGAATGGACCATTTTCAAATTGAATCTGTTGGGCGGCGAAACCTGGTGCTCCTGCCACGCAGGTATAGTCTACACAAAAGGTAACGTTGTTATTTACTAACGAGCAATTAGGTGCTGCTGCGCAACTCTCCCATGCAAAGGTGACCGATTGCGGTGCACCTGCAGCTACAGTCAAGGTACGCTTACCAGTGGTTGTGCAGGCAGTTGCGCTAGCAAGATTTTCTGGCCCTCCTGCGCCGGATGCTCCAGCATAGAAGAAATTGTAACGAACTGTACTACCTACTGGAAGCGCAAACGTTGCGCACCAGATGTTTGAAGTACCCATTTGGGTTAACGGACGGAAACCAACGAACGGACCATCTTCAAATTGAATCTGTTGAGCGGCGAAACCTGGGGTTCCTGCCACGCAGGTGTAATCCACACAGAAGGTAACGTTGCTATTTACAGGAGGAGGAGGAGCAGGACAAGATACCGCTGTGGAACTACCTTGTCCACCTGCTGCCCAGTTAAAGTACATATTTAAAACATACGGAGTAGCCTGACCAGTTAAGTTGTAAGTAAAGGTTCCTGAGCCATTTGGAAATGATATTGGATTACCAGGTCCTCCTAGAAAACCAACCAAACCTGGTGGATTGTCTACAACTGTAAGCGAAATGGTAACATTGCCAGCTACCGGTCCAGCAGTAATGGTGTAATTCATCCCATTGGCTAGGTTCTGTATTGGTACATTGCCCGAACATATCGTCGGAGCAGCAGCAGCAGCACAAGATACCGCTGTGGAACTACCTTGTCCACCTGCTGCCCAGTTAAAGTACATATTTAAAACATACGGAGTAGCCTGACCAGTTAAGTTGTAAGTAAAGGTTCCTGAGCCATTTGGAAATGATATTGGATTACCAGGTCCTCCGAGAAAACCAACCAAACCTGGTGGATTGTCTACAACTGTAAGCGTAATGGCGACATTGCCACTCGTCGGTCCAACAGTAATGGTGTAATTCATCCCATTGGCTAGGTTCTGTATTGGTACATTGCCTGAGCAAGGACTTGACTGTTGAGAATATCCGGTAAATGAAATATGCATAGCCAGTAAAAATACAACTAGCTGGATATTAAAAAAACTACTTGAAAAATCCTTAAATCCTCCAGAGAAGTATTTTGGGAGTATTGATGAGGACAGTGTAAATGTTTTAAAATTTACAGGATTTAGATCTAATCTCATGAGATTGAGTAAGTTTGGTTATTAAAAAAATGCTGATAATTGTTATGTGTTGAATCTATATTGTCCAATTGAAATGAATAAAATTCACTCAATGGCATTCCCTTGCGTAAGAAATGCATAAAATATCCGCTATTATAAAACAGAGTAAAACATGAGAAGTAAATGATACTATTCATTCAATTTGAAATTGAGTTATTTAAATAAATAACACAACATCCAAATGCTGTAAGAAATACATTGTAGGTTACTTACTAAACACTTAAGATTTTGTATTAAGTGTAGTAATCTAAAAATTGAGACAAAAAAATGAATACTAAAGGATTTCAGTGCCTATTCAACCAATAATCAAAAGCTTTAATTTAATCTCCAATCTTCCCGATAAAAAATCCTTCGTTACAGGAATTATCGCAAATTTTGAAAAAACAATCTTTTTAAAAAAGCTTGTTATAAATTAATGGCTTTATCTCGTCAAAGTCGTCAAAGAGAAATTTTAATATTTATAAAACATGCAAATCTATTGATTTATGTGCTTGTCTTATGAATTAAGGAGTACATCATTACTACATCAAGACCACTCAAAGCACCAATAATTTGGATCTAAAATCACTTAAATTCATTAAGTATGATTAATTTTTTCATAAAAGCATACATCTATACCATTTAAGCTATTTTAGTATTTTAAAACTGCCAATTCCTTTTGCAGTCGTCAGTTTTAAAATATATATGCCGGAAGAAAAATTTTGTGCGTCAATATTTAGATGGTAATCGTTTACAAAACCTGACTTCAATATTCTGCCACTCACATCAAAAATCTCCATTTTAGAAATACGCTCATTTTCAGATGATATTGACCATTGAAACTCCGAAGGGTTTGGGTATACCGTTATACCCGTCAATTCATCAACTTCTTTTAGTCCGGAAATAGCAGCACCAAATTTGACATCATCAAAATAATAGGTTTTTTCACCCGCTTCATCACCTTCTTTTCCGAAATTAAAAAAAATAGCTGCTTCATTGTACTTCCATCCTTTACTCAATCCAACGCTTAATAATTCTGTACCCGGAGCCTGGTTTTTAAAATCAAATTCTATATTTTCCCATTTCCCGGCCAGTTTAGTTTTAGTCTGGGTCTCACAAGTGTGTGTGACATCTTTGGAATCTTCTACTTTCAACCTTATAAAAATACCAGCATCCGGAGACCATACCATCACATTCATTTTAGAATTGGTCAAGGTCAGAGGTATATTATTAGCAAACCCAGCAGGCGTACCAATGGTAGTTCCAGCCCAGGTGGCTGCCTCTTTGGTTTTTACCACTTTTATAACTTTATTGTTATTATTTGTTGGATCTTCTACGAGTGAAGATTTGTTACCACCAAAATCAGTCATCGTATAATTCACCACAGAACCTTCAAAATTTACAGGCAAATCAATTTGTTCTCCTCCGTATAATTGTTCAATGTCATCAAATAGAAAAGTAGAAGCTTCAGATCCATTACCTAACTTACCAAAATCAAACATAAAAACAAGATTATTGAAAGTTTTTGGCTCTCCAGTAAAATCCCAGGTAAGTGTTTCCCATTCATTAGTCAATTTGGTAACAACGTCCCTTTCTGTAGATCCAACTCCTTCAAGTTTGAATTTGACAGTTGTGCCAATCGGCGCCGTAGTAAATACTTTCAAAGAAAGAATGGTATTACTTTTGAAATCAAGATTATCTTTTAAAACAAGCTTACTACCAGCCCAAACCTGACCATCTTTTCTGACAATCTGCGCCACTTTGTTACTTGGATTAATTCCAGTGGGATGGGGATTTTGTATTACAGTAGCCTTACCACCATCAAAATCGATAAAATCTGAAGTGATCGGACTCATCTCAAAGTCAATAGGCAACGATTGCCCATGCACTATTGAAATAACAAATACCATAACAAACATCAAAATAATTTTCATAATATTGATTTTAAAAATGAGAAATTAAAAAAATATCTTAGATAATTCTAAAGAAAAAAAATTAATCCAATAAAGTAACACTTCCTCTTTGGGTTTCTATCTGACCATTTAAATATTCCATTTGTACAAAATATATGTAAACGCCTTGATTTACTTTACTACCATTGTAAGTTCCATCCCAGCCATATTGTGTTTCAGTAGTGGAAAAATTTGATCTCGAAAAAATCTTTGATCCCCATCTATCAAAAACTTCAAACTTATAGACCACTTTCACATCATTACCCAAATAAATCATTAAATCATCATTGATTCCATCTCCATTTGGACTAAAAACATTAGGTACAAATCCTGTTTTTATACTTGTTCCCGCGCATGGTAAACAGATACTCCCATCACATTCTAAAATTACCTCAATATCATTGATTGTTGTCTGATCCCCATCATCACATGGTTTAACAACTATTACTTCATCTCCACTACAATCCAATACTGTACCGCTACATGGCAAACAAATGTCTCCGTTACTAATAAGAATGGTCTCCATATCATTTATAGTACAATCATCTCCATCATTACAAGCCTGAGTGGTAGTAGGGCTTGTTGCACAGTTTACATCAGTTCCCTTGCAAGGTATACACACACTACCATCACAATTCAAAATCGTAATCATGTCATTTTCTGTATCAGGGTCACCATCATCACATGCACTTATTGTTTTCATACCATTTGAACAATTTTGCAATTCGCCCATACATGGCACACATATGCTGCCATCACAAACCAAAATTGTCTGGACATCATTGATCGTGCATGGATTTCCGTCATTACAATTTACGACGCTGATTGGACCTGTACTACAATTTATGACACTTCCTGCACACGGAATGCAGATGATATTATTGTCACATATTTCTACTCCCTGCATATCATTTATGGTACAAGGGTTGCCATCATTACAAGGTAACATAACTGTATTAGTACATGATGGTACCTGAGTACCGGCACATGGAATGCAGATGATGCTATTGTCACATACTTCTACTCCCTGCATATCATTTATGGTACAAGGGTTATTATCATTGCAAGACAACATAACCGTATTTGTACATAATGGTACCTGAGTACCGGCACATGGAATGCAGATGATACTATTGTCACATACTTCTACTCCCTGCATATCATTTATGGTACAAGGGTTATTATCATTGCAAACAACATAACCGTATTTGTACATGATGGTACCTGAGTACCGGCACATGGAATGCAGATGATGCTATTGTCACATACTTCTACTCCTGCATATCATTTTATGGTACTAGGGTTATTATCATTGCAAGACAACATAACCGTATTTGTACATGATGGCACTACAGTACCCATACAAGGAATACACAGACTCCCATCACTGTTTAAAATGGTTTCCATGTCATTTATGGTACATGGATCACCATCATTACAAGCTTGGATGGTCGTGGCGCCTGAAGCACAACCATCATTTGTGCCCTTACATGGAAGACATATACTACCATCACAATTTAAAATAGTTATTACATCATTTATAGTATTTGAATCACCGTCATTACAAGGTTGTAATGTTGTTGCTCCGTTAGAACAGGTCTGTAACATGCCCATGCAAGGTATACAAATACTACCATCACAATCTAATATGGTTTGCACATCATTAATCGTACAAGTATTGCCATCATTACAGTTTATGATACTGCTTGGACCTGTGGCACAAGTCGCAATAGTACCTGCGCATGGTACACAAATGATATTATTATTGCATGATTCCACACCTTGTACATCATTTATAGTGCAAGGGTCACCGTCATTACATGGTAAAGAAATGGTATTTGTACACGATGGAACTTGTATTCCTGCACATGCCAAACAAATACTTCCATCACTATTCAGGATGGTTTCCATATCATCAATGGTACATGGATTACCATCGTTGCACATTTGAACAGTAGTGGCTCCCGTAAGACATGCTTGAGATATTCCCTGACAAGGTATACATATACTACCATCACAATTTAATATTGTTTGAACATCATTTAAAGTATTAGCATTTCCATCATTGCATGGTTGTATAGTTACTGCCCCGGTTGAACAGGTCTGCAATATGCCCATACAAGGAATACAGATACTTCCATCACAATTCAGAATCGTTTGCGCATCATTGAGGGTACATGGATTACCATCATCACAAGCCACAACAGATGTGGAACCCGTAGTACAATTTGTAGGAGTTCCTGCGCATGGGACACAGATGTTACTATTATTGCAACTTTCCACAACTTGCATATCATTTATAGTACAAGCATTTCCATCATTACAGGGTACGGACATGGTATTGGTACATAAAAGAATTGGGGTTCCTGCACATGGGATACATATTATATTATTATCACAATCCTCAACCGTTTTTGTGTCATTGATGGTACAAGGATCGCCATCATTGCAAGGTAAAGAAATAGTATTTGTACAAGAAGAAATCAAAGTACCCATACATGGTACACAGATAGATCCATCACAAGTCAGGATTGTTTCCATATCATTGATGGTACATGGATCGTTATCATCACACGTGACAATACTTGTTTGGCCTGATGTGGAACAAGCTACCGGCGTACCATTACATGGTACACAAATTGATCCATTACAAGTCAGGATAGTTTGCATATCATTTATGGTACATGGATTTCCATCATTACACGTGACTATGCTCGTTTGGCCTGAAGTGGAACAAGCAACCAGGGTACCCGTACATGGTACACAGATTGATCCATCACAGGTCAGAATAGTTTGCATATCATTGATGGTACAAACATTGCCATCGTCACACGTGACATTACTCGTTTGGCCTGAAGTGGAACAAGCTACCAGCGTACCCATACAAGGTACACAGATTGATCCATCACATGTCAGAATAGTTTGCATATCATTGATGGTACAAACATTGCCATCGTCACACGTGACTATACTCGTTTGGCCTGCCGTGGAACAAGCTACAAGTGTACCTAAACAAGGTCCACACACAATGCTATTGTTACAACTTTCTACGGTTTGCATGTCATTGATTGTACATGGATTGCCGTCATTACATGCTATGATTGATGTACTGGTACACGAAGGCACTGCCGGCATTCCAGCACACGGCACACAAACGCTGCCATCACAATCCAGTGTAGTTTGCATATCATTTATCGTACAAGGGTTTCCGTCATCGCAAGGCCCTACAGTTTTACCTGCTAGACATCCTGTGCCACTACAGTTTATATTTTGCACAGTAACAGTAACTGTAATCGTATACTCGTACACAATATATCCAAGACTTATTGCTTGATTCCAATTGGGTGCACAACCAGGTGTATATGTAGGTATAATATCTACACTCAAGTTACCTCCAAAATCAGCTTCAAGCCCGGACCCATTTAATGGGCAATTATAAGTAAAATTATAAGTACCTACAATACTGCCTGGAGGATAGTTTGGTTCACCAATCAAATTACTTACCGAGCAAGAGGCGCCACCGGAATAAAGGCCACAACCGTAATATTGGTTTAAATATACTGCGCCGGGAGTGCAACCAGCAGGGCTATTATTGACATAACTTGTAATATTTACTGAGACGTTTATATTTGTAATCTTTTGACAGGGTCCCATGCTGGCCGGCAAGGTAAAATCATGTGCATATCCTTGACTATGGAAAACTGTACTTCCCATGTTCCAATTTTTCTGTCTAAACCTATCGTCGCATCAGTCTGATCCTGGATTATCACCTGACTATAAGATAAATTCGTTTGAATTAGAATAAGAAATAGACTAATATACTTCAACATTAATATGTGGCTTTGCTGAATAACTAAATAAGATTACATTATAAATTAAGCAAACGTAGTCAAAATGTTATCATTCACACCTTTAGCGAATACAACATTAATACATCATGGTCTTATATTTGACAATATAAATGTTTATTTATTGTCTGTATTTTTCTTCTATCTATAAATAAATGATCTGTAAAGCATTTACAAGACAAGAAGTTAATGACGAAACAATATAAAACAACATTGTGCGACCTGTTAAAAGTAATGCAGGCTTCTTATTATCACCTGACAAATTGTGATTTCGTAAAATTTTGTTTCCATTTGACCACACAAATAAAAGTAAAATACTTCCGATTCCGCTTTTTTGACTACATGTTTTAAGTCTGACAGATTTATGATGTAAAATGGATGTTAACTTGAAAATAAAGCAGTATCAAACCCTTAAAAAGATACCTTTTTTATAAAGCACATACAAAAAGCACCATTGAACAACTAAACTACAAACTACTAAAACAACAACATTATAAGGCTCGCCTACTATTTGACCCAACCATTGGAATAAAGCATTTGTTGTGTAGGACCAATCAATAAATACACCTGATAAATAAATCAATATGGAGTTCATCCCTATTACTTTAAAGAAAAACGCCCATTTTGTATAGCCAAGGATATCTATAATGTAATAAAAAACAGCCAGTAAGATCATACTCAATCCTCCACATTGCAATGTAAAAGAACTGGTCCAAAGGTTTTTATTTATTGGGAAAATCAGGTTCCATGCTTGAGCAGTAATAATAAGCAAAACGCCATAAACTAAAAACCGTATGACTATTTCACGCCGCTTTTCGATGGGTGCGCTTTTTAACATATTCCCTGCCAATATGCCAAGAAGTGCAGTGGAAATAGCAGGAATAGTTGATACAATATCTTCAGGATCATGGACACCAAGATATAATTTACCGGGGATAATTAAAGTATCTATGTATGAAGCAAAATTGCCTTCCATCGTCAAATCTCCCATAGCATGCCCGGGTGCTGCGTTAAATGCCAATAATAGCCAATAACCAATGAGCAGTGACACAAACCATATGATTTGTCCTCTTTGTTTAGTATACAGATAAATGATGTTGGCAAACATGTAGGCGAGTCCGATACGTCCCAGCACGCTGGCAAACCGAATGTCACTCCACGGGATAATTTTCAGTCCATTGTTATAAATAATTCCCAGAAGTACCAAAATCATCCCCCTTTTAATAACGCGAAATAATAAGGATTTTTTAGATGTTCCTTTTTCCAATTGAAGTCCTATGGAATAAGGTGTAGCTACACCGGCCAAAAAAAGAAACAAAGGAAAGATCAAATCATAAAATGCAAAGCCATGCCATGCCGGGTGATGAAATTGGTTTGAAAGCGCATTAAAAAAAGGAGTTTGGTTGATTTCTGCCAGCTTATGAAAAATTTCTTCAGCACCCATGATCCAAAACATGTCAAAACCACGCAAAGCGTCCAGTGAGTACAATCGTTGGCCGTTATTATTATCTTTCATAGGGAATGGTGTTTCATTAGGGTATATTAATACCAAAAATATACATAATTCATGAAATGGAAATATTTATTTAAAAAGATTGCCCACATCATAAAAACCAACCCTGACTAATTATTATTTTTTATAATGCTACGCCATCATAAAAAAGGCCACAATGATTACATTGTGACCCTGGATGTATTTTACAAAATATTATTTTCCAGTATATGGAAAACCCCGATTATGCATGAGGGCTGCTACAGAAGGCTCCTTACCTCTAAATGCCTTGTATCCTTCAGCTTCATCCACTGTGCCGCCTACACTAAATACATGATCAAGCAAACGTTTGCCCACAACTTTGTCATAAGGCCCTCCTGCTTCTGTAAATGCTTCATACGCATCTGCACTATGTACGTCAGACCACAAGTAACTATAATATCCTGCAGAGTAACCGTCATCCGCAAATATGTGTGCAAATTGCGGTGTACGGTGTCGCATGACCATTTCTTTTGGCATGCCAAGTTTTGCCAATTCATTTTTTTCAAAAGCGTCTGCATCAATGTTTTGAGCACCAGCCAAATGCAGTTTCATATCTATCAGCGCACTTGCCAGATATTCTACCGTGGTAAAGCCCTGATTAAATGTTGAAGCTTTTTCTATTCGTTTGACCAGGTCCTGTGGTATTGGCACACCGGTTTTATAATGTAAAGCAAATTTATTTAATATCTCAGGTGTAGCTAGCCAACGCTCCAGTATCTGTGAAGGAAACTCCACATAATCCGTAGCGACATTGGTACCACTCAACTTAGGATAAGTAACATTAGAGCAAAGTCCATGCAGCGCATGTCCAAATTCATGAAATAACGTAGTTGCGTCTTCCCATGAAATCAAAACCGGTTCGCCTTCTTTTCCTTTAATAAAGTTGGAATTATTGGAAACGATTGTCGCCACCTCTCCATTATTCCTGCTTTGTTCGCGGTATGCAGTCATCCATGCTCCTGAACGTTTACCTTCGCGGGCATAGGGATCAAAATACCAAAGTCCAATTTGTTTTCCAGTGGTTTTATCTAAAACCTGCCATACCCGGACATCAGGATGAAATACAGGGACATCAGTGATCTGTTTGAAATCGAAGTTAAATAATTCACCCGCCATCCAAAACATACCTTCACGCATCTTTTCCAGTTGCAGATAGGGTTTAACCTCATTCTCATCCAGGTCATAAGTCGCTTTTCGGACTTTTTCTGCATAATAGCGATAATCCCACGGTTCTATTTTAATACCTGCCTTTTCTTTATCTGACAGTTTTTGCATATTACTTACTTCTTCTCCAACACGCGCTACTGCAGGCTTCCAGACTGCCATGAGCAGGTCCATAGCTTTTTCAGGTGTTTTGGCCATTTTGTTGCTCAATCTCCAGTGTGCGTGAGTAGGGAAACCATACAATTTGGCTCTTTCAGCTCTTAATGCCAATATCTGCGTTATCAAACTATTATTATCTGTTGCATTGCCATTATCACCACGATTTATGAACATTTTCCAGGCTTTTTCACGAAGTGACCTGTCCGTACAGTAGGTCAGGAAGGGCTCGATTGATGACCTTGTATTGGCTACTAACCATCCCGTCTTATTTTTATTTTTGGCCATCTGAGCGCATGCTTCCTTTACATCTGCTGGTAAAGCACTTGCTTCTTTTTCATTTAACTCCAGAAAAAGCCCTTCATCAGCCAACAAATTCTGACTGAATTTAGTATTAAGAGAAGCCAATTTTTGGTTTATGTCTGCTACCTTTTTTTTGCTCCCGACATCCAATTTTGCACCATAATAAACAAAGTCATTATAATATTTCCATACCAATCGTTGTTGTTCGGCATTCAGGTTTTTTTTGTCTGTACTGTTATACACCGTTTCGATGCGCTTGAACAGGGCTTCATTTTGATTAATTTTGTCATAAAAAGCAGCTATCTTAGGTCCCATTTCTGTATCCACAGCCTGAAATTCGGGTGTGTTAAGATTCGAACTCCAGACGTAGTACAGATTGATAACCCTGCTAAGTGTACTACCTGTCAATTCCATGGCAGCAACGGTATTTTCAAAAGTGGGTGCTTCCGTATTTGATGTAATTTTGGCAATTTCCACACTATCTTCAGCCATAGCATTCATTAGCGCAGGTTTGAAATCTGAAAATTTGATCTTGTCGAGTGGTGGCACTCCACCATAGAGATCAATCCAGGGCGCCAGTAATGGGTTTTCCATTCCAGGGCCATCATTCGATACTTCCGATGTTTTTGATTTACAGCCTGTTACAAGTATTATGGAAACGAAGGAGAGGAGTGTAAAATGAGCATAAAATTTCACGATTTTTACCATTTTATTAAGGTTTTGAATTATCATACAAAATAAAACAATAAAGATGACATACTATCCAAAAACGATTGAAATAATGCTTTTGAATATAAACTAAAGAAATTAAATGCTGATCTTCAGAATAAAGATTTTTAGAAAGTGATTCAAAAAAAGGAGCATTAATATCAACTACCTACGTGTGGATAAACTAGGTTTGATTTAAATTTTTAATCAAAGAGAACTCCACAGTTAACAATAATTTTGATCTATTTTTGAACTAAACGCTAAAAAATTTATTTGGTGTAGATTATTAAAAGTCAAATTCATATTACAAAACAATAAACCATTGAGAAAAATGAAAATATTTCTGTTCACTGCTATTGTCTTAAGTTTTCTTTTTATTTGTTTTCAAATATATGTCAATATGGCGACTTCAAATACTGAAGAACAAAAGTATACAACAATTAAAACATTCGATGAGTTTGAGATCAGGTTTTATCCTGAAGTGGTAATGGCTAGTGTAACTATGGAATCAAAAACATACAAAGAAGTTTCAGGGTCAGGATTTCGTAAACTTGCCGGTTATATTTTTGGTGGAAATCAGGCATCTAAACAAATCTCTATGACTTCTCCTGTTCACATGGACATCAGTCAAAATAAATCGACAATGTCATTTGTAATGCCATCCCAATATGATAAAAGCACTTTACCATTACCCAATGATTCCAACATTATTATTCACAAAAGCGCTCCTGAAGTTGTAGCGGCCATAAGATTCGGTGGTTTTGCTTCTGACGAAGACATCAGTTTCCATACCGAAAAACTGAAAAAACTACTTTTTGATAACAAAATAAAAGCTATAGGAAAATATAAGTATTTAGGGTATAATCCCCCTTATCAGGTTACGAACAGACGAAATGAAATCATTGTAGAAATAGAATGGGAAAAGGTTTAATACAGATTTTAGGTTAAAGTGGATATTCTGGTGATACTGACCCCCCTGATAATATGGTGGTCCTATCCGTTTACGTGTGACAAAATTACCGTAAGCATTCGACAAACTACGTGTTCACATTGAGTGATTTTTTAAATGAATCGGGAGCTAACTGAGCTATTTCTAGTGTTTTTAGGAAGGTACTTTGGAGAGATACCAAACTATGTAATCATACGGGTTTTACGCCCAATGCTTTACAAGTTCCGAATATAGTGTAATAATATCCAATATTGATGGCGGCATCATGATGTCCGGCAAAGAGATAGTTTTGCGTCCTAATGCCAGAGGCCTGATGGCATTTTCTATGATATTGTTATCTATCTCCACGTGTCCATGATCCGTATATTTAATAAACTTGTCCCACCTCTTGATCATATATCCTATCGCTGTCCCAATAGGTGATCTTGGAGTCACTACGAGTGACTCTTTATCCATCCATTCTTTAAACTGATGCAGTATGGGTTTGGCTTGCTGACGTTCAACTTGTCGTTGGGCATGCGTATAGTTTGCCTCCCTGCATTTACGTTCTATCTCATACAGATTCCGAATGAAGGTCAATGCGTACTCACTCCGGAATTTGTCATTGCCCAGGGCTTCGTGAAACTTCCTGCGACCATGCGCCCAGCAATGAAAATGATTAATATGTCCATACGCTTTGTCTATGATATTGTATACTTCATATGCGTCAGTTTGAAGGTCTCCTTTATATGTTTTAAATGAATCCATCGGACCTTCTCTGCCTCGTCCGTCCCGGTACTCAAAACAAACATACTGCAATTGAACTGAGGCCATGACCCACATATAGCCTTTGTTGATACCTTGTTTGTGCTTATTGTCCATCACTTTGATGGTACTTTCATCCTGCTGAATATACGGTGCATCCAGTATTTGTTTTTTTGATATACTCAGCCATAAGCTTCATATAAGGGCTGAGTTGGTGTACCCATCCATTCATGGTCGATGGCGCAATAATGACACCTTCGCGTTTGAATATCTGTTGTTGTCGATATTCTGGCAGGTGATCAACAAATTTTGCGACTACAATATGTGCCAGAAGACTTACGTCTGCCTCGCACTTTAATATGGGCTCTTCTACAGGCGGAGCTATAATGATGGCATCTTGCCCTGCTTTTTTGTACTTGCGGCGTATATATCTGATGCGATATAGTTTGCCTGGTTTATGGGCTAGTTTTTCAGATATTTCGTCTCCTATGTGAATATCTGCTGAATCGTGTTCAGTGTCGATGATTATCTCTTCTACAGGCAGGTGCTCGCACCCGGCTAAAAGCTGTCTTCCTTGTGGTCACTCTTCTTTTTTGTCCTGTCGTAGGTAATGGTTTCCTTTTGTGTTTCAACTATCTCCCTGAGTGTTTTCTTGTTCTCCAAAGATACTCAATTGTGCACCATCTGCATTGGCTATGAACCGTTCAGATTTACGACCATAGATGAGTTTTTGCAGTAGTGTAATCTGGTGGGCGAGCTCTTCGATCTTGGCTGCCTGTTGCTGGATTTCTTTGTCTTTCTGCGCTATAATCGCTTCGTAATTCATAGCATAAAAATACTATATTTATACGATTATATTACAATGTTTTAACCACTTTTTTTTTACAAATTTATCCTGTTTTTCTTATCTCATATCGCGGTCGTTGGTGCATGCCTATAAGTGATATTCCACTCAGCAACATGATCAGATGCTGGTAGCTGATACCAAGTGTTTTGCCTTTAATGATGTCACTAAGTTGTTCGAAACATCCCTGCTCCAGACGCTTATTGTACACCACAAAACCATCTCGATCCCATACCAACAATTTGACAGTCCGGCGGCTCCGATTGAAGAATATATACACTTCTCCATTCATCGGGTCCGCTCCGAGTTCATTGCGTACCAGTCCGCTCAATCCATCATACCCTTTACGCATATCTACCGCTCCATTGTATATGTAATAGCTTTGATGTGCTCCAAAACCTAACATCCACTCAAGACTCTGATATCTTCAATACTCATCAGAGAATGTAAATCTATTCTCACCCCATTTGGATACTGAATGCTCATGTGGAATATAGGAAGGAGCGACTTGAACCGGTACAAATTTTCTGTCTTTTTGACTACTTCAGATGACCAGATGAGCTTTTTACGCCAATTATAAAATGTACTCTTGTCAAAGGGCTTCCCTTCACAATATTTAATGATGCTTTGTCCCGATTGATTCCATTCTGATATCCACTGATCAATTTGCTCTTTAGTGTATCGCATTGCTTATTTTTTTTACAAAGGTACGCTGTCAACTAGCGGCTTTGCAATATGCGGTTGGTCGGATGCTTACGCCACTCTACCCGATGGTACAAAACAAATAGTGTTTCAAACAACAGAAGCTGGATCTCCTACAGAAGATGCAATGAGAAATCTTGTCGATTGGTATGTAAATGATAAATCTCCTCATCCGTTAGTAAAGTGCGCTTTATTTACTTATGAGTTTTTAAGCATTCATCCTTTCAAGATGGAAATGGAAGATTAAGCAGGTTAATTTCATCATTATTATTATTAAAAAATGGTTACAATTGGATTCAATATGTAAGTTTCGAACACGAAATTGAAAACAGAAAACCAGAATATTATAGAGTTTTGAGAAGTTGCCAATCACAGCGTCCAAATGAAAATGTAAGTGATTGGGGAAATTTCTTTCTTGATGCTTAGAAAAACATTCAAGAACAATTAATGCAAAAACTCGAAACAAGTGGAATAGAAATGCAATTGTCTCCGCGTGAAAAAGCAATTATTACATTCATAGGAAATCGACCAGGATGTAAATCTGGAGATATTGCAAGTAAACTTGGAATTCCAAGTCCTACAGTAAAAAAAGAATCTTAACAGAGTTGGTTGAAAAAAATCTAATAGAAAAACATGGAGATTGGACCGGGAACAAATTATTCAATAAAATAACGGCTTTATAACAACTAAGCGTTCGTCGTGTCCAGCGGACATGCGATGAACCTACTGTTGAACTGTACCTTCAATAGCGGGGCCAAACAAAAAAAACGAATTTGATACAATATGGAGATATCGCTTGAGATTATCTCATTTTCTGATCCTTTGTGTCAGGTTTTACAAAGGTCTGATGTAGTTGATTTTATGTTATTAATTTTTTTACTCATATTTTCAATCCATTTTTTTCACTTCAAAAATAAAAATAGCTTAGAATGCACCTGAGTGTGTCGTTATTAGATACCTTTGAAACAAAAATGGCAGTTTTTAGACAGACTGACGTTGGTTGCAAGCCTATTTGACTCACCATTATAATTTGAAACGCCAATAAAATTACCTGACTTTAAAGTAACTTATTTTGAAATTTACAAAATGGACAATTTGAAACCCACAACCAAAGAAACAGGTACACCTTTCTTAACTATGAAGCCGAGTTACTTTCAAAAAACACCCGTTTTCCCACTTGCGGAGCATACCAATTTAAGGTATTTCTCATTTATTGCCTTGTATTTTTCTCACAAGGTATTCCAGAAGGTATCACGTTATTTGGGATTCCTGCATGGATGGCAATGAATGGAAAATCAGCCAGTGAAATAGCTACTTACGGGGCAATTGTGATGATTCCATTTAGCTTTAAAATCTTCTTAGCACCCATCATGGAACGGTTTACATTTTTGCCCATGGGGCGAAGACGACCTTGGTTGCTCTTTGGGCAATTTGGCATCTTTTGCAGTATTATTGGCTTAGCCTATGTGCCAGACCCTCTGAATAACCTTACTTTGCTTATAACTGCTGTGCTTTTCGCGCACGTTTTTATTATGTTCCAAGACATTGCTACTGATAGTTTGGTAATTGATATAGTACCCCTTGAACAACAAGGGAAAGCTAATAGCTTTATGTGGGGCTCCAAAACTGTCGGAATATCTATCTCTTTGGCGTTGGGGAGTTGGCTAATCAATCAATATGGGTTTTCTACTGCGGTGCTTTCGATGTCTGTTTCCATTTGTTTTATCATGTTGATACCACTTCTATTGCGGGAAAGGCAAGGTGAAAAACTAATGCCCTGGTCATCGGGTGCTACTTCTCCCGAATCGGACCTGCTCAAAATTGATAAATGGGGTAAGCTCTTCATTTCCTTTAAAAAAGTAGTTCTCTTACCCAATACTCTATTGGTTTGTCTTATTATATTTGTTTCCAAAGGTGCGTTGACCTACATAGAAACCATGCTTCCTATCTTTAGCATCCAGGAACTTGGCTGGAACAACGTTACCTATTCCAATACCTATTCTACTTCCAAATTGGTGGGTGGGATAATCGGGATGGTTATGGGAGGCATCCTTATAGCACGTTTTGGCACTATACGTATGTTTCAAATCTGCCTTTTTTTGGTAGGATTACTCGCCGCATCCATGGGTTTTTTCAAGTTATTTTGGCAAAATGCTATGTATGTTTCGGCATTTATAGCCATTTTTAATCTAATGTATACCTTACTTGTTATTAGTCAACTCGCTACTGCTATGCAGGTTTGTTGGAAGCGCATCTCTGCCTTACAATTTACCTTTTTTATGACCTTGGCTAACTTTGGAATGACTGCAGGAGCAGCAGTTTTAGGATTTTTTCGTAGCCATTTTGGATGGCAAATCATTTTTTTTATTTTTACTGTCATGGTCTTTTTAGTAGTTATACTATTGCAGTATTTGAAAATGAAAACACATTTTGAACACGTAGATGTTTTGGAAAAAAACTATTTGGAAAACGAAGCAAAATTGGTTAATCAGGTCGTATAGAATAATTAATTTTGGTAGATATGCTTTGGAAATTACAAAGGGACAGCAAGTAAGCCGACACTTAAGCCGACCAAGTTATTTATTTTTTTTGTCCCCGCATTTTTTAAAACCAATTTTAGCCAGCCGCACAAGTGGCACATTTGGTTTTGCCCCGACACACAAAGGCAACGCTTCGGCAAAACCAAAAGAGCCACTTTTTAGCCAATGCACCGTTATAAATGATGTTTCATATCTTAAATATCAGGTTTATCCTGACAATTAAACTATAAAGTATAATTTTTTAAAACAAAAAGGCAAAATATTAAATTATCTTTCGTATCATTGTAGTCAGGTTTATCCTGACAATATTACTATGAAAAGTAAATACATATCAACGCAATCAAACGAACTTTTAACCTATTTCAATGGACAGAACAAGACTTGCTTTGACTATAGCGAAGCATTCCACGCAATGCCTGATTCAAAGGAAAGCACACTTCGGGAACTTCTTAGCGACATGACAAAGCGTGGACTCCTAATGAGATTGAAAGACGGAGTTTATTACATCATACCATACGAAGCAAATGCTGAAAATTTTATGCCCGACTGGCATTTAATTACGGGAAACTTGGTAAATGATGCGGAACATTATATTGGTTACTATTCCGCTTTGCAGATTCATAATCTGATAACTCAACCTTCTTTGAAGGAACAAATTGTTGTTTCAAAACAAATTCGACCATCGGAAATAAAAATCAAAAATATTCCCTTTCAATTCATTTATCACAACGACAAACATTTTTTCGGTGCAAAAAAAATATGGATTGATAGTTTCAATAAAGTGCTTTGTTCTGATTTAGAAAAAACATTTATAGACTGCCTCTTCAAACCTGACTATGCTGGTGGTATAGTGGAAGTAGCGAGGGCAATTTATACTTCAAAAGAAAAAATAAAGTTCGATATACTGTTTGATTATGCAAAAAAATTCGATTCTCAAGCTGTAATAAAACGTTTAGGATTTTTGTTGGAAATACTCGACATCAATTCAGAAATTATTGACGATTTACATAAAATAAAAACTGCCTCTTATGTAGTGCTTGACACTGAATTACCAAAGATTGGCAAACGCAACAGTCGGTGGAGCATTCAACAAAACTTAGAAACAGAAACCATTAAAGCTGCCATTTACACATGATAAAGCCCGGAGAGATACAGCAAAAGCAAGAGCTGTTGGCGTTCGTGACCAGCAGATTGAAAAAGATTACATTCTTTCATGGATATTAAAAGGCATTGCACCACATGAACAACTTTCAAAAGTTATCGTGTTTAAAGGAGGAACTGTTTTAAAGAAAATCTACTTTGAAGATTACCGATTTTCAGAAGACTTGGATTTTACCCTAATCAATAATGAAATTTCTAATGAGCAAATTTTTAAATGGTTCAGGGAAACATTTGAATACATTAAGGAAGAATATTCCACTTGAAATCATTGATAATAACGAACACGAAGATGGTGGCATTAACTTTTACATAAGCTATATCGGCCCACTTGGCGGACAGGGAAATAATAAACAATTAAAGATTGACATTTCAAGAAGCGAACAACTGGTTTTCGAGCCAGTAATGAAAGATGTTTTCATTAGCTATTCTGATATGGAAGAACACCAACTTTGGTGTTATCCATTGGAAGAAATATTAGTGGAAAAAATGCGGTCAGTGATGCAAAGAATGCAAGCCCGTGATTTTTACGACATCTGGTATCTTTTGGAACAACACGGAATGGACGTTGATTTTTATTTGAATGAATTCGAAACAAAGTGTAAAAGCAAAGAATTAACTCACACAGATTTTCCGAAAAAATTAACTAAAAGATTACCACAATACAAAGGTCGTTGGCAAAGTTCAATGAGTGAACAAATAAAAGACTTGCCCGACTTTGACCAAGTAGAACGGGAAGTGCAAAGACATTTAAAGAAACTGAACCTGAAATGAGTAAATTGAAATTTGTAGACTTATTCGCAGGCTTTGGCGGCTTACTTTAATTCATAGTATGGTGAATTCTACCGACTCTTGTAATTTTGATATAAAGTTAATAGAAACCTCAATTAACAAGATTGAGTTATTTTTCGAAAGAGAAAATATTTCACATAATAAAATCATTGTAATTATGACAGATGATTCTAATGTTCAATGTATTACTGAACATTTCCATAAAACTAATATAACACCTATTACAATTGGTGATTTTAAAAAAATGTATTCTAGAGAGAATGAACCAAAAGGGTTAATAATTTTTTTCCCAAGAATCCAATACTCTCAAGATGTTGAATCATTTAATGTAAAATTTTTTTCGTCCTTTATTAATTTAGACGGGACTTTAAAATTACCTTATTACATCAGAAATAATACATTGTTTACTGATGACAAAGGAATATATTTATGGTATAATGATAGTGATGAGTGAGAATTTATAATAAATTTAAGCCTAACATGACAGAATAAAATCAACCAGATGACAACACAGTATTGAACGAGAGTCAGCCCTATCGGGACTGACCATTGTCAATACAAATCGTTAGCTGCAAGCGTGCCGAACCGCTTAACCATAAAAATATAAAGACAATCGAACAGACAACCGAATTATATAGCCACTTTGAAAAGTATATTAAACTTAGCGACACTTTAAAAAGTGAATTGACTAAAAGAATATCTTTTAAAACCTTCAAAAAAGGAGAACTTATTCATAATGCCGACAAGATTTGCATTACAAGCTACTTTATTCACAAGGGATTAATGCGTACCTATTTTATAAAGATGGAAAAGAAATTACAGAATATTTTAGTGCAGAAAATGAATGGGTTAATTCTCCCAAAAGTTTTATGCAACAGCAATTAGACATATACTACATAGACACTATCGAACAGACAGATTGTTTTTGTTTGAATGTTAAAGACCTTGTTTTTCTTTTTGACAACTTCCCTGAAATGGAACGCTATGCCAGACTTTCGATGGGAACTGTATTTGGACATTATATGGACCGTATAACCTCAATGCGTTTCACAAAAGCAAAAGAAAAATATCAGCATTTTTGCGAAACCTATCACGATATTTATTACCGTATTCCATTAGGTATGGTATCCTCATATTTGGGCATTACACAAGAAACTTTAAGAAGAATAAGAGCAGAAAAATGATTTTTTGATATAGATCAAAAATTTATAGAAATCAGTGACTGATATTTAAATAAAAATTTAAATGAATAATAAAATGTCAAAAAAAGTAAAAATATCTTTAATTGTAATTACGCGTATTGCGTTTTCTGTATTGCATATGTTTTTACCTATGTTCCGCCCATTTCAAAGCAACACGGAATTGTCGAATCTGTATTGTATTTAGGAAATTCTGAAAATCAACCCTTGGTCGTAGCTTTTGGAGGCGGAGGCGGAGGAAATGACTGGAGTAGAACCTACTTAAAAGGAAAACGGGATAGTCTAAATAATAAAGGTTATGCCGTTTTAGCAATTGGATATTTCAAATCAAACGGTACACCTACAAGTTTAGATAGAATCTCATTAGACGCAATTCGTGATTCTATTCTATCTGTAGCCAAACAGCCAAAAATTGATGGATCAAGAATAATACTATTGGGAGGTTCACGTGGTGGTGAATTGGCATTGAATTTAGCCAGTAGATATAACGATTTTAAAGGTGTTATTGCTTTGTCAACTTCAAATGTAAGTTTCCCAGCAATTACATGGTCGGCAAATACATCATCTTGGACATATAAAAACCAAGAAGTTCCATATGTTCCAGCCACTTTAAAAACAATATCACCTGCACTAAAAGGCGATTTATATACTGCACACAGTATGAAGCTTGAAGACAAAGAAGCCGTTAAAAAGCAGAAATTGAAGTTGAAAATATTAATGGTTCTGTTTTGCTTATATCAGGTATAAAGACGAACAGTGGCCTTCCACTGAAATGTCAGACCAAATAGTTAAGCGATTAAAACAAAACAATTTTAAACATTACTATTCCCATATCAAATTAAAAGGTGGACATATTGCACCATTAGAGAATTTTAATTTGGTATATGACTTCTTAGACAAGAATTTTCGAAAATAATAATAAAAAAGAAAAAAGCCAGCCTACAATAACTAAGCGTTCGTCGTATCCAGCGGACATGTGATGAACGCACTGTTGAACCTGCCCATCCCGCCAGCCCTTCCTTCCTTTGAAGCATACGGCAATAAAGCCGGCAAACATATTTTATTAAAAGTAAAAACAGGTGTGGTTAAAAATATTTATATGTATTTTGGAAATGTCAAGTCATAGATTTGACTGACATTGTTTTGCCAAAAATGTCATTTGTGTACAAAAAAAAAAGTAAATTTGTATCATTAATATTTAATTGGTGCGCAGATAAAATAGCTTGGCAGTAATTCAAACACCGAATCAAAAATTTCGTAAAATGACGATTGAAAACCTTTTAGAAAAAATATAATTCAGATTACAGAAAACCTTCAAAATATATTGCTTTCTATTCTCGATCATTTTGCTTTTTTGGTTTTTTGTTTGGACTACCTGGAGATATTAGTTATGAAATTCTCGGAGCAAAATATGATTTCGATAGTGAAATGTTAGAATTGATACTCGACAATTATGCAACTTTAAAAATCAAAAAGCCAAGCGGAATTATAGATGAAGAATCTCAATTAATTATAAGAGAAGCTGAATACACTTTGCTTGAGTGGAGACATATTTCTGATAATAAAAAAACATCATATATTAAAATTTCATGTCAAAATTCAAACTGTCATGGAGAATCAAATCAGGAACAAAATTTTAATGCCTTAAGTGCAGAAAAGCCAGCAGTTTTGTGGAAATGGTAAACTGCTGCTAACAACTAAGCGTTCGTCGTGTCCAGCGGACATGCGATGAACGCTTTCCGAACTTCGATAGGTGTTTTTGGAATTGCCTTTGCTTTCTAAAAAAATGAGTGATTACACTTAATTTATTTACCTCCCGGAGGACAATTTTCCCTTAAATAATTTGTGTATAAGGTAGCCAAATGTAAACTTGTTCCAGCTCCTTCGTTTATACTATGTGTACGGTTTGGGTAGGGCATAAACTGGAACTGTTTGTTCCATCTGATTAGTTCATTGACTAACATTTCAGCATTTTGATAATGCACATTATCGTCGCCGGTACCGTGAATGTATAATAAATTTCCTATTAAATTTTTGGCGTGCGTTATTGGAGAGCCATTTACAAAATCATCTAAATTTTCCTGTGGTAGCCCCATAAATCTTTCCTGATAAATATTGTCATAGGTAAGTTGGTTGCCCACTGCAGCGATGGCAATGCCTGTTTTGTAAATATCCGGATATTGAAAAAGCAGGTTCAAAGTTGCAGTACCTCCGCCGCTCCATCCCCAGACTGCAATCCTTTCAGGATCAACAAAATTCCATTTCAATATTTCCTGCGCTGCCATTGCCTGGTCCTGAATATTAATTTTGCCTATTTTCCTGTAAATTGATTTTCTCCATGCTCTACCCTTTGGTGCCGGAGTACCGCGGTTGTCGAGAGAAATGTATATATATCCATCTGCCTGCATATCACCAATATAAAGCCCGTTTTGGCCGGTACCATAACTATCTTTTACAGTAGTTCCTGCCGGTTCTGTATATACATAAAATACAACAGGATATTTTTTTGTTGGGTCGAAATTATTTGGCTTTACCATCCAGCCATCCATCTCAATACCATCTTTGGTTGTTATTTTGAAAAATTCCGTAATTGATTTTTCCTGTAGTTGTTCATTTCTTTTTAAAATACCATCTGATTCATTGATTGGTTTTTGATTTTCTACATGTATTATTTCACTTGAAAAATTAGTGAAATGGTTTGAAAAGCTATGGGAAGCATATTGGCCGGTCGGTGAAAAATTATAATCATGTGTTCCTTTTAAATTTGTCGCATTCAGTAATTCTGCATTTTCCTGCCCATTTAGTTTGGTGCGATATAAATAGCTTTGTGTGGCATTATCAGGAGAAGCCATAAAGTAAACATATCCCTTTTTATCATCCAGATAATTTACATCAATGACATCATAATTACCTTTAGTGATGAGAATTTCTTTTCCCCCATCGATTGATATTTCATACAAATGCCGCCATCCGTCTTTTTCAGATGCCCATAGTATACTTTTGTTTTGTCGCATCCAAATATAATTATTGGTATAGTCTATTGAATAGGGATCTTCTGTTTGAAAAACATCTATCCAAGCTTCATCTATTTCCTGATTAATTATTTGGCTAGTCCCATTTGTTGCATCAGCTACATAAAGTTTACTTTGATTCTGTTTTCGGTTTAATTGATGTATCAATAATTTATTTGTAAACGGGATGAATTCCATTCGTACAATATAATGTTGATTTGACATTCCAGGGATATTCACCCAGGTCGTTTTACCCTCATCAATGGTCACGACACCCACTTTGCATGAAGATGGGTCTTCACCAACTTTTGGATATTCCAATGGATTTATTGTTGCATAAATATTATCTGTATTATTAATCAGATAAAACTTTTTAATGGCACTTGCATCTAATTGCCAATATGCAATGGACTTACTATCCGGACTCCACCGAAAACCATCCCTGCAAGCAAATTCTTCCTCATATGCCCAATCAAATGTGCCATTTATAATTGATGTACTACCATCGGCTGTTAATGGCTTAATAACGGATGTGGTTAAATTTTCAACATAAATGTTATTGTTACTGACATAGGCTACTGATTTTCCATCGGGTGAAAATTTTGCAAACATAAGTGAGGATGCCGGTAAGGTTTTCCCCAATTGTTGTAATGTTCCTTTATTTTTATCCAATTACCCAATAATTACCTTTCGTATGTAACCGCCATACTTTTTTTGAATTGGTAAAAGTAAAAACTTTTGGTGGTCCTTTGAAATAGAAAAATGACTAATTTCCAGCGTATCCTTATTTTCTGATGATGTTAGCTGTTGTGTTGATACTAATATTGTTGCCGTATTTTCAGGCAAACTATATTTGACAATTTCATTGTTTTCTATTTGATAATAGGCATTGCCATCTTCAGACCATTGCTGACTGTATGCCTGCAATGCAATCAGAAAAAGAACTCCTGTTATAAATATAGATTTAATTCCATAATATTTTTTGTGCTTGCTTTGAAACAACATCATATTTTTCAGATTTTTGTATACATTAAACCAAATAATTACAAATAAATAGCACAAATCTACATTTGTTTTAACAATTATATCTCTTTTATTAGGCAAGCTGATGATATTTATCTATTGAATTTTTGTAATAAATTTTACGGCTATCAATAAATATTTCGAATCCAATGATTTAAAGAAACCAGCTTTTTAAATGCAACATTAAATATAAAAGGCATAACTTAAGATGACAACGTAATCAAAGTTAAAATATATATCAGTAAAAAATTTGCATGAGTTATTTGTTGAAAAATTATTGCTTTAAAGGCTTTTTGAGCACTAAGGAAAGCTAAATTCGCCTGAAACCGAAACTAAAAATAATTAAAAATAAGATGAAAAAGGTAATAGCTTGTTTTTCGCTTATTGATCCTGTATTTTTGTTTTGTGATAGTAAAAATCACACTATATTAATTAACCATTAAAACATTGGCAAGGCATGAAGCATATAATTTTGTTTTCTATATTTTGTTGTTTATCCATGACCACGTTTTGTCAGATGGAAAATTCCAAATACGCATCTCACTTAGCTGATTCCTTAGGTGGAGATGAATATGGAATGAAAGCGTATATTCTGGTGATGCTAAAAACCGGAAGCAATAAAATTGAAAATAAAAAGATCCTGGATAGTTTGTTCAGAGGCCATATGGAAAACATTGGCAGATTAGCTTCGACAGGCAAACTTGTTGTTGCCGGCCCATTGGGGAAAAACGATAAAACGTATCGTGGTATTTTTATACTCAATGTAAAAACCATCGAAGAGGCTTCAACATTATTAGAAACGGATCCAACCATTAAAGAAAAAGTACTTGAAGCAGAAATTTTCAAATGGTACGGATCGGCAGCATTACCCATGTATCTACCTTTTCATGAAAAAATAGAAAAGAAAAAAATGTAATACAAAACGGATCGAATACCTGATTCATTGATGCATATGTAGTTTAACGTGAGTTCGGCGAATAAAACAATCATTTATAATGCTTTATGTTAAAGTCAGTGCTAGATTTTTACCATAAAACCCTGAAAGGTTTAAATATTTTTAACACTGGGTTTAAACCCAGGGACACAAATGCAAATACACATAACTTTGGCGGGATTTTTGCGATAATATTCAAAAATCATGACAAAATCACATCGAACTCACGTTAGTTTAACAATGGCTTAGGTCAATGGCTAACCACTCTCTTAAATAGGGCCTGCTTACAAAGAATTAAATGCATGGTAATCAATTTTTTAAAAAAATATTTAGACATTTGAGTACAAGGGTTTTTAATCAATCCAATCAGATCTCGTGCAGTTAAATTTCATTAATCAGCGCCTGATGCCGGCGAGGCAAATACTTTTTTCATTGCTAAAAAAGTATTCAAAAAAGCTAGTTCAAAAAAATGCGAATGCAAGCACCGTTCACTCTCAAATCTACATGCTTTTTCTATCGCAATTTGTACATATTTCCTAATATTTGTGCTTTTTCTGCGATAGACGCACTTCCGATTTTTCGTTCTCTTTCGCTGTTTTTTGAACGGGAGTAATTGAAACATTCCTCGTTTTACAAGAGCTTGACTTTTTCAGCAGACCCTAAATAGCGTGCATTACCCGTTCAAAACTGCATCATAAAATCATTAAGATTCATCTCTACATCTAGGCTCATTTTTTTTCGAAGCCGATATCTGCTGATTTCAACACCTCTGACTGATATGTTAAATAATGGCGCAATATCCTTTGTAGTTAGATTCATACGTAAGTAGGCACAAAGTTTTAAATCTTGCGGAGACAGTTTTGGATATTTTTCTTTAAGTCGTCTCAGGAAGTCTGTATGAACCTGATCAAAATGTACCGCAAAACTGTCCCAATCATTTTCGAGTTTTTGGTCATCAGAAAGAATTGAAATGACTTTTTTAATTTGTTTTTTTGTATCTGACTCATTTACGTGTAGTATATTATCTAATTCATCACGCAATTTTGACAAAGTTTCATTTTTCTGGACGATATGCATGGTGGATAGTGCAAGCTCCTTATTTTTAAAGGTAATTTCAGTTTGTAACTTATCATTTAGTAACTCCTCGACTTTTGCTTCAGATTCTTCAATGTCTTGTTTAAGTATAATTTTTTCACTTTCGTGCTTTTTGTCTATATATTTTATATAAAAACCCAAGGTCAGGATGAAGATCATAAAATAAAATATCCTTGCCAGGATTGATGCATACCAGGGCGACAGAATCTTAAAGGAATAGCTTATTTCATTAGATTCCTGACCACGACTATCAATAGCCTTAACATGAAGTTTATAACTACCTGGGCTCAAATTATTAAAATCCACAATTGTTTTATAAGACCATTCTGACCATTTTTTGTCAAAGCCTACCAATTGATGGCTATATTTTATCGGGTCTGTATTGTCAAGTCTGCTTGTTGTGAACTGAAATGTAATATTGTTTTCGGTAGATTTAAAAGTTATTAATGTATCATTTATTTTACCGTATCCGCCATAAATGACTCTTTTTGGTTCTGCGTTTGAGGTTATGTTTGTAAATCTTAAATGTATTGAAGCACTTTTTTGCAATTTTTTAATATCGATCCTGATTAATCCTTTGTCGGTACATACAAAGATGTCATCAGTTTCCGATGTATAAATATTTTCAAATCCGCCAATCAACTTGTCCAATAAAAAAGGAGTACTTTGTTTTTCAATTTTTTTTGACATTGGCGTATCGTGAATATATATGATGCCGCAATCATTTTCATTAACATACCATATTCCGGATACATCATAGAATAGTCTCCGGGTACTGATATTTTTTCCCAAAATATTTGTCAGTTCAGAGGCTTCTTCAAATACATCTTTGCCATAATTATAAATATATATTCCTTTTTCAGCATTAACATAAATGTCATCTTTTATGCCGACAACATAGTTTGCAAGATCTGAAGGCAAACCATTCAGCTTTCCGTAATTCCTTGCTGATATGATATCCGTAAAATCAGCCTTGAATGAAAGTTTATAAACGCCTCTGTATGGATGAGAAACCCAAATATTGTCTGATTTATCTCTGGCAATAATTCTGGCAGACTCACTAAAGCCGGGTAAATTTTTAACAAATATCCATTTGTTATTTATTTTTCTGAACAATTGAAAACCGGAATATGTGGCCGTAATCATTACATCAGACTTATTTAATTCGATAAAACGCCAGGTACCTATAAAATCATTTGAAATTTTTTTTGCCTTGTCATGCAGGATATGAAATGCTCCTTCATTGTGGCCCATAAAAAGCGAACCTTGTACAATGTCAAGACTCCAAACCTGTCCTTCTGTATTTTCAACTAGCTTAAATGTTGATTCATGTACACCATTATGGGATTTGGGCCAGAAAGTATAGAAAAGTCCATTGTTTGTACCAATATATAGCTTATTATCGTACAATTTAACGGCATATACACCACCTTGCAGGTCTTTGTCCGGATAGATAATGGAGTATGGCGCGTTTATTAATATCTGGTCAATACCATTGGAAGTGCCGGCCCATATATTTCCATCATTGTCCATACATATGGAGATCACATTATTATTTTGAAGACCTTGCTTTTTGGTAATTTTATAAAACGTTTGGCCCGTTGTATCAACAAATATGATGCCCTGGAGCACAGTAGCTATACCAATTGAGTTCGCATTGATATTAACTCCGGTCGTAAGAATAGCATTTTTTAGAGATTGATTTTTTAAAAATGGTTTGAACACTTTATTATCATATTCAAAAATGCCATTTTTTTCGGTAATGATAATTACGCTGGTCTTAGTCAATTGAAGTATGTCCGTGATTTTGTGATTTTTGAATATTTCGCTTCCGGGGACAAACGTTTCTATACCATCTTTAATTTTAAATAGTCCCCTGTTAGGGTTTCCATAATACAGAATGCCATTAAAGTATTTTATAAAATTTATTGTAGTTGATACTGTAGGGACGACAATGATGCTATTTTTATGATAAATAAATATTTTATTTATTGACCTGAAATATACTTTGGAATTAATAACCTGAATATCCCAAATATCTTCTAATGATTTAAACTCAACAGGTAATAAGTTTTTTAAACTTTTATATTGTAATTCACCATTGTAAGTGGCTTCAAAATATCCAACTTCATCCTGACCACCGACATAAATTCTTTGATTGACACTATCCAAGGCAATAGACCTTACAATTGTTTTATTAGGTAGACTGTGTAACATCCAGGCTGTACCATCAAAAGTAAGCAGGCCGTTATTATTGGCAAAATAGACTATCCCATTGGGCGATGTTACTACATCCCAATTTTCGGTACCGCCTTTATATTCTGATTTTTTATAATTATTAACATAAGGGTTGTCAAAGGAAAATTGTTGCCCTTGCAAAACAAGGCAGCATATCAGAATGATAAAGTTAATAAAATAAAACTTTGTGAAATTGGAATTCATGTCACAATATAGATTTTAATTTAATACAAGGTAAATATTGAGATAGTAATAAATTAACCTTGATGTAGTAATGTTGTAGTGTATTTGTATCATTTATATACTACTTAACCATATTTTTGCTTAACATTTAGTTAACATACATTTTATAATTTTAAAATCAAGCCACATCATGAAGCAGTTTTACTTTTTATTATTATTGATCATTGGATCACTGACAAATACTTTTGCCCAAAAAGTATACGATTTTGAAAGTCCTGAAAATTCTATTAGTTTCCAGTATTTTGGATCCAGCCTGGAGCCAATGCTACGGAAAAGTATTTGGAGTAATCACGCTCTTTTTTGATTTTTTACTTCCTTCCCCTACATCTGATGTTGCATATTATTTTGATGATATTAAAATGCCTGGCGCAGGCGGTTTGGTTACCACCAACATATTGGATTTTGAAACAGCAGAAACATCTGGTGAGTTTTCTTACTTTGGTAGCAACTTGGATGGAACTAAGACAGAAGTTATTGATAATCCTAATGCTACAGGCGCGAATACAAGCAATAAGGTTACCAAATATATAAAACCAGCCGTATCAGAAGTATGGGCAGGAGCTTATTCAAACCCTGATCCAGTTACACCAGTGAATCTTTCGAATGGTGGTAAGGTATGTATTAAAGTACATATGGATCATATTGGTAATGTAGCGTTAAAATTTGAAGGTTCAACTTCCGGTAAACCAAACTGGATTCAGACTGTAGCAAATACTAAAATAAACGAGTGGGAAGAATTGTGTTTTGATGCGTCACTTCCTTCTCTTGAAGGCCCGTTTGAAGCTGCAGCATCTACATATACCCGAGTAGTAATTTTCTTTGATTTTGGTACACCAGGAACTGGTACTGATGTTACCTCTTACTTTGATGATATTGTTACTAAAACTGGTGGTGCTCCGGTAGTAAGAAAAGTAAATTTCAGAGTAAATATGAATAATTTTTCAGGCGATTTTGATAAAGTATATCTTAGTGGCACTTTCAATAACTGGTCAGGTGATGGTAATTTATTGGATGATGCTGATTTGGATGGCATATGGGAAGGATATCTTAATCTCAATAATGGTGCGTATGAATATAAAGTTACCCTGGATAACTGGACGAAACAAGAGCAATTTGCCGGAAAAGAAGAATGCACAAAATCAGACCCTTCAGGTCAGTTTGTAAATAGATTACTTTTAGTAAGTGGAAATGCTGATATTCCTGAATTTTGTTATAACTCATGTTACAAATGTGGGGAAGAACGGACAATTACCTTTAAATTGGGTATGGGTGATGTAGTGCCTAATCCTGAAGGGGTTTGGGTAGCAGGAGGCGGTAATTTTGATGTGCCGGGAGGTAGATACAAGATGCAGGATGATGACAATGATAAAATCTATGAGTTGGTAGTGCCACGTAAAAATTGATTTACTTCGTTCTTTACTTTTGTCAATGGACCTTGCCCTGATTACAGTTGTAAAGAAAATCTTGAAGGTTTACCATGTGGTAATCCGGGTAATTTTAATGACAGATTGCTGAAACCAATTACAGGGGATGTAGTTTATGCTTCATGTTTTGGTAAATGTTTTGATAATGCACAATGTATTTCCGGAACAATTGATGGTGAAATTAGCAACGACTTATTCGAATTAATAGGTAATCCATCAATGAATGGTTCTGTAGTTTTGAACTTTTCAAAAGAATCAAACCATAATAAAATCATCACATTGATCAATGGCACCGGTGGCCAATTGACATCTACTAAAATATCAGGCGTTTCAAGTTTCCAAATGGACACTTACCAACTCAATGCCGGTATATATTATATTATGGTGAAATCAGATGATAAAGTGCAAACCAGAAAGTTTGTAAAATTGTAAAATATTTTTTTGGTGAATGAATAATGCCTTAATTGGTGTGTTCATTCACCTTAATTAATTTATGTATTTTGATAAGTAAGGATGTGAAATGGAACATCTGCTATTAAAAGTATTAATTAATTAAAAGGAAATCGTTTAAACAATATATCGATTCGTTTATTTATTCATTTATTATTAAAGCCCTGAAATGAAAACAATTTTAATCTTTCTTTTAACATTTTGTGTATTGTATGTCGAAGCTCAAATAACGATCACAGGCAAAGTTACTTTAGGTGCAGAAAAAGAAGATGGCATAGGCGTCAATATTTTGCTAAAAAACAATAATGCTATAGGAACTATTACAGATTTGGATGGAAATTATAGCATAATTGTACCTGATAATGAAGCTATTTTGGAATTTTCATATGTCGGCTATGTATCTCAGGATATTGTCGTTGGGAATCAAAAAATTATTAATATATTGCTTGAGGAAAATGCCTCACAATTGGAAGAAGTTGTTGTCACTGGCTATAGCACACAAAAACGATCCAACATCAGTGGTAGTGTAGCCACGTTAAATTCAAAAGATATTTCAGAAAGACCCATCCTCCGCGTGGAACAAGCGCTGCAAGGACAAACTGCAGGCGTACAGGTGGCTCAGGTTTCAGGATCTCCGGGCAGTCCCCTTACTGTCAGGGTAAGAGGTGTAGGTACCATCAATAATAGTGACCCACTGTACATAGTAGATGGTATTCCTGTAGATGGGCTCGACTTTCTTAACCCTACCGATATAGAAAGTATCAATGTTTTAAAAGATGCGGCTTCAGCTGCTATTTATGGCTCGAGAGGTGCCAACGGGGTGGTACTAATCACTACAAAAGGTGGCAAAAAAAATCAGGTGGGAAAAATTTCCTATGATGGTTACTACGGCGTTCAGAGAGCGGGCAGACTATTGGACTTGCTAAATGCTAAAGAGTATGCCACCATTCAAAACGAAGCCTATGTTGCTGCGGGCAAAACACCGCCGGCTGAGTTTGTTAATCCTGATGCTTTAGGTGTTGGGACAGACTGGCAGGAAGCAATTTTTGAGACTGCCCCAATCATGAGTCATCAATTGACATTTACTGGAGGTGGGACTTCATCGGCGCATACGCTATCAGCCAATTATTTTTCTCAGGATGGCATCGTGGGTGGGCCAAAATCAAATTTCCAAAGAGCCACCGTTAGACTTAATGCATCTAATGACCTTAAACCCTGGTTGACATTGGGTAGTAATTTAGGCTTTACATGGTTGAAAAGAAATAATCTGTCTGAAAACAACGAATATAACAGTCCGCTTATCAGGGCTTTAAATATCGATCCTATCACGCCTGTCAGAAAAGCCGATGGCACATTTGCATATTCTAATTATACAGATACTGATATTGCCAATCCCGTAAATGGTATAGCCCAAACGCATGACACCTGGACAAGCAATCGACTTGTTGGTAATGCATTCAGTATTCTTAAACTTGGTAAGGGTTTTACTTTCAGATCCACTTTCAGTCTGGATGTGACATTTGCAATATCCAGAAATTTCAGACCCAAATATGATCTGAGCAACATTCCTTCAATCAGTGAGGCTCCTGCTGCAGAAAAAAATCTTGTCAATAGCGTAGGCGTTTCAAATAATACCTGGAAAAACAGACAAATAGAAAATGTTTTGACATGGCAACAAACGATTGGTAATGTACATGATGTTACCATTGTAGCAGGTACAGGGACGATTAATAATAGATTTGATGTGAGCGGTGGAGCCAATACAAACCTGCCTTCCAACGATCCTAAAGACGCATATATATCAAATACGGTAGATCCCATTGCGTCTCAAAGTGCTTATCAGTTCGCAAGTGAGTCTACGTTACTGTCATTTTTTGCCAAAGGAAATTACGAATATTCGAAAAAATATCTGTTTGGGGCTACTATGAGAATGGATGGATCTTCAAGATTCGGAAAAAATAACAGGTATGGTTATTTTCCTTCTGCATCATTAGGTTGGGTCGTCAGTCAGGAAAATTTTTGGAAAAGCAAAGCTATTTCAAACCTCAAACTTAGAACGAGTTGGGGACAGAATGGAAATGACAGGATAGGAGATTATAGTTATACTACAGTAGTGAATAATGGTCAGAATTACACATTTGGTGACAAAGAGATCATTACCAATGGCAGCGTAGCTTTAAGTGCAGCAAATCCTGATCTAAAATGGGAAACGAGTACCCAGACTAATTTTGGGGCCGATGTTGAATTTTATGACGGGGCATTTGATTTTACTGCAGATTATTACATAAAGAAAACTTATGACATGCTTTTTGCAGCACCCATTCCTTTTACAGCAGGTACAGCAGCCCCAATTCAAAATGTAGCCAACGCTGAAAACAAAGGTTTAGAATTGGCTGCAAACCACAGAAACAGGAAAAATAAATTCAAATACAGCATTGGCGCAAATATTTCGTTTGTGAAGAGCCAAATTACCGGATTAGGAAGAGGTGGCGAACCAGTACTTTCAGGTACTATTCAATCAGCTAATGCCCAGGCTGCAAAAACAGACGTTGGTCATCCAATTGCTTCATTTTTTGGATTTGTTACTGATGGTATTTTTCAAACACCTGCAGAAATCGAAGCAGGTGCTTTCCAAAGCAAAGAAACGGCACCTGGAGACATACGATTTAAGGACCTTGATGGCAATGGTGTGATTGATCAGAGTGACAGAACTTATATTGGTAATCCTACACCTGAATATACGTTTGGCTTGAATTCAGTTTTGGAGTATGAAGGTTTTGATTTAGCGATTAATTTCCAGGGTTCTCAAGGAAATGACATTTACAATAACACCACAAGATATGATTTTGGTTATGTAAACAGACCTTCGTCTGTGCTTGGCAGATGGACGGGTCCCGGAACATCTAATAGTATTCCAAGGGTGAATCTTAGTGATCCAAATCAAAATGCACGTATCTCTGACAGATTTGTAGAAGATGGTTCATACATCAGATTAAAAACCGTTACATTTGGGTATAATCTTTCTTCAAAATACCTAAAAAAGTTTAAGTTTGAAAAATTGAAAGTTTACTTAACAGCCCAAAATCTATTGACATTTACCAATTATTCCGGACTTGATCCTGAGATAGGAAATATTGGCGGCAGTCTGCAGATAGGAATTGACAGAGGGTTTTATCCTCAGGCGAGAACTATGATGGTTGGTTTAAATCTTACATTTTAAATTAAAAAATTAACACCATGATAATAAAAAAAATATCAAAAATAGGGTTCGTATGCAGCATACTAATCTTGTCATCATGCGGTAAAGACTATTTGGACAAAAGTCCGATTATAGGAATTACTGAAGAAAATTTTTATAAGACCGAAGCAGACGCTATAGCAGCTGTAAATGCTGCATATGCTACACTTCAATTTCAACTATCTCCCGCTGGCCATTTCAGATGGTTTTGGGGTGACATCATGTCTGACGATGCCATAAAAGGAGGATCCGGCGATAACGATGCGAATGCCTTACTTCAATTGGAGACTTTCAAGGGCATTGCGAATACCGATTTGCTGGAATCTGAATGGGGGGCAGATTTTGAAGGAATATACCGCGCCAATGTTGTCCTTGAAAAAGTGCCACCAATTATTATGGATGAAAATCTGAAAGCCAGAATTCTTGGTGAGGCGAAATTCATTCGTGCATGGAATTTTTATAACTTAGTAACTATGTTTGGAGGTGTACCATTGGTTGATCATATACTAGCTCCTTCTGAGTATAATCTGCCAAGGGCAACAGCTGATCAGGTATGGGATCTTATCGAAAAAGATCTGACCGATGCATCAAAAGACCTATGGTTGAGAAGCGAATACACACAGGCCGATCTGGGTAGAATTACTAAAGGAAGTGCTCAGGCTTTATTAGCGAAAGCCTATTTATGGCGCAAAAAATATGCAGAAGCTAAAGTAGCCGCAGAGGCATGTATTAAATCAAATGAATATTCATTGGTACCAAAGTACGAAGATATTTTTCCACTGTTTGGTGAAAATAATGTCGAGTCTGTTTTCGAAATACAATATATGAATGCATCAGGTGGAAACTGGGGTAAAAATAATGCCAACGAAGGCAGTTTTACCAATGTTTTTACCAGAGCCAGGGGAACATTTGCAGGTTACGGTTTTAATATTCCAACTCAGAATTTTGTCGATGAGTTTTTCAAAGAAGGTTTTGAAGATCCAAGATTAAAGTCCACCGTTTTTAGAATTGGGGATAAAATGGGAGACAGAGGCACTTTTACTATTGAAGCAACAGGAGGCGTTAGTTATTTATATTATTCAAAAAAATATTTTTCCAATAAAAGTGAAGATGCACCTTTCGGTGATCCAAACCCAAATGGAGGTAGCAATGATAGGGTGATTCGTTATGCAGACGTATTGTTGAATGCTGCAGAGGCTGCATTTCATTCAGGAGATGAAGCTACGGCAAGACAATATCTAAATCAGGTCAGGACCAGGGTTAACATTCCGAATATATCTTTTTCGGGTGATCAATTGTTACAAGCCATATATCGTGAGCGTAGAATAGAGTTGGGCTTGGAAGCACACAGATATTTTGACTTGATAAGAACGGGCAAAGCAGCAAGTGTTTTAGGTAGTTTAGGTTTCAGAACCGGAGTACATGAATTATTTCCGATTCCTCAGTCTCAGATTCAAGCAACAAATGGCTCATTGACTCAGAATCCTGGTTATTAATCTTATAAATTAAATCAAAATGGCTCAAAAAAATATTTTATCCTTGAACAGATTATTAAAAATGTGTTCATTTATTTTCTTGCTTAGTCTGGCAAGTTGCCTTCCGGATCGTGTCAATGAAACATCTCTGGATGGTAACCCGGTTGCTCCTGACTTTACGATAACAGAAGTCCCGGGTAATTCAAATAAACTGGTATTGACCGATGTATCTTCCAATAATTTTCAGCGTTTGTGGTCATTATCAGGAGGGTTGCCTAAATCATCTAATAGACTATCTGATACAGTGTTGTACGCAAAAGCAGGAATATATAAGATCACACTCCTTGGTTCCAATAGTGATGGTTCAGGCACTGCCACGACAAGCAAAACGGTTACGATTGCTCAGGATGCAGCACTAAGTTGTAGCCCAAAGCTGGCACTATTAACAGGCGATTGTCTGCCTGCCGGCAAATGCTGGACGATGTCTAAGGTAGCTGCTGCTGTTAGAGTTGGACCTACTTATGATGATTATTCGTGGTTCACTTCTCCTGTGAATGGACTTCAAAATGAGCAATACGATGATAAGTTTTGTTTTACATTTGAAGGATTAAAATACCAAAATAAAAATAACGGGGCTTCCGTCAACCCATGGAATCAATATAAAGCTGAGGCATATGATCCCGGAATAAGTGATTTTTTATATCTTGAAGGCACGGGCATCAATAATCGTGACCAGATCATTCTGCAGGACAATCAATTTATGGGACTTTGGGATTCAGACAATGCTATTGACATTGTCAAATTGACCAAAGACGAACTCGTGGTGAGGATGCGGTTGAGGGCCCAAAATGGAGTGCCAAATCCAGAAGGTTGGTTTGAATTAACTTTTGTGGCAAATTAATTATGGTTTTATATTACTGAATAATTCAAAATTTAAATAACATGTTTAATAACAAAAATATATTTTTCAAAAGCCTGCTTGCCGGTTTTTTATTAGTTTTGATAATCAATAGCTGTGCAAAAGATAGTGATGGGAATGCTCCAGGTCAAACACTGCCGGAGCTGAGTTTTGTCGATGTAAATGTAAATGAAGGTGATGTTGATCAGACTTTGTCTTTTGATGTGACACTGTCAGGAGAAAACAAAACAAATGCTGTAGTAAGTTTTTCAGCGGTTTCAGCATCTGCGACAACAGGTGATGACTTTAAGGTATTGACGGAAGGTAAATTGGTTTTTAGTCCCGGAGAAACAAAAAAAACGATTCAGATAAATCTAATTGGAGATGAATCTAAAGAATTCAAAGAGATATTTACGATCAAGTTTTACAACCCTATAAGTTTGAAAATGGCCAAGGATGTGGCTACGTTTACGATTACAGATGATGACGATAATACAACGGGTCTAGTTATACCTACCACAGGATATGCTACTCCTCTTTCTTATCCTGGTTATAAACTGGTATGGGCTGACGAATTTGATTCTACGGCATTAAATACTAACAATTGGGTGCATGAAACTGGTGCAGGCGGCTGGGGCAATAGTGAATTGCAACATTATCGCGAAGACAATACATCTTTTTTAAAAGGAAATATTGTCATTACAGCCAAATCCCAAAAATACGGCTCAAGCAATTATACTTCTTCCAGATTAAAAACACAAGGTAAAAAAGCCTTCAAATATGGCCGCATTGACATCAGAGCAGTCTTGCCAAAAGGGCAGGGAATGTGGCCGGCATTATGGATGCTGGGCTCAAATATTACATCCGTAAACTGGCCTGCTTGTGGTGAAATTGACATCATGGAGCTAGCAGGTAATTTACCTAATAGAGCGGTAGGGACTGTCCATTTTGGTGCCAATGTGAGTCAGCATCAATACAAGTCGATGTCAAAATACCTTACTGGAAATAAAAATTTTCAAGACGAATATCATGTCTTTTCGATCATATGGAAAGAAAATCTGATTGAATTTTTTGTGGATGATGAGAAATTTCATTCTATAACACCGGCTGATTTGGGGACGGCAACTTATCCATTCAACAAACCATTTTTCTTTATTATGAATGTAGCTGTTGGGGGAACATTCCCGGGAAATCCGGACAATTCTACACCTTTTCCTCAAAGCATGGTTGTTGATTATTTGCGTGTTTTTCAACCAATGTAATTCATAATCATGTTTTTTATTGATCGTATAAATAATTCCTCAGTCATAACATAGTAAAGATTAAGATAGAGAATATTGGGATTATTTATACGATCTGTTTTAAAGCACCTTATATTAACCAACCCTTTTAACAACCAACAAGATCGTACCTACCTACCGGACAATGATTCTTAGCAAAATCAAATCTTTGGCCTTAAAAACCCTCGCGATTTTGATACTGCTGTTTAATATTGGATGTTCGCATGCCCAAAGTGGAAAGGTTTTACTAAAAACAGACGGTCAAGGGACAAAACTTCAGATTGGTGGTAAAGATTTTTTTATAAATGGTATGAATTGGGATTATTATCCCATTGGGACTAACTATACCTTCATATTGTGGAATCAATCTGATGCATTCATTAAAGAGGCCCTGGATACGGAGATGGCCCTTCTAAAAAATATGGGTGTCAATGCCATCAGGGTGTATGCAGGCATACCACAAAAATGGATCAGCTACATCTATACCCATTTTGGAATTCATACAATGCTCAATCACTCGTTTGGCAGATATGGTTTGACCCTGGAAGGTACTTGGGTGGCCAATACTGATTATGCGGAGACCAGAACGCAAGAATTGCTTATTATGGAAGTGACTAAATTGGCACAAGAATATAAAGATACTCCTGGACTTTTGTTATATCTTATTGGTAATGAGAATAATTATGGTTTGTTTTAGGACGGAGCGGAAACGGAAAGTATACCTTTGGAAGATAGAAAATCAACAGAAAGGGCAATACATATGTATCAATTATTCAACAAGGCAGTCCAAACGATTAAAACTATTGATCAATCCCACCCGGTAGCTCTTTGTAATGGGGATCTACAATTTCTCAACATTATTGGTAAAGAATGTAATGACTATGATATTTTTGGAACCAATATTTACCGGGGAAATTCTTTTGGTAATGCCTTTGATCGCGTAAAAAATGAATTTAGAAAACCATTGTTGATGACCGAATTTGGTTCAGACGCCTTCAATACTTTTACAAAAAATGAAGATGCCGCTTATCAGGCACAATGCTTAAAGAAAAACTGGAAGGAAATCTATGAAAATGCTCCAGGGCTGGGGAAATCGGAAAATTGTTTAGGTGGATTTACCTTTCAGTTTAGTGACGGTTGGTGGAAATTTAATCAAACATTAAACTTAGATGTCCACGATGTTACCGCATCATGGTCAAATGGGGGATATTTAAATGACTACTCGAAGAATGAAAATAATATGAATGAAGAATGGTTTGGTATCTGTGCAAAAGGACCTACAGATAAATCAGGGCATTATTTCTTATATCCGAGAGAAGCCTACTACACGCTGAAAAACATACATGAATTGAATCCATTAAAAGAAGGCACTACATTAGATTTAATACATAAACATTTTGATAATAAGTGAAAGTATGCATACAGGAACAAATAAAGCAGAAAGACAAGAAAAAAAAATAGTAGCAATGCATGTGGTCATGCTGGATAATGAAAGTTTTTTTAAAATAGTCAATCATGATACGATCAGGCCATTTTTTATGAACATAGTAAGCGATGCCAACCATTGGATGTTTATATCCAGCAACGGCGGACTTTCGGCCGGTCGCAAAAACCCTGATTTTGCCTTATTCCCCTATTACACGGATGATAAAATAACAGAAGCGGCAGATATTACAGGTAGTAAGTCTGTTTTTCAGATCCGGAAAGATGGTGAAATTATTGTTTGGGAGCCATTTTCAGAAAGATTTAATGATAAGTACGCCTTAAGCAGGAATTTGTATAAAAATCTTTATGGCAATAAAGTAGTTTTTGAAGAAGTCTTTCACGATTTGGGTTTAATTTTCAGATACCAATGGAATTCGAGCAGCACCTTCGGTTTCGTAAAGAAAGCTGAGCTCATCAATATGTCTGATACTGATTTTGACATAAAAATGTTGGACGGTATACAGAATATCATGCCATATGGCGTGGGTAGTGACTTACAAAATTCTACAAGTAATTTAGTAGACGCATACAAACGGAGCGAACTTGAGCCTACTTCAGGTTTGGGCATCTTTGCACTTAGTGCCATCATCGTAGATAAAGCCGAGCCTAGTGAAGCACTGGAAGCTAATATAGTTTGGTCCACCGGCCTAGAAGATACGATACATTTACTTTCATCTATCCAATTGGCCAATTTCAGAAAATCTCAGGAGATATTTAACGAGTACGATGTAAAAGGAGAAAAGGGAGCTTATTTTGTATCAAAGGAGCTTGTGCTCTCCAAAAAATTCCAAATAAAGTGGAAAATAATAGCAGATGTCAGACAAAATCATAAACAGATAATAGGTCTGTCACATTTGATTAGCACTAGTGAAAATCTGGACAAAATCATTGAAGAAGATATTGAAAGAGGAACTAAAAATCTGATAAAACTGAATGCTGCCTCTGATGGGCTGCAATGTACAGCCGATGTTCTGAAAGATTGCCGTCATTTTTCCAATACGCTATTTAATATCATGCGAGGAGGCATATTCGATAACAATTATCAGATTGAGAAAAGCGACTTTATTCAATATTTGGCTAAAGCCAATAAAATTGTAGCAATAAGAAACAAAACCTTCCTGGACAATCTTGAAATGGAATTTTCAGTATCTGATCTAAAGTCAAGGTTGTCTGGTGTCAACGACATCGATTTAGAAAGGTTGTGTATCGAGTATTTGCCATTAAAATTCAGTCGTAGACATGGCGACCCAAGTCGCCCCTGGAACAGATTCTCCATTAATACACAAAGTGAAGTAGACGGGTCTAAAATTCTTGATTACCAGGGTAATTGGAGGGATATATTCCAAAATTGGGAGGCTTTGGCACACTCTTATCCAAATTTTATAGAAGGGATGATTTTTAAATTTCTCAATGCTTCTACCTTCGATGGATATAATCCTTATCGGGTTACAAAAGATGGCTTTGATTGGGAAACCATTGAACCGGATAATCCATGGTCTTATATTGGTTACTGGGGAGACCATCAAGTGATCTACCTTTTGAAATTTTTGGAATTTGCTGACAAATATTACCCAAACATTTTAGCGAATTATTTACAAAGCGAATATTTTGTATACGCAAATATACCATATCGAATAAAATCATACGCTGAGATAGTAGTAGATCCAAAAAACACCATACATTTTGATGTCAATGCAGATCATAACACAAGGAATCTAGTCATCAATAAAGGTGCTGATGGTGCATTAATGAATAGCAAGAAAGACGATATTTACCATGTCAATTTTATGGAAAAGATTTTTGCCATGGTCTTATCTAAATTATCAAATTTTATACCTGAAGGTGGTATATGGATGAATACTCAGCGTCCTGAATGGAATGATGCTAACAATGCTTTGGTGGGCAATGGTGTTTCAATGGTCACTTTGTATTACTTACGGAGATTTTTTACATTTTTTGATGATATGGTGTTAAAAAGTGGAGTGCAGGATGTAGTAATTTCTCAAGAACTTATTGCTTTTTTTCACAAACTTTAGACCTTCAAAAACACCTTTTAACAGGAGTCATTGATGATGCCAGTCGAAAAACCATTACAGATGCGTTGGGACAGGCTGGTAGTGATTATAGGGAGACTATTTATGGGAATGGCTTCACTGGTGTAAAGGCATCTTTATCTCAAAAAAGTATTTCCGACTTTATTGCCGTCACACTAAGATATCTTGATCACACCATCGATTCAAATCGAAGAGGAGATGGATTATATCATGCCTATAATCTGATGAAGCTTCATGACAAAGGCATAGCCATCACCAATCTGAGCGAGATGCTTGAAGGACAAGTCGCAGTCCTTAGTTCGGGATATCTGACCAGTCAAAGTACTTTGCAATTGCTGGATGCTATGAGAAATAGTGCTTTATACCGGGAAGACCAAAATAGTTATATGCTGTACCCCAACAAGGCATTGCCAAAGTTTTTAGACAAGAATACCATTCCGCAAGACCTTGTGCATGCTTCAGAGTTGCTGCTTACCTTGGTTAGGGATAATAATCTTCAGGTCATCAATAAAGATATAAATGGTAATTATCACTTCAATGGGAATTTCAAAAATGCCAATGATCTAAAGGCGGGCTTAGCCGGGCTAAATCCGGAAAAGTATAAGTCTTTATTAGAAAAAGATAAAAATGCTGTTTTGCAGATTTTTGAAGATGTATTTAACCATATTGCTTTTACGGGAAGATCAGGTACTTTTTATGCATACGAAGGACTGGGTTCTATATACTGGCATATGGTTTCCAAATTGCATTTGGCAGTTCAGGAAGTATGTCTGAAAGCAATCAATGCCCAGGACGATAAAGAATTTGTCCGTCGATTGGTCAAACATTACAAGGCCATCGGTCATGGTATAGGTCTTCATAAATCACCTCAATTGTATGGAGCTTTTCCTACTGATGCCTATTCACATACACCAGGTCATAGAGGTGCCCAGCAACCGGGGATGACTGGTCAGGTCAAAGAAGATGTTTTGATCAGATTTAGCGAATTGGGTATTCAGGTTACAGGTGGAAATTTGTATTTTTCACCGGGTATATTAATGAAAGACGAGTTTTTGACAGAAGCAAGAACTTACACCTATTTTGATGTACATGGTGAACAAAAAGATGTAATTTTAGAGCCCGATTCATTGTTTTTTACATATTGTCAGGTTCCGGTAATATATAAGATAGCAGATAAAAATGGTTTGGAAGTTTTTTTCGATGATGGTACCAAAAAAATGTTTTACGTATCAAATTTAGATACAGAAACAAGTCAAAAAATATTTTCACGTACAGGAGAGGTGTCGCAAATTATTGTCTTAATTCCGGAATCTAACTTACTAAACTAAATCACCCAACACTATCATCGAATAGCAAAAAAAATCAATGCAAAAAATAATGTCTCTTGTAGTTTCGATAGTTCCGGGAATATTATTATTATTATTATTTTCCTGTAACCATCATTTGACTACATCTTCGACATCAAGAAGCAAATCTACCTCAGAAATCTTAGGAAATCAGAAGTACCTTGCCATTTCATATAGTGGATATCGACATCTTTCAAGAGATACTCAGCCCTCAATTGCCGAACTTAAAGAAGATATAAAATTACTTTCTGCAATGGGCATTAAGTTATTAAAAACTTATAATGTACAATTTGCTGAGGCAGGAAATATATTAAAGGCCATCACAGAAATAAAAAAAGAGAATCCGGATTTTGAAATGTATGTTATGTTGGGCGCATGGATAGATTGTAAAAATGCCTGGACAGCATCTCCTGTTCATTCACAGGAAAGTGACAAAAATTCAGGCGAAATAGAACGAGTGATCGTTTTAGCCAACCAATATCCTGATATCGTAAAAATGATAACTGTAGGGAATGAAGCTATGGTCAAATGGGCATCAGGTTATTTTGTTGAACCTGATATTATACTCAATTGGGTCAATCACCTACAGGATCTAAAGAAAAAAGGAGGGTTGCATAAAGAAATATGGATCACAAGTTCTGACAATTTTGCATCATGGGGTGGAGGCGGAAGTGAGTACCATGTTGAAGCGCTGAACAAATTAATAAAGGCGGTGGATTTTATTTCTATGCATACTTATCCCATGCTCGACACACACTACAATCCTGATTTTTGGGGGGTCAGAATGGAGGAAGAAAATATGTCTGATAAGAAAAAAATAGATGCTGCCATGATTAGGGCCAGAAATTATGCTATTGCACAATATGATGGCGTAGTAAAATATATGAAAAGCACCCATGTTGAGAAACCAATCCATATTGGGGAAACTGGCTGGGCTTCTGTATCTAATGAACAATATGGAGATACCGGATCGAGAGCTGTTGATGAGTATAAATCAGCCCTTTACTTTAAGGCAATGAGAAAATGGACTAATGAAAAAGGAATGTCCTGTTTTTATTTCGAAGCATTTGACGAGCAATGGAAAAATGCCGCCAATCCCTCAGATTCTGAAAATCATTTTGGGCTTATAAATTTGGCTGGACAGGCCAAGTATGCAATATGGGATATGGTTGATGCAGGTGTTTTTAAAGGATTAGAACGGGATGGAAAACCCATAACTAAAACATATGGAGGTAGCTTGGATTCTTTAATGAAAAATGTTAAGGTGCCACCTACAGAAATGGAAATAAAAGATAGAAAAAAATCTGGCAAAAACTATTAATTCAGAAATTATTTATCAATAATAATATTTTGTGTGTGCTTTTAAAATAAATATATTTAAAAAACAAAAACTTAGTAATATGTCAGAAAATTCAGTAAGCCCAAAAAATATAGTTCCAATGGGCCAAAAAATCGCATTTGGTTTAGGTATGTTAGCCAATCAAATGTTTCCAGCAGCCTTAGGTATTTTTATGGTTGTGTTGGTTCAAGATCTTGGCTTTCCAGCCTGGATGTGGGGCATATTATTTTTTCTTCCAAGGGTGTTTGACGCGGTCACGGATCCAATAATGGGTTTTATTTCTGACAATACAAGATCTAAATGGGGAAGACGCAGACATTATGTATTTATTGGGGCGCTCATTATGGGCCTCTCCTTCATTATTATGTGGCAATTGTATCGTGAAAACGGGTTAAATTATAATTTTATCTATTTCTTATTGTGGTCGTTTATGTTCTATCTTGGATTGACAATTTTTAGTGTGCCCTACGTAGCCATGGGTTATGAGATGAGTGATGATTTTCACGAGCGGACCAATATTATGGCTATAGCTCAATGGATAGGTCAGTGGGCGTGGGTTATTGCTCCGTGGTTTTGGGTAGTGATGTACGATCCCGACTGGTTTCCGAATGCAGATACAGCTACAAGAACACTTGCCATTTGGGTAGGTTTTATTTTTATGGTCCTGGCAATGATTCCGGCCATCTTTATAAAAGGTAAATCAACAATAAATGAAGAGAGTTTTGCACCCTTGACGTTTGGAACTATTGGTGGTAGTATGAAGGAAATATTAAAAGGTTTTAAAGAAGCATTTAGTTATTTGCCTTTTAGAAAGTTATGTATTGCGACTTTCTTCATTTTTAACGCTTTTAATACAGTAGCAAGCTTTTCATTTTTTATTGTTGTTTACTATCTTTTTAATGGCGATGCCGGGGCTGCTGGTATTTGGCCCACACTCTTTGGAAGTTTTGGTGCATTAGCTACTACTTTTTTGGTCATACCTATTGTAGCCAAGATGTCAAAGAAAATGGGAAAAAAGAATGCTTTTTTGTTGGCTCAGGGCATTTCTATTATTGGATATATTTTACTTTGGTTTCTATTCATTCCCGGCAAACCATATATGTTTCTGTTTGGTCTGCCATTCTTTTCTTTTGGAATAGGAAGTTTGTTTACGCTGATGATGTCTATGACGGCGGATGTTTGTGATTTGGATGAACTTAGTTCAAATAAACGAAGAGAAGGGATTTTTGGAGCCATTTACTGGTGGATGGTAAAGTTTGGTTTTGCCATAGCAGGCTTATTGACGGGAGCAATTATGACTTTAGTAGACTTTCACCCTGATGTGGCAACACAAGCCGATGGTGCTGTTTCCGGCCTGAGATTTTTTTACTCTGCAGTTCCAATTACCGGAACATTGATAGCTATGTGGGTAATGAAGGATTATGATTTGACTGAAGAGAAGGCAAAAGAGATTAAAACCGAATTGTCGAATAGAAATGCAAGGCTTTAATTTTTTTATTCATCTTAATTTTATTTAAATACGCTTAAATTACAATACAATATGTAAGCTAGTTTTCCAGTTTTTGCGCATTTTGAGATTTGTAGTAATTTGATAAAAAATTTGTCTTTAGTCAAAATAAACAAAGGAGACGTTCTTAATATCTTTTCATATGACAAAAGAACTAATGTTTTTGAATTCTAACATTGACATTTAATGAATTTTTTTAAATCTATTATTAGAATAAATAATTATAGAAATCTAAACTATATTAATAAAAGTAAAGTAAAATGCTCATTATATAATTGAGAATTTTTCGTAGTCATGGTATCACAAAATTTATATTGGCATATGTGATTATTTATTATTGGAAATTAAATCAAAATATATTTAAAAGCTTCATAATAAAAGAATTAAGATTATCTTTGTGCCGATTTTTAAAAATAACTAAAATTCATTCTAAATACTTCATAATATCATGGCTAATATAGGGCATATTAAACAAATCATCGGACCGGTTGTCGACGTAAGTTTTGCAGGTGCAAATAGTAAATTACCTGAAATACTTAACGCATTATCAATTAAAAGACAGAATGGTGAAATCCTTATCCTGGAGGTTCAGCAACATTTAGGTGAAGATAGTGTGAGAGCGGTTTCAATGGATTCTACTGATGGTCTAACCAGAGGAATGGATGTAGTTGATATGGGCGAACCAATAGCTATGCCTGTAGGTGACCAGATAAAGGGTAGGGTATTTAATGTAGTAGGCGAACCTATTGATGGTTTGGCACCACTTGACAGAACAAAAACATACAGCATTCATAATAAGCCACCAAGATTTGAAGATCTTTCTACTGAAAATGAAGTATTGTATACCGGAATTAAGGTAATCGACCTTATTGAGCCATATTCTAAAGGTGGTAAAATTGGTCTTTTTGGTGGTGCAGGTGTAGGCAAGACCGTGTTAATTCAGGAACTGATAAATAACATTGCAAAAGGATATGATGGTATTTCTGTGTTTGCCGGTGTTGGTGAGCGTACTAGAGAAGGTAATGACCTTTTGAGGGAAATGCTTGAATCAGGGATTATTAATTATGGTCCTGATTTTATGCATTCTATGGAAGAAGGCGGTTGGGATCTAAGTAAAGTAAGTAAAGAAAGTCTTAAAGAATCAAAAGCTACTTTCGTTTTTGGACAGATGAATGAACCACCAGGTGCAAGAGCCCGGGTAGCACTTTCAGGACTTACATTGGCAGAATACTACAGAGATGGGGATATGAGCGATCCTAATGGGGGCAAAGACATCCTGTTTTTTATTGATAACATATTCAGATTTACCCAAGCGGGTTCAGAAGTATCTGCGCTACTTGGACGTATGCCGTCAGCAGTAGGTTACCAACCAACTTTGGCTACAGAAATGGGTACAATGCAGGAAAGAATTACGTCAACCAAAAGAGGATCAATTACTTCTGTTCAGGCTGTATATGTACCTGCTGATGACTTGACTGACCCAGCACCGGCTACTACATTTGCACACCTTGACGCTACGACAGTATTGAGCAGAAAGATTGCTTCTTTGGGTATTTACCCTGCGGTGGACCCATTGGATTCAACATCCAGAATTCTTGATCCGGCGATAATTGGTGAAGAACACTATAATACTGCACAACGGGTAAAAATGATTTTACAAAGATATAACGAACTCCAGGACATCATAGCCATTCTGGGAATGGAAGAGCTTTCTGAAGAAGATAAGATGGTTGTATACCGTGCTAGAAAAGTTCAGAGATTCCTGTCTCAGCCATTTCACGTTGCAGAGCAATTTACAGGTATCCCAGGTGTATTGGTGCCAATAGAAGATACTATAAAAGGTTTTAATATGATTATGGATGGCGAATTGGATAAATACCCTGAAGCAGCATTTAATCTTAAAGGCACTATTGAAGATGTATTTATTGCCGGAGAGAAAATGATCGCTGATGCTGAAGCAAATGCCTAAACTGAATTGTTTTAACCTGTTTAAATAGTATTTTATGAATTTAATAGTTTTGACACCAGAGAAGGAAATATTCAACGGAGAAATCAGTTCAGTTAAAGTTCCTGGTATAAATGGTCAGTTTGAAATCCTTAATAATCACGCACCTATAGTTGCCGCTCTGGGCAAAGGCGATGTTCGGATATTGGATATGAAAGGTGAAAAAAAGACATTTAAAATTCAGAAAGGATTTATAGAAGTACTGAAGAATGAGGTTTCTTTAATGGTACAGAGTATAAAGGAATAGATACAAAAATAAAATATTTTGAAAGTCGAATCTCAGTAATGTGTTTCGACTTTTTTTTGCGCCTTATTATACCATATTGATACTTGAATTAATGAATCGATTGGTTATTTAGGACAAAAAAAATGCCTGCCTGAAATTCTTTTACCTCAGACAGGCGGTTCCCATTTACGAATAAAAATACAATTGTATTTTATCTTACAGAGACTTAAGCATCTCTTTTATTTGCTCGTTGGATTGTTGAGAGGATTGAATCTCTACAACAACATCACCACTTAATACTACATTTGTCATGCCAAAAAAGTAATTTGCTAACCCGAGGTCAGAAATTACTACAAAATTGCCCTTTATACCTGAAGAAAAAGTAATATTTTTTTCACAAAACTCCCATGAATTTTCTGAAATCGGCTCAAGTTTCAGCACGATATTTTGGTCTTTGGCGACAAAATAAACCAGACTATTTGTTTTATTAAACATATGATCCAGGTGTACACATATTGAATATGGATTGCCTAGATTATGATCTGAAATATCGCCGATGATATACCATTGATTATTATTGGTTACAGAAATTTTATAACCCTTAATGGTTATTATACTTTCAAGATAATTAAGTCTCCACTCCGAAAATTTTAAACCCTCAATAGGATTTTCATCCAGCTTCCATGTGAATTTGTCACTTTTGTCTGTCTTGCTTTCAAATAAATATGGTAATGGGTTAGAAGATTCGGAAGGAAGGTATACATTTATCGGTTTTGAAATAGACAAATCTTTTCCATTTTGAAAAAATCTAAGATTCAATGTAAACAAGGCATTGAATAGTTTTCCGTCAACTGATGTTGAAGGAATATTAAGAAGCTTCGATTTGTCTATTGAATTTTCCTGAAACATCAATTTTATTTCGCCTCGTACGGGTAAGCCCGTGGAAGACGAGATCAAAGCATCAGTAGGTATTTCAAGCACATTCCCTGACTCATCTTTAAAAAAGTAGGGCTCATCTGAAATATTAATGACAAATACTTTAGGCAAACCTAAAATATTGTCTAAAATTAATTTTTGATTTATTACAGCATTCTGATCAGGGATGAATATTTTTTCGTCTTTTGAACAGGATAAAAAACCAATTAGGGTAAATAAAATAAATGTGTTAAATTGTTTCACGCATCAAGGTATCGAATGATGATAGATCTGTTATCAAAGGCAAGATGCTTTATTTTTTCAATTCGCTGCCTGAATATTAAAATTTATATCTTATACCGGTAGATAATCCGAAAGTATTATAGCGCTGTTTAATTGGATAGGTACCAAGTGTCATACTTTCTGTTTGTATTCTTGCATTTGGTTCTAAAAGGAAGTCAACTTCTGGGGTCAGATGATATGCAAGACTAACACCACTGTATAAGCTAATGCCAAGTTGTGTTTTGAAGACAGTAGATTCTTTTAGTTCATTTGATGTTATGTCTGCAGGAGTAATTCCATCAGTACCCAAAATCATTCCTTTTTGACTGAAACCTACATTAAGGTAGACACCACCAATAGCTGAAAGGCTGAATTTATTATTTGCCAGTATGGTAAATCTGGCAAGTACAGGAATGTCGAATGCTTTATATTTATTATACACTTTAAGTATAGAGGTTCCTGGCACCAAAACTAATTCTTCAGTTATTATACTATCAACGATTTTTCCGTTTTGGTAGATATAATCCTTGATGGTGATGAGTCTTGTCTGATTGGATTCAGGGTCTATATATTTAAATTTTTCATTTATCTGACTGTAATTTATACCGGTATGCAGATTCCATCTGTAACCTATATTATAACCAAATCTTACACCTGCAGAAAACGAGTACATCGCATGTTCAGTGTTATTCCGTAGGTTTAGATACGATTGACCTTTGTCATCATTCAAACCAAGGCTTCTGGAGGCATAATCATTAGAATAGTAAACATCCACACTTTTGTCTTTAATATTGATCAAGAATGGACAAGCCTTCACAGGTTTTTCTTTACCAAAAAGACCTGAATGCACATTGTCCACTGCCTTATCAGCATTGATTATGGAGGTATTATGATTTAAACTTTCCACATGTAAGGCGTCAACCATTTGAATGGATTGAATATTAATGTTTTTTATTGCACCCACAGCGTTTTCATCACTTTTCGTAGATATAAATTGATTACTTCCAAAATGGTCAAACGTAGATTTTGAAAGTTCTGTTAGCCCGGCATTTTGAGTTATATTGGAGTTTTCAGGCATTCCATATTCTTTTTTTGTTGGTACCTTTTTTGTTGGAATTAGTTCATTTCTTCTATCATCATATTTTACTGATATTACGTCCAATGTAGGTTTTAATATCATCGCTGATGCAAGTAAAGTCTTTTGAGTTTTAACAGGTGAAGTTGACTCAATTAATTCTGATTTTTTGTTGATACTATCTTTGGTTTGTGATAAATATATGGTAGTAAGCGTCACGAAAAGTAAGATAACAGTACCGAAATAAGTAAGAAATTGACGTCGGGTATTTTTTTGAACCGGCAAACGTGATGCAATATTGTCCCATGCACCCTCCGGTACGTCGACTGTATGATGCTCCAGTTTATGTCTAAACATTTTGTCCACGTGATTCATATGGCAACCTTGTACAATTCATGCACTTTTTCCTGAAGAATCCGTCTTGCTTTTACCAGTTGCGATCGGGATGTTGATTCTTCTATATTTAAAAATTCACCTATTTCTTTATGAGAGTATCCTTCTACAGCAAACAAATTAAACACCATCCTATACCCATATGGTAATGAAGATATTAATTTGATCAGTTCTTCTTCAGACAACATTGAAAAAACCTCAGGACTGATACTATCTTCCCTGATATTGTCCAATCCGATATCTTCACAGCTTACTGACTTTTTATGGTTGTTTTTAATTGCGGTATTGATCAAAATTCGACGCACCCAGCCTTCAAAGGAGCCATTGTTTTCAAATTCGGAAAGATGTGTGAATACTTTAACAAAAGTGTCCTGCAATATATCTTCTGCTTCCAGGCGATGTCTGGAATATCTTATTGAAACTGCCATCATCTTTCCTGCGTACATATTGAAAATATCCCTTTGTGCTAATCTGTCTCCTTGCAGACAAGCCTTAATGAGATCTTTCTCAGTTTTACCATTTAAGATTAATGGGGACATTAAATCATTTGATTTTTTAAATTATGATCTAAATGTGATGGTTTACTATTGCGAATACCACATATAAAATTTCTAAACTGTTAATTGTCAACTATTATTGCGTCATCAATCTGTTCATTTCCATCACCATCATGATCATCCTGACCTGCTGTTTTTGAAGGTTTTTTATTGACGCTGATTTTACCTTCACTAAATGCATCATAATCTCCGTCAGCATACTGGGAAGCTTTCGAAAAAAAATCATCTTTGGATTCCAAAAGTGAACCACCTGTTGTCAATGTTTCGTCTGCAAAATCTTTTTTTGGTTTGGCATCTTCTTCGGCCATAAAAGCTTCTGCTTTGCTTACTGTCTCGTCAAACTTCTTACCGATACTTTCTGCTACATCTTTGGCTTTGTCTGCAAGAGCATCTTTAGCATCACCTAATTTATCCCATGTTTTATCTGAAGCTTCGAGTACTTTCCCACCTACATTTTCAGAAATATCAGCAGCCTTATCTGCTATAGCTCCACCCGCTTCCATCACTTTGCTTCCGACTTTTTCTGTAATGTCGCCAGCCTTTTGAACCAGTTCATTTTGAGATAATTTATTCAATGTTTCGCTGGTGGCATTTTTTGTTTTTTCAAATAAACTTTCTGCCCCGTCGCCAACTTTAGTCACGGCTTCAGAAGCTGCATCTACGGTCTTCCCATAAGACGATTGCACAAATTCACCGGCATCAGAAGCTAAGTCAGATGTTTTGTCTACGATATCCGATGCCATAGATGATGTTTTGGTCATAGCAGCATCTGCAACATCACTTACTTTATCAAATGATTCAGTTGCAGCAGCCTTAGTTTTATCATAAGCTGTACCGGCAAGAATAGCGGCATCGGCAGCCATATTTTGTGCTTTTTCAGCAGCTGAATCGGCCACTTCTTTTGTTTTATCCCATGCTGTCTCTGCCACACTTTCAACCTTGTCCATAGCAATATTTGCCTTTTCCATGACAGTTTCTCTAAGTCCTGCTGTTTTATCTGAAATATCAGCTACCGTTTCTTTGGCAGCATCAGCGAAATCACCCGCTTTCTCTTTTGTAAAGTCGACAGTTTTATCGACAGCTGATTTAGCAATAGATTCTGTGGTGAATAATAATCTTTTTAATGATCCAAATAATCCCATGTGTCTAGTTATTAATTTTTATAAATTTGTTGTAAATGTAAGCTATTTTAATGAATAATGGTTCAAAAATAGTGACAAAATTTAGATTATGCTTTTATGTACTTACAATTTATATTAATTTAGACATCCGTTTCGATTTTGTTAATGTAAATTTGCGGTATTCAAACTTAAAGCTAACTTCAGATTTAATAAATTCAAAACCATTTGAGTAGTTTAAAATCATTCTTTAAAGATACTGTAATCTATGGAATGGCATCTGTTTTGCCAAGATTGATCAGTATCGCATTGGTTCCTGTATTTACAAAAGTGCTGATTCTGGCCGAATTTTCGGACCAGACGACATGGTATGTTTATGCAGCCTTCATAAACGTCTTGCTTACCATGGGACTGGAAACAGCTTTTTTCAGATTTTATACTTCAGAAGTTGACAAAGACAAAGTCATTTCCACGGCTTTTTTAATGATGATGGGTAGCAGTTTTATTTTTGCTATTGCCGGCACTTTGTCGGCTCCGTTTGTGTGTAATTTTTTGGGATTTAAAGATCCGTTGTTTATTCAAATATTGGTATTGACTACTGTTTTGGATACCTTGGTAGTGATTCCATTTGCCTATCTCAGGGTGAGTGGCAGACCTATAAAATTTATGATCATCAAAGTAGCTAATGTGCTTTGCTGGTTTGCTTTAACGGCAATGTTTTTATTGGTATTGCCGGAACTTATTCCAAAAAGTGATTTTTTAATGAATACTATAGGATTTGGGACCTCATACAAACCAGGCGTTATGCACATTATAATTGCAAACCTTTTTGCAAGTTTATTTACCCTGTTTTGTTTAGCTCCGGAGATGCTGAAAATAAAATGGGCGGTAGATAAATTGCTTGTAATTAAGTTTATAAATTATGGACTGCCCATTATGATAGCCGGTATAGCATATGCTATAAATGAAAATATGGATAAACTAGTGATTCAGCGTTTGATCGATAAAGATGCCAATGGCATGTACGCAGCTTGTTATAAGCTTGGCGTATTTATGACACTGTATATTACAGCTTTCAGGATGGGTGCTGAGCCCTTTTTTTTTAATCACGCGGCTAGTCCGAATGCCAAAGAAAAGTACAGCAAAATCATGACATGGTTTGTGATATTCGGCTGTTTGTTTCTTGTATTTGTTGTAGGATTTATCGATGTGCTGGCAGGTTTATTTATTAAAAATGAAGCCTATTTGCCAGGTCTTATGATTGTGCCAATCATTCTGGTCGCAAATCTTTTTTCAGGTATTTATAACAATCTGGCCATATGGTATAAGTTGACAGACAGGACATATATCGGCATGTATATCAGTATATTAGGAGCTTTACTGACGATAATATTATTGTTTGTATTGATACCGGTATTTGGTATTATGGGTGGAGCGATTGCCACATTTTTGACTTATTTTATTATGACTCTTGTGTCTTATAGCTTAGGACACAAATATTACCATGTCTCTTATGAAATTAAAAAAATAGCCGCATATATTATAATCTCCTGTATTTTTTGCTACATAAGTTTTATACTGTTTAGAGGAAATTATTTTGTAAGCATTATTGGCTTAGGGTTGTTCTTAATCATCGTTGCAATAATCGAAAAATTGAACATCAGAAAGATTGTCAGATTTGACCCTTTCTAAATGTTTCTTTCGATTGTTCGGTAATTTTTTTGCTTGTTCGATATACATCGTTAAATAGCTCATCAAACCAAAATATCGCCCCGATGGGGCTAATCAGTGGTTTATCAGGGTTTTGTCATTCCAAAATATCGCCCCGATGGGGCTTGTGGATTGTCAAAATAAAGCTTATTGGGCTGGCTGATATTCTGTCATTTGTAGTTCGATTCGTTCGTTGTTTGAATCATTCGTCATTCATTTGGCTCTTCTGACCCCTGCCCCTAAAGGGGAAAGCCCCGCTTTTTGTTGTTCATAATTCGATTGTTCGAATCATTCGTTGTTTGAATTGTTCGTAGTTAATTTGGCTCTTCTGACCCCTGCCCTAAAGGGGAAAGCCACGCTTTTTGTTGTTCATAATTCGATTGCTCGAATCATTCGTTGTTCGATTGTTCGTAGTTCATTTAGTTTTCATAAAAGTTTTCACCCTTTCACTGGCATTTTCTCTGATATTCATATAGTAAAAATTAATATCAGCAATATGATAATTTTTGGTCCATAGGAAAAAACTGCCCTTGAATTTTGGTTTATTGGCCCATAGTACACCATTCTCAATTTGTGCATCTACCAATTGTGGATATACTTTGTTAAACTCAAATAACAAGCTTCCTTTATTAAAACTTTTAGGCATAAACTCATTATTTGTACACCAGGACAAAGGGTTGGTAACACAAATCTGATCGCCCGTTAAGACACGCTTAGGTTCATGGCCATTTTTAAACGTACGCCAGGATACAAAACATCCCGTATCATCATTTCGGAGGCATGGTTTAATGGTTTTGTATGATTCTTTCTGTATGGGCATACCAATGAGATAAGCAGCAATCAATTTGTTTTTCAAGGCTTTCCCATCAAAAAAATCGGTTAGTATTCTTTCAGCATGATTGGTGCCCTGGCTGTGTGCTGCTATAATAATCGGTCTTCCTTTGTTTTCATGTGTGAGGTAATATTCAAATGCATTTTTGATGTCCTGATATGCAAAATCGAGGGCTTTTACGGCGGATGCAGTATCTTTAGTAAAGTAAGCCTGCAGGTGTGCTTGTCTGTATCTCGGAGCAAAAATCCTGCCAGCCTGATTAAAGGCACTTGCCTGAAAAAGAATGGTGCCTTCATCTGTTTTTTGATTCAGTTTTTGGTCGTCAATATCTGCATTCCACTGATCCTGTCCCTTGTCGCCGGTATATGTGGTAGGATGGAGAAAAAATACATCAGCAGCCACATCTTTATCATTCGACAATCCACCTTCTGGCATTTTGTCAGCGGGGTCGACCATATCAGGATGTGAAGCCCAATTTTTCATCAGCGAGTAGTCCAGGATTTTGTTTTCTTTGATTTCGTAGGTGGTTACAGGCTTATAGGTCTTACATGCTACCAATAAAATCGACAAGAATAAACATGATATATAGTGCTTCATAAAAATGGATTTTTACCCAACTGATGCTTAATTGCTTATGGGTACATCATAATGTAAATATTTTCAGATCATTTCCTCCGGTCTGACCCAGGCATCAAATTCATCTGAAGTAAGATAATTCAGAGCCAGTGCAGCTTGTTTTAGTGTGGTGCCTTCTTTGTGTGCTTTTTTGGCTATTTCGGCCGCTTTGTCATATCCTATTTTAGTATTTAAGGCAGTCACAAGCATAAGTGAATTATCCAGATTGAACTTGATTCGTGCTTCGTTGGCTTCGATGCCGACGGCACAATGTTCGTCAAAACTTTTACACGCATCTCCAATAAGATTTGCAGACATTAAAAAATTAAATATCATTACTGGTTTGAAGACATTCAATTCAAAATGTCCGCTCATACCGCCGATATTGATGGCTACATCATTGCCCATCACCTGAGCCATAGCCATAGTCAATGCTTCAGATTGTGTTGGATTGACCTTGCCCGGCATGATGGATGAGCCCGGTTCGTTTTCTGGAATGATGAGTTCGCCGATGCCACATCTAGGTCCTGATGCCAGGATTCTGATGTCATTTCCGATCTTCATGAGAGAGACTGCTACTGTCTTTAATGCACCGTGCGCCTCAACGATGGCATCATGTGCTGCCAGACCTTCAAATTTGTTACTTCCTGTGATGAAAGGTAAGCCGCTGATTTCTGCGATCTTTTTTGCGACAAGCACGTCATATCCTTTTGGTGTATTTAGACCCGTTCCGACAGCTGTTCCTCCAAGGGCTAGTTCTGACAGATGGTCAAAACTATGTTTGATGGCTTTTATGCCATGATTCAACTGGGCCACATATCCTGATAATTCCTGACCAAGGGTCAATGGGGTAGCGTCCATAAAGTGGGTGCGACCTATTTTTACGATGTGCATAAATTTATCAGATTTTTCCTTCAGGGTGTCTCTGAGTATTTCGAGACCGGGAATGGTCACATCCACCAGTACTTTGAAGGCAGCTATGTGCATGGCTGTAGGAAAGGTATCATTGGATGATTGAGATTTATTGACATCATCATTGGGATGCAGCACTTTTTTTTCGTCTATCAGGGAGCCGCCATTGATGACATGTGCTCTGTTGGCGATGACTTCATTGAGGTTCATATTTGATTGTGTGCCCGAACCGGTCTGCCATACCACAAGCGGGAACTGGTCATCAAGTTTCCCGGATAAAATTTCATTACATACCTGTTCGATCAGTATTTTCTTGTTTTCAGGTAAAACGCCGAGGTCAAAATTTGCTTGTGCAGCAGCCATCTTAAGCACTGCAAAGGCATTGATGATTTCCTTGGGCATACGATGGCCCCCTATTTTAAAATTTTCTGCTGATCGTTGGGTTTGTGCGCCCCAATATTTATCTGCCGGGACATCGATGTAGCCCATACTATCTTTTTCTTTTCTATACTGACTCATTTTCTATCAAAATATTATTTAAGCGACAAAAATACGCTTTTATCATATGTATAAAAAATGTTTGTATTTAAATGAATAATTAATTTAGAGGGAAATATAGTTTGACAATAAAATAAAAACCATCAAACATTAACAAAATAGGATGCAAATTTTTGAAAATAATAGGTGAGGAAATATTAGCCGGAAATTATTATGTAATCATTTTTGTAGATGCTTTCAAAACCAGATAATTACTGTACCTATTACAATCAATTTATTTTGTGTTAGCAAAAGGTGTTAGTTGGGAACAATCGATAAAATCTTTTTTTTGAAAACAAAAAAATTCCTATTTTGTCATTTTAAATAAGATGCTAATGTGGTTTTACATCATAATATGTTGTGGCATACCCTTATTGCTTATTTTTATAATCCGGTTGATAATAAAGGACTATAATCGACAGCCTAAAAATAAAAAAAATAAAATGATGATGCCGTGATCAAATATATATACTGGATGAAAAAAAAATATACGAAAATTCCAAAATGTTTTTGTCAGACTTTTAAACATATTAAGGCCTCATCATGCTATTTTTAAACAAATCAATCCGATCGAATCTTGAAGAATCATTATAGCATTGGTTACGACATTGGTAGTTCCTCAATTAAGGCTGCGCTTTATAATGCAAGCACTAAAAAAACGGAAGCTATAGTGCGGCATCCTGAAACAGAAATGGAGATCTCAGCAGCTGAAGTTGGATGGGCAGAACAAGATCCCGCCCAATGGTGGAACAACTTGATCATTTGCACACATAAATTACTGGCAATGACCGGTATTGATGCAAGCTAGATAAAAAGCATTGGTATTTCATATCAAATGCATGGTCTTGTTTTGGTAAACCGTTATCTGGAAGTGCTCCGTCCAGCCATAATATGGTGCGACAGTCGTGCTGTAGACTATGGACATAAAGCTTTTTCAGACATCGGTAAAAATTTTTGCCTGACACATTTGTTGAATTCACCCGGTAATTTTACCGCTTCAAAGCTGAAGTGGGTTAAAGAACATGAACCTGAAGTGTATGAAAAAATATACAAATTTATGCTGCCCGGCGATTATATTTTTATGAAAATGACAAATCAAATAAATACCACGGTGGGTGGTTTGTCTGAGGCAGTCCTATGGAATTTTAAAGATAACAGACCTGCTTTTGAAGTAATGGATTATTATGGCTTCGATTATGGAATGCTGCCTGATTTGGTTGATACATTTGGTATTCAAGGCCATTTAACCACTAAGGCGGCCGAGGCGTTAGGACTTTCAGCAGCAACGTCTATTACTTACCGTGCGGGAGATCAACCTAATAATGCGCTTTCATTGCAGGTCATGCACCCTAATGAAATTGCTGCCACGGGGGGAACTTCAGGTGTGGTTTATGGAATTTCTGATACATTAATATATGACGAAGCATCAAGAATAAATAGTTTTGCCTACGTAAATCATTCAGCAGATGTTCCTCGTATTGGTTCTTTACTCTGTATAAACGGAGCAGGCATTCAATATGCATGGATACGCCATCAAATAGCGTCCGAAGGCTTATCCTATGATGATATGGAAGAACTCTCTTCCAAAATTCCGGTTGGATCCGAGGGATTGCGTATTCTTCCTTTTGGCAACGGTACTGAGCGTATGTTTGGCGATAAAAATTTTGGTGCTCAAGTCAATAATCTGCAGTTTAATCTGCACTCAAAAAACCATTTTTACAGAGCTGGTTTGGAGGGTATTGCCTTTTCTTATGTATATGGTTGTGAATTACTAAAGTATTTGGGTATACCTATTTCCATTATCAAAGCCGGAAATGATAACTTATTCAGATCAAAGATTTTTTCACAATCTATTGTGCAATTATTGGATTGCAGCATTCAGGTATTCGATACCACAGGTGCCGTCGGAGCTGCAAAAGCATCTTTGATAGGTGGTGGATTTGTAGATATGGACGAAGCTTTAATCAGTAATGAATTAGTAGGTGTATTTGAGCCGGATAAAAATAATCAGCAGTATCATGATGCGTATCATTTATGGAAAAACGATCTTAAAATATTGATTGAAAACAGATAATATATATAAATATGTCAAGTATTGAATATTTTAAAAGGGTGTCAAAAATACACTTTGAGGGTAAAGATTCCAAAAATCCACTGGCATTCAGATGGTATGATGCAGATAAAGTGATTGCAGGAAAATCCATGACCGAACATTTTAAATTTGCCATCTCCTACTGGCATAGCTTGTGTGGTGGTGGCGGAGATCCTTTTGGTGCACCAACCAGACCAATGCCCTGGCTAATGGCCACTGATGCCATACAAAGAGCCAAGGATAAAATGGATGCAGCTTTTGAGTTTATCTCAAAGCTGGGAGTACCTTATTACTGTTTTCATGATCTTGATTTGATTGATGAAGGTGACGACATTGCCACGTATGAAAAAAGAATGTTGACGATCACTGATTATGCATTGGAAAAACAAGCCCAAACCGGTGTGAAATTATTATGGGGTACGGCAAATTTATTTTCACATCCCAGATATATGAATGGTGCGGCCACGAACCCTGATTTTAATGTAGTAGCACGAGCTTCGGTCCAAATAAAAAATGCTTTAGACGCTACCATTAAACTTGGCGGTGAAAATTATGTATTTTGGGGAGGAAGAGAAGGATATATGTCGCTTCTGAATACAAATATGAAAAGAGAGCTGGATCATCTGGCAACTTTTCTGCACAAAGCAAAGGATTATGGACGTCAGAATGGTTTTAAAGGTACCTTTCTAATAGAGCCTAAACCGATGGAACCTACCAAACATCAATACGATTTTGATGCAGCAACAGTTTTAGGTTTCCTGAATGCTTATGACCTTATTGATGATTTTGCATTAAATCTTGAAGTAAATCATGCAACCCTGGCAGGTCATACCATGCAACACGAAATGATGGTAGCTGTAAATGCAGGAAAACTGGGCAGCATGGATGCCAACAGAGGAGATTATCAGAATGGTTGGGATACCGATCAGTTCCCAATAGATATTTATGAACTCACAGAAATGATGCTTATATTTTTGGAAGGTGGCGGATTGACTTCCGGGGGCATCAATTTTGATGCAAAGATCAGAAGAAATTCAACCGATGTTGAAGACTTGTTTATAGCTCATATCAGTGGTATGGATGCCTTCGCAAGGGCTTTAACAATCGCTGACTCCATATTGAAGGAATCAGAGTATCAAAAACTACGGCTGGATCGATATACTTCTTTTGATAATGGTAATGGCAAGTTATTTGAAATAGGCACGCTATCACTAACTGAGCTTTGTGTCATTGCACATCAGAATGGTGAACCCATTCAGACAAGTGGTCGACAGGAGCGCTTCGAACAAATCATCAATATGTATATTTAGTTGATAAGGTGATTTTTTTTACTGGTGGTTAGCACTGTTTATGGAGCATATTTTTGTCATTTTATTTGATAACATCAACTTATCACAGGTTAATAAATAATACATATTGGCTTAATGCCACTTGATATAATATTTTAATATCTTTGCGGCACTTTACGGTTTTTTGCATTATTTATGACCAATTAATTTACAAAAACAAAGCCATCGTGTCAAAATCTTTAGTAGTAAAATCAGCAGATAATATTAGAATACTATCGGCCGCCATGGTCGAAAAATCGGCTTCAGGTCATCCTGGCGGAGCAATGGGTGGTGCAGATTTTATCCAGATATTGTATAGTGAGTTCTTAAATTTTGATCCGGATGATATGGCATGGCCGTTCAGAGATCGTTTTTTTCTTGACCCTGGACATATGTCTGCCATGTTGTATTCGCAGTTGACACTTTGCGGATTGATGTCTATGGAGGACATTAAAAACTTCCGTCAATGGAAAAGTGTCACACCTGGCCATCCCGAAGTAGATGTATTACGTGGCATTGAAAACACTTCCGGACCACTAGGGCTCGGTCATGCTTTTGGTGTTGGTGCTGCCATTGCAGAAAGATTTCTCGTATCAAGATTTGGAGATTGGATCAGTCATTATAGCTATTTATATATATCAGATGGTGGCATTCAGGAAGAAATTTCCCAAGGGGTAGGAAGGATAGCCGGGTTTTTGGGCTTAGGAAATGTGATCATGTTTTATGACGCCAATAACGTACAATTATCTACTACAGTCCCGGAAGTAACATCTGAAGATACTGCCAAAAAATATGAAAGCTGGCATTGGCATGTGATTACCATCGATGGGAATGATGAAACTGCCATCAGACAAGCGATAATAGATTGTCAAAATGTAAAAGACAAACCTTCGTTGATTATTGGCAATACCACCATGGGTAAAGGTGCTGTAAAAGAAGATGGCTCGTCATATGAAGGTCAGGTCGAAACACACGGCAAACCGTTAGGTAAATCAAAAGCATCTTTTCATAAAACCATAGAAAATCTTGGCGGAAATTCTGAAGATCAATTTGTTATATTTCCTGAAGTGGAAGCATATTACAAACAAGTATTAAGTCAGAAAAAGGCGAAAGCAAGATCACAAAAAAATGCTTATGCTGTATGGCAAACTGCCAATCCGGAATTAGCAATACAACTTAATCATTATCTGTCAGGCGATCTGCCTGATTTGGATTTTGCCGGCATAGCTCTTGGAGCAAATGACGCTACCAGAAACGCATCATCAAGGGTAATGGCATATCTCGCTGAAAACGTTGGTAATATGATCGTTGCCTCTGCAGATCTGTCCAATAGCGATATGACAGAAGGCTTTCTCAAAAAAACCAAAGCATTTAAAAAAGATGACTTTTCAGGTGCTTTTTTACAGGCAGGCGTATCTGAACTAACGATGGCTGCTTTGTGTACTGGCATGACCTTACATGGAGGTGTTATCCCTGTTTGTGCGACATTTTTTGCATTTTCAGATTACATGAAACCTGTATTACGGGTAGCCGCACTGATGGAAAAACCCGTTAAATTTATATGGACCCATGATGCATTCAGAGTAGGTGAGGACGGCCCTACACATCAGCCTATAGAACAGGAGGCACAACTGAGGTTGTTGGAAAAATTAAAAAATCATTCGGGCCAGCCATCATTTATTGCTTTAAGACCTTGTGATAGTGCAGAAACTGTGCAGGCATGGGAGTTTATGTTGCGCACCAATGATAAACCGTCAGGATTGATTCTATCGCGTCAGAATATTCAGGACACGCCCGCTGTACATGGGAATAGATTTTCGGAAGCGGCTCAATTAAAACAAGGCGCTTATTTTGTGTACAAGACTTCTGATAAACCTGATATTATTTTAATAGCCAATGGTTCAGAAGTTGCTACCTTAAATGACGCAACGCCTATCCTTGAGTTAGAACATAAACTTAAAGTAAATATCGTTTCAGTACCTTCTGAGGGCTTATTCAGACTTCAATCACAAGCATACCAGGATAGTATTTTACCGGATGGTGTACCTGTTTTTGGCCTGACAGCCGGCCTTCCTGTCACGCTTGAAAGTCTGGTACCAAAACATGGAAGCGTATTCGGAATGACTCATTTTGGATACTCAGCACCTTACACAGTACTTGATGAAAAATTTGGATATACAGCCGAAAACGTCGTGAAACAGGTATTGAGTTTGCTTGAAAAGTAATTTCTATTAACGCACTTTTTATTCATATTTTTGACAAATTTAAATTTGAAGTGATTTTAATATAGTTATATAAATCAGACTGTTTCATTATGACAAGGCGAATGTTTACCTTTACAAAAATTCATAACCATGCGTCTCACTTTTATTTTTTTATTGACGTTTGTTTTCACACCTTTTCTATACAGTCAGGTCGTCATAAATGAGCTGGATTGCGATACTCCCGGATCAGATGATATGGAGTTTATAGAGCTCTTGTCCTCGGTACCTAATTTCCCTTTGGATGGTTATGTAGTTGTATTTTTTAATGGCTCTGTAAATGGTGCCAATACGGATTACTTCGCCATAGATCTGGATGGCTATGTTACTGATATTAATGGTTTATTGTTGATCGGCAGTAGTACCGTTGTGCCTTTTCCACAGTTGTTGATTTCACCTAATGTCATTCAGAATGGCGCAGATGCTGTAGCCATTTACAAGGCAAATGATATAGATTTCGAACTGACAAGTACTGCATATGTGGATAATACTTTGATAGATGTACTGATTTATGGTACAACAGATCCTGATGCCACAGGCCTTATTGATATTTTTAAGGCATTTAATCCTGATATTGTACAAATCAATGAAGGTTCAGGCAACAATACAAACTCCATTCAAAGATTTGTAGATGGCAGTGGTAAAATCAGTTATACTGCTACTGTACCTACACCCAGACAACTGAATGATGGCAGTGGTATTATATTGAATGGTGTGCTCATTAAAACAGATGTTAACCAATATGATGAAGGTCAAAGTTTTGATATAAACATAACCACTGAAAAAATTGTAACCGAAGCCTTGACCTTAAATATGACATTAAATAATGGCAGTTTTAATGGATTTGATTACAATGGCAATATAAATCTGATCATACCTGCCGGACAAAATAGTGTAAAGACAACCATTTCTATAATTGATGACGCTATTGATGAAGGTGATGAAAATATGCGCATATCAATAACCGGATTGCCAGCTGTTTTTTGGCCATCAATAATAATCTGCAAATCAGAATCGTTGACAATGATTTCACAATGGCAGCGTTTGGAACGCCCATAAAACCGACCTATGGCATCGTCAAAAGCACACAACCGGTTGGTTATTACAATAGCTTGAATGGTAAGGCCGGCGCCACTTTATATCAGGCAATGCAAAACATCGTGGCCAATCCTGACATCGTCAGAGTTCAGACATATAATGATGTGATAGACATTTTAAAAGAAGCTGACCAGAATCCCGAAAACAGTAATCAGGTTTGGCTGGTTTATTTAGAAAAAGGAAGGTCAAAACTTGATTTTCAGGAAGGATCAAGCAATATTGGGAAATGGAACCGCGAACATACATTTCCCAGATCCCGGGGAGGTTTTTTTAGCATTGAAGCAGATGAAACAATCGATGGAAAAGATATATACTGGAAGACAAATGCAGATTCGTTGAGACACGGTAATTCAGATGCACACGCATTGAGGGTGGTAGATGGACCCGAAAATAGTAAAAGGGGCAATCAGTTTTACGGACAATACAGAGGACCTGAAGGAACACTTGGCAAGTTTAAAGGTGATGTAGCCCGCAGTGTTTTTTATATGGCCATTCGCTATAAAGCTTTGGAAATTGTAAAGGGTTATCCTGAAGGTATGGTAGGTAAATTTGGCGATTTGGACACACTATTGGTTTGGCACAGAAATGATCCGCCTGATGACTTTGAAATGAATAGAAACAATGTCGTTTATGCATGGCAATACAACCGCAATCCATTTATCGATCAGCCCGAATTGGTTGAATATTACTTCGGGAATAAAACAGGGGAAATATGGCAACAACCAAGTTATACTTATGATAGACCGGCATTAAGTTTTGACATATACCCAAATCCGACGACAAATCGCTTACACTTAAAAGGTTCGTTTCACCTGGCTAGAGTGGATGTGCTATCAATGGATGGCATATTATTATCCAGCCATCAGATTACCAATGATTCGGAAATAGATTTGAATATCAAACCAGGTAGCTACATCATCAAATTGAGCACTGAAAATCAATCTGTGTATAGAAAAATTCTTGTTAAGTAATTGCAAATGAATAATGGACAATTGAAAAATGTACAATTGAAAAACCGCATGATGAAAAAGGAACAAATCCCGCTTATGATAAAAATCTAGGAAACTGTGGCAAACAATAGAATCCAATTTGCAAAATCTTTAATACAAAATCCGAGGTTAAACCAAAACAATAGTTTGTCATTTTGATTGTTAAATAGTTAATAATTTTAATCTAAATTTTATTAATTTATGGTGTTTTCGGGCACTACCCAAATTTGGTTACAAAACGTCTGATGAAGATAAATATGTAAAATAAATGTTGTATTTATGATGATAAGTAAAATATTATATCTTATCTTTGGAATGAATTAAAATTTATTTACAACAAGATGATGATGTTACAAACCTGAAAAGCAATTACTCCTAAACCGATGCTAGCTTAATTTTTATGGATAATGACTATACCGGACTGAAACAAAATTATCGCAAAAAATTATTGAAATGACACAAAAAAATGTTAATGTAATTACGAATTACGAATTACGAATTACGAATTACGAATTTTGGAAGGCTAAATGCCTGAATTTTTTTCTTTTGTTTATGATGGCTGTTGTGTGGATGCCGGATGTGGGGCGCGGGCAGCAGGTTTGTTTGAACCAGATTTTACCAAATAATACTTTCTCGCTTGATATTCTTCCGGATCCAATTACCCCTCTCCTAGGAGGTCAACATTCCTTTGAATTAGGATGGGTAAATGGATGGAACGTTTCACATGGTACCCCGCACCATATTCAGATTGATCCTTTGTATTTAGGACTATTATCACCTTGTTCGCCTTATTGGAGTACCCAAAATTTTAAAGAAATTGCTTGTATTGTTGATGAGGGAATTTTTACAAATGTTTCGTTTACTAACGACATGAAAGTAACATATTTATTGAATTTTCAAGTTCAGGGTCTTACTTGTGGCATTTTCCCATTTGGAGGAACAATTGTAGCTCTTACTTCTGGTCTAACTCCAGCTACTATTACCCAACCTATTCTATTTGCCCCGAATCCTGCAAACTTACCAATTATAACGCAATCAATTAATGATGAAACATTATTAAGTCTTACAACTACATTTAATGGAAGTTTAACCACAGGTTTTGATCAACTTTGGATAAGACAAACTGATCTAAGAACAACGATACTAAATAATATATCATTGACATGTACCACAACTGCACTCGATGATATAATAGTTACAGGAACAAGTAATGTTTATTCTTTTGAAGCACATAACAGTTCAACAGTGTCTACGTTTAGCTCTTACTTATGGGATTTTGGTGATGGTACTACTAGTACAGAAGCAACGCCAAATCATATTTACACAGTACCTGGCCCTAAAGAAGTTTGTGTAGACATTGTTGATAATAACGGATGTTGTGCACATAAATGTGAAACAATAATTGTCACTTTTCCTTGCAACGAATGTTTGCCATCTCCATCATTAGGATACATTCGTTTAAATGCAGGTGCCGGTACCAATATCGATGTCTTTTATCCAAATGTAAATATATTGAATGGTGCCAGAATAATTGTTTGCGGTCGTCTAATTATTGATAAAGATTTTACTTTCAAGAATTGTAGCATTTTGATGGAAGCAGGATCTGAGATAATAAAGAATGAGAATGTGACATTTACTATAAATAGTAAAACCATTATAGAAGGATGTGAAAGAATGTGGAGAGGAATTACAGTACATGGAGGAGGAAGAATAACTTGTGCCCAGTCTACAATTCGTGATGCAGAGTTTGCCATATATATGCAAAGTGGAGCTGTGGTAAATCTGATTGAATCACATTTTGAGCAGAATTTTGTAGGCTTGTATGCTGATGTAGGTCAAAAAACTGTGACAATGCAGAGTTTTGCAGGCAATACATTTTCATCCATCCAATTTCTAAAACCAATTTATCCCGGACAATTGAACTATCCATTAGGTTCAGGTGCATATGCAAAATCATTTGCTGGTGTATTTGTCAATGACTTAGCGAACTTAAATTTGTCCGCCACCGGCTTACCGTTCTTAATAGGGCCGGTGAAAAATATGTTCAATAGTATTAGTAACGGAATTATTGCAAGCAACAGCAATATAACTTGTCAAAATAATGAATTTGAAATTCTTGAAGGTGGAGGGTTAATTGCTAATACTAATTCACCTTTTACAATTGCTCAGATGTATGGGATAAGAGGATGTGCAATGTATGTTTCCAGAGCAAGTTTAGCAAATTTCTCATACAATACTGTTACAACGTGCAAATATGGCTTTTATGCAGCCCATTGTGGTCAGGCTGTTTTGAACGTTAATAACAATCAGATTAAGTCTTCTTCAATTTTAGGTATAGCTGGCATCAGTGCTATTAACTCAGCTAATAGCAGATTTAACATATTGACAAATAGTGAAATTAGAAATTTTGAGAATGGTATTCTACTCAATAATTTAATGGAGTCTGCAGCAATCAGTGTCAAAAGCAATTTAATATATAAAACCAATGTCCTTGGAAATTTGTTTGGTATATCAGCCACTAATGTCATTGGCAATGGGCCTTATGCTATGCAGTTCAACAGAATAAACTCCACTCAAGTGGGAAGTTATATTAGATTATCAACTTCAAATAGATTTTTGGTGGCAGGCAATGAGATTAATTTTTTAGGCAATGTAAGTACCCGTATTGGCATTGCGGCCAATACCAGCACCAGCAATGAGTTTAGAGAAAATGCCATATTTAACGTACTCGGGGCCAATGATGGATTTAGAGTTTCCGGATCCAATAATGATTTATTTTGTTGCAACACCACAGATAAATGCGAAAATGGATTTCGATTTACTGGCATAAATACGATTGCTGAACGATTCAGAAGCAATATTATGAATGATAATGGTTTAGGACTATATATATATCAAGGCGCTACAGGGGCTCAAACAAATACTGGCAATATTTGGCGTGGCTTGTCCAGAAATGCAAAATTAGATGGCAATGGTCAATTTGGGCCACAAGGTTCTAGATTTTTTTCAAATCAAAGTCAGACAGAACCTGGTTCTGGTACATTCTGGCCTGTCGCTTTGCCACTAAATTGGTTTAACCTTTCACAAGTTATTGCCCCAACTTGTATAACTCAAGCTAATTGTGGTATCATACCGTATAATCCGGTGGTATATTATGGGGATGACTTTATCTATCCTCCGGTATATGGCATGTCTGCAGCCACCATAAATGACCTCAATGATACTGCCCTTGGTCTGGTGATAAACAATGAATACTATGAACAAAATAAGTGGAAGGCACAATATGATTTATTGCATAGGATGAACCATCAACCATCACTTATTACGGTTACACCATATTTGACAACATTTTACAATCAAAATATCAATGGATTGCTAGGAAACATTATAAGTTTTGATGAGAGATATTCAAAATTGTATGTATTGTCAAATGCAGAAAAATCTTTAGTAACCAATTGCTTAAACACCATCACTTCATTAACAAATGATATAGATTCGCTTACATCAAGTGCCGCCACAGATACCGACTTTGATCTTATCTATCCTGTGATAGTATCAAAAAATCAGGCTATTGCAGTACAGAAAACATTGCTTGACGATATGAATACAGCAGTCACTCAGAGAGCTAATCTCGCAGCGATAGCATTGCTTCAAGATGTCAATGCTCTGAATACAAGCTATCCTTTTATTCTTAAAAAAAGGCAGGTCATGATAGAAAAACTGGAATACCTGATTTATGGCACAGGGGCGCTTACACAGACAGATAGAGCAGCACTCGAAGCGATGGCAAATGGTTGTTACCTTGCTGACGGAGTAGCCGTACATGACGCTCAAGGCTTCCTTGATCTGATCAATGGATATAGTACATTGTGGGCAGATACCTGTATGACTATTGTCACACCAAGGAGTAAAGTTGATCAGGCATACGATCAAGTACATATCTACCCTAATCCGGTATCTACCATACTTAACATTGAGGCGATGAATATGGACATAGTAGGGTATAGTATTATGGATATAAGTGGACGCATAGTGGCTTCACCCAATGTTTTGATTTCAAAAGGGCAAACAAGTCAGGTAGATATTTCGTGGATGAAGCCAGGCATTTATTTTATTAAACCAGGATTCAAAAACAAGGAATCAAAATTATACAAATTTATAAAATAGAATGACGGTAAGTAGTTTTAAAATGAGTAGCGTCGCCTTATGGGCGATGCTACTTTTAGTAAGTAATATTCTATCTTCTCAAAAAGGAGACTACCATTGGATTATGGGGTATACCGAAGTTATTCCAATACCAGATTCATTAAAAAACATGTATGGTACCACAAGATTTGATTTCAACTTTGATCCTGTAAAGATATACAGAGACGACACCATTGTGCACAGTTTTGGAGAAACAAATACCAGTTATTCAGATGATAAAGGGAGCTTGTTTGCTTACTCCAATGGTATGCATATGTTTAATAAAGAGCATCATATCATGGATGGTGGGGATAGTCTCCTCTATGGCCCATGTTGGGAAAATTTTAATTATGAAAATCATGCACCTGATGGATCTGCCTGGCAATCCGGCATCAATTTTCCTCAATTAAATATAATTTTGGATTATCCGGGCATAAGTCATTTGCTGGCCGTTATTCAGGATAAAGTGTATCTTGATGATCGACGTGATTCTTTTCCTACATCATTACATCTTGGTATCATCAATATCAATGCTAATGACGGTCAAGGCAAGATGATCCTAAAGGACTCCCTGTTTGAAAGTAGGGAATTAAATCCGGGATATTTAAATGCCGTAAGACACGGTAATGGCCGGGACTGGTGGATCACAAGCATAGATCGTTTCAATCGATATATTTATGTATATTTATTGAGCCCCTCAGGTATTGTTTTTCACCACCTGCACCCTACAGGTCAAATAAGAACTATAGAATCGCTTGCCCAATCTGTATTTTCATCTGATGGCAGTAAATATGCATATATAGAAAACTTATATCTGAATGATATTTATAATTTTTTATGGGTCTACGATTTTGATCGAAGTACCGGCAATTTCAGCCAAAAAAAACAAGTAGTTATCAATAGAATAGGTTCATTTGTTCAGGAGCAAGGCATGGCAATCTCACCTGATAGCAGATATATGTATGCCGGAAATGGCAAGTTATTATATCAATATGATCTATACCAGGATGATCTTGAGAAGTCAAAAAAATTAGTGGCTGTGTACGATGATTTTAAGGAATTTTGGGGACCAACTTTTTCCGTATCCACATATTTTAGTTGGTGGTTGTTAGCTCCGGATGGTAAATTGTATGGATGTAGTCCTGCCGGGAGCAATTTACACTGGCACAGAATGGAATATCCGGAGGAAGCAGGCGAAAAATGTCAGGTGACACAACATGCGATTAGACTGCCAACCTTTGTTGCAAGAGGTACTCCAAATTACCCTAACTACCACCTTGGTCCACTGGATGGCTCTAACTGCGATACCCTCGGACTTAACAATCACCCGATAGCAAAGTACCGCTACGAGGCAGACACTCTAAACCATCTTAAAGTGCGTTTTACAGACTTGTCATATTACCGACCCGAGACATGGAGTTGGGACTTCGGAGATGACAGCCCTCGGGTCAGTACAAGACATACATATCATAGCTTTAAGGTAAATGGCACCTACAATGTGTGCCTCACAGTCAGCAATGAAAACAGTGTTAATACCGTGTGCAGGACGATCACCATAGGTACAAGCAGCAGTGAGGATAATGAAACATCCACTACACCAGATATCACACTCTTTCCCAATCCCGTAGAAGACATGCTCCTCATCACGATTGGTGAGTATATACCCGAGCATGGTCAACTCACTGTCTATGACATCAATGGTCGACAAGTAATCAGTCAGCGTGTCTATTATGGACACAATAATGTGGACATGACACAGCTACCGGCAGGCACATATATAGTCAGGATTGTGGACTTGGGAAGTGCTGGCAAAAGTATCCTGATCAGGGAAGAAAAGGTAGTGAAAATTGAATGATGAATGTAGAACAACTCGAATAACAGAACGAAGAGCAACGAATTTATTTACTGCCCCGGCTCAACCCATTGCGTCACCCCTTCTTTTTTAAGAGAAGGGGCCGGGGGATGAGTATAACTTCTACTGAAACCCTAGTGAGACAATTTGCTCAAGGGCTGCTACACTCCTCGGTTAAATTGTCCCCATTGCGTCACCCCTTCTTTTTAAGCCTGCCTGACTTTAGGCAAGCTCGAAGCAGGGCAAGCAGGGATAGAGAGGCAAAACGAATGATCTGAATGATCTAAATGATTTGTCTGTCAATTGTGCAAAGTTATGTTTCTGGAGTGCTTGTGGGATTAAATGATGTGCCAATTTACACATTAATAAGGTATTTTAGAAAATAATTTTTGATTCCGGAAATAAAATTAATTTTTCAAATGCAAATATTTTTCTAATTTTGTTAGCATTACCTTTTACATTTTTTAATAAATCATTATGAAACCAGCTGTTTTTTTTCTGTTGCTTATATTGACCTTTGGATTGTCATCTCAAAGTCGGTTTGACATTACATTTGAATGTGAAGGTAAAAACAGAACGTTTATAGCCGTAAAACCTACTGGTGTGATGCCTGAAGGAGGCTACCCTGTAGTTTTTATGTTTCATGGTACCAGTGGTGATGGAGAAAAATTTTACAATATCTCCGGTTGGAAAGAGGAAGGCGAAAAAGAAAAATTTATAAGTGTTTTTCCCACGTCACTTGAATATTGTGTGTTAAGCAATGAGACAGGAAATCCAGTAAAAACAACCAAGTGGAATTGTGGCGATTTGTTGGATAGTAAATGTCCGGATTTAAGCCAGGATTTCAAGGATGACGTCCTGTTCGTCCGCAAGATGGTCGATACTTTAACAGCACGATTTGATATAAATCCCGCAAAAAATTTTGCCTCAGGTTTCTCCAATGGTTGTGTATTTGTAAATAAATTGGCTGTAGATGCGCCGGATATCTTCTCAGCAGTCGCAGGCAGTGGCGGCTTGTTTAATGTGCTTGATTCCATAACACCGGTATTAAAAATTCCTATTTGGAATATGGCAGGTACGCTTGATGACAGATTTACCAGCGCCGTAGGAATTAGTCCATTGCCTTTTGGCGGTGATTCCATTATTTTTATTTTACAAAAACCAACAAAAAGTATTCTTGATATTGAAGGGCTTACATTTGAATATACAAAAAACCTTACACCAATTACTAACTCATTTATATTTAACACACCAAAGCCCGGACAAAAACCCAACACATATATATTTACCCTGGTAAAAAATATGACACACCAATATCCAAATAAGGTTAATTATCCATTATCTGCCGCTGAAATATTCTGGAAGTTTTTTAATCAGATCGCACCTACATCAAGCAATGATATACCAGTGACGGATAACAAAATTAATATTTACCCCAATCCATCCAATGATAAAATGACTATTGAATTATTGAATTTGGAATTGGGTAAGCCCTACAATATTACAGTGTATAATATATTAGGCCAGCCAATTTTATCAAGACGTGAATTAAAACAAAACACGCTGCAAATTTGTAAAAATGAAGTCGGTTCCGGTGTTTTTTTTATGCTTGTTCATCAAGGTGTTTACACTCAAACAAAAAAGATAGTTTTTGAATAAATCAGTAACTATCCGCAGTTTTTATAAATGAACTTTAGCCGTTTCAGTTATAAAGATTTAATTCACTGATGATATATCCTCCCGCTTAAAACTTAAATAGTGTAGAAACTTATCCAGCTAGCGATTATTATCCTTAAATTGGGCCGGAATAAAAATGTATAAAAATGAGCGCAGATCTGATAAACAAACCGTCAGGATATTTCTCTAATGTCAGAGAGGAAATGATGGAATTCCTTCCTAAAAATATAGGCGTAGTATTGGAAATCGGTTGTGGCGAAGGCGGATTTTCTACCTATCTTAAAAACACTTATCACTGCGAGGTTTGGGGCATTGAATACGAAAAAGAACAAGGTCTTGTAGCTTCAAAATATCTTGATAAAGTACTCATTGGTGATGTTGGGCAGCTTATGGATCAATTGCCTGACCACTATTTTGATACTGTGATTTGTAATGATGTTTTAGAACATATTTATGATCCGTATACCATTCTGAAATCATTAAAAACCAAAATGAAGGCGGAAGGTAAAGTCATCAGTTCGATCCCGAATATCAGATATTTCAGAAACTTATATGATTTGGTTTTTAATAAAAATTGGGATTACCAGGCCAACGGAATATTGGATATAACCCATGTCAGATTTTTTACGACAAAAAGCATCGTAAAAATGTATGAAAATGCCGGTTATAAAGTATTGACGCATAAAGGTATTAATGCAAGTAAATCTATAAAACCCAGACTATTTAACATCTTGACCCTGGGTACTTTTTCAGATATAAAATATATTCAATTTGCAACCGTGGCGCAAGTCAAATTATAAAAAAAGTCAAATGTTTTACTCGTGTTTTGGAGGGTCTAGTTGAAAGTAGTCCCCTTTTGTTTTGTCCAGTATAGTTGAGATAAGACTGAAGTTATCCGGTGTAGGTTTCAGGTCAATAAATTTGTCAATAATCGATGTGTGTTTGAATAAAATAATGGTGTTTTCCACATCAGGATTTATTTTATTCAGATACACCTCACTTTCTGTATCTGTCATGGAAGGTACAAATGTAAGGGCAATTTTTTTGAGATTCAGTTCTGCACCAATTTTTTCCAACTCTTGTTGTCTTTTTGCCTTGTCATATCCATTTATATCTCCATAAACAAAATATGCTTTCAAATACTTACTTCTATCGATACTCTCCTTGTCTAAAAATGTCAACCACTTTTTAATATCATCCCAATTTGGATTATTCCCGACAAATAATTGGATGCCATGATAACGTCCATATTTACATACAGGGCATGTTTTTTTGCCCTTGTCAGGACCCCATGCATGAAAAGGTATATACGAAGGATTGTCTTCACCTATCTCCAGACCTGATTGTTTTTCGTTTTGATGGTTTCAGGATAGTTTGGTATATGCAGACCCAAAATAATATCATGTTCTGCAATCTGAAGATCTCCGGAAGTCAGCACCCGCAAGATGCCACTTCCACCACGATTGGGCAGTTTTTTTCGCTTGTCACCTGTAAGTAATGTATCATCATCAAAAACAAATTCATCTATGTAATATTCCTTGGAAATATTTGGTTCTTTTATGGCCGGATGGATATGTGCTTCGAGATCTGTATTTGGGTAAGAAGCTGGTCGAACGGTATAAATGGCATATTTGCCGTTGGCATCAGATTTAACCCAACCCCGAATGTAACCATGTCTGACGACCCTTGGATCCAAATCAGGCTTATTGGCATAATGTCCATGTATGTCAGTATGATAGTAATATAGGATTACATCAGGAGCCGGCGTTTTTCCATCCAGCTTAAATATAGTACCGGTGATCAGCAGCTTTTGGCCTTTTTGAGTCCAGCCTGCACTCGTATCCACAGAAGTTATGTTTTTGGGCATTCCGATATACAAAAAATCACCATTTTCAAAAGGCCCGCCTACCATATCACTTACGCTAATTGGGGTAGAAGGTAAACTTGTGTTTTTGTTTATTTGTCCCTTACAGCTAAGCATTAAAGCCCATGAGACCAATACCATTCCGATTGCCAGAAACCTTGCCATGAATACTATTTTGCCTTCATCTTGTTACCTTTTGCATCGTGAGTCACTTCTGCAAGCCCAAGCGCTTCCATCAAAGGTGGTACATACATACCAAATCGACCGCGAAGTCCTTTTTTGAGTCCATACCAGCCGCCTGCAGGGTTTTTTTCCGATCTCCCCCAGGCTTCAACTGTTCCTTCCTTTGCCGGCTTTTGTTCGTCAGCACTGCCCAGCTCCATCCAGTCACCGTGATCCTTCAGCATCTTATGTAAGTCTTTCAGGCAATCGATGTTGTACAATAAAACCGTTTTGCCTACGGTACATACAAGGACTTCTTTACCATCTTTTGTTTCCACATGCATGGTGTATTCTGAAGATAAAGGTGGTGTTTTGAGCACCAATGGTTTTTCTTTTGTTCCAATGTTGTAAGTCATATAATATTGAGTTTTTGTTATATAAAATTTTTCTGCCACCAAATAACCGAAACAGGTAATTTATAAATATATATTTATCTGAAACAAATGATATCCTAAAAAATTCACGTGTCTTTCTATGGCATAGCCAAAACTGAAGGGTACCTGGGTAGTCACTTTTTTTTTAATTGTTTACCATACAAAACTATAAAATATTTATATAAAATTCAATTTATTTTAATGAATCAGGCATAGCTTTCTTTTTTAATATAATTGAACTGATCAAAGTTACGATCAATCCCACACGTAAAATTAAGCGTACGTCATCAAAGCATTAAAGAACGGATTTTTATACAGTTCTGCAAAACTGACCATTTCTTTTGTTTTGCTATTTTTTCAGTGCCTGCGACACTTTATTTTAGTTTTTCCAACATATGAGCAGTATATTTTTCCAGAAAAATTTGGTAGGAAATAATAATAGTTGACCAACCTCATGACAACATAAATTGTGGAAGCTATCAATGTAATTTAAAGACCAATTTTAAATACTTTTCCAAAACTTATGCTACCATAGTTGTCTTTGTATCTGACATTTTTTATGCCAAAAAATTTAATCCCGTTGGATATAATTGTACAAAAATTAATTTTGATCAAATTAAATAAAAAATCTTAGAGGGTTAAATTTTTATCCGGACAAAGTACTTGTATCATATTAGATGCTTACTTTATTCCTTTTATAAAAGTGTGGGCTCCATTGAATTAACAATAACTTAATGTTAATACTGATTGGTTATCAGTAAAGTTTCTCAATATTTGCATCCTTGATTAACTAAAGTTAACGTTTTTGGAAACTTTTTTATTAGTTGGCGTCATTATTTTAGCTGTTTTAGCTGTAGGGGATTTGGTTGTAGGAGTAGGTAATGACGCAGTAAATTTTCTGAATTCAGCTATTGGTTCAAAAGTAGCTTCTTTCCGAACCATTATGTGGGTGGCTACGGGTGGTATATTTATAGGTGCCCTTACTTCTGCCGGAATGATGGAAATAGCCAGGGAAGGTATATTTAATCCGGAGTATTTTTCTTTAGAGCATGTAATGATTATCTTCTTAGCTGTCATGCTCACAGATATTCTTTTATTGGATGCATTTAATACTTTAGGCCTGCCTACTTCCACAACTGTGTCCATTATATTTGAACTACTTGGTGCATCCATTATTGTGGCTGCTTTCAAAGTTATGTCTGATGATTTACCCCTAAATTACTTATTCAATATTAATGATACTGTAAAAGGGATAACAGGATATCTCAACTGGAACAAAACCAATACCATCATTTCGGGTATTTTTCTTTCAGTATTTATAGCATTTTCTTTTGGCGTTCTGGTAATGTGGATATCAAGATTAATTTTCAGTTTCCATTACCGCAAAAGATTAAAATATACAGGCGTTATCTGGGCATCTCTTGCTATGGTAGCCCTCAGTTACTTTCTGGTTTACAAAGGATTAAAGTCCACTTACACCACGGAGTCCCTATCAAAAACTGAATTAATCTCTTATCTTCAATCCATCAACCCAAAAGCTGCTGATACACTAGGCGATGATAACCGGATAATGATTGTTGATACAGAAGGACGCGAAATGATTTTTAATAAAACCACAACAACCGGAAAACAGGATGAGCAATATGAATTTTTTTTTGGAAATAAAGATATTGAATCCGTTGTAGTTTTTCTTAAAGACAATATGTCTTTATTTTTATTATTGATTTTCGCCTTTTGGATGTTGTTATTTTCCATTTTATATAGCTTTCATATTAATCCATTAAAAATAGTTGTATTTGCAGGTACCTTTAGTCTGGCTATGGCCTTTGCAGGAAATGACCTGGTCAACTTCATTGGCGTACCGCTGGCAGGCTGGCAGTCATATGATCTGTATCATAATGCCAATCTAGCTACAGGAGGTACACTCACAGCTTCATCTTATATGATGACAGGGCTTAAGTTTCCTATTCAGACGCCTTATATTTATCTGTTAATCTCAGGTTTAATCATGGCTTTAACCTTGTGGTTTTCAAAAAAAGCACGAACAGTTACTGAAACTGAAGTGAAACTGGGGTCACAGGAAGAAACAGATGAAAATTTTTCATCCAATTTACTGTCCAGAACAATTGTCCATTCCAGTCTAGCTTTTGCAGGAAGGTTAAAGCCAATAGTGCCATTGTCCATCCAAAATAAGATCAATGAACAGTTTATTCCCGTTGTACATCCGGATGAATTGGATGCACCGGCCTTTGATCTGGTGAGGGCATCTGTCAATCTTACACTGGGCAGTATGCTGATTGCTTTGGGAACGTCTTTAAAACTACCGTTATCTACCACTTATGTGACTTTCATGGTAGCTATGGGTACTTCTTTAGCAGATAGAGCCTGGGGCAGAGAGTCAGCAACATATCGTATCGCAGGAGTAATCAATGTGATTGGTGGTTGGCTGATAACCGCGGTGGTAGCATTTTTATCTGCAGCGATAATTGCTGTTATCCTGTTAAGCTTTAAACTTGTTGGACTAATATTTATGATGATTATTCTGGCATCATTTATTTTTTATACCAATTATAATCATAAGAAAGTTGTTGCCAGAAAAGAATTATCAAGACAAACTATTCTGGCGATTGATTTTACCACAGATATAGCACTATCAAAAACTGCAAAAAAAATTGCTGAAAGCCTGTCAAAAATTTCAGATGCTTATCATAGCGCAATAGAAGGTCTAATACATGAAGATCAGGAAAGCATCAGTAAAGCATCCAATATATATCTGGATCTTGTAGTCTATTATTCAGATATCAAAAATAATCTTTTTAAAGCTATTAAAAAATCAAAACTCAACGAAAAACAAACGGCTCAACTTTATATTTTAAGCAATGATTTAATGCAGGATATACTGCAATCACTGGGTTATATAATAAATGCTGTGGACAAACATGTCAAAAATGCGCACAAACAACTTGAGGTGACTCAAGTGGAAACAATTTTGAAAATTAAAATTGAGGTAATAACATATTTAGCCAATATTGCTAATTCATTGGATATTCATAATTATGAAGACCTGGCAGACATACGAACTGCCAAAAGGTCTGTTTTTGATAACATCGAAAAAGCACTATCTCAGCAGGTTGAGGGGATCGCCCGCAAAGAATACGGCTTTAAAAACACGGACATATTTTTAAATTTACTTCTGGAAACAAAAGATTTAGTTGCCATATCAGTAAGATTTTCTAAATTGCTTCATAGGTTGTTTAAAGGTGAAAGTCCACTGGGGAACAGATAGTATGACGAATATCTTTGTGTAAGATATTATATATCATTCCAATTTTTAAAATATACGCCTAACATTGTAAAAAGTTTGTAAAGTGCCAAATGAATTATTAAACAATATTGATCTTGATTTAGCATCACTTGAGATGACAATGAAAGAAGAAGTATCCCAACGCAAGGAGACTGTTTTACTTTTACCTGAATCACAAAAACTATCGGCTATCAATCTGATCAAATATTTGACTTTGAGAAGTGTAGACATCAGAGTTTTACAGAACAACCTTCATGTAATGGGTCTTTCTTCACTGGCCAGTTCGGAAGGTCATATTCACAGGCAAATACAGGCCATCAGGGAAAGGCTAGGAAAAAATTTTAAAGCAAAAGAATTTGACCCGTGTGACATCAAATGGAGCAATAGTGCAGTGAAGAATAAAACCAGACTGCTTTTTGGACAAAAGGAAACAGAAGATCAGCCTTATATTATGGTCACTTTTGATTCATCTTTTGTGAATGACTACACATTTATAAAAAATCTTTTACTAAATGGAATGAATGTAGCCAGGATCAATTGTGCCCACGATGATGAATCAGTTTGGGAAAATCTGATTTTGCTCATAAAAAAAGCCTGCACCAAAACATCAAAACAATGTAAAATCTACATGGATCTGGCAGGACCTAAGATCAGGACAGATATAATCAACAAAGGTCGGAAAGAAGGTCGTGTTAAAGTAAAAGAAGGTGATATCATCTGGCTTTCAGAGTCAAATGAAGGTTTTGCCAAAAAAGATATCGTGATTAGTCCAAATGAATCCGGAATTATCAGTAAAATCAAAAAAGGCGATAGGATCTTTATAGATGATGGCGTCATAAAAGGTATAGCAGAATTTATCAAAGGAGATAAAGTGGGAATCAGGCTTATGAGAATTTCATCAGAAAAAAAACAAATAAAAGCAGAAAAAGGAATAAATTTTCCGGATACTGAACTGGATGTCGCCCCTTTGACTGATTTTGATAAAGCCTGTCTTCCGTTTATCTGTGAAAATGCTGATATCGTGGGATATTCATTTGTAAGAAATCCATCTGATATAGTTCTGTTAGACAGTATTATAAAACAAACCGGCAAAAATAAACCCTATTACGTTTTCAAAATAGAAACGCCACAAGCAGTAAAAAATCTGCCGGATATACTTTTTGAAGGCATGAAGCATGAAGTTTTTGGAATAATGATTGCAAGGGGCGATCTGGCGGTTGAAATCGGGTTTGAAAGAATGGGTGAAATTCAGGAAGAGATTCTCTGGATTTGTGAGGCGGCACATGTTCCGGTTATCTGGGCCACTCAGGTATTGGAAAATCTGAATAAATCAGGGTTGGCAACCCGATCTGAAATAACAGATGCCGGTCATGCTGCTCAGGCAGAATGTATTATGATTAATAAAGGTCCACACACGATTAAGGTATTAACAACACTTAAAAATATACTGAAACGTGCTGCGGAACACAAAGTAAAAAAAAGATTTACTTTCAGGCCATTAAATATTGCCCGAAATTTTATTCAAAACAAAGGATGATCCGTCATTCATTCTATTAGTCTTGCCTTATCAATAATCAACTATGACATTCATTTATTTTTAATATCACATTATTTCGGGAAGGACAGTATAAGCAAAAATACAGTCTGCCAGAATAGTAAATATCAGGTTCCGAAAAAGAGTATGTATAAGTTTTGATTGCCATAAAACCTACCATTTATGAACCAGGTTTCAAAATATTTGCCTCATTTGGTTCAATAAAATTATTAATTTATTTATAACCAGAATCTATCAAATATTAATTTGCAAATAACGAAATTTTTGAAACATACTCTAATTAAAAAAAACGTTTGAAATCCTCAATACTTTTACTTCGTTGCAGCTATCTATATTGACTTATATTGTTTAATCAACCACAAGCAACCGATAAAAACCTATTGTTATCCCTTTCTGCATCACTTGAAGCATATATAAGCCACTTGGTAAATTATTTCTGACTAATGTATATGACTGACCATAAATATGGGCTTCCTCATGAACAATTTGTCCTGTGGCATTAAAAAGTTTTAAACTTGCACCATTAAAAATCAGATCAGAATAGATGGTTGTGACTGAAGAAAAAGGATTTGGGTATACTTTAATGCCGTGAAGTTTTTTTTCAGACTCAATAGCTGATACCTGTTCAAGTTTTATCAAATCAAAATACCGTTCCGCATGTTCTAAGGATTCTGGCCCGGAAGTACTTCCACCTGACAAAACAACCACCGCTGTATCTCCCTGAGATAACATAAAACTGGATTCCACCCTCAATTGTTTCCACGCCATAGATGAAGTGGTATCACCGGCTAACAATGTAATCTCTCCGTTATTAATTTTGCCAAAATAAATACCTATCTTAGGATTGATTTTAGTATACGCCCATGCCGAAAGTACAAATGATTCTCCATCAACAATGGAAGGTAATTTTTGGTATACAAGACCCGGAAAACAGCCTTGAAAATTTCCGGGAGCTACGCTTATACTCCAGTTGCCTCCTCCTTGTGGTGCGGTACTAATGGAAGTTGCACCACATGTCCAATGCCAGTGTGACAGATCAGCAGTCGTATCATTTTCAAAACTACCGTTAAGCAATTGACTGAAAGAAGTAAGGTAGCAAAGAGCAAAAAATAAACTAAACAAATGTTTCATAATAGTTGGATTTAAGGTGAAAGTCCTTACTCCTGATTTATTAATTTTATAAATAAGATTAACTTTAATTGCTGAACATTATCCAACATATAAAGACATATATTATTTATAAAAGGGTTGGTTTTAGAAGTATAAAATTTTAATTAATCTAAAAAATATTATCAGAAAAAACACACCTATTATGTCTAAAGATTTAGTTTTTTAATGCATAAATCTTATTTCCCTAAAAGCATATGATTTTATTTTGCCATCACGCATATACATCATAAGTTTACCTGATTTTTCGACACCGGTTATTTTGGCTTCAAATTTCCCTTCATCATCATGTATGTACCATGCCCATTCATCCCTTAAGTATAAACGGTTTTCAAATGTATTACGCAATAATGCCAGGTTTCTGCTTTTTAGTAAAAGGTAGTAATATTCAAGTCGCGACGCTACCAGTCGGAAAATAGCTCCCAAATCATAATTTGTTCCTGTCTCCAAAAAAAGTGATGTGGGGTTAGGCAGATCATCAGGAAAGATCACTTGGTTTACATTCAACCCAATGCCGATTACCGTCGATTTGATTTGTGTGTTTCTCAAACTATTTTGAACAAGGATACCTGCAATTTTAAGATTTGCAACATAAATATCGTTAGGCCATTTGATGCTTACACTTTCTTTATACATTGATACAACATCTGCGACAGCAAGAGCGCTGATGATATTAAGCATAAATTGTTCATTGATGGTTATAGATTTTGGATATAAAATAAAGGAGACAAGAAGATTTTTTTGAGCTTCACTGTGCCAATACCTGCCAATTTGTCCTTTCCCTGCTGTCTGAAAGTCCGAAATGATGGCAGTACCTTCGCTTGGATTGGTTTTTGTTACAAGTTCAGATGCAAAGTTGTTGGTAGATTCAATTTCAGTAAAATGCAATATATTTTTTCCGACAAAAAGTGGTTCAGGCATATTCATAAAATTGTTTTTATATCTTTGCGATGTAATAATAAACAAAAATTAAATATTGAGAAAAAAATCTTTCGCGACAATCTCCACTCCCAATAATGATACGATGAATCATTTAATCATCGATGCCATACAAGATATCAAAGGAAAAAATATAATGAAACTGGACTTGCGATCATTGGATGATGCACCGGCAGATTATTTTATTATATGTGAAGGTGATTCTTCCACTCAGGTAAAAGCAATTTCTGACAATATAGGTCGCCGGATCAGGGATGAAATGGGCATTTACCCAAACCATACTGAAGGCATGGATGGTGCAAGGTGGATTTTGGTAGATTACTTTGATACTGTAGTACATGTATTTTATCCTGAAACGAGAGAGTTTTATGAAATTGAGGAGCTTTGGGGCGATGCTAAAATCACACAATACGAGAATATCTGAGCGGCATGGAACTACTTTTGAAATCTGCTGTTTAATTTAAATAAAAAAAGAAAATATTAATGGATAATAATCAGGAAAATAATGACCCGCCAAAACCAAATCCAAATAAGTTTAATATAAATTCATATTGGATTTATGGGCTTATTATTTTGACCATTTTAGCTGCAAACATATATATATCTATGAATTCACAAGTTGAAGAGATAGATTATTATGCCTTTGAAGATAAGGTAAAGGCCGGTGAAGTTGAAAAAATTGACATCGTAAATAAGGAATTTGTAAATGTCTATATTAAAAAGAACATCGTTGATACGAAATATCCTAAATTAAAGGATAGCCAAATGTATGGGTTGAATCCTCATTTTAAATTTAGAATTGGGGATTTGGGTAATTTTGAAAAAAATCTTCAGGCATTAAAGCTGGAAGGCCATACTGTTAAGTACACTATGAAACAGGAAACAAACTACATCGGCAACATTATTGGTTGGATTTTACCATTTGTGCTTTTAATTGGCTTATGGTTATTCATTATGAAGCGAGTAGGCGGCGGTGCCGGTGGAGCCGGAGGACAGATATTTAATATTGGTAAGTCCAAAGCAACTTTGTTTGATCAGAACGCAAAGGTAAATGTTACATTTGCCGACGTAGCCGGACTTAATGAAGCTAAAGTCGAAGTGATGGAAGTGGTAGATTTTTTAAAGAATCCTAAAAAATATACATCATTAGGCGGCAAGATACCGAAAGGAGTCTTATTGGTTGGTCCTCCGGGCACAGGCAAAACCTTACTTGCAAAAGCCGTTGCAGGCGAAGCTGGCGTACCTTTTTTCTCTATCTCGGGTTCGGATTTTGTAGAAATGTTTGTTGGCGTAGGTGCGTCGAGAGTCCGTGATTTATTTAAACAGGCCAGAGAAAAAGCGCCTTGTATTGTATTTATCGATGAGATCGATGCTATAGGTAGGGCAAGAGGCAGAAATGCTATGCAAGGGGGAAATGACGAACGTGAAAACACGCTCAATCAGCTGCTTGTCGAGATGGATGGATTCAGTACGGATAAAGGTGTCATTATGATGGCAGCAACAAACAGACCCGATATTTTGGATGTAGCTTTGCTTAGACCAGGACGTTTCGATCGACAGATTGGTATTGATCCACCGGATATTATCGGACGTGAAGAAATATTTAAGGTGCATTTGAGGGCAATCAAAGTTTCGAGTGAAGTGTTGCCAATGGTACTGTCTGAAATGACGCCTGGCTTTGCAGGTGCAGATATTGCCAATATTTGTAATGAAGCTGCACTTATTGCGGCAAGAAGGAATAAAACTGAAGTAGATCTTGATGACTTCAACTATGCACTGGATAGGGTTATAGGCGGCTTGGAAAAAAAGAACAAAGTGATTTCACCAAAAGAAAAAGAAATCATTGCTTTTCATGAAGCAGGACATGCTATTTGTGGTTGGTTCTTAGAGCACGCAAGTCCATTGGTAAAAGTGACTATCGTCCCACGCGGTATGGGTACACTCGGCTATGCACAGTATCTACCCAAGGAAGAATATATCATTCGTACAGAACAGTTGCTTGATCGTATGTGTATGACCTTAGGGGGAAGAGCAGCTGAAAAAATCGTTTTTGACAAAATATCTACAGGAGCGCAAAATGATCTGGATCAGGTAACCAAAATGGCTTATGGCATGGTCACAGTGTACGGTATGAATAAAAATGTGGGTAATGTATCTTTTTATGCTATGTCCCAGGATCAGTTTAATAAACGTTATTCCAATGAGACTGCCCGCATGATTGACGAAGAGGTCAGAAAACTTATCGAGACGCAATATCAACGCGCTCAGGACTTGCTGATCGATAAAAGAGACCAACTTAATTTACTGGCAGAAACCTTACTTTCCAAAGAAGTATTGATTAAGTCGGATGTCGAAAAATTAATCGGCCCAAGACCAGTTCCTGATGATGAACTAGCTATTGTCAATAGAGAACCTATGATGTAGTATTCTCCTGATCATGATTGCCTGAAGTTAATATATAATTAATATAAATATTTTTATTATATATAAATTAAATTCATATATTGCAGTAAAATTAAATACTGAATAATATGGACTGGCGAAAATTTAATGGTGACAAGTTGCCGCTTTCTCTTGACAATATGGTGGAAAATGCCATTTATAGAGAACTGGAGCTTGGCCACAGACTTAAGATTTGTATTGGATCAGATTCTCAGGTAAAAGGCAAATTAACCGCATTTGCTTCTGTAATAGTTTTTCTCCGCGAAAAAAACGGTGGTTTTATGTTTTACGCTTTGGAAAAAACCAATGCTAAAATGTCGCTTAAAGAACGTATGATACGTGAAGTGTCAAATTCTGTTCAGATTGCGTACCAGCTTTGTCCGATTTTGGATAAATATCACGTGGAACTTGAAGTCCATGCAGATATCAATACGGACCCCGGATTCAAATCAAATGTAGCTTTGAAAGATGCTATGGGTTATATCCTTGGAATGGGTTTTATATTTAAAGCAAAACCTGAAGCCTTTGCCAGTTCATACTGTGCAGATAGGATGGTGCAATAAATATTTTACAAATTATCTTAAGCGAAGATGATGCTTTACTATGATTGAGGGTTTTGCAACTATCCTTTGTCTAACTATAAAAATAAAAATACCCTATCTTTGAATTAAATTTGCAAACGTATGGAAAAAAGAAAATGTTTGGAATGCGGGGACACATTTGATGGAAGACAGGATAAAAAATTCTGCAGTGACCAATGCCGTACCACATATTTTAATAGACAAAATACGGATCAGAATAAATTTATGCGCAATATAAACAATATCCTGCGCAAAAATCGTCGCATTCTTGAAGCACTAAACCCCTCGGGCAATACAACTGTCACCAAAACAGCACTGCTCGATGAAGGATTCAAATTTGCCTATTTTACCAATGAATACAAAACTAAAACAGGAAAAGTTTACCGTTTCTGTTATGAACATGGCTATCTGCAACTGGAAAATAATCTTTATGCGCTGGTATTCAGAAAAGAATATGTTGATTGACCACAGGTCAAAAGAGTCGAAAATGAGCAATTAACTTTTCGGAATCAAATCATATTCCAATGCTGTCCTGACCAAACCAGCAGTGTTCTTTGCACCCAATTTGATCATTATATTTCTTCGATGCGTTTCTACTGTTCCAAAGCTGATAAACAATTTCTCAGCTATTTCCTGGGTTGTTTTTTCATCTACGATCATGATTAAGATCTGTTTTTCTCGCTCAGAAAGTTTAGGGAATGGTGAATTGACAATTTTTTCGGCAGCAGTTTTATCTTCATTATAAAGAACAATACCTGCAATCTCCGTACTTAAATATCTTCGCCCCTGCATCACTTCATGGATGGCATGGATGATCTCCGTTTTACCTGCATTTTTATGGAGATAGCCGTCTGCACCACTTTTTAACATTAGCTTGATCATATTGCTTTCTCCGAGCATGGAAAGTGCGATTATTTTGATTTCCGGATGCGTTTTTTTCAACCTTTTGCAGGTCTCTATTCCGTTAAGCTCGGGCATATTGATGTCCAATAAAACGACATTTGGTTTCGGATCAGATTCGATGGATACAAGTAGTGATAAACCTGTCTTAAACGTAGAAACGACTTCCAAACCATCCTCACCTGAAAGCATCAATTTTAATCCTTCTGTCACTAGCTGATGATCATCTGTAATACACACTTTTATCATGGCGGATTCATTTTATTTGGTAAAATCTTTTTGCTTGTCTCCGTCAAAAGGAATGGAGATATTTACCGTCGTACCGTGTTCAGGTGAGGAATCATAGTTTATTGTGCCGCTTAGATAATGTACTCTTGAATCGATACTTTTT
>JADKGD010000003.1 GCA_016717145.1 Saprospiraceae bacterium | reverse complement strand
AGATGAAGTAAGCGAATATGGTGAAACTGGAGATAAGGTCATTTTTTATCTTAATAGTAGAGATTATCTTACCAGTCGAGAATTTACTGAAATTAATATGAGGTTATCCATGGAAGGATGTGGGGTTCGAATTAATTAATATTGTCTCAAAATATAGCGTCAATGGAGCGAGGAGAGATGTTTATTTGATTGCCCACGAACATTTTACTCCGTAAAGGTGTTTAAGACAAGGTCCAGGCAACTAATAAAGCTCAAGTTTATTTCCGGCAAAATTATTTTCTTGCACTAAATTCTAAAAAAAGGTATATAAATATTGATAAGATAGATTAAAAATTAAAGCAAAAGCAACAAACGAAGTATTTACATCGTTGACGTAGAGGAAAATTTGTTATCTATGAGAATAATGCTATTTTTTATTTTTTAAATTTTTGTATCGTATAAATCTGCTGTTGCACAATCCGGAAAAATAACTAATCTCTGAGTTCTACCTATATAAGAACGAAATTGGAATAAATTTTACCAACGTTCTAGGTAACGTACTTAGCCTCAACCCAAATAACGCAAAATTCTCCTTACGGCCTTACATAGGAGACATAGTGGTAAGGGTAACATTCAGATCAGCTTTTAGTGTAGATATAACAAAAAAAGTGGAGGATGATTTTAGTAATGGAAATTTTATTCAGAGGACTATAAATATCAAAAATACAGAATTTAGAGTGGGATTCGAAAGGCATATCATTTTACATGATAGAATATTATTTTCCTATGGACTTGATTTTTTGGGTTTGTATAATGCTGAATACTCAAACGTTGAAAATTTTAATGGGTCAGGAATAACGTTTACCAGCGACCAAAAGACCTTTGGCGGTGGATTGGGGCCAATGTTGCGTCTTGAATATAAAATATCAGATAGAATTTTTATAAGTTCTGAATGCAGTTTTTATGGTTTTTATAGTTCAGCAAAAGAAATCATAAGATCAAGCGGCATGAATTTGACAGAATCTAAATCGACCAATTCGTCTCTCGTGTTACAACTTCCTCAGTCATTGTTTTTTAATATTGCATTCTGACCCGATGAAAAAAAAGGTATTAATTTTATTTTTTATCAGTATGGTTTTTTCATCTTTGGTCATTGGTCAAAATGTTAAAAAGCAAGACGAGCCCTCTGTATATGCTGAGGAAGATCTCTATGAAGACGACCCATATTATTGGTCATATTCAAAGGAAATAGGCGTGAATTTTACACCACTTTTTCAAAATTTATTCCGTTTAATCTTGGAGAAAACCAGGCTGGAATTATTGGACTAAGATATAAAAAATATTATTCTTCAAGGGCTTTCAGAGTAGGATTTGGAGCAAATATTCACGATAACGCTAGTAGTAACATATCCAGACAGTTCGCATATCTTTCATTAGGTCTCGAGAAAAGATATATGATTACAAAGGATAAAAAATGGGCATACACAAGCGGGTGGGATATATTTTTTAGAGCTGAGGATGATTTGGGAGGAACTGTTTTTGGTATAGATAAATCATATGGATTTGAATATCACTTTTCCAAAAGAATGTTTATATCTACTGAAGCTCAGTTGAATGTAGGTTTTGGGTCTGATACAGAGGGGCCAATAATAGAATTTCAGCTTCCTTTGGCTATTTTTGTTAATGTGCGACTTTATTAGTGTTAAAATTTTATAAAATATTGACATTGTCAATATTTAGAACTATTTTTGAATGTTAGTTTTACACATCTAAACAAATTTTATCATGAAAAAAATTTATTTTGTTTTTGCAATTTTAGTTGTTTCTATCTGTTCATGTAGTGATGCTACTTTAACAGATGGTCCTAAAGAGTACTTGGTGTTGCCTGAGCAGCCATATGCTTATGACCAGTTGAACTTGCCTCAAGGGACCAGTCCAACTATTTTTGATGATTTCGGCTTCATAAATGGTCAACCGGTTTTTAATGGAAAAATGGAAGTCACTCCATGGGGCGCCACATTAGGCAGGGTTCTTTTTTACGATAAAAAATTATCGCTTAATAATACTGTGGCATGTGCTTCATGTCATCATCAAGACAAGGCTTTTTCAGACGGGAAACAATTTAGTACTGGCTTCGAAGGTAGGGTAACCACTCGAAATAGTATGGCCATTATAAATCCTATTCTACAGAATAATCTATTTTGGGATTCGAGATCACAATCTATCCACGACCTTTCACTAAGACCGGTTATTAATCATATAGAAATGGGTATGGATAATCTGGACAATCTTGTTGGAAAACTTGAAAATACAGACTATTACAAACCTCTTTTCTTAAAAGCTTTTGGGACTGAAGATATATCTCCTGAAAATATCTCAAAAGCAATTTCTCAATTTGTAGCTTCTATTACTACAAACAGATCTAGATTTGATATCTCACAAAAAGACGGATCTTCAAATCTGAATTCGCTCGAAATTATGGGAATGGAACTTTTTAATAGTGATAAAGCCAAATGTGCCTCGTGCCATGGTGGTGGCAATATGGCAGCACAAGACGGTCCTAATGATCCTTATGGTAGCGGCGGCGGTTCATTTGGCTCACCAACAGATGACCTTAAGGGTGCGACTAATATTGGACTGGAGCTTGATTATGCCGACAACGGGTTAGGTAATGGAAGATTCAGAATTCCAAGTTTAAGAAATATTGATCTGACAAGCCCATACATGCACGATGGAAGGTTTAACACACTCGAAGAAGTAATAGATCACTATACAAACGGTGTAAAACCGCATAAAAATTTAGATGTAAAATTCACCGACGGTCATGGTAATTTAAAAAGATTAGATTTAAATTCGATAGAAAAGAAAGCCATCATTGCTTTCTTAAAGACACTTACAGATACTGAAATGACAAAAGATCCTAAATGGAGCAATCCGTTTAGAAGTTGATGTTTGGGTGCGAATAAATATAAAAAGGCTTTCATCATTGAAGGCCTTTTTTATTTTCTTGATTAATGTAGTACAAACGTAATTTAATAATAAATGAAACTATTTTTACAAGTGTTGGCGTCAGGAACTTTTTTATTCGTGTCTTTATTTTTGAAGGGACAGCATACAAGTATTGATCTGCCACTCATTCTAAAAACAGACGGATTTGGAATCTTAAGGCAATCTTTTGACATTTCACTGCTTGAGGTTCATGACTTCGTAGCAGTTTCTATTTTATTGGAGGGAAATGAAATGAATGACGCCGATATCATGGGCATCATGAAAACTTCGCATAGAGAATACAAGATTATACCATTTACTGAAGAGAAATCTGAAAATAAATTTGTAAGTGAGATCATATATCTGTCGATAGATGAAGCGGGCAGACTGGATTTTGAACTAAAATTTAGCAAAGACATTGATATAGAAAAGTTAAAAGGTAAGATCCATATCTTTTCACCTCAACCACAAAATTATGATTCGTTTTTAAAACCATTAATACCGGAAAAAAATAGTCATTCAGATTGTGAATGCCCTATTCCGCCATACGTATCCAGAATTGAATGGGGTGTTTCTTTTGGATTGGATGAAAATATTTTTATTGCACCAGCAGCTTATACGGATGTGACCCACCTTATAGTACACCATAGTGCCGGGACAAATGTAAGTTCAAATTGGAAAGGAGTTGTAGCATCTATTTTTGATTTTCATGTTTTTACAAATGGTTGGCAGGATATAGGATATAATTGGCTTATTGATCCGGAAGGTGTAATTTATACTGGCCGTGGTGGTGGAGATAATGTCAAGGAGCTCATATGTGTGGTTATAATAGCAATACAATGGGTATATGTGTTATGGGCAATTTCGAAAATAAAAAGCCCTCTTCAGCAGCAATAAATGCACTTAAAAAATTGTCTCATGGAAGAGTTGCAAAGAAAACATTTCTCCATTTGGCATGGGGCCAATATTGTCTCATAGTGGTCAAATGAATTATATTTCCGGTCATAAAAATGGGTGTGCCCCAAATTACACATCTTGTCCTGGGACCATGTTGTATAATTTGCTGGATTCTCTCAAGCAGATTACGGTTGATTTTATTTCCGAATCATGTTCTGTATCAGGAATTGAAACCTTTCAGGACGCTGAAGCGGGATCTTTATTTCCAAATCCGGGTTTCGATAATATAACTTTTAATTTTGGCACTTTAAATGATGAGCATTATTTTATTATCGCGGATGAGTTAGGAAAAATTGTTAAGCGATTTCTTATATGAATAACGAAAAGGAAAAAATTTTTTATATCGGAAACCTTGAAAAAGGAATTTACTTCGTTAAATGTATTTCCGGATATCCCTTGGCTCCACTTCGGTTTATAAAGATATAAATGGCTTTATTACGCATTGATGATGAATTTCTCCCCTAACTTAAATTGACTTGATTGCAAGGAAAAATAGTAATTAAATTCCTTTTTGTCCAAGATCTAATTGCTTTTATATACATTTCATTACCATATTGTACTACAAATAGTGCTTTTAATTGTAATTTTGCACCTTTATTTGGGGTATTAGTTTGATAAGAATTAGATGAACGTTTTAAAATTTGGAGGATCTTCTGTTGCAAGTGCAGATAGGATCAGTAATGTCGTTGAGATAGTAAAACCACGAATAGATGCCGGGGAAAAGATTACAATAGTTTTTTCTGCTTTTGGGGGAATTACAGATATGCTTATTGAGATGAGTGAACTAGCCAGTCAGGGCAAAGACAAGTATATTGCATTATTTCATCAGTTTAAAGACAGGCATGCAGCTGCTGCCAAAGAACTCCTTTCGGATGGTGCTTATGAGGACATAAGTATTGGTCTGGATGACAACCATGATACTTTAAGAGATTTACTTAAAGGAATCTTTTTAGTGCGGGAAGTTTCTCCCAGAACTATGGATTATGTATTAAGTTTTGGGGAGAGAAATGCAAATTACATTATTGCTGCTGCAATGAAAGAGCACGGTATTGATGCTCACTATTTAGATGCGAGAAAAATAATTAAGACGAATAAAGATTTTGGGTCTGCTAAAGTAAATTTCAAATTGACAGATTCGACTATTCAGGAATATTATAATGATAATCCGGATCAGGTACATATTGTTACAGGTTTTATAGGTTCTGATACTGGTGGATTAACCACAACACTTGGGCGCGGTGGTTCTGATTATACGGCGGCCATCCTGGCCGGAGCATTGAATGCTGAAGTTTTAGAAATATGGACAGATGTAGATGGGGTACTAACCTGTGATCCAAGGAAAGTGAAAAAAGCATTTACCATTCCAAGACTTAGTTATTCTGAGGCAATGGAAATGTCACATTTTGGAGCTAAAGTTATATACCCACCAACGATTCAGCCGGCACTTAAAAAAGGTATTCCAATTTATATCAGAAATACCTTTAACCCCACTTTTACAGGAACGCTCATACATAAGGAACATGATCCCGGTTTTAAATCAACCATCAAAGGTATTAGTTCGTTGACTGGCTTGGCATTAATCAGATTGCAAGGAAGTGGTATGATGGGAGTACCCGGTGTTTCAGCAAGGCTTTTCTCAGCTTTGGGGAAAGAAAAAATAAATGAGATTCTAATTACACAGGCTTCATCAGAACATTCTATCAGCATTGCCATCAGTGAGAAAGAAACAAATCAAGCCATCGAAGTAATTTCTGAAAAATTTGCTAAAGAAATTGAAGATGGGCTGATCGAACCTATCAAAGCGCAATCAGGTCTTTGTGTTGTTGCTATTGTTGGCGAACAAATGAAAAATGTACCTGGTGTGGCCGGACGTCTTTTTGAGGGCTTAGGAAAAAATGGAATCAATGTCATAGCAATAGCACAGGGTAGCTCGGAATTGAATATTTCTTTTGTGATCATGAAGCAAGACGAATCAAAAGCACTTAACGTCATTCATGATTCTTTTTTCCTGTCAGATACAAAACGAATTCATGTTTTTATGATTGGTGTTGGTTTGATTGGCAGCACTCTTTTAAAACAAATCGAAGAACAAAGAGAAAATCTAAAAATTCAAAACGGACTTGAAATCACTATATCCGGATTGGCGAATACAAAAAAAATGATTTTTGCTGAAGATGGAATTGACATTTTGAAATGGAAGGAAATACTACTCAGCAGTTCAGATATGTCAGATAGTCAATCATTTGTAAGCAAAATGATAGAAATGAATCTTAGCAATTCCATATTTATTGACAATACCTCAGACAACAAGATTCCTGAACTTTATGAACAAATATTCAAGGCTAGTATTTCGGTTGCAACACCTAATAAAGTGGCTGCTTCATCAGCTTATAACCAGTATAACCATTTAAAACAACTGGCCAAAGAAAACAATGTTCAGTTTCTTTTTGAAACAAATGTAGGTGCGGGATTACCGGTCATTTCTACTTTAAGGAATCTGATTCATAGTGGAGACCATATTATCAGAATAGAAGCAGTACTTTCAGGATCGGTTTCGTTCATTTTCAATAATTTTGACGGAAGCAAATCATTTAGTAGCTTAGTTAATGAGGCAAAAGTCCTTGGATATACTGAACCCGATCCAAGAGACGATTTGTCAGGAGCTGATGTAGCCAGAAAGATTACCATACTGGCCCGTGAATCCGGCTATAGAGTAGAGACAACAGACGTTGTCATAAATCCAATATTGCCTGAGAATTGTTTGAAAGCTAAAGATGTTGAAACATTTTTTGAAGTTTTGAAGCTGGAAGATGAGTATTTTACAGATCTTCTTAAGAAAGCAAAGGCTGAAAATGGTGTATTGCGTTTCATAGCCAAAAGTGAAAATGGCAATGTATCCTGTGGTATAGAAATTGTGAAACAAGATAGCCCATTTTTTAATCTTGGCGGCAGTGATAATATGATCGTATTTACTACACAAAGGTACAAACAGCGACCATTAGTGATAAGAGGTCCTGGCGCAGGTGCTGAAGTAACGGCTGCAGGTATTTTTGCTGAAATCATTAGTGCAGGCAATTAGAATAATTTATTCACGTTTTTTAACATCTTCAAGTAAGAATCAAATTGGTATCTATGAGCTTTATAATAAGAAAAATACAATGGGAAGGCCAGGATTAAAAGTATTTGCTCCTGCGTCTGTTGCAAATGTGGCGGTGGGTTTTGACATCCTTGGATTTGCATTAGAGCAACCCGGGGATGAGATTATCATAAGAGAGGGAAGTGCGCCCGGCCTAATTATCAATAAAATAACAGGAGCAGGAAATAAGCTGCCACATGAAGTGCATAAGAATACTGCTGGTTTTGCTGCATATAGATTACTGGAACATATAGGAGAAACCGACCGTCCTGTAGAAATGGAAATACATAAAAAAATGCCTTTCGGAAGTGGTCTGGGTTCGTCAGCTGCCAGCGCTGCAGGTGGTGTATTTGCAGTAAGTGAATTTCTTAGGACAGGACTTACAAAGTATGATTTGTTGCGTTTTGCAGTTGAAGGTGAACAAATAGCCGATGGGGCTTTTCACGCAGACAACGTAGGTCCGTCGCTTTTAGGAGGTATGATATTGATTAGAGACAATGAGACGCTTGACATTAAAAAACTGCATATTCCTTCAGGATTGTTTGTAGCGGTCATATATCCACATGTAGAAGTATTGACACGTGATTCCCGCAATATTCTAAAACCGGCAGTCAAATTTAAGGATGTAATTAAACAGCAAGGTAATCTTGGGGCATTTATAGCAGGTATGTATACATCAGATTATAGTTTGATTTCAAGATAATTACAGGATGTACTTGTAGAGCCACAACGAACGCATCTGATACCTCACTTTTATGAGATGAAAGAATTGGCCATGTCAGCTGGTGCACTCGGATTTAGCATAAGTGGTGCAGGACCTTCCATGTTTGCATTATGTGACAATAGTATTAAGGCTGAATATGTCATTGAGGCTGCTATAAAACTTTACAAGAACAAAAGGCTGGATATTAATACCTACCTTTCAAAGATAAATCAAGAAGGCGCAATACGATTTTAATTTTAGCATATGCAACTATATAGTACCAATAACAGAGCAGCAAAGGTTTATCTTAAAGAGGCAGTGATGCAGTCACTTGCTCCTGATAAAGGACTTTATATGCCAATATCGATACCACTTCTCCATAAAGACTTTTTAAAACATCTTGATTCATTCAGTTTTCAAGAAATCGCTTTTGAAGTAAGCAAAAATTTGATAGGAGACTATATCCCCCATCACGATATGAGGGACATCGTAACCAGCGCGATTAATTTTCCTGCACCGATAGTTATGTTAAATGAACATATTGCTTCCCTGGAATTATGGCATGGCCCCAGTCTGGCATTTAAGGCTTTTGGTGCACGGTTTATGGCCTCGTTAATGTCATATTTTATTAAAGACGAAAATAAAACGATAACGATCTTAGTAGCTACTTCAGGAGACACTGGAGGAGCAGTAGCTGCAGGGTTTTATAAAACGCCCGGTGTTGAGGTAATTATTCTTTACCCGAGTGGTAAGGTAAGCGAACTACAGGAAAAACAACTGACGACACTTGGAAAAAATATTAAAGCAATTGAAGTAATGGGGACATTTGACGATTGTCAGGCTTTAGTAAAGCAAGCATTTCTTGACAATGAATTAAATAGAAAATATCGGCTCAGTTCTGCAAATAGTATAAATATTGCAAGACTCATTCCACAGAGCTTTTATTTTTTTGAAGCGTATAAACAAGTAATGAAGTATAATAAAGATGTGGTGTTTAGCGTGCCTAGTGGTAATTTTGGTAATCTGACAGCCGGCTTGTTGGCAAAAAAAATGGGTTTGCCGGTCAAACATTTTATTGCTTCTACCAATATCAATAAGATAGTACCTCATTATCTTCAAACAGGTATATTTGATCCGAAGCCCTCAATTTCAACCATCAGCAACGCAATGGACGTAGGTAATCCAAGCAACTTTACCAGAATACTCAATCTTTATGATGATAATTTGCAAGCAATCAGACATGATGTTTCGGGGTTTTATTTAAATGATGAGGACACTAAAAAATCCATGATATCAGCCTATCAGAAATATAACTATGTCTGTGATCCACACGGTGCCATTGCTTATAAATCATTAGAAAATCTAAAAAGTAGTGAGCTTGGCATCTTCCTCGAAACTGCCCATCCGGCAAAGTTTATTGATGTCGTCGAACAAACATTAAAAATTAAGATAGAAGTGCCTGCTTCACTTTCTTCGTTGGCTGATAAAGAAAAAATTGCACATAAATTGTCAGCTGATTTTGAAGATTTTAAAGCTTTTTTGATGGAAGCTTAAAACTAATTTTTTATTAACTATTTCCAGACTATATTGATAAAATATAATATTTTTGTTAATGCCTAAAGTATTTTACTTTTTTAGGTAACATATTGCACAATCTTAATGACAATAAACTATGCCATACTTTCTTTCATGACCAACTAAGCTTTCCATTATGCAAAGTTTTCTACACCGACCATGGGCTAACCATATCGAAGAGCAAAACATCACTCCTGAAGTGACATATTTGCCTTCGGATCTTTCTGATCTTATAAACATAGTTCAGACTGCTGAAAAGAAAAATTCAAATGTTAAAGCTTGCGGCTCACGTCATAGTTGGTCAGCTATTTGTCCAACGTATGGGAGAATGGTACTACCTGATGCTTTAACAGGCAGGCTTGATCTTGAAATTAATTTGTTACATGCTGAGGCAAAATTAAAAAAATTGGTCAGGGTCAAATCCGGAACAACCATTCGCGCTTTAAATACTATGTTGGATGCAGAAGGATTGGCTATCTCTTGGTTGGGAGGATTTGATGGGCAAACCATTGCAGGCGTTTGCCAGACATCAACACATGGAGGTGCTATTGGCAAAGGTCCACTTTATGAAATGATTTTAAGCTATGACCTGGTTGGATCGGGAGGAAAATTATATAGAATTGAAAAAACCAAAGGTATTACAAATCGGGCAAAATTTGAAAGTCTGCACCTGATTTTATATTGATTCAGGATGACAAATATTATAATGCCGTCTCTGTGGGTTTGGGATGTCTTGGCATTATTTATTCGGTTATTATTGAAGTCACGGAGGCATTTTATTTAAAAGAAGAACGCTCATTGGCATCCTGGAAGTCTGAAAAAATAAATCTGATAAAAGGAGATGTGTTTAAAAACAATTTTCACTACGAACTTATGATCAATCCTCATCCCGGAAAGGATGGGGATCACCTTTGTGTGATAACCGTCAGAAACGTATACAAACCAAATGGATCTGAAAAAAATTGAAGAAAAGAGAAGAAAACCATTTGTAGAATTATTGGCCAGAATAAATAGAAAAGGCATTTTAAATTTTATTTTTAATCTGTTTAAATCCAGTTCTGATGAGCTTATCGATAGTACTTTAAAAAGTCTTGCAGGGGACGTTTTTATAAACAAAAGTTTTAAAGTATTCCATATTGGGGATGCAAACTATATTCCTTCATATTCATCTGAAATAGGTTTTAATATGAAAGATAATAATTACATTAAAAATATAGATGAAATGTTGGAGGTCATTGAAAAAAACAAAATTGAAAAAAAACTCTACCATTCTGCTCCACTCGCTTTGAGGTTTGTTGCATCATCAAATGGATTTTTATCTCCTATGTATGGCCAGGATACCTGTATGGCAGAGATTATAATGGCCAAAGATACTTTCGGTGCGAAAGAAATGTACAGTGCTATAGAAAAGGCTATGTATGCTTTGAAAAGCAGAATGCACTGGGGTCAATACAACTATCTAAGTGCAAACAGTGTGAAAGCCATGTATCCTGCACTTGATCAATGGAAAGAAGTAAGCAATGTTTTGAATTCAACCGGTGTATTTAATAATCCTTTTTCCAATTCCACCGGACTATCAAATTAAAATTGAATAAATCAATAGTTTATGGGCCAATTAAAATTTTTTACTGAAAAACAGTTTACAACATTAGTAAAGGCGATAGAAGTGCTCATAGATACAGGGGGAAATGATGCTATCAGTGCTGAGGAATCGGGAAAGTTGATAGATGCTATGCTGGCCGAATCCAATTCTCCGGCATTGGACATGATTCCCAAAGTTTTTAATCAATTAGAAAACGTGGTGCCGCCACTTTTTTTAATATTCGAAAAATTCAGTAATCTTAATAAGTCAGATCGAAAAAAAATTATGAATAAGCTCATTAATAATGATGGTTTGTTGATGAATCAATTCAGGGACCTGGCGAGGGCTTTAAAGGTTATGTCTTGTGTGTCATATTATGGCAGCCCGCAAGGTATGAAACAAGTTGGTTTTATTGCTTTTGAAGATAGACCAAGATCCATATTGCTGGATACACAACCATTAATTCACCTCGATAATTAAATATTATGCCGAACTTATTATCAAAATATGATACTATAGTCATTGGATCCGGTGCATCCGGTGCCGTAATGGCCTATGAACTGGCCTCAAAGGGAATGTCCGTATTGGTACTTGAAAAAGGGAAAAGATATTTGCCAAATGTCGATTTTGAACATAATGAAATGGAAATGTACGCAAAATTATATAAAATGAGCGGACTGCAGACCACAAAAGACAATGACGTGACCATCGCCCAAGGTCAAACTGTAGGAGGTAGTACAGTGATCAACAATGCGATTTGGCTTAGAGCAGATCTCAATAAGATCCTGCCGGAATGGAAAGCATTTGGAGCAAATATTCCCCAACAAACATTGATAAACAATTATTCCTTTTTAGAACAAAAACTAAAGGTCAAAAAAATTGATCCAAATATTGCAAATGCGGGATCACAAATCTTTTTGGATGCCTGTCAGAGACTTAATATTCCGGCAGAATTTCTTACCCACAACAGAGAATCATGTCTTGGTTGTGGTTGGTGCAATTATGGGTGTAAATACAATCGTAAGACATCCATGCTGGTCACATTTATACCTTGGGCAGAGGCAAAAGGGGCAACGGTACTGGACGAGGTTACTACTTGCGTCGTCACAAATAAAAATGGAAAAGCCAATGGTGTTTCGTTTATGAGACGCGGAATACCACACCTCATTGCAAGTGATAAAGTTGTCTTATGTGCAGGTGCAATAGGAAGTACAGAAGTTTTACTTAAAAGCAATATCAACCCTACAGGTAATGTTGGAAAAGGTCTTCATCTTTTAGGAGGCGTGCTTGTCAACGCAATCATGCCTAGACCAGTTCATTCATATGATAAAATTGGTTTAAGTTGTATAGCTCACGCACACAAAGATTATCTCATCGAAACATTCCATTCTCCTCCAGGTGTATTTTCGCTAAATATTGGTGCGTGGTACAAAGAGCATCATGATTTAATGATGAAGTATACACATATGATTCAGGCTGGCGTAATGACAGCATCTGACCCTACAGGAACCATTACATTGGATAAAAAAGAAAGACCAGTCATAAATTTTAAATTTTCAAAAAATAATTTGGTAAATATTAAGCGGGGTATTCAAACATTAACAGGTATATTTCTTGAGGCAGGTGCTGAACAGGTTTTGCCAGCCTCTTTCAAAAAAATAAGTATTGGAAATCATGGAGAAATGACAAATATAGACAAGTTTATTCAAAAAAATGATGACATTACACTAGGCTCAGCACATCCACAGGGAGGCAACAGAATGAGTGATGATCCATCAAAAGGCGCAGTAAATAGTCAATTTGAAGTACACGGATTGAAAAATCTTTTTGTTGCAGATACAAGCGTTTGGCCGAGCAATCTCTGGGCAAACTGCCAGGCGACTGCAATGGCAATGTCAAAATATGCCGCAACGTTTGTAAGTGTTTAAATTTATTGATTTAATAAAATTTAGATAGGGACAAAATTAATTATTAATAAGAACTAATTTAATATAACAAATATGGCCACTAGATTGGAAAACAGAATGAATCAACTCCTTAGTGATAAAGAGCAAAAAAAACTAATAAAATTGAATATTGGTCATGATGCAAAATTTATTATTTTCTCTGATTTACATCGCGGTTTATGGGATAAGGCTGATGACTTTTCCAATTTAAATCAAGCATCTTATTTTAAAGCCTTGTCCCATTATATTGAGAATGATTTTGTATTAATTCATCTTGGAGATATAGAAGAACTAAAAGAAAATTGGAGTATTAAAAATGTGCTTGAAAAGAATACCATTCATCTCAATAAAGAAGCTGAATTTCATAAAAAGAACAGATACTTTAGAGTTTTTGGCAATCATGACAGTCAATATGAAAATCAAAATACAGTAAATGAACATTTGCATAAGTACTTTCCAGGGTTAACGGTATATGAAGGAATACTTTTGCAATACGGCCATCTTCCGGATATACTGCTGACACATGGTCATCAGGGTTATTTACCTATTGTTACTAATTTATTTGAATATATCGGCTTACCACTTTACAGATGGTGGTTGAATGATGTGGTCAACAAAAACCGGACTGTAAATTATGAAAGTTATTGTGACATAGAAAAAGATGAAAATGCCTTTTACAACTGGACATCAAAACAAAAAAACCTGATATTAATATTTGGGCATACGCATAGACCACTTTGGGGTGGAAGTACTGTAGTAGATTCCTACGAAAAAAAGCTACAGGTTGAAGTGTCTAATTTAAAACAGGTCGCTGAAACAAATAAGATATCCATAAGCACTTTAAAATTGAATCCAGTATTTTATGGAGTACAGGCAATTATTGAAAAAATAAACGAATACGTGGCTGTCATAAAAAAGAAGATGGCAGAAAATGGGGTTTGTAGGGCACCCAAACCCCTTCCTATTATCTTCAATACCGGTTGCTGTATTTTCAAAGACGGCGATATCACAGGCATTGAAATAGACAAAGCATATATCAAACTGATTAAGTGGGGAATCAACAAAGAAAAAAATGTTATCGAAAAAGTTGTCCTTGAAGAATCGTATATTGGAAACCTTGTATTGGATTGATATTCAGGAACTAATATTACAAATTATAGAGTCATTCTAAGACTATTCATATCTTTTAGTAATCTTGGAATTTTATTTCTCATCAAAGAAAATCAAAACAAATGAATAAATTTTGGACGATAAGGAGGTTAAAACTTATGTTGAAACTGCAAAATCTATTAAAGAACGAAAAAAAAAGTTCAGTGACGTAATAGATAAAAAAGGTAACCAATATGTAAACCTCGTACAGGAAGGTGGTGGGCTTCTTGGAATTGCTTTGGTAGGATTTACTTTTATTCTTGAAACTGCAGGTATTAGGTTTTGGAGACTGGCAGGTACAAGTGCAGGAGCTATCAATGCAATGCTATTGGCAGCTGTCGGTGAAAAACATGAAGCCAAGTCGGAAATTATTCTTGAAGAGCTGGATAAAGTCAACTTTTCAGATTTTGCAGATGGACACAAGTTTGTTAGACGTGTACTAAAATTCCCGGGATTTTTTAAAAAATTAGCTACATTGTTACTGGGTTTTTTGGCACTGATTATTATAGGTCTGATACTTACTGCGATACATTTTAATCAAACATTTGCCTTCTTTATCCTCTCCTTACTTGGTATATTAGTACTGGTTTGTTTTAATATTGCATGGTTATGGAATCGGTTCAGATTTCGAAAATGGGGACTATGTCGGGGTAATGTTTTTCATAAATGGATGATTGACGTTTTAAAAAGAATGGTGTACAAACATTTAAGGATTTGAAAAAAAAGGCCTATTTGAGCCCTGATCATTTAGTGTATCCCAGAAACAATGGTGACATTCCTTCTTCAGACCTGACTTTGATAGCTTGTGACATCACTAATGGTATAAAGGTCCAATTTCCCGAAGATATGCCGATGTACGGACTGAGTGATGATGTTAATCCGGGTGATTTTGTCAGGGCAAGCATGAGTATTCCTGTTTTTTTTGAAACTTTTCTATAAACAATAGAGACTCCAGATCAAAAATAGTTCAGGATAAATGGCAAGCCATAGGTTTTGATGAAGTCTATCGGGAAGAGAGCTTTTTTGTTGATGGAGGTGTTGTATCAAATTTCCCCATCAATATTTTTCATATACCCGGCATTAAGACGCCTAGAATGCCTGTTATAGGGCTTGTATTGGATGAAGGCATGGCACCCCAAGAAGATATTTTCAAAAGCATAGTATCCTATGTCTATAAAATATTTAACACTATAAGATATCATTCTGACAAAGATTTTCTTAGAAAAAATAATTTTTATAAAAAATTTTGTGTAAGAAATATAAATGTCTCTGGTTTTGGCTGGTTAAACTTCGCTATGGAAGATGAAGAAAAAAAAGATCTTTTTTACAAGGTGTAAAGCAGGAATTGAGTACTTGAACCAATTTGATTGGGATCTGTATAAGAAAGAAAGAGAAAAAATATAAATTTAATTATCTCAAACAAATCATTATGAAATACCTTTTTGGATGCTTATTGTTATGGCTTTTACAGCTATGATAACCATGAGAATAAAGCAAAAACAATTTGAAGTTGCTTCAGGTAAACAATTCAACATCATGGATTTTGAGTTGCCGAAAGGGAAAACAAACTTAAATCAATTACTCACAGATTGGGCAGCTGAACCTGAAAAACATTTTATTTTGACACAATTAAGTATAGATTATATCTTTATGTCTACTCTTTTTCCTGCGATCCTTTCTTTGTGTTTTTGGTCTCGTGAAAAACTAATTATACTAAGAAAAAAAAGTAATAAAACCGGTAAGGAAGGCAAAATAATCAATGCACTTAAATATGTTGGCATCGCTCAGTTATTAGCTTGGCTCTTTGATTTTTGTGAAAACGTTAGACTTGAAAAATGGATAAATCAAGGTGTAGCAGGCAATATGTTTTTATTTGAAGAAATGGTAATGATTAAGTTTGCTATTGGAATTTTAGGGGCTCTCCTTGCAATAATATCTATGGTTTATTATGTAGTGAAAATCAAGGCTCTGAAAACCAAATGAATACATCATTGCATTACCTCTTAAATTGTAATATGAACCTTTTTATAAAAAATCAAGACTATTTTGTATCAAACCAAACTTATTGGGATTTTCAAGAGCAAGTAACCTTCTTTTTATGTCAAGGCCCAAAGCAAAACCTGTGAGACTTCCATCGCTGCCGATCACTCTATGACAAGGGATGATAATTGGTATTGGATTGCGGCCATTCGCTGTACCTACTGCCCTTATTGCTTTAGTATCACCAAGCAATCTGGAAAGTTCCAGATAACTTATTGTTTGTCCAAATGGTATGTTCCTTAGCGCCATCCAAACCCTAACAGAAAAGTCCGTATATCCATTGAGGTCCAACGGCACATCAAATGTCTTGAGCTGTTTATTAAAATAAGCGGTTAATTGTTCAAAAGCAGAAGATGTTATGGCATTTGGATTATTAGCTTTTTCATTAACTTCATTAATGATTTTAATAAAGCGAAGACCGGAACCAGATGCGCCAATACAAAGTATACCTATAGGACTTTTAATACATTCAGTATATAGGGATTCATGATGGTCATTGACTGAATATCTGGCTGAATCTTTCATAATGCTTTGGAAATATTTGTTTATAATTGTCAGAATTATTAAAAAAACATGCGATATGAACAGGCAATAGGGGCAGGTTTTGATAACCTGTTTGTTGGATTAATGTCTCTTTTGAAAAACCGCATACCTTTTCTACTTCTCCCCATGTTTCTTCACAATCAGGAAAGGTTATAGTGTTATGAACACCCATAAAAGCTTCAGCATAAGCATGATATGCCACGTTATAAAAATGAGAGGGGTATAAGATTGAGTTTGTCAATTGTTCTATAGACAAGATGATTACACCATCTTCAACATTGGTCTCAACGGTGTGTAAAAACTGATTATCGGGCGTAGGGAATGGATGTTTATACACATAAATGCGGTCTATATCGCCTATTAAGTAATCATTTTGGGCCATTGTCATCTGAACACCATGTGCTGCAATCATACATTTGATGTCTTCAGGAACTTCTCCGAGCTCTGATCCAACAGATTTAAAAAGACGGGCATCGATGTATAAGCCTAATCTATATTCAAATATAGATTTATCACTTTCTGGCAATGACCCGTAATGCGGAAAATATTCATTTAACCAACGTCTAAGTTTAGGGTCAAATTTTATTGGAAATTTTGTTCTCCACCAATGGTCAATAACACCATGAAAGACATATAAAGCCACTATAAAAATGACAGGGATAAAAATATAAATAGAATATGACCGCTCTACATAAGAACTGTAATACAGGATAATAATGGCTATAAGTACAAACGGAAGTCCTAGAACTTTTGATAATGAATGTATTTGCATGAAGTCAAAATGTAAAATGAAACGTCAAAACTTAGCAGGAATGTATAAAAAAAGGGACAACTTAATTAAAATTGCCCCTTTAGTGTGGTACCTCCCAGATTTGAACTGGGGACACATGGATTTTCAGTCCATTGCTCTACCAACTGAGCTAAGGTACCCCGCTGTTTTTAAAGCGACGCAAAATTACTTTCTTTTTTCAGATATCAAAAATAAAATCATCTTTTCTTTAAAATACCGAAATTAAGCGGTCAGGACTTCACAAAATGCAATCGACATAGGTCTCTGTCAGATTTAAATATTTTGTCCAGGATTTTAGTTATTGGAAGTGTAATGTTTTCCAAAAAAATAGAAAATTTGGTTAACGGTTCACCTTCAATTCTTGATGATGCATTAAGTAATTTTCTTATTGCACCACAAACGAGATAACTTGATTGTATATTAATAAACTTTTTTGATTCTAACTTAAAGCCATTGCCTTCAAACAGTTCTGAATATTGTTCTAAGGTTCTGCCTTTACATAAATCATCACCTTTAGGTTTTTTCTCAATACGTTCAAATATAAAAACACTTTTTTTGGAAACCCTGCATATATCTTTGATTATATTAAAAGCATGCTTTCATCTGTATTGTGTTGTAAAACAGTAGCTGTAAAGATCACATCAAAAGTATTGGCTTCAAAAGGCAAATTAGCCCCATCAAAATGAAAGAGTTCTATAGGTTTTTTTGTATTTTTTTTAGCTAGATTGACCATATTTAAAGAAATGTCAGCACCGGCTATCCTGGATGGTTTATTTGGCCTGCTCATAATAAAACTAAGGTTTCCTCCCGGACCATTTCCAACTTCCAAAACAGATTTATTTTTAAGGTCTACCTCAGACAGTAATTTCAGAAATTCGGATCTTTTGTATCTATAGAATGGTTCGTCGTCACCGGCAATAACATTGTTACTTTCTCTATCTTCAATTCTTTCAGCCACTTGTGACCAGTATTTTTCAGGTTTGTACTCAGTATGTATCATTTTTCGGTTTTATATAAAATGAGGGGCAAAATTAATAATTAAAATCGAAAGTAACCCAGACAACACTATTTCTTAATGATTAATAGTGAATCATAGTGTATAATAAAAAAATATTTTGGAATTTGATTCAGATTTTTTATTTAAGTTAAAGGTAAGTATATTAATCTGTTTTATATTGCAAGCACATTTAATAACAAATCTATAATGGTAAACTATAAGATATTGATTTTTAGTATGTTTTCTTTTTTGGTTGCGGCATCATAAATAAGAAACAGCATCCTGTTGCTCCACAAAAACCTTTTATGTGGGAAAACGCAACCGTATATTTCTTAATGACGGACAGATTTAATAATGGAGACAAACGCAATGATTTTAAACATCCGATCAATCCAGCGCCATTCAGAGGTTTTATGGGCGGTGATATCAAAGGCATAACTTCAAAAATAGAAGAAGGATATTTTCAAAAATTGGGGGTCAATGCTATTTGGATGACACCGTTAGTAGAGAATATTTATAGCTCGGTTGATGAAGGTACAGGGACTTCCTATGGTTTTCATGGATATTGGACAAAAGACTGGTCCACTATTGATAAAAGATTAGGCAATAATAAAGATATTTCCAAAATGGTAAAATCAGCGCATAAAAGGGGTATTCGGGTCATTATGGACGTTGTGATCAATCATACCGGTCCTGTAACTCCAAAGGATACTAAATGGCCTGATGACTGGGTGCGAACAGAGCCAAACTGTACGTATAAAGATTATAAAACAACAACGGAATGTACTTTGGTTAAAAATCTACCGGATATTAGAACTGAAAGTTTGACTGAAGTGAATTTACCTCAACACCTGATCGATAAATGGAAAACTGAAGGCAGATTGGAAAAAGAAGTAGCAGAACTTGATGAGTTTTTTAAACGAACAAATTATCCCCGCCGGCCATATTTTTATATTGTAAAATGGCTGACAGATCTTATCAGGGAATTTGGGATTGACGGATTTAGAGTGGATACTGCAAAACATGTAGAAGAAGAAGTTTGGACCATTTTGTATGATGAATCTATAGTCGCTTACAATGATTGGAAAAAATTAAACCCGACTGAATTACCTGAATTTAAAGATTTTTATATGGTGGGCGAAGTATATAATTATAATGCCAGCAATGGACGAATTTTTAATTTTGGGGATAAAAAAGTAGATTATTTTTCTCATGGTTTTGATGCATTGATAAATTTTGAATTTAAAGAAGATGCAAATAATGGTTATGCTGATCTATTTACCAAATATGATGCTTTGCTGAATGGTCCTCTGAAAGGTAAAACATTGTTAAATTACCTAAGCTCGCACGATGATGGCAATCCGTTTGATAAAAGCCGTAAAAAATCATACGAATCAGCCATAAAACTTTTATTAACTCAGGGTGGAGCTCAGATATATTATGGTGACGAGTCCGAAAGAAGTTTAAATATAAAAGCCGAAGGTGACGCCTCATTAAGGTCATTTATGAATTGGGACGAACAAAAAAATCCGGAAAAAGCATCAATACTGGCACATTGGCAAAAATAGGCCTTTTCAGGCAAAATCACGTATCTGTTGGGGCAGGAAGGCATCATCAAATGAGTGCCAAACCTTGTGTATTTGCCAGGACTTATGAAAGTAATACGATTACAGATAAGGTAGTCTGCGCAATAAATGTACCCAGTGGTAAAAAAATAATAGCAGTAATTCCTTATTTTAAAGAAGGAGATCAAGTGTCAGATGCTTATAGTAATACAAATGACAACGGTTAAGAATGGTGTAGTTGAATTAAATACGCCTTATGATATTGTATTATTGGAACACAATAATAAATAACTGCATTTTGGCTTAATCTTTGAATATAGATATTAAAGTAATAAAAATGCAGTTGCAACCGACTCCACCAACTCAGGCACAAATATCAAGAACAGCTATTCAGAGATTATATATCTCTATGCGACATTTGTTTATGCGGGAAGTTACAAGCCTCTTGGTGTTTCAGGAGAATCTATGATCGAAGCGATGCTTTCTCTTAAACCTGAGATATATGGCTCTATAGCCGATGAGGAAAAAATTGAGCTCGAAGGATTACTATATATCTTTCAGAGATTACCAAAAGGAATAGAACAATGTCGTTATATTAAATTAATATCCAGGGAGGGTTACGAGCATTCGCACTTTGAAACCCATGTTCCACCACGTCGTAAACGAAATTGTTATAGAGTCGACGAAGAACAAATGTTTATTGAAATGACACGTGGAGGTAGTGATATTTACGACATCATTACACACCTTACATTTATGTACATTGAGGCAGAAAAAATCAGACGAAATAGCCTCGACACAAGAGGACGCAAAAACAGATCATGGTTAATGCTGGAATCTATGGTCAACAATATAAAAGAGGGGAAAGAAATAAATATAGACATAGGATTTACATATTTAAATGCAATTTCAGGTAGGACATTTGATGAAATAAATATTGCTTATAAAAGATTTGATAGTTCTGCAAAAGTAAATAATCTATTTGAAATAACCTATTGGCTGGGAAAGCTGAGCATGGATGAGTTTTTATTGCAAATAGACAGAGAAATAACATTTTCGCCTGCTTTGAGAGAAATCTTGGCCACCATATTTATGGAGAGCAGTGGGCAAACTATATAAAAAGACACTTTTTGATAATAAGATATTTGATAGGCCTTTGCATATTATAAGTGCAAATCTTCATAGTGTCATGAATTGTTTTTATGCAAAATCAGCCCTTGCCAAAAAGTAAATATGAAAATTTAGAACAGTTTGCTGAGATTCTGAGTAAAGACAGCAGTGTTGAACTTAGACAAATTGTTCTCAAATACGCCTTGCAAAATGGTATGATACAACTATCAGATACAAGCGGCACCAATATAGGTGTGCAGATATTTGATACATCAAAATTAGATATTAATAACTTGCCGTCGGAACTTCAATTTGACAAAAAAAATCCGGATGATTTTCCTATTATTATAGTGATGGATTATGCTTTTGGTGAGCAGGCATATGAAACTATGGACGAATTGCTAAAACCCTACATTGTTGATACAAATAGGTTGAACATGAATATATCTTCCATCAATATCATGGGTAAGGCAGGATACTTGAAGGCAGTAGGCGATATCAACAGTCCCAACCGCACATGTTTTTGGGGTTCAGCAGAATAATTCTCTATTTTAAAAATGATTTATCTTCGGCAGATTTTCCTGATTTGCGACTTAGGCGTTTATCAGGGCTCTATGATAACAGCTTCTGGGCACATCACTTCAGAATAAAATTTTTTAAAATTGTTTTATTCAAATCATCCTGGAGAAGCAGTTGGTTTGGAAATGGAAGGGCGCTTATCAAGCCATTCAAACGGCTTCGAAAATCGAAAAAAGTATCAGTAAAAAGGTAAAACTAAGATATGCATACTATGCCAGACAATCCGCTTGGAGTCAGGCAGTACCCTTGCTTCAGAGAGTTTGAGTTTGGATGAGAATCAAACCAACATATCTTTACGCTTAAAATGCTGATCGGTTGCTTGAAATAAAATTAAACATTTGTATATATTTTTTAACTTAAATTTTTTCATTATGAAGTCTTTACTTTTTGTTTTTATTATTAGTTTTTGTTTTGCGCCATTAGCAGCACAGGACACAATGAAGATCAAAAGCGATAGTGCACTTACCTGTAAAAGTTGTTTTGTAATGTTGTATCTGTTGGGGGTAAAATGTTATTTCAAGCACGCTTGAAATCTACACGAAAAACACTGGCAGATAATGGGTTTCTAATGGATCAGGAAGCATTTGGTATCAAGTAAGGTTTTATAACCTTCTTCAATTATTTATTTTCAACAACAACTTGGTACCCTATAGCAATGGTAACTTTATACATCTATAACGGGTGTGGGCTTGAAGAGATATCAAATTTCCTCATTCAAGAATTCAAACTTTGTTGTCCTGTATATGTAGAATTAGGAAGTGGTTAACGTTATCGACCTATGAGTGTTGCAAAGGTGCAAATCCAACACTATTGCCTCGATGCTTGGATCGCAAATTTGGAAAATTATTTTTGAGATAATTTGTAATTTCCGACATGGTCTTGAAGTCGGTTATGGATTTGGCTTCGATGATAGAAGGGTTAAATATCTTATTTAATGGCGGCGTAATTTCTAATGTACCTTTGGTGGAGACTTGCCAGTTCTTTGGCATTTAAAGAAAAATAAATTTAACCAGTCCGTATACTAGCGTAACTGTAAAACTTGACTTTTCTGCAACAAATGCGGAGATTCAATGTGTAAATAATATTTTAGGATACAAATAGGTAAAAACTATTTTAGGAATCTGAGTTTTGCTTTTCCGATATCCGTTATTTGAACAAAATAAGCGACATAGGAAACATAGAAACATCTATTTCAATAGTGTTTTGATCAATTAATTTGATTGTTCCAACATTAAAAGGTTACCTGAAACATCCAAATTCTTATTTTCATAATCATTTTGATCGGGTAACGCATTTTCAAATGTACAATGTTA
>JADKGD010000002.1 GCA_016717145.1 Saprospiraceae bacterium | reverse complement strand
ACTGGATCATTATAATGAAGAAATGAAGCGCAGGGAGCGATACGATTATCAGGATATGATATTATGGGTAATTGAAAAGTTCAAAACACATGACGATCTGCTGGCAAAATATCAGGAAAGGTTTCAATACTTGCTGGTAGATGAATATCAGGATACTAACGGAGCCCAAAACGAACTTTTATTTTTACTTGCTGAATATTGGGATCAACCTAATTTATTTATTGTAGGTGATGATGACCAAAGTATTTTTCGGTTTCAAGGAGCAAACATGAATAGTATTATTGATTTTAAAATGAGATTTAGCCCTGTTGAAATTGTTCTTACGGACAATTATCGGTCAAGTCAAAAGATACTTAACAAAGCAAAACACCTTATAGAATTTAATAACGATCGTCTGGTAAAAAAGTATGATTACTTAATTAAAGAACTTACTGAAAAAAGAAAAGGGAGTTTTGAGGAAGCTACTGACCCTGAAGTAGTAGAATATCAAAATGAAACCCAGGAAGAAGTAGGCATCATACAAAAGATCACCAAGCTGCACGTAACGGGTGTTCCTTATAACAACATAGCTATTATTTACAGCAAACACAAAGTTGTAGAAAATTTGGTCAGATACTTTTTGCAAAAAAAAATTCCAATCAATGTCAAAAAAAGGGTCAATGTCCTTTACGAAAATGAAGTTATAAGGCTATTGAGTATTCTTGAATACCTGAATAGCGAGTTTTCAAAACCTCACAGTGGAGAGGATAAGCTCTTTGAAATTTTACATTATGAAAATTTCGGAATATCTGCGCTCGACATAGCTGCTATAAATATGTTAACCAGACGCAAAATGGATGATGAAAACGATATTGATCCTTACTACAAATGGCGCAATGTCATCAGTCAGGAAGATTTACTAACAAAGGCAGGAGTTAAGGAAATAACTAAAATTAAACAAGTTTCAACAATTATTGAACAATGGATAAACGATATCAGTAATGTTACTATTCAGACACTGATTGAAAAAATTCTTACTGAAGGGAATATATTACACACTTTACTAAATAGTCCTGATAAATCATGGAAGCTACAACTGGTCAACACGTTTTTTGATTTTGTAAAAAATGAAGCCGCTAAAACCAGGATGTTTACTTTAAAGAATGTATTAAAATTGGTAGATATCATGCGTGAAAACGGGCTGGAATTGCCCGTAAATAGAATTATCAGCAATGAAAACGGGCTTCATTTTATGACAGCGCACGGGTCAAAAGGTATGGAGTTTGAACATGTTTTTATCTTACGAACGATATCAGGCATGTGGGAAGATAAAAAAAATGGCAATTTTAAATATACCTTACCACCTACGCTTACAGCTTCCACAGATGGCAGTGAGATCGAAGACGACAGAAGACTTTTTTATGTTGCCATGACCAGAGCCAAGGATCATCTTTATATAACCTACCCTACGCATAGCGATGATGAAAAACCACTTGGAACATCAAAATTTGTTTCTGAAATCGTTTCTAGTGATAAAGAAATCAAAAAAGCCAAAATTGATGATGAAGCCATCATTATGTACAAAGCTGAACTAATGAAATTCAAACGTGGTGCTACAAAACTGATAGATGGCGAACTAATAAATAAAATCCTGGAAAATTTTAAAATCAGTGCCACAAGTCTAAATAAATATTTGAATTGTAAGCTTACTTTTTATTTTGAAACGATACTAAGGGTGCCTTTGGGCAGGAGCGCAACGATGGGTTTTGGAAATGCCATACATTACGGTTTGGAGCAGTTTTTTAGAGATATCGAAAGCTCAGCACCAAGATCATATGCAGGAGTGTCGAAATTAACCTCATATTTTTTAAAGGGTATGGATATGTATCGCTCTCATTTTACAAGTCAGGAATTTGATAATTATTCAACTCATGGAATAAATCTGCTTACGGATTATTTTACAGAACACAATAAAGAATGGTTATTGCCGTCCAGATATGAATTGGAATACAATATTCCCTCCACTGAATATAAAGGTGTACCAATATCCGGAAAATTGGATAGAATCAATATTTATAAAGATCATATTTCTGTAACAGATTATAAAACAGGCAAATATGATTCTAAAAAACTAGCCATAGCTAATGAAGAATCCATAGGCGGCGATTACTGGAGACAAATTATATTCTATAGATTATTACTCGATGGTGATAAAAGACATAATTGGGTAATGCGCAACGGCATCATGGATTTTGTAGAAAAAACAAGTGATGGGCATTACAAAACCAAGTCTTTTACGATTGATTTCGACCAGACCGAAACTGTAGGCAAACAATTAGTTCAGGCTTACACAGATATTAAAAATCATATTTTCGAGCCAGGTTGCGGAGATGAGAAATGCAAGTGGTGTAATTTTGTAATGCGCAATATGCCCGTTTCACTTGATTTTGAGTCGGAGGACAATAAAGAAGACTTTTTGCCTCAAGGCACATTCGAGTTATAATCAGGTAATTACTTATTTCCTAAGTAATTGGTTTCAAAAAAAACTCTGTATGCCACTGCTGTACGTTCACTTAACATTTTCCTGTAATTCCTTTGGGAAATAGGAAGAATATCCACATTCATGCCTGGTTGACCAAGATACTCGTCTTTATCTTTGATTACTTTATTGTAGTACTCCATGACTTTGGCTGCATTTTCAAATTTACGTACCAGGATAACTTGTGAATTATCTGTGATATTCAGACTTGCATCGCCAAATTGGAGTCGATCTACTTTAAAATTCTTTTTATTATACTCAGAAATAGCAACTTTTACATTTACATTCTGGGTTTCATCCAATCCATAAGTAATTACTGCTACATAATGATTTTGGTCGTCTTCTTTTTGATAAATTTTATCTACATCTTCAGGATTCACACTTGCAAAAGCACTCTTATCTCCACCAAGAAAACGCATGATTTCTTTTGCTTTTGATTGTTCGGGCGTATTTGGATAACCAACAATAACTTCATTTAATGCTTTCACATATGCATCTTTACCTTCTTTGCTACCAAGACACATAGCCCTAAGTAAGGCCATTTTTGCCAGATATGGATTATCAAGTTCCTGATCAACTATTGTACCTGCTTTCTCAATTCTTTCAAGTGCCAGAGCATACTGCCCTTTACTAAAAAGAGCATAAACGCTTTTATAAAATTCTTCGGGATTATTTGCTTTCTTTTGAGTTTTCGAAAAGAAATCAGGATCATTTAGAATGGAAGCATATTTAGAGTCCGGATACTTGCGGACTATTTTGGCTTTGAACTCCTCAGCTTTGGCAGAATTGTTAAGGTCTATATAATCGAGATACAGATAATAATAAGAATCAAGTTCATATGGAGTTGCGCCATATCTTGCATGCATACCTTCCAGAGTTTCAGCCGATTTCAGATATTTTTCAATTTTATCCCTGAAAAGTTTGCCAAGCGTAAACATAGCTTTTGATATTTTATCATTCACTTCTTGCTTTTTGACTGGATTGTCTGGCAGAGACTTTATAAATTTGTTATATTCCTCGTTACTGACAGTTTCTTCTTTTCCATCAGATTCAGCTACTTTGACTTCCTCTTCAACGATTGGGCTTGAATTTGATTTACTGCTCCTTCGCCAATCGTCTTCGAGTGTATGTTTACCCCATACTTTTTCAAAATCATCTTTACCTTTTAATTTTGTAAGCTTATTATAAGCAAAAAAAGTACTTACCCCAAAATCAATTCCTCTGGAGGTACTTAAACTTTTACTGATAGGTCCTTTCTTTTCTTCTACCATTACCTCGCTTGGTTTATTTTTTTCTATCCAGGCAGAAACAACTTTCTTTTGGTCCTTTTCCGATAAAGACGCAAAATAAAGAAGGGTATCCTGATATTGGATTAAGAAAATATTTGCAGCTATCTCTTTTAGGTTGGCAACGTACTTCTGAACTTGACTATATCGCTCATCAGTACTTGATAACAAGGTTAATGTTGTGTCAAAATAGTTGGATGATTCCAGATATTTTTCATTATTATAATACAGGTTTGCAATATTAATGTATGCTTCTCCTTTTAGTTTTTGATCTGATACATTATTGGCTACTGATTTTTTAAAATATGCAATTGCCTCAGTTTCATTTTTTTGTGACAATTCAATTTCTGCAAGTGTAAAATAAATCTGATCTTTTAATGTTGCATACTTATCTTCCTTCAACATGTCCAAAAGGTCAGAGATAACGTCTTTTTTAGATTTCCTGCCTGAAATGATGCCGTTTTTGGCAATCGCCAATTCTGACATAAACTCCATTTTATTATCAATTGCATATTTTTCAGCATCTGCAAAAAAGTTTAACGCAGCATTATTGTCATTTTGAAGTTGTGAAATTTGGCCTGCAATAAATGAATATCTGGCTTTCAATTGCTTATTATCTTCATTTTCAATGGCAAGAATAAGTTTTGGTATTGCTTCATCATACTTTTTTTGTTTGATATAAAGATTGGCAAAGGTGGCAGGCAACTCTCCTTTTATAGCATCATTTATTGCATTTGCTTCGAGTTTTTTAAGTATGATTTCACTGGCATACCAATTTTCGCGTTTTATATGTGTTTTTGCCAGCCATAAAAGACCCTCACTGTAAGCAGTTTCATCTTCCTGAGGTTTTGGCTTTGGGGCTTCCTTATATGCTGATGTATCTTTTTTTACGTCTAGCTTAGTCGGCTTTTTGACATCTTTTGGGACATTTGACTCTGTTGGCTTATTAACTGTTATGGAGTCTTTTGAAGCAGGCTTAATTTTTACAACCGCTTCTCCTTTTTTCTTGTTTTTAATATTCTCTTTACGCTGTTTTTCTCTATCCTTTTTTTCCTGTGCTTTTTGTTTGGCCTTCTCTTTTTTTATTTCTTCCTTTGTCTTTTCTTTTGATTCTTTAATTTCTTTCTTTTCAGCTAGTTCCTGTTTTTTTTTATTTTTTTTTACTTCAGCTTCTTTTTCCTTTTCTTTTCTTTTTCCTCCTTTGCAGCTTCCTTTACTTTTTTTGCTTCTTTACTTTTCAGTTTTTTACTTTTATAATTTCTGCCGTAAGGATTTGAAGGATTAAAATCTTCTTGAAAATATTTAAGCGTTTCTTCACAAGTCTCATACTCTTGTTTTAGATATTGAGCTCTGGCCATCATAACATAACAATCATCAACCCATGAGCTTGGTTCATGCAACTGGGCAACTGTGGTAACCTTTTCTATTATTTTGTCCATATCGGCTTTTACCATTTTGGGGTTGTCAATAGAAATAAAGTCTTCAACTTCCAATATTTTATTATAATTATCTACGTTGGCAAGACGTAATGTTTTCATACTTTCTTTAAGTATTTCTTTTGAATTCCAATAGCCATTATAATAGGCAGTAGTATTGTGGTAAAACTTGCCAAACTTTGTTGTTTCGTTTTTCTTTCTTTTTGTCACACAAGAGATAAACAAAATACTAATCAAGAATATGGTAAAAAAAAGTTTAAAGAATTTTTTCAAAATATATTAATTTTAATTATAATATTTAATTAAAGTGCACAAAGATAATTGGTTATTTTGGTAAATAATTAATAAAATTGCATTGTAAACGCATTTATATAACTATTTTTGTGCAAAATTATTTTATTTTTTGACCAAAATTTAGTCCGTGCCGGGTGGATTACCAGTAAAAAGAAAATTATGGGACCGACTCAGGGACAATTACAGAATCTCCATTCTGGATGATGAAAACCTTGAAGAGGTTGGATCATATAATTTATCATTACTTAGTTTCTACATTTTTATGAGTGTTTTGGCCTTGCTTTTGTCTTTTCTTGTAATTTCTTTCATCATTTTTACTCCTGTAAAAAGATTGATACCGGGTTATGGAGACATTACAGATAATAAAAAATTTATTGAATTGTCAAAAAAAGTTGATGCTCTGGAGGAAGAAGTCTCCGCGTATGACACTTATACAACCGGATTAAAAAATATGCTGACAGGCGGTATATATAATACAAGTGTAGATAAAATCGATTCTGTTGCGGCTGCTAAAAACATCCATCCGGAAATGGTCAATCAGGCTGATCTTATGGAAACAAAAAGGGCTAAAGAGTTAAATTTTCTAAAATTTGCTACTCCTGTAATTGGCAAGATTTCGGCAAAATTTCAACCATCCATTCAGCATTATGGTATAGATATTCTGGCCGGTAAAGATTCACCAATCAAATCAATAATGGATGGCATCGTAGTTAGTGCAGAGCAATCAATAGCCACAGGAAATAGTGTTTACATCCAGCATACAAAAAATGTGGTTTCTGTGTATAAACATAATTCCATATTATTAGTTAAAACTGGTGACATTGTAAAAACCGGTCAGGCCATTGCCATCATTGGTAATAGTGGTGAAATGTCAACCGGACCGCATCTTCATTTTGAGATGTGGTATGACGGAAAATATGTTAATCCCGAAAACTATATAACCTTTAATTAATCATCTTTTATATTTTTACTAATGAGTCATAATCTTAAAAACGTCAAAGACGAAAAGGGTCAAAATTTAAGCCCTGTATTGCCAGCTTCAGTCAAAAATTACCTTATTGATATAGACGGAACCATCTGTGATGATGTGCCAAATGAAGAACCTGAAAGAATGGCTACGTGTGTACCTTATCCTGATGCACTTGAAATTTTAAATAAATGGTATGAAGAAGGTCATATTATTACATTCTTTACTTCCAGGACTGAAGAACATCGTGAAATCACTGAAACGTGGTTGAAAAAGATAGGCTTTAAATATCATGGCCTTCTGGTTGGAAAACCCAGAGGCGGTAACTACCATTGGATTGACAATCACCTTGTTAAAGCAACGAGATTTAAAGGGAAATTTACTGACCTTGTAAAAAAGAAAGTAACCATCGAAGTTTTTCAATCATAAGACACATACGATAGTGTCTTTTGTTTGAGTGTATATAAAGACTTTTATAGTCTTTCTGGTCTAATCTTTATTTTGACTTCCAAATTATGCTCCCCTTCAATAGCAAAATATTCATTACCGGTTCAACCGGATTTTGGGCAGCAGCATTGTCAGATTATTAATACATTCCGGATATACTAATCTTGTTTGTCTGAAGAGACGTGAAAGTAAAATGGATCTTTCTTCAGATTTTCAAAATAAAGTTTCATGGGTTGAAGGAGATGTTCTAGACCTCACATTTTTAATGGATGCCATAAAAGACATTGATTGTATTGTCCATGTTGCCTCTATTGTCACTTTTTCAACTAAAGATAGAAAAAAAATTCTTCAGGTGGCCAAAGATGGAACAGCAAATCTTGTGAACATAGCATTGGACAAAAATATAAAAAAATTTATTCACATCAGTTCTGTTGCTGCTATTGGTCGTAAAAAGCCCATTGAAATAATTGATGAAAAAAACATCTTCAGTCATAGTAAATATGATACAACATATGGACTCTCTAAGTTTCTTTCTGAGCAGGAAGTATGGAGAGGACACGCCGAGGGATTAAATGTGACCATTCTAAACCCATCTATGATTCTGGGTTATGGAAGGTGGAGTGAATCTTCAGTTCAAATATTTAAAAAAGTATTTAATGGCCTGCAATTTTATCCAGCTGGCACTACAGGATGGGTTGATGTAAATGACGTTGCCGAAGCTGTGGTAAAATCAATGACTCTGGATCAAAATGGAGAGCGGTTTATTATAAGCGCAGAAAACCTTTCATACGGACAGGTAATGAATGATATTGCTCAAAACCTGAATGTCAAAGGACCTCAAAAAGTGTTGAACCTTTCATTTGCAGATATAATTTGGCGCCTGGAAGCTGTCAGATCATTTTTTACCGGGACTTCTCCTTTGATCTCCAAAGAAACCATGTACAGCACTTCGGTTCAATCCAGTTACAATAATACAAAATCTAAAAATATGCTAAAAATGACATACCGGCCTCTGCAATTAACCATAAAAGAAGTTTGTTCAAAATTCTTAACGGATCACTTGCACTGATTTCTTGTGTAATCAGCCAACAAATTTATTGTGTAATTTTCTTTGAGGAGTGATTTGATAACATAGTCCATTGTTTCATCGAGTAAATCAAAGGCCTCTTCAAATTTGTCATCATAGTATGGATCAGGAACTGACATATTTCTATTTGGATATCTGAAATTCATAATAAGCTGAATGTTTGCTTTTGTACCTGCTTGAGTGCTCAATTCCATAACATATTGGTAATTTGAAACATCCATAACCAGTATCAAATCATAATTACCAATATCCTCATACCTTATTTTTCTTGAAATCTGGTCCGAGATATCAACCCCTTTATTTTTACTTACCTTTACCGCTCTGGCATCTGGCCTCTGACCATCATGCCATCCTGAAGTACCCGCAGAATCAACTTCCCAGTCAAGATTTTGTTCTCTGATTTTTTTCTCCATGATGCCGTGGGCCATTGGTGACCGGCAGATATTGCCCAAACAAACCATAAGTATTTTCATATAAAAATAATGTTACGCCTTAAATCCGGCATTAGCACTCACTTCAAGCATAGAATCTATGCATTTTCTACCTTTTTCTATTACCCAATCTTCCAGAATGATTTCCGGCAATTCATATTTCATACTTATATAAAGTTTCTCCAGTGTATTTCGTTTCATGTGAGGGCACTCATTACACACACAATTATTTGTTGGCGGCGCAGGTATAAAAGTCTTGTTTGGCGATGCCAATTCCATTTGATGAATTATTCCAGCCTCAGTTCCAACAATAAATGAAGCTGCTGAATTTTGCTGAGTATATTTTAGCATCTGGGAGGTTGATCCAATAAAATCCGCCATATCAAGAATGTGCGCTTCACATTCAGGATGCGCAATAAATTTTGCTTGAGGATTTCTGTGCATAAGTTTGGTTATTTTTTCTCTTGAAAAAATTTCATGCACCATACAAGCGCCATTCCACAATACCATATCACGCCCGGTTTTTTTTATTAGGTAGGCGCCTAAATTTTTATCGGGGGCAAAAATTATTCCTTTATCGGTCGGTATACTATTTATAATTGCTTCAGCATTTGAAGATGTACAACAAATATCAGTCAAAGTTTTCAATTCTGCAGTGCAATTTATATAACTTACCACAATGTGGTCCGGATATTTTTCTTTAAATTTTTTAAACATGGGAGCCGGGCAACTATCCGCTAATGAACAACCTGCTTTGAGATCCGGGAGCAATACCTTTTTTAGAGGATTCAGCATTTTGGCTGTTTCGGCCATAAAATGTACTCCTGCAAAAACAATAATGTCAGCCTCAGTACTTTCTGCCTTTTGGGATAATCCAAGACTATCGCCAATATAATCTGCAACATCCTGAATTTCAGACTCCTGGTAATAATGAGCCAGAATTATTGCATTTTTTTCCTTCTTCATGTTATTGATTTCAACAACCAAATCCAATGAAGGGTCAACTTCAATATCCAGAAATCCATTTCGGTTAAGTGAAGATTTTGCTATATCTAAAACTCCTGTCATGATACTAATTTTTATATCAATTAAAGTAAAATTTTCAATCTGTTGGCTCAGTCTTTTTTGGCCATTCCAAAACAGTAGAAACCGCATAATGATCAGAAAAACTGTCTTTAATAATGTCGAAACTATTAACTGTCAAAGCTTTATCTACAAAGACATAATCAATACGAAGTAACGGGATCTTTCCGGCATATGTTGTACCAATTCCCGAACCTCGTTCCCTAAAAGCATCATTTCCCAATTTTGACAACACGTAATATGTATATGACTGAGGCGGATCATTTAAATCTCCTGCCAGAATAACCTTATGAGGGCTGGCTTTGCCATGTTTCGCAATCTTTTCTGCCTGCCTGCTACGTTGTAAGTGATGGTTTCTGAACTTCCGTAACATTCCTTTGATATCATACCAAGCTTGTTTTTGATCTAATTCTGTCTGGTTGGCCAATTTCTCTGCATCGCGACTTATTTGGTTAGATTGTAAATGGTAACTATAAACCCTTATAGTATCAAAATCCAAATTAATATCTGCCCATAAACATGAATTAGTGATAGTGCCGAAATCCACCTCTCCTTTACTCAGAAACGGATATTTTGACATGATTATAGCTCCTTTTTCTTTATAGTGAATAAAATGAGCAGGAAAGGTCTTTTTAAGTATATCATAAGCATAATCTCCCACTTCCTGAATACAAAAAATATCGGTATCCTTGTATTGCTCCAAAAAGTTTATAAAAGCCTGTTTTTTTTCATCCCTGTTTTTTTTCTTTTTATCATACCCATATGAAGCATTGCTAATATTATAAGTCATGAAACTTATGGATTCTTCTTTTGCTTCTTCTTTAATGCTATTAAATGAAATGAATCCAAGAAATTGACTCCAACCTATCAATAAACAAATGAAAGATGCCCACATATACTTTTGCTTTTTAAATAACCAATACAGTAAAAATACAAAATTACCTATGAGTAGTACAGGATAAAATAAACCAAAAAAAGAAATCGTCCATGTTAATTCAGGATCTATAACAGGTGCTAAATAAGCAAGCAGAGTACCAACGATGATACATAAATTTATCAATAAAATGGACCTGTCAAAAAACTTCACTTATTCATTTTTACTGGCCTGATACAATACTTCCTTTTCTTCGTCAGTTAGGCTTTCATAGCCCTTCTGTTTTATCTTTTCCAGAATTTCATCAACCCTTGACTGCATACTTTTACTTCTTAAAGGTGTCTTATCAGATCTATTTATATCCGGAGATCGATATGTAACCTTTAGGTTGGACTTTCTTTTTGGTTCACGAATAATTTTCAAACTAAAAAAATCGATCACCTGGTACCAATATTTTGAAAAGTCAATTCCCTCCTTTAACAAATATACAAATAAAAAACCAAATAATGTCCCACCCAGGTGAGCTATATGTCCACCTGAATTGTCACCGGATTTAACACCAATAATATCAAAAAACAATACAAATAGTCCTATAAATTTTATTCTAACAGGTCCTAAAAGTATCAAATGTATCATATAATCAGGTGCAGTAACTACTGCAGCAAATACAATAGCCATAACAGCTGCTGAAGCCCCCAAAGCAAAACTTCCTACAGCAGGCATAAATTGATAAGACAAAATATAGGCACTTGCACCAAATAAACCGCCAATAATGTAAATAGGCAATATTTTTCGATCACCTAATAAATCACCTGCTATATTCCCGAAAGTATAAAAAACTACCATATTCCATATCAGATGCCACAATCCGGAATGCAAAAACATATGTGTAAACAAAGTCCAAGGTCGATATAGGATTAATATCGGGTCACCGGGTAAAGCCAAATAAGGTAAAATACTACTATGATAAAAGTCAGGTACAAAAGCCTCGATTAACGCAGTCACCATATAGACTGCCACATTAATTATAATCAGTCTGACTACCATATTACCATAGTCAAAAGAAGCCTTTATGTCGTCTGCTATAGATCTGAACATTTCATTTTATTAATATTAACGCAAATTAGCCATTTTCCAATACCGAATCATTAAAAATCCACATATTGCCCCACCAACGTGAGCAAAATGTGCAATTCCTGGCTGAAAGCCTGTCAGACCGCTAAAAATACCTAGCACTAAGAACACTACAGCCATATATTTAGCTTTTATTGGTATCGGAGGAAATAGTAACATAAGTTGCACATTGGGAAACATAGTGGCGAATGCCACCGTTACCCCATAAATTGCTCCCGATGCACCAAGAATTGGCACAGGAGAAATAAACAATTGAGCTGCTGATGCCACAAATCCACAAACAAGATACAATATTAAAAATCTTTTTGGTCCTAAACTGCTTTCTACCCAAGGTCCAAACATATATAATCCAAACATATTAAAAAACAAATGTTCAAAATTTAAATGCATAAACATGTGGCTTACAATTTGAACCGGATAAAATCCTGAGCTCAGAGGCCTGTATAAAATAAAATACTGTTCAATACCAGGAATTGGAATCATAAACCAAACTGCAACAAAAACAATTACATTTATTATCAACAGATTTTTTACAACCTCGGTCATTCTTAGCATATTGTCACACTATTTAATGGTTAAAACGTTTTGCCAGCTCATCCAACTCTAAGGAAACGTAACATTTTTTGCCTGACGGGCTTTTATATGGCATTCCGCATCCAAATAATTGATCTATCAATCTTGTCATTTCTTCTTTTTCAAGTCTTTTACCTCTTTTGATGCTTGCCGAATAAGCCATTGATCTGGCAAGATTGTCTTCTATGCCTAATTCAAATTCGAGGTTTTGAAGATATTGACTGATTAACTTTTGAACAATAACCTCAATCGAAACTGAACTATCAAGACCTGATGGAGTACCATGGACAATGAATGTATTTTGACCAAATTCTTCCATCTCAAATCCAAGCGCATTTACACTACTCAGAATTTTTTTTAAAACGATGGCTTGGGCCTGGTCCAATTCAATAGTATGGGGAAACAATTCTTTTTGTGAAAACAATTCTCCGTTTTGTAATGCACCCAGATAAAATTCATAAAGTACCCTCTCATGAGCTGCTTGTTGGTCAATAATCATCATACCTGTTTTCAGCTGGTGAATGATGTATGTATTGTGTAACTGATAAGGTTCACGGGTACTAAATAAAGATCTGGTTTCACTTTCATCAATAGTTAATTGAAAGGCTTCACTTTCTACAGTATTAACAACGTCATGATCGGTATCAGGTATCTTAATTTCTTGGAGACCCTGATAGATTTGTTCCCACCCTTTTGAACTTTCCTGTCCTGGTCTGAAAGTAGCTTCATTTTCTAACGGGTAAGAAGATGTTACCTTTTTGGATACTAGATCAGAGCTTACAATATTTGGATCTCCGGAAAATTTATATGCAAAATTATGATCAGTATTAAAATCAAGCATTGGAGACAAACTATATTGACCAAGTGAATGTTTAAGCGAGACCCTAAGATAATTATATATCAATCTTTCGTCCTCAAACTTAATTTCTGTCTTGGTAGGATGTACATTGATGTCTATATTCGCCGGATCTATCTCTAAAAACAAAAAGTAGGTCGGAAAAACGTCTTTTGTAATCAAATCTTCGTATGCTGCCCTTACGGCATGATTTAGATAATTGCTCCTTATAAATCGTTTATTGACAAAAATATACTGATCTCCCTGTGTCTTTCTGGATGTCTCAGCTTTACCTATAAATCCTGAAAAAGTAGCTACTTCTGTATCCTCATTTACTGGAATTAATTTGTCATTGATCTGTTTACCAAGGACTCCAATAATTCGTTGTTTTAGATTTGATTTAGGGAGATGGTACAATTCATTACCATTATGGTGCAAAGTAAAATGTACATCGGGATTGGCCAGGACTACTCTATGAAATTCGTCAAGAATATGTTTAAGCTCAACCGGATCTGATTTTAAAAATTTTCGTCTGGCTGGAACATTGTAAAATAGGTTTTTTATGGTAATGCTTGTCCCTGGCATTGCCTGAACCATGTCCTGTTTCATAATTACCGTGCCCTCGATTAAAATTCGATTACCAATGTCTTCATTTATTTGTCGGGTGATCATCTCGACGTGAGAAATAGCAGCAATTGATGCAAGTGCTTCGCCCCTAAAACCCATTGTTTTAATACAGAAAAGGTCATTAGCAGACCTGATTTTAGAGGTCGCGTGTCGCTCAAAAGACATTCTGGCATCGGTTTGTGACATACCTTTACCATCATCCACAACTTGAACACTTGTTTTTCCGGCGTCTTTAATGATTATTTTTATGGCGCTAGCCCCTGCATCTATAGCATTCTCCATAAGTTCTTTTATGACAGAAGCGGGGCGTTGGATTACTTCTCCCGCCGCTATTTGATTAGCGATACCATCAGGAAGAAGTTGTATAATATCGGGCATTCAATAATGTAGTTATCTGTTAAATACTTCCAATAAGGAAGCTATTTTGTCTGATTTAAGCAACAAATACGCAATAAAAAATAACAAAATGATAATAATGAATACTCTTATATTTGCTTGTTTCTCACCTACTCGCCTCGCTAAAGGGTCACCATAATATTTTGATCTAAGGCCCCGTTGAATTCTGCTTTTTACCTGATCAATATTATCTTCAGCATCAATATCAACATTAAATCTGGCTTGCCTCTCTTTTCTTTCTTCTTTTACAGGATCATAAAACCTTGGTACATAATCAAATGTCCTTGGTTTAATCCTGCTCCCAAAACCCAGTTTAATCATGTCTTTATTGCTGATGTTAGAATTTAAAACAAAAATCTTTCCTGTATGGTTGTAGAAAACACATCAGACATCAATTTTCGCATATTTGGCATTTTCTTCAATAAATTTTCTTCGAGGCGGTACTTCATCTCCCATCAACATACTGAAAATTCTATCTGCTTCCATGGCATCATAAATAGTGATCTGCCGAAGCATCCGCATATTTGGATCCATTGTTGTTTCCCAAAGTTGTTCAGCATTCATTTCTCCCAACCCTTTATACCTTTGTGTTTTGATACTTGAATCTTCTTTACCATTTGAGTAATTGTCAATTGCTGCTTTTCTTTCTTCATCATTCCAGCAATAAATAAAATTTTTACCTTTTTTTACCTGATAAAGTGGTGGTGCAGCAATGTATATATGACCCTGCTCTATAAGTGGTTTCATATATCTGAAAAAGAATGTCATGATCAATGTAGAGATATGACTTCCATCCACGTCAGCATCACACATGATTACAACCTTGTGATATCTTAATTTTTCGATATTCAGAATCTTTTCTCCTTCCTTTTCCTCAATGCTCACACCTAATGCGGTGAACATATTTTTTATTTCTTCATTCTCATAGATCTTGTATTCCATTGCTTTCTCAACGTTCAGGATCTTACCTCTCAATGGTAAAATTGCTTGAAAATGTCTATCACGCCCTTGTTTCGCAGTGCCACCCGCAGAATCTCCTTCTACAAGAAATATTTCAGATTCGACCGGATCTTTGGAACTGCAATCGGACAATTTACCCGGCAGACCACTTCCGGTCAGAACGTTTTTACGTTGTACCATTTCCCTGGCTTTTCTGGCTGCATGTCGTGCTGTTGCTGCCAAAATCACTTTATCAATGATCCTTCGGGCCATATTTGGGTTCTCTTCCAGATAAGCTTTCAAAACATCTCCTACACATCTCGAAACAATACCTGTAACTTCAGAGTTGCCAAGCTCACCCTTTGTCTGACCTTTAAATTGAGGTTCGGGTACCTTTACTGAAATAATGGCTGTTAATCCTTCTTTGAAGTCTTCGCCTTGGATTTCTATTTTTAGCTTGCTAAACATATTATTATCATCACCATATTGTTTAAACAACCTGGTAATGGCTCTTCTAAAACCCTGAACGTGCGTACCGCCTTCTCTGGTATTAATGTTATTTACATACGAAAATATATTCTCCTGATATCCGGTGTTGTATTGCATCGCAACTTCAACTTCCACATTATCCTCTTTCCCGGTAACATAGATTGGCTCCTCAATTAATGGTGGTCTTGTCTCATCCAAATATTTAACAAACTCCCGAAGTCCGCCTTCTGAATAATAATCAACTAATCTTGCAACCCCATTTTCGTCTACATCTCTTTCGTCTTTAAGCGAAAGTTTAAGCCCTTTGTTAAGATATGATAACTCCCTGATTCTACCTGCAAGTGTTGTAAAAATGTATTCAGTTGTCTCTGTAAAAATGGTGCGATCCGGACGGAAGGTCACCGTTGTTCCATGCTTATCTGAATCTCCAAGGGTTTTAACGGGCCCCAGAGGGATTCCTTTACTATATTCCTGTTCAAAATATTTTCCATCTCTATGTACTTCAACACGAACATATTCAGACAATGCATTCACACAAGACACACCTACACCGTGTAGTCCTCCGGAAACCTTATACGTGTCCTTATCAAATTTTCCACCGGCATGCAGTACAGTCATGACAACTTCCAAAGCTGATTTTTGCAGTTTTTCATGCAAACCTGTAGGTATCCCTCTACCATTATCAATAACAGTAATAGAATTGTCCTTATGGATGATGGTATCTATATGCGTACAATAACCTGCTAAATGCTCGTCAATAGAGTTATCGATAACTTCCCATACAAGGTGGTGTAAGCCTTTTGTATCAGTACTGCCAATGTACATTCCCGGTCGCAATCTAACTGCTTCAAGTCCTTCAAGGGCTTGAATATTATCAGCACCATAACTATTTTTTGGATTTTTATCTTCACTCATATTCTGATGTAAACCATTTTTTATTTTGGTGCACAAAGATAATCAAATTTTCTAAATATTCAGCTATTTATTCATGCTTAATAATGTCTAAAACTCACTAAATTTTAAATAAAAATATTGTAATAATCAAAGATTATAATAAGCAGGCCTTAAGATATTTCAACCGTTGTTTATGTTATAACATTACAACTATTAAATATATAATTTAATAATATACCTTGGCAAAATATGATGGTAGAAACTAATTTTTAACTTTATCAGCAATGGTAACTGAACCTTTGTATTCAATCAATTTACCGTCAATAAATCTAACATTAGCATAATACACAAACACTCCAGGATCAAGTTTTTTACCTTGGAAGGTTCCGTCCCAACCATCTATTCCAGCAGGGTCCGGCACATAATTATTTTTTTCAAATACCAGGTTCCCCCATCTGTCAAATACGGCAAAAGACAGGATTTTATCAAAGCCAGCGCCGACAACAGGCTGAAAATAATCATTGTTTCCGTCACTATTGGGCGAAAAGATATTTGCAAAATAGACATTCCTGACATTCTTAACTGTAATAGTTAATTGATCGGATCCTGTACACCCGTTCTGGTCAGTAACATTAAGCAAATAAGTAGTTGTTACTGAAGGAGTTAACTGGACTGTTTGACAATTGCCTGATAAACAAACCAAAGAATCTTGCGGAGTCCAGATCAGAGTATCCAATGCTACCGGAGAATCTATTATAGCATTAATAATTGGTGACGGCAAGCCCAACTGAATTTCCTGATCCTCCCCTAAATCAACTTTAATTGGTTCAGGTTGATTTATAGTAATTATTGTATCAATAGAACAACCTGCTGAATCAATCAAATTAATGAAATAAGCCCCGGCAAAAACTGACACACATGAATCTATTGGGTACCTTGTACCATTATTAATTTGAAACGTATATTTGTTGCCTGTTCCGCCAGTCAGAAACTTAACTGATATACATGTTTGTCCACCATTACAAAGGGGTGGTTGAGGCGTATTAAGCTCTCCCGAAAGTGCTTTTGGTGCACTTAATGTGTAACACACTGTATCTTTACAACCCTGATTGTCTGAAACTGTAGCACAATATGTGCCGGAAGTAAGGTTTATTGCCGTTTCTTTATCTGCATCTACACCAGCTTGCCAGGTATATTTTTTGATACCCGCATTTCCTCCTACAGTCATTAGGGATATTTTGCCCTGTGTCTGATTATTACAATCTAATTCAATTGTTTTTGATTTGTCAACAGAAGCTATTAGTTGATCTGGTTGTGTTAGAAACAAGGTATCTTTTTGTTCACAGTTTTTATCATCACTAATGATAACTTCATATCCACCTGCGGCTATATTATTTAATGTACCGGAAGTGGACGTTTTTCCGGTCCATTTGTATTTATAGCCTATACCGGTACCTCCTGTGATTTCAACAGAAATCGAACCATCATTGTCTCCAAAACACGTTGGATTTGTTAAAACTGTTTTTGCTGTGTCAAGTTTTAATAATGGAAAAGAAGTTATATCAAAAAAAGTTGTATCAGATTTGCAAGCGCCTGCAGTAGCTACAACCCAATAATTACCCACACCAAGATTAATCACAAAAAACCCTTGTTCTCCAGTTGACCAATTGAAACTTAACCCCGGAGCAGGATTCATAATCGCAGCCTGACCATTTGAAAGACCAAAACATGTCACTTTATTGGTCGATGGCGCAGGAAAAGTAATCGCAGCGCCTTGTCCAATAATTATGGTTGTATCTTTTGAACAGTTATTACTATTCATTACTGTTACTGTATATTCTCCGGCAATTGCATTGAGCGTAGCATCACTATCAATGATAACCGAAGTTCCTTTCATTTTCCACTCATAAGTTAAGCCTACCTGACTTCCGGTCACATTGACAACTGCCATTCCATTTTGGCCATTACATGCTGCATTGGTAACCAACACATCTATTGAAAACACTGCTGGTTCATCTAATGTTATATTCGCGCTATTCGAACAGTTATTTTTGTCAGTAACTTCGACATGATACATACCGGGCCCAAGATTTTGGATGGTCTGTGTATTACCGATTACCACTCCTAGTTTATCTGTCCAAATAGTAGTATATGGACCATTAGTTATTGGGCCTAAGATATCTATCCTCAAGATCGCATCATTAACCCCTGCGCAACTCAAATTTTTTACTACCTCTGTCGTCAGACTCAACGAACCCTGAACATTTAAAGTGGTGGAAAAAATCGAACTACAGTTATTTTTATCTGTAACTGTAACTGCATAGACATTAGCGCTACCACCATTAAGGCCGGATCTGTTTTGTGATGTGGTTCCATCCTCCCACAAATAAGTGTAAGGTCCGGTTCCACCTTTTGGATTCAAAAAATGGAACCTGCTGTAGCACAGTCCGGCTGAGTGATCACAGAGTCAAGTAATATTTTAGATGCCGTAATTATGGAAAAATACACCGAATCCTTGCACCCATCTTCATCTATGACACTATAGCCATAATTCCCTGGGGAGATATCAATGATTTTAAACGTATCTGTTTTAGGAGAAACACCAAGGTTTGGAAACAATGGTAAAAATCTATACGTATATTTATCTGAATAAGGAGAACATGTTAACGTAGCCATGCCATCTTTACGCCCTCCACATGATTCATCAGTTTTACTTACTGCTAAATTCAACACTTTTTCAACAGGCATCACATAAGTTTTATTATCTGTATCACAAAAAAGTGAATCTTTAACATTTAAATTAAAATTGCCTAATCCAATACCTGCTATAGATATCGGAGGTGTAAATCTTATCCAATTATTGCTATTTAAGGAATACTCATACGGTTGTCCTAATTTCCAGGATGATCCACCTGTTACATTGATGGTTATGATACCATTTTTCATTTCTTTGCAACTAGCCAGCTTAGTAAATACTACATCAAGCCTTAAAGTATCCAATACCAATTTAAATGTGTCTTTTACAATACAACCTGTCGCATCAGTAATGGTAACAAAATAACTTCCTGTGGAGAGGTTTGAAATTGAATTTACATTTTTACCACTGATATAATTCGACCATTCGAAAGTATAAGGACTTATGCCCCCATTGACATTAGGAATATTAATGGATCCATTTTTTCTGTCAAAACAAGTTTCATTTTTCACCAATGGGACATCGTAAATCAAAGGTTCTGAATTCGAAACAGTTATAGTAGGTATAGCATACATAAAACCATTGGCATCGGTCAACACAATATTATAATTAGTTTGCGGGATGTTTGAAATTGTTATCCTTTGACCATCCATTAAAATTGATCCTGTATAAGCTCCACTGTTAATGTTATAAGTATATGGTGGCGTCCCTCCAGTTGCATAAAAAGTAATGAAAGCATTTTCGATATTGTTAATCCCATCTGCATCACATTTATTTGCAAATCCGACCAGAGAATTGGATTTTATCATGATAGTACCAACATTAGAAATTAAGTCATCTGTACATACGGTTTTCCCCATAGCATCCTGTTTACATACTTCGACCAATAACTGTAAGCCATTAAAATATACAGGAGAACTATTACCGGGATTGCCAATCAAATCAAAACATAAGGTAAAGATTATTTCTCCATCTGGTATCGTTTTTGGGTCGTCCGCCCAAACAAAGTTGATGAAGCCATTATCTTTTGAAATACAACTGAATATTTCACCAAATACGCTCGTGGATAATTGGGGATGAACATAACTAGCCGGGCAAACAGGTGTGACTAAGGTTGCATTATATGATAGATTAAATTGAATTGACTCTATATTATCAAAATTTTTGGCCGTCACATCAAGGCAAACTTGGGTACCTTGTTCCCCCATTCCGCTCGTAACACTCAATTCCAAAGGTACTATCTGACCAAATGCATCTTGCGCTATTGCCCCAAATAAGAATAATGTGAAAACAAATAAATATGTAGCGTTCTTGAATATCATTAGATTCAAAAGAATTATTTTGATAAGTAATTGAGATTAATATTAAGCACAAATATATGTAATATATGTATGATACATATATTTGACTGAGGGAAACTGCAATTTTGAAACGCAAATGTACAGCTTATGTTGTATTGAACCTATATTTTTTAAGAAATAATGGAACTTGTATGATAATAATTAAACCAGAAATACAGGAAGTATCAATTCCCTATCCATTCAAAAATAATTTATTAAACTTCTTATTGAAAAGCTTCCTTTAGCTGCTAATATATATGAAATGATAGATCTTCCAAAATATTTTAAACTTAATCTTTTTTTTGCTTTTTTTGCTTTTCCGTCCTTATTGTTTTCCCAATCCTGGTTTACCGAAGATAAGGAGTGGAAATATAATGTAACTACAGGTTTTTATTTACCCGATTACGGCATTCACACCACCAAGGTTACTGGTGATACAATTGTACTTGGAAAGAATTGCAAAAAGATGACCTGGTATCCGGTCACTTCTGATCCATTTGACTATTTTGTTTATCAGGATGGAAGAAAGGTATATTACTTTATGAATGATGAGAATACATTTGAGTTGATATATGACTTTTCGCTTGGTGTGGGTGATATCTTGCAATCTGCTAATGTTGCAGGAAAGGTAGAAGCCATTGGCACCATCGAAATTGAAGGCTATCCTAAAAACTATCAAATCGTAGATTATATCTCGGGAGCCTATAAGTTTATGTTTGTTGAAGAATTGGGTATAATTGGTGATCCCTTAAATTATAATGTAAAAACTTGTGGTCAATTGATCCACACGAAGTTGTGCCAGGGCTTTGTTGATGGTTGGGATTATTTTTTTGCATGTTATAATGATAAAAATGTTTCATATGACCCAAAATCTAATTGTGCTACTTCAAATATTCCATTGACAGAAAAAATTCCATTCTCTATATTTCCAAATCCTACTTTAGGTGCTTTGATTTTAACAACTGATGATGATGCATTACGATTTGAAATCATAGATTTGATGGGAAAAATAGTGAAACGAAATCTTCATTCAGGAATGAACGATGTCTCAGAATTGTCTGGTGGCATCTACATTTTTAATGGAATTGACGCCGGTGGCAAATCTAAAAATATAAAGCTATTTATTCAAAAATAATTTTATGAAAAGACATTTTTGAAAACCTACTTTTTTCTCTGACTAAATAACCATGGGAGCAATTCAGGTTCTTGGATGGCTTTATTCCATATGTCATGACCACCTTCAGGATACTCAGTATACCTCGCCCGAACGCCTTGTTTTTCGAGCATAATCAGTACATCTCTGGATAATTTTACAGGAACGACTTCATCTTTTGCACCATGAAAAACCCAAAGTGGTATATGTTTGTAACTGCTTATTTTGCCCAGATCAGCGCCGCCACAGATGGGAACAGCGGCAGCAAATAGTTCATGACGACGACTTAGCAAGTCATAAGTTCCGAATCCCCCCATAGACAATCCGCCTACATAAATACGAGATTTGTCTATCTTTTTGTCTTTAAGTATTTTATCCAACAATTGGATGACACCATTCATTGCCGGTGTTATCTTTCCGTCTTTAACCGTGGTCCATTCAAATCTATTTACAGGCGACCAATATCCATCAGCCGGACATTGTGGTACAATAATAATAGCAGGGTATTTTGTCTGAATTTCTTTTGAAATAAGATATGGCACTACATGTTTAAAAGGCGTTATATTGTCATCTCCTCTTTCACCGGAACCATGTAGCCACAATATGACTGGTGTTTTATTGCCGGTTTTGTCGTAAGATTCAGGATAAAAAATATTGTAGGGAATCTCCCAACCAGTATCTGTTTTAAATTTCTGTTTTATAAAAATGTCTTTTTTAATTGACGTACAACTAGCCAAAAAACAACTAAGAACAATTACTATTTTCAAAAATCGGGACATATGGTTTGTTTTATTCGACAAATTAATAATTGACTTGCAGATTAATCTTCATTATCATAATATAACATATAATATTTTTTGCCTTCATCATCTACACCTTTTAATATTTTGTTTTTATCACCATGTATATATATATGAAAATTTTTATCTAATTTGATAATGCTCTTGAAAATCCTGGATTGCTTGTTTACTGCATAGCTTGAAATGTCAAAAGAGTCAGTCAAGGCAGTCGCTCTGCTGCCTTCATATTCTTGTTTATAATCCTTGAAAGCTTCTACGACTTTGCCATCTCTAAAAACACGTTCTTCGTATTCGACTGCATCAAATTTTTCCTGTTTTTTGAAATAGTCAAAAGATCTGCTCATGACTGCAGCTTCATCCATTTTGTCAGTATCAAATTCCTTGGCCATACGATCTTTAATAAAATTTTTGGTGGCCTGAATGTAGTTTGTCGTTTGATGATAATCATCTTTACGAGGTTTGAGCATCAAAAAATCTTCACGCCAGTAGATTGCCTCCTTATATCTATTACTATGGTCAATATTGCATATTTTGAAGCCATTATCCCGCTCACAATTGAATATCAAACACCCTTTATCAATCTTTCCGATATTGGTACCTATGTCTTTCATCAACTTAAATTCCGGTGTATTTGTATTGAGTTTGAGAAAATAGTCTTTATTTTCTGATTTGAAAATACCAACGGCATCAACAATTTCATTATCTATGTGAATATTGCTAAAATATGAGATATATAGTTCTCCTGGTTTAATATTTGGATGCTTCGATTTTTCATAAAGATGTCTGGCTATTTTCACAGATTGTTCATGAATACATCCAGGGTCATCAAAGATATTTGAAACAAAATTAAAAACAGGATTAAGTTCAACTTCTCCGGACGAAAACGTAAAATTGAAATATTCCGGTTCCTTAAAGTGGTTTAGAAAAAATTTAAACAATACATCATAAAGCTCTTCATCTTCAATGGTTAGAACTTCTTTTGAATAAGAAATGTCTTCTCGTTCCGAATGACTACCGATATAGTGGGCCACAACAGCATCCAATGAAGCTTCAATATAATTAATCATAATATTTATAATTCTAATTATGTAAACCTTAATTTAAATATTTACCAACAATAGGCATACGTCTGCCGACTCCAAATGCTTTTGGACTTATTCTAAGCACTGGAGCTGTCTGATGACGTTTGAATTCATTGATATTTACCATACGTAATATACGGCGCACCAATATTGGATCATAGCCCATATCTATAATATCTTGCGGGCCTTGACGTTTTTCAATATATTGGTACAAAATGATATCCAGAATGTCATAATCAGGCAAACTATCGCTATCTTTTTGATCAGGTCTAAGTTCTGCTGAAGGTGGTTTGGAAATGGAATTTGCCGGTATCCATTCTTCATCCCTGTTTATGTAATGAGCCAACTCATATATCTCCGTTTTGTATACATCTGCTAGTACGGAAAGTCCTCCGCAAAGATCCCCATAAAGCGTACCATACCCAACTGCCATCTCACTTTTATTCGTCGTGTTGAGCAGGATGTTACCGAACTTATTTGATATGGCCATATTAAGAATTCCTCTTATACGCGCCTGGATGTTTTCTTCAGTTACATTGAAAGGTAGATCTTGAAAAATTGGAGATAATTTATCCATAAAAGCTTCATACACGTCTTTAATTGGAATAATTTCATACGCGATACCACTTTTTAAAGCCAACGCTATAGCATCATTCAGGGAGTGGTCAGTAGAAAACTGAGAAGGCATTAACAGTACCCTTACATTTTCAGAACCAAGTGCCCGGGCAGCCAAAATTGCCGTTACTGCAGAATCGATGCCTCCTGACAGTCCTAAAACAGCCTTGGAAAAACCTAGTTTTTTGAAATAATCTTTTATTCCCAAAATAAGTGCATCATGAATTAGAGCTATTTTTACTTTTTCTTGTTCCCTATCTGAACCACCTGCGTCTACTTCATCCAGCAAATAATGTCTGGTGCATTCTTCAAAATAAGGTAACTCATCATGTATCGTCCCATTTTTTGACATCACAACACTACCACCATCAAAAATTAGTTCAGTCTGTGCTCCACAATGATTTATGTAAAACATAGACAAGTTATATCGTTTCACATTGGCTCTGACGACATGAATTCTGGCTTTTGCCTGGTCATAACTAAACGGTGATGCAGATATATTAATCATTACATCTGGAGCATATTTAATCATTTCGTCCATTGGTATTAAAGTATATAATGGATCGTCAGTACCTACATCCCAAATATCTTCACAAACTGTGAGGGCTATTTTTTTTCCTTTATAATCAACAACTTTCCACTCTTTAGCCGGCTCAAAATATCTGTATTCGTCGAAGACATCATATGTTGGCAACAAAGATTTATGTTGTACAAACTTCACCATACCATCAGCCAGAAAATACACCGAATTAAAAAGGCTTTTACCTTTGGGATGGGCATTTCTTGTTGGGGATCCTACGACGATAGCGATATCCTTGGCGTAAGTGCAAAGTGTTTGTATGCATTCCTCAGAAAGTCTGATGAAATCGTCAAATTCCAAAAAGTCTCGAGGCGGATAACCACAAGTAGCTAATTCACTGAAACAAATTATATCTGAACCGACTTTCTTGGCTTCAGATATGGCGTTTATCATTTTAGAGGTATTGCCTTCAAAATTACCAATATGATAATTTAATTGCGCTATGGTTATCTTCATTAAAATATATTTCACTATTCAGAACACGAAAATAGAACTTTTGTCGGTGCAAAGCTTGACTTTATTTAATATTTCTCTGCCTAAAAGAAATGAACATAGAAAAAAAGTAATTCAATCCGGAATTTTATATGGTTAACTAAAAGTATACTTTTGCCATATATAAGACTTTTCAGGAGATTAATATTAAAAAAAATTATAGAAATTGCGGAGCTTTTTAACATTTGACGCTTACACAAATAATGAGTTGCTATACATGAACAAATTTCTAAGTTCGTTGATTCAATGGCTGGATTGGCCTATGTTTAATTGCCATCCAAAAAGTGGTTTTGGTAAGAAAGATACCAGAACCAGGCTGTAAAAAATCCATATATAAAAAGTGGCAATTGACCCTCAAGATGGGTTTCGTATGCAAAACTGCATATTGCCGGTAGAAAAAAAGCAATAAACAATTTATTTCTAATCAAATAAGTCTTAAAAAATGGTAGGATAATATGACACAAAAAAACTAAAAGTCCAAAAACTCCGCCGGATGCCCAATAAATAACCAGTTCACTACTTGGTAAAAAGTAATTTTCCGGTGTCATTTCCGGCATATGTCTTTTATACCACGATTCTGTTTCTGCTTGTAATCTGCTGAAACCAACACCAAATAAAACATGCTCAGAAATAATATCTTTACCTGCTTTTAAGGAGTAAAAACGAACGGCATCACTTAATCCAGCCCTATATTCTCCTTTACTATAGTGTTGGAAATCATATTTCACAAAATTAATTCGCTGTCGTAAAGAGGGTATTGTCTTGTATGCAAAAAAAGGCATTATCGCCAATATAGGTATGAGCAATAAAAATGACCATTTTTTATATCCCCAAAATGCGTATAAAATTAATATTAGTGTTCCAAAATATAAAGATATTAATCCTGTCTTAGCTCCCAACATGTGTAAAAAGCCAATCTGAAATGTAATATAAATAAAGATCAATATCTTTTTGTATTTGATGGTTTCCCTAGCCCATTCATATCCAGCCAAAAAACAACTTATGACAATTGCCCAACTGATTCTGATATGATCCCTGTAAGAAAGCACTTCCATGACCTTTGATGTTTTATACTCTTCATTTACAGCATTAAAATTTGTAAAATAGAGCATTAAACTATAGACAGTGCAAAATAACATTGTTGCAATAAAAAGATAATTTATTATGCTTATTGTCTTTTGGTCCGGCTTGAAAGCGAATACAAAACAAGGAAAAAGCACGAGCAGAAATTTCATGATCCCCCGATGTTCATAAAAATGTATGCCTTCATACCAAATATCGCTGATCAAAGGCACCATAGCAATCAAAATAAAAGTAATCATCCATTTGTCCCTAAAAAGCCATTTAATGTTCTCAAAGTGGAAAAGTGTATAAACACCTATTAAAACGAAGCCAATATTAGAAACCACTCTCGAAAACATAAAACCATAAAACATTAGTACGATTCCAGCGATAGCCAAAATCCACTTTACTTTTTTTTCACTTATTGTATTCGAAATTCTAAAATCCACTTATTATTGCTTTCCAAAATCTATTTAACGGAATGTCAAAATTAATATTCTTTAGGATACTTAATCTTTTAAGGCAGACAGAATAAAAAATAAAGACATTTACCGGACGATTTTATACCTTTGCATTCCATAATTTCATAAACATCACAATATGACAGCAGATATTTTTGCCAGAGTGCAGCATATATTGACCATCATAAAAGAAGAAAAGATCGAAAATGCAGTAGAACTGGAATCTTTCAGAATTAAATATGTAGGTTCAAAAAATGAAATTAAAGGTCTTTTTGGAGAAATCAAACATATTGAAAACGACCGTAAAAAAGAATTTGGTCAGTTACTTAATGATGTAAAACAGGCTGCCGAAGAAAAATATGAGGCATTTAAATCTCGACTCCTTGAGTTGGATGAAGTACAGTCCGGAACTTTTCTGGACCTGACAGCTCCTTGCGCCCCAATACCTGCAGGATCCAGACATCCTGTTTCTATTGTATTAAATAGGATAATACAGATATTTGAACGTATAGGTTTTGTTGTGGCTGAAGAGCGTGAAATAGAAGATGACTGGTATAATTTTACAGCCATGAATACACCCGAAGATCATCCGGCTCGTGATATGCAGGACACCTTTTATCTTAAGGGTTCAACAAAAGAATTATTACGAACCCACACTTCATCAGTTCAAGCGAGATTAATGACAACCCAGAAGCCTCCAATCAGGATTATTGCACCGGGTAGAGTCTATAGAAATGAGACAATTTCGTCCAGATCACACTGTCAATTCCATCAGGTAGAAGGTTTATATATTGACAAAAATGTTTCATTTGCAGACATGAAACAAACCTTATTATACTTTGCCAGAGAAATGTATGGTGCTGAAACAGAGATTAGGCTTCGACCAAGTTTTTTCCCTTTTACAGAACCTAGCGCAGAGATGGATGTATATTGGGGACTTAAAAACGAAGATGATTACAGAATTACTAAGGGCACAGGTTGGTTAGAAATCCTGGGTTGTGGTATGGTGGATCCAAATGTACTTATTAATTGTGGCATCGATCCTGAAGAATATAGCGGCTTTGCGTTTGGTATGGGTATCGAAAGACAAGCAATGCTTCAATTCAAGATCACTGACATTAGACAGCTTTTTGAAAATGATACCAGGTTTCTCAAGCAATTCGTCGGCATAGTCTGATGAATTCTTCACGGAAAATGGCAATATTAGTTACCGTTTTGGCTGCCATTCTATGGAGTTCAGGAGGTCTTTTTGTAAAACTACTTCAGCAAAATGCATGGACAATATTATTTTACCGGAGTTTTTATGCCGCACTACTTTTTGTATTTGTATACGGAAAGGGACTTTTAAAATTTAATAAGCTCTCGATAATATCAAGTTTATTTTATGCTCCCTTGCTTATCACTTTTGTAACATCTACAAAACTTACCACTGCAGCAAATGCCATTTTTCTACAATATACCGCACCTGCATTAGTTTTGTTACTGGAACCATACTTTATCAGAACGAAACTGAAAAAAATCAATATTTTTACAGTAATCATCTGTTTTTTAGGGATGTGTCTCTTTTTTGTAGAACAATTTACCAAGCCGGACAATTGGTATGGCATATGGATTGCCTTGTCCGGAGGCTTTATTATGACTGGAATGATAATAACCCAGAAAATGAATAAACCTGAGTTCCTACCTGGAGGTATTTTTATAGGTAATCTTATCGTTTGTGTTATTACCCTTCCGTGGATGATTGAAAGTTCCTGGCCTACGCCTACAGAAAATTATTATTTGATGATCCTGGGCTTTGGTCAGTTAGGATTGGGCTTTGTTTTATTCCTTATAGGTCAAAAACATCTTCCAGCAATTGAGAGCTCTTTAATCTCTATGCTGGAACCAATATTAAATCCAGTTTGGGTCGTCATAGGATATGGTGAGTCTCCTGGATTTTGGGCTGTAATCGGCGGAAGTGTAATTATTGCTGGACTGATCTTCAGGCTATATTGGATTGAAGTAAGAGAAAAGTTGTATTACCCAAGGTAAAAATCTTCATATACTACTTTCTCTACCTCTTTGCGGAATGCATTAGGACTTTTACCGGTCTTTTCCTTGAAAAGTTTATTAAAGTGTGAAAAATTATTAAATCCACTGTCAAAACAAACTTCAGCTATCGACAACTGTTCCTCGCTAAGGAGCTTACATGCATGAACAATTCTAAACTCATTGACAAATTCAGTAAAGGTCTTGCTGGTCACTTTTTTAAAGTATCTGCAAAATGAAGGTACTGTCATATTAACATGAGACGCTATACCATCTAATTGAATAGTTTCAGTAAAATGATTTCGTACATATTTATAAATTGCATCTATTCGGTTTGTATCCTGATTTTGTACAATTAGGGCGATGCCTGAAGCATTAAGTATAGTAAATTCTTTTGAAGTAGCTAGTATATACAGTATTTTGATAAATTCTGTCAATTTATCAAACTGATCCATATATAATAAGCTATTCAATCGTGCACCTACTTCGTCTTTTGTATTTCCATAAAAAGAAATTCCTGACTTAGACCGTTCAAAAAGATTATCAATAACTTGCATTTCCGGCAATTTAAAAAATCCCTTACCTAAAAAATCTTCTTTCATCTGTACTACAATTTCAGAATTACTGTCTGACAACCTATCTGTAAATCCATAATGGGGAAGATTTGGTCCAATAAAAATAAGATCCCCTCCATTGTAATAGGAAATGTGATTGCCTATGTGCCTTTTTCCACTGCCATGCTTTATATATACAATTTCAAGCTCAGGGTGAAAATGCCAAAATGGTATCTGATTGGGGTTGTTGTCTTCAAATTTTCTTATTGCAAATGAGTGCCCAAAATCTGGCTCTATCTTCTCAAGTGCCGGAGACAAATTATTTGACCTTATCATATTGTCTGAATTTTATACAAATATAGATACATTTCAGTATAATAAACTGCGTTGATTTAATATTGTGTATTAAATTAACTTAACCTTAACCTATTTTAACATTATGGGATAATATATCATCAATATAGGAAAATATAAAGGTAGATTATAGCTTGGCTATACTATTACCTTTGCAGTGTTAATAAGTTTTAATAATCTTTTAAATTTTTTTCAACATGAAAACTCAAATTTTAATCTTTTTAGTGTCATTATTTACTGTAGGTGGTTTTGCTGCCAGCAATCCTGCCATTCTTACTGACAAAGCAAAAATGCTTCTAATTCAGACCGGACAGTGGAATTCTGAAAAAGTCAATGTGCAAATCAAAGATGAGTCTGGAACCCTTGTACTGGATGAAACTGTAAAAAATGCTAAGTCAGCAAGAAGGTATAACCTTAAAAATCTTCCTAATGGTATGTACACCCTTGAAATGTCAAATGAGCTCAAAATCACGGTCCAAAATTTCAAAATAGACGGATCAGAGGTGTTAGTTTCCAATGAAGTTAAGACTTCATTTAAACCTGTGATCAACTGGAATAATAAAAATCTTGATGTCAACTTGCTTACACTTGGTAAACAAGCGTCATTAAATATTTATGACGACTCAAACAATATCATCTTTTCAGAAATCCTGGATGACAATGTCGTAAACAAGAGGTATAACATTTCAAAACTATCTTCCGGCGATTATACTGTAAACATGATTGTAGACGGTAGGTCTTACTATAAAACGATTACAAAATAATCGATATAAAATCTATAAAACATGTGAACCAATAATTCAGGGTGTTAATAAGAATTACTGGGTTTCATGTGTAAAAATAATGTGGCTTTAATGATTTTAAAGGCTGTCGTATAAAGTTACGACGGCCTTTATTTTTTAAACAAATATTATCATTTGAGTAAGATCACAGTTTAAATTTTCGATTTTATATTACCTTTAGTTATAAGAGAAATATACTTAAAATATAAAAAAGATTATTTATACTGCATTTTATATCTAAAACCTTAAAAAATTGTACAATAGTTTTACATTTTGACATAATATTTTATTTTTACATTCAAATATTATCTTTTGAGTCCAACAACCAGAATTCCAGTCGTCATTATTCGAGCCGTAATATATGGTGGTATATGTGCTTTTTTATTATTATTAGTTATGATCCATGATTTGATCATAACTAACCATTTAGGATTGGACCCCTTTAGGACTGGTATAAATGCTGGTAGTCTTTGTCAAATCCTGCTTTTCAATACATTTGGCTTCCTTTTTACCTTTTGGATTGTCACAAAATTTATTAAAATAAATACCGAATTTTTTGTTTTTATTTCAGGAATCGTTTGGGCCAATATTGGTGAAACGAATCTTTTAAGCATGTGGCAGCCGGGCTTGGTTTATGATAGCTGATACATGTACATATTTACCAATAGATGTTTTTGACTTCCTTTGTTAACACTTTGCCCCCCTAATTCGTTTGATTTATTCACTTTTAAAACATTTAAATATTATGAGCACAAAAGTAATTATCGGAACAATTGTTGGAGGATTTATCATTTTTATTTGGCAGACTTTATCGTGGACAATGCTGAATATCCATGGGTCTGAAGCTAAATATACCGAAAATCAAGACAGTATTATGAATATGCTTAGCAATCAGATTAAGGAAGATGGATCATATTACTTACCAGGCTTGCCACCAAAAGCATCGTCAGAAGAAGAGGAAAAATATATGTCCAATATGACTGGAAAACCTTGGGCTACCATTTCTTATCATAAATCCTGGAATATGTCAATGGGCATGAATATGTTTCGTGGTCTTTTAGCAGATATTGTCGCCGTTTGGATGCTGATGTGGTTACTTATGAAAATTCCAAATCTTTCTGTACAAACATCAATTATGGCAAGTTTAGCTGTAGGTCTTGTGGGATATCTAACAACAGAATATGCAATGACCATTTGGTTTCAAACCAATTCTATTCCTTCCTTAATAGATGCAATAGTCGGTTGGGTTTTATGCGGAACTTGGTTGGGATGGTGGATTAACAAAAATTAAATAAATATAACTGAATTTCTCAAAACAATTCGAGTTTCCGTGCCATGCTTTTAACTTAAGCATGGCATTTTTAATTTCTTTATTTATGCTACTTAAATGACATTCAGGCAAATAAAAATCAACTATGTCTAGTTATTAAATAGATTTTTCCCTTTATTTGCTTTTTATATTAAACTACCTTTTATCTTGAGATTTATGAAACAATTTCTTTTAATTTTTTTTTGTTTTTCCTCCATACTAAAAAATGAAGCCCAATGCAATCGAAATGTTGACTCTTTGGCTTTAGTGAGTATTTTTAATTCTTGCTTAGGGACAACTTGGACAAATAAGACTAATTGGTTGGTTCCAGGACAAAACATTTCTACATGGTATGGTGTAAAACTTAATATTTCAGGGTGCGTAGAATCTTTAATTATGCCATCCAACAAATTGAATGGTAGTTTGCCTCCTGAAATCGGAGATCTTAAAAGTTTAAAAATACTCAATCTTACGAATAATAATATAAGTGGTAACCTACCTGTTCAAATGGGGGCATTGACTTCTCTGGTAGAATTAAATTTAACAACTAACAAAATAAATGGTCCTCTTCCGCAAGGTTTTGGAAATATGAGTAATTTGGTTAAATTACAATTGAGTCTTAATAATTTTAGTGGCAATATACCTGCTTCGCTTGGGAATTTGTCAGAAATGGTCATACTACATTTACACCAAAATAATTTTAATGGCCCAATTCCACCTTCTTTAGGAAGTCTGAATAATTTGGAAGAATTATTACATTCCCAAAATAATCTTACTGGAAATATACCTTCCGAACTGGGTAATATGACAAATCTAAAGTCTTTGATTTTGTCTCAAAATAAGCTTAGTGGCACACTACCAAACACTTTAGGCCGTCTAATGAATCTCTTTTCTTTTTATGCAGATGAAAATCAGCTTTCAGGTATACTTCCTGTTGAACTTGGAAATCTGACTGATCTCAGAGAGCTCTGGTTAAATAAGAATATATTTAATGGTAATATACCTGATGAACTTACTAATTGTACAAAACTCCAGAAGCTCTTGTTAAACGATAATATGTTAACCGGCAACATTCCAACTTCAATAGGAAATCTAATTAATCTGGTAAGTTTACACTTATCCAATAATAATTTGTCAGGATCCATTCCAGAATCAATTAGTAATCTTAATAATCTTATTAGTCTATTAGTTGGATTTAACCAACTTAGTGGGGCCATTCCGACATCTTTTGGAAATCTTAAATCACTTATTAACTTAAATCTCCAAAACAATAACCTGACCGGTGAAATTCCTGAAAATTTTGGCGCACTTATTAACGTTAAAAGACTGTATTGTCAGGAAAATAAATTAGAGGGGTTTCCCAACTCAATGCTAATATTTTGTCCTCTCTCAGAAAGTACAAATGTGAGCTCAACCGGATATAATTTCAGAGGAAATACTAACCTTATTTTCGGAGGCGATTTTAAAAGATGGTGCGCAGGAGATGGCAGGGCAAATGCAGTAATTGTAGCTAATAGTCCGCTCTGTGAAGGTTCATCATTAAATTTGACAGCAACTGGTGGGGTAGCTTATTCATGGTCGGGTCCTTCAGGATTTATATCTGATATTCAAAACCCTACAATTTCAAATATAAACAGTGCCCAGTTTGGAATGTATAAAGTAAATGTTGTTAATGAGTTTAAATGTCGGGATACTGCAAGCATTACCATAAAATCTATTAGCACAGTTTCTGCTTCTAGCAACAGCCCAATATGTGAGGGTGTTAGTATTGTTCTTAATGCAACTGGTGGATTGACATATAAATGGGGTGGGCAATGGTTTTCATCTTTAATACAAAATCCGGTTATTTTGAATAGTAATCCATCAATGGCCGGAATTTATACTGTAGAAATAAATACAAGTGATTGTACAATTAAAAAAGAAATTGAAATCCGTTTTTTAGTTTTTGGCACCATTTCAAGTAATAGCCCAATTTGTGAAGGTGACACACTTAGACTTAGTGTTTCAGAGGGAAAAAGTTTTTTATGGACAGGCCCTGATGGATTTAAAAATAATACTAAATCCCCTTCTATCATTCCCACAACATTATCTAAAACAGGCCGATATACAGCCTTAGTTGAAAGTGAAAACGGATGTAGTTATTCACTTTCCACAGAAGTTGAAATCAAAAAAAATTATGTGCCGGTTTTGACGGACTTTGTTCAGGAGATATGCCAATCGGGTGAAGTAGTTTCACTTCCTGAAAATGTAGACGGATTTGATGGCCAATGGCTGGGAAATGGCATTAAAGTTATTAATGGCACCAATTATTTTATTCCAGATAGCCTCAAAGGACTCCAACTTTTAACTTTTTTGCCCAAAGAAGATGGCCGATGTGTATCGCCATTGGAACAAAATATTTATGTAAGTTACATCGACATATCAGCTTCAGAAAATAAGCCTTCGCTCAACGATCAGAACAATAATGGTTCTATTATTATTACAACTTCTGCAAATACACCTGAAATTTTGATTACTCGGTTGTTTCAGGCAAATTGATTGGCAAAAATAATACAAATAGCATTATTTATAACCTTACTTCAGGTAAATATTTTATTATTGCCTCAGACTCTAATGGTTGTACAGACACAACTTCCGTTGATGTCAGATATCAAAAACCCTTCTACTTTTTACCAAATATAATAAACCTTAAGTCATCATCTGAAAACGGATATTTTTTGTTAAAGGTTCGAATATTACATCTTATAATATGGATATTTTTGACCGCTGGGGTAATCTTGTTTTAGTAAAGACATATTATTTATTAATGATATCTCACAAAGTTGGAATCCTGAGAGTACTTAGTCGATTGCCGGAGTGTATGTTTATATTTTGACTCTCTTCATCTGATGGCAAAAGGATATTGTCAGGTTCCATTTCAGTGATATGACAATCACTAAAAAAGCTTCCTGTTTACATGATAGCATATTTTATAAAATCCCAAATATGAAAGCTTTGAAAATGGATAGCACGATATATTTTTTAAACCATCTCAACAACCACAAAAATTATACCTACTTGTACTCTAACAATGCACCCTATCCATGGCAGGCAAATCTGACGCGCCTAATTAAGGTTTTACTTTTGATCCTTCTTTTAGCCCTTTTGTATTACCAATTTTTTATGGAAAGGGTCTGGAAGCGATCATTATGTCCTGGAAACACGTAAGCAATCCTGGAACATAATATACCTTGGAATTTGTTTGTTCTTATGCCCGTAAACTGGTATCTTGAAAGTGTAAAATGGCAGACGCCATGTCCCTCACACAAAGTGCCCCTGTTGCGTCCCTAAAACTGTATTTGCAGGAATATCTTTAGGCATTGTGACACCAGCCAGAGTTGGTGAATATGGCGGCAGGCTACTGTTGTCAGATCCGGATTATAAGACAGAAGTTATTTCAGCAACCTTACTTGGAAAGCATCGCACAAAATCTTTGTAATGTCATGGGGGGTTTAATCTTTAGTTATTTTTTTCTTAAAATGATTTTTGGTGTTACTTACACTGAGGATATTACGTTTATTGTATCAGTCAGTGTACAAATCATATTGTTTGTACTTGTTTACTATAATTTGCTAAAAGTGGTACATTTCGTCGAACGAGTCATGGGCTCAAGGTTGGTAGGGAAGTTTCGTAATAAGTTGAAGAGTCTTGACTTGTATGACAATGTAACCTTGAATAAAGTTCTTGTTCTTTCATTGGTCAGATCTCGTGTATTTCAGCCAATACCTATGTATTATGTATTTTTAGGCGTTACCGTTAGTTTTATTAATATATGCGCCGGAATATCATCATATATCTGATTCAGACTGGTATCCCTTTGCCGGCATTCCTAAGTGTTTTAGCTCGTGGCGAACTGGCAATAAAGATATGGTCTGGTCAGGTGTTGATCAAATGACTGCATTGGTAGCAACTTTGGTCTTTGGTTTATCAATCTTATCATTCCTTCATTGATTGGATTGGTTATATTAATGGATTTTGATATTAAAAATATTTTAAAAAGATAAATAAAGATGCCTTTTTCTAAAATAGTAATTATTGTATATTTTCCTTGGTTCTTATTGGTTCTTCGGCCTTTTCAAATAAAAGAAAATAACAACTCCCCTTTACTCATTATGACGTCTGCCATATGTCAAAATGCCACTTTCCAAACCGGTGAACGATTAGTCTACAAATTGTATTACAATTGGAAACTTGTTATTCAGCGGAGAGTTGTTTTTACAGTGCAAGAGTCAAAAACCCACTATGAGATAAAAGCTATAGGTAAGACGTATCCCGCTTATGAACACATCTTTAAGGTAAATGATTATTTTTACTCTAAAGTAGATAAAAATACATTATTTCCAAGCAACTTTGTACGTATAGTTGAAGAAGGCAACTATAGGGTATATGATAGCATATCATTTGATCAGTCCCGAAATATAGCACTATCTTTTCATGGTACCTCAAAAACCAAACCAGAACACAGCTTCATCACTTTGATCAATGCATGCAGGACATGGTATCTAATTTATATTATATGAGAAATATCTCAACAGATGGTATGAAAAAAGGAGAACAGTTAGGCGTTAAAATGTTTTTTGACAAGGAAGTTTTTCCTATTAATGTTGCCTACATTGGTAAGGAAAAGAAAAATATAAAAAGCCTTGGAACATTCAACACATTAAAATTGGTCCCGGATGTTGTTGAGGGAAATGTATTTAAAAAAGGTGATCATATGACAATGTGGGTTTCTGATGATAAAATCGCTTGCCCTAATGATAGAATCTCCGGTATCTGTTAGCTCGATTAAAGCTGTTTTATTATCCCACTCCGGACTTAAGTATTCATTGGATGCAAAAATTAATGACTAATATATACTGAATGTTAAAATTTACAATTAAACAGATTATTGCAATATCAATTCTCACAGCACTTTTGGTTTCGGGTATTTGGTTTGTGATGAAAAACACATTTCAATCAAAACAAGCTGAAAATACTACTATAATGCTTGAGAAAATCAAAACTGTCACTAGAATTAATCAGTGTCAAGGGTCAGTTTTCCGAATTCGATTATAAAGAGTCTTATGATTACGATTTTTTAATTTATTTGGTAAAAGATCTTACTTAGGTGACTGCCAAAAGTATCTACCGGTTATGATTTTGAAAGGTCAATATCAACATTGATAGCTTAAACAAAACAGTAACTAATGAAATTCCCCAACCTGAAATTCTTTCCATAGATCGTGACCTGGACTATTATGACATCAGCCAGGGCACCTTTAACAAAGTTACTAGCCAAGAAAACAACATGGGCAGATAAAAAAGCTAAAATTTATTGCAACAAAGGCAAAAAATAATAACGCGCCTTACAAACAGCTGAAAAGCAAAAAAATAGACTATTTAAAAATGATGGAAGTCGCACTTCAAAGTGCGGGTTGGACGTTAATTGTAAAACATACATCAAGAATTTTACATTGACCCAAAATTTATCATGATAGTTTTAATTTAAGAATATTTGTTTTTCAATAGTGCTTTCAACTTGTGGAATGATTTTTGTCAAAGGTACCACAGCGTTGGACTTAGAAATCCAAATGAGTTAAAAATATTTTCTGAAGCTAAAGCAGCTCAAAGGAGACTATAAAAAAAAGTAACGCCAAATACAGGACTTATTAAAAAGAAACCTGATTTTACAGAAGGTGTTTTACGTCACTCGCAAGTAATTATTTTTCTAATAAAGATTATTTGAAAGCAGAAGTTCTTTTATGAATGCCATAAAAATTAACCCTGAATGGTGTCGAGATGTATTTTCCTCTGGCTGTCACTGAAATGGAATTAAAAATATTTACTCGCTGCACAAAATTTTGATAAATTTATAGAAAGGGAACATATAAATTTGGAAAAGTAAAAAAAACTAAATTACTCCCGTGATAATATGTTTTTATTTTTTGGAAGCGCTAAAAAACCTGTACCATTTAGAAACAGTCAGTCTTGGACCAAATATTAACTCAAATTATCAGAATGCCTGCCTAGTATATCTTTAGACGGAAGCACATTGATTTTCACGAGAAGGGTTGGAGGCCAGGGAAGATTTTTATATTTCTGTAAAGACAGTCTGGGATTTGGCAAAGCTGCGCCAATGTTTGAAATGAATGGGGCAAAATGAGGGAGCCCATACCTTGTCCTGCCGATGGAAAATTTTTAGTGTTTACAGCTTGTGGTAGGACGTGATGCCTTTGGTGGTTGTGATTGATACAGCTCCAATTACACAAAATAATAAATGGTCTGTTCCAGTTAATATGGGCCATAAAATTAAACTCCGCAGCTTGGATTCTAGACCGAACTTATCTCCCTAATGGCAATACATTATAAGCAGTACAAGGGAAGGAAAGGAACAATGGGTGGTTCAGATATTTGGATGAAACCTATAAAAATGAAAAAAATGCCTGGGTTACTCCCATTAATTTAGGTCCTACCATTAATACATCCGGCAAGGATGAGACCCCTTTTTTACATCCCGATGGCCAAACCCTATATTTCAGATCTGACGCCAGACCCGGTATGGGTAATTTTGATATCTATTACGGCCGAAAAAGACAAACTGATGCTTGGACCACACCCATTAAATATTGGTTATCAAGATTAACACTGAAGGATCTGAAGGTGCCTTAGTACTCTCTGGATGGGAAAACCTGTACACCAAGTGATACAGATTTTAAAACAGGTAAACGATTAAATAATTTAAATATAAAATTCATTCGAATTATATGAAGGAGCCCGTCCAAAACCAACGACTTTTGTTCAAAGGGATATATAAAGACGCTGTAACCAATACTTATATCCCTGCAAATGTTAATATAATTGATCTTGCTACTGGCACAAAAACATTTCAAATATTAACAATTAATGATGGATATTTTACTATTTCAAGTATAACAACAGGTAAAAATTATGCTTCATATCGTGGAAAATAAAACTATATATACTATTCAAAAACTTTAACCTTTCATACGATAGTTTACTTTACAAGCCTTATGTCCTTAGCATTTCATTGGTCCAATTCCAAGAAATGCTGTTGACATTAGTAGACAAGCAAGCCAGTTGTGATGCACAATATTTTTAAAATCGGGTTCAACAGAGTTTGTTGGCAGAATCCAACATTGAAATCATGCAGCTATCCCAACTATTCAATTTAAATCCTCGCATAGAAAATAAAAATATCAGGCCATACCGATAACGTTGGAAAATCTGGGGTAATGTAGGTCTATCTCAAAAAGGCAAATCCGTTGCCGAAGCCATTATTAAGGCGGGTATAAATCAGGATCGAATAACTGTTGAAGGCATGGAGAAAATGCACCGATAGATTCTAATGAATCCGAAACCGAGGCAGCAAAATCGAAGGACGAATTCGTTATTTTTAGGTGATTTATTAATTATTATTTATCACTATTAACCGACTTAAATTAAAATGCATCAAATCTCTCACCTAAACAACTGACTTTCAAGGTCCATTGTTTATAACGATACATAGTACCCCTTGTTTTAAAAGATGGATAATTGAGCGCATGGGGATTTATTTTTTATTTTTTTTACTTTTACATACGTCCTTCGACTATTCTCTACCATCCAAAAAACGTCTATTAGGCTTATCATATGGATTCTCACTAGAGCGGCGACAGTCGAAAATGCTTTTTTAGTTTCAGATTTTACTTTTAGTACCAATAGAAGTAATTGTGCGATCAATGTACACCACACCTGTGTCTTAATGCCGTTTTCTCCCTCTGAATAGAAAAATGTAATTGAAAATTTTGTTTTAATTTCTTGAACAGTAGCTCTATATTCCATCTGAGCTTATAGATATAAGCCACTTCTTCTCTCTTTATTTCAAAGTTATTGCAGATAAACTCATACACCCTTCCTTTTTCGTCTCTGTAAGTAACTTTGCGTAGGCAAAGTGTCTTCTCTTCTTCTTTCTCCTTGTATTTCAGGTGAATATGCTCTTCTTTTGTCACACCATATTCTAGCTCGTTCAGTTCTTTGCAATAAGTTTGTTCAATAATATCATACACAGCATTACTCTTCAATCTACATACAAAATTGATTGTATTTTCCGTGAATTTTGCAAATTGGAGATAGTGATTATAAGCCCTGTCAAAGACCACCATACTGTGCTCAGGAAGATTAAGATATTGCATAAATGTTTTATCGTGACACTTCGCTTCACTGATTTTTACAAAAGTGGGAGTATCCGCATGCGCATCAATCAGCATATGCACTTTGAGACCGCCTTTCTTCTTGCCTTCATCCTTCGGATTACGTCCGACACCTTTCATAATGTCAGAAAAAAGTCTAATAGTACTCGAGTCAAAGATAAACAGGTCGCTAAATGATACATTATTAATGCGGCTGACCGACAAAATTGGCTTAAAGTGATCTAGGAGTTTAAAATATAGCTTTTCGAAAAATACATTATCCCGTTCTCTTAACCCATCGCCAGCAGTACTCTTTGCAGGAGATGATTCTAATCCAAGATGGTTCAATTTACCCTGCAAACCCATCATTCCATCACATATTTCACCCATAGAATCACACCTGTTTAGTATTCCAAAAAGCATGGTGATTAATTGTGTCCAGGCAGTAAAAGTCCTGTAATGTTTATCAGTCTGATGCGTTAAGGCAAGTACATCAAACTCTGATCTCGGTATAAAATCAATCAATTGTTTGAAAATTGGCTGACCGACTAAATTTTTTGAATTATCTTTGACCGTCATACTGGATGTGTTTGGTAGCCAAAAGGTACGACAAAACGGGTTAACCTTTCAGGTTAACCCTGTTTTTTGTTTTTTTAAGTCGGTTAGTAGTGATTTTTTTATTTAATATTTCATTATTCATTAATCATTTAAACATCCAACAAATTATGCAAACCATTGAATGCAACTCTCAGAGTTAAGACTAAGCGGAATGAAAAAATCCTGGCAGGCCATCGTGGATACGCGTAGGCAGCACGATCTCAATCTCGTAGAAGGTATTGAAATGCTCCTCGATACTGAACTCATTGAACGGGAGTAATCGCCGCACCAGCCGGCTGACAAAAATGCAGCTTTCCGCTATCGGGCTACTATCGAACAGATCGTTACGACGCTTCACGCGGTTTGGACAAGTCTCTGCTTACCTCTCTGGCAACAAGGTAATTTTATCACTGAAGGATCATCGGTCATTATCACCGGAGCTACAGGTTGTGGTAAATCATATCTGGCGTCAGCTCTTGGTCATCAGGCGGTGTATGCTCGGATATAAAGTAGCCTATTACAATGATGCAAAACTCATGATGAAAACGAAAATGTCGAATAAATGGTAGCATCTATAGGTTTTTGATAAAACTCTAAAACAGATTTACTCATACTCGATGATTTTGGAGCAATGCATCTGGAAAAGAACAACAGCTCGATTTTATGGAACTCATAGAAGACAGACGGAGTAAAGCAACAATCCTGGCATCACAGTACCACTGGCCTCATGGTTTGATATCATCGGGGAAAACAATTGCCGTTTTATTTTGGACTTCGTTAGTACATTCATCATATAAAAATTGAACTCAAAGGAGAAAGTTTAAGAAAAAATCGGTAATTTTGTCATACCTAAGCGGATAGGATCACCATATTATCAGGGGGGTCAATATCGCCGGAATGGGGGGTCAGTATCACCGGAATATCCATTCAGAATTTACCGGGGACAAACCTCACTCAATTTAATGAAATTAATTTACTTTCACATTTTACGCTATTTCTGTACCTTCAGATCTTATTTAATTTTGAAAATTTAATCAAACTAAATTTTAATAACCCCTTCTAATGCCAACTCTAAGGACTATTAAAAACAAAAAACCCTTGACAATCAATTAGTTATCAAGGGTTATTGTTGACCCACTAGGACTCGAACCTAGAATGACGGTACCAAAAACCGGAGTGTTACCATTACACCATGGGTCATTATTGGAATTCGGGCGCAAAGTTAAAACTATTTGATTTAAAATTAAACTATCCCTTGATTTTTTTTATTAAATTCATACCTTTGTTGTCTTTTCAAATGAATCACTTTCCTAATGCTACGTTGGAAACCTTATTTAACTTCCCATATCAGATTACTTAAGATTATTTTATTAGCCATTATGGTTGGTGCTGTGGTTTCTTTATTTTCTGAATATATGATATGGAACGAAAATAGAATTGGTGTCTCTTTTGACGATCCAATTTTAAATTTATTTATGCCTATAAATGTGAGCAGAACTACTAGTTTGCTCACTTTGATGCCTATATTTTTAGCTTTGGCCTTTATTTTGCGAAGCCCGACAACAACAGTTTATTTTTTTATTGCGTCTATTATGATCTGTATTTTTAGATCAATTACATTATACTTTGTTGTCCTCGAAGCACCAATACACATTATACCACTTACAGATCCTATTATTGAAAATATGTTTTATGGTGGTCAGGTCTTGTTAAAAGATTTGTTTTTTTCTGGGCACACTGCAAATCTTATACTTGTCGGTTTTTTAGTTCATGAAATGTGGATGAAAAGACTTTTATTGATTTCCGGAGTTCTTGTCGGTGGATTATTACTATTGCAGCATGTACATTATTCAATAGATGTCCTGGCGGCTCCTTTCTTTTCTGTAATTACTTACAAAATCAGCATCTATCTGGGGAATACCCTTTTCTTAAACGACTTCAAGAAATTTCAGCGAAGCGGAGAAATCCTCAAAGAACTTGGGTTTAGAAATAAAATGCTTACTTAAGCCCAAACTTTGCACCCTTCAGTACAGTTGGTACAAATATCTATTTTGTCCCTACCTTTTAACAATGATTTTCTGAAATTTTTATACGCAGATCCATACCAGATCTCTTTGAATTTTACGTTTTTAACATCGCCCAATCTATGGGTGGCGTCTTTATCAAAACAACACGGTACTACTAGCCCATCCCAAGTAATTACGCATGCATGCCATAGTTTCCAGCAATGATTCAATAATTCATTTTTGACCACATAACTTCCATCTGCCTGTTTACGATACCGTGAATATTTATCTATTGACGTAATCAGATCGTTTCCATTTTTATAGTCATAAATCTGTGCAGTTTTTAATTTGACTTCGTCAACACCAATCTCTTTTGCCAATCGATATATTTCAGGTATTTGGTGCTCATTAGGTTTTACCACAAGGAATTGAAATATAATATGCGGTGTAGAAGATTTTAGCTCCTTTTTCCATTTCACTACATTGCGGGCTCCTTGTAAAACCGTTTCAAGTTTTCCTTCTATCCTGTAATTTTCATATACTTCCTGAGTGGTGCCATCGACAGATATAATCATTCTGTCCAAACCTGACTCAATGGTTTTGCGAGAAATTTCATCATTAAGAAAATGGCCGTTTGTTGACGTAATGGTATAAATTCCTTTTTTTGACGCGTATCTTACCATATCCAAAAATTTGGGATTGATGTATGGCTCACCTTGAAAATAAAAAATAAGGTAAACAAGATCTTTGTAAAGTTCGTCAATGGTTCTTCTAAAAAAATCTTCTTTTAGATTTCCTGTTTCCCTATTAAAACTACGAAGTCCCGAAGGGCACTCGGGGCACCGCAGATTACAGGCAGTGGTAGGTTCTATGGATATGGTCATGGGCATACCCCACTGAATAGGCTTTCCTACCCATTTCGTAAGTTGGTAAGATGTCAATAATCCAGCTGCATTTATTGCTCTTCTACACGTCATCTTCCGCATAAAACCTATAATATCCCTTAGATATAAATTCATTTATGAATGTACATTAATTACTTTATTAACGCGCTTGTATCTATTCATTGTATAAAAACATCATTGATGTTTATTATAAATATCTTTTTTAATTCTTCTGTCGTGTAAAGGTACAAAGATAATTCAGTTAGGCATTTTTAAGTTTAAGTTTAATAATCATGAATAAAAGACTTTGTTGCTGCTTATATTACATTTTAAAAATTTTATTTAGTAAACCCCTTTATAACATTCAAATGATTATTTTTGACCCATGAAACACTGGCTACTGAACTTATTTAATATATCGGAAATAAATTCTGAAGCAATGAAATATTTAATTGTTGGCCTTGGTAATATCGGGTCAGAATATGAAAATACAAGACATAATATAGGTTTTGCTGTGGTGGATTTTATCGCTCAGGACGCGGGAATTAAATATTTCCAAAATACTTATGGTGATATGGCAGAAATAAAATACAAAGGTCGAACTTTAATCTTGCTTAAACCATCTACTTATATGAACCTAAGTGGAAAAGCGGTCAAATATTGGATGGATAAACATAAAATATTGCCGGAAAATCTTCTTGTCATTGTTGATGATATTCATCTTGATCTAGGTAAGATGAGATTACGGGAAAAGGGTAGCGATGGCGGACACAATGGGCTTAAAGATATTCAAATAAAATTTGGCCACGCTAATTATATGAGGCTTCGTATGGGTATTGGCCAGGACTTTCATGCGGGCTCTCAAGTCAATTTTGTGCTGGGAAAGTGGAAAAAAGAAGAGAAAGAAAAAGTAGAAATTATGATAGAAAAGGCAGCGCTTGCTGTGAAAAATTTTGTTACTATTGGGTTTAAACTTACAACTGAAAGTCTTAACAAGTAATCAAAATATTCCGAAACATTCCGGTAGGCTGTTTTGTTTAATGTTTAAAGAAACGCATATGACCTGGAAAGAAGATAACAATCGTATTATTGCTGATTTTACATTTAAGGACTTTATTCAGGCGTTTGCTTTTATGACTGAAGTCGCCATGCATGTTGAGAAATTAAATCATCATCCGTTTTGGTCCAATAACTACAATCATATTCAAATTATACTCACTACACACGATGCCGGAAATACAATCACAGATAAAGATTATAAACTGGCAGATATTATTTCTAAGATTTACCTAAGATATAAAAGTTTCTAATCTATGTGAATGCCTTCTTTTCGTAATCTGTCGACAAGGTTCATTCCAAACGCTTCCACAGGAGTTAAGACACCAAAATTTATATTATTGTTTTTTATTTTATCCAAAAGACAAAATGCGGCTTGAGCAAACATTTTAGAAGTTTCGTTATAGCCTGGATCTCCACCTGAGAAAATTGTTTTTGCTTCTGCTGAAGTTGATTTACCAAAACAAATCACTTCAAATTTGCTATTGGCTCTTCGCTCCTCACTAGGTCCGGTCCCTGGTTTAAATCTGGCAAACATTCGATTTCTAAACGCCTTAAATCTAACCAAAAACATAGCTGAAACAATCGGCAAAATAGTTTTAAGTACCTTTCCAAACGATGACCTAACAAAAAACTGTCCATAAGTTACCGCTACTCCATAATCTTCAGGCAATCGGTATGCACTCCTCTTGACAATATGTGGATCAACTACCGGCATAGGAAGAGCCCAGCCTTTAATGTCCTTATCATAATGGATTTTTAAGGGCAGCTTTGGTGCCTCTGGATGTTTTTTGATCTTTGTTTTGATCGACTTTTTTTCTACTTCCATATGTAATGCCTGAATAGCGGTTGTCAACGTACCTCCTGAAAACATAGCATTGGTCCTTATAAAAGTTTTTAGTGTCTTAGGTTCGTCTTTAGGCAGCTTTTGCCGTCATCCATGCTGCAAAATCTGCGGGTATACTATCAAATCCGCAACAATTTACTATACATGATTCTCGACCAACAGCATCTTGAAAATATGTGTTGTACACGTCTGCCACAAAAGACGGTTCGCCAGTAATATCTATGTAATGGGTATGATTATCAATACTTGCTTTAACTACATTTTTACCGTACCAGTTAAAGGGTCCCACAGTGTTCATAATAATTTTGGTTTGAGATGCCATACCGTCCAGGGAGTCAGAATCTTTGACATCAACTAAAATAACATCAGGAGTATCTGTAAGACCATCCTGAATTACTTTGAGTTTTTTTTCATCTCTTCCAGCAATCGCCCAGGATATTCCCTCTAATGCGGAATGGGCTGATATATATTTGGCTACCAGTGTACCCGTAAATCCCGTGGCGCCAAAAAGAATGATATCATATTTTTTTTTATACATAAGAAACAATAAGGTTTTACATTTGTAAAATGGGTATCGAACAAAGTTAACTGCTTTTATAACATTATAAAATTATGATTAACTAAAAATCATTTATTTCAAAACAAGTTGGCTTTGCTTTTCGTCTCGTTATTTTATTTCTTGCATAAAGCCGTTTATAAAAACTAAACCCTATCTTTGAAAGAAAATTTTATGCAAAGTGAGGATATCAAGCCGTCAATTCCAAACAATGAACCCATCATTGAAAATAGAGAATTAAATATCTATGAAGCTTTGCTTCCTGTTTTAATCCTGGTTGGTCTGTTGGCTTACAACATTTTTATTTTTGGAGATACTGCTTTAGGCGGGACCAATCAATTTATCCTCTTATTAGGTGCTGCAGTTGCTGCGGTTGTCGGTTTCAGAAACAAGGTTACATACGGTCAAATGCTGGAAGAAGTTGCTCATAATATTAAATCAACATCAAGTGCAATCCTTATCCTTCTTATGGTTGGATCTTTAACCGGTAGCTGGTTGATAAGTGGTATTATTCCTTCAATGATTTATTATGGTTTACAAATATTATCCCCTTCGATCTTCCTGGCCGCCTCGCTTGTAATATGTTCTATTGTTTCTCTTGCCACAGGCAGTTCGTGGTCTACTTCTGCAACTGTTGGTATTGCTTTAATTGGCATTGGTCAATCAATGGGTATTTCCCCGGGGATGACAGCCGGAGCCGTTATTTCAGGTGCGTACTTTGGTGATAAAATCTCGCCGTTATCTGATACTACAAATCTAGCTTCTGCAATGGCAGGTTCCAAACTGTTTGATCATATTAATTATATGTTGTTAACAACAATTCCTACTATATTGATAGCATTTTTGATCTTTTTAATACTTGGGTTGAATATATCAACTACCGGAACACCAGACATTACCGACAAACTCACTGCAATAGATTCGGCTTTTAATATTAGCCCTTGGTTGTTTTTAGTCCCTTTGGCAGTAATTCTCATGATTGTTAAAAAAACTGGAACCACTTATTGCCTTGCTTTTTGGTTCCTTATTGGGTGGGGCTGCAGCCATCATTGCACAGCCTGAAATTGTAATTAAAATCGCTGGAGGGTCTGTGTTGGATTTTAATTCCGCTTACAAAGGTGTAATGACCGCTCTTACAACCAAGACGGAAGTACTAACGAATAATGCCGACCTGAACCAACTTTTTACAGCTAAAGGAATGGAAGGTATGCTCAGTACAATTTGGCTAATTATCTGTGCTATGGTATTCGGCGGAGTAATGGACGCTATTGGTGCCCTGGCGAGAATTAGCCAGGCATTATTAAATTTGTTTCACACTACCTTTGGTTTGTTCGCAAGTACCGTTTTAAGTTGTTTGGCAATTAATGTTACTGCTTCGGATCAATATCTAGCTATTGTCATTCCGGGTAAAATGTATTCTCAGGCATTCAAAGAAAAAGGTCTGCATCCCGTAAATCTAAGTCGAACACTGGAAGACACCGGAACAGTAACTTCCGCACTCATACCTTGGAACACATGTGGCGCCTACCAAGCCGGTGTGCTTGGCGTCGCAACTGGAGAATATTTTATTTATGCAATATTCAATTGGCTTAGCCCTTTTACTACCTTACTTTTTGCAGGATTGGGAATAAGAATAAAAAAATTAACGTCGAATAAATAATGTTTTATTACGATACTAATTTTTAATTTCTTTTTTGTTATTTAGACCAACAATCAGCTTTTCTATAATGGTTTTGCTTGAAGTCGTTAGCGATACAGTATGAATGCCGTTGCTTAACTTTGCAGTTCGTATTCGTTTTCTAAATTGACCTTTATTTTCGTATTTATTATTTGCAAGTGTGTAGACTTTATTATCTTTATCAACTACTCTAAGGATGACCTGACCCGGATTGTTTATTTTGTAATGTATATCTACCATGTCTGAATCTGGCACGGGAACAACCATGAGGTCTGAACTTTTTAAAAGCCTTGCGGCATATAAGCTTTCAGATTTATTAGAAACTTCTGATAGTGTTGGCCTATTCGGATCACAGGCATCTATGGCCGCCACAAAAATAGCATTAGACTGGGTTTCAAAACCTACTTCAAGGGTTACCGACTCTCCACCTATAAGACTTACCGTACTTTGTGTTGCAATGTTACTCGTTGAAGTAACATGATGAATAGCTGAGTAAACATCGGTTTCAAGCGTGACGTCTCCTAGCGTTAGGTTCATGTCCTGGCATTGATTTACATATAGATTTTCACCAATACACTCACAGTTACCATTAAAAACATCATTGATGGTAAATGCGTTTTTGTCATCGCAAGCAGTGCCTTGTAACGGACAAAAAATGGCCCTGAATACCACTTTACCCAATCCTCGACAAGTGGTGGAGTCGTCCAAAGAAGTGATAAGTATATATCTTGCAAAAATTCCTGAAAGATTTGGCCCGGTAAAACCACCATAAGTAGATTCTCCAGATGCTAATGGCCACGTATATGTGTCGATTGTGGTCCAGCTTGTCCCATCTGATGAATAGTCTATGGCAACTGCCTGAAATCCTTTGTTTGTTTCATTCTGAACATTGTAATTCCATATTTGCGAACTTATCAATTGATGGCGCTCTCCAAGATCGTATTTTATGAAGTGGCTCCGATTACGAGATGGGTTGGGGTTGTAATTTACCTGACAAGATATCCAGTTGTTGGATGCTTTATTGTCAAATTGATCAGTGACATTACATTTTTCATATGGTACATAACTCGCCAATGGGCTATCGCAATCTGGACCACTACATGGTGTACCAACACAATCACAGCTTCCATTATATTGGTCATCGTTTGTATATGGATTGCCATCATCACACAATGTCCCTTGAGGAACGCAAGCTATATCACATGCATACTGAGACATAAAGAAGGACGGAATTCTTTTCCAAACTCCTGTACCGGTGAACGGTGTTCGCCAAAATGCACCAAAATGTTCATTTCCTGTACTTTCCTTGTGATTTAATTCGATGTAATAAAATTGACCCGCTTGTAAGTAAATATTGGAGGTTGACTGATAGATGTACTTTGTGTGTTCTGTCATTCCTGTATTACCGGAGACAAATACTTGATGTGCCTGTTTGTTTTCCGAGGAGTCATCACTGCTTATGAATAGTATTGTATTGTCATCACCAGTAACATTAAATTTATAATTGCCACTCACTGGTACGGTAATATACCCTGAAACGAGATTTCCAACATTATTAAATTGCGACTCCAGTTTTGTGCCGAATAGTGGTAATATATTGCTGGTATTTGGCATTCCAGGAAAATCAGGATCTGCATACAGATCATTTAGTGTACTTCCAATAATATTGTCATACCTGAATTTTTCAATTTTATTAATTGGTCCTATACATGTATTACTTGTATTGGGTTTACCCATACAATGACAATGTCCATCTTCAAGATCACCGGACGTGTTGGCATTGCCATCATTACATGTACTTCCTCGGACTGGGCAAGGAGCTGGTTTGCAGCCCACATCATTAAGATATCCTGCTGTGATAATATTCCAGTTTGTACTGGATAAAAAGTTGTTTTTCCAAAAAGCTTACAATGATCACTTCCTGTATCTTCTACATATTGAATTTCGAAATAGTAATACAAATTTGCAAGCAATCTTAGTTTTATGGAAGTCTGCTCGGGATATTTAGTATATTCATATTCGTTGGTATTGTCTGGTGCAGATGCTCTTAATACCAGGTTTGAAGGAGAAGATGTAGTGCTTAAATAAAATCTACACCGACGATTTCCAGTGATATTGAATGTTACACTATCTGTAACAGGAACATGTATGAAGCCGCTTATTTTTACACCCATATTATTGTCATAATTAACTGGGGCGTTAAGACTATAAATCGTCTGTGTAATATCTGGCGTATTGGGATAAAACTCTAATGCCGATAATTCTGAATATTCTGCGGCATACAAGTTTCTCCAGCATTGCCATTGTACTTTTCCCGGTTCACCTACACATATTTGAGCAGATAAAGTACCAAAACTCAAGGCGACCAACGCTATTAAAATAAAATTTTTCATTTCTAGTAGATTGGGGTTTAAGAAAAAATACCAATTGGCATATAATTATTGGGTACTGGTGAAGGACAGGTTGGAGAATAGAAATTGCAAATATTTGGTAAGACATAGCTCAAATCACTGGGTGCAACGCCATACCATAAAGCCAATTCAGCATATAATTCGTCCACAGATGTCGAAGGCAACATCCTACCACGTGAGCTAAGGTTCTTATCATTATTGACAAGCGATAATGACGGGTATGTTCCCAGGATTTCACTACCTGTAATCGGGCCGCCCATAATCATTTGATTACCTCCCCATGCATGGTCTGAACCATTTCCATTAGACGTGAGTGTGCGGGCAAAATCTGAAATAGTAAAGGTAACAACTTTTTCTTTCTGTCCTATCTCGGTCATTGCATCATTAAACTCCGCCATGGCATTGCTCAAAACCGGAAGCATAGCAGCCTGACTTCCCAGAACATTGTCGTGATGATCCCATCCGCCATAAGTTACAAAAAATATTTGCCGATTTGCTCCCAGAAAAGATTTTACACTTATGATTTCGGCTATTTTTTTAAGATCTTGTGAGAGATTACTTGTGGAAAATACTGTATTCAATGGGTTCACATTTTCTAAAGCAACTCTAAACTTATCTATGCTCTTCATTGACTTACTTGTCAATGATCCTATTGTATTTTGGAAAACATTAGCGTATTCTTGTTCAACCATACTTTTTATAGCTGTGTTACGGATAGCTGTTTTATATCCTGCATCGCTCAGTGAAGATGAAAAAGGCGTCAATCCTATATTTGCAGCTGTCGTTGATCTGCTTATAGAATACTCATTAAACATATTTCCGGATTGAAATCTATTTTTGCCACTTAAGGAAATATTCATAGATATTTCGGGAATGGTATTCATATCTTGTAATAAGTCAGCCATTCTGCCTGCGACTCCTACGGCGGAGCGGCTTTGAGGTACAGAAGTTTGCCATTGCATTATTTGGTCCGAATGTGAATACAGTCCAAGTGGTATTTTTTTAAGCCCTGAGTCATACTCTGTTTTATTCGCGATGGGTTCTATTAAAGTACCAATATTGGCTAAAAAAGACAAATCTCCTGCGTTAAACATATCTTTTATTCGTGTCATTCCGGAATGAACAGAGTATGTTTTGCCTCCGATATTGTAATTGATTGGCAAAAGTTGAGCAGGGTTTGATGTTTGACTTAGGGCCAATGATCCTCTTGTCGCTACATATGCTGCATAGTCCGTAGCGTTGGTGGGTACGAGCACATTGTGGGTATCACATCCGCCAGCCAGCAGAATACATACCATTGCTTTATAGTCGCCGGGATTGGAAATAATATGGGGTCTGGCCGCCAGAGTATTAATGGCCCCGAGATTTAATACCGATGATAAAAATGCCATAGAACCTACAGCAGCACAACTAGCTTCGCCCAAAAACGCCCTTCTATTTATTTTTCTACTTGCCATGATTATCGATTTATAAGGTATTCCGGAGATGACATTAATAAATATATGCCGAGTTTGGTACGATCTTGTTTTTCAGTTGCCGTCCCATTAGGAAACTGTTTTAAGACATCTATGATCGTATTGAGTGAAGTGTTGGATACTCGGCCTTGTGCCAATAATAGATTCAACCTATCCATAAGAATATGTAACTTATCATTATCAGTATATGCTGTTTCAGGGGTAACATCGAGATTTGATACCTCATCTGCGTAATATGCGTCTACTTCGCCGGTAAATAGATCATATTCATCCGCCACATCATTGGTCAGCACCCATCTATACAATCCGTTTATAAATCCAGCTATGGTCTGGGCATCGGTAATCTGAAACTCAGGAGCAACCAAACCCGCTTCTTCTATGGCTCCAATAGGTTGATAATCTTGTTGGAAAAAATTAAAAACACTAGGCGAGGTAAGTGGTCTTTGACCAGTATTCAAATAAACATTGTTCATATCGTTTCGATAATTTCCACTTGCCGTGAATGCATTAAAAGCTTTATTTATTTGGACATATCTTACAAATGGTTCTCGCAACATACCATATTCTACAGATTCGCCGGAGGAACAACTTTTGGCTTCAGGATCCAGCAATATTGCCCTAATAATTGACTTCATGTCGCCTCTCACCCCTTGACCGTTATTTATAAAAACATTTGCCACCCTATTGATGTAAGCAGGGCTTGGATTGGACGCTACCAACCTTTGAATCAAAAATCTTGAGACAAAAGGAGGTGTATTCGAGTGGCTAAAAAGATTGTCTAGTGCGTCAGTGATGTCGGCATTTCCGTTTACCGGGTTCCTATTAGGAACTACAAAACCATTGAGAAGTGTCTTTATCCCTGGTTCGTGATAGGTATTCCACATGACCATATTGGGTATATAGCTTGTATCATTAGCGGCACTTTGATTCCAAGTTGTCCTATCAGCCCATGTAAGACCTGTAAATATTTTTGAAAATTCTATTATGTCTTCATTGTCATAACTGGGCACAGGTGTGCCATTGGTTCCTAAAATCACACTACCGTCATTATTTAACATTACCGTGCCTATCGTAAAAAGCTGCATTAATTCTCTGGAATAATTTTCGTCTGGAAACTGATTTAAGGCCGGATTGGATTTAGGATTATTTAGAAATGTAAGGTAAATACCCATTGCTGGACGGTATGTGACTGCATTCAATAAATCTCTGTAATTTCCGAAACTGTTATTTAACAATATATCGTAATAGCTCCCCATAGCATAAGCATTGCTTCCAAATCCTGATAACTCGGAAACAACCAACATCTCACTTAGGGCTAAAGCAACTCTTTGTCTAAGGGCATCTTGAGACGACATAAGATATTGCCACCAAGCATAATCCCAAGGCCTATTCCCTACAAGAGCCGAAGTATTAAATGTAGAATCCTTTATAATCTTATGGTATTGTCGGATTTTTGTCAATATAGAAAATGAACCTTGTAATGTGTATTGGTTTTCTATCCAATCTTCAATTCCCATTTGAGTGACATCGCTTATATCACTGTAGTCATATCCTAGTGTTGCTTGGGCTAAAAAACGAGATGCTGCATTTTCATTTGGCAAAAAACCAACTTGATTGAGTGTGTTTTCAGGGCTGCCTGGAGGGGTGCTGCTACTTGCCATCACACTTACACCTGTATAACCACCATAACCGATGATCAATGTATCAGGTTGTCCTAATAAATGCAATCCTTGCCAAAAAACAATAATTGTTAATAACGCTATTCTGGTACTCATGACTTACTTTTTAATGTTCAAGTCTGAGGTCTTTAAAGCATTAATTTCAGCTTTTAATTTCTTATTTTCTTCTTGAATTACAATCATATGTTGCCACAGCCATTCTATTTGTTGTAGCAGTTTGGCGTCCATGTTTTTTAATTCATATCCATCTTTCACAAGGGCATCAGCACTTGGTATATCGACAAGATGCTTGTTTTGTTTTATCGATTTATCGACTTGATCTATGGTAGGTGTTTTCGTAAATGAGTCATCAGACCATTCCGTAGTCGTTTTTAGAGATACTTTCACTTTTTCTGTCAGGATGCCATTCTGTACATACAGATTGTAGTTACCTGGCGTCGTTATTTGAGAAGTGTCACCTATTACTACTTTTCCAGAAGATTTAAGCAACAATAATTCTTGAGCATCTATCCTTAGAATGCATAAAACACAAAATACAATTGTCAATATTGGGTTTTTCATAAGTATTTGTTTTAAACCACAAATATAAAACAAATATCTAATACATAACATAAGTATAATCCATGATTTATATCTGTTTATATACCAGGGTATACACTTAAAAAGTTGTCAAACGTTACAAAACCTCAATTGTGTGCTAGGTTTTTTCTATTACTTCTTTCACACTTACCAAAAAAGATTCCATACCTTCCAGTGAGTGTTTATAACCTTCTTCAGTTGCGTAACCATGTTGAGTCCAGGTAAACATAGTCTCATTATCACCACATTCAACGAGGCCATAAGTAATCGTTGAAAAATTTTCAATACTATCTTCAAGGCCCGAAAACCCGCTCCAATAGCTATAGGAAAGTACAGAAAATGGAATGTTTTTTAAGATAAGCCCATGATCTCTGTATGCCATACCTTCATAGTCGCCATGAAATATAATCTCGCTTCCTTCTTTCCAATCGGTGATTGTATTTGTCCCGTATAAATATTCCTTGATTATTTCAGGATTAGTTAATCCTTTCCAGACTTTATGCACGTCGGCATTTATAGTAATACTTTTTGATACAGTAAGGTCTTTTAGCATGATTTTACTTTTTGTTTGATGTGAATAAGCACAAAACTACTTAAGTTAAATAAAATATATATCTTTCTTTTATCCAGTGTTTCCTGTCTTTAGTCAATTTAAACCACACAAGCTGATATGTACAATTTATTTTGACATGATTAACGTCATATCAAATCATTCTTGAAAAATAAATATTACCTTTGTTAATGTTAACGAAGCAGAATTAATGAATATACCATTTGGCTCACGCTCTGAAGTAATGCGTGCAATGACGGGTTTTGTAGAAGAATCTGTTGAAAAATACCTCAAACCAATTGAAACAAACTGGCAACCAAGTGATTTTCTTCCTGACTCAAAAGATCAGGATGACTTTTTTGATAGAATAAAAGATATCCAACAAGCTGCTCAAGGGTTGTCATATGATCTATTGACTATTCTTGTGGGTGATACAATTACCGAAGAAGCTCTTCCTAGCTATGAATCATGGCTAAGTCGTCTGGAGGGCATCCATGAAGAATCTGAATCAAATCCATGGAAAGTATGGGTAAGGGGATGGACTGCTGAAGAAAACAGACATGGTGATCTACTTAATAAATACCTTTTCCTTAGCGGGAGAGTAAATATGCAGGAGTTTGAGAAATCTACACAGTTTTTGATTGCCGATGGTTTTAATATTGAAACCGGACAGGACCCATATAGAAATTTTATTTACACAAGTTTTCAGGAATTGGCTACCAACATCTCACATAGAAGGGTGGCTACCATAGCAAAACAACAAGGAGATCCATTCTTAAGCAAAATAAATGGCGTCGTTGCTGCCGACGAGTTGAGACACGCGAAAGCATATATGAGCTTTATTAAAAAAATTATAGAGTACGATGCCAGTGAGGTTATGGTTGCCTTTGATGATATGATGCGTAAAAAAATTGTCATGCCCGCCCACTTTTTAAGAGAAACCGGAATGAAAGTAGGAGGGCTTTGGGGGCACTTTACGGATGCCGCTCAGAGAACTGGCGTTTATACAGCCATTGACTATGCAAACATACTTCAGGACCTGGTCACAGAATGGGACCTTGAGCATATCACCGACCTCAATGAAGCCGGTGAAAAAGCTCGTGATTATCTCGTGAAATTACCTGTCCGGCTATTGAAAATTTCAGAAAGAATGGCAAACCCCACAAGCGAATACGAATTTAAATGGATCGGAATAAGATCTTGATGTACTACAGAAATCATTCATAGTAATAATATAAAGTGTTCTTGGATGGCTCGACTGATTGATAAGCTTAAACTATTTGCTGCAGGTGGTCAAAGTATAATAAATGGTGTTTTTGGAGATAAGATCGAACATACATCTTTAGGTATAATTATGGGTTTTTATCTAAAAAACAAACCCATAATTTTAGATAAAAAAGCTATGCTTGAATATACGGGAGGTGTGCAAGAAAAAATAACTTCTAAAATCTGTATTCTAATACATGGTCTTACAAATAATGAATCTACCTGGTCTTTTAAAGACAAGAGTGATTATGGATTAATGTTGTCTCGGGAACTAAGTTTTACGCCCTTTTACGTTAGATACAATACCGGATTGCATATTTCTGATAATGGTAAAAACCTATCGGATATTATTGAAACTTTATGCAAAAACTATCCCGTGCCAATAGACGAAATAAGTATCATTGCACATAGTATGGGAGGACTGGTAACACATAGTGCGTGTCATTTAGCAAAAACACAAGACCTTTTCTGGACAAAAAAGCTAAGGAATGTATTTCTGTTGGCGACTCCTCACTTGGGTTCTTTTCTTGAACAATTTGCAAATATCACCACCAATATACTTGACAAAATACCAAATTGGCCAACAAGGATGGTAGGAAGGGCAATCAACATGAGAAGTGCCGGCATAAAAGATCTGCGATTTGGATATATAACGGAAGAAGACTGGAAGAACAAACAACCAGATAGTTTATTATCAAATACAAAGAAGCCTGTTTCTAAACTTGAGGGTGTCAATTACTTTGTCATTTATGGTATACTGCCCCGAAAGGAAAAACATTGGTTAGGCAATGTATTTGGTGATGTCCTGGTAACCGCCAAAAGTGCCACTGGTCGTTCATATGATAATTCAGGATTCAATTTCCGCGAGGAGCATCACTTTGAATTTCCTAAAACAAATCATGCAACCTTCACTTCGAATCAAGCTGTGTATAAAAAGATTCTTGAATTATTATCAGAATAGAAGTTAAATTATTACGGTAAGAACAAACTTGGCGATGCCCCTTGATGTTTTTTAAAGCATTTGCTAAAAGCATAAATATCTGAAAACCCAGAGTCAATTGAAATGTCCGTAACAGACTTTCCGCCACATTTTAGTTGAATGATAGCAAAATCCAGTTTTTTGCGAATTAAATATTGATTAGGGCTGATACCATATATGGCCTTAAATAATCTAAAAAAATGGTATTCAGAAAGTTGGGCTTCTTTTGCTATTTGTGCTACATCTATGTTAGATCTAAAGTGCTCATCAATAAAAGACTTTCCTTTTGATACTCGTCTTAGCAATTCTTTGCGCGTTTCTGGTTTTAGTGCCGGAACATTTTGAAGTTCTTTATATTTTGGAAGCTGATCCAAAACAATGCTTTCAGCCAGATTATAATAGAATTCTTCAGAAAATTCATGCGCATAAAATGGATTTTTTGAAATTTCGTACTCGATGCTTTTTAATAATTGTCCAAGATTTGTATTTGTAGAATCATACTGATTTTCCAAAAAATTATTTGTATTAAAAAATGTATCAAGACACAAGTCAGAATAAGCTGTGTCCGGACGAACAAAACTACCAACGACCTCTGAGATCACCTTTGGTGATATATCAATACAAATACCCCGTACGTGCTTTTTGCTTTCAATTTCCACAAATCCTTCAGAAAAATGATTGGCCAGAAGATATTGACCAGTTGTAAGATGATATGGTCTATCATTGACTGTATATTTTTCGCATCCTTCAATAACATATTTTATTGAAAAACTCCTAAATAATACAGGACTGTAAAATTGTCTGTATATTGATAAATTAAGTAAACTACTCATCCGGGGAAGGGTGTTAGTATTTAATCTATCATCTGTGAATACATTGTACATTCGTCTATAATATACGTCAAAGCTAAAGAGTAGAATACAAAATCAATAATTTCGTAGAATGTTTTATTTGTTTTTGCACCAAAACGACATTTTAATTATTCCGGCATCATACATTATTGGCTTATTAAAATTTAAAATTAAGTACAATATTCAATAAATCCATATCGACTTTATGTATAATGAATTTAGGATTATTATAAGTATTTCCCTGATTCCATTTATTAACCCAAAGAACTTGTGTTTCCCAACCTTTCAACCAGCCCCCAAATTGATACCTGACATCTATATTTAATTGATTATATGATGGCATTCCATATTTATTTAATCGATAATCCTTAACATCCGGTAGTCTATACATGCCAAATGCAGTTTGTAGCGTTATTTTTGTTTTAGGTATGTTAAGCATTGTTTTTAAAACATAGGCGTGAACATCACCGTATCCTTCATTGCGTTCTCTTGGCATGAAAGTAAAAAAAGGATCCCTGCCCCACTCCCTGGGTATTAGATATCTGCCTTCTTTTGTTATTCGGTTATAATTAACTGAAAAGTCCCATCGACTATTTTTCCATCCCACCTTTGCACCATATGCCATCGAAGACCAATCTTTAAGAACAAATGCCTTTGAGGGGTCTTCATTGCCTCCTGAACCAACTACGTTTTGTTTGATCACCTGAAAAGATAATATATATTTGCCGTTTCTAAAAGCCTTTTTATTGAAATCCAACTGGATCAAAGCTGAATTGAAGACGTTTTCAACCCAAATGTTTGAGAGCTGAATACTAAAATTTTTTGAAAATTGTGCCATAATATCCGACAACATAATACCTTTTGTTCTGGTATTATTCTTGTAATCAGATTTCATTCCTGACTCTTGGACACCCATTGGAAATATACCAAACGACTCTGCCACACCATACCATTGCCTTGTACCTCTCGGTGCTATATTATACAACCATCCAATTTGTAGATTATATTTATTTTTTATCTTGGATTCTATTAACAAAGCTTCGACGGCAGTAGGCCTCATCCGCCCGTCCTGAAGATTTATAAATGATGTGTTTATCAATTGTCTGCCAACTGTAACCGTGGTATTTAAATATTGATATTTTAGATATAATTCTTCAATACGGTTTATTTCAGCTTTATTATCCGGATCTGAAACATCAAATAATCCAATTTCATATCTATTGGCTAGCCCGGATTCAGGGTCTATATATGCCAAATTTGAAGACGCTAAATTAAAAATAAAAAACCCACTTACACAAAAGCGAAACCCATGATACCCCGCTGACTCAAATCTCAAACCACCTCCGAAAGCATTCGCAAAATAATCTGTCAAGTTATTTGCGTTATTCGTCCTGGAATAAAAATACCTAAAATGTCCCTGCACCTTCCCTGCCTTAAAAGCCGACATCATAGTGCTTGAATCTGTTTTTGGATTGTTTTCTGAAAGCCATAATTTTGGTTTTTCCCCAATATCCTGATGTTGGGATTTAATACACCCGATGCTAAAAATTATAGCAAGTATGATTAAAAAATTATTCATATGAATGTAATTTGCGGACCTTTTTTATATAATGAAACTTTCTAATTTGTCTGTATTCTTTTATAATAATTAATACCCGGATTTTATATAGCTCCAACCTTTTTCCTGTTTGTAAACGATTTCCAAAATTCCTCCCGGTACCGTTCTACATACGTCAATTAAATCTGTTCTGACAATGTTTTTTTGAGACATTGTAAATTCACAGGCTACAAAATCCACTTTGTTCAATGAAAGTTCGATTATTTTTAATAAAACTGTGGTTTTTTCTTTCATTAGAATATTTATTCCCGGTCCATGACATACCACTTCAACTTTACAATGTGGTTCTAAATTTAGAATATTTTTTATTTGCCTGATTAATGCTGCATGATCTGCAGTATCTTTTGAGACCATTTGGAAGACAATTTTGTGGTTATGTGATTTTCCTTTTTCTGTTTTAATCTGCGCAACAATAGTTGATTGAACAAAAAATGTCAGGATAATTATAAATAAATGTTTCATTTTCTTTTAATTTAATACATTAATTTATTCGGAATTTAAATAATTTTATTTTCTAAAGAAATACCGTTAATACAACCATAAAACCCACAATCAATAATAAAGAATGCAATATAACAATTAACCTAAAAAATACTTCTGCAAGTATCCATGCTATATCTTGGATCTCCAATTTTCATTAACTCCGAAAAAGAGAAATATAGTTTTATTACTATTTTAACTTTGTTATTTTTTGTGTGCTTCTATTATTGGTTTAAAGGGTCCAAATTTATGCTGTGATTCCGAAAATTCGTCATTAAATTGACCAAAAGGATGGTCAAATGGTTTTTTAGAAACATCTGGCCAATCATTTGGCATGTTTTTAAAAGGACGTGGCTGAGTATTAATAAATGCCGATAAGTCCCAGGATTCCTCATCGGACAATTGTGGAGCGTTGTGTGTTGTCCCCAAAGGCATATTATATTTTATATATTTGGCCATATTACTTATTCTATATAATCCTGCCTGAGCAGAAAATGAGGAAGGCCCCCAAAGTGGTGGATATACAAATTCAGTATGATCTCCATTGAGCAATCCATCACCGCTTTTTTGATGGCAATTAGCACATTTTGTCATATATGTCTTTTTACCATTTTCAGGGCTGGCTGCCCGATCTAAAAATGGTAAATCTTTTAGGCCGGAACCTCTTACCTGAGTACCTTTTTCGACATTTCTACCAAGAAATAAAAAATATGCTTTTATCGCCTGCATTTCTGACGACAACGTATCTAGTGGCTGGCCATTTAAGCTACGTTCTATACAATCATTGACACGCTTGTACACATTTTCAATGGATCCGCTTCTGGCTCTCAATTTAGGAAATGTCGAAGCCACAGAGCCATAATTATTGCCATATATTTTGGTTCCTGCATCCAGATGACAATTTTGACAATTCATTCCGTTGGTGATCTGCGCAACACTACCTTTTGGGCCCAAATATTTTGCTGTATGAGCGATGAGGTCTTTACCATATATTATTTGTTGTTCAATCGCTGAGCCACTTATTTCGGTCAATTCGGGTGCTTGCCAATAGTCCGTACTTTTTTTATCAAATTTCCTTTTTACATTTTCAGAAACCGCTCTTTTATTATTAAACGAAGGAATTAAGGAGTCAGAAGTATTAAATATTTGAAATATTAAAAAAACCAAAACCACGGTTAGTATAAAAACAACCAACATAATCGATCGGATATGTAACACAAAGGTATTAAGACTGCTCTTGTGGGGATCAGACATCAATTAACATATTCTGATTAATCAATGCGGCATTTTTTCGCGGTAATAACCATAAATCCAAGTGCCAAAGATACCACTCAAAAGGGTAACCAAAACTACCGATGCTCCAGTACCTATCTGTGCATACAACGGTCCCGGACAGGCTCCGGTAATAGCCCACCCAATACCAAACATTAAGCCTCCGTAAATCTGTCCTTTATTAAATGTCTTAGGATGAAAAACGATCTTTTCGCCATAAATCGTTTTTATGTTAAATTTTTTTATTAACAAAACTGAAATCATACCAAATATTACCGCGCTCCCAATTACACCATACATATGAAATGATTGAAAACGAAACATTTCCTGAATTCGGAACCAATTTATAATTTCACCTTTAACAAAAATAATTCCAAACAGAATACCTACTAATATATATTTGATATCATGGTACCATTTATGCTGGAGATTACTTTCATTGACACAAATTGCATCAAGTTCGCGTTGTTCCAGATCTTTATTATCGTTCATTTTTGGTCGTGGTTAAAGTGATAAAATGTATGGTAAAATAAAATTTGCCGTAATAATCCCTCCGAACATAAAGCAACAGGTGGCAATAAGTGATGGCCACTGTAATGTAGATAAACCCATTATAGCATGACCGCTAGTACAACCTCCCGCATACCTCGTACCAAAACCTATTAAAAAACCACCGACAACTATCATCAAAAACCCGCGCAAACTCAATAAACCAGACCACGAAAACAGTTGTGCCGGCAATAAACCATTTATATCTGTAATCCCGTACCCTGCCAATTCGGCCGTTAAATTAGCATGTATTTGAACCGGTTGTGGGTCTTTAATCAAAAGGGTTGCTAACATACCTCCAAAAAAAACACCCAATACAAAAAGTAGGTTCCACGTTTCTTTTTTCCACTCATATTTAAAAAAAGAAATATTAGCCGGAAAACATGCCGCACAAATATGTCGGAATGACGAACTGATGCCAAAAGTTTTATTCCCAAGAATCAAAAGTGTTGGAACGGTTAAACCTATTAATGGTCCTGAGACGTACCAAGGCCATGGTTGTTTAATTAATTCTATAAAGTGCATATTAGAGTTGTTTTATATTTCTTCTATTTTGAATTTTAGTTTGTTATCAACAATATTTTGCAACATATTCAACGGAAATCTCTCTTCACACACCACCAATATTTTCATTAAATCTGAAGACAAACTTACATTAATTACACCATCCAGAGAAATAATACATTGCTTAATCGTTTTTGCGTGTTTTAAGTCAGAAAAGGCACTTGTTTGATAAATTGCCAAAACGACGTCGCGTTTCTTTTCTAATTCTATAAATAGTTCCGATCCTGACCTTGGGCTAACAGATGCTTTACATTTAGAAAAATGGTTTAAAGTAAATGCACCTCTAAAAATTGATTCATATTCTTTTTTACTGCCGCCAAATGGTGGACCCGAATCAAAAATTCTATCAAAAAGCAAACCTACCAGCAAGCCTTTGTCAACCAAAAGCTCATGCATTTTTAAAACGTATTTTTGACGCATATTTGTCGGTAAGGCACAAAAAAATGTTTGCTCGATAATTAAATCATAATGCCCACTATGCTCAAAAAAATCACCCTGAATGATGTTAATGTCGGGATTTTGCCCATGTTTGATTTTTAGCTTGTCAACCAAAGTCGGTGCTATATCAATTATGGTAACGTTTGTAAAGCCGTTCTTCAATAAATAATCGGCTTCATGTGCATTGCCGCACCCTGGTATTAGAATTTTTAATTGTTTATTGTCAATTGAATCAAAATATGATTTTAAGATCGGTGAAACCATACCCAAGTCCCACCCCGTTGCACTGGCTTTATATTTTCCATTCCAATAATCTTGATCTAATCGCTGAACACTAGTTTCCACAATCTAAAATTTTGTCATTAAAACCAGAAGCTAATTATTTAATAAATTAGTTTTACTATCTCAGTACTTCCATTGTAACTTTACTATATCCTTATTCTAAAAAAATTAACTTTCGTTAATAATTTATCAAATAATCATTAGGTCGTCGACAATTTACTTTGGCAAACAAAATCTGTTTTGGGGGTGGCCGTCGCGGAGATGTCTTTAAAGCCGCCTTCAATCTCTGAAAAATTTCTATATCCACGTGCTTGTAAAATACTGGCGGCAATCATGCTTCTATACCCGCCTGCGCAATGTAAATAAAAATGTTCCTCAGGGATAATTTCTTTTATCCATTCATTTATTTCTATCAAAGGTCGATTATATGATTCTGCAACATGTTCGGCACTATATTCACTTACCCTTCGTATATCAATCACTTTACTTTTACCAATGTTGACTTCCCCGGCAAATTTTTTTGCCGAGATCCTGTTTATTGTGTCTACTTCCTTGCCTGCATTTTTCCAGGATTTAAACCCGCCTTTCAAATGGCCAACTATATTATCAAAACCGACACGTGTTAACCTCGTCACCGTTTCCTCTTCTTTTCCTTCTTCAGTTACCAGCATAATGTTCTGTTTTACATTACCTACTAATGCACCAACCCAAGGCGCAAAATCCCCTTCGATACCAATATTAATTGATTGTGGTATAAACCCTTTATAAAAATCAGAATTGTTTCTTGTGTCAAGAATTAGTGCGTCTGTTTCTTCGGCCAAGACTTCAAACTCTTCAACTTTTAATGCCTTCATACCATGATTAAACACAGTTTCAAAACTCTCATAACCGTTTTTATTCATAAATACATTCATTCCAAAATAAGATGGCGGCGGCAATAAACCTTCCGTCACTTCTTTTATAAATTCAGCTTCTGTCATATTCGCCCTCAAAGCATAATTTGACGCTTTTTGAACACCAATCGTTGATGTAGTTTCCTTACTCATGTTTTTACCGCATGCACTACCAGCCCCATGTGCGGGATAGACAACGATATCGTCAGGCAAAGTCATTACTTTATCTCTTAAAGAATGATATAACATTCCAGCTAACTGGTCCTGAGTCATGGAAGCTGCTTTTTGTGCCAAATCCGGTCTGCCAACATCCCCAATGAATAAAGTGTCTCCACTAAATAAAGCACATTCTTTTCCGCCCTCGTCTATCAACAAAAAACAAGTGCTTTCTAATGTATGCCCGGGAGTATGTATGACTTTTATTTTCACTTTTCCAATGGCAAAGATTTCGTTATCCTTGGCTGAAATACAGTCAAATTTACATGTTGCCTGTGGCCCATAAACTATAGGGGCTTGTGTTTTTTTACTAAGATCCACGTGCCCACTGACAAAATCAGCATGAAAATGTGTCTCGAAAATATATTTTAACCGCACCTTATCTCTGCTTAACCGATCCATGTATGGTTGCGTCTCCCTAAGTGGGTCTATTATGGCCGCTTCTCCATCTGAAGTGATATAATATGCGCCTTGCGCAAGACATCCTGTATATATTTGTTCTATTTGCATAATTTATGTCCTTTAAAAATCAAAGTACAAAAGTATAATAAAATTTGAATGTAATCAGTGACTAATGTTACATAGGGAAAAAGAACAAAATAACTTCATTCCTTTACGTTTTATGTTCTAATCGTTATCAAATAATTTCAATTTATTGTTGGCGGCTTTCAATTCGTGATGCAATGTCTGTATTTGTTGTAAGAGGTTTTCAATAACCTCAATACCTTCAATATTTACACCAAGATCAAAATGAAGGCGCATCATTTTTTCTATATTATGTAGTGAATCATTTGCTAGATATAAACTGTTTTCAAAGGCAATTACATCAACTAGTCCATATTCTCCCAAAGAATTAATAAATGATATTTCAATATCATGGTGTGTACAGAATTTTTCTGCCAGAACAAAATTGTTATTTACCATTGTTTCTCATTTTTCTTAATTGGTTGAATATTTCTATTTCTTTTTCTGAGAGTTTAGTCGGTAATTTAACCATATATGTGACATATAGATCCCCAAACTCATTTTCCTTTTTGTAAACCGAAAAACCTTTACCTTTTAATTTTACTTTGGTTCCTGTTTGTGTTTCGGGTGCTACATGAAGTTTGACTTTCCCGTCAAAAGTGTCTACTACAATGTCTCCTCCCAATAATGCAGTAATAAAGATCTAAGTCTATATTTACAAATAAGTTACTACCTTCTCTTTTAAATTTAGTGTTGTTTTCAATGGCAAATGTTATATAGAGGTCTCCGTTTGGGCCACCATTAACGCCTGGGGTGCCGTGGCCTGAAATTTTTATCGTTTGATCATTTTCTATACCCGCCGGAATAGTCAACCGAATGTTTTTCCCATTGATTGTCAGCGTTTGTTTTTTTGAGGTATAAACATCTTCAAGTTTAAGATGTAATTCAGCATTTATATCCTGACCTCTAAATTTTGTTTGTTTATAACTACTTCTGGATTCATCGCCAAACATTGATCCAAAAAACTCTGAAAAATCGTCTGATGTGTTATAGTTAGTTCTTCCCCCCTTAAATGGTGACCCCTGTTCTCTGTAAGATTGAGATCTGCTGCTATTCATTTTTTCTATTTCATCGGCGTGTTGCCAATCTTTACCATACTTATCATATTTTTTTCTTTTATCAGTATCGCTTAACACTTCATTTGCTTCGTTAATTTCTTTGAATTTTTTTTCAGCTTCTTTATTATTCGGATTTAAGTCAGGATGGTATTTCCTGGCTAATCTACGATATGCTTTTTTAATATCACTTTCGTTAGCCGTTTTGGGTATATCTAAAATTTTATAATAATCTATAAATTCCATTTTTTGTCATATTTATTTTTGCTAAACAACGTAAGGCTAAAAAAATAATTCCTTAATTATGATATAAACACCCATTACCATTACAAACCACCCGAAGGCTGGTTTTAGTTTCGCACCATCTATCTTTTTTGATATTGCCATGCCGATAAAAATCCCAACAGTTGCAAACGCCGATATTAATGATAAAAAACGCCAATCAATGATTGTTTCATTACTTTCCCCTATGAAACCAATTAAAGATTTGGTCGCTATGATTACAAGTGAAGTTCCAATCGCCTCCTTCATAGGAAGTTTACTTAAAACTACCAACGCCGGAATGATTAAAAAACCTCCTCCGGCACCTACCAATCCTGTTAACGAACCGACTATTGCACCTTCAATTAATATTAAAGGATAATTAAATTTTACCGCCTCGTTTCTGATAATATCAGACTTATCTTTCTTTATCATACTAAAAGAAGCAGCAATCATTAGTATGGCAAATAGCACCATTAATAAAATGCTTTTTGTTACTATAAAACCGGAAAATGAAAAAATGTACGATGGGATTGCAGGCACAATATAGGCTCGGGTCATAAATACGGCAATAATTGACGGTATGCCAAAAACAATGGCTGTTTTAATATTTACCAAACCTTTATGCAAATAATCTACCGAACCTACCGCGCTGGTAAATCCGACAATAAATAAGGAATATGCCGTTGCAATAACTGGTTCAACCCCAAATAAATATACTAAAACCGGCACGGTAAGAATACTTCCTCCACCGCCGATCAAGCCCAAAGCAACGCCTATCAGAATGGAGGCAAAATATCCAAAATATTCCATTTTTTATTTATTAGACCGCAAAGATCGTTATTCTCTTGAAAATCATGCGTAACAAATATTACACTAACAAAAGCTATTGACCAACATTTAAGTAAAAGGAATACAATCTGTTGTAATTCAATATTTTGTGTTGTATTTTAAATCACTTCCCGATACAAAACTTACTAAAAATACTCTCTAATAGGTCATCGGTGGTGACCTGGCCCGTGATGGTCCCGAGGTGAAACAATGCCTCCCTTATATCCATGGCTAAAAAATCTGAAGATACATTTGTATCCATTCCGGACAAAACACGCTGCAGACTCATTTTAGTATTTTGAAGGGCCTCATAATGGCGGCTGTTGCTGATGATCGTGCCTTCTGATTGATTGCTGTTATTTACATAATCATTTAATTGTGAAAAAACGTTCTGGAGCGACGACCTGTCTTTTGCTGTTATGAGAAAAGGTTTTTGTCTGGTTATTTTTGTTATTTCACTCACTTTATGCGCTGCAATCTCGGGCGAAATGGTATCTGCTTTATTAAGTAAGACAAAGCCTGTTTGTGAAGAGGTTAGATTTAGTTCTTTGAAATCATCAATGGTATCAGAAACGGGCCGATGCACATCACTTATGTAGAAAACAATCTCCGCTTCCCGAAGTTTTTGTAGCGACCTTTCTATACCCAGACTTTCCAGCGCATCAGAAGTTTCTCTTATACCCGCCGTGTCAATAAACCTAAAAACTATGCCATCAATGATAAGTGTATCTTCTATAAAATCCCTTGTAGTGCCCGCAATATCACTTACCAGCGCTTTTTCTTCGTTTAGTATGGTATTAAGCAAGGTGGATTTTCCTGCATTTGGAGCCCCGATTATAGCGATAGGAATGCCTTGTTTAATACTGTTTCCCCAGCGAAATGAATCCAAAAGCGGATCGATGACTGCAATGATTTTGTGGATCAAATCCCTTAAACGACTTCTGTTGGCAAATTCTACGTCCTCTTCTGAAAAATCCAGCTCCAGTTCGATCAAGGCGGCAAAATCAATTAACTCCTGTCGCAACTGCTTAAGTGAGGAAGAAAACTTTCCTTTCAACTGATTTAAAGCTATTTCTGATGCTTTTGAAGAAGTGGCCTGTATTAAGTCCGAGACCGCTTCTGCTTGTGACAAATCAATACGCCCGTTTAAAAAAGCTCTGAGTGTAAATTCGCCGTGATCGGCCGTTCTCGCTCCATTTACAATGGCTAAAGATAATATAGCCTGAACAATCCGAGGTGAGCCATGACAGGATATCTCGGTACAATCCTCTGTTGTAAAGGTTTTTGGCGCTTTAAAAACAGAAACCATAACCTCGTCTATTTCCTTATCTCCATCTACAATCCATCCATAATGAATGGTATGTGAATCAGCGTTTGCCAACTTTTTACCCTTAAATATTTTATCCGTTATATCAATGGCATCCGGGCCGGAAAGCCTGATGACAGCAATAGCACTATGCCCTTGAGGCGTAGCAGGTGCTATGATGGTTTCTACAAGATGATTCATGGGTCGAAGATACGGTAAAAATGAAGAATTTTAAATAGCGCTAAACATCAACGTTCACATTATGTCGCCTTTTGGATGATACAAAAATAATTTTTATCTGTATTTCCCGTTGAAAATAGCGTTTACAATTACTCAAAAATGGATCTAAACGAACCGGGAGCTACGGGACAAGCCGAGCCGGGATTGGTAAAACCTCGCAAAAAAACTGTTATATTTAGTATAATTCACTAATTCGAATCACTTATAATATTGACATTTTACAACTTTCTGCTGTCACAGTTATTATAATTGTATAATCTATAATATCTTGTAAGGTTATTGTGTGATCAAAATCCCGATAATGTCAAAATCAATTGAATATCGTGTTTTCATAAAAGCATTTATCAAATTAGTAGAAGTATTTTAACAATGGACAACTTGTTGCAGTCTCGCCCGGATATTATCACAGAAGCAGAATCAAGAGCTGAATTGCGAAATTTTATCCATATCAAAGGAGCCAGATCGAATAATCTGAAGGATATTGAGCTTTTTATACCTAAAAACAAATTAATTGTAGTTACCGGCGTTTCCGGTTCCGGAAAATCATCATTAATCATCGACACTTTGTATGCAGAGGGACAGAGAAGATATGTAGAAAGTTTATCATCCTATGCCCGGCAGTTTCTCGACAGGATGAAAAAACCGGAAGTAGATTATATAAAGGGCATTTGTCCTGCCATCGCAATAGAACAAAAAGTCAGTTCTTCTAATGCAAGGTCTACCGTTGGTTCATTGACAGAGATCTATGATTATTTACGGTTGTTGTATGCGCGTATCGGTAAAACAATATCTCCTGTCTCGGGAGAACTGGTAAAAAAGCACACTGTAAGTGATGTTGTAAATTTCATATTCAGTCAGGGAGAAGGTGTTAAAACGCAATTATTTATTCCACTTCAAAGACGTCATGACAGGTCATTGGGCCAGGAGCTCAATTTATTAATGCAAAAGGGCTATAGTCGTGTGATGTTTAATGACTCCATGTTAACGATCGAAGAGCTGATCGAATCTGAAAGTATTGATAAGTCAACATCTGTTTTAAGTGCGCCTAAAGGAATTAAAATACTTATAGATCGGTTTGTGACCAACGAAAACGAGGACAATCGTAAACGGGTAGCAGACTCCGTCCTGGTAGCTTTTTCAGAATCAGAGGGCGAATGTATTCTTTCTCCTTCTGAAGGTGAAGAAAAATATTTTAACAATCGTTTTGAACTCGATGGCCTAACATTTCTGGAGCCTGGACATCAATTGTTTAATTACAATAATCCTTATGGCGCATGCCCAAAATGTGAGGGCTATGGCAAAATGCTAGGAATTGATGTAGAAAAGGTATTTCCAGATGATTCGTTATCCATATATCAGGAAGCCATCGCTTGCTGGCGAGGGGAGAAGGGAAAAGTTTGGTGGTCACAACTGATAGCCAATGCCAATCAATTTGACTTTCCAATACACAAGCCCTATAAAGATCTTACAGATGAGCAAAAAGATTTGCTTTGGAAGGGTAACCGTTATTTTGAAGGAATAGATGCCTTCTTCCAAGAGCTTGAAGAGGGTTCATATAAAATTCAGAACAGAGTAATGCTTTCCAGATACCGGGGTAAAACAATCTGTAATGTCTGCAAAGGAAGTCGATTACGGCCGGAATCTACTTATGTAAAAATAGCTGGTAAAGATATCACGAAACTTCTACCTATCCCATTAGATGAATTGATGCTTTTTTTTAATGCTCTGGAATTGTCAGCTCACGATCAAAAAATTGCGGATAGAATTCTGACCGAGGTTAAAAACAGACTTAGCACAATGATTGAAATAGGTTTGGGCTATTTATCCTTAGATCGTCTGTCAGCTACGCTAAGTGGCGGAGAAACACAAAGAATAAATCTTACCCGGACACTGGGAAGCAATCTTACAAACTCACTTTATATTCTGGACGAACCCAGCGTGGGATTACATCCTAAAGATACTGAAAAACTTGTTACTGTACTTAAACGACTTAGAGATCTGGGAAACACCGTGGTTGTTATTGAACATGAAGAGGCTGTCATAAGGAATGCTGATTATATTATTGACATCGGGCCGGAAGCAGGTATACATGGGGGCGAACTTGTTTTTGCCGGCTCATATCCTTCCTTTCTACGTGGGATACCCGGCAGTTTAACCTCCGACTATTTAACCGGACTTCGAAGTATTAAATATCCTGAACAAAAAAGAAAAATCCATCATAAAATAAAGATAACCGGCGCCCGACAACATAATTTGAAAAATATCGATGTTAGTATACCTTTACAGGCAATGACTGTAGTTACAGGGGTCTCCGGATCCGGTAAAACCAGCCTGGTTAAACACATTCTTTATCCTGCATTAAAACTAAAAATAAATGATCCTGTAGCTATGTCTCCCGGTAAACATGAAAAAATTTCCGGTGACACACACAACTTTACAATGGTCGAAATGGTAAGCCAAAGCCCAATTGGAAAATCCTCCCGATCAAATCCAGTCACATATGTAAAAGCATATGACGATATTCGAAAGTTATATTCCGACCAACAACTCTCCAAAATAAAAGGTTATGAACCCAAACATTTTTCCTTTAATGTGGAAGGTGGTAGGTGCGAGACTTGTAAGGGTGAAGGATATCTAACCGTTGAGATGCAATTTTTGGCAGATGTAACTTTGCTTTGTGAAGAATGTAATGGAAAGCGTTTCAAAAAAGAAGTGCTGGAAGTAAGCTTTCAAGATAAAAATATTTATGACGTACTTGATATGACCGTTGAGGAATCACTTCATTTTTTTAAAGCTAAAAAGAACATTCTGGCAAGATTACAACCACTTTTTGATGTTGGCCTTGGTTACATAAAACTAGGCCAGGCATCAAGCACTTTGTCTGGGGGCGAGGCTCAAAGAGTAAAGCTTGCCAGCTTCCTCACGAAAGAATTTACGTCAAAACACATTTTTTTTATTTTTGATGAGCCAACTACTGGATTGCATTTCCACGATATAAACAAATTAATGGACGCTTTCAACGCCCTTGTAGAGAATGGGCATACAGTTTTGATTGTGGAGCATAATATGGACGTAATAAGAGCGGCCGACTGGATTATTGACTTGGGTCCTACCGGCGGAAAAACCGGAGGCTATTTGGTATACGAGGGTTTGCCGGAAGGACTAAAGAAAGTAAAAGAATCTTTTACTGCTCAATTTATATAAATATCCGGCCCTCTGTTTCACGTGGAACATTTAACCTTTTTTCTGTCATCTGTTTCACGTGGAACATTTAACCTTTTATCCTGTCATTTTTTGAACAATATAATTAAAAACATATATTTACATTTCATAAAAACAAAATAAAACAAATGAACAAATTTCTCGGCCTTGGCAAATATCTTTTCGCTGCACCTATGGCTGTTTTTGGTGTGATGCACTTTATATCAGCAGATATCATGGGCTCAAAAACTCCCGGGGGAAATATAGTAGTTTATATTACAGGCATCGCTTTAATAGCAGCGGCTGTCAGCATTTTTATCGAAAAATATGATAAACTGGCAGCAACACTTCTTGGGTTGTTGTTACTTTTATTTATTATTCCTCATGCCCAAAACATAGCTAACAATGATCTTGAGCTTATTAATATACTTAAAAACATCTCCTTGGCCGGAGGTGCATTTATGTACACAAGTATTGCAAAAGATTCTACATATATAAAATAAAATATTATCTTTGCCTCGATAAATAAATTAGCAAAAAGGTCAGTGAGCAATCGCTGGCCTTTTTTTGTTTCACTTTAAACAGACTGCTGCATTAAACATAAATAACACTTCGTGTATTTATAATGTAAAAGAACCTGCTTAGTAATTTAAAAAGCAAATGCATAAGATATTATCTTTAATCTTTCTGCCACTTTCTATACTGGCGCAGAACAACTCAAAGGTGAATTCATTCAACCAGATGTATGACCTATTGCCAACACCAGATAACTATAGAACAGCAACTGGTGCTCCTGGACACGAATACTATCAACAACAAGCTCTCGGGGGGGGGGGGGGGGTTTTTTTTTTTGGGGGGGGGGTTGGGGGTGGGGGTTGGGGTGGGGGTTGGGGGGGGGGGGCTTTTTTTGGGGGGGGGCGGGCGTTTTTTTTTTTGTTTTTTTCCGGGGGGGGGGGGGGGTTTGGGGGGGGGGGGGGGGGTATTAACTCAGATGAACGTCAATGGGCATGGATGGATGAAGGTTTAACAACATTCGTACAGTATCTTACAGAACAGGAATTTGAGCGCAACTATCCTTCAGGAAGGGGAGAAGCACAAAAAATAGTAGATTACATGTCTGGTGATAAAAATAAAATGTCCCCAATCATGATCAATCCCGAGTCAGCATATCAGCTTGGTAATAACGCATATTCCAAGCCTGCTACAGCCTTAAATATCCTAAGAGAAACTATAATGGGCCGAGAACTATTTGATTTTGCGTTTAAGGAATATGCCAGAAGATGGGCCTTCAAACAGCCTTATCCCGCAGATTTTTTCCGAACAATGGAAGACGCATCTGGTGTAGATTTAGACTGGTTCTGGAGAGGTTGGTTCTTCACAAACGAGCACGTTGACCTGGCCATTTCTAATGTAAAAATGAAAACCGTTATACCAAAGGATCCAAAAAAGAAAAATGAAAACAACAAAAATGAAAATTTGCTTAAACCAAAAACCATTAGCACAATAAGAAACGCAACCGATATAAAACAAACATATAATGAAAAAGACACTTCCCTAAATGATTTTTATTCAAATTATAACAAATTTATAGACCTTGAAACAGAAACCGACGATTATCAAAGGTCTGTTGCAGAATTAACTGACGCTGAAATTCAAATGATAAATTCAGACAAAAACTTTTATGAAATAGAAATAGAAAAGATAGGAGGTCTTATAATGCCCATAATCTATGAAATCAAATATGATGATGGAACCGCAGAAATTATCAGAATTCCGGCAGAAATATGGCGGAAAGAGAGTGAAACCAAAATATCCAGAATTCATATAACAGATAAAATAATAAGCCAAATTGTTTTGGACCCGTATCTCGAAACAGCTGATATTGATACAAAAAATAATTTTTTTCCTAGAAAAACAGATTCCAGTAAGTTTGAAATATTCAAGCGCAAAACTCAATCTTCTCAGGTCAACCCAATGCAAAAGAAAGGGTCAGGTAAAAAAATAATAAAACCATAAATTAATTAAATTACACTTTAAGCTAATACATAAGTGTCCAACCTGTCAGAGTGAAAGGTTTTATTTTCAACCCGTTTAATGAAGTTTTCCAACGCAATATTAAATAACTCCGGACGCTCCATCATAGGGGCGTGACCACAATGGTCAATCTTTACCAATTCGGCATTAGGTATAAGCTCTTTAAATTTCTCTCCTACCCATAATGGAGTTACGGTATCCTGTACACCCCAGATAAGCAAAGTAGGTACAAGTATATCGTGCAGGCGATCTTCTAAATTATGTCTAACCGCTGATTTGGCTATAGCAACAACACACATCGCTTTTTTTAAATCATTTACTGTTTTATAAACATCGTCAACCAACTCCTTTGTCGCTATCGCCGGATCATAAAAAACGCCCTCAGCCTTCTTCTTCATATATTCATAGTTTCCCCTTTTCGGAAAAGTATTACCCATTGCACTCTCAAATAAGCCACTACTTCCTGTCAGGGTCATACTGATAACTTTAGAAGGATGCTTTAAGGTATACAACTGTGCAATGTGTCCCCCCAAAGAATTGCCAAGAACATGTACTTTGTTATATCCTTTAAAATCTATAAAACTTTCCACATACTCTACCAATTTCATAACAGACAACGTTCTGAATGAAATATCAAAAAGTGGAAGTATTGGCACAACAACATTGTGAGTTGTTCTAAAATGCTCAATTATCCCCTCAAAATTGCTAAGTGCTCCCAGCAAACCATGAAAAAGAATTAATGGAACACCATCACCGCCAGTTTCAATGTATTTATAATTCCCGTCTTGTTTGACATTGAGTTTATTCATTCATTTTCAGCTATGCTGTATTTCCAATTTTGTGGCAATATAATGTTATTTTTTTATTTATTATTCCTGAGTATAAAAATAGTATAAACAACAATACTTAAAAGTAAGATGGCAACACCTTGATGTAAAACACCCCACAACACAGGTACAGTCCCAATACTACTCATAACTGTAATAATTCCAAGAAGCATCTGTAAAACTAAAACTGAAATAAGTAGTATTCCGGTTCTATTTAAAATTATACTATTGCCATTAAACGCGTTATAACTTGATTCCTTATATAAGCTGATTCCCAACAGAATCCCTATAAAAAATAGAATATAAGCGGTACCCCGATGTAAAAAATGAATAAGGGCCGGCATAAAAATGTTTGTGTCATAATGATTAAAATTATTAATATTCCATTCACTATATTTAAGCAGAATTGAAGGAAGGTATTCCCCATTCATATCCGGCCAGGATGGAAAAACCACAGCTGCTTTCATTCCTGACATGACTCCACCCAAAAAGATCTGCCAAACTAATATTGATACAAATAAAACAAGTAGTACATTAGATCTATGCCTTACAATACCCGAATAAACCACGGTTCCTTTGGCATACAAAAACGTATTCAGTAAAGTACTATATACAGCTAGCGCAATACATAAATGAACAGATAATTTATAAGCATTTACCCATGGTCTCTGAACTAATCCACTTGCCACCATAATCCAACCAAAAGTAGCCGCCAAAATAGCCAAAAAAACAACAATACCCAATCGTTTTAAAAGCTCTTTATCCAAATAACCTTTCCATACAAACCAGATAAATGGAAATAAAAATGTTAACCCCATTATCCGTGCCCAAAATCTGTGAATGTATTCCCAAAAATATATAAATTTAAAATCTTTAATATCCATTCCTTGGTTAACCTCCAAATATTGTGGTGTAGTTTTATACAGATCAAATTCTTCAATCCAATCTTTTTCAGAAAAGGGTGGCACTGTTCCCGTTATGATCTCCCACTTGGTAATAGACAAACCAGATTCAGTCAAGCGAGTAATCCCGCCTATAATTATTTGGAAAAAAAGCATAACAATACCTATGAATAACCAATTTGTAACTTTCTTTGAATACGTCATAAATCCTCTTAATCAGTTTAAAAATGTAAAATTAAACAATGAAACATGTCAAAAGAAACTTTGATTTCTGATTTAAGTTATTTATTTATTAATAATATAATTTTATATTCAAATAAAACTTTATCACTATTAGAGATGTGTATATGTGGATAAAATATAAATCAATATTTTGGATAAAAATATAATAAGAGATATCAACAAATATTTCCTTCTCAATAATATGATAAACAAGTAATTAACATATTAACATCTTGTTTAAATGCTCTATTAAGTGTATAAGTTTTTTAAATTTTTACTTTATAATTGGTTGATAAATGAAATATAATTATTTTATAATCCCTCATTTAATTAAAATTGCGGTGTTTTTTCTAAAATGAAATCGTAAATAGAAGTTGTACAGTATTATATTAAAAATGTGTTGTGTATAACTTTTTTATAAGTATTTATTAATCAATTAGATAAATATTATTTTATTATATATTGTTTATAAATTTTTATGCGGGTAGTTTTACAGAGAGTGAATACAGCTTCGGTCACCATTGATGATACAGTAAAGGCAGAGATTAAAGCCGGAATCTTAATTTTAGTAGCCATTGGGATAGATGATGATGAGGGTGATGCTGAATGGCTGGCAAACAAGATATTTTCTTTGAGAATATTTAATGACAAAGAGGGAAAAATGAATCTTTCAATATCTGATATTGAAGGAGATTTTTTGGTAATAAGTCAATTTACTTTATTGGCTAGTACTAAAAAGGGAAATAGACCTTCATATACTAAATCTGCAAGACCGGAAAAATCGAAACCATTGTATGAAACATTTATAAAAAAACTTGAGACTTTACATAATAAAGAGGTTTTATCGGGAATTTTTGGTGCTGATATGAAAGTCAAATTATTAAACGATGGACCTGTGACAATAATAATGGATAGCAAAAATAAAGAATAATGGACATATCTGAATATCAAAAAGAAGTAGATAATTGGATCAAAACAATAGGAGTAAGATATTTTTCTGAACTTACCAATATGGCAATACTTACCGAGGAAGTAGGAGAAGTTGCCCGACTTATTTCACGAATGTATGGTGAACAATCTTTTAAGACGGAAATGTCAATAGTTGAGCAAAAACTAAAACTAGCTGACGAGTTGGCCGATATTATATGGGTTGTTACTTGTATTGCTAATCAAACGGGAATTGACTTGACACAATCTTTAGCACTTAATATGGAAAAAAAATCTTTAAGAGATAAAAATAGACACCTAAGTAATAAAAAATTAAAATAAATTGAGGAAAAGTATACTATAAATTTATTTTTGGAAAATGAGCTCTATCAACTTTTTGTTAAATGTGTCTACGCCTTTCTGATTTAGATGTTGTCCATCAATAAAATGGCTTGTATCTAATGATAATATCGTATTAAAATTAAGGTAAGTGCCAGATTTTTCATGTTCAGGTCGAATAATTTATTTTGGGCGCACCCATGATATGTTTTGGTTGTTATAGGAGATTGAATGAGAAATAATTTGATTTTCATACTTTTGATCAATAATAAAATTTTTTGAAAAGAATGAAATTGATCATCCAGTAAGTCGCAGGAATATGGTGACATTTTTTTATCCTCGAAAACAGTAATGTTGGATTTCACATAACCATTAGCAATATACTCATCAAATCCAGAAGAGCTTGGTTCAATGTATTCTTTTTTGTAACCGGTAATATCCAGAAAAACTGAATAAATAAATGTATTATATAATTTAATGTTATTGATATCTAATACCATTCTAAGGGCTTTCAAATCAATTTTATCATTTGACAATACATCTATTGTAGATTCTATTCCTTCGTTTGAAAATATGTCAGGATTAACTTCAAAAATAATAATTTTTGGATGCAAATTATTAATATATCGTTCAAGGAGAAGGTATGTTTGAATAGGTGTCTGATTGCTGGATCCCAGATTAAAAGTTTTTATATTTATTGAGTCAAATAATCGAACATCAAAACCCCTATAGGCCCTTGAAGAACCTAATATAAGAAGATCTATTGAATCTAATTCTTTTACTTCCCGCAATCGCGTGTGTAAAAATCCATTTCCGCCCAAAGTATATATCAAGTTTTTGCGCGCAAAACCAGGTAAAAATAAGCCAGAAATAATAATAAATATTATATAGAATAAGGAAGTGAAAAGAAAATAGCCAAATAAGTTTGCCAAATATTTTTTCATTATTTTAAAATTGAAAATAAATAAATGGAGATTCTGATGTTTGCATATTCATTCCAATCAACGAGACGAGTAAGGCATAAAAGCCCCAGCGTACGGATTGTGATAAGGAAGATAATATATTCTCAATCGCATATTGATGTCTGCGCCCCAACCATTCAATTATTATAAGGAAGATAATAAACAGAATGGTCATTATGCTTTGACCTTTTTGATCAAGTTCACATAATTCTAAGATAGATGGAGAAAATATTTTTGCCAGTATTTGTATGGCAGTATTAAGATTTTCTGAACGGAAGAAAACCCATAGAAGCAAGACACAAATAAAAGTATATAATATTTGAAAAAATTCTTTTAAGGAAGGATAACTCTTTTGATAGGCGGCTTTGTTGAGGTTATTTTTTTTCTTACCGAAAATCAATGTAGGCATAAATAGAAGAGCATGTAAAAAGCCCCAAATTACAAAAGTCCATTTAGCGCCGTGCCAAAACCCACTAATCAGAAAGACGATAAAGATATTTCTGATTTGAATGTTAATTTTACCGGCGTTGCCTCCCAAAGGTATATAAACATAATCTTTAAACCAGCCGGATAGTGAAATGTGCCACCGTCGCCAAAACTCAGGTATATCTCTGGAAAAATATGGAAAAGCAAAATTCCTCATCAGACTGAATCCAAAAAGTTTTGATGTGCCGATTGCAATGTCTGAATACCCGGAAAAATCGCAATAGATCTGAAAAGAAAAGAAAAACGCACCCAACAGCAAGGAACCTCCCGGGTAAATGTCATGATGGTCGAAAAACATATCAGAAAAAACGGCACAATTATCTGCAATAACCATTTTTTTGAAAAATCCCCAAAGAATTTGTCTTGTACCGTCAACAGCCTTCTGATAATTAAAAGTACGGGCTTTATAGAATTGTGGTAAAAGGTGGGTAGCCCGTTCTATTGGTCCGGCTACAAGTTGAGGAAAAAAAGTAACATATGCCGCAAAGGCAATCGAATCTTTGGTGGGAATCAGCTTTTTGAAATAAACATCAATGGTATAACTCATGGTCTGAAATGTGTAAAAACTGATACCGATGGGCAATACAAGCGCTAATTTTTCAACTTTAATTTCACTACCAAATAGTCGAAAGGCATCAGCAAAAGTATCAATAAAAAAATTTAAATATTTAAAGACGCATAATAGTCCCAAGTTTGTAATAATGCTAATAAATAACAAAATTTTTCGACCGTTAGGGCTAAAATTTTTTGACAAAGCTAAGCCAACAAAAAAATCCACCAGAGTGCTAAATACAAGCAGAAATAAAAAACGGGGATCCCACCATCCGTAAAACACATAACTGGAAATGACAATAAAAAAATTTTGTATTTTATATTGTTTACCTAAGGCCCAATAAATCGCAAATACTATTGGGAGGAATAATGCAAAGTCGATTGAATTGAATAGCAAAGTTTAGATATTAAATAATTACCAATTATCGATAGCACGCCTGATTGACCCTTGTGACAATAACAAATCCTTAGCTTCCTCATATTTCAAACCAGTTTTTTTAATTACCATTTTGATTCCACGATCTAAAAGTTTATCATTATTTAGTTGCATGTCCACCATAAAATTGTCCCGAACCCGACCAAGTTTTATCATGACACTTGTACTAATCATATTTAAAACCAATTTTTGAGCAGTACCCGATTTCATTCTGGTACTGCCGGTTACGTATTCTGGCCCAACGATAACCTCAATTGGATATTTTGCCAGCTCAGAAACGGGAGATTTTGGATTACAACTTATACTACCAGTAATGATTCCGTGTTCATTTGCTTTTTTTATTGCGTTTAATACATATGGGGTCGTTCCGGAGGCAGCAATTCCTACTAAGACATCCATTGAGTTTATGCTGAAAGCAGAAAGGTCCTTCCAGGCCTGATCAGGGTCATCTTCAGCACCTTCAACTGAGACGCGTAAAGCTTGATCACCACCAGCAATCAAGCCTATAACCCATTCTTTTGGAATACCATAAGTTGGCGGACATTCAGAAGCATCAAGAACCCCAAGTCTTCCACTAGTCCCGGCACCAATATAAAATAAACGACCTCCTTGAACCATTTTGGATGCAATTACATCTATCAAAGGAACAATCTGGTACAAAGCGCGTCCAACTTCGTGGGCTACCTTTTGGTCTTCAGCATTCATTTCTGAAAGTAGCTCAAGAGTTGTTTTTTTTTCGAGATTGTGATATAGAGAAGGTGCTTCTGTTATGCTTTTCATTTGTTTAAATTTTTTATATCATTAATGCTTACATCTTTGAGGAATTTAATACTCAATAATATTCTGGTATAACGCCTATATCTAAAGGACCATTAATTTTTTGTAGATTTTGGTTAAATATCATTATTTAGCTTTTTTTGAAATCATGTAAAGACCGATAAAGGTTATTATTCCATTTAAAATAAGCATTTCTATACCGATTTTATACCCACTAAAGATAGAATTGGAAATCTGTATAAGCTGAAAACTATTTTCGTCAGATAACGATAATTTTTTTGAGAACCATTCAATATTGTTTATGAAATCCAAAATAAAAATGATTAAGGGAGATAATAAACAAATCCAGATTGATTTCTTATCAGAAAGGTTCCTTCTAGTAAATATACCAAATGCAAAAAGGCCGAGTAAAGGCCCGTAAGTATAGCCAGCGAGTTTTAAAATGACGTCGATGATTGATTTATCATTTATCCACTTGAAAACCAAAACGCAAATAAAAAAAAGGATAGCAAAAGAAAGATGTACGGCAAGTCGGGTTCTTCTTTTTTCTCCAGAACTTTTCAATATATCCTTTTGCATTCCTAAAATATCTATACAAAATGAAGATGTCATTGCGGTTAATGCACCATCAGCACTTGGGAAAAGTGCCGAGATTAATCCTATAATGAAGACAATACTAATGCTTGAAGATAAATAATTTTTAAGCGCTATAGTAGGAAAGATATCATCGCCTGTGACGGTAAGGCCATTTTTTGATGCAAAAAGATAGAGCAGGCCCCCAAGAATTAAAAACAATAAATTGACAATGAGCAAAACAAAAGCGAGAGTCAAAACATTTTTTTGTGAGCCCCAAAGTGTTTTAACACTAATATTTTTTTGCATCATCTCTTGATCTAAACCCGTCATAGCTATAGTTATAAATGCACCACCTAAAATTTGTTTTAAGAAAAAATTTGGTGCCAGAACGTTTGTATTAAATATATCTATATAGTTAGCATCCGACAAAGCAGAAAACGTATCTCGTATACCAAAATTTAAATTGTACATAATGGCCAGGATGCAAGCTATTAAGCCCCCCAACATAAAGGTTGTTTGTAAGGTATCAGTATAAACAATTGTTTTAACCCCGCCTTCAAAGGTGTATAAAAGAATTAGAAGCAAAATTATAAAGGCTGTTGCAACAAAAGGAACGCCTAAAGCATCAAGAATAAATAATTGTAGGATATTTATTACTAAAAACATACGTGCGGTGGCGCCAAGCGTTCTTGACAATATAAAAAAAATTGCACCCGTACGATATGTGACCGGTCCAAAACGATCTTCGAGATATCTGTATATTGATGTTAAGTTAAGCTTATAATATAATGGTAAAAGAATAAAAGCAATAACAAAATACCCCAGAAAATATCCAATCACTACTTGATAATATCCGAAGCCCCCCAATCCAACAGTTCCCGGCACGCTTACAAATGTAACCCCGCTGAGAGATGTACCTATCATTCCAAAGGTAACCAGCAACCAATTGCTGTTTTTGTTTCCAATAAAAAACGAATCGTTGTTTGAGTTCCTTGATGTGAAATAGGCAACGAAAAGCAAAAGAACAAAATATCCAAATACAAAAGCAAAAAGAATATATGCTGACATGACCTCAGGATTTCAGAAATAAGTGAGAAAGGTAATTATTATTTGACGGATACAAAAACATGTAATGTGTCTTTTATTTTTTGAAGGATAGACCGAACCGAATTAAAAGCATTTAGAATACTGACGAATAATATGGATTCAATACATACAATTCTGTAGACCCTTTACTTCATCACTTGTGCATGTAGACCTGATAAGTTTTCAGCTTTTGAATTTTTGGAAACAAATTATCAATGTCTGAAAGGCACCTTAATCAATACTTCTGGGAGTTTTTTCCTTAGGAAGTTACACCGTGTGGACAAGATAAAAATAAACCATAAAAACGAATTCTATATCTCTTTGGGTAATTATGTATTTCTAACAAACTTTACTCAGACTTAAGGCGTATGTGATTTTCAATATTATTTCTATCAAGTACTCCGATTATATTGTCATTTTCTATAACCGAGACGATTGCAATGCCTTCTTTCCGCATAAATTCAATTACAGTTTTAAGATTATCTTCAGGGTTTACAGAGCCAAGTTTTTTGGACATTAATTGATTGACGGATTTGTCATGTGTCCCCGTTTTTATGGTATCTTTAATGAATAACTCTGGAATGGAGCCCGACACATTTCCCATTGAATCGAAAACAAGAAAATTTTGTTCGCCTTCTCTGTAATATTTTTCTATCACGGAGGTATAATAATCACTCAAGTGCAACCTGGTAAAACTAGTACGCATTATTTCTTTTACTTTTGTATTACCAAGGATGTTTAAAATTTTAGTTTGATCATATTCGTTTCCAGCCATCATAAAAATAAAAAGTCCAATCAAAGATAAACTCAATTGTTGATTGAATATTCCAATAATAACAAATACGATAGCAATTATTCTCCCTATACCGGCAGCAATTTTTGTAGCTCTAACCTTTCCAAGTTTTATCGATAAAAGAGATCGAAGTATTCTGCCACCATCCATAGGAAATGCTGGAATAAGGTTAAATAAAAACAATGCAAAATTCATCCAGATAATGTATCTTATAAATTCAATTGGTTCGTCAAATTTAAAATCAGATATTTCAGGAATCATTCTTCCAGTAGTAAAATACAAGATTACAGCCAAAAATAATCCAATAATAAGATTAACCATTGGCCCTGCAATGGCAATGAAAAATTCCTGAACGGCTTTTTCGGGCATACTCTCCAATCTGGCCAGACCACCAATAGGTGATATGATGATATCCTTTGTATACACGCCGTATTTTTTTGCCGTAAGCGCGTGACCATATTCGTGCAAAATTACACATAGAAAAAGCACCAACACATAAGTAATCAAACCTAAGCCCTGAACCAACTTATCACCACTGGCAAAGGCAGAATAACTAACAAATAGAATGAGAAGCCCAAAGGTCCAGTGTACCTTCACGGGAATACCCCAGAAAGTACCCAATTTCCATGAATTTCCAATGCCCGACCGGAATCTATTGTTTAAACTGTTTGTGTTTTCCAAAGGGGTTCGTATAATTGTCCGTTAAGTATATTTCTACTGATTACAATACGCTGCATTTCTGAAGTGCCTTCATAGATTTGAGTTATTTTTGCGTCACGCATAAGTCGTTCAACATGATATTCCTTTACAAAGCCATATCCTCCATGAACCTGAACGGCTTCTACAGTATGCTTCATGGCCACATCAGAAGCAAATAATTTTGCCATTGCTGCGGCAGAAGTATAATCCAGGCCTTGATCTTTTAGCCAGGCGGCCCTATAAACAAGGAGTCTTGCTGCTTCAATTTCAGTTGCCATATCAGCAAGTTTAAAAGCAATTGCCTGGTGTTGGCTGATTGGTTTTCCGAAAGCCTCCCTTTCTTTAGCGTATTTAACTGCTAGTTCATAAGCTCCGGCAGCAATACCGAGGGCTTGTGCAGCAATTCCTATTCGCCCACCTGAAAGGACTTTCATCGCAAATTTAAAACCAAAGCCATCGTCTCCGATTCTATTTTCTTTTGGAACTTTTACATCAGTATACATGATGGTGTGCGTATCTGAGGCCCTTATGCCCAGTTTGTCTTCCTTTGCGCCTATATGGACGCCTTCCCAGGATTTTTCGACGATAAGCACATTGATGCCTTTGTGTCCTAATTTAGGGTGGGTTTGTGCTATGACAAGATGGACAGATGATTTACCTCCATTAGTGATCCAGTTTTTGGTCCCATTCAAGAGATAATGATCGCCCATATCTTCCGCAGTAGTGCGTTGACTTGTTGCATCGCTTCCTGCCTCTGGTTCAGAAAGACAAAAAGAGCCGATCCACTCACCGGATGCCAGTTTTGCGAGATATTTTTGTTTTTGTGCCTCTGTTCCATATGTTTCAATTCCCCAACAGACTAAAGAATTATTAACAGAGACAATAACTGAACATGAGCTATCAACTTTGCTTATTTCTTCCATTGCCAACACATAAGAAATTGTGTCCATTCCGCCACCGCCATATTCTGGAGAAACCATCATACCCAGAAATCCTAACTCACCCAACATCTTGACTTGATCTGCCGGGTATTTCATATCTCTGTCCCTATCTATAACTCCAGGCAATAATTCACGTTGGGTAAAATCTCTTGCGGCTTCCTGGACAGATAATTGTTCTTCGGTCAATTCAAATTCCATGAAGTATAAATTTTATAGGTTAAAAATGATTAGGTACTACAAAAGTAAGGAAAAATTGGCTCTATTGTTTATAACTGTTAAAAAATAGCTCTTAGAAATGAAAAGATCTTTTAGCTCAGGCTATCAAAGGAATGTTTGTCTAATTAAACTGTCAGCCATGCTGATTAAAGTGGGGCATTTCTACTCACGAAAAATTCCAACAAAGTTATTGGCGAAATAAATGAAAGATTATTTGACGCGCTCTTTATAAAGAGTTATAACAAAACTTGATATTTTGGCGCCGATTTCTGTTAGGGTATGCATTAAATTGAGGTTGCTACAGGCTATCAAAATACTAACTTATCCAGTAAATGACTTGGCGATTTTAAGCCAATATGGTTTGCGTCATCAAAACATCAAAGAAGTTTCCCAAGCAATTACTAAAGGAGTCTAGAGTAATGTTAACATTTCAATATAATAATTTTGAAATTATGACCAACTTCTTCCACTATTCGTTGGTAAGATACTTTATTAAGGAGGCCGACTACTACCGCAACAGCAGCACCCATGATAAGTATAAACGGATTGCGACCGCCTAAAGCACCGTTTCCAAAGATAAATATTTTATATGCCAGCAATCCCACCAATATAATCACATAAAAAAGTGCTTCTGGTATTGGAAGTTTTTTATTTATTATAATAACCTCTTACTCGGGTAATTCAGGTTTGATGTATTTATTATGCATATTTTTTGTAGATTGTAGAAAGTTAATTAATAATAATCATGCAATATTAAAGTAATATTAATATGAGTTTGATATAGAACTTGCAGAAGAGCAATAAGTTATATTTTAATTTTATAGAAGATGAAGCAATAAAATCCCGAATAGGTTAAATATTGGTAACTACAGGCGATCACCGGTTGTAAAATGAGTCAATAACAAATGTTTTGTATGGATTTTTGTTTAAAAAATGCAAAATCATGATAAAACAAATACTAACTATTCATCGAATTCACGCTAATGTTAATAAAATTACCAAATAATTTTTATGTTAATTTTGAATATACAAAACCAATACAGTTGGGTTGGCGGAAATTTTACATTGAAATGAACATTTTAGTAACAAATAAGATTGTACTTACAAATTTATTATTATAATCGTTATGAGTGTTTATAAAATAGTCCTATTGTCAGGTCTTGTTTTTTTTTCATGTAAAAATGAAGGAAAAAAAGTTGATGGTACAAAAGCTACCACACAAACTGAACAAAAAGTGTTGAAAGTAGACGGTATTATAACGCGCGAAGAAATAACTACTGAAACCATAAGTACTACAGGAACCATAGTTGCCAATGAAGAAGTTGAAATTAAAAGTGAAATTTCCGGAAAAATAACAGGAATATATTTTAAGGAAGGCACTTTTATAAAAGTAGGACAGTTGTTGGTAAAGTTAAATGATGATGATTTGCAAGCCCAGGTACGAAAACTAAATATTGAAATCAAAATGGCGGAAGAAAAAGAGGGGCGGATGAAACAACTTTTAGCTGCTACGGCCATCAGCAAAGAAGAATATGACGTCCAATTAACAAGCCTTAACTTACTGAAAGCTAATGTGGATATTATTAAAGTTGATATAAGTAAAACAAGAATAACAGCTCCATTTAGCGGCATTATTGGCTTTAAGAATGTAAGTCCAGGTGCAATTATATCTTCAAGTACTGTCATAGCTTCAATCCAAAACACCCAACCCCTTAAATTGGAATTTTCTATACCTGAAAAATATAATAATTTAATTTATCAGGGTATAACTGTAGATTTTAAAGTGACCGGATCTAATATTATAAATAAAGCAAACGTTTACGCAAAAGAACCCAAAATAGATCAAAATACTCGGACATCCAAAGTAAGGGCGATCTTTTCAAATCCTGGCGGTAAATTATTTCCAGGGTCATTTGCTGAAATAAATATTTCTATAGGCGAAAAGAGAAAAGTAAAAATGGTTCCCACCATTGCCTATATTCCCGATATAGCCGGAGCAAAACTTTTTGTGAAACGAGGAGGAGTAGCAGTAAGTGTGCCGGTAAAAGCCGGAATCAGGACAGAAAAAGAAATTCAGATACTGGAAGGATTAAACGATGGCGATACAGTTATTGTTTCAGGCATGCTGCAGCTTAAGCCGAAAATGCCTGTAGAAGTTAATATCATAAATCAGGCTCAATAAATAGTAACTGATGAGATTATCAGAAGTCAGTATAAAAAGACCGGTACTAGCTACAGTAATGTCTGTTCTAATAGTTCTTTTTGGAATTATTGGATTCTTTTATCTTGGGGTAAGGGATTATCCGAGTGTAGATCCGCCTGTTATAACTGTAAGTACCAATTACCCCGGAGCAAATTCAGATGTAATTATTTCTCAGATTACAGAGCCATTAGAACAAGCAGTAAATGGAATAGATGGTATAAAAGCGATCACTTCAACTAGTAGTGACGGACGGAGCACCATTACTGTCGAATTTAATCTCGAAGTTGATCTCGAGTCAGCAGCCAATGATGTCAGAGACAAAGTTTCAGGAGCGCTACGTAATCTACCTCCCGATGCCAACCCTCCCATCGTAAGTAAAGCAGATGCAAATGCACAGCCAATACTTTCATTGACCGTTCAGAGTACTCAACGCTCATTGCTCGAACTTTCGGAAATAGGGAATAATCTATTTAAAGAAAGATTTCAGACGATATCTGGCGTGAGCAGTGTAAGTATCTGGGGAGAGAAAAAATATTCCATGAAGTTGATTATGGATCCGGCAAAACTTGCAGGTTTGGGCATAACTCCAGGGGATGTCAGAAATGCATTGACCAGCGCAAATGTAGAATTGCCGTCTGGGCGGATTGATGGGGACAATACTGAATTGACTATCAGAACAGTCGGAAGAATAGAAACGGTAGATGAATTTAATAATTTGATCATCAGAGAAAATAATGGGGTAATAATTCGATTTAAAGATATTGGTATAGCAGAAATGAGACCGGAAAATGAGCGGTCATTGTTACGGGGAAACGGAGCAATACCAATGATAGGAATCGCTGTAACACCGCAACCAGGGGCAAATTATATTGCAATTGCAGACGAATTTTTCAAAAGATTGGATATAATAAAAAGAGATTTGCCTTCAGATCTTAAATTAGGTATTGCTCTGGATACAACCAAAGGTATTAAGCAGGCGATCAGCGAAGTTGAAGAAACCATATTAATTGCCTTTGGTCTGGTAGTGCTGGTAATATTTTTATTTCTTCGAAACTGGCGATCAACTCTGATTCCGGTTTTAGCCATACCTATTTCTTTGATTAGTGCATTTTTTATCATGTATATGGCTGGTTTTTCGATCAACATTCTTACTTTATTAGGAATTGTACTGGCTACCGGACTTGTGGTAGATGATGCAATTGTAGTTTTAGAGAACATATACCAGAAAATAGAACAGGGCATGTCTCCTCGTGAAGCGGCATTCAAAGGTTCAGAAGAGATTTTTTTTGCTATTGTTTCCACTACAGTTACTTTAGTAGCCGTTTTTCTTCCGATTATGTTTTTACAAGGGCTTACTGGTAGATTATTCAGGGAGTTTGGCGTGGTAGTCGCTGGTGCTGTTTTGGTATCTGCCTTTGTATCATTGACTCTTACGCCCATGATGAGTGCAAATTTACTTAAACATGGAGACAATCAGGGGGCTTTCTATAGAGTTACTGAACGGTTTTTTGTTGGAATGACAAATCTTTACGGTAAAGGATTGGCTCGTTTTTTTAGAATCAGATGGATAGCTGTATTAATAATGCTTTTATCTTTCTGGAGTATTTATCATCTGGGAAAAGGATTACCTACCGAACTGGCTCCAATGGAAGACAAAGGCCGCCTTAGTGTAAATGCCACTGCCCCGGAAGGAGCATCTTTTGACTTTATGAATAGCTTTCTTACCAAACTAATGGGCGATGTAGAAGCAATACCAGAAAAAGATGCCATTCTTTCTGTTACCGCTCCCGGATTTGGGGCATCACAGGCTTCAAATACTGGTTTTGTGCGAATATCTCTGGTGGAAGCTGAAAACAGGACAAGGTCTCAGATGCAAATTGCAGATGAACTGGCTCAAACAGTTAAAAAATATACTGACGCAAGAGTTTTTGTAAGTCAGGAACAAACGATTGGTGACCGACGGGGAGGGCTACCTGTCCAATTTGTCATAATGGCACCCAATTTTGAGATGTTAAAAAAGGCCATTCCTCCCTTTTTGGAAACAGCACGACAACATGAAGCATTTCAGGCAGTTGATATTAACTTAAAATTTAACAAACCTGAGCTTAAAATCGATATTGACCGCAATCGCGCACAAGTATTGGGCGTATCAGTAATGGATATAGCCCAGGCCTTACAACTATATTTTGCAGAACAAAGACTAGGATTTTTTATTAAAGATGGTAAACAGTATCAGATAATAGGACAAGCTAATAAGGAAAATAGAAACGAGCCTAAAGACCTTAAGTCCATATATGTGCGCAGTAATAAAGGTGAAATGATACAATTGGATAACCTGATCACCATGTCAGAACAAAGTAATCCACCTCAGTTATATAGATTCAACAGATATGTGTCTGCGACTGTATCGGCAGGTACTTCACCGGGAGTATCTTTGGGTCAGGGAATACAGGCCATGCGAGATATAGCGGGGGAAGTATTGGATGATAATTATTCAACAGACCTATCCGGACCTTCAAAAGAGTTTGAAGAAAGTTCATCTACATTGTTGTTTGCATTCATACTTGCTTTGCTGTTGGTGTATTTAATACTGGCTGCACAGTTTGAGAGCTTTATTGATCCTTTGATCATTATGTTTACGGTTCCACTTGCTTTGGCAGGTGCCATACTGGCATTGTGGTATACAGACTCTACCCTGAATATTTTCAGCCAGATCGGGATTATTGTATTAATAGGAATAGTCACTAAAAATGGAATATTGATCGTGGAATTTGCCAATCAAAGGAAAGAGGAAGGACTTAAGTCAGTTGAAGCGGTAAAAGAAGCAGCTATATCCAGACTAAGGCCGATTCTTATGACCAGCCTTGCAACAGTGCTGGGCGCATTGCCAATTGCACTTGCCTTAGGTGCAGCTTCGGTTTCAAGAGTTTCTATGGGTATAGCTATCATAGGTGGTTTAATGTTTTCTTTGTTGCTTACATTATTTGTTATACCGGCATTATATACATATTTATCCCGCAATAAAACAGTTTACGAAGATGGTGCGCATTAGTATTCTTTTTTTCACATTTATCTTTCTATTCCTAAGCGCAGCAACCGGACAGGAGACATTAAGTCTGGATGAAGCTGTCAGGATTGCATTGCAAAACAATTTTAATGTAAAAATTGCAATAAATGATGCTGTTATAAACAAAACAAACAACACCACAGGTAATGCTGGCCTTTTGCCTGAAGTAGCACTTAATTTTGGCAATAATTATAATATCAATAATACAAGACAAGAGTTTTTTAGTGGAGACACAAGAGAGGGAAACGGTGTAAATACGAGTAATATAAATGCCAATATTCAATTAGGATGGACAGTATTTGACGGTATGCGTATGTTTGTAAACAGAGATAGGCTAAAAGAAATTGAATCCTTAGGAGAACTCAATATCAAGTTGCAAATGGAAAATACAGTAAGTCAGGTGATGTCTGTATATTATAATATCGAACAACATCAAAGACGTATTGAAACCATTCAAAAAGCAATAGAAATATCAAAAGAGAGATATGAACTTGCATCACTTAAAAAAAATGTTGGCTCAGGCTCTGGGATATCTGTTCTTCAGGCGAAAGTTGATATTAATGCGGATAGTTCTGCGCTGATCAGACAACAGCTGATACTTAAAACGTCCAAGATACAGCTGAACGAAATATTGGGAAGATCACCTGAAATCATATTTGACATTTCGACATTAACGGATAGTCAGAAGGATGTAGATTTTCAGGAGTTATCTGAAATGGCAGCACAACGGAATCTAATGTTACAGATGGCAGATAAAAATATCAGACTTTCAGAGTTGAATGTAAAATTATGGGAGGGAAATAAATATCCGACCATTGACTTAAATCTTGGTTATAATTTTAGTAGATTAAAAGCAGAAATAGGTATTCTAAAATTTAATCAGAACGCAGGATTGTCATATGGACTTACCGGAAGATGGAATATATTTAACGGTTGGAATAATAAGAGAGAGATACAAGTGGCAAAATTAGGAATAGAAACGGGTAAGCTTACAAAAGAGCAAACAGCATTGTCCCTCAAAACAGACCTATTTACTATATTCAATAATTATCTTACAGCCCGGGAACTGACCAAAATCGAAGAAGGAAATATCAGAATTGCAGAACAAAATTTAGATATTACAACAGAAAAAATGCGTTTGGGAACAATTGAAGCTCTTGAGTTAAGGCAAGCTCAACTTAATCTTGTCGATGTTGAATTCAGAAAAATTACTTCTGCTTTTGAAGCAAGAATGGCACATTTGGAGTTAATGAGGTTATCCGGACAGCTATTGAAGTAAATAGGTTGCTTTAAATTTATTAGAATGATGAAAAACATTTTGATTTTAGCAGTATTAAATTTTTACTTTGTTACTATTAATGCCCAAACTGCAAAAGATGCATCTGTGGAGTTGAAAGCAATTACACAATCTAACCCAGACAAAATTAAGTTGACTTGGTTAAAAAACGATCTTGCTATCTCATACGTAATTTATAGAAAACAAAAAACAGCAAATAGCTAGGGTGTACCTAAAGCAACATTAGACGGAACCGCGACGGATTATATAGATTCAACCATCGTGAAGGGTAATACATACGAATATCAAATCATAAGAAATGGAAATGGATTCAAAGGAGATGGGTATATCTATTCCGGCATTGATATACCGTTAGTAGAAAATCGTGGCAGCCTTATTTTGGATGTAGATAGCACCCTTATGGCCCCACTATCTACAGAAATAGCATTATTACAAAACGATATAGCAGGCGATGGTTGGGATATCATCACGGTTAATGTTTCACCACAAGCAACGGTGGAAAGTTTAAAATCTAGGATAATTAATGTTTACAATATAGAAAAACAAAGGACGAAAGCAGTATTTCTACTTGGTCATATTCCTGTACCATATAGTGGCAGAATATATCCGGACGGGCATCCCGATCATTTGGGGGCTTGGCCGGCAGATGTATTTTATGCTGATATCAACGGAATATGGACGGACAACATCGTCAATAGTTTCGAAGCAAGTGACGAACGAAACCATAATATACCTTCTGATGGTAAATATGATCAAAACATTTTACCAAGTGATGTGGAATTGCAGATCGGACGTGTCGACTTTGCGAAAATGGATGCTTTTGGCTTACCTGAAGAGGATTTAATTCGGCAATATTTTAAAAAAGACCACGAATATGAACATAAAATATTTGACCCTATTCACAGAGCGGTAATAGACGACAATTTTGGTTTTTTTGGAGGTGAAGCTTTTTCATAAAGTGGTTGGAGAAATGCAGCGCCTTTGGTGGGTTTAGAAAATGTGCTTGAAGGTGATTACATTTCTGTTATGAAATATAGTAGTTATTTATGGTCTTACGGTTGTGGTGGCGGAACATATACCATTGCAGGAGGTATAGGCAGTACAAATGATTTTGTTTCCTCGGACTTGCAAAGTGTATTTACAATGTTATTTGGAGGTTACTTTGGTGATTGGGATTCACGAAATAATTTTCTAAGGGTGCCTTTAGCTCGGGGCAAAACATTAACTAACGTATGGGCCGGGCGGCCACATTGGGTATTCCACCATATGGGTTTGGGCGAAAACATAGGGTATGATACAAAAATAACTCAAAACAATAATTCACTTTATTTTGGCAATTATGGAAATAGATTTATCCATGTTGCGCTAATGTCAGACTTAATGACCCAAATTAAAATAATCGGAGCCAAATTTTGATTCAAGAAGTAATTTTTATGAAGCGGTAATTAATAATTTACTTAATGCTTTGCCCATTTTTCTAAGCGCAAGAGGGCTATTAATTTTTTGTTCTTTAAGTTTATTAAGCAAGATTAAGTATACTTTTTTTATTTCAGGATTTAACAAAACTAAAGATTGGATTAAAAGTTGCGATTGTTTTTCGAACCAATTGATTTCTTGCATTTTGCGGTGATTTAAAAAGCTTCCTTTATTTATAATCAAACGTATATAATTCATGATTGCATCAAAAACTTCGCTAATTCCACGATTCTCAAGCGAAGAACAAAGGAAAACGGGGGTGTCCCAACCTGGTTCAGGATGATGAAAGAATTGTAATGCGTTATGATATGATATTTTAGTGCGATTAGCTAGATCTAATTGTGGTCCGTCTGCTTTATTTACTACAAATATATCAGCACTTTCAATTATCCCTCGTTTAATTCCCTGAATATCATCACCCGCCCCAGGTTGCAATAGCAATAAATTAATGTCGGTGATATTGCCTACCTCCACTTCAGATTGACCAATACCAATGGTTTCAACTATTATAAAATCAAATCCAGCGGCCTCACAAAGGAGGATTGATTCTTTTGTGTACAAGGCGATTCCACCTAAAACACCCGATGAAGGCGTTGGTCTGATGAAGGCATCAGGATGTACTGATAATTTTTCCATTCTGGTTTTGTCACCCAAAATACTTCCTTTTGAAGTGTGACTTGAAGGATCTATAGCAAGAATAGCAGGACGATAACCTTTTTCAATAAGAAATAACCCTAAAGACTCTATAAAAGTACTTTTCCCTACGCCAGGGGTACCGGTTATTCCCAGGCGAATTGATGTATAGGTATTTTCGGAGAGAGATGCAATCAAGCGGTCTGATAAACTTCGCTTTTTAACATTTCTGCTTTCCAGTAGTGTGATGCATTCACTAAGGATATATCGATTTTTCTGCTTTAACCCATCAGTGTAGTAACTCAACTTTTTTACTTCCTTTGGATAAAAAGTAAATTGAGTGTTGATAGCTGGATTGCCGGATGATAATTTTTTGTATTGGCCCATAAATTATGCTATGGTACAAAGATAAGAAAACTAATTTAATCCTCCTTGACCTTAATGGTGACCATACAATTCATTATGGACTACGTAATAAATAATTAAATGATAAAATTTATATGGTAAATTAAACTTCATTATTTAAGTTTGTTTGTAGATTTACTATTTTCATTTCAACGAAAGAACAAAGTTGGTATTTTGTGTTTCATTTAGAAAAGATGATGTGAATTTTTTTATAACTAGAGTCTCAACAGTAGTTATAAAAAAATTTTAATATTTTAAATAGTGGACAATTATTAATATGTATACAATAAAAGAACTCATAATTTACCCTATTAAAAGTTTAGCAGGAATTTCAGTTTCTTCCTCGAAAGCTTGTGAAGCTGGCTTTGAATACGACAGGAGATGGATGTTGCTTGATGAGGAAAATAAATTTTTAACACAACGCTCTGCGACACAAATGGCGCTATTTATCCCCGCAATTGAAGATGATTTTATTAGCATAAATTACAAAAGCGAAAAAATTTCTTTTGGCATAAATGAAACTTCCGAAGAAGATATTGTTACTAAAGTTTGGGATGACGTAACCACAACCAACGTAGTAAGTGAGCATGTCAACAACTGGTTTTCCCGACTTTTAGAAAGGAAAGTAACGCTGGTAAAAATAAAATCAGAGTTTTCAAGAAAACATCACAACAAAACGAAAGATATAAATATCAATGTAAGCCTTGCAGATGGATATCCCTATTTACTTATAGGAGAAGAAAGCCTTCGGTTTTTAAATACAAAATTGCAAACTACTGTTTTAATGAATCGTTTCAGACCTAATATTGTTGTAACTTCAAATTTTCCTCATGAAGAAGATTCTTGGAAAAACATTAAAATAGGCAACTCAGATTTTGTCAATCTCAAACCATGTGGAAGATGTATGATAATTAATATAGATCAACAGACGACGGCAATCAATGATGAACCGCTGAAAGTACTTAATACGTATCGAAAATTGGGAAACAATGTTATATTTGGCACCAATCTAATGTGTATTACCGAAGGGTATGTCAACATTGGAGACCTATTAACAATTGGTCTTTAAATAAATTACCTAAGACAAAAAAGTCTTACAAGTAATAATCACAAAGGACAAAACTATATACTATTTATTGGCATAAGATTATGGCCAATACAATATTTAGAAACCCGAATGAAGGTGTATCTTTTAAAAAGTTTACTTTAGCCCGAAGATCTATTTTCCCGGCGCTAAAAAATGCTTTTTCCGGACAACTGATATAATGTGTTGTAGCGCCACCCAACCAATATCACAATTAATCATATGTTGTTGACATATAGGTCAATATACATACATTTATTTATTTATGAAAAATATATTAACAAAAAACATAATATATAAATAACTTATATTAAGTTTGTATCGTATTTACTTTTTTCGCACCCTATTGTACATTTTTTATTATTGTTATCAATTAATCCAATTAAAATGAAAACGTTCAATTTGTGCTTTTTTTTAGTCTGTCTTTTGCAATTTACCATTCAATCTCAACCATGCTTAACTGGAAACCTTATTTTCACAACACAAGCAGAAATAGATAATTTTCCCAATTTGGGATGTACCCAAATAGTAGGAAATTTAACCATTTCTGGCGCCAACATTACTAATTTAAACGGTTTATCAACCATCACATCCATCAGCGAGGCCCTTATAATTAGCGATAATTTGATGTTGGCTGACTTGTCGGGCTTAGACGGTCTTGTTTCACTATCAAGTCTTCAGGTATATAATAACCCAAACATGACCAGCTTAATAGGATTAAATGCCCAATTGGATACAATAAATGGAGATGTTTTTATTTCTAATAACAATCTTACTAATTTAATAGGATTAGGAAACATAACTACAATTGAGTCAGGGCTTCAAATTTCTGATAGCCCAGTGCTAAATGTTCTTTTTGGCTTAGAAAGCCTTACCTCTATTCAAGGGTCTCTTTTTGTCGGTGAATCTGCTAATTTAGTTAACCTGACAGGATTAACTTCTTTAAATTATGTTGGCGGGGGCATTGAAATTTATAATAATGCATCAATGACAAGTTTATCCGGGATTAATTCAGGGATAACTGCGATAGGTGGCGGAATTAATATTTATGGAAATCCGACATTATCAAGTTTGGGTGCTTTAAGTAATATTGTAACAATTGAAGGTATTATTAATATTAGTAACAATGCAGCTTTAACTAGCTTGAATGGGTTACATAATATTAATGCATCAGGCATTTTTAATCTGATTATAACAAACTCTTCTTTATTGACGTACTGTGAGGTGAATAGTGTGTGTGAATACCTTTCTGGTCTTTTAAATTTCTCTACAATAGAAAACAATGCTCAAAATTGCGAGAGTAAGGAAATTATTATTCAGAATTGTTTCTCGATATTATCGGTAGAATTAACAAAATTTGAAGGCTTTCAAAAAGGGAAAAATAATTTTTTAGAGTGGAAGACAGTGTCAGAAATTAACCACGATTATTTTGAAGTCCAAAGCAGCAAAGATGGTATAAATTTTCAGCCCAAAGAGATCATTAAATCTAAAGAAAATAATCAAGGCACCTCACAAGAGTATAGTTATTTGGACGAAACACCTTGGCAGGGCATAAATTATTATAGATTAAAACAGGTAGACCGAAATAATAATTTTATTTTTTCTAAAACAGTGTCAATTAATAACATTCAAAACAATTCAACAATTAAGGTTTATCCCAATCCTGCTGTTGAATTTATTTACATTGATATTGAAGAAAGAAATCAACCACTTCATATCATTGATTTGTTTGGAAATATTGTTTTTCAATCAAATATAATTTCTGAAAAAATTGATATTTCTTCTCTTTCATCTGGTCTATATAGTATAAAGATTGGTACAAATTTAGTAAAACTTCTAATTACAAGATAAGTTCGAATCGTTGGGGCAGTAAAGAAATCTTAATTTACAACCAAGATTTTGGTGACAAACGCTTGAGATTCTTTTGACGTATTTTCATTTGCACTAAAAACCAAATAAACACCGGTACTGGCTTTTACACCATTATAATCTTTTCCGTCCCATATCGCTTGTCCACCAAGTGCTTTTGTTTCGTAAATAAGTTTGCCCGAAATGTCCGTTATTTTTACATTGGCATCTCTCACTAAACCAGTGATGGCTATCGGACCATTATAGTCTGGTCTGACAGGATTAGGAAATGCATAGACATTTGAACTAAAAGAATTACCCGCAGTGGTTGTTTCTGTTTTATAGCTTTGGATCCCACCCGCAGAAGTGATAAACATCTCTCCCGAAATGGCATTAAAGCTAAGCTCGGTAACTTTATTGTCTAAGAGTGGAGAATTTTTAACATCAAATTTCATTTCCTGAGTAATACCATCCGGAGACTGAACAAAAATACCATTTCGGGTGCCAAACCACTTCCTATTCCCACCATCTACTTCTATTGAAAGTATGTCTTCATCTTTTAATAATAAAGCAGGAATATTATCAACAATTACTTTTCTGGTATTACCCCTACAAACTTCATTAAAAGGATCTCCACAATCAAAAACTACCGGCCCCTCTGAAGTTCCAACCCAGATACTACCTTCCAGATCTACGACAAGACAATTAACTTTATTTCCTATAATTTCACTGTTATTTTTTGTAATATACCTACTTTTATCATCAGTAGGATCCTCGAGATTATCCCCCTCATTAAATACAAGAAGTCCGTTTCCAACCCCAACAACGGCAATCCATTTATTTCCTTCATGATCAACTACAATATCTGCAAGACTTGTAGCACCGGGAGTATTAAAGGCGTACCAGCTATCATTATCTGTTTTTACAGCGAGAGGTTTTGGAGATCCGTAATTTGAAATCCAAAGGTTGTTTTGTTTGTCGAAGACCAAACTTGAAATTCTTGTCCTACTCTCATCCCCTACAACGCCTTGCAATATACTATTATTTTTATTCCATAGCTGTGCATCTTTTGTAACAGGGTTATATCGGATAATACCATTATAATAACTACCGATAAAAATATCTTCTGTTTCAGGGTGTGGAGCTATGGCCTGAATATTATTAAAGTCGGGATTTGCCATTAATGGAACGTTGTCCTGATTGATATTTTCCCAAATTTGGTTTTTGTACAGATATATTCCCCATTTTGTATTATTGTATTGGTAGTCTTCGGTCACGCCACCAGAAGAGATATAAGCGACATTATCTTTAAATGTTACTTCACCGGCGGAATTGGCAAAAGGAACAGGAAATATTAGTTTTTTGCACCCCATGGTTTTTGTTTCGGTGTATCTTATAGGGTCAAATAAATCAGCATACCAAATTCTACCTTTTTCATCTTCAATGGAATAGATTGCCTTATTAATACAACCGGCGCCTCCTTCCAGAATATTGTTGGCCACATCAATAAAAAAAGTACGGCTAATATTTCTCATATCTTCTACTCCCACCATTAGACTTGTACCTTCACCAGAGATAAAATTTATATTTTCCTGGTCATCCAAAGCTGCAAAAATGACGGTAAAAAGCCCATCATTCCCTAACTTGTATACTTTATTATTTATTAAAGCGAAAATGGTATTACCCCACACTGCTAATGAATTTACTGTATACGAATTTGGAAGCCCTACTGTGGAGGACAAAAATTTCCAGGAATTAAAATCAGATAAATTTGTTCCCTTTACAGCTATTTTGTACAAACCGCCGATAGTTCCGGCATATATAAAGCCGTCATGATAAACCACACTTTGTACCTCAAGATTTGTATAAGTTGTAAACGCAAACTCCAGTTTTTTTGGGTCGAAACCCAAAACTCCAAAGTCAGTAGCAAAGTAAATTTCTTCTTGTGATATGAAAATATCATTAATAGTTTTACTACCAAGGACACTATTGCTCGTTTTGATAAAAGGAATATTAATTACATCTGAGCCCTTCATTATATCTATGTTATTGTCTTTATAAACTATAATGAGTTGTTCGTTTTTTTTGTCAAAACTTAGTTTTGAAATATTTACATCGGATAATCCATTTTCTTTTGAAAAAAAGTCTATCGAGAGATCTTCCTTATCAATTGTAAACAACCCCCTTTGGGATGCGTAGATTACCTTGTCTTTACTTTGTGTAACTGACAAGCCATCTTTATATGCCAGATGTGATTTCCACTCACCTATGCTTAGATTAGATTGGGCATTTAAAAAGATTATTAAACAAAATATATTACCTATTGTAAGTAGAAGCTTAGCCATGATTCTGGATGTTTTCAGATTATTATAAGGTTAAATGATTGAATATTATTGTTTAAAAGAGAATGAAATTTGTATTTTAAAAAAAACGAGCGATCAAGACAGATGATTCAATTTCCTTAATAAATTTGATTTGGATTTTTATGGTACGATATTTAAGAGGTATAAAAAAAAATTAATGTTTCCCTTACTAAGGACCATATCTGGATTTGTGGAGTTTTGCTACAAAAGCGATATAAATTAGATAATAAAATGCATCGGTTAAAAATTATCTATACATATTTGAGTTTTCCAGATAATGAAATACAACATCAGGGACCAAATATTGTATAGATTTTTTATTTTTACGGGCGTTTCTTATAAATGTAGCTGATATATCCAGCATTGGGGCATTTAGAACTTTTATCCTGGGGTAGCTCGAATACTTTCCAATGTCGTATCCTGGTCTTTGATAAACATATATATCGTATTCAGCGAGCAATATTTTATAATTTTTCCAATTTTCAATACTTGAAATATTGTCGCCACCCATAATCAGACTAAATGTTTTTTCAGGATGTTTTTCCTTAAGGTGTACGAGCGTATCAATAGTATAAGATGGAATTGGCAGATTGAATTCAACATTTGAAGCCTTAAGTTTTAAATTATTTCCAATGGCAATTTGAACCAAATGTAACCTATCATGATCTTTTGCCAGGGAAGCCTTTAATTTTAATGGATTTTGAGGGCTAACAACCATCCATATTTGATCTAATTCAGTATATTCAGCCATATGATTGGCTATGATCATATGACCAACGTGAACAGGGTTGAACGAACCGAAAAAAAGACCGATTTTCATGTGAGGTGATTAGTTACCCATCATCACGGGCATCACAAGCATTAATAATGATTCTCCTACTTCTTCATCCAGAGGTACAATAAGGCCTGCCCTGCTAGGCGTTGAAAGTTGAAGCCTAATATCATCTTTTTCCAAAACACTTAACATTTCTCCTAAAAATTTAGCATTAAATCCAATTGTCATTGGTTCTCCGGAAAAAGTACAATTTAGTTGTTCCGTGGCTTCGTTTGAGAAATCTAAATCCTGAGCAGAGATGGTCATAGTTTTTTCAGTAAGGTTAAGTATTACCTGATTGGTAGATTTATTAGCATATATACCTATCCTTCTTAATGAATTAAGAAAATCCTTCCGATTGATAATTGCTTCATATGGGTTTTCGACAGGAATGACTGCGTTATATTCTGGATATTTGGCATCTATGAGGCGACAAACAATTTTAGTTCTGCCAAACGAAAAGAAAATGTTGGCTTTATTAAAACTGATGGTAACGTCACATTCTTCAGTTAGAGCACTTTTAACAAGATTTAAACCCTTTTTGGGTATGATGAGTGATTTTGCTATGTCAGTTTTTAGATTTCCAATAGTGTATTTTACCAGCTTATGTGCGTCAGTTGCTACAAAATGTAATTTAGTAAAGTCTATTTGAATTAAGACGCCTGTCATTGCCAGCCTTAATTCATCATTACTTGTTGCAAAAGTAGTATTTGTAATACCTTTTTGAATTTTTTTAGAATTTAATGTCAAAGTTTCCACATCATCTTCTTCGGGAGGACTTGGAAAATCTTCCGGAGAATCACCGGATAGTTTGTAAACGCCAAAAGAAGAAAGTATTTTTATGCCATTGTTCTCGTCAACGGTTATAGTTATCGGTTGCTCGGGAAGGGCTTTTATTGTGTCAAGAAGGATTTTAGCGGGAATTGCCATAACGCCATTTTTATCAGCAGTAACATCAATTTGAGTTATTATGGTGGTTTCCAAATTAGTTGACGTTATTGTAAGTATATTATCTTTAACATCAAACAAATAATCTTCCATAATTGGCAAAACAGGATTGGCATTTATAGCTCCTGATGCAATATTTAATTGTTTTAACAATTCTGTTGAAGAAACTTCAAATCTCATTTTTACCTTTTTACAAATTCGTTTTTTATGACATTATTTTGCAAAGTCAAAATAATTGTCATATCGGATTATTTCCTTTGGGACACAAAAATAATGCATATTGCGATATTTCCTAACATATGAATGATATTGAATAATATAAAATACAATTTAAGAAGATTTTTCATTTATTCAGCACTTTTTAGTTCATTAATAATAATAGGAGTATTTTTGAGACAATAAAAATATGTTATAGTTGAATAGAAAGAAAGGTCCGCTTATATTTCCAATTGGGAAACTTCCTATGCCACATCTTCAGCAATATTATTTATCCAATGGCATTAAGGTATGTGAGGTAAATTTTGGAAGTCAGGAAATAATAAAAATTGAAATCGTACACAAAGCGGGAAGGTCCAAAGAAGATTACAAGCTCATAGGGCGAGCCACCTCATCGCTTTTAAAAGAGGGATGCGGCACGATGACTTCATCAGAGATTGCTGAAAAAATAGACTATTATGGCGCCAGTATCAAGACTGGTTCAAACATGGATTTTTCATACACTTCAATGTACAGCCTGACTAAACATATTGACCATATTCTGCCCATACTATCCTCGATGTATACAGAACCATCCTTTCCGGAAGTAGAGATTCAAAAATTTAAACACCTGAATATTCAAAAGCTTAAAGAAGAACTTACCAAGAATGAAGTTATAGCTTACAGACAAATTACCGAAGAGATTTTCGGAAAAGCACATGCTTACGGTTATAATAGTTTTGAGGAAGAATATCATAAAATTGACAAGCAAAAAATAGTTAGCCATTTTAATGATTATTATGGAACTGATGAGGCAGTTATTTTTTTAAGCGGCAGAATTACGGACGACACAAGGAAGTGTGTTTCCGATTATTTTGGACAAATACCAAAGTATTCAAAACAAAAATTATATCAGGAAAGTCTTATTCCTATAGCTAAAAAGGAAATAAAAATAACAACAAAGAACGATCATCAATGTGCCATTAAAATTGGTTGTAAACTCTTTGATAAACACCACGAAGACAATGCGGTATTTTTTGTATTAAATACTATTTTAGGTGGATATTTTGGATCGAGACTGATGACCAGTATTCGTGAAGATAAAGGATACACATATGATATCTCAAGCAACATGGATCAAATGTTATACGATGGGTGTTTTTATGTCAGTACGGAAGCGGCGCCACAATATGCCGATCTGATATTGAATGAGACATATTTTCAAATGAACTTGTTGCAGAATGAAAAAATTAATTTGACAGAATTGGATATGGTGAAAAACTATCTAATGGGTAATTTTATGAATATGCTTGACGGACCAATGAATGTATCGTCCTTTGCAAAAGCATTAATAATGGTAGGACAAAATGAAAACGATTTTGAATTATTCATTGAACAAATAAAAGAATTAAGTCCGGAAGACATTATTAAGGCAGCGCAAAAATACCTTAATCAGGATCAAATGGTAGAGATTATCGTAGGGCCTTAAAAATTGTCTAACCCCCACAATTACAAATAATTATATCAATATTGAATAAAAGTTAAAGCTATATTCACGAAAAACCTTATTTTTGCACCTCGTTGCGGAAAGTTTATCCGTAATATCATAATATTTATATATTCAACCGATCATAAAATGAGATTTTTTAATTTTTTCACACAGGAATTGGCAGTAGATTTAGGTACCGCTAATACCCTAATCATTCAGAATGACAAGGTTGTAGTCGACGAACCTTCCATTGTAGCGATCAACAGGCAGACCGGTGAGATTATTGCTGTAGGAAATAAAGCCATGCAAATGCATGAAAAAACACACGACAATATTAAAACAATCAGACCTTTGAAAGATGGAGTAATAGCTGATTTTCAAGCCGCAGAAGCGCTGATTCAGGGATTAATAAACATGATTGGGGAAAAAAGACGATTTTTTACACATTTAAAAATGGTTATTTGTATTCCTTCAGGAATCACTGAAGTAGAGAAGAGAGCAGTTTTTGATTCTGCAGACCATGTAGATTCCAAGGAAACGTATCTCATTCACGAACCGATGGCAGCGGCACTTGGAATTGGTCTTGATGTAGAAGAACCTATTGGCAATATGGTAATAGATATTGGAGGAGGAACTACAGAAATTGCCGTCATAGCACTTTCAGGAATTGTAACTGACCAATCTATAAGGATAGCAGGAGATGAGTTTACAAATGATATTATTGACTATATGAAGCGAAAACATAATATCCTGATTGGGGAAAGAACGGCTGAGCAAATTAAAATAAACGTTGGCGCTGCTATCCCGGACCTTACAGATCCACCACCAAAATATGCCGTGAATGGTAGGGACTTATTGACAGGTATTCCAAAACAGGTTTTTACAACACATATTGAGGTGGCTGAGGCAATTGATAAATCCATTGCAAAAATTGAAGAAGCAGTTTTGAAAGCACTTGAAGATACTCCTCCTGAATTATCCTCAGATATATATAAAACGGGTATTTATCTAACTGGCGGTGGCGCCTTGTTAAGGGGGTTAGATAAAAGAATGTCGGCCAAAACAAAATTGAAAGTACATATAGCTGACGATCCATTAAGGGCAGTAGTTCGCGGAACCGGACTTGCATTAAAAAATTCACATAGATATTCTTTTCTGATGGACAGAAAGAGTATTTGACAAAATCAAATTCAAGTTCTGAATGTACAATGTCATTCAACTTTTTGTTAAGTTTGGGGCGCACATATTATTTGTGTTGCTTGAGATTTTCTGCTTTTATTTCATCATAAATTACAACAAAACACAAAAAGAAATATATTTAAATTCATCAAATGTATTTGCTGCAAAGATTGCAGCGCAAAAAGCAAAAATTGCCAACTTTGCAAACCTAAGAAAAGAAAATGACAGCCTAATGCATGAAAATGCAACATTAATAGAAAACCTTATCTTAAGAGAGTATTCAGGGGATAATATTCCTGATAATGATAGTATTTATAGTCAATACAACCTTATCCCCACTACCATTTGTAATAGTACGGTGAATCTAAGAAATAACCACCTCACATTATGTAAGGGAAATAGGGAGGGCATAAGGTCGGGGATGGGTGTCATAGCTTCGTCCAAAGGTATTATTGGCATTGTAAATAATACATCAGCCAACTATGCACAAGTAATGACTCTTTTAAACAGTCAAACGAGGATAAGTTGTGCTATAAAAAACAGAAAAGGTCATGGAAGCTTGGTTTGGAGAGATATTGATCCACTAAGAATGTCTATGGAATCGGTCCCAAAACATGAAAAAATACTGGTCGGAGATACAGTTATAACTAGCGGTTATTCTACAATGTTTCCAAGAGGCATCTTAGTTGGTAGGATTGAAAAATTAAAGACAATTCCTGGAAGTAATAATTATGATATTACTATTAGATTATTTAATGATTTGACAAACGTTAAGTACGCTTATGTAATACAAAACAGATTTGGTGAAGAACAGTTAAAACTGGAAAGGGAGGGTAATAGTGAATAAAAGTATTTCAACAAATATCATTAGATTTATTATCATTTTTTTTATTCAGGTATGGATTTTTAAATACATTACATTTTCTTTAGGGGGATTTGCTTTTATTCATTTTCTAATTTACCCCGCAGCTATCTTACTTTTGCCAGTTAAAACGCCCAGGGCAGTACTTTTATGTTTAGCATTTCTATTAGGTATTTTGATGGATGTCTTTTATGATTCTTTGGGTGTTCATGCTGCGGCAATGGTTTTTACAGCATATATCCGAAATACAATTATTGCCTTTCTGGAACCATTTGAAGGATACAGTATAAATGACATACCTACAATTAAACAAATGGGAACCGCATGGTTTGTATCATATTTAAGTATTGCGCTGTTAATACACATATTTCTTTATTTTAGCTTAGAGGCATTTTCATATGTTTTCTTTTTTGAAATATTTTTAAATACAATCTTTAGTTTTATTGTTTCATTTGTAGTCATTCTAATATCTCAGTTTATTTTCAGAACTAAATATTAAAATACTAAAAAGATTGGCTATATGAGTTTATTAGAACATCGAAAGTATAACATTATATATTTTATGGCTATTGTCTCCACTATTTTAGTATTGAAGGCGGCTCAACTCCAATTATTTTCTTCTGATTACAAAGAACAGGCTCAAAGAACAACACTTGAGAAAAGCCAAATCTTCCCTTCGCGGGGATTGATTTTTGACAGAAATGGAAAAACATTGGTGTACAATAAACCAATTTATGTCATTAGTGCGATATACAATAAAATAAATCCTAAAATGGATACGGCATTATTTTGTAGACTATTAGACATAGATAAAGAGACGTTTATAATAAATATAAATAAAGATTGGAAAAATGTACAATTTCACAAATCTATCCCTTTTGTATTCCTTCCAAAAGTAAGTCCTGAACAATATGCCATTTTTCATGAGCACCTGTACAAATTCCCTGGATTTTATCCTACTCAAAGAAATATTAGGGGCTATCCTCATGCACACGCAGCACATGTTTTAGGCTACTTAGGGGAAGTTGATAAAAAAATTATAGACAATTCAAATGGCGTTTACGGCCCTGGAGATTATATTGGACAATCAGGACTGGAGATAGCTTATGAAACTGAACTTGGTGGGTCAAAGGGCATTAATTATATATTAAAGGATAATCTCGGCAGACAGGTGGGTTCATACGATAATGGTAGATTGGACAGTTTAGCAACTCCCGGAGAAGATATAAAAATAAGTATCGACCTTGAATTACAAGCCTATGCAGACAGTTTAATGATCAATAAGCGTGGTGGAATTGTAGCTATTGAACCATCTACAGGTGAAATATTGGCCATGGTGAGTGCACCATCTTATGACCCGAATATACTAAATCTTGACGGCAATCGAGGGGCAGGAATGAGTATACTCATACATGACACATTAAACAGACCATTAAATAATAGGGCCGTTACAAACAAATATCCTCCGGGATCCATATTCAAGCCAATATTATCGCTTATTGCATTGCAAAAAGGTACAACCTACCCTAACCGTTCGATTTATTGCCCAGGATATTACCGATTAAGTGGAACCAAAGTTCAAAAATGTCATCCCCATGCCTCTGCAGATGGAATATCTGAAGCGATTCAGTATTCCTGCAACACATATTATTTTACTCTTATTCGAGAATTGTTGGATTTATACAGCTACAAAAAGCCTGGAATTGGGCTTGACACGTTGGTTAATTATTTGCACGATTTTGGATTGGGCAATAAATTGGGATTAGACTATAGTTATGAAAACAAAGGCTTTTTACCAAACTCAACTTATTATGACAGGTTATACAGAAAGGAAGCGAATGGCTGGAGATCTGCATGGATATTGTCTTTAGGCATTGGGCAAGGCGAGATGCAATTAACGACAGTTCAAATGGCAAATTTAGCTGCAATTCTTGCAAATAGAGGCCACTATTTTACACCACACCTGATTAAGAGTTATCTTTCTGGAGCACCAATTCCAAAAGAATTTAAAACAAAAAAAAATGTAAGGATTGACCCCAAATACTTCCCCTATGTTATTGATGGATTGGAAAGAGTTGTCACACTAAGTAATTCAAGACTTGTTTATGTTCAAGGACTTGATATATGTGGTAAAACCGGAACCTCACAAAACGTACATGGTGAAGATCACTCAGTGTTTTTTGGATTTGCACCAAAAAACGACCCAAAGATTGCCATAGCTGTTTTTGTAGAAAATGCAGGCTTTGGGGCTCAATGGGCTGCCCCGATTGCAAGTCTTATGATGGAAAAATATATTAACAAAACAATATCACCAGAAAGAAAATATATACAGGACAAAATGTTTAAAGGTATATTGATTGAAAATCAGGGCGGAACGGATTTTATAGAATAGATTTCAAAGTCAAAAACAATATTTTAAAAGAAATTACATTTTTCCAGGCGGTATATGTATATTGCTTGCCTAAATATATTCGGACCATGAATTCCAGTCAGGTATATGCACACTCATTATTTACAGATTTTGATATTTCTCTTTTTATAACGGGGAAACACTATCATCTTTACACTAAAATGGGCGCCCACCCCATTATTCTTAATGGCATAGAAGGGTGTTATTTTGCGGTTTATGCTCCAAATGCTGAAAGTCTTTGTGTTGTTGGAGATTTTAATCAATGGAATGGAGAAAACCATATGCTATATTCGAGATGGGACGGGTCCGGTATATGGGAAGGGTTTATTTCGGGGCTTAAACAAGGCATAGTATATAAATATAAAATTTATCCCCGCAATCACGGTCGAATAAGAATGAAAGCAGACCCATATGCATTTAAGGCAGAAAGACCACCATTATCCGGCTCAATAGTTTGGGATACAAACTATGAATGGAGTGATAAATCCTGGATGGACAAAAGATCTGTTGTAAATGCGCACAACCAACCTCATTCTGTTTATGAAATGCACTTTGGCTCCTGGAAAAGAAAATCCGAAGAAAACAGATCTCTGACCTATCGTGAAATGGCAATAGATCTGGTTGACTATATTTCTGAAATGGGGTACACCCACGTTGAGTTTCTTCCTTTGGCGGAGCATCCTTATGAACCTTCATGGGGGTATCAAGTGACAGGATATTATGCAGCTACCAGTCGTTTTGGGGATCCTGAGGATTTGATGTATATGATAGATCAACTTCATCTCGCAGGTATAGGTGTCATAATGGACTGGGTACCTGCCCACTTTCCATCAGATGATTTTTCATTGGCAACATTTGACGGTTCATGTGTATATGAACATCCTGACAAAAGAAAAGGCTATCATCCTGATTGGAACACACTTATTTTTAATTTTGGGAGACCCGAGATCAAAAGTTTTCTTATAAGTAATGCTTTTTATTGGTTGGAAAAATATCATATAGATGGTCTCCGAGTAGATGCGGTTTCTTCGATAGCATACCTTGATTACTCCAGAAACCAAGGAGAATGGGAACCAAATCAATATGGAGGTCGCGAAAATTTGGATGCGATAACATTTCTGCAGGAGTTTAATATGGCCGTTTACGGTCGTTTTCCCGGGATACAAACAATAGCAGAAGAGTCCACCTCTTATCCAATGGTATCAAGACCTGTGTATCAGGGTGGTTTGGGCTTTGGAATGAAATGGATGATGGGCTGGATGCACGATAGTATTGATTATTTTAAAAAAGAATTCATTTATCGTAAATTTCATCAAAACGACATCACATTTAGCATTACCTATGCATTCTCAGAAAACTTTATGCTGGCTTTATCACATGATGAAGTTGTGCATGGTAAGGCGTCTATGATAGGTAAAATGTCGGGTGATGAATGGCAGAAATTTGCAAATCTGCGCGCATTCTATTGCTATATGTTTACACATCCCGGCACCAAATTACTTTTTATGGGCAATGATATGGCGCCATATACAGAATGGAATTTCACTTGGCAACTTGAATGGGATTTATTACAATTTGCTTCTCATAAAGGAATAAATGATACTATAAAGGCATTAAATCATCTTTATAAAAAGGAGAAGGCACTTTATCACTTTAACTTTAGTTATGAAGGGTTTGAATGGATTGACGCTGGAGACAGAGCCAATTCCATACTTATATATAAAAGAAAATCAGATGTTTTAAATGATGTCATTATGGTCATATGTAATTTCAACATTACCCCGCAAAAGGACTATAAAATTGGATTGTATTCCAAACAAAAATGGTCATTGTTATTTAATTCTGATGACAAAAAATATTGGGGTAGTGGTTACTTGATTAAAGATGATTATACTACTATTAAAGAGGAATATCATGATAAAAAGCACACTTTAAAAATTGACGTTCCGCCACTTTCTGTTATCTTGCTAAAGCTTATCTCATCAATCGAAGATAAACCGGTAATTAAAGTGATAAAAAAACCAAAAACAATAAAAGCAAAAAAATAGAAAGGGAAAATCCTTTTTTCTAGTTTCTAACAATAAAGGTATCAATGTCTTTTTGCCAAATGACAATTCAATTAAGGTACGAAACCGATCAAAGTCCAATTGTTTAACATGTTTTTTATTAGTAAATGTTGAGGCTATTAATCTTTAACATTTTGATACAGCCATTTTGTAAATAAAGTTTTTTATAATTTCAGCACGTTATATTTTATTTTAGTATAACAACACAACGCAAAATATAAATTGCTAAGCAACTTGATTAATGAACGCCAAAGAAATTTAATTTTGTTAACTTAGCGTTAATGGGCTTGACAACTGTATTCAATTGGTCTACCTTTGTATTATTATTACAAATTAGAAATAAAAAATTTATTATCATGTTAATACAAAATGTCTCTATCACCGATCAGGTAAAGTCCTTGATTAAAGAGATTACATCATCTCAGGGAGGTCAGTGGGTAGAAAAGAAAAAATTAAGATCACAAGAAGCGTCCAAAATATCAAAATTGGATTTTAATCCAAAAGCATCAAGGACAAGGTCTTTTTAAAATGTAAAGGTGATTTGTTAGTTAATAGAAAGGCGATTTAGGAAACTTTATCGCCTTTTTTTATGGCATTATAAATTAATAACTTAATGGTTTAATTAATTTCCAAGTCAAAGAAACACTAAAATTTAACTCTGAGTTAAAATTTTTTATGAAAAAAGACTGAATATCAAAAAAAGACTATAATTTTATGGGGTAAATCAAATAATATTACCATTTAGATTTCATTATGACAAGAAGAATAAAAAAGGCTGTCGTCCTAGGCTCCGGTGTTATGGGCTCTGGTATCGCTTGCCATCTAGCAAATATTGGACTTGATGTGTTAATGTTGGACATTGTTCCAAATGACTTAGATGAAAAATTAAAAGATAATAAATCAGTAAGGAATAAAATTGCTGACACCGCAATGAGTTTAGCCCTAAAGTCAAAGCCCGCTCCGCTTTATGACATTGATTTTTCAAATAGAATTACTACCGGAAATTTTACGGATGATTTCCATAAAATTGGGGAATGTGATTGGATCATCGAGGTCGTTGTTGAAAGGTTGGATATCAAAAACCAAGTCTTCGAAAAAGTAGATCATTTTAGAAAGACTGGTTCATTGATTACTTCAAACACCTCTGGAATTCCAATACATCAGCTTGCCATGGGGAGAAGTGAAGATTTCCAAAAGAATTTTTGTGGAACACACTTTTTTAACCCAGCGAGATATATGGCTTTGTTTGAAGTCATACCACACGCAGGTACAGACAAAAGTGTCGTCGATTTTTGGATGCATTATGGTGAGGTCTTCCTAGGTAAACAATCCGTACTATGCAAGGATACACCTGCTTTTATAGCCAATAGAATTGGATTTTATACGGGTAATAAAGTTGGAGAACTGACCGAAAAATATGCCCTTACAATAGAAGAAGTGGATAAACTTACCGGCGAACCAATCGGATTTCCGAATACTGGAAGTTATAGATTGCTCGATCTTGTTGGTATTGATACAAGCGTGAAAGTAACTAAAGGTGTATTGGAAAATTGCCCCAACGACGAATACGTTATAAAAATAAAAGACAAAACGGTACCTAAGGCGACACAGTATTTGTTAGATAATAATTTTTTAGGGGATAAATCTGGACAAGGATTTTATAAAAAAACTGACCAAAGAGATGAGAAAGGAAGTAGAATTATACTTGCTCTTGATCTCCATACCCTGGAGTATAAACCGGCACAAAAAGTACTGCTCCCTGTAGTAGGAATAGCAAAGAAAGTTGAGATCATGGATAAACGTCTCAAAGAAATGATCTCTTCTGATGAAAAGACTGGCTATTTTGTACGGGACCTACTCTGTGGTATAATGGTATATTCTGCTAATAGAATTCCTGAAATTAGTGATAATATTTATAGCTTAGACAATGCCATGAAGGCAGGATATGCATGGTCTTATGGTCCTTTTGAATACTGGGATATGGTTGGTCTTCCTGAGGTGGTAGCTATAGCTGAGACATCAGGTGAAAAAGTTCCAAATTGGATACACGAAATGATTGAGAATGGATTCCGGTCGTTTTACATTTCAGAGGATGGAATAAGAAAATTTTATGATATTCATACCAGATCATATAAAATTATTCCAGGCACAGAATTAAACATACATCTAAATAACTTCAGGTCTACAGCACCTGTCTTTAAAAACTCAGAGTGCTTATTACATGACATAGGAGATGGTGTACTTTGTTTTGAATTTATCTCAAAATCCAATGCCATTGGAGAAGGAATCGGACAAGGAGCCTTGGAAGCACTAAATATTGCCCAAAGCGGCGATTGGGCAGGCATCGTAATAGGAAATAATGGTAAAAATTTTACAGTTGGAGCCAATCTTATGAATGTTGCAATGGTAGCTATGCAAAAGGACTTTACTAAATTAGAAAGTATGGTCAACGGATTCCAGCAAATAAATATGCAATTAAGATATGCCAATATACCTGTTGTGACCGCAACGCAGGGTTATGTATTTGGTGGTGGTTGTGAATTATTGATGCATACAGATGCTGCAGTTTGCCATGCAGAGTCTTATATAGGTCTTGTAGAAGTAGGCGTTGGCTTAATACCTGGCGGAGGAGGAACAAAGGAGTTTGCGCTAAGGGCTTCAGAATCTTTTTTTGAGGGAGATGTACAAATTCCTACTTTGGTTGAAAAACTTAAAACTATAGCAACGGCTATTGTTTCTACATCAGCTTACGAAGCATATAAATATGGATATTTACAACATGGAAGGGATGAAGTAGAGGTGAATTTAAGCAGAGTTTTAAGTACCGCCAAGACCAAAGTATTGGAATTGGCAAGAAATTATACAGCACCTAATCCTAAACAAGTTACAGTATTGGGAAGGGGTGGTCTTGCAACACTATACACGGCACTCAATGAATTCTATCTCGGAAAATATATGAGTGAGTACGATCTGGAGATTTCAAAAAAATTAGCTTATGTACTTTGTGGAGGCGATCTTACAAGTCAGCAAAAAGTTTCGGAGCAATACCTTCTTGATATTGAAAGAGAAGCATTCCTCGCATTACTTGGTAATCAGAAGACCTTGGATAGAATCCAATATCTATTGATGAATAACAAGCCACTAAGAAACTAATCAGCCAGGTGTCAATAATAACCATTTTATTAATTTATTCACATTAGTTATGAACGCATATATAATAAGAGGATTCCGATCAGCAGTTGGAAAATCAAAGAAAGGTGGATTTAAAAATTATCGATCTGATGATCTTGCAGTAGATATTCTGACTCATCTGGTAAATAACATACCACAACTTGATCCACGAGAGATTGATGATGTCATAGTAGGGTGTGCAAATCCTGAAGGAGAACAAGGCCTTCAGGTAGGCAGATTAATTGCAGCGAGAGCACTTGGAAAAGAAGTTCCTGGGATGACAATTAATAGGTACTGCGCTTCAGGCCTTGAAGCCATTGCTATTGCTTCTGCAAAAATAAATGCAGGGATGGGTCATTGTTATGTGGCTGGTGGGGCAGAATCTATGTCTTTGATTCCCATGACGGGATATAAACTTGCGCCAAGTTATAAGGCTACGATTGACAATATCAATTATCATGTAAGCATGGGTCATACAGCAGAGGCTGTCGCTGAGAAATATAAAGTCACAAGGGAACAGGCAGACCAGTTTTCAGTTCGTTCACATGCACTTGCCGGAACAGCTATCAGTGAAGGTAAATTCAAAGAAGAAATTGTACCAATCACGATTACAGATATTCTGGTGGAAAATGACCATCGTATTGAAAAGACATATATCGTTGATACAGATGAAGGTGTGAGACAAGATACCACATTGGAAGGGTTATCAAAACTAAAGCCGGCGTTCAAAATTGGAGGGATATCAACAGCCGGTAACTCATCTCAAACTTCAGATGGAGCGGCATTTGTAATTGTTATGAGCGAAGAAATGGTCAATAGGCTTGGTTTGGATCCGGTTGCAAGATTGGCATCCTGTGCAGTTGGGGGAGTAGATCCGCTTTTTATGGGAATTGGACCTGTTGTTGCCATTCCAAAAGCGTTGAAGCAAGCAGGACTTACTTTAAATGACATTAATTTGATAGAACTTAATGAGGCATTTGCTGTCCAGGCCTTGGCCGTTATTCAGGAAGCAAAACTTAATCCGGAAATAGTAAATGTAAATGGAGGCGCAATAGCTCTGGGTCACCCACTTGGTTGTACGGGAGCTAAATTAAGCATACAAATTATTAATGAACTCAGAAGAAGAAATCAAAAATATGGTTTAGTAACTGCGTGTGTTGGAGGAGGTCAGGGAATCGCAGGTATAATTGAACGTTTGAATTAATTAAAATATTGAGTACATCGGTAATGAACTTTCTTCAAAATTATTATGATGAAAACATCGAAGTATTTTAATTAAATATATTTTAAACATAATATAGTATTTATAAGAGCACTGATTAAGATCATGCACAAAAAGGGTTTGGTGTCGTTTACATTTTTTACTTTTGTATAAATATGTATGTATGGCTTTCGACAAAATATTAATTATAAGATTTAGTTCGATAGGCGATATAGTTTTAACTACACCCATTATAAGATGTGTAAAAATTCAGTTGAAAGCGGAGGTACACTTTTTGACGAAACCTGAATTCTCACTTATTGTTAACAATAACCCATTTATTGATAAGGTTCACTTAACACATCCCTCTGTAAAGAAGACATTAGAATCACTTCAAGGAGAAAAATTTGACCTTGTTATTGATTTGCAGAAAAACCTCAAATCGTTCCGAATTAAGAAGGGTCTCAACAGTACAGAAATATCCTTTGACAAGCTAAACGTTAAAAAATGGATGTTTGTAAATTTTAAAATAAACAAACTACCCCAACGACATCTTGTGGACAGATATTTTGATGCAGTAAACTCATTAAAGATTAAGAATGATGGTCAGGGATTAGATTATTTTATATTACCGGAAGATGAATATGATGCTATAGGCCTGGTCGAAGGAATAAAGTATCAAGTCTTGGTCATGGGTGCAAATCATTTCACAAAAAGAATACCGCTGGAGAAATGTATAGAAATTATTGAACGCTCCGCGAGTGTAAACACTGTTCTTTTGGGCGGAAATGATGTTATTGAAATGGCAAATGCGATCAGTGAAAAATTTCCTGATAAAACGATCAACCTTTGCGGCAAAATTGGACTTGGGGTAAGTGCAGGTATCATAAAACACGCAAAGCGGATTATTACCGGAGACACTGGACTTATGCATATAGCAGCTGCATTACACAAGGAAATAATTGTACTATGGGGAAATACAACGCCATTTTTTGGAATGTACCCCTATTTTGGATATAAAAATCCGGCTACTTATAAAAACTTTGAGGTTCAAAATCTATATTGTCGACCATGTTCAAAACTAGGACACGATGCATGCCCCAAAGGCCATTTTAAGTGTATGATGGATATTGATTTAACTAAAATACAAGATTATTAAAAGCGAAAGAAATTTCTTATTTTTAAATATTGCAATTATTTATTTGATTCAAAAACTACATTCTTTCAATTAATCTTGCAGTAATCCTTAAGAACTCTGTTTCGGAAATCAAGCCGACTAATTCTTCACCATTGACAACAGGAAGACAACCGATCTTATTTTCCTTCATAAGTTTCATGGCATCCAGAATATTGGTGTCCTGAGTAACTGTTATAGGGTTTTGTATCATAATTTCTGATACAAGTGTTGTTTTTTTAGGGTTTTGTTTATTTTTTATATAATTCCTCAGCAATAATCTAGCAGTGACCAATCCTACTAATTTCCCCTTTGTATCTTCAACAGGTGTGTATCTTATGGTATTCCAATCCATCAACTCTGCAACTAAATCTACAATATCATCTTTTTGGACGGTGTATAGATCTGTCAGCATAAATTCTGAAACCTTTAGGTGTGAAGGTTTATAAAGTTTAAGGTCATCAATACTTGGCATTTCCCATTCATGGACAGGTTTGTTTGATTGTTGATTGTTAATCATAGTAGCAGTTAATACACTCAAGGCTTCATCAGTATTGGAATTCTCGTGCAGTTTGGTGAAGGCTCTCAGCATCCATCTGGCACCAGTCATATGTTTTTCTGCACGCTGTTGGATAACATCTAAATACCTACTAATATCAACCTGGTCGACATTTCGGGATTCAAGGCCTTTTCTAGCAATTGGTATCAGACGCTGAATCAGATCTACTGCAGATATTTTTTCATCATGAAACCAGGTAAACTTAGAATCTACACCAAATTTTGCGGCCTTGCCAAAATTGTCTCGAGCATCCACAAAAGACATCATTTTCCTTATATCTTCTACTTCCATTGACATACCCACCATACAACCCAACCAAAAGCAAGAATTGGCCACTTCATCAAGTACTGTAGGGCCGGAAGGAAGTATTCTGTTTTCTATTCTTAAGTGTGGTTTTCCATTATCGCTTATTCCATAGCAAGGTCTGTTCCATCTATAGACTGTGCTATTGTGTACCTGTAGCGCCCGCAATTTAGGTACATTATTGTTTCTGATCATATCAAGAGAATCTTCTTCTACATCACTACTTAATAATACTCTAAATCGGGCAATATCTTCTCTATAAATTTCAAGAATCGAATCGTGTAACCAATCTCTGCCAAAACTTACCCTGGGGCTTCTTTCCCGCATATGATCATGTGTGGTTCGGGTGTCTAAAGATTGTTGGAACAGAGCAATCCGTGTCTCATGCCACAATCTTTTGCCAAAAACAATTGGGCTATTGGCGGCTATTGCCATCATAGGTCCTGCAAGAGCCTGAGCGATATTGTACATCTTTACAAATTCTTTCGGCGCTACTTGAAGATGTACCTGAAAACTTGTGTTACTCGCTTCAAGTAAAGGGGAGCTATGTTTTACTAATAATTCATCGATACCTAATATTCTAAGTTCATAAGACTGACCAATTAATTGCTTATCCAAGGCCTCCATAAGGGCAAAATATCTTTTTTTAGGGGTGAGATTTTCCATCTCCAGATGATACTTGCGTAATGTAGGTAAAATGCCTGTTAATACAATTGACGTATTCATACCGTCAAGCACCTCTTGAATTTTGTTAAGCTTTCCGGTGTTTTCTTTTTCTAATTCTGAAAAACAGTTGCCTTCGAATACTCTTGGATCAAGATTTGTTTCAAGATTAAATTTTGCCAATTCAGTTTCTACCCATGGATAATGTGTCATTTTATCCAAAGCTTCCATTGCTACAAGAGCCGGCTTGAAAGTATCTTTATCTACCATGACCATTTCCTGTTCGGCTCCGATTCTCATGACGTCGGATTCGAACCAATCATTTTGAAGCATATATTCCAAAGCCGAAACATCATTTAGTAGTGACTTTACAAACTTCTGCATCTGCTTTTGATCACTCACCAAAGAGACTTTCTGTTCCCCCATATTGTATTATTATCTTGTCTTTAAATAGATAAATCTGTGTAAACCGTTCATTTTAACGTATGACCGCACAATATAAATCACATGATTAAATTATAGCCCTTATCTGTTAGTTTTTTTTTACTTCTCATATAAAATCCAATATTTAAACACATTTTATTAAAAAATATAGCCGACTTTCAAAAGATTACAATTTTTCAAGTTATTCTTGTGTTATTATCTGTAGATATATTAAACGTGAAATTTCAATTTTTGGCATTTGCTTCTTTTTTTATTATAATTAGTTGTTCTTGGTCCTGCTCAAAGACTGATACACCACTATATGAAGTTAATATGCAAGCCGAATTCGATATACCTGTTGGCTTGAATACAATAGAAACACATTACTTTAAAATTAGGAATGTTCCCACTTTTTATTATCAATCAGCAGGTTTAAAGGGCTTGGATACTTCTCAAATTAAAAACATCCTGGCTTCTAAAGGTTTAATCCAGGGCGCTTTCCAGGAAGAAGATTATGATTTTATTAGCCGAATATCAATTTATGCGGTTTCTCAAATAGATCCAAATTTAAAAAGAGAAATGTATTATTTGGATCAGGTCCCATTAACAACCGATCAGGAATTACGAATGTTGAGCAGTAGCACTGAGTTAAAGAGAATTCTAAGCGAGGAATTTATTGATCTGGAAGTAAGAATGAATTTTCGAAATTTCCCCGGACCAAATCTTAGAACAAAAATTGTTTTTGGCTATGCAGTTTTTTAACACACTTTATATTATTTTTCATGAGCGATAACACTGGAAATATCAGATATATGGTTGAATTTATTCTACCGGAGAACTTTACTGACGAGATGATTAATACCATACCGGAACAAAGAAAAATGGTTGACAAATATTTTTATTCGGGAAAGCTGCTTGCTTACACACTTGCTTCAGACAGAAGTAAGTTATGGTCAGTTTTTGTTTGTCAGTCCGAAGCCGAGTTAATTAATCTGGTCGAGAAGCTACCCATGACTAGGTTTGTTGACTATACCTATCTCGAGACACTTTTTCATGAATCTGTTACCCAATTTCCCAGTTTTTCGTTAAATTAATAATTGGAAGAATGTTTTGAAACATAAACCATTGCATTAAACGATTCGGTATTTTATTTTGATTTATTGCAGTATTTTTGCAAATTACTTTTAAAATCAGACTAAGATGCTTGCTAATATCAACCCTTCAAAAACAAAATCATGGCGAGAGCTCGCCAATCATTATAAAGTTATTAAAGATGTAACAATTAAAACTTTATTTGAGGTTGATGATAAAAGATTTGATAAATTTTCTATCACATTTGATGATGTACTTGTTGATTTCTCGAAGAACAGCATCACTGAGAAAACAATGAAATTATTAATAAACTTGGCAGAAGAATGTAAACTCAAGCAAGCTATTGAGTCGATGTTTTCCGGGGAAAAGATCAACGTAACAGAGCATAGAGCCGTTTTGCACACAGCACTAAGAAACAGATCAAACGAACCTGTTTATACCGATGGAAAAAATATCATGGAGGAAGTCACGGCAGTTCAAAATAGAATGAAATCTTTTTGCGAGGAAGTTATAACAGGCAAACGAAGAGGATTCACGGGAGAAGAAATAACAGATATTGTTAATATTGGTATTGGTGGATCGGATCTTGGACCGGTAATGGTAACTGAAGCACTTAAACCATTCAAAAGTCGCTTAAATGTACACTTTGTCTCTAATGTAGACGCTTCACACATTGTGGAGGTAACCAAAGGTCTTGATCTGAGGACTACAATGTTCCTGATCGCATCCAAAACGTTTACGACACAAGAAACAATGACAAACGCTTACACTGCCCGAAAAATGTTTTTGGATATCGCCAAAGATGAATCGCACATTGCCAAACATTTTGTAGCCTTATCCACAAATCAGGCAGCAGTCAAAATGTTTGGAATTGACCATTCAAATATGTTTGAATTTTGGGATTGGGTTGGAGGGAGGTACTCATTGACATCGGCCATAGGTTTGTCCATAGCTTTGTCCATCGGGTATGACCACTTTAATGCTCTGCTTGATGGATTTAATAGCATGGACGACCATTTCAAAAATACACCTTTCGAAAAAAACATTCCTGTTATTCTTGCTTTGATTGGTGTGTGGCACATCAACTTTTTTGGAACAGAGTCAGAAGCTATTTTACCATATGATCAATATATGCATCGATTTGCAGCATATTTACAACAAGCAAATATGGAAAGTAATGGAAAAAGTACAGACAGAAATGGCAACAAAGTTACTTATAAGACAGGCCCTATAATATGGGGAGAGCCGGGAACTAACGGCCAGCATGCTTTTTACCAACTGATTCATCAAGGTACCAGACTTATCCCATGTGATTTTTTAGCCTCAGCAATATCCCAAAACCCTATTGGAGATCATCACACAATTTTGCTGTCTAATTTTTTTGCCCAAACACAGGCGCTAATGTTGGGTAAATCCCGAGAAGAAGTAATAAATGAATTTATAATTTCCGGTAAAAATCCTGATGAGTATGAGTCTTTAATTCCATATAAGGTTTTTGATGGAAACAGGCCTACAAATTCCATTTTGTGTAAACAATTAGACCCGAAGACATTAGGTGAATTAATAGCAATGTACGAACACAAAATTTTTGTTCAAGGCGTTTTGTGGAATATATTTAGTTTTGATCAATGGGGTGTGGAACTTGGTAAACAGTTAGCAGGAAATATACTTCATGAACTTGAAAAAGAAGAAAAAACTACAACCTTTGATTCGTCCACCAATGGATTAATAAATCGAGTGAAAAGATTTAAAAAAGGACTTCCGTAAAATAATGATTAGCAATCAAATTACATTTTATTTGAAACAAAAAGGTTAATGTGTCATTATAAGCTGTGATAAATAAATACTGATATGTTTTTGAAGTATAGAAATTGGATTATTGCAGTTTTTACGATATTGGCACTATTAAGTGGATATTATGCAACCCAACTTAAATTTAGTTATTCATTTGATCAGTTTTTTCCAAAAGGCGATCCGGATCTCGAATTTTATAAAAAATTTGTCAAAGACTTTGAATCCGACGATAATTTTTTACTTTTTGCAATCGAAAACCAACCTACTGTTTTTGACTCTGCTTTTCTTGCCGGATTTCATGCATTTGGGCTTGAAGTAAGAAAGCTCCCATTTATTAAAAATGTTCAATCATTAACCACGCTAAAAATTCCTGTAAAAACTCCATTTGGCTACTCCTTAATTCCTGTGATCCACCTGGATACTCCGGAAAGATTTACTACAGATAAACAAAATATTTTTTCAGACGATAGATTTGTCTATAATCTAATAGATAGTTCTGGATCGTCAATGGTCGTCGCAAAGACCTTGCATTCAGACAATTTGGAAAACTTGATGTTTGTCACTGGATTAAAAAATCCGGGGTTATTTCCAGCCAATGTAACTTTCAAAAGGTCCTTGGTTCATTTTATATAGAAAACCTTTGGCATTATCATTCATTAGGCAATTTGGGATCTTGGGTCGACTTCTCTTCACCATTCTCCAAATATTCAACAAAAAGAAAAAACAAACACAAGCACTCCTGGCCTACTACGTCACTTCTTTCAATCGGACATCTCGTCCGCAACACTTTTTTAACTAAAATTCACAAGAACAAAAAAATAACTCGCCCGAACAATGCCCCACCAAGGCCCTTTTATAGAAAAAAAACGGGCGAAAAATAAACATGGGAAAACTTGACCAATGGGTTAAAAGACTCCCATCTAACTTAAAAAAACTGCAGGCTAATTCTGGAAAAATTCTGATACTCACTGGGTTCTCAATCTGGACTCCTTTACTATGCACTAATTCCCAATCTGATACCACTATTGTTCGCTTTAGCATTGAACTTGAAGCCGGAGTGGCTATTATGTTCACAATTATTTTTGGAATTGTAGTAGATGATACGATACATTTCTTAACAAGATATAAAATATGTATAGCCGAAGGGTTAGACAATAAAATGGCAATAAGGAAAACGTTAAGAGAAACAGGTAAAGCAATTATCTTTACTTCTATCATATTATTTTTTGGCTTTTTTAATATGATATTCTCAACTAATCCGCCGACATTTACTGTAGGAATACTCATTTCCATTACGCTATTAAGCGCCTTGGTTTGTGATTTGTTATTGTTACCGGCACTTATTAATAATTTTATGAAATAACTTTAGAAAATCAACTTAAAAAGGTAGTTTGAATATATATTCATTTAACCAGGATAATTTCGGTTATCTTATCGCCTATCTGAATATTATTTACCACATCCATGCCTTCTATTACCTTGCCAAAAATAGTATAGTTCCCATTCAGATGCATAGCAGGAGAGTGTGTTATAAACCACTGTGTATTTTCTGTATGGTTTCCAGATGACGCCATGCCAATAAGGCCTTGTTTATTAAAATATATTTGGGGCAATTCTGACCGGATACTATAATCAAGAGACCCATATCCATCACCTCTTGGACAGCCCGTTTGAACTACAAAATTAGGTACAACCCTATGAAAAATTTTGCCGTTGTAAAATTTTTCATTTACAAGAGATACGAAGTTAGCTACAGTAGATGGAGCTAAACCTTTATTAAGTTGAATACGAATAAGACCTTTTGAGGTTTTAATTGCGGCAATACTTGAATCGCTTAGTGTTTGTAATATGGCCCAGTCAATAGCATGGTTATAGGTTAGTCGTTCAGGTGTAAAAATTATACCTTCTATATAGTAAATGCAGGATTTAAGCTCGTTAAAGGCCTCAATATCTCGGGGAAGTTTTAGTTTTTTAAGAGCATCCTTCAAAAATACAGGGTCTTTAATCCATTCCTTCCATTGGATTTGTGGCTCAGAAAGTAATTTTGAAGCTTCACTGATCTGGCCTACATCACCGGAACCAATAGCGCTAATAAAAACATTTAGAATCTCCCCTTTTACTTTACCAAAACCATTACCAAAAGCCTTAAAAAATAAAGGGTTACGCAAAATATTACCTAGTCCTTCAAGTGCAGCAATCTTAATGATTTGTTCCTTTTCGTCATTATATAGGCGAATCAAGATTAAATAGTTATATGGGTCTTTGCTTATTGATTCAACATATGCAGCTTTAGCATATACACTTTCAGTTTCTTTAATATTTTTTAATATCCTATCCGTAAAAACTAATTTACTTTTAGTAAAATAAAGTGCGGTATGTGTTAAAACAGCACCATTCATTTTTGAACGGACTTGCCACGGAATACTATCATTGTCATATTTCATATATTCCAGTACATCTTCTACTTTACCATTAGAAAGTATTGTGTTAGCAGCTGTAATGGCGATATGTAAATTTTCATTTTTTAAATTTTGGAGAACCAGGTCACGTATCTCAGGATATGGGAAACCGGCTAATGACCTGATAATATTGCACTTTACACGATAGTCAGGTTCGGATATTAATTTTGCTTTTAATGAAGGGAGGTAATTGACATCCTTTGTATTTCCAAATGCTGTAGCAAGGGACATAGAAATGTCAGGATTTTTTTCTCGGCCAAAGACTTCAGTAAGTCTTACAGTATACAAACTCAAATTTAAGTTTTTAGTACGCCCCAAATAATTGGCAGCAATAAGCTGGACGTCTTCTGGTGTAGATTCCAGGTATAAAAGATCAACCATTCTTGAAGTTCCTTCATCTGAAACAATGTTTCGCAAACCCATACAATAAATAGCTCTGGCTTGACCCAACAACAAAAGTGAATCTGTGTTTCTATAGGTTTTTACAGTAGCAATAGCTTTAAGGTCAGAAAGATTGCCCAGCTTGCCAACAGCCTCAAGTATATTTGCATTAAAAATATTATTAATATTAAGTGTGTCTTTACCGTTAAACGCAGGAATAAGTCTGTCTGTAAATTTTCCATCTCCAGTCTGACCCAGAGCAAAAGCTGCAGCTGCACGTATTTCAATAACAGGATCTTTGAGCATTAAAATCAAAGAGTCGCACGCAGCAGGGTTTTTTATTGACCCAAACGCCAATACAGAATGATATCTGTATGCTGGATTTTTATGCCTGAAATACTTGTATAATGAAGGTGCATCCTGCTTGTCCTTCAAATCGAGAATTTTTTGAAGTTCGGGATCAGACAATGATATAGAGATATCTGTATTTTGAGTTTCAGTGTTCGGGATACAAGAAATAAAAAATGATAAATATAACACTACAATAAATAATAGGAATTGATTTTTCATATAAATTTGGTTGGGGTGTTGTATGATGTTTGAGCATCAAAAATACTGTTTTTCGCAAATGTTACCTAATTATTCTAATGTCTAAATATGGCAGTAATTAAATTATTTTTATTTTAATACTTATCTTTGTTGGATTAATTGACAAAGTGATGGGAACAAAACTGGCAACAAAGGAAATATTAAATAGAAAAGCTAAATTTGAATTTAGCTTTATTCAACAATATGAAGCGGGCCTGGTTTTAACTGGAACAGAGGTAAAAGCATTGAGGCAGGGCCTTGCAAATTTGACAGATGCCTATTGCTTATTTGAGCATGGCAATTTGATGGTAAAAAACTTATTTATTGCGGAGTATGATCATGGAACAATATATAACCATGATGCAAGAAGGGATAGAAGATTGCTGTTACGCAAACCGGAACTAAGAAAATTAGAACGCAGAGTAAACGAAAAAGGATTTACAATTGTGCCCTTCAGACTTTACTTCTCAGAGCGGGGATTTGCAAAACTCGAGATAGCACTTGCCCAGGGTAAAAAAGAGTTTGATAAAAGAGAAACGATCAAGGAACGTGATAGTAAACGTGATCTGGATAGAATTAAGAAAATAAAATTGTAATCAAGTTTGCCGCCTTATAAATAGTCCACACAATCTTAAAAAAAGAATAATTAAAATCTGAATCCAAAAGAGGCTTGAATTCCTACATTCCGATCAAAATCGCTACTAAATTTAGTTTTTGTATTAACTTCATCAAAAGTTTTTCGCTCTGCATCCACATTATTATTTGTAATATCGACTAATCCAAAGTCATATCTTAAGCCAATATAAAATCCTTTATTAATATAAAAAGAAACAGCTCCTGTCAGACCATAATCATATGGTTTGTAAAGACTACCAACTTTTTCAGTAGGGAGATAATTGTAATAAGCCCCCGCGTCTCTGGCCAATGTGACAACCATTCCATCAACAAATATTGAAGGTCCCTTTGTATTGCTTGCTATTCCGCCGGCTATATCACTATTATAGTTATGTATAAGAGATTGCTGAAATTTAAGGCTATCAGGGTGGTCAAAACTTTTAAATATGATAGTACCATTACCTTTAGGACCAATCATATATGATCCATAAACACCGATATTAAATTCAAATTTTTTAGAAGCTTGCCATTGAAATGTTATAGGCATACTTATGTATGCATTGGAAACTTTCATATTAATGGTGGATTTTCCTTTTTCATACACAAAAGCATTTCCTCCGGAAAGTGGAATTTTATAGAAAGATTCACCATCATATTTATAATTTGAACCAACCTGAGTATACAGAATTTCCGTTTTGACAGCAAAAACATCAGCAAATTTATAGGCATAGTTTATTCCAAAATGAAATCCATTGGCAATATTATATTTTTCATTTACGCCCTGTTCAAGATCGCCGGAAATCTTTGTATAATTTAAGCCCGCTCTGATACCGAAACTTTGTCCGCTCACATTCAAAAACAAACACGTCATTATACAAACCACTATATTCTGTCGAATCATTCCAAGAAATTTTATAATAAAAAGTGCAAAGATACATAAATTCATAAAGGAAAAACGATCAAAGCAGGCAATTTGCCACACCATCTTTTCACAATATTAAGTTAAAATAAATGCTTTAACTGGAATTTTAACCGAAAATGGTAGTTTTGCCAATTAAAAAAATCATCACATGGGTAGAAAGAATAAATTAAAAAAATTTTCAGAAATAATGACTTATCCGAACGTCTATGAAAATTTTGATCCTAAAAACCCTAAACTTACAAGCGGAAAAGATGTGATAGTGGATCTTAAAGGAAAGTGGAAATCCAATCACTTTATGAATAAAAATGATATCGTTCTGGAACTTGCTTGTGGTAGAGGAGAATACACAGAAGCGTTGGCCGAGGCATATCCGGACAAAAATTTTATCGGTATTGATGTAAAAGGAGCGCGTATATGGCAAGGGGCTTCTAACAGCCTTAAAAAGGAATTAAAAAATGCAGCATTTCTAAGGACAAAAATTGAACAAATAGCTTTGTTTTTTGCTGAAGAAGAAATTAGTGAAATATGGATAACTTTTCCTGACCCTTTTCTTAGGGAGAGCAAAGAAAATAAAAGGCTGACATCTAAACCATTTCTTTTAAGATATAAAGAAATTGTAAAAAGTGGCGCCATTTTTCATTTAAAAACAGATGATATCACATTGTACAATTTCACGATAGAAACGCTCAAAAACTTCGAAGGGGCATACATTTTGTACATGAATGACGATATTTATGCCTCTGAATTGGTCACAAATGAATTGAATTATAAGACATATTATGAAAAATCTCATTTAAAGAACGAAAGGACAATCAAATATATAAGATTTACCATAAATTAATATTTTAACTTTTTTCATCACTATAAAAAGGCTTGTACTTTAAAATAAGTACTTTTGCAAACGCACAGATTTAGGAAATTAAACGATGGAGGCCATAAATTTTTTTATACAGATGTTTGAAAAGTATTTGGATAATAATCCATTGACCAGAAAACCTGTAAACCTATATGGACCTGCAGATTATATTATATCCTTAGGCGGAAAACGATTACGACCCGTTTTTGTTTTGCTTGGCTACAGTTTATATAAAGACAATATAGAATATTCACTCGAGGCAGGAAGAGCAGTTGAAGTATTCCATAATTTTACATTATTGCACGATGATATCATGGATAAAGCGGAAATAAGAAGAGGAAAACCTACTGTGCACATTAAATACAATACCAATACGGCAATCTTGACAGGAGATGTAATGATGGTTCATGCCTTACAATGCATTTTGAATTATAATGAACCAATTTTGGTAAAACGGCTTCTAGATGTATTTACTAAAATGGCTTTTGAAGTATGTGAAGGTCAGCAGTTGGATATGGATTTCGAATCAAAGACAGATGTAACTATCGAAGAATATCTGGAAATGATCACGCTAAAGACATCTGTGCTCTTAGCAACTTCTATCCAAATGGGGGCTATTCTTGGAGGGGCAGACGAAGCCGATCAAAAACATCTATATGAGTTTGCAAAAAATTTCGGTATAGCTTTTCAATTACAGGATGATGTTCTGGATACATTCGGAGAAGCTGCTCAAGTAGGAAAAAGAATAGGTGGAGACATCTTACAAAACAAAAAAACATACCTTTATCTCAAGTCAATTGAACTGGCGTCTGACAGTCAGAAAGCAAAACTATTTGAGCTATACTCATCTGAAGTAGGAGTTGTGGAGCAAGAAAAAATTAATGCTGTAAAAAGTATATATGACGATGTATTGATACGGGAATATGCACGACAAGTTATCGAAGCGTACCGCGATCTTTCCATCTCACACCTCCAGGCTTGCAAAATAAACCAATCTCAAAAGGAATCTATTTCGTCCTTCATCAATGACATTATTTTTAGAAAAAATTAATTGGAGATCATTAAGTTAAATATTTATATGTTATTTTTGTTTATTATTGTCTTTTTAAGAGGTTCTGATCATATTATATTTGTAAGAAATGAATTTTAAATTATTAATCTTTACTTTTTTATGTGTGTTTATCGCTGGGATTTCATGCAAAACCAAAAAAATAATGTTTGATCCGAGTAGTACCAAAGAGACATTTCTTAAGTTTGGTTCTGGAGGAGGATTCACTGGTAAAGTGATCAATTTTTATATTACAGAACAAGGAAAAGTTTATAATGAAAAGGGGTCAGATTTATTAAAAATAACATCATTGTCTAAAAACACGGCCAAACAACTCTTCACCAACCATACCAAGCTGGGTTTGGACAAAATGACACTCAATGACCCGGGTAACAAGTATTTTTTTATAGAAAAGTCTATAAAGGGATCCACACAAACCATAAAATGGGGAAAGAATCAACTTGACAATAAAAACGTCGAGACTTTTTACAACCTCTTGATGAATATTGTAAAAGACAAGTCGTTAAATACCAATAAATAGACATCAAACACTAAATTACTTATAAAAGCAACATTAATATGAAATATATATTCTTATTTTTATTTCTTCTTGTCGCTTTAGGATCTGAGGCTCAATTTAAAAAAATTCTTTTTAACAAGGACGTTAAGATATCTAGTAAAGACATTTGGCTCGAACATATTCGTCCGACTTCAGAATCAACTAACCGTGCAGTTAAAGTTGGAGTGGACTACAACTCAATAAGCGCAAACGCATTTATAGCAGAAAAGTCGGGCTTAAGGGCGGGATTTTTAAACTCTAGATATGTACCAACATATATAGAAGGTGCTCTCAGGCTGAAAAATAGCCGCAGTACTATGTCTACCCAAGATCTTGCCATCGAGTATTTATCTGAGGCTGCACCAATGATGAAAATCAAGGACGTATCATCGGAGTTTGATATAAAATCGATTTTTACTGATGAGTTAGGTATAACACACGTTAAATGCCAACAAGTAATTAAAAATATACCAGTATTTGGTGCAGAAATTATAATTCATGGAAAAGGTGAGACATTTGATTTCCTTAATGGTAATTACTTTCCTTCATTCAATATAGAAAAATTGGAGCCTTCTATTTCAATTGAAAATGTTATGGAAGCTTGTATGGCAGATATGGGAGAAATGCCTTTGTATGATCAAAAATTACAAAAAATATTTGGTGGGTTGCAATCATCAACAGAACTGGTTATATATCCAAATGATGGTAATTATATTCTGGCATATCATATTACAACGTATAAAAATCTCATGGAAAGATGGGAATATTTTATAGACGCAAATAATGGAGAAATTATCCATAAGTATCAAAGCATCTGCAAGTTTCACAACCATAAACACAAGGATGGAAGTTCTTGTGGACATTCTGAAACGAATGAACTAAAATTGACAAAATCAGATAATGTTGCTGTCCTTGACGGAAAAGCTACTGCTACAGCGACAGATTTATTTAATGTGAATAGACTTATCAATACTTATGAAGCCTCTAATATCTTTTATTTGATTGATGGTTCAAGAGATATTTTTTCATCAGGTGCTGCTCAATTGCCTGATAATCCTGAAGGAGTGATCTGGACTATAGATGCTTTTAATTCATCACCTCAAAAAAACGATTTTAATTACGACCACGTCAAATCTTCGAATAATATATGGAATAATAAGACAGGTGTTTCAGCACATTACAATGGTGGGAAAGCATTTGAATATTTCAGGTTGGTTCACAATAGAAAATCAATAAATGGAGAAGGTGGCAATATAGTATCTTTAATCAACGTCGCTGATGAAGACGGTAGTTCTATGGGTAACGCTTTTTGGAATGGAGCAGCTATGTTTTATGGAAATGGAGATAGTGCATTTCTTCCATTGGCAAGGGGTTTGGATGTAGCTGGACACGAGATGACTCATGGAGTGGTCCAAAGTACTGCAAATCTTGAATATGAAGGAGAATCAGGCGCACTAAATGAATCTTTTGCTGACGTATTTGGCGTATTAATTGACAGGGATGATTGGAAAATAGGAGAAGATGTAGTAAAAACTACTGCATTTCCTTCAGGAGCACTGCGCGATATGCAGGACCCACATAATGGAGCGGCAACCAATGACTTCAATAATGGATGGCAGCCAAAAATTTACAGCGAAAGATATAAAGGCTCAGAGGATAATGGGGGCGTACATCTCAACAGTGGTATTCCGAACCACGCATTTTTTCTTTTTGCAACGGCAGTAGGAAAGGATAAAGCAGAAAAAGTATATTATAGGGCATTGTCGACATATTTGACAAAATCATCAAAATTTGTAGATTGTAGAGTGGCTGTTGTTAAAGCTGCAACTGATCTTTATACCTCAACTGAAGTTAATGCAGCTAAAAAAGCATTTACAGACGTGGGCATCCTTGGAGACGAGGGGGGTAGTTATGAAGTAGACAACCAAACAAATCCAGGAGCGGAATTCATATTGAGCACAAGTGCTACCGGTTCAGGATTGACACTTCACGATTCCAATGGAACACTATTCAAAACATTGTCGTCCAAGGGTGTAAAAAGCAAACCAAGCATCAGTGACAACGGAAGTGAGATCGTTTTCGTAGGAACAGACGATAAAATTAATTATATTTTTATTGATTGGACAAAAAACCCAATTTCGGTGCAAGAAAATGTTATTGGCACTTCTCCTATTTGGAGAAATGCAATTATTTCTAAGGATGGATTTAAAATTGGGGCACTCAAGACAGATGAGACAAATGAAATAATTGTATTCGATTTTTCCACAAACCCCGCAACAAGCAATGTTTTTACTTTGTACAACCCAACCTTTTCTGAGGGCATATCCACAGGTGATGTAAATTTTGCGGATGCCATGGAGTTTGATGTTTCAGGCGAATACATTATGTATGATGCTGAAAATGAAATCAAAAGCAATACTTCTGGTTCCATTATTTATTGGGACATCAGCTTTATCAAAGTCTGGAATAATGAAAGTAATACCTATTCGCTTGGTAAGATCGAAAAACTTTATACATCACTTCCTGAAGAGGTAAGTATTGGTAACCCTACTTTCTCTAAGAATAGTCCATATATTATTGCCTTTGACTATATTGACCCGAATGGTGAATCTATCTATGGGGCTAATATAGAGCGAGGAGAAAGTAAATTAATATACTCAAATGACAGATTAGGATATCCAAACTACTCAAGTAAAGACAATAAAATCGTTTTTGATACGGAAGGTCAAACTGACATCAGTACAGGCGTGGTCAATTTGAAATCAAATAAAATCGAAAAAGCTGCTGACCCTACGCTGTTTCTTAATAATAGGAGATGGACGACTTGGTTTTCTAACGGAAAGCGGGACTTATCGAATTCACATGAGGAAACTGAAATAATAGCTAACAATATAGACATGCGACTGGCGGCAAATCCAGTTTCAGAAACAGTAGATTTGAATATTAATTCCAAGGTAAGTGGCCCTAAAACAATTTCCATATCTGATTCTTCAGGTAAAATTTTATTTAGCAAAAGGGTTATGCTTTTCGAAGGTATAAATACTTTTTCTATTAATTTAAATGAATTTTTAGAGGGTCAATTTGTAATTTTTTTATCAGATGAAAATAGTATTAAGTCAATAAAGTTTGTTAAGGTTAAATAGGATGATATAGCAATAATACCTGAAACAATATATACATACATTTGGCTCGTTTTATAAAAATAGGCTTTTTGAAAAAGCGTAAAAAAATACATTTCGCTTTTTTATAATTAATCCTAAAAAAAATCTATCCGACATTTTTCATATTTTTACAGCTCAAAAGGAGGATATGAGTAATTTTGTAGTTTCAGCACGTAAATATAGGCCCACTAATTTTGACGAAGTGATTGGTCAGGATCATATTGCTAAAACATTAAAAAATGCACTTCAAACAGATCATGTCGCGCATGCGTTTCTTTTCACAGGCCCCAGAGGAGTTGGTAAAACAACATGCGCAAGGATACTGGCAAAAATTATCAATTGTGAAAGGCCGATTAATAAGGTTGAAGCTTGTAACACCTGTTCGTCTTGTAAAGCTTTTAATGACAACGCTTCGTTCAATATTCTGGAACTTGACGCCGCATCCAATAATAGTGTCGAAAACATAAGAACACTTATAGAACAGGTCAGGTTCCAACCACAGCATGGAAAATACAAGGTATTCATCATTGATGAGGTACATATGTTATCCAATGCGGCTTTTAATGCATTTCTAAAGACACTTGAAGAGCCGCCTTCCTATGCCATTTTTATTTTGGCAACAACCGAAAAACATAAGGTTATTCCAACTATTTTATCCAGATGTCAAATATTTGATTTCAAAAGAATACAGATATCTGATACCGTCCTGCAGCTAAAAAAAATTTGTGAAAAGGAAGGAATAATTGCGGATGACGAAGCTTTGCATGTCATTGCCAACAAATCAGATGGTGCTATGCGTGATGCATTATCAATCTTTGATAAAATAGCCGGATCGTCCGGCAATACAATAACATACAAAGACGTAGTTGCAAACCTCAATTTATTGGACTATGAATATTATTTTAGAATAACGGATTCTTTTTTAAGAGAAGATATTTCTGAAGTCTTTCTTACACTCAATGATATTGTAAAGCAAGGTTTTGATGCTGAACATTTTATTGTTGGTCTGGCAGATCATTTCAGGGACCTTTTGATTGCCAAAGTGCCCGCCACAATTGGAATTTTGGAAATAAGCGATGAACTTAAAAAAAGATATTTTCTTCAGGCAACAATAGCAAAATCAGGATTTTTACTTTCAGGGCTTAACATCCTAAACCAATGTGATATTGATATTGTCCGTGCTAAGAATAAACGCCTTCATGTCGAACTAGCTCTAAGCAAACTAACTTTTTTAAATAAAGCGTTGCAAATTGATGTTTTTAGCGAGATGACGCAGGAAAAAAAAACTAAACAACTAAGTGACCTATCAAATCTGTTTTCTGAAATGGGTTCTGAAAATCAAATTAATATATCAGAAAATTTCGGAAATGACCTGAATCTTGTGGAAAATTCAATTGAGAATACAAACGAACTTATAAAGGAGAATCAAACAACTAATAAAAAGCCGGAATTGATTAAAATGGCCAACATTGATGCTATTCGGGCTGAGATCATTCAAAATGAAGCAATAAAAGCGGAAGCGCGTAAGAATTTAAGCCTGGAGCTGGTCAACAATGTTTGGAAAGCACATTCAAAGAGTATTTCATCACAAAGCGTGCAGTCAGCGTTAAATCAAACAATTTTACAATTAGAAAACAAAACAATATTTGCTTTAGTCCCAACTCAGGTTTATAAAGATATGATCATTCAGGAAGTCACTCTTCTTAACAAACTGAGAGAAGAGTCTGGAGCTTTTGATCTGATTTTCGAAATTAGTATAAATAAAGATTTTTTTCCGGATTTTGAAGAAAATAAACCCCTCTCATCAATGACTCAGAAAGAAAGGTATATTGATATGCTTGAAAAAAATCCAAGTCTTGGATCTTTTACTAAAAAATTTGGTCTTAAACTGGACACCGAGCTTTAAAGTTTCGCGATTTTTATCTATTTAAGTTTTAGATTTTTTGCATTTTAAACATAACTTTAACAGTGGGTATTTGTTAATTATATTTATTCTTTTAACTTGACAAATTATAAATGTCTGATAACGAACTTTGGTTTCTGGAAAACTCATCTTTAGACACAGCTTTGAGTCCTGACAAAATGAAGGAAGTTAACATTGCTTATAATAAGGTAAGGTTTAAAAAAGGGGACTATATTTATTTGCCTTCGGATAATTCAGATAAGATATTTTTTATTCTCTCAGGGAAAATTAAAATTGGAAGTTATAGAAATCTCGACAAAGAAATAGTAAAAGCATTTCTACAAAAAGGAGATGTTTTTGGAGAATTATCTATCATTGGTGAGAATAAAAGAAAAGATTTTGCTCAAGCAATGGAAGAATCAGAAATTTGTATTATCCCATTGGCAGAAGTAAAAAAGCTTTCAAAAGATCATCCAAGGCTTAGCATAATGATTATGAAAATGATGGGGTCACGGGTTCTGGAAATGGAACAGCGACTGGAATCCCTTGTATTTAAAGACTCTAAAACCAGGATTTTGGAATTTATTATTTCAAGTGTTGAAAAAAACGGGCAAAGAGTTGGGTTTGAATGGGTGTTGAGAAATTTTTTAACTCATCAGGATATTGCCAGCCTAACTGCGACATCAAGACAAACAGCTACAATGGCGCTGATAGAGCTTAACACAGCTAACATTATTCATTTTGACACAAAAATATTCCCAATAAGAGATATTGAAAAGATACGGGAAATGGTGAAATGAATTTAATTGATTAATATATATTTATATGTTTGTAGTACGGGACGTATTAATTAGTGAAGATGTTATTGAAGAACAATTTCATTGCAATTTGAATGCTTGTAAAGGCGCCTGCTGCTGGGAAGGTGATTATGGTGCGCCAGTTGAACCAATAGAAATGGACACGATCAATAAATATATCGATATTATAAAAGAGAATTTATCAGATGCTTCTATTGAAATTCTCGAAAACGCAGGTGGATTTACTTATTTTAAAGAACCCCAAATTTGGGGCACAAGCTGTCATCAGGATGGATCTTGTGTCTTTCTGACAAAAAACGAATTGGGTATTTCTATTTGCGGTATCGAAAAAACGTACTATGAATCTAAAATTCCATATCAGAAACCTATTTCTTGCCATCTATATCCAGTCCGGGTGTCTACAAATGACTCCTTAGGGTTTGAAGCATGGAATTATGACCGGTGGGATATATGTTCGGCGGCATGTAGTAAGGGTAAAGAAGAGAAAATGCCAATTTATCGATTTGTGAAAGATGCAATTGTCCGATTAAAGGGGCAAGATTTTTATGACGAACTTGTTGCCGCAGCAAGTTATTATGAAAATAACAACCAATAGATAAAGCTTACATTGTATTATTCTCATATTTCTGGAGAGACAATAACAATATTCTGCGTAAATTGACATTCTAAATTTGGAATTACCTGTAAATAATTTACCTTTGTGGCGCTTTTCCACAAAATTGTGGTCAAGGCATTAATATTTATACAATCAGATTTTTAAATTCAAAAGGATACTATGGCGTTAATAGGTAAGATTAGAAAACACATGTGGCTTGTTATTGTGGCTTTGGCAGTGGCATTAGCAGGATTTATTATTCAGGATATGACAAGCGCAAGCAATCGTGGCGGTTTTGGTTCCAGAACCACCATAGGTAAAGTTGCAGGTCAAAAAATAGATTATATTGAATTTCAAAAAGCCGAATCAGCTCTTTATAGCGGGTCGTCAGATATATATGGAAGAAGAAATTCTCTTTGGAATTATTTTATCGAAAACGCTATAATGGATAAAATTGCGGGTGCTAACGGAATTGGTGTTGGTCCAGATGAGTTGGCGGAACTTGAATTTGGCACCAATCTTAGTCCTATCGTACAAAGTTTTTATAGAAATCCTCAGACCGGCCAAGTAGATAGAAACCAATTGAACGAAATTAAAAAAGCAATAGACGAAGGTACGGTAACAAATCCGGAGTTTGCCACGAGATTTAATGAACTCAGAAAGCAAGTCATAAAAGCTCAGAAGCAAACGAAGTTGATTAATATGGTCTCAAAAGCATTGTATACACCTACTTGGCTTGCAGAAACAATGGATAAGATGAATAATGAGACGGCTACATTTGAGTATGTTAAAATTCCATTTGACGTTATACCAGATGCAGAAATAACATTAACAGATGACGATTATGCCGCATATATTAAAGAAAATGAGGTTAAATACACAAATAAAGAAGAGGTTAGAAATATTGCATACGTTGTTTATGACGTAAAAGCAACATTAGAGGATTCTTTAAAATTGAAAGAAGCTATTACATTATTAAAATCTGACTTTTCTTCATCAACTAATGATTCGCTTTTTACTTCTACTCATAATGGATATTTTCTAAACAACTATGTAAAGAAAGATGAAATAACTGGCAATTTGAAGGATTCGATAGCTTTGATGAATGTTGGCCAGGTATTTGGGCCATATATGGATAAGGGACAATATGTTGTCGCCAAATTAACAGGTAGAAAAATTCTGGCAGATTCAGCCAAAGCGTCTCACATTTTAAGAAATGTAGCAGATGGCGATCCTGTTCAATTGGTAGCAGCTCAAAAATTTATTGATAGCATTAAAACAGCCATCACAAGTGGTGCCATTTCTTTTTCTGACGCTGCTACAGCCAATAGCCAGGATCCTGGTTCAGCGGCAAAGGGGGGCGATTTGGGAACTTTCGCTCCTGGCGCCATGGTACCGCAGTTCAATGATGCAGTATTCAACGGTAAAGAAGGTGAGTTATACACAGTGACCACTCAATTTGGTATACACTTGATTAAAGTAGGAAAGCTTACCTTCAAGACAAATGAGATGAAATATAATGTAGCTTATATCTCTCAACCGATTATTCCTTCTGAGGGTACACAAAATGCTCGTCTAGACAAAGTTATGGCAATCCTTGAAACCACCAAAAAAGTTGAAGAATTAGAAAAAGTTGTGACAGGTGAAGAGAAAATAGAGGTCGCGGGGTCAATAAAAAAGAATGATTTTAATTTTGCCACTTTGGGTTCGGGACAAACATCACGAGATATTATAAAATGGGCATTCGATGAAGATACTGATGTAGGTGATGTGTCATCCACTGCATATACCTATACTGATGAAGCAAATTATGTGGATAGTAAGTATGTAGTCGTAGGCCTTAAATCAACAAATAAAGCAGGTTTGGCTACCGTAGAATCGATAAAATCAACTTTGGAACCATTGGTTAAGAATGTTAAAAAAGCAGAAAAGATCAAATCTAAAATAAGCGGGACTGATTTAAATGCTATTGCACTTTCTTTTGGAAAGACAACAGCGAAGGCTGAAAATGTTACTTTTGGAAGCGCATCTATTCCAGATTCAGGTCAAGAGCCATTAGTGGTGGGAAAAGCATTTGCATTGGCTCGAGGAGCTAATTCAAGCCCAATTATCGGTATCGGGGGAGTATACATTTTGAAATTGATTTCCAAAACTCCTGCCACCCCGGAACAAGGGTCTTTCAGTCAAAAAATGCAGTTGACCCAGACAGCCAGAAGTCAGGTAAATTACAGACTCATGGAAGCATTAAAGAAATCAAATAAAGTAGATGATAACAGGTTTGCCTTTTTCTGATATAAAGGAGAAGAAAAAAGAAACCAATGTAAGGGGTCGATAAATCCAAAATTTATCGACCCCTTACATTTTTGGGAAAGAGTGATCTTAAAATAAGATGCCAAATCAATTAATCTTTACACTTGAAAATATACCAATTTATAAAATTAATCGTTAATGAAATGTTCAATTAATTTTATGAGATCAATCACAATACTATTTATTGCAGTCATGTTGTTGGGATGCAGTAAAAGCAAAATAGAAACTAAATACGAATCAGGAAAAACCAGAGCATCATTTGAGGTTAATAGAAATGGACAGAAAGATGGCAATTATATAGAATTTTTTGATAATGGAAATATTAAGGAAAAGTCAACATACTCAGAAGGTCTTCTTATCGGTAAAAGAACGTTGATGTATGAAAATGGTAAAATAGAAATAGAAGAAACTTATACGGAAGGCGGGATTCTAAATGGACCCTATAAAGTGTATTATCCGACAGGTGAACTTAAACTAGAAAAATTATTTGAAAATAATCTTGTGAATGGCAAAATAAAAGTCTACTATCAAAATGGTAAATTGAAGGAAGCTGTCTCTATGCAAAACAATGAAGAGAATGGACCTTTTATAGAGTATTATCAAAATGGGGCAGTACATTGGAAAGGAACATTTAGAAATGGAGACAATGAATTTGGTTTACTTGAGGAGTTTGATTCTACCGGCGTACCAATAAAAAAAATGATGTGTGACACATTAGCCATTTGTCGCACATTTTGGAAACCTGGGATGAAGGAAATAATAAAAGAAACAGTACAGTAAAAAAAATGAATATAAAATTAATTTTACTAACAATAATATTTAACGCTTCAGTCATCAGTGCTCAAATAGGAGGTAAACATGCCTATGAATTTTTGAATCTGCCGGCATCAGCCAGAATTACTGCACTTGGGGGAAATTTGATTGGGGTGCAAGACGAGGACGTTTCATTGGCCCTATCCAATCCGGCGTCTTTAAATTTCAATATGCACAATCGGATATCATTTTCGCAAAATTTTCATTTCGCAGGGATTTCAAATGGATATGTTGCTTACGGCAGAACCTTTAAGAAAATAGGCATTAATGCTCATTTCGGTGCTCAATATATTAACTATGGAGATTTTTCTTCTGCTGACATCATTGGAACGCAAACTGGTTCTTTCTCAGCTCGAGAAATGGCTTTTGTCATTGGAGCTTCAAAAAAAGTTGCTGACAGAATTCAGATTGGGGCCAATCTTAAAAATGTATTCAGTAATTTGGAATCTTATTCATCTTATGGAATATTATTGGATTTTGGATTGAACTATGCTAAAGATTCATCCAGCTTTATGATCAGTTTTGTTGTAAAAAATCTAGGAGCTGAGATCACAACCTACAATGGAGTACGATTCGGTACGCCTCTCGACATCCAGATTGGTATTTCAAAAAGGTTAAAATATTTACCCTTCAGATTTTCTATTATTGGGCATCAACTACAAAATGCTAATATAAGATACGATGACCCTAATAAGCAAAATGAGGTTGATATTTTTGGTGAAGTGGTAAAGGAAAATAAATTTTCAAACACTGTTGATAATATATTCAGACACATTATTTTTAATGGTGAATTTATGTTGGGTAGTAAAGAGAATTTGCGGGTGAGATTTGGGTATAGTCATCTGCGGCGCAAAGAATTATCATTGGCCAGCTTTAGGAGTTTAGCTGGTTTTTCAGCTGGTTTTGGCATAAAAATTAATGCATTTAAACTCGATTATGGTTTAGGCTATCATCATGTAATTGGAGCAACAAATCATATAACTATAAGTACAAATCTCAGTAAGTTTTTTAAAAAACTATAAGAATAAAACAATAGCCCTAGAGATTATGAGCTACACGATAACATAGAACAGCCAACTTTTTCTTTTGCCCAATTGGGTCTTTTTGCATACCATTTTTCATATTTCGGTTGATCATCGTATGGTTTTTTAAGCATTTCATGCAGCTCATGTATAAGGTCATATTTACCTTGATTTGCCTCTTCGATAGCCAATTGTGACATGTAATTTCTTAAAATATATTTTGGATTTACCTGATTCATTATAGTCTTACGGGCAATCGAATTTTGATTTTCCATTTTTAATCGATTTTGATAAGAAATAAACCAGGTATAAATTTCTCGCAAAGTTTCTTCTGACAAATTTTCAGCATAATAAGAGGGCTTCATTATATTTAAAATCTGTGGCAAAGACATTGAGACTTCAATTTTAGACAATTCTCTGAAGAAGATTGTAAAATCTGTTTCTGTAAGTTGTAGCATTTTTTCCAAATCGAAAATTAAGTTTCCGTCACCGTCAATGTTTAGACTAAGTCCAAGTTTTTTGCACATCATTCCAAGATATTCTGTTTCATATTGTAATTTAAAATCCTGTATGATTTGGTTCAGTGTAGTTTCATCGGGAATAATTTCATAGAGAGCATTAGCTAATTGCATAATATTCCATTGGGCTATTAATGGCTGATTCGAAAAGCGATATCTTTTACCCGGCAAATCGGTTGTATTTGGTGTCCAATTTGGATCATAATCATCAAGCCAGCCATAAGGGCCATAATCTATGGTTTGACCTAAAATTGACATATTATCTGTATTCATTACACCATGAACAAAACCAACACGTTGCCATTCTACAATCATCTTACAAGTTGACGCAGATACCGATTCGAAAAAGAGGATATATTTGTCTTTTTGGGAAGAAATTTCAGGAAAATATTCTTTTATTGTAAAGTCCAGAAGATGTTTTAAATTTTCATAATCTTTGCGAACTGAAAGAAGCTCAAAATTTCCAAATCTAATACAAGTAGGTGCAACCCTACAGACAACGGCTCCTTTTTCATAAGCCGCATTTCCGTTGTACATCATATCTCTCATCACATCTTCACCGGTCAAAGTTAGTGAAAGTGCTCTGGTAGTCGGCACACCCAGATAGAACATTGCTTCACTACATAAAAATTCACGAACAGATGACCTCAACACGGCAAATCCATCTGCGGTTCTTGAGTATTGAGTAGGGCCTGCACCTTTTAGCTGAAGGTTCATGTGTCCAATTGGTGTTTGGATTTCGCCGAGATTGATGGCTCGTCCATCTCCCAATTGATTGGCCCAATTTCCAAATTGATGACCACCATAACACATCGCAAAAGGTTTACTTCCGGTAGCTAGAACATTTCCTACCATCATTTTTGCAAAATCAGAACTTTGGCAAAATGACTTTTCGATACCCAAATCAAAAGCCAGGTCCTTACTGTATATAATCATACTTGGATCTTTCATGCCTTTTGGGCTAACCCACGAATAACAAGCATGATAAACTTGCCGTCTTGTATTGGTTGTGTCCGGATCGGCTTGAAGTTTGTCTGTAAAAGTATTATGTAAAATAATTTTTGGCAAAATAAACAATTTATATTTTTAATAACAGCCTAAAACCAACAGTGTTTAAGTATAATTGAATATCATAATAAAACCTGGAAATTTATTTATGTGAAAACACAAATATTAAATGTAAATTTCTCCCTTCAAAGAATAGTCAGAAATAGTTTTACCTTTGTGGGATTGTATCATATATCTACCATCCAAATGAAATTCGGAACAAAAGTTATCCATGCAGGTATAAAACCTGATCCATCTACAGGTGCCATTATGACACCTATTTATCAGACATCTACATATGTCCAGGCAGCTCCTGGTGAACACAAAGGTTATGAATATGCCAGGACACAAAATCCAACACGGGAAGTCTTGGAAAAAAATCTGGCGGCATTGGAAAATGGAGTTGACGCCATTTGTTTTGGGAGTGGTCTGGCAGCGATGGATAGCGTTCTAAAATTACTCAATCCAGGTGATGAAGTTATAGCAACAGATGATCTTTATGGTGGTTCGTACCGTATTATGACCAAGGTGTTTGGTAAATATGGCATTAAATTTCAATTTGCGGGCATTAGCAATATGGAAACACTTGATGCTCTGATCACATCAAAAACAAGGATGATCTGGATTGAAACCCCTACCAACCCTATGCTCAATATTATAGATATCAAAGCCGTCTGCGAGCATGTGAAAGGGAAAAACATATTGGTCTGCGTAGACAATACATTTGCGTCGCCATACCTGCAAAACCCCCTTGATCTTGGTGCGGACATTGTCGTGCACTCTGCAACAAAATATCTTGGAGGGCACTCTGATGTGATCCATGGTGCAGTGATTACAAAAACTCATGAGTTGGCAGACCAATTACATTTTTTACAAAATGCAGTAGGCGCAATACCTGGCCCCCAAGATTGTTTCTTGGTTTTAAGAGGGATCAAGACACTTCACATCAGGGTAGAGCGTGCATGTCATAATGCTGCTGTAATTGCTGATTATTTATTGGATCACAAAAAAATTTCTAAAGTGTATTATCCAGGTCATACAACACATCCTGGTCACGAAATAGCAAAAACCCAGATGAGGATGTTCGGTGGTATGTTGTCCTTTGATCTTGTTGGTAATAGTGAAACAAATGCGCGCAAAATACTAAGTGGCACGCATTATTTTTCATTGGCGGAGTCACTTGGAGGAGTAGAGTCTTTGATAGGTCATCCTGCTAGCATGACGCATGGTTCTATTCCTAGAGAAGAGAGAATGAAGGTTGGATTGACTGATTCATTGATCAGATTGAGTGTAGGCATCGAAGATGTGGAGGATTTGATTGAGGACCTTGAACAAGCTTTAGCTAAGGTGTAAATTAATTTATATTAATTTGACTTATGTTATAAGATCGAAATCTGTGGAACTACATAAATGATAAAATATATGTCTGATGAACAAAACAAACTAAACTCCATCAAAAACTGGTCAGTAGACGATAGACCAAGAGAAAAAATGCTTGCCAAAGGCAGACAAAGTCTCACTGATTCTGAGCTTTTAGCTATTATCATAGGTTCGGGTTCTATAGGAGAGTCCGCTGTTGAACTTAGTAAACGTATACTTAAGGATTATCAAAATAATCTAAATGAGCTAGGAAAAATTGGTATTAACGATATGATCAAAAAGTATAAAGGTGTAGGCGAAGCTAAAGCTATAAATATCATTGCTGCACTTGAACTTGGACGGAGGAGGCAGCATAGTGATCCATTAGAACGAACGGTAATAAAATCCAGTAAAGATGCTTACTTTGTTTTTTATCCATTAGTTGCTGACTTACCACATGAAGAGTTTTGGGTGTTGTTTTGTAATCGTGCTAATAAAGTCATCCATAAACAATCAATAGGGAGAGGAGGAGTAGCAAGCGTTGTGGTAGATTCAAAAATAATCATGAGAAGTGCTCTTGAACATCTTGCCTCTGTTATAATTTTATGTCACAATCATCCTTCAGGTAATCTAAAGCCCTCAGCTGAGGACATTAGACTTACACAATCAGTAAAAGAAGCGGGTAAATTTTTTGATATTACCATAAGTGATCACATTATTATAGGAGATAACAATTATTACAGTTTTGCCGACGAAGGAATTTTATAAGCATAATTTAAAACACATGGAAACACATGCATTACTCTCAAAATATACTTCGTACAATTTATGGGCAAACCAAGCCATGGTTTTATGGCTATTAAGTAAAGATGAGCATCTTATGTCAAAAGAAGTGATAAGTAGTTTTTCTACAATAAATGAAACGCTAGCACATATTTGGTTTGCTGAACATCTTTGGTTGCAGAGATTGCAGAATTTACCTTTCAGTAATATAAAAGAAAGAGTGAAAGGTCAGCATACTGCATTTATTACTGACGGAATGCTAAAGGAATCCGGGCTATTTGCGGACTACACTGCAGGTTTAAAAACTTCTGATCTGGATTGCATGATCTGTTATTCTTTATTAACACCAGAAATGTTTGAAGAGCGTTCTGTTTGGATGATTATCCAACACACCATAAATCATAGTACTTATCATCGTGGGCAGTTGGTTACGATGGGCAGAGAATTAGGATTTATCGACCCTCCTAAAACTGACTTTATTCAATATTTCCGGGATAAAGTATGAAAACACCAATTATTATATTTGTCCTAAATAGAGGAATAATTCAAATTTACCATTTAGAGAAATTATAGCTCTTAGCTGACCAACAAACTAAAACTTGAATCCAAATGTCAAAGCCCCTCTCGTTCGGGTCGTGTTAATATTTGTAAGAGGGTCAAGCGAAGGCTCAATGACTACATAAGGATTATATCCTTCCGATTGTTCTGATACACGGATACCAAGATCCATAAAGAATCGGTCACCACGAAATCCAAAACCGAAGGAAAGTTTGTTGTTGTAAAAATTGTCAGCATTAAAAGCTGATTGCTCCCAACTATATCCAGCGCGAAACCTTAAATTTTTATACCCTAATTCTGTACCTAGCCGAACATTAGTAGCCGTGCCTAACCTAGCTTGGATTTGTTTATTGACCTCTTTTGTGTAAGCTGCTTCGCCTGGTTCGGAACTATATGCCGTGCCGTTATAGTCTGCGTTTGTATAGTCAAGATATTCTACATCGGCATTTACAAATCCAACAATGTTGCCTATTTTATATATTGTTCCAAGACTTCCTATTGCCCTCCACGGATTCGAAATTTTATAATCAAATGTTCCATCCTGAGAATCATAACTAAACGATTTGGGACTGTCGTCAACAAATGAATAAGTAAGGCTATTGCTATAATTGTCAGTAAATCGATACCACGTTGGGGAATGGAAAGCAGCACCGAATCTAAGTATATTTGTTGGTTTATAAGTAAAACCGGCTTTAAAATTAATACCAACGCCAGAAGTATTCAACCGCTCTGTGAACTCCAAGTTATCGAAAGTCGCGATTTCGTCAGCAGGATCCGTTTCTGTATATGTTTTTAATTCTTCAAATGATGCAAATGGAACGCCAACAGAAAACCCCAAATTCATTTTGTGTTCATATTCACCAGCCCAACCTAAAGTCAATTCATTGATACCTCCCTGTTGAATAATTTCCTGATTTTTATTAACTGGGAGATCTGGTTGAGCGAAGTCAGTCTCATAAAAATTGTCTTCATTTATATCAAAAATTGCGCCTGTATTATAAGCTGGATAAGCTACAAATTCATCTAAATCTTCGGGTTTTATTCCATTAGCTTTTTCTGCAAACATAGTAGTTATAGAACCCTCTGTTTTGCCTTGCAAAGAGATATTTCGGCTTATATCAGCAATTCTTGAATAACCTATGGCAAAATTTGATGAGGTCCAGTTAGATTTAGACGAAAGATTTCTACAAATTACGAAGCCAATATTATCCAGACCTAGCTTAGATTTTTTTGCATATGATACATTTGATGGATCTTTTTCAAAATAAGAAGATGTACTATTTGTCCTCAAGGATGGTGTAAAAGTAAATTCTGAGATCCTAAATTCTGCAATTCCTGCTGGATTAATATTGATGACTGAAAAATCACCACCCATAGCTCCGAAGGCACTACCGACCCCCATGGTTCTAGATGTTCCCATTGGATCAAGGGATGACCACCTTACAACATCACTTATGTTTTGCCCCGAACAATAAGTAGTACCCATTAAAATTATAAAGGTCAGAATGTTAATATTTCTCATTGGCTAAAATATTTAGGGTTAAATAAAAGGGCTGAATAATGTTGAAATTATGCCAGCCCTTTGTAATATATTTTTTAAATAAGAATTTCTTATTTCCCGCCACCTCTCCTTGATCCGCCACTATGCCCTCCATTGCCGGAACGGGATGAAGACCCTGATGAATTACTGGATCCGGCACCGCTTCCATTACTATTACCTCTATTTGAAGAACCAGAATTCCAGTCATTATTGCTTCTGTTTGATGGTCTTGAATCCCAATTATTGTTACTTCTGGTTTCGGATTCATTATTTCTTGTTGAAGAAGAGTCGTCTGAATTTCTCCTATTACTATTGCCAGTTCTATTAGAATTACTATTATTGTCAGATCTTGTTGTGTTTCTATCTACTTTATCCTTAGGTGAGGTGTCATTGCCATTGTTTTTATTAGATCTGGAATATATTCTGGATCTTTCATCTTTTCTGACATCAATAATTTCGCTATTACCTGTATTGTTTTTTATATCCCCTCTGAATGTTCTTTCAGAGGTTGATCTTTCGCTTTTGGATCTTGGATCATTGGTGCCATTTGTTGTTGTTAACCCCATTTTAGTGCCATTTCCACCACTATTTGTTTCCCTTCTTGGAGAGGCATTTCTTCCTTTGGTAGACGAAGCCAGAGAACCTCCTTTTCTGCTGCCATATATTTTATTTGAACCATAGTCTGTGCCATTATTATTGTTATTCCAGTTATTGCCATTCCAACCGTTACCATAATATACATTGCCATAATAATAGTTATTCCCCCAGCCATTCCCCCAGCCATTTCCCCAGCCATTCCCCCAGCCATTTCCACAGCCATTCCCACAGCCATTCCCCCAACCATTTCCCCAACCATTTCCCCAACCATTTCCCCAGCCATTTCCCCAACCATTTCCCCAACCATTTCCCCAATTATTCCAGCGACTCCAAGGTGATCCAAAAAATATATTTATTGAATTGCCATTTGAATAATATGGATCATAATTATCATAATAGTTATAACCAGAGTTAAATCCGGAATAATAATTTGAATTGCAATAAGGGCTTTGGAATCTTCTTATTCTTGTTGCATATGAATAATCATCATAATTTTCATATTCATCGTTGTCATAATTACTATTTTGACCATTTTCTGAATCATAATCAGAATATTCCTCTAGGTCTCTGGAATCTGAAACTATAGCGTTCTTGTTAATTAAGTTATCTTTTTTATAGTCAAAGTATAAGTCATCAAATTGTGCTTGTGCATCAATTGTCAATAACATAAATACTGAAGCAAAAAACAGAGATAAAAAATGAAATTTCATGATCTTTAAATTTTAATATGTGATATATGATCGCAATAAATATTTCTTTCTTATTATTTCGAGTGCAATTTATTACTTTTGCATTAATTTACACGTTAAAATAAATATAAAGTTAATTGTCCTAATGTTAAAATTTGTTTTAAAGCTTTAACAATGAACAAATTCAAAACTTATGACGTATTTAATGTTACAAAAGTTCTAAATTATTAAGTTTTAGAAAAATATTAACTAAGCATGAATATTTATGCAATCAAATTGAGGGAATGGCAAAAGAGATAACTAGCAGAGAAGAGAATTATTCTCAATGGTATAATGATATTGTTAAAAAAGCAGGATTGGCAGATAGTTCAGCAGTTAGAGGCTGTATGGTTATCAAGCCGTATGGTTATGCTATTTGGGAAAAGATCCGGGATCAACTTGATAAAATGTTTAAAGAAACAGGACATGTCAATGCTTATTTTCCACTTTTTGTGCCCAAAAGTTTATTTGAAGCCGAAGAAAAGAATGCTGAAGGATTTGCTAAAGAGTGTGCTATTGTGACACATTACAGGTTAAAAAACGATCCTGAAAATAAAGGAAAACTAATAGTTGATCCTGATGCCAAACTTGAGGAAGAACTCATAGTAAGACCTACTAGCGAAGCTATTATTTGGAACACTTACAGAGACTGGATACAATCTCACAGAGATTTACCAATCCTGATCAACCAATGGGCAAATGTAGTAAGGTGGGAAATGCGTACCAGGCCTTTTTTACGTACTGCAGAATTCCTATGGCAAGAAGGTCACACAGCCCATGCTACATCTCAGGAAGCAATAGCAGAATCTAAGTTGATTCACGATTTATATGCTGAATTTGCTGAAAGTTTTATGGCCATGCCGGTTATAAAAGGGTACAAATCTGAAAACGAAAGATTTGCCGGAGCCGAAGAGACCTATACTATTGAAGCGTTAATGCAAGACGGCAAAGCGCTGCAAGCTGGAACCTCCCACTTTTTAGGTCAGAATTTTGCAAAGGCTTTTAATGTTACCTTTAGTAATGCTGAAAACGAAAAGGAATATGTTTGGGCCACTTCATGGGGCGTTTCGACGAGATTAATAGGGGCCTTAATTATGACACATTCTGACGACGAGGGCTTGGTATTACCACCAAAGCTGGCTCCAATTCAGGTTGTAATTGTTCCAATACCAAAACCTGAACCAAAACTTATAGAGAAAGCAGAAGAAATTAGTTTGGCTCTTAAAGATCTTGGAATCAGTGTAAAAATAGATATTGATGACACAAAAAGGCCGGGTTTCAAATTTGCAGAATATGAAATGAAAGGCATTCCGATCAGACTAGGGATAGGGAATAGAGATCTTGAAAATAACACGATCGAGGTAGCAAGAAGAGACACAAAAGAAAAATTAAGTGTTGAATTGGACCAAGTTGTGCCTTACATAGAAAAATTATTAGTTGAAATACAGGAAAACCTATATAGTCGGTCAAGATCTTACAGAGACGATCACATTACAAAAATTGATACTTTTGAGTCTTTTAAAGAAGTACTTGAAAATAAAGGAGGCTTTTTGTCTTGCCATTGGGATGGGACTTCAGAAACAGAAGATAAGATAAAGGAAGAAACTAAGGCGACTATCAGATGTATACCATTAGATGCTGATTACGAAGACGGAAAATGTGTTTATTCCGGAAAGCCTTCAAAAAGAAGGGTTATTTTTGCTAAAGCCTACTAATTTAATAAACTTATATAATTAATTTACTATGACATTCGAAATTGAAGGAATTCTTCATAAAAAATTTGAAATCGAAAGCAAATCAAGTTCATTTCAAACCAGAGAATTTGTAATAACAACTGAAGGCACTTACCCTCAGTATGTAAAGTTTCAGTTAACCCAAGAAAAATGTAGTGTTATAGACTCGTGTCAGGAAGGTGAGAAAGTAAAAGTATCTTTTGATTTGCGGGGGCGAGAGTGGCAAGGAAAATATTTTACTAATCTCAATGCATGGAAGGTCGAAAAAGCCGTCAACAACAATCAGGGTTTTCAGGGACCTACACCACCGTCACCTCCAATATTTGAAGAAGAAAATGGATTTAGTGAAGGCGGTTTACCTGAAGATTTTAATGATTTGCCATTTTAATAATGATTAATGCTACATTGTAAATGGCATATCGCAAACGTAACCGTTACAAAACAAGAAAAGACATACTGCGGAACTTTTACAATAAATTTAAAGTCATCCTTTGGTTTTGTGTTTTATTTATTTTGATTTTTTTGTTTATGTATAGAGTTTGGGTTTTGGACTACCTAAAAACATTTTTTTATTAATAAGCTTTGTCACGGTAGAAATAAACACCGACAGGAGAATAAATAATACTAAGTGCATGTGAAATATACGAAAATTTCCCCAAATTCCAGAGTTTTATTGAACTAATGACTGTAGTTTCATTGCTAAGCCCATGTCTCCTTTGATCTTTATTTTACCGCCCATTACGGCCATCATAGGATTTAATTCTCCATTTTTTAGTTTCAAAAACGTTTCCACATCTGTACTAATCGTGCAAGCAGCCTCTTCGTCATTTTGAGAAACTATATTATGTTCACCGGAACCGTCAATAAGGATTATATCATCCCCTAAAACAAACTTCATCTTACCTCCAAATGGAGCTACATTTGCCGCCTGAACTGTAATTGCTGTTAAAATTTCTTCTATATTCATTTTGATTTTATTTTTAAAAAATTATTTCTTTCTCTTCATCCACCATTGTTAACTTATCTGAATGCAACAAAGTTTCAAGGCAAGCTTTGGTTTTTGGAAGTTCATATTTAAAATAAAACTTCATAGTTTGAATTTTACTTTCATAAAACAAAACATCAAAGGTATTTTTTCCATTATTTAAGGCCGACTGAGCAGATACAGCCATTTTGAGCCATTGATGACCGATAATAATATTGGATGTCATTTCCATAAATATAGTAGCATCTGCTAAATAATTCTCATAATCACCTTGCAACGCATATGGTGCCAGATATTCCAGCGCTTTTTGAATTTCGTTTATTTTTTTTGATAATTCATCAGCATATGGGGACAAAGATTTTAACTCCTTAGCAAGATTAATGGTTTTCAACATGTTTTTAAAGAGCAATTGTAGCGCTTTGCCATTATTGGCTGGAATTTTTCTTCCCAAAAGATCTAGAGACTGTATTCCTGTAGTGCCTTCATAAATGGACATAATTCTAATATCTCTTAAATATTGTTGTAATGGGAAATCCATACAATATCCATATCCACCTAAAATTTGAAGACCGTTATTAATTGCGATTCTTCCCATTTCAGAAGGATATGTCTTTGCTACTGGCGTAAGCAATTCTAGAAGTAAATGACTATTTTCCTTATTTTCACCTTCTTCACAAATAGTTATATCGCTAAGCTTAGAACATTCTAAGAGTAAACTTAAAGAAGCTTCTACGATAGATTTTTGGAATAACAGCATTCGTCGTACATCAGGATGATTTATAATAAGCGTCTGTCCAACCGAGGAATCTTTTTTACCGGTGTTCTGAATTTTTCGTCCCTGAGGACGTTCTTTCGCATATTGTAATGAATGATAATATGCAGCTGTTGCTGTAGAAGCAGCGGTCATACCTACATCGATCCTGGCGCCATTCATCATTTGGAACATGTATTGAAGACCTTTATTTGGTTCACCTACAAGATACCCATGACAATCGTTTTGTTCGCCATATACAAGATGTACAGTACTGTAACCACGTTGCCCCATCTTTTGAAAATCTGCTACTGCGCATACATCATTGTAAGACATTGATTCATCTTCATTAAGGCGATGTTTTGGTACTACAAATAATGAAATACCTTTTGTGCCAGCCGGGGCTCCTTGAATGCGAGCCAAAGTTAAGTGAACAAAATTTTCTACTCCCTGATGATCTCCACCTGAAATAAATATTTTTTGACCTTTTATAAGATAGTACCCCTCTTCAGCAAGTTTGGCTGATGTAATAATGTCAGACAAAGAACTACCACTTTGGGGTTCAGTCAGTGCCATAGTTCCACCCCACTTACCTGCGATCATATTTGGGATAAATTTCTTTTTCAGGTCTTGAGTGCCGAAAGTGGCTATCAGGTGAGCTGCACCTGAAGTCAGACCCAGATAGCCAGGAATATGATTATTTGCTGATTCTAAAATATGATTTGCTGCATTTGCAAGAGAATGTGGCATTTGATTACCGCCATCGTCGTAATCAAAATATGACCCAATCCACCCTTTCTCACCGGCGCCTTTAAATATTTTATCAAGAATGTGGTGGGAATGAACTTTACCATTTTTGAAATATGCAGGTTGATCATCCATTTCCCGGTAAAAAGGATAAAAATCCTGATCAGCCCAAGTCTTGGCAGAGTCTAATATAATATTCATTGAATCAAGATCATAATCAGCAAAACGCTCATAACTCAACAATTCCTGTGTTTGATGGACATCAAAAAGTAAAAACTTGAGTGTGTCCATACACATATATCTAGCCATAGAAACAAAATTAATAAATTAAACTCGAAGTTAAATTTATTAAATGTTGTTTGCAAGAAATATGTGTAAAAAGTAACTTAATAAATTGATATTTCTTAAAAAAACAAGTTTTTGAATAGTATAAAAAAATGAGTAAGTATGTTGATAATCAGTCTTTTACATTATTTTATACCATGTTGAAAGGTGTAATTTATTTGTAAAATTATTCTCCTCAAAGCAATCCTTAAAATTATCTTTGTCACTGAAACAGGAGTGTCATCTTAAAAAACGTAAGATGTACTTTTCTTAATTATATATTAGAATGATCAATAAATTTAGTAGATACGTTACACAGGATCCAACACAGCCAGCCGCTCAAGCAATGTTACATGCTATTGGATTGTCTAAAGATGATCTGTTAAAACCACAAATTGGTATAGCTAGTACAGGTTGGGATGGGAATCCTTGCAATATGCATCTAAACGGCCTCGCCAAAGATATAAAAGTCGGGGTAAATAGCCAAAATTTAGTAGGTCTTATTTTTAATACAATAGGTGTTAGTGACGGTATATCTATGGGTACACCGGGTATGAGATTTTCACTTCCTTCCCGGGACATTATAGCCGACTCTATAGAAACAGTAGTTTCGGCACAATGGTATGATGGTGTCATTACTGTTGTGGGATGTGACAAAAATATGCCGGGTGCACTAATGGCAATGGGGAGACTCAACAGACCAGGAATAATTGTATATGGTGGCACTATAGCTCCGGGATGTTATGCTGGTAAAAATCTTGATGTAGTTTCAGCTTTCGAAGCCTTGGGACAAAAATTAATTGGAGAAATCAATCAGGAGACATTCGAAAACGTAATCTTAAATGCTTGCCCAGGCGCAGGTGCATGTGGTGGAATGTATACCGCTAATACCATGGCCTCGGCAATAGAAGGAATGGGAATGAGCTTGCCTTACAATTCTTCAAATCCAGCTATGAGCAAAAACAAAGCTGATGAGTGCTTAGGATTAGGGGCCGCCATTCTTAGATTACTTGAGATAGATTTAAAACCCCGAGACATTGTTACACTCAAATCGATCCAAAATGCTGTGAGACTTATTACTGTTTTAGGTGGCAGTACTAATGCAGTATTACACCTACTTGCCATTGCACATGATTATGATCTTTCTTTTACATTGGATGATTTCCAAAGGTGGAGTGATGAAACACCATTTTTAGCAGACCTTAAGCCCAGCGGTAAGTACGTTATGCAGGATTTACATGATGTGGGGGGTATTCCTGCTGTCATGAAAATGATGCTCAATGAAGGCCTGATTGATGGATCCTGTATGACTGTCACCGGGCATACAATATCAGAAAACCTGGCAAACATCAAAGCTATAAGTGAAGAACAAAAAATAATTTTTCCTATCTCTCAAGCAATAAAAACATCCGGCCATATTCAAATACTGTTTGGTAACCTAGCCAGGGAAGGTTCCGTAGCTAAAATCACTGGAAAAGAAGGTGAAAAATTTATTGGACCAGCAAAAGTCTACAATTCTGAAGAAGCAGCCAATCAAGGCATTCAGAATAAAGAAATAAAAGAAGGCGATGTTATAGTCATCAGATATTGTGGCCCCAAAGGTGGCCCGGGCATGCCTGAAATGTTAAAACCTACTTCATTGATAATGGGTGCGGGACTTGGTAAAGGCGTTGCCTTGATCACAGATGGAAGATTTTCTGGAGGAACACATGGCTTTGTAGTCGGTCATATTACTCCGGAATCTTATGAAGGGGGAAATATAGCTTTATTGGAGGATGGAGACATTATTACCATTGATGCGGTCAATAATATATTGTCTTGTGATGTATCGGATGAAGAATTGACCAGACGAAGAAGTAATTGGTCCAGACCAAAAGAGGAGTTGAAAGGATTTCTTAAAAAATATAGGGCTACAGTATCTTCTGCAAGTCTAGGTTGTATCACTTGTTGATGGCAAAATAATAATGAAATGGAAGTAGCACAAGTAAAATCAAATAAAGAAGTAACAGAACAAAAGATAAAAATCACCGGAGCAGAAGCTGTCATAAGGTGTTTACTTGAAGAAGGAGTGAAAACTATATTTGGCTATCCTGGTGGAGCAATCATGCCCATTTATAATGCCTTATACGATTTTGAAGATCAGATAACACATATATTAACCAGACACGAACAAGGTGCAATACATGCTGCCGAAGGTATGGCTCGTGTTAGTCGTAAACCAGGAGTTTGTTTCGCCACTTCTGGCCCAGGGGCTACCAATCTTGTAACAGGAATAGGTGACGCTCTCATGGATTCCACACCTCTTGTATGCATTACTGGTCAGGTATTTGCTCATTTATTGGGATCGGATGCTTTTCAGGAAATTGATGTCATTGGTTGTACAAACACCATTACAAAGTGGAATTTTCAAGTAACTAAAGCGTCAGAAATATGTGATGCCATTGCAAAAGCTTTTTATGTTGCCAATTCAGGGAGACCAGGTCCGGTGCTTATTGACATTACTAAGAATGCTCAGATTGAAGAGACATTCTTTGAATATTGTAAACCGATAATCAGATCATATCATCCGAGGCCTACGTTAAAGCAGGATAAAATAAACGAAGCGGCAGCATTAATCAACAGTGCTAAAAAACCATTCATCCTTGCGGGACATGGCATTCACATTTCTCATGCCCAAGAAGTTTTTAAGGCTTTTGTAGAAAAATCAGGTATTCCGGTAGGAAGCACTATACATGGGTTGTCCTCACTACCCGATGATCACCATCTCATGAAAGGTATGCTTGGAATGCATGGTAATCTTGGCCCAAATATGCTCACCAACTCATGTGATGTTCTTATAGCTATAGGGATGCGTTTTGATGATCGTGTTACGGGAAATTTATCAAAATATGCAAAACAGGCAAAAGTTATTCATATTGAAATCGACCCGTCTGAGATAGACAAAAACGTAAAAACAAGTGTAGCAATTAATGCTGATGCAAAGGAAGCACTGGAAGCATTGATACATCAGGTTGATCATAAAACCTATCCTGAATGGTATAATGAATTTGATGCATTTCACAAAAAAGAATACGATAAAGTTATATCCAGAGACCTAGATTTAAGTTTTGATAAACCAATGACGATGGGTCGGGTCATCAAAGAAGTGTCAAACCAAACTTACGGTAAAGCGATTGTTGCAACAGATGTGGGCCAACATCAAATGGCAGCAGCCAGGTATTATGATTATCTGGGCCACAATCAGTGGGTATCTTCAGGCGGCGCAGGTACCATGGGATATGGGTTACCAGCAGCAATAGGTGCCAAGGTGGCTGATGGAGGCCGGGTAGTTGTTGCTTTCATTGGGGATGGTGGATTTCAAATGACACTACAAGAACTCGGAGTTTGTTCACAGTGGAACATAGCCGTAAAAATCATTATTTTGGATAATGAATTTCTTGGAATGGTTCGTCAATGGCAGGAGTTATTTTTCACAAGAAGGTATTCGTCTGTCGAACTGAAAAACCCTAATTTTTGTATGATTTCAGAAGGCTTTGGTGTAAAAGCAAAAAAGATATCCAAAGCAATAGACTTGGAAGATGCTGTGACCGAAATGCTTGCTTATGATGGACCATATCTATTGCATGTCATGGTAGAAAAAGAAGACAATGTATTCCCAATGATTGCCAGTGGCAAAGCAGTTGACGAAATAGTATTAGAATAAATAAAGTTTATAGATGCAGGAATATACTTTAACCGTCTTTAGCGAAGATAAAACAGGAATACTAAGTCGTATAGTTACCATAATTAGCAGACGACATTTCGATATCAAGAGTATTACGGTTTCACCTTCTTCGATTGAAGGCATATACAGGTTTACCATCATGCTCGTTTTAGAAGAAGAGCAAGTCCGGAAATTGACCGAACAAATAGACAAACAAATTGACGTGCTCAAGGCTTTTTATTATGATAATTCTCAAATTATATATCAAGAAATTGCTTTGTATAAAGTTTCGACTGAAGTATTTTATGGAAGTGATACAGTAGAAAATTTAATAAGGACACATAGTGCAAGAATACTGAGCGTAGAAAAAGAATATATCGTCATCGAAAAAACCGGCCATCAAAACGAAACTGAGGCATTACTGGATGAACTTAAGAAAATAGGATTGTTCGAGTTTGTGAGGTCAGGTAGGGTGGCCATAGTCAAACCTATGGAGCGGCTTAAAAACTATCTAAAATCCATAGAAGGCTAACAAATCCGAAGTAAATATCCTGAAAGTCTTCAAAAAAAATAAAAAATACCGAATCAAATAATAAAAGTAAATTTAAAATATTAAATCAATAAAATGGCTCAATTAAATTTTGGAGGAACATTGGAAAATGTCGTTACGCGTGAAGAATTTCCGCTAGAAAAAGCAAGGGAAATTTTAAAGAATGAAACAATCGCGATCATTGGATATGGTGTACAAGGACCCGGTCAAGCACTAAATCTCAGAGATAATGGGTTTAATGTAATTGTTGGCCAGAGACCTAATTCTTTGACTTGGGATAAAGCAGTTTCTGATGGATTTATCCCGGGCGAAACATTGTTTGCTATCGAGGAAGCGGCTGCAAAAGGTACCATCATTCAATATTTATTATCAGATGCAGCGCAGATTGCTGTTTGGCCGCAATTAAAACCGCACCTGACACCAGGTAAAGCACTTTATTTTTCGCACGGCTTCGGTATCACATACAAGGAAAGAACAGGCATCATTCCTCCTGCCGATATAGATGTCATTCTTGCTGCACCAAAAGGGTCAGGAACAAGTTTGAGAAGAATGTTTTTAGCAGGAAAGGGTTTGAATTCAAGTTATGCTATTTTTCAAGATGCCACTGGAAGAGCTAAAGACAGAGTAATTGCTTTAGGCATTGGCATTGGATCCGGATATTTGTTTGAGACTGATTTTAGAAAAGAAGTTTTTTCTGACCTTACAGGTGAGCGGGGTACACTTATGGGAGCCATCCAGGGAATTTTTGAGGCACAATACAACGTCCTTAGAAAAAATGGGCATAGTCCATCAGAAGCATTCAACGAAACGGTAGAAGAGCTTACCGAATCCTTGATGCCATTGGTTGCAGAAAACGGTATGGACTGGATGTACGGTAATTGTTCCACTACTGCTCAGCGTGGTGCTTTAGATTGGAAAAACAAATTCAGAGATGCTGTATCTCCGATATTTGATGATTTATACAAGAGTGTTGCTTCCGGAGAAGAAGCACAAAGATCAATTGATACCAATTCGCAACCTGATTATAGAGAGAAACTTGAAGTCGAGCTAAAGGAAATCAGAGATTCTGAAATGTGGCAAGCAGGAAAAGTTGTACGAAGCCTCAGGCCCAAATTATAAATTAACTTTAATTATTTGGGTTAGACTTTTCGTTTTTCAGGGTTTTCAAAAGCAAAGATATTCTCTTTATCTCTTTTAGTATAGGCTGATTTTTTTAGATTCGAGAAGTCATAACCAACTAATTTTGCCTGAATAACAGCGCTTACCCGTTGCTTTTTTTGGCTTACGACGATCTGTTCAGTCCAAAAACTATAGTCATCAAAACTATCTAAGAGTGCTCGGGTGCCAACCCATATCGTATCAGGAAAAGTAAGCGGCATCTTGTATTTACAATTGATTTCAGCTAAGATTACACCTGTCTTACTGAGATCAAAACCTAAACCAACGGACTGCATATATGCTATCCGACTTGTCTCACCGTATCTTAGATACATAATATTATTGACGTGTTGGGCTGCGTCCATGTCTCCCCATGCAATAGGGATTGCTACAATAGATTTAAACTGATTTAATAAAGAATGCATCGACTTGTTTTTATTAGATTTTACTTGTATTATGGTGCAAAAATTGCTTAAATATATGATAATAAATTTGGTGATTTTATAAATATTTATTAAGATCAAATAGATTTCCATTTAAGCGAATTTCACCGTCGGACAACCAGATAGCTTTTTTAGTGTTACATTTGTTATATTATATAGTTATATTTATGCTTTATCATAAAGAATATTTTCTAAGCGAAAAGGCAGACTGGGTTGTTTTTGTACATGGCGCTGGCGGCAGTTCTGCAGTTTGGTTCAAGCAATTGAAAGATTTTAAAATTCATTTTAATCTATTACTTATAGATTTAAGGGGTCATGGCAAGTCAGTGGAGACCAGTCCGGAAAAACAGCAAGGCGTTTACTCATTTGAAGCAATTGCAAATGATATAATTGAAGTGTTGGATTTTCTAAAGGTCGAAAAAGCCCATTTTGTTGGTGTATCTTTGGGCACACTTATCATCAGACAATTGGGTGATATGATTTCGCATCGGATGCAATCCATGATATTGGTAGGAGCAATAACACATTTTAATTTTAAATCCAGATTTTGGGTTACTATGGGCCGTATATTTAAAAACGTACTTCCTTACATGTGGCTGTATAGATTATTCGCCTTTGTGATTATGCCTGCAAAACAGCATGCGGAGTCAAGAAATATTTTTATAAGAGAAGCTCAGAAATTATGCCAAAGAGAATTTTTAAGATGGTATAAACTCACCTCTCAAATGAAGGGATTATTTCAAAAATATGATGTACATCTTCCTATTCCTACATTGTACGTTATGGGAGACCGGGATTATATGTTCCTGGATCCTATTACAAAAATGCTTGAAAATGTAAAAACAGCGGCATTACTCGTAGTAGATGAATGCGGACATGTAGTCAATATAGAACAGGCAAAAATATTTAATGAAGAGGTTATAAAATACCTTCAACGTATTATATCACAATATCACAACCGAAGCATTCTTCATTAATAGCTAACGGCATTAAAAATAGCTAAAGTGCATCAAGCCATTGCAGAGCAATTACTTTAACATTTTTTCCTGAGTTCCGCACTTTTTTTGAGCAAAATTGTATTTAATTGAATATCAGAACAATATAGTTTTTTGTTAAATTATTTGGGTGTCCCACGACCTAAAAGTATTAAATTTGACGATGTTTATTCGAAAAAAGGTCAATAAAAGCGGACTTATTAGTGTACAAATTATTGACAAGTCAACAGGGAAATATAAAGTTTTGAAGACGATTGGTTCAAATCATGATGCTGATCGTATAGAAAGTTATGTTCGTGATGGTAAACTGTGGATACAGAATCGAATGAAGCTGCAAGAATTTAATTTTAATAATAACGCTGATATTTTTAAGTCAATGGTTGATTCTATTACAGGTCATCGTTTGGTTGGGATAGAGTTAATACTAGGAAAGATATTTAATGAGATTGGATTTAATAAAATAGAAGACTCATTATTCAGGAGCCTGGTGCTTTATCGGCTGGTTTATCCAAAGAGTAAACTTAAAACAACTCAATATTTATATCGTTATGAGCAAAAGGTAGTAGACGAAGATGCCATTTATAGATATATGGATAAGTTGTATCACACACAAAAGGAATTAGTCCAACAAATCAGTTACACACATACCTTGAGCATATTAGGGAATAGATTGAGTGCCGTATTTTATGATGTGACGACGTTATATTTTGAAGTGGATCAGGAAGACGAGCTAAGGAAGACAGGGTTTAGTAAAGAGGGAAAGCATCAACATCCACAAATAATTTTAGGTATATTAGTAAGTAAGGGAGGCTATCCGTTGGCCTATGACATCTATGCAGGAAATAAATACGAAGGGCACACAATGCTCCCTGTTCTGGATGCATTTAAGAAACAATACAAATTAGAACAATTAGTGATTGTAGCAGATTCAGGATTGTTATCAAATGACAATATAGTAGAACTCATAGAAAAGAAATATGAGTTTATTATCGGAGCAAGAATCAAAACAGAGAATCAAAAAACGAAAGAACAAATCTTGGGTTTGAAATTAAAAGATGGACAAAGCACAATTATTAAAAAAGGAGAACTAAAACTGATTATTACGTACTCGGACATAAGAGCTAAAAAAGACATTTACAACAGAGAAAGAGGACTTAAACGGCTGGAAAAACTAATACAACAAGGGAAATTGACAAAATCAAATATCAATAACCGTGGATACAACAAATTCTTGCAGATGGCAGGAAAAATAGAAGTAAAACTAGATAGCCACAAAGTAGACCAAGACAGTAAGTGGGATGGATTGAAAGGGTACATTACAAATGCAAAATTATCAAAAGAAGATGTTTTGGACAACTATAAGCAGCTATGGCAAATCGAGAAGGCATTTAGAATATCCAAGACTGATTTAAAGATAAGGCCTATATTTCATAGGCTCCCAAGAAGAATAGAAGCCCACATATGCATATCATTTGTGGCATACAAAATATACAAGGAGCTCGAACGACAGCTAAAGGAAAAAAAATCAAACTTAAGTCCACAGATGGTCATTGAAATAGCTTCTAATATATACGAACTAGAAATAGAGATACCAGGCACAAAGGATAAACTAAGAAAAGTAATCTTACATTTAGATGAGCAACGTAATTTAGCCAAATTATTCGATTTTTGATTTGGGTGTCCCAGTGCGGAACTCAGGAGAATTTTTAAGATGGTATAAACTCACCTCTCAAATGAAGGGATTATTTCAAAAATATGATGTACATCTTCCTATTCCTACATTGTACGTTATGGGAGACCGGGATTATATGTTCCTGGACCCCATTACAAAAATGCTTGAAAATGTAAAAACAGCGGCATTACTCGTAGTAGTAGAATGCGGACACGTAGTCAATATAGAACAGGCAAAAATATTTAATGAAGAGGTCATTAAATACCTTCACCGTATTATATCACAATATCACAACCGAAGCATTCTTCATTAATAGCTAACGGCATTAAAAATAGCTAAAGTGCATCAAGCCATTGCAGAGCAATTACTTTAACATTTTTTCTTTGATTACATCCTGAATACGTTTGCTATCTATTTTACTATCCAGCCACGAAATGATATCAAGATAAAGAAATGGTCTTTTTTCGTATGGATCATTCTGATACTTTATTAGCTTAGCTCGTAATTTTTTAAATTCTATTTTTATATCTCGCTTAGTCATCTGAGGCGTCTTTCGTATGAAATTCAATATTTCTTTTTGGACTGCTTGCAAGTCTTCCATTTTGATCAAAAATCGATAAACTGACTTAATTTGATAACTGACTAAAAAATCATTTCCAAGTTCAAAATGGCTGATTAATGAGAGGAATCGGGCAAAACACTGAATGTCTTCTCTCAGTCCCCCGATAGGACTATTATTAATTTTATTTAGATATTCTATACAATTGTTGAAGTCATCAGCACCAAAATGTATGCATGCAATCTTGTAATAAAATACCATAATTCTATTGATGTCCCAATTGTACTTATTGGTTTTAAGGACTAACTTAAGAAGCGTAATATCTTTAACTCCCTGGTCGTAGTCGCCTGTCAGAAATATTTTGTTGAGTAGGTGAACATTTTGAAAAAGAAAATAGTTAGATTGCTGACTATCTGACATGTTTTCAACGTGGGTTTCGCCATATAACACAAAGGCCTTATAATTAAAAATGAATTTTTCCGTTTTTGCGGCCATGTACAGCGCATTTAATGCGTTATGCAGGCCTTTTAGATACAAAACAAGATCTTCCTTAATCATTGCTGGATGATCATGAAATGCATCTACCCATTTTTGGGAATATTTGTAATAATGGACAAAATCCTGAGTCATGTGGTGATACCAGACAAACGATTGATAGTAATATATTTGTTCATAAAAGCCTAAAAGCAAAGGGTTTATATCAGGAAGGTGCTGATAGAAAAAATCTTTTACCTGTTCAAAATCTTTTTTATCTTTTACATAACCGTACTTTAAATACATGCCATAAAGCATGAGTGATAAATTTGACAATTTATCATATATGGCTACTTTTGCAAGTATCTCAGCACTCTGTTTCTGAATCAACAAGGCTTTTTGAGTTGAATTGCCCGTAATATAATGGGTTTCAATTTTACGCTCTTCGTCAATTGCCTGATACAATAACAATGTTTCCTGACTTATCTCAGCTTGCTTCTTTGCTTTTTCAAGTTGGTCGAGACTGGCTAGAGTCATTCCTTTTGACTGCATTATTTTTGCATAATCGAGCATTTCTCTTATCGAAATAACAGCAAAGTCCTGTTTATGAAGATGTCTGAGATTGGCCAGAATTTGTTTCATGAGATTGGCCTTTATATTGGATAGCTGAGACTTTTTGAGTAGGGGTATTCTTTTCAGCAAATCTTCTTCTTTATAATTTTTTGCTGTGTCTATATAATCAAAGAGCTGCATAAACAGTTTGTCGTTGGCACTATTATCCCTGTTCACGTAAAGCCTGAAACTTCTTTTTTCAGCTTTAGTCAGAGATTGTACTAGTTGGATCAATTGATCTGTCTGTTGACTTGGCATTTTTGGATTTGTAGATGTAAATATAGGGTAAGTTTAATTTTATTGTAATGCAGACTTACTAAAACAAAAAAATTATTCGTTTTAGTACAAGGAGTTTATTTATATTTGAAGACAAAATGTAACATATTATGTTCGGAAGAGTTATTATTATCACTTTTATTTTCACCGTATCAATGGTAGATATGAAGGCCCAATTTTTTTCTTATCCAAAGGACAATCCTGTTGAACTTGGTAAAGTAAATTGGTTGAGAAGTTATGATCTGGCTTTAAAAAAATCAAAAGAGGTGAAAAGGCCAATTTTAATTTTATTTCAGGAAGTTCCCGGATGCAACAATTGTACAAAATTTGGAAATGAGATTTTATCTCACCCACTAATTGTGGAAGGCATTGAGTCATTTTTTATTCCATTATGCATTTATAATAATAAAGGCGGGTTGGACAAAGAAGTTTTGGGAAAATATGAAGAACCAGCATGGAACAATCCTGTCATAAGAGTAGTTGACCAGACTGGAAAGGACATCATCGATCGACAGCCGGATTTTAGGTCTCAAGTTAAAACCTTAAATACAATTATTAATGCACTTAAAAAATCCGGACAAGAAATTCCAGGATACTTAAAAATATTGCTTGATGAATCAGCGGCAGTAGAGAACAGAACTGCTGAAGAAGCATATCTCAGCATGTATTGTTTTTGGTCCGGCGAAAAAGAAATTGGAGGAATGCCGGGTATTATAAGTACAGAAGCTGGATATATGCATGGCAAAGAAGTGGTTAAGGTCAACTATGATAGAGAAATAACATCACTAAGTACTATTGTTGAAAAGGCTAGTAAGGCAAGTTGTGCAGATCAGGTATTTGCTTCTGTTCAAAAAGATATTAATGTTTCAGTACAACCAATCGGTAAATATCGCAAAGACAGGGAAGATAAATACTATCTTTCAAAATCTGAATTTATGATCATTCCCATGACAGAGCTTCAAAAAACAAAAGTTAACAGGGCAATAGCTTTAGGACAAAGCCCCGATCAATATTTGTCCCCAGGCAATTATCATTACTAAAAACTTGCAAGTCTAAAAAAGTCAGATTGGAAAAAAAATAGACACGGTTTGGTATAATTAAAAAACAGAGGAGCGCAATTATTGTATTTTTTATTAATTATATTTACCAAACAATCAAATGAACTCAAATATTAGAAAGACTTAATACTACCAGACATTCCGGAGTCGATATTTTTATTTTCAGGATTACCCCGGTATTTTATGCTTCCACCGGAACTGGCATCAGCTTTAAGTGATTTTGTAGCATGTAGAGAGATGCTGGCACCTGACGAAACATTGGCATCAGCATTATCTGAAACCAAGTAAGCGGCATCAATTCTGGCGCCTGAAGATGAGTCATAATTTGCTGTTTTTGAATTTCCATTAAGGGTTACCGTTGATCCTGATGAAGTATTTACGGACAAGTCATCACTGTTCACTTTGACTTTACAGCTTGCACCACTTGATGCATCTATTCCCATTGTTTTTGAATTTATTTCGTTATTGGCTGTAAGACTTGAGCCTGCGGAACAGTCAATACTATTTAGGGTCTGATAATAGACGGTTACATTTGCTTTTGTTTGAGACCGATTCCACATTCCTGAAATTTTGGACTTTATTTTAACCGTAAGGTGGTTGTTTTTAACTTCAATTAACAGGTCTTCTTCTTTACCTTTTAAAATGGTATAGTCTGCTTTAGGATCATCTCCTTTTATCAACTCAACTTTAACACTACCGCTAGTGGAAATGGATGTAAAAGTAGGAAGTGATTTTGACTGAGCTATGCCCGTGTTTATAGCTAAAACAATTAATAGAAGGCAAAAGGAATGTCGCATGATCTTACATTTTTAAAGGTTAATAACTGACTAAAGACGAGTTGAACAAAATAAAGGTTGCATTAATAAGCTAAAATATTTCTAATTGACACACTAAGTTTTCCTTCATTTGGCAACATAGTCTTTTCAAGTATCTCGTTAAGCGGGATTGCGGGCATATTTTCAGCACCAACCGTTATTACAGGAGCGTCAAGAAATTCAAAGCAATTTTGTTGTATTCTGGCAGCAATGCTTTGCGCAAACGAATTATCTACAGGCTCTTCTGTCAAGACGATGATTTTATTATACTCCTTTGATTTGCTGAATATCAATGTCTCGTCAAGTGGGTATAACGTTCTTAAATCAAGAATCCCTACCTTATCACTCAGGTCTTCCTCAATATTTAACGCCCAATGCACACCCATACCATAGGTTATTACCAACACTTTTTGATCGTTTACCTTTACATTAGCTTCCTGTACCATCAATCCAAGACCCAATGGCAATATATAATCTTTTGAAGGCAATTTTCTTCTGGCAGAATCAGTGCCTTTTACTTTACTCCAGTACAATCCTTTGTGCTCAAGGATTATAACAGGGTTAGGATCATAATAAGCAGCTTTAATCAGACCTTTCAGATCTGCACCATTGCTGGGATATACAATTTTAATGCCTCTTATATTTGTAAGGACGGATTCTATACTCGAACTGTGATAAGGGCCGCCGCTGCCGTAAGCACCGATCGGCACACGAAGTACCATAGAAACCGGCCATTTTCCATTGGACAGATAACAACTCCTGCTTACTTCCGAAAATAATTGATTTAGACCAGGCCAAATATAATCAGCAAACTGAACTTCAACGATAGGTTTCAGACCGACGGCAGACATTCCTACTGTGCTTCCCACAATGAATGCCTCCTGAATTGCAGTATTGAATACACGATCGTCACCAAATTTTTGGGCCAATGTAGCCGCTTCTCTGAAAACACCACCAAGTCTTCCCCCTACATCCTGTCCATAAAGTAAACATTCTTTATGGTCTTCCATCAACTCCTGAATTGCTAACAAAGCACAATCAACCATTACTTTTTCCTCTGCATTTTCCGGACATCTGATACCCGATTCTTGAGTAATTAATGTTTGGACAAAATCGTGGGTAAACAAATCGGCAGGCTCGGGATCTGCCGATTGTTTTGCTTTGACCAGGTGAAGAGCAACTTTATCGTTTGCTGATGAAATAATGTTATTTATGCTAATTTGAGATATTTCCAGTTCTGACAAAAGCAATATCATTTTATCATAAGGATCTTCCTTTCCATCTTCTTCGAGATCATCTCGGTACCACTCCTTGCGGACACCTGAAGTGTGATGATTGAGCAGCGGCACACGGGCATGTACCAGAAATGGCCTTCGCTCATTTCTTATGGTATCCATTACTGTGGTTAACGTCTGATAGCACTCCAAAAAATTTGTACCATCAATGGTCAAAGCCTCAATCCCTGGAAAACCTTTAGCATAATCAAACGCATTCATTGCCCTCGTTTCTTCAGCTTTTGCTGAGATATCCCAACCATTATCCTGAACAAGATAGAGGATTGGAAATTGTTTTAGTGCTGCCATTTGGAATGCTTCTGAAACCTCGCCTTCGGTCACAGCCGCATCACCAAGCGAGCAAACCACTATCGCCCCTTTTTCGGTATTCAGATCTAATTTTTCTGTATACTGAATGCCCATTGCCACACCTGTTGCCGGAATGGTCTGCATGCCTGTGGCAGAAGATTGATGAAGTATTTTAGGTTTATTATCTTCATTGAGACTGGGATGGCAATAATATGTACGTCCACCTGAGAATGGATCGTCTCGTTTTGCCAATATTTGCAACATCAAATCATATGGCTCCATACCAATAGACAACATCATGGCGTCATCTCTGTAATAGGGCGATACAAAATCTTTTGGTGTAAGTTGCAGACCGAGGGCTATCTGGATGGCCTCATGACCACGTGAAGTAGCATGGACATACTTGGACACGACCTTAAACTGATCTTCATAGATTTCAGTCATAGCTTTGGCAGTGCAGAGTATACTAAATGCTTGTAAAAGCACATCTCGGTCTATTAGACTTGGTTTCATCTTGCAAAAATAGACATTACATTGTATTACACAATAATAAATTAGAGAGCTTGTGTCACAACATATCTAAAATTTTAAAATCAATAGGATACAAATACAAAAACCTTATTATTGTATGATTAAAATAATGACGGTCTAGAGCGAATAGAGATGTTTACAGGTAAGGGGATCAACCAGAATAGAAATATAATTAACTTTTTCAGTTAAACAGAAGGCAAAGTTTCTCCAATTGCTTCTTCGAAAAAATAATGGATGGCATATGTTTGGGCCGCACCAAGCTTTTGTCCAAATTGACTGAGCATGTACATGCTCAGGGCTATTATCGCAAATACAGGAAGAATCCACAATATTTTATATTCATAACCCAAAGCTTTTTGTGAAAAACCAATGATGGAAATAAAGATGGAAAGTACAAATATAGCTAGGTAGACAACAGTAAATAATGTCCACACATTTGGCATTGGGCCATAAACACCAATAATTTTTGTTTCAGAATCTTCAGGCTCTCTATACATAATGATACTAAGCTGTGGAGACCAGTAATGTCTTTGAGCCCTTTCTACCCTAATAGTAATGTGATCGTGCATTGCCTGCCCTTGAAGATGATGAAGATTCTGTTTTAGTTTGTCCTTCACAAGGGCAATAATTTTTTCAGGAGTCTTTTGACTTTTCATTTCAAATTTAGGACGTACTCTGAAACTGGCCATATTTTATATTTAACAAGCGCCAAAATAAACAAAGTTTTTAAAGGAGTTCGTATGATATTGGTCACCAAGGAGAGGACTAAAAATGAAATTCAGGAATGTTAAAATGCGTCATTTATAGTCACATAAAAAGACCCACCTTCATGGAGTGTCCTTCCATAGTCCACGCGCAAACGAACCCTATCTGTCTTATTTAGTGTAAACCTAAATCCTAGTCCGAAACTACTTTTAAAACCAGTTTTTATCAGATGACTAAAGGTTGATGCTACATTGCCCGAAGCAAAAAAAGCTACACCCTGAAATCGTTTATATATGGGATATCTGTATTCTGTTTGCAGTACCAGAATGTTTTTATCAATAAATCGACGGTCAATATATCCTCGTACTAGCTTCGGGCTGCCAAAAAAAGGCAAATCATAAAATAGTGGATTGCCGGTGATATTTGCACTGTACATATGAAATGCCAATGTATGTTCATTAGCAAGTCGAACATATTTTGCGGCATCAATTGACAATCTCAAGTAATTATAATCACTAGCTGTCCAGGAATCGTTTACAAACAACTCTGAATCTATATAATGTCCTTTTGTAGGATTATAAATAAAATCTCTTGTATCAAGTTGAATTACTAAACCAAGACCGGACAATGTACCGCCTTTTGGTTTATTTAGCAATATTTTTTCCAGTAAGCCCGCTTCTTTTATTTTTGCAATGTCAAATTGATCAAACCGATATCTGAGGCCAAAAAACATGTTATTCCATTTGCGCAATACATCCAACCTTAGCCTTGGATAATTTGCCTGAAAAGACTCTCTGTTTACCTTTTTAGTTTCATTGCCAATTCCAAAAAAATAATATTGATACCTATAGTAGCCCAACTCTCCTTTAAATTTCCAATGATTATTATCCGTATATAATTCAAACGGAAAAGACAGAATAATCTGTTTATTTAGAGTGTAATTTACTGAAAACTGTATTTGAGAAGGATTAGACTTCGTTGACTCTCCTTTGAATCGAAAACTGTAGAACCCAGCCGCACCAAAACCCCAATTTGTCTCTGGCAGATAAAAAATGATGGGATAAGCCAGCAACTGGTTTCTGGGTTTTAGAGTATCAATTGAAACAATAGTGTCTTGATTCTGGCAATAGGCAGAATTATTACAAATAAATAAAAACAATACATGTAAAATCTGAAAATATCTCATGTATAAAAACTAAAAAAGGTGCATCCAAAATAATGAATGCACCTTGATATATCTTTTTAAAATAATTTCTTATAAACTATTTACGTACTTGGTCAACTTTGACTTCAGGTTTGACGATTTGTTTTTATGCCAGGTATTTTTCTTTGCAAGTCTGTCGACCATACTTACAACTTTAGGTAAAAACACTGCAGCTTCTTTTTTGTCAGTCATACTTCTGAGCTTTGCGATAGAGGTCCTAGCAGTTTTTTTATAATATCTGTTTCTTAACCTTATCTTAATGTCCTGACGGATTCTTTTTTTTGATGATTTGTGTTGTGCCATAAACATTTATTTTTGAAAAACATTTTCTTAAATGGAGTGCAAAAGTAAGTTTTTTAGTTTGAATCCAAAAACAATTTGGCTTAAAAAGAGAATAATATTTTTAAAAGGTGAGAATAATTGTGTGATTTTTGAATTTTTACTGTAAAAAGAGAGGATTCTGATGACTTTATTTTTGAATTATTGTAGTTTTGCGGTTTACTTATTGACTTATTATTTACTGAATATATCATATCGATGAAAGATTATTCTTATGTTTTTAATGCGCACCCAGCATATATTGAATCTATGTATAAGTCTTATCAACAGGATGCTTCATCTGTTGATGAGGGTTGGAGAGTGTTTTTTGATGGATTTGAATTTAGTTCTAAAGGACATGGTGTATCTGACACCGAGCTGCAAAATGACAGCGGCAATCTATCAGTAAAGGAATTTGGGGTGATGTCCATCATTCATGGTTTCAGAAATAGAGGGCATTTGTTGGCTACAACAAACCCGCTTAAACCACGTAAAGACAGACAACCGCATCTTGAGTTATCTGACTATGCCCTAGAAGAAAGTGACCTTAAAAAAGTATTTGTAGCCGGTGAAGAAATAGGCATAAAAAATGGGACTCTTGCCCAGATTTTGGACAAGCTAAGAACCATATATTGTGGTAATTTGGGTATTGAATATGCACATATTGAGAACAGGGAAAAAAGAATGTGGATGCGTGAAAAAATCGAGTCAAGAAATTTTGAAGGAAGTTATGGTCTTAGTATTGAAAAAAAGAATCAGATACTTCAAAAACTTAACGGCGCAGTCATTTTTGAAAAATTTCTACACACTAAATACGTGGGTCAAAAAAGATTTTCTCTGGAAGGAGGAGAAACTACCATTGCCGCCTTAGATGCCATGATTAATGCAGCAGCGGATGATAAAGTGGTGGAAGTTGTCATTGGTATGGCCCACAGAGGTAGACTCAATGTTCTCGCCAATACAATGATGAAGACCTACGACCAGATTTTTAATGAGTTTGAGGGCACAGCTATTCTGGATCAAAGTTTTGGAGATGGTGATGTAAAATATCATTTAGGATTTTCTTCACAGATTACGACTCCGTCAGGTAAGCTGGTACAAATGAAATTAGCGCCAAATCCATCACATCTTGAAGCAGTAAATCCTGTATTGGAAGGATTTACAAGAGCAAAGGCAGATTTATTGTATGACAGTAATTATGACAGGATTTTACCTATTGTTATACATGGGGATAGTGCCGTTGCTGGTCAGGGAGTGGTTTATGAAACGGTACAAATGAGCCAATTAGATGGTTATTATACCGGTGGATCAATTCACTTTGTTATTAATAATCAAATTGGCTTTACAACTAATTATGAAGATGCCAGATCTTCAACATACTGTACTGCCGCTGCAGGCATTGTTCAGGCTCCTGTATTTCATGTAAATGGTGATGACCCGGAGGCCGTTGTATTTGCTGCTGAACTTGCTGTGGAATATCGTCAAAAGTTCAATAGTGATGTATTTATTGATATGGTTTGTTATAGAAGACATGGCCATAATGAAGGCGATGATCCCAAATTTACACAACCACAAATGTATGAACTCATCGAAGCACACAAAAATCCAAGAGAATTGTATCTGTCTGCATTGATTGAACGTGGAGATATAGATACAAAACTTGGAGACGAACTTGAAAAGAAATTTTGGGCAGAACTACAGGATAGGTTGGACATGGTAAAACAAAAAGTTTTACCATACAAATATCAGGAACCGGAACAAGCTTGGCGACAACTTAAAAAGACGATAGAAATATCAGATATGGTTGCTCCGGAAACGGGAATAAGTAAAAAAGATGTTGATAAAATATTAAAACACCTCATGTCTTTGCCTCAAGGATTCTCTCCACTTGCGAAAATCAGCAGACTTCAAAAATCAAAACAAGACTTGTTGGATAAAGGGCTTAGTAGATTGGTCATTTGGAGAATTGATGGCTTATGGATCATTAATGCTGGAGGGTAGCAATGTCAGAATGAGCGGTCAGGATGTTAAAAGAGGCACGTTTTCTCATAGACATGCTGTGTTTTTTGATGAAAAAACCAATGAAGAATATAACAGACTTAATACACTTGAAGAAGCAGACGGAAAGTTTATGATTTACAATTCATTGTTATCTGAGTTTGCGGTTTTGGGGTTTGAATACGGTTATTCACAATCTTCACCCGATCATTTAACCATTTGGGAGGCCCAGTTTGGGGATTTTTACAACGGAGCTCAGACAATAGTTGACCAATTTATCAGTGCTGGGGAAAGTAAGTGGCAACGTATGAGTGGACTTGTGATGTTGTTACCTCACGGCATGGAAGGGCAGGGACCCGAACATTCCAGCGCCAGACTGGAACGATTTCTTCAAATGTGCGCGAATTTCAATATGATAGTTGCAAATGTGACAACACCGGCCAACTTTTTTCATTTAATAAGGAGGCAGTTGGCTATGCCGTATAGAAAGCCATTGATCCATATGTCTCCCAAATCTATGTTGAGGCATCCGGAATGTGTAAGTGAATTTAGTGAGTTTACAGGCAAAACAAAGTTCCGGGAGGTCATTAGTGACGATACCGTCAAAAAAGCAAAACGAGTGCTCTTTTGTTCCGGTAAAGTATATTATGAACTAAATGAATTTCGTAGGGCAAATGACATAAAAGATGTTGCCATTGTCCGAGTGGAGCAATTATACCCTTTGCCTGAAACAGAAATTAGAAGCATCATGAAAAAATATGAAAAAGCAGAATTCTTTTGGGTTCAGGAAGAATCATCCAATATGGGTGCCTGGGCATATTTTATGAATTACTTCAGAAGAGAATCAATCGAATGTATATCAAGAAAGGCTAGTGCTTCACCGGCCACCGGATTTAAGAAGATACATGATCAGCAACAGGAACAATTGATCAAAGCAGCATTTGGATTAATCATATGATAATAGGGCTATTTGCTTTTGTATGTATGTTTTTGCAAAACTCAATGGGTAAATGGATTATTCTGTCAGGCAGTTTTATTTCCATTTTTGGTAAACACTTTGTGGATTGGCAATATCTTGATCTCACAGGCGTGTTAATATCTTTTTTGGGTATAATCATGATAAAAGAAACTACCTTGATTGGATATGGAGACTATGGTAAACACGTTTACTACATTGTATATGGATTGTTTTTGATCTTGATCTGTCTGAAATGGTTTTTGTGAATCAAATAATTTTGTAATGTTCTTGTCGGTTGAAAAGCCGGATCCTTCTAACTGACCACTTTGAAGATATATTCTTTTCCTTCAGGTACAGTAAGTTTTGTAGATATCAACCAAGGGTTGTAGTATTTAAACATACGATATGTCATACCATATTGATGGGCAAAATCGGCGAGATTTGGAATAGAGTTTTTAACAAGAACTTCTTTAAGATTTGATTGTGGTTTGTATTTATGATGATCTTCCAGATAGTAACCAAAGTCATTTGGATTTTTTACGATTTCTTTAATGGCAACAATCCTGAATAAATATCTTGAAGTTTCTTCATTTATATTTATGTTATAATAGCTTGTTTCTTTTTGGTCTATGAGTGTTTTTGCAAAAGATGTTGGTCCCACATTATAAGCTCCGGCTACATTTGTCCAGCTACCAAACCTATTGTGTAATTGCTTAAGATATTTACAGGCAGCTTCAGTTGATTTTTCAAGGTGTAGTCGCTCATCTACTTCTTCTGACATTTCAAGCCCCATTTCTGAAGCTGCGGGTTTCATAAACTGCCAGAATCCTTTTGCATTTGCTGATGACGTTACATTTCTCAACCCACTTTCAGCAATTGCCAAAAACTTAAAATCTTCGGGAATACCATTTTTAAGTAGTATTTTTTCGACTATAGGGAAATGCTTATTTGACATTTTTAAATTTAAAAGTGTGGTAGACTGCCAGTAAGCATTCACGCTAAGTTCTCTGTCAAGACGTTCGCGAGTGTCTTCGTTAATAGGTACAGCTTCGCCTGCGAAATTAAATTCTTTATCCAGATTTACAGCCATAATTTGTTGTGGCAAATCAAAAAACTTACCTAATGATGACTCTTTGTTAGCAAAAGAAACAAAGATCAGTAAACAAAATACAACTCCAGATAGGAAGCCGAAAATTGGGAATAAATTTTTATAAGATTTCATAATGTCTTTCTTTTTTTGAATCTACATTAAATATTACGTGGTCTTTTAAATATAGGTACTGTGCTGCAAGGCTCGCCAAACATAATGCTTTGAGCGAATGGTTTGATAAGCGTGGTAATATATGCGTAAGCATAATCAGGCACAGGTTTATTGCTGCATCCTTTAATAACGACTCTTTGGTCCTTATATTGCTGATAATCAATTTTTTGTAGAATTTCGCGGTAATACATTTTTAGGTATTCTTCTTTATTTCCATTATAGGAGTCATGAGCTTTTCCTTCCAGACAAGCATTGATCAACATATATGCCCAAAGTGGAATAATGGCATCTGCTGAACAAATCACCAAAACAATTTTATTTTTATAGGAAGACCAATCCTCAGCTTTAAGGGCTTCCCTAAAATCTTTTTCTTTTAAAATCATACCACTAAAGAGGAAATCCTTAATGTCAAAAGTAATAAATTCATGTTTTGGAAAATAATCTTCCAAATTGAAAGTTATGATGCCACTCTCAGCCACTCGATTTATTAAAATTGTATCTTTCACTTTTTACTTTTATAATTTATAATAATTATTTTTCCTCCTTTTCAAAATGATTGTTCTTTTCATTTAACGTTTCCTCAATTGGCGCCTGTTCACCCACTTGATTTTCAATTGTATCAAATTCTTTTGGTTTTGGCAAATCTTCAATGCTCCTCAAGCCAAAATAATCTATAAACTTAATTGAAGTACTGTATAATAACGGTCTGCCGGGACCATCGCTTCGACCCGAAATTTCCAACAGATCTTTTTCTAAAAGTTTTTGTATAGTATAATCACAATTAACACCCCTAATAGATTCTAATTCTGATTTGGTAACAGGTTGTTTGTACGCAACAATAGCAAGAGTTTCAAGCGCTGATTTACTCAATTTTTTATGGGTATTCTGTTTCAGGAATGTTCCAATAGTATTGTGAAATGACCCTTTAGTCATAAATCTGAACCCACCGGCTATTTCAACTATCTCAATGGAGTATGCGTCATCAGCGTATTTTTCCATCAGGAAACCAATACAATCTGCCACCTGTTCATCAGTAAACTCTGTGGAAAGGCTTTCTTCCAAAGCATTTTTTATATCATCAAAACTTATAGACGGGTTGCCTATAAAAATAAGACTCTCCACATGTAAAGCCAATTTATTCAATTTTTCAATTTTATTGAAATACAAATTTAGACTATTTTTATTAAATATTGGTTTAATTAAGTAATAAAAGAAAGGCAATCAGCCCTAAAATAGCTGACATTGTAACAATAAGTAAGGCTTTTTTCACATGTTCTGTAGGGTATTTGTTTTGGCTATCATCAGATATTTTTGAACCGGAATACATGTTTTTCAAAACATAAGACCTGTTAGAAGTTTCAATTTTAATTGATAGCTCAAATAATTCTTCTCCCAGGTAAAAAGAGTAGCTTTTATCGGTCGTAATACCAAAATCGATGATAATTATGGCTTGATTCGAATAAATAATAACATGCCCGGATTCATCTCCGTGATAAATACTTAGATCATAAGCAATATCTGAATTGTTTTTATAATACCATGATTGCTGTGGCATTAATTAGGATCTAATAGCGTTTTGGATTATCAGTAATTCAAATATCATATGTTATAGAAACATTAGCAGTTGTTGGATGAGATTGACAAGTAAGTATAAAACCACCTGCGATTTCATCATCGTCTAAGGCATAACAACTATCCATTGCAACAGTACCCTCTGTAACTTTCGCCATACAAGTGGAACATGCCCCGCTTGTGCATGAATATGGCGGGTCTTTTTTTGCTGCAACCAAAACATCCAAAATCGTTTTATCTTTTGGGACATTGATGGTGAAATTTTCTCCCTTAAGCGTGACGGATACAAGCCCCGATGAAGCAGACTGAATTTCCTTCTGATCTTTACTTGTCAACGGTGTGAAATACTCTTTATGGATAAGTTTTTTATCGACATGTTTTTTTAGTAAAAAGGATTCAATTTTTTGAATGAAGTCACCGGGACCACAAATAAAATATTGGACATCATCGTTTTTTGGCGGGTGTTCTTTTATAAAATTTTCGCACATCTTTTCATCAATCCTTCCTTTATATCCTTGCCAGTCCACACTTTTTTTTGCAAATAAACCACCAATGCCGCCCGTTTTTTTTGATAAAGGCTGACTTAATACATAGTCTACATGGAGTTGATCTTCATATTTTTGAATCATCTTGTCCAGTTTACCTTTAAAAATGATGTTTGTTTCATCCCTACTACCGTATAATAAGTAGCAGGTACTTTTTGGCTCTTCTTCTAATATCGTTTGTAACATGGACATTATTGGAGTAATGCCGCTACCAGCAGCATAAAAATAATAATCACGAGCGCTAAGATGATTTGGTTTAATAATAAAATGACCTTCAGGAGTCATAACATCCAGAAAATCACCTTCTGAAGCTTTATCATGTAGAAAACCGGACATTAAGCCCTTATCCACCTTTTTTATAGTTACGCCTATAGTACTGCCACCAGGAATTGTTGAAATTGAATATGCCCGTCTGCATTCGTTGCCATTTAAATTTGTTCTGACGGTCAGATATTGTCCGGGATGGTGCATAAATTCCTGTACAATGTCATCAGGAAGTTCAAAATATATGGTTTTGGCATCTAGAGTTTCTGAGACTATTTTTTGTATTTTTAGAGAATGAAAATTCATTTTTATACTTTTGTTACTTTATTGTTTAATAATCTAATAATTTGGGGCCACGAAATTAAGCATTTCTGCACAAACCAAAAAAAGATTTAACTGTGTTACTTTTAAAATTATTCAAAAGGTGTTAATTAATATTATGAAACACAATGAGTTAAAATTTTATTATAAATGTCTTTAAAACTATCTATTATAATCCCGGCCTATAATGAGGAGAAAACCATCCAGACTATACTAAACAAAGTTCAGGGAATAAGTTTAATCGGAGGAGTCACAAAAGAAATAATTGTAGTAAATGATTGTTCTAATGATGATACGGAAAATAGGGTCTTCGAATATCATTATCAATATCCGGATCTAGAATTATCATATTATAAACATGAGGTGAACAAAGGAAAAGGAGCAGCACTACACACGGGAATAAAAGAAGCAAAAGGAGATTTTATAATCATTCAGGATGCTGATCTGGAATATGACCCAAACGAATTTAATTACCTGCTCAAACCCATACTGGACGGTTTTGCTGATGTCGTATATGGATCAAGATTTATGGGTGGGAAGCCGCATAGAATTTTATTTTTCTGGCACTCTATTGGAAATAAAGCGCTTACCGCATTTTCAAATGCCCTAACAAACTTAAATCTTACAGATATGGAAACATGTTATAAGATGTGGAAGTCAGACATAATTAAAAACTTGATACTAAAAGAAAACAGATTTGGTTTTGAACCTGAAGTTACAGCAAGAGTTTCAAGAATTCCAAATGTCAGAATTTATGAGGTCGGCATATCTTACTATGGCCGAACATATGCAGAAGGAAAAAAAATAAACTGGAAAGACGGATTTCGAGCAATTTATTGTATTTTAAAATATAATATTTGGTCAAAATAAGCAGTTAAATATTTCTGCATTTTTCCTGCAACCATTGTTTAAATTCACTTGGCAAATAGGGACAAATACCTTCATAAACCCTGGAATGGTATGTATTTATCCAACTAATCTCTGCTACCGTCAACATTGATTTATTTATTAGCAAGTGGTCAAATGGGTATAAAGTAACGGTTTCAAATTCAAGAAAATCTGGAATAGTGCTTTTTATAGTTATAATTAGATTTTCTATGCGCATCCCATATAATCCTTCAATATAATATCCTGGTTCATTGCTAGTCAGCATTCCGGGTAATAAAACCGTTTTGCCCCTTTCTGAATGCACCGGGGCAAAACCTTGAGGGGCTTCATGTACATTAAGAAAAAAACCAACGCCATGTCCGGTCCCATGTCCATAATTCAAGCCTTCAGCCCATAAAAACTGTCTTGCAAGTGTGTCAAGTTGAGCTCCTGTTGTGCCCACGGGAAACTTTGACATTGATAAAGAAATCATACCTTTAAGAATTAGAGTATAATGTTTCTTTTGATCTGAAGAAGGCGGACTAAGGGAAATTGTCCGGGTAATATCTGTGGTACCATCATAATATTGTCCCCCACTATCTGCTAGTAAAATACCTTCTGACAGTATTGTTTTGCAACTGTCCGGGTCCGGGTGATAATGTATGATAGCCCCGTTACTTTCGTATCCAATAATCGCACCGAAACTCTCACCTTTATAAAACGGTTGTTTGGTACGATTTTCTGCCAATTTTATGGCAAAAGCACATTCAGAGACTCCGGTTACTGATTTAAGTTGTGTTTCTAGCCAATAAAATGTTTCTGCAATGGCAGCACCATCTTTTTTCATAACATTTCTGATATGACTTATTTCCGATTCGTTTTTTATCGATTTTAATAACTTAGGAATGGATTGAGTATGTATTATTTTTGCATTTATTGCCTCATAGACACTTTGGTTACAAATATTTTGATCTACAGATATTGTTTCGTTATCAGGCATTCTATTTAAAAATGGAATTATAGATTCGTAATCATAAATCTTGACCTGATTTTGATAAAAATAGTCTTTAAGTTGTTTAGAAAGTTTATGCTGGTCAATAAAAATACAGGCCTCTGTTTTACTGACTATACCGTAAGCAATGACTACCGGATTGTATGCGACGTCTGAACCTCTTATATTAAATGTCCATGCGAGATCGTCAAGGGCAGTGATCAAATGTGAGTCAGCATGTAATATATCCAATTCACGTCTGATGTCAGAAAGTTTCTCAATCAAGGTCCTTCCTGCGAAAGTTATGTCATGAATCTCAACCAATGCATCAGACAAGCCTGGTCTGTTGTGCCAGATGTCGGATATCAGGTCTTGTCTGTAGTCTAATTCGATTAGATATTCGTTTAGTGATTTTTTTAAAGTATCGATAGAAGTCTTTGAAAACATAAAGCCATTTACCGATACCCTGGATCCCGGAGATAAATTTTTTGTGAGGAAATCAACATGCGGTGATGCAAATTGATTGTACATTTTATGTAAAGTGAATGTAGAATCGGATAGTTCTATTTCTGCTTGTAAAAAATATCTTGAATCTGTCCATAGTCCTGCATGATCCTTAGTAATGACAACGATACCCGCAGAACCTGTAAATCCACTTAACCATGTTCTCTCTTGCCAGTGAGTGGCTACATATTCACTCTGATGAGGGTCGCTGCTGGGAATGATTATGGCATCAATTCCTTTTTCAAACATTGCTTTTCGGACTTGTAAAAGCTTTTCAGGCATACTCATTTTTAAATTAACTTTATATGTTATATGTTAAATATTTAAAACTAATTAAATAAATATGATTAAAAAATTATATATGTTTAAATAATCCTTATATCTTTGCGTTGTAAACATACGATCTATTTAAGCCAAAATAAAGAAACTTCTTTTTTATTTCTTTTGTTTTGGTTTTATGGACGTGGTATAACAGATAAATTAAAGTTTTATGTTAAGACAGAGTCTCAGTCAGAAAATGTTACAAAAGTTGTCTCCGCAACAGATACAACTTATGAAACTATTGCAAATTCCCACAGCTTCATTGGAGCAAAGAATCAAAGAAGAAATGGAATCAAATCCCGCACTTGATGAGGGAGACGATTATGATGATGTTTTCGACCTTGAGAACGATGGCTTTAGTGAATCTCCTGAAAACGATAAGGAAAACGAAGCTCCGGAATTTGAATTTGATGATTATTTAAAAGAGTATCTTGACGATGATCCATCCAATTATAAATTGAAAGGTGATGAATATATGGATGATGAAGAGCGAAGTATGCCTGTAACCGTAGAAAACTCCTTTCATGAAAACCTTGAAAGGCAAATTGGGATGTTGGATTTAAACGAAAAGGAAACTCTGATTGCAAACCAGATCATAGGATCTATAGACGAAGATGGGTATCTCCGTCGTGAACCGAATTCTATAGTTGATGATCTTTTATTTGCCCATAATATTGAAACTGATGAAAAGGAAGTCAACCTTATTGTCAAAAAAATACAGAAATTTGAGCCTGCAGGTATTTGTGCACGTACTTTGCAGGAGTGTCTGATTTTGCAGCTGGAAGATAAAATAGAAAAGGAACCTCGATCTCATTTTTCAGAGAGGAAAATAGCATTAAAAATTCTTAAAGATTTTTTTGAAGAATTTACAAAGAAGCACTATATCAGAATGAAAAAATTAATGAATCTTTCCGATAGCGAATTAAAAGAAGCCATAGATGAAATTCTTAAACTAAATCCAAAGCCGGCAGGAGCCATCGAAGGAAATAACTCAGGAAGCCAATATATCATTCCGGATTTTATTATTTATAATAGAGATGGTGATCTCGAATTAACACTAAATAGCAAAAACGCCCCTGACCTTCGTATAAATGACCAGTATATGGACATGTTAAAAGGTTACAGAGAGACAGTTCAGGGCCGAAGAGCAACAAGACCAGAAAAAGAAGCAGTGCTGTTTATCAAACAAAAAATTGATTCGGCAAAATGGTTTATTGATGCGATTAAACAACGTCAGGATACCTTATTTAGGACGATGTATGCCATCATGCAATATCAGCATGATTACTTTACAACTGGTGACGAACGTCGGATCAAGCCTATGATTTTGAAGGACCTCGCTGAAGTTACCGGACTGGATATCTCTACAGTAAGCCGTGTTGCCAATTCAAAATTTGTTCAAACCGAATTTGGAACTAAGAAACTGAAAGATTTTTTTTCAGAATCTATGCAAACACAAGATGGTAGTGAAGTTTCCACATTGGAAGTAAAAACCATTTTAAATGATGAGGTAACCAGAGAAGACAAAACCAAACCGCTTTCTGATGAAAGATTGATGGAAATACTATCAGATCGCGGTTATAACATCGCCAGAAGGACCATCGCGAAATATAGAGAACAATTAAATATCCCTGTCGCCAGATTAAGAAAAGAATTGAGATAATACACAAATTCTAATGCAGGGAAAAAAAATTTTGGTCACTGGCGGGACAGGATATATTGGAAGCCATACAATTATCGAGCTTATTACTCAGGGATATTCAGTAGTATGCGTAGACAATTGTATCAATTCAGATAAGAGTTCACTTATGTCTATTCATCAGATTACTGGAGTTAGTGTACCTTTTTTTCAAGTTGATTTATGTGATAGTTATGAAACAAAAAAAATATTTACAGCCCATCCTGATATAAGCGGGGTCATACATTTTGCAGCCCTTAAGGCGGTAGGTGAATCTGTCGAAAAACCAATATTATATTTTAGAAATAATCTGGATGCACTTATAAACGTATTGGATCTAAGCATTCAAAATGGTGTTAAAGCATTTATTTTTAGTTCAAGCTGTACTGTTTATGGTGAAGTACTAAAAAGCCCTGTAGATGAAAATACACCGCTGCAGGCAGCAGAGTCTCCTTACGGACGAACGAAACAAATTGGGGAGCAGATCATTGAGGATAGTGTAAAAAATGAAATGACCCAAAGCATTTTGTTACGGTATTTTAATCCTGCAGGCGCTCATCCAAGTGGATTATTGGGAGAATCGCCGATCAATCAACCTCAGAACCTTGTACCTGTTATAACGGAAACGGCGATAGGTAAAAGAGACACTATGACCGTATTTGGCAATGACTATGAAACAAAAGACGGCAGTTGTATCAGAGATTACATACATGTATGTGATCTTGCAAGGGCACATATATTGGCACTTTCTTATATTTTTAATGGAAGACAAAAGGTTCCTGTTGAAATCTTTAATGTCGGAATAGGCAACGGCTTGACTGTACTGGAAGTGATCAAGGCTTTTGAAAAGGAAAGTGGCCTTAGACTTAAGTACAAAGTAGGTCCGAGAAGACCGGGTGATGTGGTAGCAATTTATTCAGATCATGCTAAAGCATCAAAAGAACTTGGGTGGTATCCTCAATATAACGTTAACGATATCATGCGCACTGCATGGGCATGGGAACAGAAAAGGCAACAACGATAATTTTGTCATATTAAAGTTCTTTAAAATATATAAAATTCAATATCTTTGCACATTCTATGCAAATCAAGCATTGGGAATAGTCATGATTATTGATTTTATTTAAACTTTCAAAGTAGAAAAAATTGATCGCATACCTCAATGGTGCTATTACGCACAAGACACCAACTTACATATATGTAGACTGTAACGGTGTAGGCTATCATGTTAATATTAGTCTGAATACATACTCCAAGCTCGAAAAACTGGAGAAGATAAAAATATTTACTTACCTTAACGTTAAGGAAGACGAACAATCATTGTTTGGATTTTTTGATGACGAAGAGCGTTCTTTATTTGTTTTATTAATATCTGTATCGGGTGTTGGCGTGAATACTGCCAGAGTCATATTGTCTTATATGACACCCGAAGAAGTTAAGACAGCCATCATTCATGAAAATGCAATGGCACTCGGGCGAGTCAAAGGAATTGGGCCTAAAACGGCAAAAAGAATCTTTTTGGACTTGAAAGACAAAGTTATCAAAGAAACCGGAAGTGACCACGTAATATTTATGTCTCCTGAAAGCAATACAATTCGAAATGAAGCGTTATCTGCCTTGATTGCTTTAGGGTTCCCAAAACCAGTAGTGGAAAAACAGATCAAAGTCATATTGGACAAAAATCCCAATATAGACACCGTAGAAGATTTGATCAAACAAATTTTAAAGCAAATGAACTAATTTCCCATTTTTAACGAATAAATTATACAACAATTAACAGACTTGTCGTTATACGACGATGTACATTTACCATTTTGTCAAAATTAGCATGTGGTATAAACTAAAGTTTAGGGTTTTATGAGATTAAAAGAGACTTTTTTGATAATTGGAATGTGCATAGGCGTAGTGCTTACTTTGTTTGGCAAACTACCTTCAAAAAATCTACAGGATCCATATAGCAACTTTGATTTTGCGAATGTAGATGTTGATACCATACCACTTGTGGACAGGAAAGGAGACTTCATAACGGATAAGCAAAATAATCCATTTGACATTACATCAAAAGAAATTACACAAAAAGTAGAATATGATCCGATCAGTGGTCAGTATGTCATTATGGAAAAGATAGGAGACGAATACTATCGTACGCCTACTTATATGACCTTTGAAGAATATATGGCATACAAATCAAAGGAACAGGAAAGACAATATTTTAATAGCCTCGCCGGGATCAAATCAGATAAAAAATCCCGCACAGGAAAGCTGGATCCAATGGATAAAATAGACCTCCAAAATAGCCTTATAGATAGACTTTTTGGCGGAACAGAAGTAAATATTCAGCCGCAAGGAAGTGTGGATTTAAGCATTGGATGGTTGTATAGCAGAAGACAGGACCCACAACTCCCAATTCGCGCACAGCGTCAAAGTCAACCTGACTTTCCAACACCTTTGATCAAAATGAATGTGGATGGAAAGATAGGAAAAAAACTTGACCTGGATTTTAATTATGACACACAATCAACATTTGATTTTGATAGACAGATTAAACTTGCTTTCGATTCCAATGCTTTTTCAGAAGATGATATCATTAAAAAAATAGAGGCTGGTAATGTGAGTTTGCCGCTCAGAGGAAATTTAATTCAAGGTGCTCAAAGCCTGTTTGGACTTAAAACAGAATTACAATTTGGGAAATTAAGGCTGACTGGTTTGTTTTCTCAACAAAGGGGTCAGGCGAATAATGTAAAGGTAGAAAATGGCGTATCTATTCAGGAGTTTGAAATATATCCGGACGGATACGATGAAAACAGACACTTCTTTTTATCGCATTACAATCGGGAAACTTACGAGCGCTCGCTTGCCAGACTTCCATTTATAAATACATCTCATCAGATTGCTCAGATTGAAGTGTATATTTCTGATGACAGACCTGAATATCAGGATAATGCCACAATGATAGCAGCCATTTCTGACCTTGGGGAGCCAGATGCTTCTAAATTTACCTCTGATCCATCTAAAAGGAAAATAAACTGTAATGCTCAGGACGAAACCAATTTATGTTTGCCGAGAAATGGAGCCAATGATATTTACTCCGGCATTATCAAAAGCAAGGACATTTCAGATATAGACGAAGTTTCAAGACAATTAACTGGTCCTGGCTTTGGTCTGATAAGAACAAGAGACTTTGAAGTATTCAGGGGCAGAAGATTATCTTCATCCGAGTTTACCTATCACCCTAAACTAGGTACGATTTCAATCAACATAAGACTAAGACCAAATCAGGTATTGGGCGTTTCTTACAATTATTATTATACAGCAAATTGTGATACATTGTATCAGGTAGGACAGCTGGCTGCGTCATCTACGCGCCCCGGTGATCAGACAGATACGACAAGGGTAGAGCCACCAAAAGTGATTTTTACAAAAATGCTTAAATCAACCAATCAATCAACCAGGATTTTTAATGCTCAAAATGAACTTGTGGCATCACCTACCTGGGATTTAATGATGAAAAACGTATATCCATTAAATACTACTTCACTCAATGCGCAGGATTTTGAATTTGATGTGTATTATGAAGACGATTTTAAAGATGGCTCAATAAAAAAATACATTCCATTTAAAGGCTTAGACAAACTTCCCTTATTGCAATTATTTAATCTTGACAGACTTAATAGATTCGGCGATCCTCAACCTGATGGATATTTTGATTATATATCCGGAATTACAGTTATTGAAAAGACAGGTTCAGTAGTATTTCCTGTTCTGGAGCCTTTCGGAAGTTTTCTTAATAATAATATAAAACAAAATGTTGATACGGCTACTTATAAATTAATTATGAATAAGTATAACTACCAGGAACTCTATGACTCTACGATCACATTAGCTAGACAAGAGATCCAGAAGAATAAATTTTTAATGCGGGGCAAGGTAAAATCTACGGCTAGTAATGGTGAAATAAGTATCGGCCCTTTTGCGCAACCTGGTTCTGTAAGGGTCACCGCAGGATCAAAAACACTGGTTGAAGGGTCGGATTATGAAGTGGATTATTCAAGGGGAGTAGTCAGAATTATAAATGAAACCTATTTAGCACAGGGCACACCGGTTAATGTCACTTCTGAAGGAAATTCACTATTTAGTCTTCAACAAAAAAACATGTTAGGTTTACGGGCTGAATATCAATTTAGTAAAAAATCCAGTTTAGGCGCAACATATCTTAGGCTATATGAAAGACCTTTTACCCAAAAAGTAAATGTTGGTGATGATCCTATTAACAACAGGATATTTGGGTTGGATTATAATTATAATGATGAAGCACCCTGGGTGACAAAACTCATAGATAAGTTGCCTTTTTATAGTACAACGGAGAAATCCAATATCAATCTTACCGCGGAAGTTGCTGGCATCCTTCCGGGACACTCTAAAGCAATTAATACAAATTTTGATAAAACCGGAATTGCAAATATAGATGACTTTGAAGGGGCTATCACCAATTTGAACTTAGGCGGATTTAATTCGAATCTTTGGACATTGGCAAGTACACCATCAAATAGATTTCCTGAAGCCTTACTTGATAATAGTCTTACCTATGGCGCCAATAGAGCAAAACTCAACTGGTATATCCTTGATCTTGGCACAAGGAGAACCCAGGAAGATAGTGATGATTCATATACAAGAACAATACAACAGAATGAACTCTTCACCAACAGACAAGTACAGCCGGGACAGCAACAATTGTTTACCTTTGATTTAAGTTATTATCCAAGTGAAAGAGGACCTTATAACTTTGATATAAATGCAGAAAAGAACAATAATATGGGTATTCAAAACTATACAAAAGGTTTTGAAAAAACTTCAGATCAGCAAATCAGACTATTAGAACCTAAGACACGATGGGGAGGAATAATGAGATATTTTCAGAATTCAGATTTTGAGGCTACAAACTATGAAAACATTGAATTTTGGATGCTTAATCCTTTTATGGAAAGGAGAGATGGTGAAGTACACGATCCAAATGAAGACGGCGAAATCATATTTAACCTGGGAAGTATTTCGGAAGATATTATTAAGGACAATTTTTTATTTTTTGAAAATGCTATTCCTACAACCCAGAGAGTTGTTCCAACGTCTAACACTGCTTATGGCAGGGCGACGATTAGTATCCCATTGGTAAATGGATTTGACCTCCAAGAAGGAACATCACAGGATCTAGGTTTCGACGGGTTAAATGATCCCGGTGAACAAACCAAATATGAATCCTGGTTGATCGATAACGATGTCAGCTCTATACCTGAAGTTGCTATTGATCCTTCAAATGATAATTTTTTATTTTACAATGATAAGTCTCTGGATGCGGAAAATAATCTGCTAAAGAGAGTTCGTAAATTTAATGGACCTCAAGGTAACTCGCCACTTAATAATATCAGCAGCGATCAGTTTGTGAGGGGAAACAGATTTCCTGACAACGAAGATTTAAATAATAATAAGTCACTTGACCAGAATGAGGCCTTTTATGAGTATAAAATTAGAATAAAAAATGACGGAAGTGGAGAGTTGGACACAGCCGCTTTAGGTAGTTTTTATCGCCAGACCTTTGTGATTCCTGCCAAAGGAAATAGAAAGGCGGAAAAGTGGTACAGATTTCAGATACCTATCAATAAAGGGGTTCCGATCAACGGCATAACAGGGCTGAGGAATATACAATTTATGCGTATGTACATGACTAATTTCTCTTCGCCGAAGACATTCAGACTTGCTGATTTTCAGATCCAAAGAAACCAATGGAGGAAACAACAGCCATTATGTAAATCTGATATTAGGTCGAATGCTGTGTTTAATGTGGACGATGTCGGTATAGAAGAAAATTCCGGCAAATTACCATTTAATTACAGAATACCCAGTGGAGTAGTTAGGATACAGTCTTTTGGTACTTTTGCAAATTTATTGCAGGATGAAAAATCCATGGTGTTAAAATTTCAGAATCTGGAAAAAGATTGTCAGGTAAGTGTGACTAAACTTTCCAGATTTAATCTTTCGTTGTATAAACGTATGCAACTTTTTGTACATGCTGAACGATCACTTGATGGACCAAAGATTAAAGATAAAGACCTGGCTATCTTTGTCAGAGTAGGTAAGGACTTTACAAATAATTATTATGAATATGAATTACCACTTACAATATCCAAGGAAACAACTGCCGAACTTCCCAACCCCAAAGATACGGTACAAGGGAACTCTAATATTTGGCCGATAGCAAATTATGTTAACTTTCCACTAGACAGTCTGATTGAATTGAAACGGCAGAGAATTACCAATAATGTTGAACCCGGATCAGCCATTTCTCTTATCGTTAATCCTTTGAAAGGAGATAAAGTCAAAATGGTGGGAAACCCATCTTTAGGTCTGGTCAAAATCTTTCAGATCGGAGTTAGAAATATTTCAACAGGAGAAGAACTTCATAGTGGTGAGGTTTGGATTAATGAATTCAGAGTCAGTGGTTTTGAAGAATCCGGCGGGGTGGCAGCTCAGGCAAAAATGCAGGTTCAACTAGCGGATTTAGGGGAATTAAATATAGCTGGAAACTATAGTAGTATCGGATTTGGGGCATTGGATAAACGCCTACTTGAAAGAAACAGAGAATCAACCCTATCTTACGATATAGCAACTAATATCGATGCCGGAAAAATCTTGCCTAAGGCACTTAAAATAAGTGTGCCGATGTATGCACAATATCAGAAAACATTTATTACTCCAAGATTTGATCCTTTTGATCAGGATCTTGAAGTAAAAGAAAAACTGGCACTTATCAAAGATGCTGCCCAAAGGGATACCGTAAGAGAGCGCGCAAGAGCCACTGTAACAATAAAAACATTCAATCTTACTAATGTCAAAACACAAGCAGGTGGGACAGGAAAACCTTGGTCTCCGAGCAACTTAAGCGCATCCTATGCTTATACTGAAAATATTAAGACCAACCCAATAATAAAAGAAGAGAAATCTACAACACGGTCCTTTGGTTTAGATTATGTATATACTCGTAAAACAAGCTTCATCGAACCATTTAAATTTATAAAGGTGAGTGCGCTGAAAATTCTGGCAGATTTTAATTTTAGTCTTTTGCCCAATAATTTTTCTTTTACTAGCAGAATGATAAATATTAATAATTCAAGGACATTCAGACTGCCAACTTCTCCTGTATTTATTTTTGATGACAAACGATTCAACTGGGAAAGAAACTATGTGGTTGACTGGGATTTAACAAAATCATTAAGATTAAATTTCAGGGCTAATAGTACCTCAATTATTGATCAAATAAGACAGAGTGGCATCGACACAACTGCTGAAGGCAGGGATTATTTTGATCAGTTTGGAAATAATGTGACACAAAATGTGATCGATGATCCAAATTATGTCAATTCTTACAGGAATCGGAATATTAAAAAACTTGGGAGGAGTAAAAATTATAATCATAATATTTCGCTCAATTATAAACTTCCTTTTAAGAGTATACCTATTCTGGATTGGATATCCGGAGGTGCGGATTACAAAGCAGATTATGCCTGGGATGGTGGTAGTCTGATTAGAATAGACAATGAGATACAGGCGGATGGAACCATTGGTAATCCTTTGGGAAATACAATCAGAAATGGTCAGAATGCTGGTATTAACTTTACATTTAGTTTTGATAAATTGTATGGCAAATCAAATTATCTAAAATCTATCGAAACAGGGAAAGCACCAAGAACAAATAGAAATAAAAAAAGAAGCAAGCCCATCTCGAAGTCGCAATCAGGAGAACACAAAAGGAAAAGAAGATGCTGAATTGACCATGACAGAAGATAAAAATACCAATGCTGCAGAAGAAGTGGAGGATAAAAAAGGTAAAAAAGATAAAAAGAAAGAAGAAAAAGAAGACAAGCCAAGAGATCCCTCCTTGGTGGAGAGGATTTTATTACGCCCGCTAATGCTTTTAAGGTCGGCAAAATTTAATTATAAAGAAGAAAGAACGACGATCATTCCCGGATTTATGCCTCAATCAAGTTTATTGGGGTTAAGTGATGGGTTTGCAGCCCCGGGATGGGATTTTGTCGGAGGCATTCAACCTAGGATTTCAGGCAGTAACAATTGGTTACAAAAGAATGAAGGTTGGTTTAATCCTAGTCATGCTTTTAATGATGCGCTATCTCAGACCAAACGGCAAACTATAGATCTTAAACTACTCATAGAACCTGTAAAAGACTTTAGTATTGATGTAACCTTTAAGCGGACATACACAGAAAATCATACTGAAGTTTATAGGAATAAAAATATTAACGGAGGCGAGAGCTTCTTGCAGTTGGCAAAATTTGATGTAGGTTCTTTTGACGCCTCATATTATGCTTTGAATACCATGTTTGACAATAGTTTTGACTTATACAACCGATTCAAACAAAATAGAGAAATCATATCCCGAAGGCTTCCAAATATTGAAAATCCCGGGGTTCACCCCACGGATCCGGCTTATGTGTCCGGATATGGCCCTTCTCAAAATAATGTTGTTGTACCTGCATTTATCGCTGCATACACAAATCAGTCAGCATTCAAAATTGATCTGGATCAGCAAAAAGCATTTTCAGATATCAAATATATTCCTAAACCAAACTGGCAGCTCAATTATAATGGACTTTCCAGAATGAAAATGTTTAAAGATATATTTTCCAATATTACCATAAAACATGGCTATTCTTCTACCATTAAAGTAAATAATTTTCAGACATCACCAAATTATATATCATCTGACCCATTTCTGGAATTATCTCCGAATAATAATTATTATTCAAGAATTGAAATACCGTCTGTTAGTATACAAGAACAATTTGTGCCCATAATAGGCATCAGTGTCAAAACGGTTAAGGATATGAAATTTGATTTCGAATATAAAATGACCCGAAATCTTGAACTTGGATTCACTCAACTTAGAGAAAATAAAACTAAGGAAATAGTTTTCGGTGCAGGATATGTTTTAAAAAATGTAAAAGGTTTTGGAAAAAAGAAAAAAGCAACAAAAAAGAAAAAAAATGCTGACGGTACCGACCAACTAGACGATAAAGCAGATCCGACGGCACCAAAAGCAAAGAAAGACAATAACAGAACATCAACAGCTAAAGGCAGAGACATCCGTATCAATTTGAGCTACTCATTACGCGATGATATATCACAGGTGTATGATTTATTGGCGGGCATTAATGCTCAGGCAGATAGGGGTAGTAAAACAGTAACATTAAATCCTACAATTGAGTACGATGTCAATAAGAATCTGGCATTAAGATTCTATTTTGATTATTCAAAAATAACACCACGGACATCATTGTCATTTCCGGTTACAACCATTCGGTCTGGTATTACACTTCGATTTACGATCAATTAACAATATAAGCAAAAAAGATCATAGATTATAGTCTATTATAAGAAGTAAATGATTTTTTTCTTTATAAAGGGTAAATACCTTTTCCTTTGATTTGGTAGGGATCGTGGTTCTTTTTTTTACATTTGCGGTAGATATGTTTAATATAACAGATGAAGGTCGGCAGATCATTACAAAACACATTACAAAGGAAGATGTGGTGATTGTAGCTCCACTTAACTGGGGTCTGGGACATGCTTCCCGATGCATTCCACTCATTAAACTACTCAAGCAAACATCAAAAAAAGTCATTATAGCTTCTGATGGTGCCGCCTTGGATTTACTAAAAATGGAATTTCCGGATTTAACTCATTTCAATCTTCCGTCTTATAATGTGCGATATATATTTGACAGTATGGTAAGTAATGTCTTAATACAATTTCCGACTTTATTGATGGTTTATTTTAAGGAAATTAATCTGGCAAATCATATTTGTAACTCAACAGGTGCAACAGCTATTATTTCTGACAACCGATTTGGATTTAGAAGCCAGGGTGCTAAAAATTTTTATATCACCCATCAAATAAATATTTTGCACTCAAATCCATTAATCAGCCAACTGGCAAGTAGCATTCATCAATGGATAATTAAAAAATTTGATTTATGCTGGATACCTGATTACACGAAAGAAAGATCTCTTGCAGGGTTACTTTCCACGTCGAAATCATTGCTCAATAAAGAATACATCGGGCCATTAACCAGAATTAGCAATCATCACTCAAAAAAAATTTGGGACATTTGTGTTTTAATGAGCGGACCGGAACCTCAGAGATCAATCCTTGAATCGAAGCTTTTGAAAGTCCTAAATTTATTGACAGATTATAAAATATTGTTTATAAGAGGAGTAAGGGCAACAAAAGACATTTCAAACTTAGCGAACCATATAAAAATTGAAAATCTTATTACTTCAACGGATATTTCTACAGCCCTTAATACATCAAAATTATTAATCTGCAGATCAGGATATTCCACGTTGATGGACATAGAAAAATTTGACATTAAAGCCATTTTTATTCCTACCCCAGGTCAAACAGAACAAGAATACCTCGCCAACCAATGGTCAAAAAAACCTTCCTATTTTATGCTAAAACAAGATCAAACAAACAGTTTGCCCACACAAATCAAAAAACTTCTAAATTAAACCACTACAATTATTATTTTTTTTAAGTTCACCCGTATTTTACACTTACCTTTGTATTATGCAAGATGTAATAAAAGTCGATATAAGAAAGCTCTCTCTTGATGAAATCCGGGAAATTGTTGGCGCCCTTGGCGAACCTTCATTCAGGACCAAACAGATATATGAATGGTTATGGCAAAAATCAGCGCACACATTTGAAGATATGACAAATTTGTCCAAGTCATTACGTCATTACCTTGATACACATTTTATGATTCTTCCGATTAAGACGGATAAGGTCCAGAATAGCAATGATGGCACCATCAAAAGTAGATTTGTTTTGCATGATGGACATAAAATTGAGTCTGTGCTTATTCCTGTTGCGGATGAAAATAGATTTACTGTTTGCGTATCTACCCAAGTAGGATGTAGTCTTACATGTAAGTTTTGTGCTACAGGCCAGATGAAGCGAATTCGTAATCTCGACCCTGCAGAAATTTATGACCAGTTTGTATTGGTTAATAAACAATGTATGGCAACTTTCGGCAGACCGCTTACCAATATTGTTTACATGGGTATGGGCGAACCTCTTTTAGCGTACAGCAGTACAATGAAAAGTATAAATTATCTGTGCGAACCTTTTGGCTTGAATATGTCTCCCAAACGGATCACAGTAAGTACAGCGGGTATAGCTAAAATGATATATAAACTAGCCGATGACGGAGCCAAATTTAATCTGGCGGTGTCTCTTCACGCTGCTGACGACGTCAAACGGGACGAAATCATGCCAATTAATGAAACTAATAACCTGGCGGTTCTGATGGAAGCGTTACATTATTTTTACCAAAAGACAGGCAACAAAATAAGTTATGAATATATCGCATTTCAAAACTTTAATGACAGCATAGAAGATGCAAAAAACCTTGTTAAACTATGTAAAGTGTTTCCTGTTAAAGTCAATATCATTGAATATAACCCTATAGATGGTTCAGTTTTTATTAAATCGGAAGAAAATAATCTAAATTTATTTGCCAAATATCTCAGGGAGCAAGACATTATGGTTACCGTCAGACGAAGCCGAGGCAAAGATATCGATGCAGCTTGCGGGCAATTAGCTAACAAGGAATAATTATTTTGATGTATAAAAATAAGATTGGCCAAATACCGTTTTTATGATTACTATGAAAGTTTTTATAAAATTGTAATGATGAAGCCAATAAAACATAAAAGCGACAATAATATATATCTAAATCAGATTTTATGCCGGTAAAATGGTACGATGGCCGAGTAGTTGAAATCAATCAACTGACTCCTTTTACCAAACAATTTTTTGTTAAATTGGAAGGGCACGATGTCTTCGACTTTTTGCCGGGTCAGTTTGTAACTATGGATTTGCCGGTTAGTGAAAAGCGTCTGTTTCGGTGGAGAAGTTATTCAATAGCCAATCATCCTGCAGGAGACAATATGCTCGAATTTTGTATTGCCCACGCCGAACAAGGACTTGGCACGAAATATTTATTCGAGGAAGTCAGCAAGGGTACCATATTGCGATTGAAGGGCCCTGATGGTGGCTTTGTACTATCTGATGCTCAAGATAGAGAGATAATAATGATTTGTACAGGCACGGGTGTGGCACCTTTTAGAAGTATGATCAGGCACTTCATATTTAACAATCTGCCATTTAAAAGAATTCATTTAATATTTGGCACCAGAAATATTGATGGTCTGTTGTATTATGAAGAGTTCAGAAATATTGTCGATGCTAAAGCCAATTTTATTTATGACGTGGCGCTCTCAAGAGAAGAAAAACATGGATTTTATCATGGCTATGTCCACGATATTTATAGGACTTTGTATCAAGACTTTAACCCTAAAAGACATTTTTATATATGTGGGTGGTCAAATATGATAGACGAAGCTGTAGCAAACCTGATTGTTGAAATGGGATATGATATTTCACAAGTGCATTATGAATTGTATGGGTGATCAAATCTTTTTGACTTTTATTTTTAGTTGAAAAAATTCCTCTCCAGGTATTTTTTTACATGTTGGATCAGACTTTATCAGCTATTAATTACTTGATCAATATAATCGGCTTTACTTGGCGTTATTAGAATTTACAAAAAAAGGTATTTATTGTCCACAAGCGGATGTCTTTATTGATCCATGGAAACCAGTGGCAAAAGCACTGATAACACATGCTCATTCAGACCATGCTCGTTCCGGACATAGACAGTATGTCTCAACCTTAGATTCAATCCCCATTCTAAAACAAAAACTTGGCTCATTCATACAGATTAAAGGATTGACATATAACGAAAAATTTTCTATTAATGGCGTGCAAATTTCATTTCATCCGGCTGGACACATCATAGGGTCTGCTCAAATTAGATTGGAGTACAAAGGTGAAATTTGGGTAGTAAGTGGTGATTATAAAATTGAAGATGATGGATTGTCAGGTACGTTCGAACCCATAAAATGTCATACTTTTATTTCGGAGTCTACATTTGGTATACCTTCATTTAATTGGAGACCACAAGCAGAAATCTACAAAGAAATTAACGATTGGTGGAAAGCCAATAAAGAAAATGGAGTAACAAGTATCATTTCAGCATATTCTTTGGGAAAAGCTCAGCGAATCATCAATAATTTAGATCAGAGCATCGGTCAGATATTTGTTCATGGAGCAATAGAAAACACAAATAAAGTATTCAGAAACCAAGGATTTGATATTAAATTATCATCAATTATAAATAATACGGACAAATCGAATAAATTTAAAGATGCGATCATTATTGTTCCACCTTCGGTTATTGGATCAGCTTGGACAAATCGTTTTCTTAATTATAAAGAAGCTGTAGTCTCAGGCTGGATGGCTGATGCAAGTATTAAATTAAGTAGGAAAATAGAGTATGGCTTCCCATTATCTGATCATGCAGACTGGGCAGGCCTCAATGACACTATAGAAGCCACTGGAGCACATAAAATATTTGTTACCCATGGATACTCAGAGATTTTCTCAAAGTGGCTTGTGGATAAGGGATATGATGCTCAAAGCATAAAAACGACATTCACTGAGGATTAAGATATTATTAAATAGCTTTTTCAATATAAAATATGACAAAAAGATGTGGAATTTCCATAAATGAGTTTATTTTATAAGGACAAAAAATGAGAAATCCAATAGTTTTAGATAGATATAAAAAATAATTGAAAAAATATATTAAAAAAAATTGTAATATATAAAATGTTGTATTACATTTGCAGTCCACATTATGTAAAAGTATATTTTGTGATAAGAATTGATTATTCAAGGTCCTTTCCCAAAAGCGCAACCGATTTTCCCGAATAAACGATTTAGATTATGCAGAAACCGATTTTAATGCTATACACAGTCATAGTGGCGTGTATAGGTACAGTTCTGTATGCCTCCCAGCGTACATCGAGCTCAAATAATGTATTAAATAGTGAGGGGCTCCATCCCAAAAGCGAAATCTTCACCATCAATTGTCCATCACCAGTAGTTCTTGTGGCTGGTCCAAACTGTATGGCCACAGTTGTTGTTAATGTTCCTGTTTCTACTTGTGGTAACATTACGTCTTTATCTTATACTCCACCTGGTGGTACAACGGTGGTATTGACACCACCCTACCCACCAACAATTGATCTGGGTATGTATCTGGCAGGAAATTATATTGTGGTGTGGCAAGTTGCTGACAATTGTCCTCCACTTCCGACCACAGCCACATGTAATCAGCCAGTGGTGATCACTTTGCCGCCACCTACGATTACCTGCCCCGCTACGGTCAATGTAAATGCCGATTCCGGTTTTTGTTTTGCCAGTCAAGTAGCTTTGGGTACTGCTGTTACTGGTGCTGCTTGCTCAGTTGCTAGTGTGACACCAAGATTTAATAATGTAGTTGTAACCAATAGCACTCAATTTCCTGTAGGATCCAATGTAGTCACTTGGACTGTTACAGATATAACGGGGGCTACTGCAACTTGCCAGCAAAGTGTGGTAGTAAATGATAATCAACCGCCTGTAATATCATGTCCAATCAACATTACAGCGAATACATCACCAGGGTTGTGCGCTTCAATTGTAAATTATACTGCACCTATTGGAACAGATAATTGTCCCGGTGCAAATACCCTTAGGACAACTGGGCTTGCTTCCGGTAGCTCATTTCCTCTCGGGATAACAACAAACACTTTTGTAGTAACAGCTGCCAATGGTACAACAGCATCCTGCAGTTTTACGGTCAATGTATTGGATAATCAAGCACCAAGTGTTACATGCCCGTTGGCCATTTCCGTTAATAATAACCCTGGTTTGTGTTACGCCACAAATGTTAACTTAGGTACATTAATAAGATCTGATAATTGTATGGTGAGTAGTTTTGGGGCAACTTTAAATAACGTTCCAATAGTACCCTTAACTCAATTTCCGGTAGGAATAAATACGGTTATTTGGACGGTAACTGATCAAAGTAATAATACAGCAACCTGTACACAAATTGTTACGGTAACAGATAATCAAAACCCAACGATAATATGTCCATTAAATTTGAATGTTAATGCAAATAACGGTAGTTGTTTCGCAACGGGCGTTGTATTGGGTAGTGCAACTACGAGTGATAATTGTGGTGTCCAGACAACAATTTCAAGACTAAATAATGTGGTTACTACAAATTTAACACAATACCCGGTCGGCATTAATACTGTAATTTGGACCGTGACAGATGTAAATGGACGGACTGCAACTTGTGCACAAACTGTGATTGTTACTGACAATCAAAACCCTACAATAACATGTCCTTTATCTATCACTGTAAATGCAAATTTAGGCGTATGTTATGCAAGTAATGTTAATTTAGGAACTGCAGCCACAGCAGATAACTGTGGTATAGCATCTACAATATCAAGATTTAGTGGAGCTCCAACTACACCTACAACACAATATCCGGTAGGGACAACTAATTCTGTAATATGGACTGTTACAGATGTGAATAGCAGGACAGCAACGTGCGTACAGAATGTGACTGTAATTGACAATCAAGCTCCTTCTATAACTTGCCCGGCCAATCAAACTGTCTCACTAAATAATAGTTGTAACCTTGTAGTTCCTAGTCTGACAGCCTTACCTATAAGAATGGACAATTGTAGTCCAACTACTATTACCCAATCACCGACAGCCGGTACGATCATAACATCTTTTCACAATCAGACAAATATGCTGACCTATACAGTTACTGATGCCGCAGGGCTTACAGCAACATGTGCCATTACGATGACATCTAAAGATGTACTAGGACCCGATATTGCTTGTAAAGGTCTCAGAATTATATCTTTGAGCGACTTTCCTGAATTACCGGCATCGTCTTTTATTCAGACAGCAGTTGATAATTGTGGCGGACCGGTGACTTATTCGGCTAGACGGATGGGGAATATATGTGGTGGCAATACGCCGGATGATCTAGGCAATTATGTTGAGTTTTGTTGTAATGATGTAAATCAAACTATTACTATAATAGTAAGGGTGACAGATCAAAGAAACAATTTTACTGAATGTATGACTACTGTAACTGTACAGGACAAAGTAGCACCTATAATAACTCCGGGAAGTCTTCCAGACGTAAGTATAAGTTGTGAATATGTCTTGAATCTCAATAATCTGAATGCATTTGGAACCTTGGTTTCATCGGGCTCACCCAGACAAAACATAGTCATAGCAGATCCTGGCAACCCGTTCTATCCAACAGGAATAGCTGGTCAAGATGGCGTATACACAGATAATTGTCCGGGATCTGTGGTAACCAATACAATAAGAAATCTATTGACAATGTGTAATACAGGTCAAATAAAAAGAGATTTTAAAGTGACTGATTTAGGTGGCAATACGGCCACGTATACACAAACTATTTATGTCATAGATGTGGATAAGTTTGATATTTCAGACATTACGTGGCCAATTGCAAATGTAGATTATAATAATTGTAATGATCCAGACCCTGATACAAGTGTAACGGGTGCACCGGTATTAAATATTGATCACTGTAATCAAGTGGGCGCAACATATGAGGATCAAACATTCAGCCATCCTGGTGATTGTAGTTTTATAAAAAGGACATGGACAGTAATAGACTGGTGTCAATATCAAACAAATACGCCGGGAAGCCCCGGGAAATGGACTTTTATTCAATACATTACAGTAAAAAATACTGTTGCCCCTGTAATTAATGCGGCAGTCTGTAGAGATATAACTATTTGCACACCAAACGCGAGTTGCGAGGCAAGTGCAACGTTTACTGCTACGGGAACTGACGATTGTTTACCAGTGGTTATTACCTGGAAATACAAAATTGATTTGGATAATAATGGTGGTGTGCCTGACATTTCGGGTACAGGCGCAACCTTTACTAGACAATATAATATTGGTACCCACAAGATAACTTGGGAAGCTACTGATAAGTGTGGAAATGTAAGCAGTTGTTCTTTTCTTGTAGTCATCCGGGATTGCAAAGCACCTAATGCTTTGGCTATGCAGGGACTTGCCATTAATATAAACATGCCAATCGGGAACATCATTTTTGCCAAAGATTTCAACAACTTTAGTAGTGATAATTGCACCCCGACGTCCCAATTGAAATACTCTTTTTCTTCCGATGTCAATAATACTACCCGTACTTATACTTGTGATAGCTTAGGTCAAAAAAGAATTGAATTGTGGGTAACTGACTTAGCTGGAAATCAATCTCGAACCATTACCTACGTCATAGTGCAGGACAATCAAAATTTGTGTGGCAATGCTGGAAATAGAGTAAATATAAACGGGAAGGTATATACTGAAAACAAGATAAATATTTCTGACGCTCAGATAATCATTGATGGTGGCGAGACAGAAGGATATTTAATGACAGACACTAGCGGGTCATATTTCTTCAAAAATTTGGCTAAATACAATAATTACGAATTGGCACCAAAAAAAGACACAAACCATTTGGATGGTGTCACCACGCTTGATCTTGTGATGATCCAAAGACACATTCTTGGATTAAAGTACTTAGAGTCTCCATATAAAGTGATAGCAGCAGATGTAAATAATTCGCAATCAATTTCAGCTGCGGACCTTGTCGAGTTAAGAAAACTTGTTCTTGGTGTAGAATCAAAATTCAGTAAAAATACATCATGGAGATTTGTTGATGCGGCATATACATTTACAGATCCTGTCTTTCCTTGGCCATTTATGGAAAAACTTAACTATACGGCATTAGAAAACAATATGACAAATTCTGATTTCATTGCAGTAAAAATAGGTGACGTAAATGGAAGTGCGGGAGATCATCTCACTTCAAAAACCGGTAACCGAAACAATGAACGTAAAACTTTATTGATAGATGATGTTAACATTGGCAAAGGAGTATCGACGTCTATTCCAATACATTCTGAGGATTTAAATGGTTTAATTGGGTTTCAATGGACATTTGAACTCAATCAGGATTTAGTTTATGAAGGATTTGAAGCCGTCGAGTTGCCAATTAAAAATGACCACATCGCTGAAATCATCAGAGATGGAAAACGATACCTAACCGTGTCATTCGATGATGTGAATGGTATTTCCAAAAAAGGAAAGATTAACATGTTTAACATCCTCGTGAGGTCAAAGAAAGATACTAAAATAAGTAGATTGATATCTTTAAATAATGATATCACAAGATCGGTCGCATACTCGGAAGACGAGATTGAATCAAATATTGTTTTGTCTTTCAGGGTTGTGAAGAATGAAAATCCATCTTCTGTAATGCAAAATCATCCTAATCCATTCTCTGATCAAACGCTAATCAATGTAACATTGCAGGAAAAATCTTCGGTAACCATTTCTATCTTTGATGGAGAAGGTATCATGGTTTACAGAAATTTGGAGATGATGGAAGCCGGAAATCAATCTATAACGCTTACAGAAAAACAATTTGGAAATAAATTTGGTGTGTTTTTCTGCAAAATCAAAGCAAAAGATCTGAATGAGGTCATCAAAATTTTAAGAATAGAGTAACTAATTTTTATCACTGAGAATGATAATATTTAGAAAGCCGTTGTGAAAAAACATCACAACGGCTTCTTTTTCTTTAATTAAAAACAATGATGTTATTCGTTATCACCTGCTTCAACTTCATTTATATCAATAACACCAGGTTGATATTTTTCGACAATTTTATTTTCTATTTCAAGCGCCATTTCAGGATTGTCAGCCAAAAATTGTTTTGCGCCCTCACGACCTTGAGCTATCTTGGTACCCTCATATGCAAACCAAGAACCACTTTTTTGAATGACGTTGGTCTCAACACCAATATCAATTATTTCTCCTCTTTTTGATATTCCTTCCCCAAACATAATGTCAAAGGTAGCAATTCTGAATGGAGGGGCTAGTTTGTTTTTTACTACCTTAACTTTAACAGGATTTCCTACAGTATTTCCGTCCTTGTCTTTAATGGCGTACCAGACTTTCTGATATCGAGTCTTATTGAGGCATAAAATTTGAGAGCGTTCCCACCAGTTGTTGTCTCAGGATTCCCAAACATTACCCCTATCTTCTCTCTAAGTTGGTTGATAAAAATGCAGCAACATCCTGTTTTACCGATAGTTCCGGTGAGCTTTCTCAATGCCTGAGACATCAATCTTGCCTGTAGACCCATTTTAGAATCACCCATCTCTCCTTCAATTTCACTCCTCGGAACAAGGGCAGCTACAGAATCAATTACCAGAATATCAATGGCACCGGATCTTATCAGGTTTTCAGCTATTTCTAATGCTTGTTCTCCATTGTCAGGCTGAGATATCAGCAAATCCTCAGTTTTTACGCCTAAGTGTTCGGCATAGAATCTGTCAAATGCATGTTCTGCGTCAATAAATGCAGCAATACCACCTTGTTTCTGACATTCTGCTATAGCATGAAGGGCAAGTGTTGTTTTACCCGAAGATTCGGGGCCATATATTTCAACAATTCTTCCTTTTGGAAGGCCTTTTACGCCAAGGGCTATGTCTAGTCCTAAGGAACCGGTTGAAATGGTTTCAATCTGAACAACTTGTTTATCGCCCAATTTCATTATGGTTCCTTTCCCGTAAGTTTTGTCCAATTTATCCATGGTTAGAGCCAGAGCTTTTAGTTTTTCTTCTTTTTCTTTTGACATATTTTTCAAATTATTCGTTAAGACAACAAAAGTACAATTTTTTTATATATGAAATAGTTAAATATAAAATTTCATTGGTTTCATTAACTTCTACATATACAGAATTAAAGTATCGGAATCTTAAAATTTTTTCAACAATCATTTTACTAAAACTTTTTTGGTTCGGTAACCGATATAAATTATATTTATGACAATTTTATAAAACAAACATAAGAGCTTATGGACAGCAGACCTTGGTTAAAAAACTACCCTCCCGGTGTTCCGGCAAATATTGATCATGCCAGATATGAAACCCTTGTCGATTTTCTGAAAGAATGTTTCGAAAAATATCCTGATAATAATGCTTTCGAATGTATGGGTATAAAGCTTACATACAAGGAAGTGGACAAAAAGTCAACTTCTTTTGGTGCTTATCTCCATTCCCGTGGATTACAACCAGGTGATAAAATAGCTATGATGATGCCAAATTTATTGCAATATCCAATAGCAGTTTTTGGAGCATTAAAAGCCGGGCTGATTATTGTCAATACCAATCCATTATACACACAAAGAGAAATGTTATTTCAGTTTAATGACAGTGACGTTACGGCGATAGTGATACTGGAAAATTTTGCCTCAAATCTTGAATCGATTCTTAGTAAAACAAAAATCAATACAATCATACTCACCAGTGTTGGAGAAATGTTGGGGCCGGTAAAAGGAATGCTCGTCAATTTTGCCGTAAGAAAAATTAAACGTCTTGTACCTAAATTTCAATTACAAAATACTGTCACATTTGGCTATGCTGTCAGCGAAGGTAAAAAATTCATAATTAAGGAATTTGCCAATACAAATGAAGATGTTATTGTACATCAATATACGGGGGGCACAACAGGGATTTCAAAAGGTGCAATGCTTACAAATGCGAATCTGGTAGCCAATATGATTCAAATACGAACATGGATGCAGCAGGAACTTGTAGAAGGTAAGGAAATCACACTTTCGCCACTTCCAATGTATCATATCTTCGCTTTTTCTGTAAATTGCCTTGCAATGCTTAGTTATGGAGCACACACAGTTTTGGTAACAAATGCAAGAGACATAAATTCTATTATAAAGGAATTTAAGCGTAATAAAATAAGTCTTATGACGGGATTGAATACACTCTTTAATGCATTACTAAATAACGAAAACTTTAAAACTTGTGATTTTTCAACTTTAAAAATCACTGTGGGTGGCGGGATGGCAATCCAGCAAGCCGTAGCAGTTAAATGGAAAGAAGTCACAGGTTGTACTCTCACGGAAGGTTATGGTATGACAGAATCGTCTCCGCTTATTTCTGTAAATCCGCTAGATGGAAGTGGGAAACAAGGAAGTATAGGTATGCCTGTGCCATCTACTGAAATCAGATTAATGAATGATGATGGATATCAGGTTGGAATAGGCGAAATTGGAGAAATACAATGTCGCGGCCCTCAAGTAATGAAAGGATATTATAACCAGCCAGGCGAAACAGCCAAGACGATTATCGAAGATGGTTGGTTATGTACAGGTGATTTAGGACTGATGGATGCTGACGGCTATTTGTACATAGTAGACAGGAAAAAGGATATGATACTCGTCAGCGGTTTTAATGTGTATCCGAATGAAATCGAAAATGTTGTTGTTATGCATCCAAAGGTGCTTGAAGCAGCGGCTGTAGGCATACCGGATGAGAAATCTGGCGAAGTGGTCAAATTATTTATTGTTAAAAAAGAAAATTCATTAACTAAAGAAGAGATAATAAGTTATTGTAGGATTAATCTGACAGGGTACAAAGTTCCAAAAGAAGTTGAATTTAGAGATAGCTTACCAAAGACAAACGTTGGTAAAATATTGAGAAGGGAGTTAAAATAACCGATTAATTAACGCTTAATTATTATACATTTAATATTACATAAGACCAATTTTAAAAATAGGGTTACCATTTTTTTGATATTGGAATCCATAATATTTAAATTGTAGTGTAGTAAGATCTGCTGATGTTTTACCACCAGTATTGTCGGGAAGGATTACGGTGAGTTTTAATTTTCGAAGTTTACCATCCTCAAAAAATTCAGATGTTGAAAAATCCATAATTATACCTTGATCCATAGCAATGGCTTTTGAAAATTCTGACATTTCAGTTTTAGTCGATTGATGTGATAATTTTAATAGCGTAAGCTTTTTTTCAGACACCATAATTGTAGGAAGGACTTTTGGCTGACAGGAAAATAAAGTTATAATTATTAACAGAGAGGCAATTTTATACATTAAGTTAAAAAATTTAATTTTGAATAATTAATTGAGTTGGGCTACTTATTTTTACGGTTACTTTATTTCCTACATTTATCGATTTAATTTGGTATTGCTGGTTTTGTGGGACAGTCACAGTTATTGGAATGATTTGAGCAGGAAATATTACATTATGACATGATTCCGGAATATACCCAATACTCCAATTGCTTGATGCATTCCACATTCCATCAACATTTGAAGTCCAATTATTTTGAAAGGCGCTACTCATAGTTATATTGATAATAGTCTGATCTCCTTTTGCGTCATGAACACTGTATGGCGTCAATGAAAGACTTTTTACCGGTGCCTCCGGACTCCATTGTACCGTTACAAATGGTTGAGAAGGGTGCATATTTATGAATGACCCTCCAATGATCTGCCACTGATAATAATTGGCCAAACCGGATTGTGTAGCATATGTTTGTATAGGTGTGGAATTGCAGACTTTAGTTTTCCCTGTGATAATATGAGTAACAGGCTTTAACAATTGAAGAAAAAACCAATTTGAAATACCTGGTATAATATCAGGATACAAGGTACTACTTGTCTCTTCATGTACACTATGACCTCTGTTTGTATAGGAAAAAAATTGATTTGCAAGGCCAATAGTATTTGCTCTGGCGGACATTGGAAGGCTTCCATATACAGTCGGTAAGTCGTCTCCAACTACAATCCATGTAATGCCACTAAATGGATCACCATTATTATATGGTACGGTATCATCATCTTCACTATGGAACATAACCAATTTGGGATTGGCTGCTGATTGCATATATGCAACGTCGCCAACAGCACCAGCTAAACTAAATATAGCCTTAGCGTGTCCTGAGTAAGCTTGATTATTTCCTACACAATCAAGACAAAGTTGATCTGGACAATAGCAAGTACTCAGATCCAAAAACCCACAGCCTTGAGGCCAAACATAAGTTGATGCCGGCCGTTCAGATTCCATATCAAGATAGGCATTATGTGTGGCTAAAAAAGCACCCGCACTATGACCGCCAATATAAATATTGTTAGGATCAATCCGATATGAGTTGGTACCTGCAGCATTGGCTTTAAAAAACCTTACTGCCGATCGTGCATCCTGCACGCCTCTGTAGACAGCTCTTTTGGACAATTCTTCATCAAAAATATTCATGCCAAGCCTGTAGTCAATTACAGCTGTAACAAATCCTCTCTTAGCAAGTTCCTGAGCCATCAACCGAATACTCCAATGGTCTTTACTCCCAGCCACAAATCCCCCGCCAAAACTAATAATTATTACCGGGCGTTTTTTTAAAGTATCACCTGTCGGTTGAAATATATTCATATACAGGTTGATTGGCGTTGTGCTAAATTCATCCACATTAAGTGGATATCCGGTTATGGTTTCATAAAACCCACCACCTGGATTAGGTCTTGGGACATTTGTACTAAATAGCACGTTTGTAGTCTCTGTAATGTTTGGAAAAAGATTTACAGTGTATCGGTTTACAGGTGGTTGTGTAAAAGAAAGATAGGGCTGAAATATAATAAGAATAGCAAATACTATATTGACTTTCATTTATTATCCTTGTATTTTGAGATTAAGGAAATAATGCTATCTCTGAGGAAAACATCAGATTTCATTTTTTCCATTATATAATTGTACTTTATAATTGAAAAACTCTTTTCTTCACAAAGCGTCAATAAGATCTGATTTTTAACTATTTTTATACTGTTATCTTTTTTATTTATTTTAGCCATGCCATCTTGTTCCATTTTTGTAATGGACAATTTCTTTCCTTCAAGCGAGCTCCTTAATATTTGTCCATATCTTTCTTGTGAAATTCCTGTTTCAAATAATGTCCGGATTATAATGGAATCGTAGTTTATTTTTGTAGATTTTGACTCAATTAAAATTGTAACAAATTTTTCGATATCAATATCTTCGATTTTCTGATTACTTTCTTGGGCTAATAAACAAGACGAAAAGCAAAAGATCAACATAATGAAATAATATTTCATGTATTAATTTTTATTTTAAACTTTTAAAATCACACCTGCCGCTTCGGAGCAGGCTGATGGAATCACCACGGTTTATTAGCTTAATTCTTATACTCATTTTCTATTTATTTGGTTTATTCATTGAATAAAAAAATCTTGGACCACAAAACTAATAAAAATATTTTTTAGATAAGACTTAATTAATTGAGCTACTGGTATTAAATAATTCTGTCTTATTTCCAAATAAAGGTAGAAATTAATGTGTCAATGTCTTGTTTGACGAATTTTAATACTATTGCTGTTGAATCAGGATTAACCTTACTATTAAAATAAAATGAAGCCCTAAAAAAATGTTGTTTCCCGTCAGTAAGATAAAATTGAACGGGACTTGCTACAGGGCCCTCAATATCAAATAATATGCCTTGTACACCGCTTGCATTTTTGATAACCGTTTCTTTTCTAAAATTAGCCTTGATATTATGTTTATCTGCAATTTCGAAAGCTTCAGCAATAAGGGTACTAAGATTTTTTTGTTGTGATATATTGTAATAACTGCAATGAATGCTTGTATTAAGGTCTCTGGAATTAATATCAAACCAGCAGTTATTTGGAGGTCGGCCTTCAAACTGAACCGAATCTTTAATTATTTTTGAATACAAAGGATATTTAAAAGTGAAATTACAAAGCATACTATCAAAATGCTGGTAACCACGTTCCGGAAATATTATACGGGAATACATGTGAGGCTTTGGCGTTTTTGCCATTTCTTCATTACAACCTGAAATAAAAAAGATTGCAATGAATAAAAGAAAATAAATGTTAAGTTTTACTATCATCAATAATTAGGCTTATCTTTTCAATCCTTCTTTTAGTTGCACTTATAGCTTTCAATGTAATGTTTTCAATTATTATCTCTTTTTCAGAATTTGGAATATGGCCTACCATTTCAAGTAACAATCCTGCCAATGAATCCGCTTCGCCCCTTACGTGATCAAAATAACTTGTATTTTCACCAATTACGCGACAAACATCATTTAATAAAGTTTTGCCTTCAAATATATAATTATTGTCAGAAATTTTAATATAGTCGACTTCTTCATCATTATCAAATTCATCTTTAATTTCTCCCACTACTTCTTCCATAATATCTTCAAGGGTTGCAATCCCTGCAGTACCACCATATTCGTCAACAATAACAGCCATATGTGTCCGCTTCAATTGAAACTCCCGTAATAATTCATCTATTTTTTTTGATTCGGGTACAAAGAGTACAGAACTTCTGATTAGTTTTTGCCACTCATAATTCTCCGGCTTTTCGGTATGTTCCAATAAATCCTTAACGTACAAAATGCCTATTATATTATCCAGATCTTCTTTATAAACAGGTAATCTGGAATAACCGGAATCTTTTACAATTTTCATTAAGTCTTTAAAGGATTCACTATACTCTATTGCTATAATGTCCATTCTGGGATGCATGATCTGACGGGCAGCAATATCACCAAAATTTACGATACCTTTTAGAATATCTGCTTCCTGAACAGAAGCCTCTGTTTTATTTGTCACAGTAAGATCAATGGCGGCATCTATATCTTCTTTAGTTGTAGAACTTTGTGTATTCGTACTGTTTAAAGATTTTTCCATTGCGCTGGACCAATTAACAAGAATTTTGCTGAAAGGACTTAATAAGTATTTTAAAACAGTCAATGGTAAGGCCATTAAATGTACTATTCTCAGTTTATTCAAAGTTGCATATATCTTGGGCATGGCTTCACCAAACAGTACCAACATAAATGTTACACCCACTACGGTAACCAAAAAATTAAATATGTCTGCCAAAACATCAGGATTGGCTAAGCCATAAAATAAATTATTATGCAACCATTGACCTATGATAATAAGATTTTCCGGACCTAACCATATGCGAAGTATTTGTTCTGCAACTATGACAATAGCTATGTTAACAAAATTGTTTGATATCAGAATGGTGGCAAGTAAATATCTTGGTTTTTCCTTAAGTGCGAGGGCCCTTCTTGAACTTATTGAGTTTTCCTCTTCAAGGGCTTTAATATCCTTTAAGCCTAATGAGAAATAGGCAACTTCAGATGACGAAATCAGTCCGGAACAAGTCAATAAAACTATTAAAAAGAAAATTGAAAAAGCAAGCCCATCAGAAGGGTTGGTAATGGCGGTCTGAAATAATATAAATAATATATTGGGAGGTTCTGAATCCAAAATTTATTTTTTAATTAAAAATTTTCACCAATTTATTTAAAATGGCAAATCATCTTCAGGAGGAGTGTTACTTTGCGCTCCTGCAGCATTTTTTACAAAAGGATCATCTTCCGCAGACGGAAAAGAAGAAGCACCTGCAAATTGTTTGTTTTCTTTCCTTTCAAGGGAATTCACTACGGAAGCAACAATTTCTGTTGAAGTTCTTTCCTGGCCATCTTTATCCTGATATTTTCTATGTGTAATTTTGCCCTCTATATAGACTAGCCCACCTTTTTTAAGCTCACGTTCAGCCTTTTCTGCAAGATATCTCCACACCACAACATTGTGCCATTCAGTAAGATTTTGCCAGGTGTCATTTTTATCTTTATAACTCTCGCTGGTAGCAACGGTGAATTGACCTACTTTGGTTCCATTTTCCAATGTTCTTATTTCAGGGTCTTTACCCAAATGCCCTACTAAGGTAACTCTATTAATCATATAAAGGAATAAACTTTTTAATAATCAAAGGTAATAAATTTCAGAAAAAGTTGGTATTAAAACAATAATTCGTCCGTCTTCTTAAGGTGTCTGAAATATTCGGTAATTATTTTTGGAAACGCAAAGTTTGATACTTTTTTGCGTTCTACCAAATAATGTGAGGGATTTATTTTTTTTGATATCTTAGCAATAGATATACTGTAAAAATAACCATTGATTTTTTGATGGGTCAACAATTGTGTTGATTCATATATTTTATGGCAACTTACCAGCGTAGTATTGTTATCATTTAATATAATATCAATATGTTTCAACAGGCTTTCGGGGTTTTCAATAGTAGGAGAGTCTGTTTCGATCATAGGCAACTCAAAAAGATTTTTCCAAATATCATTTTTTGATCTTTGATGTAGTATTATTTGGTTAACTGAAGAAAGGTCTAAATAGTGAAAATATCTTATTTTTCTAGGTTGTTTTTTTCGTTTTATTGGAAGAATTTTTACAACATTCTGGTGATAGGCCTTGCAATACAAATTAAAAGGACAATATGCACAGCCTGGATCTTTAGGAGTGCATGTCTGAGAACCGAAGTCTAATAAAGCCTGATTAAAGGATGAAGGCCTAACCGTTTGAATAGCAGACGAAACATATGACTGAATTGACTTTTTGGTTTCCGGTAGTTCTACAGCATCATATATACCCAATATTCTGGTGACCATTCTGGTGACATTGCCATCCACTACTGCGTGCGAACCTTCAAAAGCAAATGAGGAAATGGCTGCTGCTGAATATGGCCCAATCCCTTTTAATTTTATGATATCTTCGTAGTTTTCGGGAAATAAGCCGTCGTTGTCTTTCACTATCTGTTTTGCAGTAGAGTGTAGATTTCTTGCCCTCGTATAGTATCCAAGGCCTTCCCATACTTTAAGTACATCATCTTCACTTGCCTTGGCTAAGACAAATACATCAGGAAAACGCTTAATAAATCTATGATAATACGGTGTGCCTTGGTCAACCCTTGTTTGTTGGAGGATTATTTCAGATACCCAAATTTTGTATGGATCCTTTGTATGTTTCCAGGGTAAATCCCGTTTGTTTTTGTGCCACCAGTCGATTAATATTTTTGCAAACAAGATACTATTCATTGTATCAAATTGATTTGGGCTTTTGTTCCCTTGGTTTTAAGTGAAAAAAGCCGTAAAATAAAAAGGCTGTATGATGTTAAAATACAGCCTATCTATTTATTAATTAAAATACTACTTATGCGGAAAGAGACCTAACCAGCGTATAATCTCCATAACTATCCAGTATCATCGATTTTAATGCTTTTCTTGCAAAGAAAATTCTACTTTTGACCGTTCCTAAAGGAAGTTCAAACTCATCTGCTATTTCTTGATATTTGTATCCTTCATAATGCATGACAAATGGAATTCTTATGCTATCCTCAAGTGAGTTTATCATACCGGTAAGCTCGTCCATTAGGATGTTTCGGTGTGCATCATTCTCTATTGCAGCACTTCCGGAATTAATAAAATAAAGATTATCAGTTGAATCAATGATTGTGTTTGACTTAGCTTTTTTACGATAATTATTTATGAAAATATTTTTCATAATTGTAAAAGTCCAAGCCTTAAAATTAGTATCAGGTCTGAATTTATCTCTATTAATTATAGCTCTTATAGCAGTCTCTTGGTAAAGATCCCTGGCATCTTCCGTGTTTTTTGTAAGATTGTAAGCAAATGCATTTAAAGAATCCGTCAGTATAGCAAATTTTTTATCAAACTCCAGTGTTGACATGTTCAGAAATTTTGTTGCAACAAATGTAAGGGGTTCTTAAACAATATTCAAGTTATTTTGATGAGAATATTGTTAAATTTATTATAATATTTTCTTTTACTTCACGCAAATCATTATTTAATGAATAATCCAAGATAAAGAAAAATATTCTTCGATAGAAAGAATAAGGATACTCCTATTATAAGATTAATAAAATACCATCTATGCAGAAAGTGATCTTACCATATTAAAATCACCATAACTACGCTTTATCATATCTTTAAGTGCTTTTCGAGCAAAAAATATTCTGCTCTTTACAGTGCCAAGGGGGAGTTCAAATTCATCAGCTATTTCATTATATTTATATCCTTCATAATGCATCATAAAAGGAATCCTAATATTGTCCTCAAGAGAATCTATCATAACATGAAGCTCTTTCATTAAGATATTTCTTCCAGCTTCATTTACGATTTCAGTGCTACCACTATCAATAAAGAAGCTATTGTCGGTAGCATCAAGGATAGTGTTAGACTTTATTTTTTTTCTGTAGTTATTAATAAAAATATTTTTCATGATGGTAAAAGTCCAGGCTTTGAAGTTTGTTTCAGGTCTGAATTTCTCTTTATTATTTATTGCTCTGAATGCAGTTTCCTGATACAAATCTTTTGCATCTTCCACATTTTTAGTCAGACTATAAGCGAATGCATGTAAAGGATCCGTTAAAAAATCCAAGTTTTTATTAAATTCAAGTGTAGACATGATATATTGTTTTTTAAATTCTATACAAAGATATTATAATGTTTAACGTTTACCAAATAAAAGTTAAACAAAACACATCAAATTTTTTTATGGGGGTATAAACTTTGTTTAATTTATTAAAATCAAATCCTGTTAAATCGTGTTTTAATAAAAGGAAGATATAATTTTTTTTAGACGGGTTAAATAACTAAAGATAAGTTTAACCATTGTACTGTGACGAGGGAAAAGTTTGCTATTAAATTCATACCGAGATACAACTATATTTTTCTGTAATTTTTATAGCTAAAATCGAAGCCAAAATATTTTTTGGTAAATTTTTTGAACATTTCTTTTAATGTTTTTTTATTTCTGGAAAGATCGTAAGTAAAGAACCAATTGAGGCGTTTTATCCTTTCCTTCATCACGGCGGGATGAGTTCCGGAAAATTTTTCTAGTTTATCTATTATAGAGTAGTCAAATTGTTGTGTTCTGGGAACATTTTTTGCTACCCATTCGTCATCATGCCAGAACTTCTGAAAAGTTTCTTGTTTTAACTGCATATGCTTAGGTGGCTTAACCCAACCATAATGATATACATAAGCGTCCATTGGTTTTACATTCAGCTTTTTGTCCTTGCCCTTTCTAAAGCCCTGAGCATCTCTGTACGAAAAGATATCCTTATTATTTTTGATTATACGTATTTCATTTTTGTACCAATGTGATGATGTAGCTATGTAATCATAGGAACCATAAAAATGAAGATAGTTAAAAAGCAAGCCATCAACAGTGGTCACATCTTTCCATTTTATCATTTCATTTATTATAACATCATGATATTTTTCGTGAATGACTTCATCACCCTGGATATAGAAGCACCAATCAGCTTTATCACTGATTTCACGGAAAGCCTTATCAGTTTCAACAGCCAAAACCTTTCCACCTTCTCTAAGAGTATCATCCCAAATTGTCTCAATAATTTTAATTTTATTTGAATCTATATTTTGAATTAATGATAAAGTTTCATCATCAGATTGACCAACAGCCACAATAAAATCATCACAAAGCGGCAATATTGACAAGATAGCCTCCACAATGGGATAGTCATATTTGATAGCTTGGCGAATAAATGTAAACCCGGTCACATGCATGATTAAATCAATTTTGTTTCAACATTCGGGAAACAGGATATATATTGTGCGTAGGTTCATAGTATTCAGAATTTCTAAATACAAAATCCAACTGAGCTTTTGCATCAGCAGCAAATTTTTGGTCCGTGCTTCTTTTGACTGCAAGCTTTTGCTTCAATAAAGGATCTTTTGCTAATATGTCAGCGGCCGTATCCTCGAAGACATAATCAGAATATCCTTCTTTTTGCATAAGCACACCATCAAAAAAATTCCAGGCAAACCAGCTATCTACTCCTTGAGGCTCTAGAGTTTCTATGATATATCGATTGCAGGATTGGTTTGTATATATGAGGTAATCCCCTTTTTGATACATTCTTTTTTCACGTCTTTTTGATACTTCTACCTTACTGTGGTTGTAATGTCCTTCATATGGTGTTTTGGATGTATGATAGTTTTCAATATGATAAAGTTCAACATCGTAGGTTAAATTTTCTGAAATTATTTGTACTTCGACGCCATTATTTTTCATTTTTTGGATGATATCGGTATATGCCTGTGGAATAATATAGGCATCAGGTTTCTCAATGATCAGAGTAGCTTTGTAGGTATTATAAAAAGGAATGATTTTTTCAAATGGAGCTGACTGGTCATAATATAATCGTTGATGACCACTAACTTCACTTGTTTTATATTTGGCTTCATAACCCTTAAACAGTAACGTATCTTTTTTGCTTTTATCAAGCGCATACGTCAGAGGAAAAGTTAGCTGGTTTTTGACAGACTCTTTTATGTTCTTGCGAATATCGACAATTTCCCTTCCTTTTTCATACATAAATTTAGTAGTAATCCGTAGAAAACTAAGCGTACTCAATACTCGATCAGCATAAGGTTTTAACATATGTGTTTCAGGCATAAAACTTATGGTATGGTGCATGGCGGCATAACCTGAAGAGTACCTTGGGTGATCCATAAAACCATAAATGCCCATATCCGGAATACTATCTGAGTTAACATAAGGCACCATTTCCCAACTGGCTTCTTTCATGTTTTGATATAACTCCGGCAGCATAACATCTGTCATAAATCCATTTAAAAGAGGATCAAGTTTGTCTTTCTGAGTAGCTATCAACGTCATGGTATATTGATAATCTGCGCCATTGGAAGTGTGTGTATCTATCTGTACATCCGGGTCCCAACGTCGGAAAAATTGATTAAAAGAAATTGCATTTTTTGAATCACATTTAACAAAATCACGATTAAGGTCCAGATTTTTGGCATTACCTCTGAATCCATATGCTTCGGGCCCATTTTGGTTTGCCCGGCTTGTGCAGCTACGATTGATTGTCCCGTCGATATTATAAACCGGTATCATGACAATAGTAACTTTATCAAGAAGTTTTGTCAATTCAGGTTTTTGGACCATTTCCTTTGCAAAAATCATAGCAGCGTCTATACCATCCGGCTCTCCGGGATGGATGCCATTATTGATAAATAGTATAGATTTTCCCGCCTTCCTACTGGCTTCCGGCGAAAATTGACCATCATTGGCAATAACGACTTCCTGCAACGGAAATCCACTGTCTGTCATCCCAAAATTTTTTACCTGTATTAGCGGGGTATAAGCATCCAGGGTTCATAATATGCCACGATCTCGGTATATGTTGACGTGGTATTTGGATTGATTTCGAAAGCAGTGCTTAAATCAGATTTCATAAAATTGGAAGTATTTTGGGTTTTACATAAACTAAGTATCGAAATATTTAAATATAAAAATAATAGGAAAGTACGCATAAAAGACTAATTGTTGGACAAAAGTAATGTAATTATGACTTCATAAATACTAATTTTAAGTTTCTTGTATTTAATATATTAGTGGGCTTAGAAAATGATGTATATTTAGCTTCAGAAAAGGCGGGGCGGCAGGAAAGAAAGGTCCCGGTCCAGTAAAAGAGATGCAGAACTTCATCCTGGGTATGGCAAAAGGCCGCCAGCCCGCACAGGCCAGCCCCCCACAAGAAGACGGGTTTTACAATTATTTGCGGGGTTTTTGGAACGATGGAACACCTTATACTTTTGGATCTTCAGGATATAATCCGGCAAGTATTGATACGATAAAATTTGCATTTCCTGATGATCCAAACGATCCTAATGGTTGGTCTATGTGCACAGTAAACATGCCAATAGGCGATAGACGATTTTTGATGTCTACAGGACCTATTTTAATCCAACCGGGAGCGGTAAATGAACTTGTAATGGCTGTTTTTAATGTTGACGATATTCATTACCCATGTCCGGATCTTACTAAATTAAAGTATGCTGATGGTTTAGCTCAAAGAATATTTGATGGCTGTATTGATGAATTTGATGGGGGGCCTAATGCACCAGAATTAAAAGCTATTGCAAAGGACAAAGAGCTTACTATTGTACTTTATAATGAATCAAGTTCAAATAATTTTAATGAAAGCTATATCGAAGAATTCCTTTCATTACCTGTGCAATTTGATCCATTCTATAGATTTGAAGGTTATAGAATTTTTCAATTAAGAAATGCATTAGTCAGCAGACAACAACTCAATGACACTACATTTGCCCATCAAATCTTTCAGACTGATATTCAGAATGGTGCTGGTGATTTATTCAATTGGAAATACGTTTCTAATCCTGATCTTACCTCGATCGATAAATATATCTGGGTACCTGAATTAAAAGTGAAAGGAAATAATACAGGACTTGAATTCAGCTTTGATTTTAATGAAGATACATTTGCAGAGACAGAAAAGACTTTGATAAATGGTAAAGATTATCATTTTATGGCGGTTGCATATGCGTACAATAATTGGTTGCCATATGACAGCATCTCTAAATTTGGACAAAGAACGCCTTATTTGCAAGGGCTTTCAAATATAAAACTTTTTACTTTCTCACCCAAACTAATCTTTGCCGATGATGAACCAAGATTAAAAGTAACCCGGCTAGCCGGGGAAGGAAATCCACATATTTTTATGGAACTCGACTCTACAATGTACGGTAGTATGTTAAGTCAGAGTTTCGACGGAAAGGTAGTCTACAAAACAGGTTATGGCCCATTGCAGGCAAAAATATTGGATCCATCCAAGCCGTTTAATAAAAAATATAGACTTGAAATCTTTGGTAACTTTAATTATGCCCGAAATAACTGCGCTTTCGAAGATGATGCAGTATGGAAACTTACCAACATTACAGACAATGTGGTATTGCTGGAAGATAAACCTTTGTCTTATGTAAAAGAATATGTCGTAGATAATCTGGGTTTTTCTTTAACTGTTGATAGTTATGAAGAACCGGGCTCGAAAAATAATCTCCATAATGGAGGCATTGGAGCAAAAATCGAATATAAAAACCCCAACGGTCCAAAGTGGTTTAACGCAGTAAGTGTAGGAGGCAATATAAATAACGATAAATACAGTTTTTTGAGTTTTTTACGAACTATTGCTCAGGACCCAAATGATGTTTTATCGAGCATGGGCGAGGGTTATTTTGTACCATTTTATAACACCAAATTTGAACCTGATATTGATATTCCTTTTTATTTGAGTCCATCAGCCAGAGACTTCATGGCTTTACTCACAAATTCAACAAATAACAGCATAAGATATAGAGATCTCAATAATGTAGACATCGTTATGACCAGTGACAAGTCAAAATGGAGTAAATGTATAGTAATTGAAACTGCAAGTCCGGACTATATAACTGGCGGATTTGTGACAATAGGAAATGCTAAAAACTTTGAAGTACGACAATCACCATCTATAGACAAAGATGGAAATAGTATCTCAGGGCTTGGTTTTAGTTATTTTCCAGGCTATGCTGTGGATATAGAAACTGGTAAAAGGCTCAATATTTTTTTTGGTGAAAATAGTGTATATTCTGGTACTAATGTTGATTTCCTGGAGGGAAAAAACCCTTTGGGAGGTGATATGATTTTCAACCCATCATCTCAGATCATTGCTGGAAACATCCAGGACTCCAGAGCAGCAGTAGCAGGAGGCCAGCATTATATTTACGTAACCCGTCAAGCATATGACGGATGTGTCACTTTGGAATCAAAACTTAAAAAAGGCTCATCAACTTTAAGTAAAGCTAAGGCTGCTCCAGCAATTACCTGGGTCTCTTTTCCGATACTGGCACCAGGCATAATGATGAAATCCCTGGCAGATGGTTTGATACCTAACGACGTCATCATTAAACTCAGGGTAGACAATCCTTATGGGGAGAGTCGTAAATATAATATTGAAAAGGAAAGGGATTGTGAAACTGAAGGTGATCAACCAGTGTATTGGTTTGAATTTGATAAATTTGTTTCTGGTATAAAGACGCCAGAGATTCTTGCCGAGGTTTTTTTAAGTCCCAATCCATCAAGTGCTATTCATCCGGAGTTCCATTTAACAAACCTTCCGGAAGATGCGACAGTTCATCTTATCGACATCCAAGGCAATGAATTACAACAATTTAATGCAAATAATAAAACAACTGAAAACTATTTTGGTCCAGGGGATTCTATAACGCGATTTCAAGTAAAAACTGAGTTGCGGCAAGGCTTATATTTTGTAAGAATAAAAGACAACAAGACTTTCAGCATTAAAACATTGAAATGGGTGGTTTTGTAATTGAATCCTATTACATACTTTCAGCAACGTAATAAAATTCACCATCTTTATTGTAAGCTTTTTCAAGCAATGCTAATGTAAGGCCATGCTTTTGATTAAGATAATCATGCAAAAGGTAAATTTTGTAATTCAACGAAGTAAAAAATTCATGTACTTCCTGTGGAGAGGTCCCATAGACGTCGCTGGCCCCTAAACCAAATTCAAATAAGATTACAGGTCTTGAACGAATAATAGTTTGTTTTGCTCCTTTTAATACGCCCATTTCGCCACCTTCAACATCAATTTTAATCAACGTGACCCTGGAATCAGAATCAACGATGTCATCGAGTCTTCTAACTTCAACCTTAATCTGCTGAATATCTGGATTTGGAATATCATATTTTCTTTGCTCAAGGCCACTGTAAGCTGGGGCATTTTTTACATGATGAAAGGTGGTTTCGCCAGTATCATCAGATAATGCAAAAGGTAAAATATAATTTTTAACACCATATTTTTTTACCAACTTATCATAAAGATATGGAATCGGTTCGAAACCGTAATGTTTTTCCTTTGGAGAGTATTTTATTATTTCGTCCAGAATTTCACCTTTATGGCAACCTACATCAACGCCAACGCCACCATTTGCCATTGTTTTTTTTATGATCAAATGTGTCAATCGATCATATTTCAAATTTTGAGTAAAATCTAAACCAAAAAAAGTAAATAACTTCCTGATTTTATCTTTAAGCAATATTACAAACATCAAATTCCCATTAACAACGTTAAAGGATCTTCCAGGAGTTCTTTCACTTTGACCAGGAAGGTCACCGAAGTACTTCCATCAATAATTCTATGATCATAAGATAAAGCAAGATACATCATTGGCCTGATCACAACTTGACCATCAATAGCTACTGGCCGGTCTTTGATGGCGTGCATTCCTAAGATAGCCGATTGAGGCTCATTAATGATGGGTGTACTTAATAACGATCCAAAAGTACCACCGTTTGTAATGGTAAAAGTACCGCCTTTCATTTCATCAAGTGTGAGTTTTCCATTACGTGCTTTTTCTGCAAGTTCTTTAATTCTGAACTCTACATCATGAAATCCAATCGTCTCGACGTTTTGAATGGGTGGAACAACAAGTCCTGTCGGTGTTGATATTGCAATAGAAATATCCACAAAATCATGATAGATCATGTCATTGCCATCTAACATTGCGTTGACATCAGGCATATCCATAAGTGCTTTGGCACAAGCTTTAGCAAAGATGGACATATACCCCAACTTGATACCATGTTTCAAAACAAATCTATCCTGATACTTTTTTCGTAAATCATTTATAGCAGTCATGTCTACCTCATTAAAAGTAGTTAGCATGGCGGTATTGTTTTTGGCAGAAACCAGTCTTGATGCAATGGTTTTTCGCATCCTACTCATTTTTTCTGTCCTGACTTCACGGCTACCGGCTACAATAACTCTTTGGGGTGTTGATGCTGGTAAAACAGGGGAAGAATTTTGAGATACTGGAGACTCAGTTTTATTTTCTACGGCTTTTTGTGCGTCTTCTTTAGTGATTCTCCCATCTTTTCCACTGCCGATTACAGAAGAGGGAGCGACATCTCCTTCTCTTAATATCTTGCCTGCTGCAGGAGATGGGTGACCTGTTGCATAGTTTTGAGATTCCTGTGGTTTTATTGTTTCTACTTTTGGAGCCGAAACAATTGTCTCTTTCGACGAAATTCCAACTGTAACAGATGTGTCTATTCTGGCCACGAGGGCACCGATAGCCAGGTCATCCCCTTCTTTTGCAACATATATGAGTTTACCTGTAGCTTCTGCCGGGAATTCCAAGGTTGCTTTGTCAGATTCGAACTCACAAATGGCTTCATCTACTTTGACAAAATCGCCATCCTTTTTTAGCCATTGCGATAAGGTTACTTCAGATATTGACTCACCTATGGTAGGCACTTTCATTTCTACTAAACTCATAATATTAAAATTTGGCCAAAGATATAGCTATCAGAGAAAAGTTATCTATATTCATAAATTAAAATAACTAATTTTTTAATGAATCTAAAAATATTTTTTAGATGGGTCTAAAATTAATTATAATGATTGGTGCACTGCGATTAAAATCCTTTCTACTTCTTTTTTGGCTAAGTAAACCGGACCATTAAATTGATTATTCAAAAAACTAAAAGCAATACATCGCCCTGACCTGGTATTTAGATATCCACTTAGATTATATACGCCATTCATAGAACCCGATTTTGCGAATACAAAGGGCTTGCCATTATCTAGGTCCATATTCTTAAGTCTGCCCTCCTTGCCAATTGTAAGCAGCGAAAAAAGTCTATCTTTGGGGAATGAACTGTACATTTTTTTTAATAAAAATATCATTTCATCCGGTGAAAATAAATTGTATCTGGATAATCCTGATCCGTCAACCCAATTAAAGGTTGTTATCATTTCAGAGAAGTACAATTTTTTAATGGTATCTATGGCATATTTACTTGAAATTGTATCAGAAATGACTAAGCCACAACTTAGTAATAAATGTTCAGCAAGCATATTATCGCTTACCTGCATCATCCTTTTGTAAACGGTATCTACAGGCGTAGAATAGAAAGTTTTTGCTTCTTTTGGCAAGTGTGATTTTTCAATAGATATTTTAGTTTTCAAAGTATCTTCAAGAAATAATATATTTAATGATGCTACGTCTTTGAACGGAATTTCTTTTTCAGAAAACATCAAAGAATCTGTCATTAATGGTAAAGTAAAGAGATTATCAGATAAATTTCTTTTAAAATCATTAGGTTTTGCTCCGAAGTTAATAACAATTTTACTAGAGATAGGGTACAACGACAAGCCGTTTGAATCCTTACAGACATGTAAGGCATTACCAAACATAGGAAATGGTGTTAATTCGGTCTGGTAATAATCATTGTAGTCATCCCACATCCAACCTTTACCGTAGTGATTAATAGTGGAATGGCCATAAGAATATATAAGTTTTTTGGATTTTGCTTTTGATTGTATAAAGTCCAGAACTTTGGAATTTGGAAATTTTGGATGTAAAAATGTCGCATCACAAGTACCCCAAAATGTAAAAGTACTGTCAGTCTCTATGTATTTTAAAGCGGGTATGGAATCTCCAAGTGTTTTTAAACAGGCAAAAAGTGTAAATAATTTTATATTGGATGCAGGTATGAAGTGTTTAGACTTATTTCTGGAGAGAAGCTCTTTACCATTTGTCAAATCATATAAAACTAATCCTGAAAACCCAGTGGACAGCACAGGCGAAGTATCCAATAAATCATATATTTTCTGCTCAAAAGTCGAGGTAGGTAATTTTTTTATGGATGAACAAGAAGAAAAAATCAAAGAAATAACTCCGATTACTAAATAATAAACTAATCGTATATCCAAATTTCTACACCGCAACATCATATTCTCTTAGGGCCTCATTGAGTGAAACTTTAGTGTCTGTTGAAGGTTTCCTTTGACCTATGATCAATGCACAATTTACCTGATAATCACCTGCGGCAAATTTTTTGGTATAACTTCCCGGAATGACCACTGACCGCTCAGGCACTTCTCCCCGATAGATAATCGGTTCAGGTCCTGTAACATCTATAATATGTGTAGATTGTGTTAAGACCACATTTGCCCCAAGTACAGCTTCCTTTCTTACCCGTACACCTTCTACGATAATGCAACGACTTCCAATAAAACAATTGTCTTCAATGATGGTCGGGCTTGCCTGAAGAGGCTCAAGTACCCCACCAATTCCTACCCCTCCTGATAAATGAACATGTCTGCCTATCTGAGCACATGAACCAACAGTTGCCCATGTATCAACCATTGTACCTGTACCTACCCAGGCACCAATATTGACATATGATGGCATTAGAATAACGCCCGATTCAAGAAAACAACCATGTCTGGCAATTGCGTGGGGAACGACTCGCACACCTTGTTTTGCATAATTTTTTTTAAGTGGAATTTTATCATGAAATTCAAAAGGGCCTATTTCTATTGTTTCCATTTGTTGGATTGGGAAATACATGACAACGGCCTTCTTGACCCAATCATTTACCTTCCAAACATCTCCACTTTGTTCAGCAACGCGTAATTTGCCCTCATCGAGCAGTTCCACGACAGATCTGATAGCTTCTTTTGACTTATCTTCCTTTAACATTGTACGGTCATCCCATATCATTTCAATGAATGATTTTAATTCCTCCATATCAGTTGATTCTTTTTTAATTAAAAAAATATTCTAAAAGCAATAACCTGGGCCAACATACCTACTAAGTATCCACCATAAACTTCATCTTCCTTATGTGCATTTAGTTTAAGCCTACTCCACCCGGCGAGACCTGCCATTAAAACAACCATTATAAATACAAGACGGTCACTTATTCTAAACTGTAAACCAATAAAAGGAATAGGAATATCTACCATGCCGTATGTAAAATTGTACAAGATAAATGCCATTCCTGCCAGAAAGCCACCAGCTGCTATGGTATGAAGACTGATTTTTGTAAAACTATTTAATAAAAGTGCAATAAAGATGGAAATAGTAGTTCCCAAAATGAAAAAAGATAAGGCATCAGGTATCAAGTCATTGTTTCGAATATTGGCATATAACCACATATAAAAAAGTCCTGAAACAATAAGAGGTCCAATACGCTCTTGCTTTTCATTCATATCGAGGGTTTTAATTAGACCAAGCGCTTTCATCATTAAAATTGCTATCATAGGAAACATAAATGATATGGTCACAAAAGAAATAATGACGAGTCCTTTTGCCTTTGGGCCTGAAAAACCGAATATATATGGGTTGGCCTGCATAAGATAAAGCAAAACATAGCTTGTTATAAAAAGAGGATGCAGTATGACCGAAATTATTTTTGCAAAGAAGCTGGACACAGGGTTTTATTATTTTTGCAAATATGGGAAATAAATATAAGATCGGACCATTTTACACAATGGTAATTTTATGAAAAACGCTTAATTGACCTCAGACAAAGATTACTAAATTAAATTTTTTAAATGTAATCTTGTTAAATGAGCTAATGACTTATATGGTCTCGTCTTTTTTTATGACCAAAAGTTACACTTCTACCAACCATCAAGTACAAAATGATCGTCTTCAAAATTATAGATCACCAAATAAAATAACAGCATCATGAAAAATGTATTTTTTTATTTTTTAGCATTGAGTATTTTATTATCTTTCCAATCTTGTCTGGAAGATAAGTGTACTGAACAAAGAGAATTTACCTTGTACACACCTGTATATATGACCAAAGCTCAGTTCAGAAAAGATATAGAAGTTGAAACTACCAGAAAACTGGAAAACCCGGGTAAGATGTATTTTTACAATCAATATCTTTTTATCAATGAACAAGGCAAGGGTATTCACATTTATGATATAAATGATGAGACCAATCCAAAAAAAATCAGCTTTTATGATATACCAGGTAATTTTGACATTGCAGTAAAAGACAATATTTTGTATGCTGATAATGTCATAGATCTTGTGGCTATTGATATCACGGACATCAGCCAACCAAAAACGGTAAAAAGAATAGAAGATTACAATAATCAATACCTAAATTATGACCCTCAGTTATATTATGTTTATAGTGTCAGATCAAATCAAACACAAATTCTCGATTGTAGTAATCCAAATTTTGGAAGGGGAGAATTTATTGAAAATGGGCAAACATTTTTTGATTCAAATTCCGGTCCAAAATCCACAGTTATCAATTCAAGTAATGGAAATAACACAACAGGTCTTGCTGGTTCTTTTGCAAAATTTGCCGTAGTCAATGATTACCTATATACCATTGACTACAACTCACTAAAGTCATATCTGGTTTCAAACCCTTCAGATCCCCAATTCAAATATAAAAATCAAATTGGTTGGGGCATTGAAACAATATTCCCTTATGGTGACAAACTATTTGTTGGTTCTAATTCAGGTATGTTTATTTTTGACAATAAGAATCCTGAGGCACCTGTTTTGTTGTCTTCTTTTGATCATGCAAGAGCTTGTGATCCGGTAGTAGTAAACGGAAATATAGCTTACGTTACTTTGAGAAATGGGAACGAATGTCAAGGATTCGAAAATCAACTTGATGTTATAGATATAACAAATGTCCTTCAACCAAAATTAATAAAATCATATCCTATGAAAAATCCACATGGGTTATCATATAGCGATGGCAAAATCTATTTGGCAGAAGGAGAATATGGGTTTAAGGTGCTGGATGTAAAAGATCCAAATAGTGTCAACGAACTATGCAGTATTAATGACATTCACAGTTACGACATGATTTCGTTAAATGATAAACGATTATTTATGATAGGTGACGATGGATTTTACCAATTCAACGTAAGTGACCCTAGACATCCAAAAATTGTAAGTACTATTAAAATCAACGAATAATGGTCAGGAAAATATCTTTGTCTGTAATTCTGTTACTAGGGTTGGCACACTTCTTAAAAGCACAGGAACCCAAAACCTATAACGACAGGATTTTTCTAAACAACGGAAGTGTTCTCTCCTGTAAAATAATATCTTACAATCCTATTGATTCAATAATTTTTGAATTTACAAGTGGGCAGAAAATGACATATCCATCTTCTTTTATTAAAAAGATAAAGATGGAAGATGGATTTAAGCATGAAAAATTATATTCTTTCAAAGAAAATAAGTGGTACACACGAAGCCAATTTTCCGTTTTGTATTCCAAAGATCAAAAAGGCATTTCGATCTCTCAAAGTGTAGGTTATCAATACAGGCATTGGTTAGGCGTAGGTCTTGGAATGGGATTGGACAATTACAAGGTAGAAAAAGGAAACAACCTAATGCCTGTTTTTGCTGAAATAAGATCATATTTTATTAAGGAAAACACCTCTCCTTATTTAGCTGTCAGGTATGGATATGGTTTTGCTTTTGAACAAACAAATTTAGGTCAGACAAATGCAACAGGAAGTTATTTTTTTAATCCTGTTATTGGATATCGTCTTGGAGCAGGAATTCCCTATTTTGATTTATTTTGTGGTATAAAATTTCAGGAAGCCAGATATCAAACTAGAGATAACTGGAGTAAAGCTACTTTTGACATTTCATATCGGAGATACGATTTAGGGCTGGCGCTTACGTTTTAAAATTTTGAAAGGATAAAATGGATTACTTAAAGGAAATGATTAAATGTCCTCTAAGTAATCCAAATTTTTATTAAATGTCTCTGCCATTTTATACCAGGCTATCAATGCTATTATTATTGTGATAAATGTCATAATGTATGCTGATTGAATAAAGCCATATCCTTTTTCGAAATAGAAAAACATCATAGTAATCAATGGCAATGATCCTCGCGCAAAATTCGGTACGGTCGTTGTAACAGTAGACCTGATATTGGTCCCGAATTGTTCGGAAGCATTTGTAACAAAGACAGCCCAATATCCTACTCCAAAGCCTAGACAAGCAATCTTGAAGTAAAAGTATTCTAGAGATATTCCACTGCTATTGAGATACCAAAGTACCATTGCTGTAGACAATAGGTGGAATATCAACAAAGCTTTTTTTCTACTTTGTAACCATTGGCTTAGTAAGCCACTAACAAGGTCGCCGAAGGACAATCCTAGATATGACCACATGACAGCTTGTCCAGCATCTACAGCACTTTCGATATTAAAAGCTTTGCCAAATTCCGGGCTCAAAGTGACCAAAATACCAACAACAAACCAGGTAGGAAAACCAACGAGAATACACCAAATGTATTTGGGCAATAATTTAATATTTGTAATAAGACTTATAAAATTCCCTTTACTTACATCCTGATGTTTTATTTGGGAGAACATTCCGGATTCATATATCGAAACTCTAAGAACTAATAAGCTCATACCCAAGCCACCACCTACAAAATAAGCAATTCTCCAGTCCCACATCTTGCTCACAAAATATGCCAGTATTGCACCCATGATACCGATGCTTGCTATAACTGTAGTACCATAACCTCGTTTTTCTTTACTCATGATTTCACTCACGAGCGTAATTCCTGCACCTAACTCACCAGACAAACCAAATCCTGCTATGAATCTCAACCATTTATAAGAATCTACATCCTGGACAAATCCATTGGCAATATTAGCTAAGGAGTACACTACAATCGACCCAAAGAGCACAGATAATCTTCCTTTTTTATCCCCATATATTCCCCAAATGATGCCACCAAACAACATTCCCCACATTTGCCAATTAAGCAAAGAAAGACCGATGGTCTTAAGTGCTGTTGGGTCTGTAATTCCAAGACTTTTAAGGCTTTGGACCCTGACAATACTAAACAATAACAAGTCATAGATATCTACAAAATAACCTAGTGCGGCTACTATTACACTAAGAATTATGGTACGTTGTTGATTCAAATTATGTTGATTGATTCAAAATGAAATAAATTTTTTACATCTTGATTATTGTGCTATTAATAATCATTCTGCTTATTTTATACATAAATTTTACAAAGATATAAATGTGTGATTATTTCAAAATATTTATGGTCCATTCATTGAGAAACAATCTTAATTTCGACCCTTCTATTTCGGCTTTTATTAGTTTCGGTATCATTTGGTCCAAGGGGTCGTGTATCTCCAAATCCGGCAGTATCTACTCTTGATGAAGGAACACCTTGTTCGACAAGTATTTTTTTGATAGCAGCTGAACGTGCTTCAGAAAGTAATTTTAAGGCATCTTTGCTGCCTACATTGTCGGTATGCCCAATTATGGTAATATATAATCTCGGTCGTTCCAGTAATACTTTTGATAACTTTAGGATGGAAGGATATGACTCGGGAAGCACATTAGGTGTTGACCTTTCAAAATATATATTATTGAGCATGATCACTGAATTAAGTTCGGATTCAGAGATTTTATCATTGTGTGACATATCGAATCGATTTTGCACCACAGTGTTTGTAGCAATTCGTCCATCTGAATGCATAACAAGTTCGATTGTATCATGGCTAAGACCCATATTGACCAAATCTTGGGGATCAATTATAATTTCAGTACTTGTATAGCTTCTATTCGAAGCTTTGAAAGCAACAGGTTTATTTTCAAAGAATTTATACCGGCATAAACCATCTCTGGATCTGAAATATCCATCTCGTTTTGTAGTGAACGCATCTCCCCAAAATAATTCTCCGGCTGATTTTTGAGTAGTCTCTCCATTTATGATATAAATGGTTAAAAGTAAATCTTGAGGCAATTTTTTACGTATCAATTCTGCGCTGAAGATATCGCTAGAACCATCTCTATTGGAAGTAAAATATAATGAATTATTGTCTCTCAGTAGATGTGGATGAGAATCATTTGATGCTGAGTTTACAGGGGGATTGAGTTTTTCTGGTTTATTCCATTTTGTAAATGTAAAATCCAACCTATCCGTGTAATATATGTCTTTGCCTCCATAACCTCCTGGTCGATCAGATGTAAAATATAACCTTTTGCCATCATGAGATAACATCGGAGTAGATTCGCGAAATTGTGTATTTAATGTACTTCCCATATTGATTGGTTGGGAATACAAATCAATGCCAAGTTTAAAACAAACATATAAATCCATGTCAGAAACTCCGTCTTCATGATACATTGCCAGGATTAGAATTGTAGAATCAATGCTGGCGGTAACATTTACTTCTGTACTGGCTTGATTAAAATCTTTTACCCTAATTGCTTTTGGAAATTCAAAATTAACCCCTTTCTTTTCAGTTGAAGAAAATCCACGTTCTATACCACCATTAGGTGCAAATTGATTAATAACAAGAAAGCCATTGTCCTTGCCATAATTGGAGCATATACTGTTTGGTAACACATCATTTATAGGAAAACCAGGATGAAATATGCCTTCAGGTTTTTTATCTGCAAGTTTTGTGTACCAGATATCCTGATTGTATGCAGAAGACAAAGGATCAGTAATTTTTTGGGTAGCTATCTGACTATAAACATCTTTTAAGACAGCAAGATATTGATGTTCATCCAGTGTTTGTGAAACATCAACATTATCAATAAAAAGTGTCTTTTCACAATTTGGATCACCTACCCGTGTAAAAAAAAGTATAGATTCATCATATGATATTACTGGACATATTTCGTCAATAAAATCAGTATTTACAGGGTAGTCAATTTTTTTAATGCTATGTTGCCCGGTAACATTAGTATTAAGTACAAAAACAAGAATAAAGGGAATAACTTTATGCAATGAATAATGATTTTAAAGTTGCAAAGATACCTGTAATGTTAAAGATTTTCAAATTAGATAACTAAATCTGCTCTTTTTACGTTTCCATTGAGAACAAAAAATAAATGAATAAATTTTTTTTAATATTTTTTTCTTTTACTTCATCTTTAGGATTTAGTCAAAATCCTATTTTAGATCAGAAGAGTACTGAAACAAAAATAATCATCGAAGGTAAGGTATATTCAGCCATCATTACAGAAACAGGAGATACATTAATATTAGCTGATCTTGACGATGTCAGTATTACAGCACTCAGAAAATTTAAGAATGATGATGAGTATAAAAAATATATGCGATTCAGAAATTATGCATTAAAAGTTTATCCTTATGCAAAAGAAGCTATAAGAATTTTTAGGGAACTGGAATATGCTTCCAAAAACATGAAAGAAAAGGAATATAAAAAAAAGGTAAAAGAACTTGAAGATCAACTGACAAAAGAATTTGAAACGCCACTAACAAATCTGACCAAACTTCAGGGTAAAATTATGATCAAAATGATAGAAAAAGAGACCAAACAACCAATCTACAACCATATTAAAGATTTGAAAGGAGGATTTAAAGCATTTTATTGGAATGCGTTTTCAAAACTTTACAGTTATGATCTAAAGGAAGGGTATAATCATGGTCAATATCCCATCCTTGATGCAGTTTTGCAAGATTTCGATGTATCCTATCGAATAGAAAATGAGACTTCTTTGAAATACATTAAAATTAACAGATCAGAAAGTAATAAATAGCATATGACAAAAGTTGGCTGGGAAAGTCCTTCTAATATTGCAATAATTAAATACTGGGGAAAACACGGACGTCAACTTCCAAACAATCCATCAGTTAGTTTTACGCTTAATGCAGCTGCTACACGTACTTTTGTTGCTTGGAGTGATGAGAATAAATATGGAAGAATTGATCTTACTTTTACATTTGAAAATAAAGAAAATTTAGCATTTGCTGCTAGGATAGAAAAGTTTCTTGACAATATTGCCGATGAGTATTTTCCATTTTTAAAAGAAATATCGCTTAACATAGAAAGTAGTAATTCTTTTCCCCATAGTAGTGGTATTGCTTCTTCAGCTTCTGGTATGTCGGCTTTGGCAATGTGTCTTTGTGAAATCGAACAATCTATTACTGGATATAAAACAGCACCAAATGAATTTATTCAGAAGGCTTCTATAGTAGCAAGGCTTGGTAGCGGCAGCGCATGCAGATCTGTACATCCTGAGATGGGATTGTGGGGATTTCACCCTGACATAGCTTCATCATCTGATGATTTTGCTATCGGGATATCTCACCTAATTCATCCAGTATTTAAAACTTTTCATGATGATATTCTTATAATTAGCGCCAATGAAAAAAGTGTTTCTTCAACAGCAGGGCATAAACTCATGGTAGGTAATCCATATGCGAATGCAAGATATCAGCAGGCAAATCAACAGATTATTTCACTTATGGAAGCATTAAAAGTAGGAGATATAATCACATTTGGTAAAATAGCCGAATCTGAGGCTTTGACCCTTCATGCACTAATGATGTCTTCTGATCCCTACTATATTTTAATGGAAGAAGCTTCTCTTACAATTATTAGAAAAATTAAAAATTTCCGTTTAGATACTGGCATTCCAATATTTTTTACCCTTGATGCAGGCCCAAATATCCATGTTTTATATCCTGATGAATATGCCGGTGAAGTCAGATCATTTATTCTTTCTGAACTTATAGTGCATTGTTTTGAAGGCAGGGTTATTTATGATCAGATAGGCCTTGGGCCTAAAAAGATTTTGTAGTAGATTTAAATTAATAAACCTCGAATGTTTTTTAAATTGAAATACCTAAATAATTATTAAGTTCACTGACCTAAAAAAAATTAAATAAGCAACAGATGAAATCGAAATTATTAATGATATCAATAGTTTGGTTCTGCAATTTTTATTTGGATGGCCAATATGTAAAAACTGCTAGTTGTTCTAACCTCAACTTTGATAAGAAAGTAGATGGTTATTTGTCTTATTCAGCACCGGTCATAAGTGTTTCTGAAGCTTTCAAAAACCAATCAGAATATTTATTTCTGGATGCAAGGGAATTAAATGAATATCAAATATCACATATTCCAGACGCCAGATTTGTGGGATATGATGATTTTAATTTACAAAACCTCGCAGATCTTCCCAAAGATAGAAGAATAATTGTTTATTGTTCAATCGGTTACAGAAGCGAAAAAATTGCCACTAAATTAAAAAAGCAAGGATATAAATATGTTTACAATTTATATGGAAGTATTTTTGAGTGGGTCAATATGGGTTACGACGTAGATGATAAAAACGGCCAACCAGTAAAAAAAATCCATACCTACAATAAGAAATGGGGCCAGTGGGTTTTTAATCCCGATTTGGAAAAAATCTGGTGATTAGGCCTGCAATTAGGGTTTATTTTTTTTTGAGCGTTACATTACAATGATTCCATATGTATTTGCTTTTTCAATTTTAGAACCCAAAAAGTCTTTTGCCAGAGCTTAATTTTTACCAACTACTTATAAAATCAAATTTTAATTTGTTTTATAATAGTAGAGAATGTTGAATTTGAGCTGATTTTTAGAAAAGTGGATTTATAATAGGTTAAACCACCATTTCAAACGATAATAATTTTTTGGATAAGGCATCAAAACCATACTTTATGAAAACAAGGATATTTTCTTTTCTTTGTGTTGTTCTTATTTTTCGATTACTTCCACAGGATTGGCTCAAAGAGGTAAAACAGACAATCCAACGAGAGCTACTATGTTTCATGACCATTAGAGCATTAACTTATCTCTAACCCTGATCGTTTATTGAATTTTTTACATCAAGTGGAAGTAAAAAATGAAATGCACCAACCATTTGTTAAAGATGCTAATTACTATGAAGTTTCCGAAATAATTATTAAGAAATTGATTTCAGAAAAACCAAGTTTTTTCAGCCAGAAAATCGAAATAGGGAAAATCAAAATTCAACTGACATTTGAAAAATCAGATATTTTTGCCCCTGATTTTAATGTTAAAACAAGTAATGGTCAAGTGATTTATCCTGACATGAAAAATGTGTTGACATACAGAGGGGTTGTAAATGGCGACCTGACTTCATGGGCTACACTTTCAGTTATAGAAGGTAAATTACAATATCTTATAGCCATGGATAATGGTAATTATGAAATAAATGAAAGTACAAATGGGCACTATGTAGGATATTTTAGTCGAGATCAAAAAACTTTATCTCAGTATCAAAGTAAGTGCGAAGACGATCACACTGCTGACCATCAAAATAACCACGCACCTTCCGGCGGTTCAAGAATTGGAAGTTGTTTGGAAATATATTTTGAATGCGATTTTAAGACGTATCAGGATCATGGTTCAAACGTTACTAATGTTACAAATTGGGTAATTGCGTTGATGAATAACATTGCAACTGTTTATGCCATCAACGACGTGCCTATCATTTCCAGTCAAATTTTTGTTTGGACGACTCAGGACCCTTATGCTTCTTTAACCAACATCGGAGCAATCCGGGATTTATTTGTCACCACAAGACAAAATAATTATATAGGCAGAATCGCCCAATTGTTGTCAACAAGACCGCTTTCAGGTGGTATTGCTTATGGTGTCGGGGGTTTTTGTAATACATATCCAAGTTACCCGGGACCATTTTGTGTAAGTAGTCAATTGTCTACAGCTATTACACCATTTCCAAATTATTCCTTCAATACCTATGTGATTGCTCATGAAATTGGTCATGTTATGGGTTTGCGACATACGCATGCTTGTGTTTGGAATAATACAAACACCCAAATAGATGATTGTGGAAATGTTTATGCAAATAATAATGGGAATACTCCCGAAGGAGATTATTGTTTTAATCTTGCTAGTCCAATTTTACCGGTCGGAGGGGGCACTATAATGAGTGAATGTCAGCTTTTGGCGGGTACTGGCGTTAATCTTAATAACGGATTTGGTCCAATTCCTGGTCAGATGCTTTTTAACAACTTTGTTTATGCAAGTTGTACAACAGGAGCTACTTGTGGTATACTACCTCCTGTGAATGATAATTGTGCTGATGCAATAAGCCTCCAGGTAAATTATTCATGTGTAAATGGTACGTTTAACAATATTCGAGCTACACCGTCGACAGGCGTTCCGGCATTTACCTGTGGATCGCCTGGCAGCGTCATTAAGGATGTGTGGTTTAAACTAGTAATTCCTCCATCAGGTGGAGTGACAATTGAAACCAGTCAGGTTTCAGGAGGATTGACAGATGTATTAATTCAAGCTTATGCGGGAGTGTGTAACAGCTTAGTGGCTATTGGTTGTGACGATAATAACGGAGCAGGAAATCATTCACTTCTTATTTTGACTGGCAGGATACCTGGCGAAACAATATTTATTAGGTTAGTGGATACTAACAGTGATAATGAAGGAAGCTTTAGTATTTGTGCATATAATGCCGCGTTGCCTTGTCATCAAGATTTTACATTTTTGATTGATTTTTACAATAATACTTCTGGGCCTTCATGGACAGTAAAAACTGGTTGGCAAGCCGGGGCAGCAGGAACTAACTGTTCAGTTTGTACATGGTTTGGAATTACTTGTAATAATCAGGGTAGGGTAATAGGAATTAGTTTGCCTTCAAATAATCTGACCTCCGGAAATCTCCCTCTGTCAATGACCAATATTACGTATTTAAACACATTAAATTTATACAACAACAACCTTTCCGGTAGTATTCCTTCTTTTTTTAATAATTATAGCTACTTACTCACATTGGATTTAGGCGGCAACGATTTTACTGGTAGTATTCAATCCAATCTTGGTTCAATCAATTCGCTAAAAAATTTATATCTTGATGGAAATTTGTTGACAGGAGCCTTACCTGTTTCATTGACAAACAATGCCTTGAGTCTTATATATTTAAATAATAATAATTTATCTGGATGTTATCCTGATGTATACTCAGAATATTGTTTTAAGGCATATAGTTTTTCTAATAATCCTTTATTAGCCAACGGTATTTCATTTGATAATTTTTGTTCACATGGAATAGGTATCGATAAAGATAAAGATTCATTTTGTAGCGGCGGACTCGATTGTGACGATACTGACAATACCATTTACCCGGGAGCCACGGAAACTTGTAATCTTAAAGATGACAATTGCAACGGACTTATCGATGACGTAGCCTCCCCTGTCACAAATACCTGGATTGCGGCGTCAGGGGATTGGAATATTGCGACAAACTGGAGCCTGGGGACTGTCCCTTCGCGATGCCAAAATGTGATCATCTCTGGAGTTACCGGAATCATAGTAACAATTGCATCAGGACAAATCGGTTTAGCAAGGTCCATTACAATACAGTCAGGTAAGTCATTGGTAATTTCAGGCTCAGCAAGTCTTACCATCAACTACGGTCTAAATGTTACTAATGCAGGTACTATAACTAACAATGGGGTATTAACGATAAATAATATTCTCGACAATTCGTTATATGGAATTAGTAATACCGGAACAATTGTTAATGGTACCACTGGTAATATAACCATTCAAAATTCTGGCACAAGATCACTATCAAATAATTCCGGAGGTATAATTACCAATAACGGAATCCTTACAATTGATAAAAATGCGTTTAATAATTCAAGTACAGGACTTCATAATGCGGGCATCATAACTAATAATAAAACATTAACCATCAAAAATATCACGGGAAAGGAAGTAATAGTAGCTCCCGGAGCCACATTCACCAATCAAATGACTGGTGTTTTGAGTCTGCAGTAATTAATTTGATTTTAATAGTTTGAACCATCAAATTAATTTTTTCTAATGTCTCTTAGTAGATATTCCAGCCCATTAGTTTTTATTACAAATGCTGTGGAAAGTATCATGCCTAGCCGCCCGCTCAGAAAACCTTGGATGGACATCCATTCCAGATAGTATGTTGGTATATTTTTTATGATGGTGCCCTTATATTTTCCAAAAGGCATAGCCATAAATACAATATCTTTCAGTATAGTAGGGTCTTGTTTTGCTGCCAAAGAATAATACTTTAAAATAAAATTATACCAATTCTTCTGTCTCCACTGTGGCAAGATCGATTACTTCCCCCTCACTACTTATCTGCTCAAGTTCTATCTTTAGATTATCAATAATGAAAACTTGTCGCTCCGGAGTGTTTTTGCCCATATAATATCCCAAAAGATCTTCAATCTTTGTGCCTTCACCCAGAATAACAGGTTCCAATCGTATGTTTTCACTAATAAAATCTTCAAATTCATTAGGAGATATCTCTCCCAACCCTTTAAATCGTGTGATTTCCGCCTTACCTCTTAATTGTGTAATGGCTTCTTGTTTTTCTTTCTCACTATAACAATAATAGGTTTTGGCTTTGTCCCGCACTCTAAACAATGGCGTGTCCAGAATATACAAATGTCCCATTTTTACTAAATCAGGAAAAAACTGCAGGAAAAAAGTAAGCAATAATAACCTAATGTGCATACCATCGACGTCAGCATCAGTAGCGATTACAACCCTGTTGTATCTCAAGTTATCAATGCCATCTTCTATATCGAGTGCGTGTTGGAGTAAATTGAATTCTTCGTTTTGGTATACTACTTTTTTTGTCATCCCATAACAGTTTAGTGGCTTACCCCGAAGACTGAAAACTGCTTGAGACTGTACATTTCTAGCTTTCGTTATAGATCCACTAGCTGAGTCTCCTTCAGTTATAAAAATAGTACTTGCCAATTTTTGTTCGTCATCAGCTTTCTTTCCATCCGTGAGATGAATGCGACAATCACGCAGTTTTTTATTATGAATATTGGCTTTTTTAGCACGCTGATTTGCTATTTTTTTTATGTCAGCGATTTCTTTCCTTTCGCGCTCTGATTGTAAGATTTTTCGTAAGATAGCATCTGCAACTTCCTTATTTTTATGGAGAAAATTATCCAGATTATTTTTTAGAAAATCTATCACAAAAGACCGGATAGATATACCTTCCGGAGCCATATTTTGTGATCCAAGTCTTGTCTTTGTCTGGCTTTCGAATACCGGTTCTTCAATTTTAATACTTATAGCACCCACTATAGAAGTCTGTACGTCCCTTGTATCAAATGGTTTATTATAAAACTCCCGCAAGGTCTTTACAATGGCTTCTCTGAACACCGCCAAATGTGTTCCACCTTGAGTAGTATTCTGACCATTCACAAAAGAATAGTATTCTTCACCATAAGAAGTATTGTGAGATATAGCCACTTCAATATCTTCTGCCATCAAGTGGACGATAGGGTAAAGAAGATTTTCGACATCTGTTTTTCGCTCAAGTAAATCTCTTAGTCCATTTTTAGATACTAAAGTTTTACCATTATAATTCAACTTCAGACCAGCATTTAGATAAGCATAGTTCCACAATTGATTTTCGACATATTCTGGTCTGTATTTATAATGTTTAAAAATTGTTTCATCCGGAACAAACTCAATTAATGTTCCATTAGTTTCAGAAGTTTTTGTCACTTTTGGATCAGATGTTACAATACCGGCAGTAAATTCAGCAGATTTTGTTTCACCATCTCTGAATGATTGAACCCTGAAATAACTCGATAGTGCATTTACTGCCTTAGTACCTACACCATTTAGACCAACAGATTTTTTAAAGGCTTTTGAATCATATTTCCCTCCTGTATTTATTTTGGAAACGCAGTCTACTACTTTACCTAATGGTATGCCTCTGCCGTAGTCGCGGATAAATACACGACCATGTTCGATATTAATATCTATATTTTTGCCATTTCCCATGACAAACTCATCTATCGAATTATCTATGACTTCCTTTAATAATATATAAATACCATCTTCCTGAGCGGAACCATCACCCAGTTTTCCGATATACATTCCAGGGCGAAGTCGAATGTGTTCTTGCCAGTCAAGACTTCGGATATTATCTTCATTATAAAGTATCGGGTTTTCATTGCTCATATTACCTCACTATTAATTGGTCAGGAGAAAAATCAGATGCAAATATAATAAAATTTTGTGATATGACTTGATAATTGGGAATGGAACATTTAGAAACAAGACTGATATTTGAATATTTTTTTGGAATTAATATTATCGCCTTAATTCTTTCCGAATTTTCGATCAAACGTCTTGTTACTAATTATTTTGAAGGGTCTGTAAATGAATTGGTTTCCTTTCTGGTTAAAGAAAACGACATTACGCTTTCAGAGTTTGAAATAATTAAGCAAGTTATTAACAAAAACATCTCAAGCGCGACTCATTAACAATGCTAAAAGATGTTAACGTCTTGTCAATTATTGTAAGTATTAGTACTTTTATGCAACATTTTATATTTTTTTACGTCTTACTGTTAGCCACATAACAAATATTATTCGTTATGAACATTCAAAATGTATTTTCTATAGCCCTTATTTTATTTTCTGTAATTGACATTATAGGAAACATACCCGTAATAATTGATTTAAAAAACAAGGGTGTCAAAGTAGATTCACTACAAGCTGCGTTAGTTTCTATGGGGCTCATGATTGCCTTTCTATATGCAGGCGAGGCTATTTTAAAACTTTTTGGTCTTGATGTCCAATCTTTTGCTGTGGCAGGTGCGATTATTCTGTTTTTTCTAGGACTTGAAATGATTCTTGGAGTAAGATTTTTTAGAGAAGCACACGGCAACGATCCTGTTGGTACTGTTGTTCCTATAGCTTTTCCACTTATTGCCGGAGCTGGTACCATGACTACATTAATTTCTTTAAAATCAAAGTATGAAAATTTTGATATTCTGGCTGCTATTTTTTTGAATATTATACTTGTTTTTATGGTCCTGCATTTTAGTACATGGATCAAAGACCGATTAGGTGATGCAGGTGTTGCTGTCCTTCGAAAAGTTTTTGGTATCATACTTTTGGCTATTGCCATTAAACTATTTAAAGATAACTTCCATCTTGTAATTACACCTGACAAGAAATTGGGTTTTTTAAGAGGCGTTTGACAGGATTCATATTACCTTTGTGGAATATACCTAAAAGTAAGTGAATGTAAATCAGCGATCCTCTCTTATCAGAGAAAAAGCCCTTCAACTTGGTTTCTTTATGTGCGGGTTCTCGAAAGCGGGATTTATGGAAGATGAAGCTCGTAAACTCGATAGTTGGCTTAATCTGAACTACCATGGAGAAATGTCATACATGGCCAATCATTTTGAGAAAAGGGTTGACCCAACTTTACTTGTTCCAGGAGCAAAAAGTGTCATTTCCCTTGCATACAATTATTATAATCCTACTACTCAGGCTGATCAGCAGGCACCTAAAATAGCTAAATATGCTTACGGAAAAGACTATCATAAAGTAGTTCGTAAAAAACTAAATATTCTTTTTGAATGGATTAAGTTGACTTTTGGTGCGGTCTCAGGGCGGGTATTTGTAGATTCTGCTCCTGTACTCGAGCGTGACTGGGCAAAACGAAGTGGACTTGGATGGATAGGCAAAAACACCTTACTCATCAATCCCAAAAAAGGTTCATATTTCTTTCTGGCCGAAATAATACTAGACCTGAAACTTCAATACGATGCGCCGATGATTGATTATTGCGGCACTTGTACTAACTGTATAGATGCATGTCCCACTGATGCCATCAGCCCTAATGGATACTTTATGGATGGAAGCAAATGTATTTCGTACCTCACCATAGAACTCAAGACAGCTATCCCTGAAAGCTTCAGAGACAAAATGGGAAATTGGATGTTTGGTTGCGATATCTGTCAGCAAGTGTGCCCCTGGAATCGATTTTCTGAAGCCCACACAGATGAAAACTTTATTCCCAAACAAGAATTATTATCTATGACACGGGAAGAATGGAAAGACATCAGCGAACCCATATTTGAAACCATATTTGAAGGCAGTCCCGTAAAACGCACTAAATACGACGGACTAAAAAGAAATATAGATTTCCTTCTCTAAATGTCTTATCCTTGAGCTATTAATAAATTACTTGCTGTAATTTCATGTCAGGCATAAAGCTGTATTAAATAAATAATTTGTAAAAACCTTACCCCAAAAGCTCCTTTACTGCAGAGGCAATTGCCTTGCCTTCAGCTTTGCCAGCCAATTTTTGATTGGCGATTCCGATGACCTTGCCCATATCTTTGATAGATGTAGCCCCGGATTCTACTATTATTGCTTGGATGGTAGATTTGAGTTCTTCATAACTCAACTGTGCCGGTAGGTACTTCTGAATGATGGCGATTTCTTCTCTTTCAGTAACAGCAAGATCTTCTCTTCCTTGCTTTTCAAAGATGTCAAGAGAATCTTGTCTTTGTTTTACCAATTTTTGGAGCATTTTGATCTCTTTATCTTCATTTAGTTCGTCACCGCTGCCATCTGTCTTAAACAACAATATGGCAGCCTTGATTGCTCTTATGGACCGAAGCGCTGCAGCATCTTTTGCTTTCATTGCTTCTTTTAGATCATTGGTTATTTTTGATTCCAGACTCATATTAATCATTCTTTTTTTGATTCTTAATTCTATTGGTAATATCTACAAATTCCGCTACACCCAATTGTTCGGGCCTTTGAGTGAAAAAAGGGTCTTCAAGTATATGTATATCCTGAACCAAAGGCTTCAACGTATTTCGGAGCATTTTGCGTCGCTGACTAAAACTGGTCTTCACTACCGTTCTAAACAACCGATCGTCACATGAAAGTTCAAAATTTTCTTTTCTTTTTAATCTGATCACACTGGAATTGACCTTTGGCGGTGGATTAAAAGCGTTTGGACCTACATCAATGATCGTCTCACCAGTATAATAAGCTTGCACCAATACACTAATCACCCCATAAGTTTTTGAGCCAGGTGGCGCTACAACCCTGTCCGCTACTTCCTTTTGAAACATACCCACCATCTCAGGAACTAATTCTTTGGAGTTGATCATTTTAAAGAGAATCTGAGATGAAATATTGTATGGATAGTTTCCTATCATATAAAATTGCTGACCGCCAAATACTTTGGACAAATTGAGCTTCAGAAAATCAAGTAAAATGATCTGGTCTGGATCGATGATTTTATTTCTAGTTAGAAAATCCACCATGTCCTGATCAGCTTCGACTACCTTAAGTTGCGTATCGTGTTTCGAAAGGTACTTAGTGAGGACACCTTTTCCGGGGCCTATTTCCAGTACATTTCTGAATCCTTCTACTTTTAAGAGTCCGTTGGCAATTTTTTCAGCGATGTGCTCATCGATCAAAAAATGCTGCCCGAATGATTTTTTTGCTTTCATTAGTATGATAAAAGGTGCAAAAGTAGGTTTTTTTTCCTGTGAAAGGAAATATTGACGTAATTGGGTCAGTCAAAGCTTGTTTACAAATAATTTGAAATAATAATAATAATAAGGTTATTCCAAATTAAACTTATGCCTAAGCCCCGAATAGGATTTGAGTACTGCCTTAGCACTGCCTACAGATAGGGGAGATTCTATCAATAACGGTAGTTTATTTCCGTCATTTGTCACCCAAATGTTCATACGGTTTCCATCTTTAAAAACATTTCCGGTAACTAGATCCGGAATTACTTTAATAGTGTTAAAAGTTCCCAAATCTCTGATTTCGAAATTATTGTATTTACCTTCATATCTTACCTTGATGGGATATATGTTTTCATCAAACAAAATTCTGGTAGGAATTTGTGCGCCTGGTTTGTACTTGGATATATCGAGATTTCTCATGAAATAAAGAACTGAAAGTAAATCGTGTGTGCATTGATGCACTGTAATAAATTTTCTTTTTGCTTTTGCTTTCGTTTCACCATTAAAACTGATTGCTGATAGATTACCCTGATTGAAAGAAAGACTATCATATCGCCTGTATTTGCCTTCTTCGACTATTCGTACGAATGTCCTTGGGAGCATAGTTTTTTTATCAATAACACTATGGAAATAATCTCTAACCTTAAAAAAGATATCATAGCTCCTATAAGTTGTTCCTCTTACAGTAATCTCATACGTATCGTTTTTTTCTATGATGTTAAAAACAGCTTCTCCTGCTGGAATCCATACAAACTCCCAATTGTAATAAGCTTTGTAGACAATCTTTTCTCCGGATAATATAGCAGTGTTTTCAATTTGACAATCATCATATATCATATGGGAATCAGGTATTCCTGACCCTATGGATCCATCAGAAATACACAAACCACCGAATAAGATAGTTAAAAATAGGAGTTTCACTGTACACATATTATAGTATAACATGAAATGTAGATTTAAAATTTCATTATTACCATTAAAAATGTTGTTAGACCAATCTGAGATCCAGAATGTTACCCATTTCATAACATACGCGGCAACGTGGTTCATATTTGTCTTTCTCACCCAAAACCACGGTGTCTGTTTCGCTACTCAATCGGTAAGAATGTGTTGCCAGATTACCACAATGCGGGCAAATGGCATGCACTTTTGTAATATATTCTGATATGGCAAGCAGATTTGGCATCGGTCCGAATGGTCGCCCTTTAAAATCCATATCCAGACCAGCAACTATAACCCGAGCACCTTTAAGAGCTAGTTTCTGACAAACATCAGGCAACTTTTCGTCAAAAAACTGTGCCTCATCAATACCAATTACATTAATGTCTTTAACATGATCAAATATTTCAATGCTATGCATGATAGGTAATGAATCAATAACATTTTCATCATGAGACACAACATTAGTTTTATCATATCTTGTGTCTTTTGAAGGTTTGAAAATCTGCACACGCTGATTGGCAATTCGGGCTCGCTTGAGCCTACGAATAAGTTCTTCTGTTTTTCCAGAAAACATTGAGCCACAAATGACTTCTATCCATCCACTACGCTGACTTCTAAACCCAGGCTCTAAAAACATCTTTGTTTATTTTAACACAAAGAAAAAATATTTTATCAACAATTCATACCATTTTGGCACCTCAAATTTAAATTCATCGTTATTGTAAGTGTCGATCACTGACAAAATGTATATCAAATGACAAAATTGGCAGCAATATCCATTTTAAAAAGAATTGGTATAAAATTTGTACACATTATAAATAATTAATATATATTTTTCATTAAAAATTAATGTTTTCATGGACATTTCAGGGTTTAACAAAAAAATCAATAAAATTTCTATTCTTACCGACAATGCGAACGAAGATGGTCAGTTATCTTCGTTGGAAAGAGACCTTTTATTAAATTATATAAGAGAGCTCTATGATATTGCACTTGACAATCTGCCGATTGTAACGACAAAACCTGACAATAAACATTTTTTAAAAACTGAAAAATCAATGCCTTCCAATGTTCAGCATTTTGAGGAGCAAAAACTTGAAATACCAAAGGCGGAAACCCCGGTTAAACAAGCGGAACCAACATTAGTCCCACAAAAAGAGAACATATTCACCGAAACTGTGAAGTCATCTCTACCAAAAGAACAACCTAAGCAAGCTATTATAAAAGAAGGGCATGAAGCCTCGACTAAAGACGAAGGGTCTTTGGCGGAATTGTTTATTGAAGAAAAAGTTACGGAACTATCAGATAAGCTTGCATTCAGCCCTATCAAAGACCTTACAAAGTCTATGGGAATTAATGAACGTATTTTTACCCAACAGGAACTTTTTGAGAATAATCAGGCATTTTTTAATGAAACACTAGCGGAGTTAAATAAATGTCAAAGTTTTGAGGAAGCTAAACATTATCTGATTAGACATGTCATATATAAATATGATTGGGTCGCTGACAATAAAAATAAAAAAGCAGCAACATTTATCAAGTTAGTAAAACGAAAGTTTGTTTGATCAAATTAAGTCATGAAAAAGGAGATATCCGAATTTATTTTCCAAATAAGATTACCAATTTTACTCGTAGTTCTGTTATGGATAATTGAGTCAGCCGACTATTTTTTACATTTTGATCTGACAAATTTGGGCATCTACCCCCGTGAAATTTCCGGCCTCATTGGTATTTTTGCGTCTCCATTTATTCATTCCAACTGGGATCACCTATTATCCAATACTGCACCACTTCTTATATTAACATCAATAATGGTCATTTTTTATAAAAAAGTAGCTGTAAAAGCTTTTTTATGATAATGATAGGTACTGGTTTATTGGTATGGTTATTTGCCAGAGAATCTTATCATATAGGTGCAAGTGGAATGATATATGGGCTGGTTTCTTTTGTTTTCTGGACGGGCATTTTCAAAAAAAATTTAAAAACCGTCATTCTGGGTTTAATCGTTTTGACACTTTATGCCGGAATGTTTACAAATATCTTCCCTAATGCACAACCTGAGATATCCTGGGAAAGCCACATGTTTGGTGGATTGGTTGGACTTATAACAGCGTTTATTTTAAAGAATGTCATTGAAGAAGATGAAAGGGAATATTATATTTCTCCTTGGTCCAATGATGACAAGGTCAGGCAATATTTTCTACCCAGAGATACTTTTAAGAAAACAAAATTGCAAAGATATAGAGAGTATCTGGAAGCAGAAAGAATGAGAGTTGAAGCTGAAAGATTGTTGGATGAAAATAATAATTTACTTAATTGAGCCAAAATATTTGTCATTAGATTTTTAATTCACGCTCTAAAAAACAGTTGGTAATGCTTGATTTAATTTATCCATTAGTCTCATACTTTTCCTCTCATCCGGAAAAATGACAAATATTTCTTTTAATGCTTAATATTTCTATGGATTTATTAGGATTGATTCATACAAAGTAATTTGCAGCAATTTATCGATCAAATACTATTTGCAGCACATTTTCATTACTTTTGTGGCATTGCAACTTTTAAAATGTCTTTTAAAATACGATATAAGCTTTTATACATATAGATAAATTGCTTTACATTAAAACTTCTGAAAATGAATGATTTTTTCGACCATTTGGTTCATGAATTTGAGTTGCCGTTAATCAATCCTGTGCTTATATTTTCATTAATATTATTCATTATCTTATTATCACCAATATTATTAAAAAGGCTTAATATTCCCGGTATCATAGGGCTCATTATATCCGGTGTCGTCATAGGTCCGCATGGTTTGAATATATTGGCAAAAAGTTCGGCAGTAGATTTATTTTCAACTATAGGATTGTTATACATTATGTTTATAGCGGGATTGGAACTCGATATGAATGAGTTTAAAGCGAACCGAAATAATAGCCTCATTTTTGGCTTTCTTACGTTTTTTATACCAATTGCCATCGGTTATCCTGTTTGTTATTATGTCCTTGATTACGATATAAATGCAAGTATGTTAACTGCAAGCATGTTTGCAACCCATACTCTTGTAGCTTATCCGATAGTGAGTAGATTTGGTATTTCAAAGAGCAAGGTTGTTGCTGTTACGGTAGGAGGTACCATTCTAACAGACACAGCAGTTTTAATTATACTTGCCATTATCACCAGAAATTCTGTGGGTAACCTGAATGCTGAGTTTTGGTCTAAATTGACCATTTCATTGGCAATATTTTCGGCAATAATGTTTTTAATTATTCCCAAATTGGCAAGATGGTTTTTTCGAAAGCTGGAAAGTGAAAAACACGCTCACTATATTTTTGTGCTATCCATTGTATTTTTTGCTGCATTTCTTGCTGAAGTTGCCGGTGTTGAGCCAATAATAGGGGCCTTTGTAGCAGGTTTGACATTAAATAAATTAATTCCGCCCTCTTCAGCACTTATGAACAGAATTGAGTTTAACGGAAATGCACTATTTATACCCTTTTTTCTTATTTCTGTTGGGATGATTGTTGATGTTAGCGTTATTCTGAATGGTGACAGAGCATTGATAGTAGCAGGTACCTTAACAATAGTAGCATTAATTGGCAAATGGTTGGCTGCATTTATTGCTCAAATCATTTTCAAATATTCAAAAGCCCAGAGACAACTCATTTTCGGATTGAGCAGTTCACATGCTGCCGCAACCCTCGCCATCATATTGGTTGGGTATAAAGCCAATATTTTGGATGAAAACATTTTAAACGGCACGATTATCTTAATATTAATTACATGCGTTGTGGCCTCTTTTGCTACTGAAAAAGCAGCAAAACAAATCATAATAGGAGGAGAAGGAGATAGCTTGCCAAAAGAAAATTCTAATGGATTTTCCAACGAACACATATTACTTCCAATAGCTGATATTGACAATATAGGGAAACATCTGGAACTAGCCATGCTTATTAAGGATAAATATTCTCCCAATCCGGTTTCAATACTTAGTGTAGTGCCAAATGATAAGGAAGCCGAAATGAATATTCTTAAATCAAAAAACAAACTTGAGGAATTTGTTAGACAAGGATCGTCAACTGAAACAAAAGTTAACATCATTGCAACCATTGATCATAATGCTGCTAGTGGAATTTCAAGGACATCGAGAGAAATAATGTCAGATATTATTATAATAGGTTGGCCCAAGAAAGCTGATTTAATGGATAAACTGTTTGGAGAAAAAATAGAGGGTATTATAAGCAATGCAGACAAAACAATTTTTATAACACATCTTGATAAACCATTGGTTTCACTCAAGAGGATTATTATTTTTACGCCTCCATTGGTCGAATTAGAGAATGGGTTCCCTACATGGTTGTTTAAGGTCATAAAACTTGCACAGGAACTGTCTCTTCCCATCATTCACTATGGTGATGCTAAAACCCAGGAAGCTATAGCCAACAGTATAAAAAAAGCGGCACAAAATGTTATCATCTCTTATCAGGAATTTATTGAATGGGAAGACATTTTGGTTTTATCCAAAAATATAAATTCTGAGGATATGATTGTTTTGGTTACATCCAGAAAAGGTGCAGTTTCTTACACGAACGCCCTTGACAATGTACCTGCAAAACTTGAAAAGTATTTTGATTTAAACAACAAAATCATCGTCTATCCAAAACAACATGATTATAACCATTTATCAGAAAATTACGAAGATATAAGTCGTGGACCTATAAGTAAAGGCATTGAATCAATAGGTAAAGGAATAGATACAATATTCAGATTAGGAAAAGGTGAAGATTAATTTAAAGGCTGCTTACTGAAATAGAGAAGTTCATTTTTTTTAAGTATATATTCATTTTTTGCAATGGTAAATCCGACCTTTCCATCAAGGATGCCAAGTTTAATGATATATGTACGAAAAAACCGGAACGATGGCCCAAATAGCTTTTTTAAAAGTGCTGGTTTTCGATTATTTTTGCTCCATTCATTTGCTCTGAGCCTAGCATAATAATCAAATTTTGAAATCATATGGGCCTCATCTATAAAACTGTAGTGTTCGATAAGTCCGGGAATTTTTTCATGTATTAATGGAACATCAGAGATTAGTTTTTCGTGGACAAAATTTGTATTCCATTTCATGATATTTTTATTATACAAACGAATATTCCAATCCGGAAACCAACCACAATGTCTTACAGGATAATCACCAAAGTAGGTCTGAATATTCATGTCATACACCGAGGTTATTTTAGGGTCTAGCGCCTTAAGATTGGATATTAATTCAGAATTAAGTATTTCGTCTGCATCAACACAAATAATCCAGTCATTTTGAGTTTTACTCGCGCCAAAATTTTTATTATTAGAGTAACCTTCCCATTTTTTCAAAAAGACAGATGCGCCAAGCCTGGATGCCACATTTGCAGTATCGTCTGTGGTTGTATCATCAAGTACTACGATGATGTCATCAGTTATCTCTTTTAAGGCAAGTATAGATTTCCCTATGATATGGGCTTCGTTTTTGGCTATAATAACAGAGCTGTATATTGAAGTCATTTCAAATTAATTTACCTGAAGCAATAAATGTTGGATTCATCATAGATGCTTTATTGTATGTCAGTGGCAAAACGGTTTCAGTGTCGACCAGAGATCCACCGGCTTCTTCAATAATAACTTGCCCTGCAGCTGTATCCCACTCTTTAAGGTGTATCATTCGAGGATAATAATCAGAATCACCTTGTGCAATACTTATTAATTTTAATGCGCTCCCCAAAGGTAAAATCAAAGGATTATTTAGCTGGTCCACAATTTTTTTTGTTTCAGAATCAATGCCTTGGCGGCTCACAACAACCCTTAATCCAATTTGCTCCGGATTGAAAGGTTCAGCACTTATTTTAGTTTCAATTTCATTTTCTATTTTATAAGCACCAAATCCTTGAATAGCATAATACAGAGTCTGAAAGACCGGAAGATATATAAAACCCACTTCAGCAATACCGTCATTGATCAGGGCAAGGTTTATACTAAATTCGTCGGTTCTGTTTATAAATTCAGTTGTTCCGTCAAGTGGATCCAACAACCAAACATATTTCCATGATTTACGGATATCATAAGATACCAAGTTTGTTTCTTCTGAAATCAAAGGAATATCGGGTAAAATTCCTGCCAAAACCTCCGATATGAGCTCATTGGAAATTGTATCAGCTTTTGTTAGCGGGCTATGGTCAGTCTTGGTTGTGATCTCAAAATTATCTTCGTCACTATAAATATACATTATAGCAAATCCTGCCTCCCGTAGCATACTAAATATGGCAGGGAGATGAGGTGTTATTATGTGCCTATTGTTTTGGATGATTACGAATGGTAAAACAAAGAATAAAAAATAATCAGCAACCCCAAATAAATATTTATTGTATGGTTAGCTTGATTGTTTTTGTTGCCTTATTATTATTTTTATCAGTGGCAGTTATTTCTATATTGGTATCACCTTTGGGGGCATTACCAGGAATAATTAGATCTAATGAAAGAGTGTGAGAGGTTTTGGAAGTAAAAGTCGTAATTTTATTTCCAGCCACTATGATTTCACTTAACTCAGTATCATCAGTAATGGTACCTTTAACTGGTAAATTTGTACCTGCTGTCACTTTTGCTCCATCAATAGGTTCTGTAATATTAATAACGGGAGCCTTTGTGTCATCTTTGCTACATGAAGTTGATGTAAAAGCAAAAAGTAGAAATAAAGATAAAATTTTTAACGATTTCATGATCATATTTTTATTTGTAAATAATTAAGCCATCAGATCTAATTGAATATAAAAACGAAATTAAATACCAATTGTTGTAAATCAAATAAATGTAATTGAATAGTTTTGAAATCTTTGGATTAGTTTTTCTTTATTCAGGGTTATACCCATCAACATGCCACCTCCGCCGGCACCACACAATTTTAATCTGAAATAATCAGAATCAAGACCCTGCTTCCATAATGAGTGATATATCTCTGGAATCATCTTCTGCATATAATTATACTGAATGTCGCTTATATTGCACATTTCCAGCCAAAGGGTGGAATAATCTTGGACCAATATTGCATCGATTGACTTTTGATTATGAAATTTTAGTTTTTCTATTGCTAAAAAGAAAGAGTGGTCTTTCTGATAGGTCTCTTTAAAATACTTCACCAATGGCTCAGTTTGCCGACTGATTCCGGTATCCAAAATGAAAAAATAAGAGGAAAGTTCTTCTTGGTTTTCAAAATGAATGTTTCCTGAGACATCTATACGAATAGCCTTATTTAAATATGAAACCAAAGGATCCATACCTGAACTGGAACCATGAAACGCTCCTTCAAGATGTCCTAAAAATGTTTTTATATATGCTAAATCGTTAAATTTAGGCTGACAATATGAATTAAAAAAGCTGCTACCAATGCACCACTGCTTCCAAGGCCGTAACCCAAAGGGATATCTGAATCAAAATATAATCCCTTTTGAATATTATTTTTAAATTCTTCTAATTGGATTTCATTACTTAAATGATGTTGAGAAGCCAGATAATTATAAAGCTTCAATAAGCCATCTCTTGAAGGAATTGTTTTTTTAGAATAAGACCAAGAGCCTGAATATTTAGTATATGGAATAGACAAAGCACCGGAACCCAGGGTAACAGTATACTCTCCAAAAAGTAAGAGTTTGGCATAGTATCTTTTACTAATATTTGTCAAAGTAAATGTAAAATCTTTTTTATTAATCTAAGAATCCGTTATATTTGCCGCTCGATATTACCTTTATTTAATGAGGTAAGGTTTTATTAAGTTACAAAAATAATAAACAACATGACTTCTTCTTCTGAATCAACAAGAATTTATTGGATTTATGCACTTTTATCATTAGGAGGTGTTGTGGCTTTTCTTATGATTAAACCTGAATGGTTTTGGGTGATGTTGCCTCCATTTTTAACATATTTTGTGAAAGGGATGAGATGGATGTAAATTCTTTTAAAGATTTACTTTATATAAAATTGGAAGTTTTTTTGGTAAATAGTTAATAAATATCTTTTAAAAACAAATAATAGAGCCCGTTAATTAATTTTAATTATCGGGCTTTGTTATTTTTTAATTATTGAATAGTCCTTGAATAAGTTGACACATAAGTTAACTTATTCAGGAAAACAAGAGATTAGAGAAGATAATCGAAGGAATAAACAGGATTATAGTCTAGTGTGCAAACTACAAGTTGTGGACGAGGGTGAAAGAGGACCAATATCTTATAAAAAGTTGTGGAAAGATTGTGGGATCCAAAGAAGGAACTTGTGTATAATTTTATTGTTACAAAAAATCCCTGACAACTTACATTGATGCCAGGGATATATTTTTAGTTATAATTCGTCAACTTATTTTATAACGACACATAAACTATATGTAATTAAAATTTTACATCAAAAGTGTATTGATCTTTATTATCAGTAGTGGTAATTTTTACATCTTTTACAAGCAAAAGATAGTATTTTGTACCAATTCTTACTGAGAACACATCCCCTGCTGTAACTTTATTAGAAACGAATCTCACATTATCAGAACTCTTTTGGGTGAAAGCCACACCATTAGCGAATAAAGATGAAACTTCTTCTGTAAATTTAATATTTGCAAAACTAAATGTTTCTGCTACACCACCCATACCTTTAATAATGTATTTAATTTCTGACCCATTTACACCTGATATTTGTTGTTTCCATGACTGATCAGTATTGCTTACAATGCCTTCATCTCTTATTTCAGCTTTTGCATCAGCAGAACCTGTACTTGCACCAGTATCCAAATCTAATCCACCCTGACCGGCCGGGCCACCTTGATTTAACAGTACACCTTCCAACATTGTTACTGCATTTCCAACATTTACTATTAAATCTTTTGAAGTTGACAATCCACTTTCATCAGAAAATTTAAAAGTATATTTGTATGTTCCAGAGGTCGTAGACGACCGAATAAAGATTTTATCTTCGAACTTATCTTTTGCAGAAGTCGGCAAGGTATAAGGATTAGCATCGAAAGGCGTAAGAAGTGTCTCGCCAATTAATATTTTTGTTAGATCAGTAGCTTTAATATCATCTATGAGCACTTCTACTGTCTTCAAATTGCTTGTGCCTTTCGTAACTTTAAATGGTACAGAAAGCAGTGAATTTGGCGCAATGTCAACGTTTCCGGAACTCATTACAAGTTCTACTGTTGGCGGCGTTCCAAGCGTAGTGATTAAAATTGACTTAGTTGTTTTGTTCCCTTGAGAATCCTCCACAATAAAACTATATGTTTTTGACGAGATGTCTGAGTGTGCTTTAATCGTGATTGTTAAATCAAAAGATGACGTATTACTACCCGTCAGTAATACTGGATTGCCGGAAACGCCAGTTAGTCTATCTAAAGTAATCTTAGTTCCTGCTTCTTGAATAGTCACTGATTTAAGCTCATTATCTGTCTTAGAGCCTACTAGATTGACCTTAAAGTCTGTTCCTATATTTACTGATGCGTCTGATGTTATTAAACCTGCACCTGCAACAAAGTCAACTTTAGGGCCATTGACACCAGGGTCAGTACCATCAGTCCCACACGATGTTAATAATAATGTTGTTGCTATAATTGCAAAAACTAACCTGATTGAAAATAATGATTTCATTTTATAAGTATTAAATAAAAAGTAAACCTGAAATAAATCAGGGGGCCCAATATGGACTAAAACTGTATTAAGACATCAATTTCATCACAAAGTTACATATTCTCATAGCCCCTGAATATGTATTAATATAAAATTAACTTTTTTTATGAAAAAGAAAATAACTACTTAAAGTTAAGAATGCCATTGCTGCTTTGGATGGGAATTATAGTTGGATATAATCCGAATCTTTCGAAATAATCATTGTTTAATTTGGCTATCCAATTTTTGTCAGGATACCCTTTTATGAGATTGATGGTACATCCCCCAAATCCGCCACCCATCATTCGACTACCAAGAATTATTTCATAATCCAAAGTGTATTTAACAAGCCAGTCAAGTTCTTCACAGCTTACATCATACTTGTGTGACAGACCATCATGGGATTCATTAAGCAACGCTCCAAGTTTGGTATATTGATTTTCTTTCAATGCTTTAACAGCAAGTAAAACCCGATTATTTTCCTCAACAACAAAACTTACTCTATTGAATAGTTTATCTTCCAAAAATAAAGAAATTGAAGGTAAGTCAGATAAAGAGAGATCTCTTAAACTGCCAATATTTTTATAATCCCTTGAAATCAGGCCCACAGCTTTTTCACATTCTGCTCTTCGGTTATTATAATCAGTATGTACCAAACTATGTTTTACATTGGTATTTATAAGAAAAAAATTATTATCTTCCAGATGTAGTTCAATATATTGAAATGAATTGTCCCTGCAATCAAGTAATATGGCATTATTTTGAACACTGTTTATAATGGTAAATTGATCCATTATTCCGCCCCTTACCCCGGAACCTACTTCAGCTTCTGAAGCTTTATCAACCATTGTTGCGGCATCCATTCCTAAGTTAAATAAGGCATTGAGAAGGACTATGAATCCACTGGTAATGGCAGAAGATGACGAAATGCCAGCCCCAATTGGCAGGTTTCCTCCGAATACCAAATTAATTCCTGCAAAACCATTAACGTTTAATGCAAGAAGTGATTGATGAAAATATTTCTCCCAGCCATAATTAAAAATATATGCCGCATCAAGGTTGAAAGAGGTGAACTCGTTAGTATCAGCTGCGTAAATGTTAAAAATATTGGTGTTATTTTTTGAAGCAAAAAGAAAAACACCTTGTGAAATGGCAAAAGGAAGTACAAAACCATTATTGTAATCAGTGTGCTCACCGATGATATTGGCTCGCCCCGGAGCAAAAATCATTATCTCATGAGTGCCAAATTTTTGAAAAAAAATTGTTTCGATTTTATTTTTAATATGTTTCATTGTATTAGGCAAATGATTGCATATTTACAAACTTTTTATATGGTCCATCTATTCCAATTAAATCGCCATGCTGACCTCTTTGGATAATTTTCCCATATTCAATTACCAGAATAAGGTCAGCTTTCTGAATGGTTGACAATCTGTGTGCAACAACAACAGTCGTCCGGCTTTTCATTACTTTTTGGAGCGCTTCCTGAACAAGTCGTTCTGATTCAGAATCAAGGGCCGAAGTAGCTTCATCAAGAATTAATATAGGTGGATTGCGTAATACAGCTCGAGCTATCGTGAGGCGTTGTCTTTGACCTCCACTGAGTTTTAGACCACGATCACCGATATTTGTCATATATCCTTCGGGCAGTGCTGATATAAAATCATCTGCATTGGCAATAACTGCAGCGTTTCTAATTTCTTCAAGTGTATATTTTTTTTCTCCGAAACTAATATTATTAGCAATAGTATCATTAAATAAGATAGCATCCTGACTGACAATACCAAACATTTTACGTAAACTGGCCAACTCTATTTCTTTGATATCGACGCCATCTATAAATATAGTCCCTGCCGTCACGTCATAAAATCTTGGAAGAAGGTCAACAAAAGTTGATTTGCCTGCTCCGGAAGAACCAACCAATGCGACTACCTGTCCTTTACCTATAACTACATCTATGTCGGATAGCGCTTGTAAATCATTATCATTGTATGAAAATGAAACATGGTCAAAAGTGATGTTTTGGTCAAATGTTGTCTTTTTTAAAGCATTTTCTATCGAGACTAATTCATTGTTTGTGTCCATTATTCTGTTAATACGGTCCATAGCAGCCAATCCTTTCTGGATGGTAAAATAAGCAGATGAAAAGGATTTGGCAGGCTCAATCACCTGATAGAATGCAAATACAAAAGCAAAAAAAGTTTCGGGATCCAGTTCTTGTTTAAAAACCAAATTTGAACCGTACCACATCAAAACAGTAACTACACTAACACCTAAAAACTCTGAGATAGGCGATGCCAGATCTCGTTTATTAACTACTTTAGTAAGCGTATTTTTAAACGTCTTGTTTTCTTCATCAAACTTGGTTGCGTTGTATTTTTCTGCATTAAAACCTTTTATCATTCGTATGCCCCCTAATGTTTCTTCTACTTGAGAGGTAAGTGTGGCTATTGAATCCTGAACATCTGTCGAGTGCGCTTTTAAATTCGTCACTATCCTTCCTATAATAAGTCCTGCAAAAGCAACTAGAATAAAAACAAAAAGTGTTAGTGATGGGCTTATATAAAACATAAAAAATATACTCCCTATCATGATTATAGGAGATTTAAATATTACTTCAATAACATTTAATATTGACCATTCTACCTCTTGAACATCCAGGGTCATGCTAGACATTAAAACACCTTTTCTTTCGTTTGAATAAAAACTTAGGGGTAAGTCCAGAAACTTTTGATATAATTGTTTTCTTAGGTCATATATTATTCCGTTGCGAAGTGGTGCCATAAAATAAAGAGCCCCATAACGAAATAGATTTTTTAAAAAAAATACAATAATCAATGCACTGCACACCCAAATTAATGCAGCCTCTTTTCCTTGGGTATTGATCAAAATTGTCATATAGTATTTGATCCAGTCAGTCATACCGGAACCAGAAGGCACAATGGCAACAGGTTGAAGACGGTCAAATAGAATTTGGAAGAAAGGAATCAGAAGGGGAATGCTGATAACTGTGAAAATAGACAATAAAATATTGCACAATATGCTTAAAGTAAAACTCTTTCGATAGTCCTTTATACGGGACAGCAATTGCCATAATCCCTGCATACTTTAATGATTTTTTATGCACATCATTCTATGCAATCGTCCATATTAAATGTATTCATAAATGCAGTATTGAAATCTCCATCTCTAAACGATTCATTTTTCATTAATGCTTTATGAAAAGGAAGTGTTGTCTTGATTCCTTCAATAATAAACTCATCTAATGCACGCTGCATTTTTTTTATACAATCTTCTCTTGTTTGTGCTCTGCAAATCAATTTTGCAATCATGGAGTCATAATAAGGCGGAACGGTATAACCGGCATAAACATGAGTATCTACTCTTACGCCATGACCTTTTGGGCTGTGAAAGGATACAATTTTACCTGGACTTGGTCTGAAGTTATTAAAAACGTCTTCAGCATTAATCCTGCACTCCATAGCATGCATAGTCGGATAGTAGTTTTTTCCTGAAATAGGAATGCCAGCAGCTACTTTTATTTGCTCTTTAATCAGATCGTGATTTATCACTTCTTCAGTAACAGGATGCTCTACCTGAATCCGCGTATTCATTTCCATAAAATAAAAATTTCTGTATTTATCTACAAGAAATTCAATGGTACCAACGCCTTCATAATTGATACATTTTCCCGCCAAAACGGCGGCTTCACCCATTTTTTCCCGGAGTTCAGGTGTCATGAAAGGAGATGGGCTTTCTTCAACTAATTTTTGATGCCTACGTTGAATAGAGCAATCTCTTTCAGAAAGATGAATCACATTACCGTATTGATCACCTACTATTTGAAATTCAATGTGTCTAGGTTCTTCAACATATTTTTCCACATAAATTCCGTCATTTGTAAAAGAAGCTTTAGCCTCTTTTCTTGCACTATGCCATGATTCTTCAAAATCTTCATCTTTAGTTACTATACGCATACCTTTACCACCTCCACCAGCTGTTGCTTTCAGGATTACAGGATAACCAATTGAATTAGCAATTTTGACACCTTGCGTCACATCTTTTAACAATCCAGGAGAGCCAGGAACAACTGGTACACCCGCTTTGATCATCGTTTCTTTTGCAGTTACTTTATCCCCCATTTTATTGATCATCTCGGGGGTTGGGCCAATAAATTTCACTCCTGATTGTCTGCATATTTCAGCAAAACCAGCGTTTTCGGCAAGAAATCCATATCCCGGGTGAATGGCATCTGCATTGGTTATTTCAACAGCTGCCATAATTCGCGGAATGTTCAAATAAGATTCGGAAGATGCAGCAGGTCCAATGCAAACAGCCTCATCGGCAAATCTAACATGCAAACTCTCTGTATCTGCTTTTGAATATATTGCTACCGTCTTAATGCCCATTTCTTTGCACGTACGGATAATTCTTAAGGCAATTTCTCCACGATTTGCTATCAATATCTTGTTGAACATGGTAATTAATTCTATTATTCTATATTAATAAATGTACCAGCTTTATATTTAAGCTATACTAAAAAAATTAATTATAAAGCTATATTTCAACCAGAAATAATACCTGATCATACTCAACTGGTGAGGCATCTTCTACAAGTACTTTAACAATTGTGCCGGTTATATCACTTTCAATCTCATTAAATAACTTCATTGCCTCAATAATACATACCACATCACCTTGTTTTACTGGATCACCTACTTTGGTAAATGGTGGTTTGTCAGCGCCTGGAGATCTATAAAAGGTGCCAACAATTGGTGATTTAATCTCAAAAATATTTTTTGATTTTGATGAATCCGATTCAACCGACTGATTTATATTAACTTCAGGTTTGGCATTACTATTGTCTGGTTGCTTTTGATAAGATTCCTGTAATGGAGACTGTGACATATGAACCACCTGAGGAGAAGACATTAGCTGCTGCCTTGCACCTTTATAGTACTTTTTTGTCCTGATTTGTATCTCAAAATCTTTATCCTTGAGTTTGAAGTCAGTAAGATTTGATTTATTCACCAAATTGATGAGTTCCTGTATTTCGTTGAAATTCATATGGCTTTATTTTTAATTAAGATTTAACTCTTTCAAGATATGCACCTGTTCTTGAATCAATTTTGATTTTATCTCCTTGATTAATAAAAATGGGCACTTTAACTTCAGCACCTGTTTCCACAGTTGCCGGTTTGGTAACGTTTGTCGCCGTATCTCCCCGCACACCAGGTTCAGTATACGTAACTTCCAGAATTATACTGGATGGCATATCAGCTGTCAGTGGCATGTCTTTTTCAGCATGAAACAATATTTCTATCTCACTGCCTTCTTTCAGGAAATCCGGTCTGTCCAACATAGCTTCATTAAGAGAAACTTGGTCATAAGTCTCAATATTCATAAAATTGTATCCATTTTCATCATTGTACAGATATTGAAATTTTCTGCGCTCTACTCTTACGTCATCAATCTTATGTCCTGATGGAAAAGTTATCTCAACAACTTTGCCGCTGGTAAGACTTTTTAATTTCGTTCTTACAAAGGCATTACCTTTTCCGGGTTTGACATGCAAAAATTCGACTACGGTATAAATATCGTTATTGTAATTTAAACACAAGCCATTTTTTATATCTGAAGTATTTGCCATCTGCAATATTGTTTATTAAAATTTAACACAAAGATAATAAGAGTTTCTTAAACTCAGTAATGCCATATTAAGTAAGTACTGCCCCATGTAAACCCTCCTCCAAAAGCGGTCAGCATTAGTTTATCTCCTTTTTTAAGCTTTGACTCGTATTCCCACAGACATAGAGGTAATGTCCCGGCGGTTGTATTTCCATATTTATGAATATTAACCATTACCTTTTCTTTAGGGAAATCAAGCATATCACCTACTGAATTGATAATGCGCATATTGGCCTGATGTGGAACAAGCCAATCAATTTCTTCCATATTTAAATGATTTCGTTCTAATACTTGTTTTACAGTATTAACCATTCCATTTACTGCTGCTTTGAAGACGGGCTTTCCATCCTGAAAAACAAAATGTTCCTTATTTGCCACTGTTTCAACGGTTGCGGGCTTTAAAGAACCACCTGCTTTCATATGCAAATATTCTCTACCCGAGCCATCCGATCTTAAAACTGAATCTATTACCCCTGTTCCGTCATTGGTAGGTTCCAGCATTACGCCTCCTGCGCCATCACCAAAGATAATGCAAGTGGTACGATCTGAATAATCAACTATAGAAGACATCATATCAGCACCTATGACAATGACTTTTTTGTACATACCCGATTCAATAAATTTTGATCCGGTAGTAAGTGCATATAAAAAACCTGAGCATGCAGCATTTATATCAAAACCGAAAGCGTTTTTCGCGCCTACTTTGTCGAGAATGGTATTTGCAGTATCCGGAAAACTCATGTCAGGGGTCACTGTCGCACAAATCAACAATTCTATTTCTTCGGGCTTGGTATTTGTCTTGTAAAGTAATTGTTTAACAACTTCTACTGCCATATCGGAAGTGGCTTTACCCGGGGTTCTTAAAATATGGCGCTCTTTGATACCTGTTCGGGTTGTAATCCATTCATCTGTGGTGTCTACCAATTTCTCGAGATCTGCATTAGTCAGAATATCCTCAGGAACGTATCCACCTACACCTGTAATTGCTGCAAAAATTTTGCCCATGGTTTTTTGGATTTGAAATTACTTTTTAAAAGTGGCACAAGATACACTTATTTTAAAATACAAGTTAAGGTCCTTTTTTTTTGAAAAAAAAAATATAATACTTTAAATTTTTTTATAACATATAATATATTAATAATAAACATATTATATAATGAATAATCTATAAAATAAAAACTTTCTTTCTAAGTCTATATTGATTTGGTATTATTATTGATATATGCTAAATAATAGAATAACAGTAGTTTATAGTTTATAAAATTATTTAATTAGTTAATATATACTTCTGTAAACTGATATTTTTAGTATGTTAATCACCTTTTAATTCATTTCTAAATAACATCGTCATGAAAAGATTTTTTAGTTTATTGTCTGTCACAATATTAATCGCTATTGGAAACAAATCAAATGCAGAAGATATTTATGTAAATTTCTCAAATGCCAATATTAACGAAGCAAGAAAAAAAGCTGGAGAAGAAGGTAAATTACTTTTTATTGATTTTCATGCCAAGTGGTGTACACCATGCAAATGGATGGAACAAACCACATTTAAAGATGAAGAAGTCGCAAAAACGCTGAATACAGATTTTGTGGCAATCAAAGTTGACATAGATGATATGCAGGGATTTGAATTAAAGAAAATGTATGATGTCAAATATCTGCCCACCATCCTAATTTTTAATTCCCAGGGTTACCTTGTACAACGCATTGAGGAAACATTATCTCCAAGACTATTATTGGATGTTTTGGACAAACATAATGCTCCTGAAAACAAAGTAATTATGAGACATGATTTTAATATTTCACCTTCCAAATTGATTGTTGATCCCGAAATCAAAGAAAACGATAGCATGCTGCTATCTGAGGAAGAGTACAAAAAATACTTCGAACAAGAACAAACACAAAGCTCATTCAGGGTTCAGGTTGGGGTGTTTGAACGATATAAGGGTGCTGATGACATGGTTAATACACTCAGACAGATTTTTCTGGAACCCATTAACGTAGTAAACGAATTTCGAAATGAAGTACCTATTTTTAAGGTAAGAATAGGGCAGTTTTCTACTTATGAGGAAGCAGAAAGTTTCAGAAAAATTTTAAAAACAGAGTATAATATGAATGGCATAGTACAATGATCATATCAATTTAATACTGATCCAATTCATGGGTCATAACCTTAATGCCATAAAACCCATAATAAAATATGTCCACACTCATCATAAATATTAAATCCATTATAGGAACCCAGACAGAGCCGTCTACCTTCAAAAGAGGTGCGGCTATGTCTGTTGTAGATGTATTGGATAATGGTTTTATACTTATTGAAAATGGGTTGATAGCTGACTTTGGGCATATGTCTGAAGTGCCTGATCGAGCTGAGATTATCATTGATGCCAAAGATCGTTTGGTAATGCCATGCTGGTGTGATAGTCACACACATATTGTATATGCATCGGGGAGGGAAGCAGAATACGTGGATCGTCTTCGTGGTATTACATATGAAGAAATTGCAAAAAATGGTGGTGGGATATTAAACTCTTCGGCTAAGTTACAACAAACCTCAGAAGAAGAATTATTCCTATCTGCAAAAGCCAGGCTTGATGAAGTAATATCTTATGGTACAGGAGCCATTGAAATTAAAAGTGGTTATGGACTTTCTCTTGACAGCGAGTTAAAAATGCTTAGAGTAATTAGAAAATTAAAAGAAACATCAGCAGCCACTATAAAAGCGACTTTTCTGGGAGCACATGCAATTCCAGCTGAATATAAAGACAACAGGAACGCATATATAGATATCATTATACATGAAATGTTGCCAAAAGTAGCCGGAGAAGGACTAGCAGAATATTGTGATGTTTTTGTGACAAAGGATTCTATTCAATCAAAGAAACAGATAAAATACTTAAAGCAGCAGCAAAATACGGATTAAAAGCCAAGATTCACGCCAATGAACTTGATGTATCGGGAGGCGTGCAGGTAGGTATTGCTAATAACGCAGTGTCTGTCGATCATTTAGAAGCTATGTCACAGGTAGAAATAGACCTCTTGAAAGTTTCAAAAACGATACCAACGGTTTTACCTTCTTGTTCATTTTTTCTCAATATCCATTACGCTCCTTCCCGAAATATGATTGATCAGGGTTTAGGAATAGCTATGGCAACGGATTATAATCCGGGTTCAAGTCCTTCCGGTAATGTCCCATTATTAATGGCTTTTGCGTGTAACAATATGCGCCTTTTGCCAAACGAGGCCTTTAATGCCGTTACTATTAACGGTGCTTTCGCCCTTGAACTTGGCGATAGTCATGGCTCAATAAGCAAGGGTAAAGTTGCCAACATCATATTGACAAAACCAATACCATCCTTGTACTATATGGTATATGCTTTTGGCTCCAATCATGTAGATAAAGTTATTTTGGGCGGAAAACTAATGTAAATATCTAATTACAGCAATCGAATTTTATTAGATAAATGAAATTTTATGAAATATAAAATAAGTATAGTTACTATAGTCATAAATTTTATTAATTTGTACATTAAGTTCAGATAATTTATTTTAGTAAACAATTGATTTTAAATGTTTTTGATAAAATTTTTAAAATAATTGGTAGTAAATAAAATAATATTATTTAACTTTGAGTTAAATTATTAAATTTTGTAAAATGTCTAAAACCATCACTTTAAAAAATGTATTAAAAGGCGGAGAATTTCTGGTCAAAGAAAGCCACTTTCAGGATATGTTTATACCCGAAGATTTTAATGAGGAACAACTTATGGTGAAAGAAACCGTAAAGTCTTTTGTTGATCAGGAAATTCTTCCTTTTGTAGATAGAATTGAAAAACTGGAACAAGGATTGATTCCTTCTATTTTGGATAGTTTTGCCAAATTGGGACTTTTGGGTACGCATATGCCGGAAGAGTTTGGTGGCAGTAATTTAGATTATATTACCAATACCCTGATTGGTGAAGAGGTTGGTCCTTCCGGTTCGTTTAGTGTTAGCTATAACGCACATACAGGAATCGGTATGCTTCCAATTTTTTATTATGGTACTGAATTACAAAAGCAAAAATATTTACCAAAACTAATAACCGGAGAACTGAAATCCAGTTATTGTTTAACAGAGCCGTCTAGTGGTTCAGATGCCTTGTCGGCTAAATCTACGGCTGTTTTATCAGATGATGGCAAATTTTACATTTTGAACGGTCAAAAGATGTGGATTACCAATGCAGGATTTGCAGATATATTTACCGTTTTTGCACAAGTTGATGGTAATAAATTTACTGGCTTCTTATTGGAGAGAGGAATGGAAGGATTCACTTTGGGAGCCGAAGAACATAAATTAGGAATTAAAGGTTCATCGACACGTCAGATATTCATGGAAAATGTAAAGGTCCCCATCGAAAACCTGCTGGGAGAAATAGGAAAAGGTCATCTTATTGCCTTTAATGTACTGAACACCGGTAGATTCAAACTGGGCGCGTCTTGTCTAGGTGGCAGCAAAAAAATAACAACTACTGCTGTTCGGTATGCCATTGAAAGAGAACAATTTAAAAAACCAATCGCTACTTTTGGTGCCATTCAACACAAATTGGCAGAACAAGCAATCAAATGTTTTGTAACAGAAACTGCCATTTATAGAACAGCTCATTTGATTCAGGAAGGCGAGATTCATTTTAAAGAAGAAGGATTAGAGATAGATAAAGCAAAATTGCAAGCAGCAGAAGAATATGCGCTTGAATGTTCCATCATCAAAATAATAGGTTCAGAGTCATTAGACTATGTAGTAGATGAGGCTGTTCAGATATTTGGTGGAATGGGATACTCTGAAGAAGGCGTTATTGCAAGAGCATATAGGGATTCGCGGATAAACAGAATATTCGAAGGTACCAATGAGATAAACAGAATGGTCATCCTAAGCACCATCTTAAAAAGCGCTATGAAAGGTGAACTTGACCTTATGACACCCGGCATGGCTGTTCAAAACGAATTGATGAATGGAGCATCTGACAGTGAAATTTACGTAGGAGTTTATGCAGATGAACAAAAAGCTGTTGCAAATTTTAAAAAAGTGATCATCATGCTCCTAGGTACTGCAGCCCAGAAAGCTATGAGCGGCGGCTTGGATCTCAAGACTGAGCAAGAATTGTTAATGAATTTTGCGGACATTATCATTGAAATATTTAATTCTGAAAGTACGCTTATGCGTGTTATGAAAATAGCAGAAAATCACAGTGAAAGGGATATTGACATTTACAATGCCATCATACGCACACACTTACATGATGCTACTGGTCGGATCACAAAACAAGCTACTGATGCCATTGCCTCATTCATAGCACCTGAAATGCAGGCTTCTTTCATCAGTGGATTAAGGAAGTTTACTAAATACCCTTTGCAAAACGTAAAGGAAAACAGGCGAATTATAGCCAATTCTTTAATACTAAGCAAGGGCTACGAATTATAGAGATTACTATTCATTTAGCATAAGAAAGCATATTTATGAGTAGTCCGTAATATGCTTTCTTTTGAAGTTATTCAACATAAAAAATTCCAGACATACGGAACAATTTTATTTAATCTTATTTCAGTAGCAACTATACAAAAACAGACACTTTCGGCAATCCAACATCGTATAGGTTTTCTGCGTCCTTGAAATTCATTTTTTACATTGGTTCTATGGTAATCATACCAGTTCAAAACTCACTTGTAAAATGAAACTGGACTTCAGGGTGGTTTTCCTGTGCCATTTTGAGACTCCAGGCAGACTCGGCTAAAAAAACCAGCTTACCATCCGTATCTTTTGCAAGGTCTTTCTTCCGACGAGCAATAAATTCTTTTAACGCTACAGGATCTTTGCAACTGATCCAACACGCTTTATGTAGATTTACAGGCTCGTAATCACAGGAAGCAGTATACTCGTGTTTAAGCCTGTACTGAATGACATCAAACTGTAGCGCACCGACTGTTCCGATAATTTTTCGTCCATTATCTTCTTTAGTAAACAATTGTGCGACCCCTTCATCCATGAGCTGATCTAGCCCTTTATTTAGTTGCTTGGTCTTCATAGGGTCAGTATTATTAACAAATCGAAACTGCTCCGGTGAAAAACTTGGGATGCCTTTGAAATGTAAAACTTCTCCTTCCGTAAGTGAGTCGCCTATCTTGAAGTTGCCGGAATCATAAAGACCTATAATATCGCCAGGATATGCTTCATCAATGACAGACTTCTTGGATGCCATAAATGCGGTCGGATTGGAAAACTTCATATTTTTTCCTTGCCTGACGTGGAAATAATTGGTATTGCGTTCGAAGGTACCCGAACATACGCGCAGGAATGCAATCCTGTCCCTGTGCTTTGGATCCATATTGGCATGAATTTTAAAAATAAAACCTGAAAACTTGCTTTCTTCAGGTTTTACTTCTCGTTCTTCAGTCTCTCTGGAAAGTGGATTGGGTGCGATGTCAACAAAACAATCCAACAATTCACGAACGCCAAAATTATTTACTGCGCTACCGAAAAATACCGGACAGATCGAGCCATTAAGATAATCCTCCCGGCTAAACTCAGGATATACGGACACAATTGTGTGAATATCATCTCTCAGTTCATTTGCCGGCAATTTGCCTACCTTTTGTTCCAACATCTCATCATTCAGATCAGTAATTTTGAATGTATCTTTTTCTTCCTGCTTTCCATGTGCACCAAAAAGCAGTAAATTTTTTTCATATAGACTATAAACACCCTTGAATCTCTGACCCATTCCAACCGGCCAACTTAGTGGCGTGACATGCAGACCAAGCTTTGTTTCCACCTCATCGAGCAAATCAAAGGCATCTTTACCTTCCCGATCCATCTTATTAATGAATACGATAATAGGCGTATTCCGCATCCTGCACACTTTGACCAATTTTTCTGTTTGCTCTTCCACACCTTTAGCAACGTCAATGACCACAATAACACTGTCCACAGCCGTAAGCGTTCGGTATGTATCTTCTGCAAAATCCTTATGACCGGGCGTATCCAGTATATTTATTTGTTTATCTCTGTACTCAAATGCCATCACAGAGGTCGCAACTGAGATACCTCTTTGTTTCTCTATTTCCATAAAATCAGAAGTAGCGTGTTTCTTGATCTTATTGGATTTTACAGCACCGGCTTCTTGAATTGCACCACCAAATAACAGCAATTTTTCTGTCAATGTTGTCTTACCAGCATCCGGATGAGATACAATTCCAAAAGTCTTTCTTCTATTTAATTCCTGAATAAGATTCATCATTTTTATTTTATACCTTCAAAAAGGTGCGCAAAACTAAGAAAATCAGCTTGAAAGTTTGATTTTATTAATGTATTCGTTTCTCTAAACATAAAAAAACAGTCACCATCACAAAAAACACAATACTTCTTTGTCGTTGCAGTTTTGATCAGTCCTGGTTTTTTTATTGACATTAAAAATATTGTGAAATAAAATCTGATATTAAGTTTAAAATTTTAGTTGTGGCATAGTTTCTGTGTTATACACTTTATGGACATTCAGAAAATAAATAGACGTCATTTTGTAGAAACAGACTTGTATTACAGGGTTAGTCTAGGTCTGTCTTCAAAACTTATAAAGTATGAAAATGGTGTCATCCATCTTGAGGTGACATTGGGAAGAAAATGGGATAAAAATTATAACGCAACAGCAGCTGAAATTGCACATTGTTGGAAAAATAGCCACCCTGAATTGGATAAGGCTATTGGTTGCAAAGTCTTTATTACTGACTTAAAGTCCAATGAACTGAAAAATTCACTTACCCAAGCAGGTATAACGCTAGGGTTTGATGCTTATAAAGGCATATTGTTTAGAAAAAACTATTTAAACTAATTTAATACATTTACGATTTTTAAGTCTGGTAATTATTCTAATTAACCTTTAAGGGCATTAATGAGATTTTTTATTATAAAATTTCAACTAAATTCTTCTTTTACATGCTGTGTTTTAAAAATGTACTTTTGAATATTATTTAAATAAATTATAACATAGTATATATTTATTTTATTTTTACCATAAATATCTAAATTTTGTAAAATGACAAAGAATATTAAAAACCTGATACTTTTATGCTTCCTTGTTATAATCCCTTGTATTACATACGCTTTTAATGATAATTTGGGTATTTCCGTAATTGGTATTCCTATTGAGTTTATTTTATTTGGGTTAACATTATTAGGTGTTGCTGTGTTTCACAATCATACCTTTTCAGTAGCAATCGTTGGATTGACGGCAATAATATTGTATAAATATTTATTTATTTCGGGATATCCATTTGCTGAACATTTTTTTGGACACAACCCATTTTTAAGCCAAATAGCTGATAAGCAATTGAGGCAAGGTGAATGGGGCGTTTTACTTAATTTGACAGGCTTATTACTCGGATTTGGAGTTTTGGCAAAGATTTTTGAAGAATCCGGCATTCCTGATATACTCCCAAAATATTTACCCGATGACTGGAAAGGCCCGGCGGTGTTGTTAATATTTGTATTTATAATTTCATCTTTTCTTGATAATATTGCAGCCGCAATGATAGGTGGTGCTATAGCATTAGTTGTTTTTAAAGCCAGAGTTCATATAGGGTATGTTGCTGGAATTGTTGCGGCAAGTAATGCAGGTGGGTCAGGTAGTATCGTGGGAGATACGACTACCACTATGATGTGGATAGATGGCGTTTCTGCATTTAATGTATTTCACGCATATGTGGCTGCGCTAGTTGCTTTGTTAATAGTAGTATGGTTTGCATCACATCAACAAGACAAATATGAAAAAATCGTAGCCTATGCGAAAGCTGGCGTTTCAATCGATTGGATTAGATTGTTGATCGTTGTACTTATTTTAATTGGTGCGATCGTATCAAATATTTGCTATGATATGCCCGCTCTTGGCGTATGGGTTGCAATACTAATTGGAGCGACTTTTAAAAATATACCATGGCAGGAAGTTTCATCTTCTATTAAGGGTACTGTATTTCTTTTGTGTTTAGTGACTTCTGCATCATTGATGCCAGTAGAGACACTGCCCAATGCTTCCTGGGTTACTGCCTTAATATTAGGGTTTATTTCAGCAGGGTTTGATAATATACCCCTCACAAAACTTTGTCTGGAACAGGGTCATTATGATTGGGGTATACTTGCTTATTCAGTTGGCTTTGGTGGCTCAATGATTTGGTTCGGCTCTTCGGCCGGTGTTGCAATAACCAATAAATTTCCAGAAGCACGAAATGTATGGTTGTGGATAAAAAACGGATGGCACGTCACAGTTGCATATATTGCCGGCTTCTTTGTTCTTTTTTTAGTTTAGGTTGGGAGCCTGCCAGTAATAAAGTGCACAAAGAGCCTGCCACCGAATGCCCTGCCCCGGATTGTAAAGCAAGAGACCAAATCAGAGAAATTAAAACCATAGATACCATAGGACAAAAAGTGGAGAATAAATTATTTGAGCAAAATGACGTATCTTACATAAAAGCAATTTTTTACTCAAGAATAATTCTGCTAATTTGACATACTAAATATTATTTGTTGTAAATTTAATTTTTTTCTTAAGCAGGTGGATTGACCAAGTGTTGAAATAAGGATGTTTTAAAGATGTAATACCTTCCAATAGTAATAAGAAAATGGGTTTTATCGGTGCAATTTTTTTTACAACAGTGATTTCTATTCTCCTTATAACATGGGTAAAAGAGACTTGGAAAGGAAACGTAGCGATAATCGGCGTATTAATAAACGTATTTCTAAGCTCTTATCTTGCCATTCCAGCAATGACAATTTCTTTTGAACAAAACTATTTTGGAGGTCATGTCTTCAATGAAATACCCGTAAGGATTGATGCACTTTCTAGTTGGTTTATTTTATTAATGAATTTTACTGTACTTACCGGAATTCTTTACGGTAAAAGGTATATGAACCATTATAAAAATCAAGCTACTAATTTATCACTCCATTTTGCAAGTTATGTTATAAATCACTTTGCCATGATTGGCATTTATTGTATTCAAAATTCCCTGGCTTTTCTTTGCATATGGGAATTGATGGCTATTTCTGCATTCTTGTTAATTATATTTGAACATCAAAAATTTGCGACGCTAAAAGCTGGAATTAATTACCTGATCCAATCCCATGTTTGTATGATCTTTTTGACTGTTGGTTTTATATGGGTTAATTCATATACTGGTTCTTTTGATTTTAAAGCGATCTCCCAATATGCCTCAACTGTCAGCGAGGAGGTAAATTTTCTGCTGTTTTTATGTTTTTTTATTGCTTTTGCGATTAAAGCAGGATTTGTACCTTTTCACACATGGTTGCCTTATGCACATCCGGCAGCCCCAGCCCATGTTTCAGGAATGATGTCAGGAGTCATCATAAAACTTGGTATTTATGGCATCCTTCGAATGTTACTTTTATTAAAATTAGACTTTTTATTAGTAGGATACTTTATACTAATTGTTTCAATAATTACAGGTGTTTACGGAGTCATGTTGGCTATAGTCCAGCACAATATAAAAAAATTATTAGCCTATCATAGTATTGAAAACATTGGAATTATTGGTATTGGTATTGGTATTGGGTGTATTGGCTTAGGAATAGATAATGCCTATCTTGCATTTTCGGGTTTTGGCGGAGCTTTGCTCCATACATTAAATCATTCACTTTTTAAGTCACTATTATTTTATGCTGCAGGAACAGTCTACCAGGCAACACATACATTAGATATTGAACAGCTTGGTGGATTAATAAAAAAAATGCCTCAAACAGCTACCATGTTTCTTTTGGCGGCGCTCGCAATTTGCGGACTTCCGCCATTTAATGGATTCATTTCAGAATTTTTGATTTATTCCGGTTTATTTAATGGTATTTCTGAAGGTCAATTGCCTTCTATTTTTTTCCTTGTGCCTGCAGTTTTTGGACTTGTGATTATCGGTGGAATGGCTATGCTTTGTTTCACTAAAGCTTTTGGTATTATCTTTTTAGGTACTGAAAGGCACCCACTTCCAATCGGTGCTGGTGAAGCCGAATTTTCTAAACTTTTTCCTAAATATTTAATTGCAGCATGTATTTTATTAATTGGGATATTGCCTCAATTTGTTATTTCAATTGTCGCTAAACCTACTTCTCTCCTAGTTGGAATAATTATTTTGCCTACTCAGACGTTCGATTTGATCAGCACACTGCAATCAGTAAGTTTGGCTGTAATAACCTTCATTGTATTATGTATCATTATTATTTGGATTAAAAAAACAATATCAAAACCTTCATTGATTTCATCTTCTCCGACCTGGGGTTGTGGATATACCGTACCATCTTCAAAAATGCAATACACAGCAAATTCATATGTACGGTCTTTCAGAAAGTTGGTAGGTCCCTTGCTTATGATGAGAAAAAAAGAAGGTGACATAACAGATGTGTTTCCAAAAACAATTCATTCTGTTACACATCCATACGACAAGCTTGAATCATTGCTTGTTGACATCCCACTTATCTATATAAAAAGATTTATTGGACGTTTTAGATTTCTACAAAACGGAAACCCACAATTTTATATTCTTTATGGAATGGTTTTTATATTTGTAGTTATGGCTATTCCGGTTATATCTGATATATTTTATTATGTTGCGAAACTTCTAAATCAGATTTGACAATGAATGTATTAAGTTTGATATTAATTTTAGTTTCGAGTATTTTTTTTACAGGAATTGTCATTCGAACTAAGAGCATTTTTTCCGGAAGAAAGGGACCTTCTGTTTTTCAACCATTAAAAGATGTTTGGCGATTAATAAGAAAAGGAGCTGTATATAGTGAGACAAGTAGCTATATTTTTCAAATAGCACCAGGCATTTATTTTGCATCAGTTCTAATGGCAATCTTTATAATTCCTTTTGGGAATCAACCTGGGCTTATATCTTTCAAGGGAGACTTTGTTTTTTTTGCTTATTTGCTGGGTTTGGGTAAGTTCTTTATGATAATATCAGCCTTAGATACGGGTAGTTGTTTTGAAGGAATGGGTGCAAGTAGAGAGGCATTATATTCACTCTTAGTTGAGCCTGCATTTTTTATATTAATGGGCTCTTTTGTTCTGCTTAGTGGACATACTTCTTTTTTTGAAATTTTTGGTTCGATGCATTTGGGATCGTTTCTTTCCTACGCAATTGCCGCATTAGCTGCAATTGTTCTGATTGCGATTGCGCTGATTGAAAACAGTAGAATGCCGATTGATGATCCTAAAACCCATCTTGAACTTACCATGATTCATGAAGTGATGATACTTGACAATAGTGGTTTTGATTTAGGACTTATTTTGTTTGCAACTAATCTTAAGTTTGCAATGTATGGCGCATTGATCGCAAATTTCTTTTTTATACCTGATTTTGAATGGTATTTTTCCATACCTGTATTTTTTGGCATTCAAATTTTCTTTGCAATAATTGTTGGATTTGTAGAATCGTTTATGGCCAGGTTTAGAATGAATCATAACCCACAATATATATATATGCTTACCTCGATAGCAGGCTTGATTTTTCTTAGTGTACTTCTATTACTTGGCAAAATATCATAAATTAACCCAACTTTATGACAGATATTTTTTTAATCACTTTTACCATAACGCTTATATATTTAGGTGTTGCAAATCGGTTAAGTAGTTATGTCACTACCATTGCCTTTCAGGGTATGTTGCTTTTTGGATTAGCTTATATTGAACTTACAGACATTAGTTGGATAAATCTTATATTCATATTATTAGAGACGATACTTTTCAAAACAATAGCCATTCCTTACTTTCTTAAGTATGTAATCCAAAAAAATAATATTACACGTGATTCTGAGCCTTTTCTATCAGATTTTGTATCATTATTCCTGATAACTTCGATAATTTTAGGATCATTGCTTCTTTCCAATGCTATTCAGGACCCTCATCCTAGAAATATGTTTTTTGTAGTCGCTCTTTCATCTTTGTTTACAGGGCTTTATATTATTGTTACACGTAGAAAGATAATTACACACGTTATGGGCTTTCTTGTTATTGAAAATGGTGTTTTTGTATTGTCTCTGGCAGTTGGAAATGAAATGACAATGTTGGTAAATATAGGAATTCTCCTTGACATTTTTGCCAGTGTATTTTTATTAGGTATTTTTATTAATAAAATCAGTGATGTAATGAAGGAACAGGATGTTAATCAATTAAGTAACTTAAAAGACTGACATGGAAACGTATTATTCAGGTTTTATAGGATATTATTTGGGTTTTGCCTTTATCATTAGTGTTTTTATATTTTTTAACAGAAATAGATGGGTAAATTATTTGTGCACAGTTCTCTTCATTGTGCTACAGTGGATTCTGACAATTTATGTATACGACCACAAAGATATTGTTGATTTAACATATTTTACACCTGATTCCTTAGCTGTGCTTTTTATTATAGTATTAAGTATTGTTTGTGTACCTGCTTTTTATCACAGCCACGTTTACTGCGATACCAAAGGAGAATTACCTTATCATCGATCTATTTATTTTGCTTCAATGGTAGTATTACTTGCTTCAATAAGTGCTGCATATATGTCCAATCATATTGCCATTACCTGGATATTTATTGAACTGACTACACTAAGTGCATCAGCATTAATTTATCACCGCAGAAATACCAGTTCGCTGGAAGGAACCTGGAAATATATTTTTGTTTGTTCGATAAGTATTACTTTAGTGTTCATAGGTGTTTTGTTTTTATCTCTTGATGTTCATCAGGTTGGAGGATCGGACTTATTCTATAAGGACATTTATGCCAATGCTACAAAAATGAATATATTTTGGCTCAAACTTGCATTTCTTTTTATTTTCACTGGATATTCTGCTAAGGCCGGACTAGTTCCAATGTACAATGCAGGTATTGATGCGAAAGATGTATCACCATCACCTGCCGGTGCTATTTTTGGAAGTGTATTGATGAATGTTGGTTTTATTGGAATTTATCGTTTTTACGAAATTATAAGTCCAACTTCTATATTTTCCTGGGCAAATAATATTTTACTTATCTCAGGATTCCTTTCTGTTTTTGTAGCAGCGATTTATATGTTAAGTGTAAAAAATCTTAAACGAATGTTTGCCTTTTCCGGGGTGGAACATATGGGTTTGATTATTATTGGCTTAGCTGCAGGAGGTGTTGGGAGATATGCAGCTATTTTGCATCTGGTTCTGCATTCTCTTGCCAAACCTGTTTTATTTTTTCAAATGGGACAGATATATCGCATCTATAGCAGTAAAAGTATTTATGATATTGGAGATTATTTTAAATATAACCCAACAGGAGCTTTTGTATTGTTAATAGGGTTTTTTGTAGTGACCGCAATGCCACCTTCAGGAATGTTTGTGAGCGAATTTCTCATTTTTAAAGGACTTTTTCAATCCGGAAATATAGTGATTCTGGTTGCAACGCTTTTTTTGCTAACCATAATCATATGGATATTCGGAAAAAATGTGTTTAAGATGCTTTTTATTAAACCTGTAAATTTTGATGATAGTGCTATAGTTAAGATTAGTCCGATAGAGTCCTTAAGCCAATTTATACTTTTAGGAATGGTCATTTATCTTGGCTTATTTCCTCCTGATGAATTTATAAATTTAATTAATAGTTCAATATCCAATTTACCAAATAGCATGATAAACTATATTGAAATAAAAACAATCAGTCTGTACCGATTCAAAATATTCCTGTTTTGTTGTATGAAGATTTTCTGTCAATTAATACTTCTTTTCTTACAAATGAATCTAATCACTGTGTAAATTATTTTGGATATAGAGTTAAGGATAAAATAAAATTGATTTGTGCTGTTGCAAATGACACCTTGCACATAATCCGGATATCATCGGCTGAAATACATAAAGATACTGATGCTTTGCCATCTTTCAGCGCCGTTCATTTATCCTTCCATATTTTTGAAAGAGAAATTCATGAAAATTTTGGAATCAAGTATACCGATCATCCTTGGTTAAAGCCCGTTCGTTTTGCCTTCAATCGTGCAAATAAGGCATCTAGAATAGAAAATTATCCATTTTACAATATAGATAGCGAAGAATTGCATGAGGTTGGTGTAGGACCTATACATGCGGGTGTGATAGAACCGGGACATTTCCGTTTCATTTGTGATGGAGAACAAATCTTGCATCTGGAAATTCAACTTGGATATCAGCATCGGGGAATAGAACAACTTTTTTTAGATAAAAAAAACTTATTGCAACGAACTGTATTGGCAGAATCAATAGCGGGTGATACGACGGTGGGTCATACGACTTCTTTTGTTAACCTTTGGGAAAGTTTGTGCAATTTTACTGCAACTGAAGATGTACAAATTTCAAGAACAATAGCTTTAGAGCTGGAGCGAATAGCAATGCATACCGTAGACATGAGCGCTTTGTGCACAGATATAGCATATCAGCTAGGCAGCGCTGTATTTGGTAGATTGAGGACTCCGGTTATTAACTTTTTTCAGATTTGGTGTGGAAATCGTCTGGCTAAAGGTTTAATTCGTGTAGGGAGCACCCATTTTTATTTTTCAAACGAACTAAAAAGCCAACTTGAAAAATTATTGAATGAATATGAACGAGATTATACAGAGATATGGGATAAGGTTAAATCTTTACCTACAGCTTTAGTAAGATTGGAAAAAACAGGTGTTGTTACGCGATATCAGGCGATTTCAATAGGCGCAGTTGGAATGGCAGCAAAAGCTTCCGAACTGAATAGAGACGTAAGAAGTTCTCATCCACATGATAAGTATCATGATTTAAATCACGAGCCAATTATAAAACATCATGGTGATGTTTATTCAAGGATGCAGATTCGTAACGAGGAAATTATGCAATCTATAGCCTATATTAGAAAATTAATATCTGAATTGCCGGCTAAACAAGAAAAAAACAATTCAATATCCCAACCATCACCTAAATCTTTTGGCATTTCAATGGTAGAAGGATGGAGGGGAGAAATTTGTCATTGTGCCATCACGGATGAGAATGGTGAATTGATCCATTACAAAGTAAAAGACCCTTCAATGCATAATTGGCTTGCATTGGCCTTGTCAGTAAGAAAAAATGAAATTTCTGATTTCCCTATTTGTAATAAAAGTTTTAACTTGAGTTATTGTGGACATGATTTATAATTGATTAATTGGTAGATATGTTTTCAGATATAAAAATACTCCTTCATCAAGGGAAACAATACATTCCTGATGTTACAAAAGCTGAAGTGCCAGGTGTGTTTAGAGGTCGTCCGGAAATTTCATATGAAGAAGTTGATGGCAAGGCAATTAAGTCAATTTGTCCCACAGGAGCTATTGATATTAATCCTGTAAGTATTGATCTTGGTAAATGTTTGTTTTGCGGCGAGTGTGCATTTGCTTTTCCGAATAAAATAAAATTTACTAAGGACTATAAGATGTGTGTCAACGATGCATCTGACTTAGTTGTAAAAGAAGGGGACTTTTACAACATTAGTTTAAATCCCGATTTGATCAGAAAAGAAATATCAAAATATTTTAGCGGCTCATTAAAATTACGACAAGTTTCAGCAGCGGGTGACAACAGTTGTGAGTTAGAATTGAATGCATGTGGGAATGTAAATTTTGACATGGGCAGATTCGGAATTGAATTTGTGGCTTCACCAAGACATGCAGATGGCATAGTAATAACAGGACCTATTAGCGAAAACATGTCAGAGGCATTACAAATATGTTATGACGCAACGCCGGACCCTAAGATTATTATTTTGGCTGGAACCGATGCTATAAGTGGAGGTATTTTTGCTGAGAGTCCGGCTATAAAAAGAAATTTTGTAAATAATTTCAAAATCGACCTTTATGTACCAGGGAATCCCATACACCCGTTAACATTTATTAACGGGGTATTGGAACTTATTAGAAAAAGAAAATAATCTTTCACGATTTTGTAGTAGTTTTTCTGAATTCTTTAAAAAAAATTAGAAATAATATTCTGACAAACAATTAAAATTGTATTTAAACGTTACATTTGTACTTTATTTTTCTATATTCTATAAGAAAAATTTGTTAATGAGCTTATTAATTCGTTTGATGTGCATTACGGTAATATTTGAACTGTTGATCTCATACAGTTGTTTTGCCGGACAAGTACATTATGACCATTCGAATGTTAGTTTTGTGTATAAAGATCACAACATACAAAGCTATAGCTCTACTATTTTTAGCCATATTGATGTATTTGAATTTCTTGAATCTGAAGAACAAATAGAAGAAGGTGAGGAAGATATTTCTTTCAGTATTGGTAAAAAAATATTTTGCCATTTTTTAAAACCATCTATTCATTCTGATGAATTCGGACAAACTAACTTAACTTTATTCGCTTTAATTTTCTCCGAGGAATATAAAATTCCATTATTTGTTTTATTTCACAGTTGGAAATATCATTTATAATAATATTTCCATTAGGTTACCTCTATCATTTAATGATTAACTAAATTAATTAGGGCATTACCAGGTGGTGTCTTAGATTTGTTTGTGAAATAAAAAATAATATTGAAATGAAAAATAATATTTCTATCCCTAAAGATGGCCTTGCTGGCCTAAAAGAAAACCTGAGTTCTGATGCCATATCAGGTTTTATCGTATTTTTATTGGCACTCCCGTTAAGTTTGGGTATTGCAAAAGCATCAGATTTTCCACCATTAATGGGATTGATTACGGCTATTGTTGGTGGTTTGGTGGTGAGTTTAATAATGGGTAGTAAATTGACAATTAAAGGCCCTGCAGCAGGATTAATTGTTATAGTTGCTGGCGCAGTAGCTGATTTTGGAGGAGGAGACGCAGGCTGGCATCTTGCATTGGGAGCAATGTTGGTCGCAGCTATATGTCAAATACTTTTCGGCATATTTAAATTTGGAAAACTAGCAGATTTTTTTCCTCTATCAGCCATCCATGGCATGTTGGCTGCCATTGGTATTATCATTATTGCTAAACAAATTCCTGTTATGCTTATGGTGGACCCAAAACTGATGGCGGGTAAAGGACCATTGTCAATAATCGCTTCTTTACCTCAAATTATTGCAAATTTTGACCCTAGAGGCACACTGATTGGGCTGGTGAGTTTAGGGATAATGTTGGGCTGGCCTTATTTAAAGAAATTTTCAATAGGAAAATTACCCGCACCTTTAATAGTACTGATTTTTGCCATTCCTGCTCAGTTATTTATGAGTTTTACAACAACGGCACCTGCCTATTCTTTGGTTAAAATTGGTAATTTAATAGAAAATATTCATGTAAACGTTAGCTTTGAAGGCTTAGCTCATCCGGGTATTTTTATAAAATATGTGATCATGTTTGCACTTGTGGGTACTTTGGAATCATTGCTTACAGTTAAGGCAATTGATTTAATGGATCCATTCAAACGAAAAGCAGATAACAATAAGGATCTGATAGCAGTTGGTATTGGTAATTCCATTACGGCAATTCTGGGTGGATTACCTATGATTTCTGAAGTGGCACGTAGTTCTGCTAATGTTAATAATGGTGGTAAAACGAGATGGGCCAATTTTTTTCATGGGTTTTTTATTCTGGTATTTGTGCTTTTAGCATCTAAATATATTGAAATGATACCAAATGCTGCGCTCGCAGCTATGTTGATTTCTGTGGGTATAAAATTAGCTCATCCCAAAGAATTTATTCATACATTCCATATTGGGAAAGAACAATTGGCAATATTTCTTGTCACTATTATTGTTACTCTGGCTGAGGATTTATTACTTGGAATATTTGCTGGTATGCTATTAAAAATTATAATTCATTTAATCAATGGTGTGCCAATAAGTTCGTTATTTAAAGCACCAGTAATTATCTCTTTTGAAGGGAACAATTATCTTGTGGAAATTGATAAAGCGGCCATTTTTACAAATTATATTGGAATTAAGTCCAGATTAGAAAGTATACCTTATGGGTTTAATGTAACTATTGACCTTAAAAATACTAAACTAACGGATCATTCTGTAATGGAAAATCTGGTACATTTTAAAAATGACTACGAAGCAGAAGATCCGGACGGAAAAGTAAGTATTGTAGGTTTGGAAAGCCACAAGCCATTTTCTGCACATGAGTTTTCAGCAAAGAAAAAAAAATGATTTATGAACTGCAATAAAAGATACAGACAAATTATTTTATGCTTAATCTTTCTGGTAGGGATGTTTTTCCAATCTCAAGCGCAGGTGTTAAAAGATGGAAAACTCTTATTGGATGATACAGGAAATCATTATTTAAAAATTTCTTTTGTTTCTCAGTTTTGGCTGAGAAGTGGATCGTACAATCCAGGAAGTACTTCTTTTGGCTTTAGCAAAAAAAGCGGTACAGATATCGGTATCCGAAGGTTCAGAATGCTTCTATTTGGACAGTTGACAGAAAGGGTATTTTTTTTCAGTATGATAGGTGAAAACAATTTTAATAATATTTCCGACAGAAAAATTTCTTTCTTCGTCCACGATGTTTATGGAGAATATGCCATACATAAGACTAAATTATCATTGGGTATAGGACTCTCAGGCTGGAGCGGCTTATCCAGATTTGCATCTCCATCTGCTGCAACCATTATGGGATTGGATGCACCTCTTTACCAACAGACCACAAATGATGTCACTGACCAGTTTCTAAGAAAATTAGGGGTTTTTGCAAAAGGCAAATTGGGCAACTTGGATTATAGAGTTAACATTGCTCAGCCTTTAGCATTTCAGAAATCATCGATATATTCCAGTGCTGTCACTAATATCTCTAACTTTTCTGGCAGACCACCCAATATGCAATTAAATGGGTATCTACAATACCAATTTAAAGATCAGGAAACCAATCTAACGCCATATCTTGCAGGTACCTATCATGGGAAAAAGAATGTGTTGAATTTAGGTGCTGGAATTGTGTACCAAAAGCAAGCAATGTGGCACCTTTCTGATAATAAGGTAGACACTATTTACACAAATTTGCTGCAGTATTCAGTAGATGCGTTTTATGATGCACCTATAGGCGTAGCTGGAGGCGCAATAAGTGTTTACATCAATGCATGTCATTTAGATTACGGTCCCGGATATATCAGAAATTTAGGTGTCGATAATCCTGTAAACGGGGATGCAGATAAGAATGTAATCAATGGTGGAGGGTTTGCGTTTCCTGTTTATGGTACTGAAATGTGTTTTATGCACAATTAGGTTATAAATTAAAAGATAACCTATTGGGAAGTTCTTCTATAATGCCTTATGTTTCTGTTCAAAGTGCAGATTATGACAGATTATCAAAGAATATGAATTTTTTCACTGCAGGCGTAAACTTATTGTTGAACGGCCACAAATCTAAAGTTACCATAGCTTATGAAAATAGACCTGTGTTCTTTGCTGATAAGCCTGATGTGGTCAGAAAGGGAAGCGGAATACTACAATATCAAATTTCATTTTAAAATATGATAAAATGAAGATAAAACCTTCAGTAACTGTTATTTCAGAAGAAATGATTTCTTTTTAAAATCATTTTTTACGACAATTAATAAAAAAAAAAGAAAAATACATGACACATTCAGATCATATTTTTAAAGAGGAAAATGTGATTCATCATTTGAAGCACTACTTGCCTGCGCAGGCATCGCTTAAGGATTTTATCCATCATAATACACTTCATGCTTTTCAAGACAGAAAATTCTATGAGGCTTTGACAGAATCAAGTAAGATATTTGGATACAAAACCAGTCTGTCTGTTGAAGAATATAGAAATTTGTTTACTGAAAACAAAATTACTGAGGAGATTATTGATAATGTGATAAGAGAAAAGAAGGGAGAGCCGTTGGTAGAACAATGGAAACAAAAGCTGCTCAATGAACCATATATTGATAATTTTGGTGGACGCAGAAGCCACTTAAGAAATAATTGGAAAGACCTCTATTCCATTGACTTAGACTTAGCTATTCAGCCTTTTCTTTTTAGATTTCTATGTAGTTATTTGGATCAGGGAATAGCCATTTGGGGCTTTCCGGTTTGGAACAAAGGATTCCTGACAACTATTAGGGAGATGGAAAGAAATACATACACCAGTTTTTTTAAAACGCCAAGATCCAAAAGACTATTGATGGATCGAAAGTGTGAAATTAGCGATTTACTTAAAATTCTAGTTGGAGATGAAACACTCTATGAACATTATTTATTTGACCAGCAATTTGCTCACCCGGGATGGTCGGGTATTGTTTCTGTAATTGAAGATATGCCTCAAACTCTGCTCGACAACAGAAGAATATCAATCCAGGATTTGATAATATTTGAGTTGTTGATGGAAATTGATACATTGGATAATAAATTTGGAGAGAATTGGGCACCGTTAGGTTTACGACTCACAAAAAAGCCTGAGCATTTATTTGCTCCAGTTGAAATAACCGAGTATCATGAAGTGCTGCACCTTTGGCAGGATGCATTTGAGTGGTCTTTTTATGATCAGGTTTTGGGAGGTTTAGTGGCAAATAAAATCGCAAAATTACCTATCAGTGACCCTGGCTTTCAAGCATTATTTTGTATTGATGACAGAGAATGTTCGTTGCGAAGATATGTGGAGGAACTTGATCCCAAAGCACAAACTTTCGGTACACCCGGTTTTTTTGGCGTAGCATTTTTTTATAAACCTATGAATGGAAAATTTTCTATGAAAGTTTGCCCTGCGCCATTGAATCCAAAATATTTGATAAAAGAAGAAATAGATAATAAAAAAAATAAAAAGGACTTCCATTTCGCCGATTATACCCATTCACTTTTTTTGGATGGTTGATAACCCACACTATTGGATTTTGGTCGGCCATCAGATTGTTTATAAATATTTTTACCCCTAGATTGAGTCCTGCCACGACCCTTTCATTTAGACACATGGATAAATTTTCAAAACTTACCATCGAAAATCAGGATCCTGAAATTAAAGAGGACGGTATGCAAGTAGGATTTACAGCAATGGAAATGGCAGATAGAGTAGAAGGATTACTTAAAAGTATAGGATTAGTCAAGGATTTTGCGCCGTTGGTTTATGCGATCGGACATGGTGCGAGTAGTGTAAATAATACGCATTATGCTGGGTATGATTGCGGCGCTTGTTCAGGAAGACCGGGATCTGTGAATGCCAGAGTGATGTGCTATATGGCCAACCATCCGAAAGTTCGGGAAATATTAGAAACAAGAGGTATAGAAATTCCCGCCAAAACATTGTTTGTTGGTGCATTACATGATACAACCCGAGACGAAATTGAATTTTATGATGATAATTTTGCGGATGTCCATAAGACTGCTATACACAAACACAATAAAGAAATTTTTAATGAAGCACTGTCCAAAAATGCTAAAGAAAGATCCCGTAGGTTTGAAACAACAAATTCAAAACTGAATATTAAAAAATTACACGATGTGGTTAAAATGCGTTCTGTATCTCTTTTTGAGCCCAGACCTGAATTAAATCACGCCACAAATTCGTTATGCATCGTAGGTAGAAGATCTTTGACTGAAAACCTATTTCTGGATCGGAGAGCCTTTATGAATTCTTATGATTATAATGTTGATCCGGAGGGCAAGTATCTTTTTAATATTCTATCGGCAGCGGCGCCAGTCTGTGGTGGGATCAATCTGGAATATTATTTTTCAAGGGTAGATAATTTAAAACTTGGTGCCGGAACTAAATTACCTCACAATGTTATGGGCTTAATTGGTGTAGCAAATGGTATTGATGGAGACTTGCGCCCTGGATTGCCTTATCAAATGGTAGAAATTCATGACCCGTTGAGATTATTAATTATTGTGGAGCATTTTACAGATGTGGTATTAAGAACCATTCAAGGTACACCCCAGCTTTATGAATGGTTTATCAATGAATGGGTGAATCTTGTAGTCATTCATCCTGAAAATAAAGAGCTGATGCGATTTAAGGACGGTGATTTTCAAAAATATATCCCTATATATAAGCCTGAAGTAGCAGGGAATTTGGAAAAATATTTTGAAACACAAATGGACAATCTTCCTGTCCTATTGTTAAAAAACTAATTATGGAAAGAATATTGGAAGTATTAATTATTTGGCCCTTTATGGCATTTATTGTTTCTTTACTTTTACCCAAGGAGAATGAAAAACTGATATCTGGTTTTGCTTTTGGTATGGTTGGAATTCATTTTTTTAGCATATTGGTCTTGTTGGTTTTATGGGGGATTGACGGGTTTGAAAGTATTAACTTAAAAGAATTTTCAATCTATGCTAGTAACCATATGGACTTTTATGTCGATTTTTATTTTGACAAAAACACGGCCGTATATTCTTTGGTTGGGTCAATGTTAACCTTTTTAGTAACAACTTACAGTCGAATTTATTTACACAGAGAGTCAGGCTACAAGCGCTTTTTTTATACAATTCTTTTATTTTATTCAGGTTATACATTGGTAATTTTTTCAGGCAATCTTGAAACGCTTTTTATTGGGTGGGAAATTTTGGGGCTGACTTCATTTTTATTGATAGCATTTTATAGAGATCGATATCTCCCGGTAAAAAATGCATTAAAGGTTTTTTCCATTTATAGAATTGGAGATGTCGGAATTATCCTTGCTATGTGGGCAAGTCATCACTTATGGCATGAAAATATTACTTTTGAAAGACTGCAAAACTATGAGTTGGTTCACCATCATTTGGAAGGACACTCTTTGTTTGGGATGTTTATTTCAGTGATGTTTTTGCTTGCAGCTTGTGCTAAATCGGCACAATTTCCTTTTTCTTCCTGGCTTCCAAGGGCTATGGAAGGGCCCACGCCATCAAGTGCTATCTTTTATGGTTCTCTATCAGTGCATCTAGGTCTTTTTTTATTAATACGTACCATGCCTTTTTGGGACCAGCAAGTATTGGCAAGAATTTTGATCGGTTCAGTGGGTCTCGTTACTGCAGCTGTGGGCGCTTCGATCGGAAGGGTTCAATCATCGGTTAAAAGCCAAATAGCTTATGCTTCAGTAGCTCAAATAGGGCTGATGTTTTTTGAATTGTCATTGGGTTTTGAAACATTTGCATTGTTTCATTTCGCTGGGAATGCCTTCTTAAGAACGTATCAACTTTTAGTGTCACCATCGGCTGTAAGTTACCTTATTCGAGAACAATTTTATCAATTTGAACCAAAGCATCATAATATTGAAACTCACTTTTCAAAAAAAATGGAATATTCATTATTTCTAATGAGTATTAAGGAATGGAATATGGACGATCTTTTGGATAGGATGATTTGGAAACCATTTAAAAAAATAGGCAATCTGCTTCGGTTTATAAATATTAAAAATGTTTACTATATTACAATTCCAACCTTTATGATTGGGGTTGGCATTCAGGTATCAAGATTTAATCTTCCGGATTTTATTGTAGATTTATTGCCTGAAATATTTTCTTTTATTGGGTTGATGTTGGTATTTAGGGCTTATGCGGGCCGTAAAAATGTTTTTGTAGCGTGGACATTGTTGATCATGAATCATTTTTGGGTAATCTTAGCGGTATCATTTAATGATTTGTTGACCATTAATGAAATAAGTTATTATCTGGCAGGTGTAATTTTAACAGGAACTGTCGGATACATAATTCTTCGCATATTAACAAAAATAGAAGCAGGCATTGATCTTAACAGATTTCAAGGCCACTCTTATGAACATCCAAAACTAGCGGTTATTTTTTTGATAGCATGTTTGGGGCTGGCAGGATTTCCTATTACAACAACATTTATTGGAGAAGACATACTTTTTTCTCATATTGAATATGATCAGATATTTCTGGCTTTTTTTCTGGCTTTGGGATTTGTTATTTCAGGTATAACTTTAATTCGAATGTACGCCCGAATATTTCTTGGGCCACACATAAAAAGATACCATTCTATTGCGCAGCGTTCATCTTAAGGGAACAAAATTATTTTACGGAATTAGAGGACGTTAAAAAATGGTCTATTAGTTATTAAACTTAATAGAATTTCTATTGATTATAGTTTAAGTTTTGATTTAGACAAACATTTAATACTGCTTTAGGAACCGATTTTATATGTTTAATTATAAAATCGTAACTTTATAGAATATTTTAATGTTTAATATTTTTTATAATGTATTTAGGATTAGTTTTATTTATATGAAGGATCAGATTAGGTTAACTATCGCTATTTTGGGATTGATATTTATAAGTAATACATTGTTTGGACAGCAAAAATTTAAACTGGCGACTGAATATTATAATTCAGGCGAATATGAAAAAGCTGCGCAACTTTATGAGTCTCTTTATAAAGAAAATACACGCAATAAAAATTACTTTAATCTATATATTCAATGCCTGTTAGACCTGAAGGAATATACAAAAGCAGGTAAAATTATTCAGGATGAAATCAAAAAAGAACCATCGGACGGATCACTTTATGTAACAAATGGAAATTTGCTGGAAAGACAAGGACAACCTGTCAAAGCGACTATCGAATATCGCAAGGCAATCGACAATTTGAATCCTGACCCTTCAAACATATCTAATCTGGCTTCTACATTTACCAATCTGGCAAAATATGATTTGGCCATTGAGACATACTTGAAAGGTGAAAAATTATCAAATATCCCGGATTTGTATGTCTATAATTTAGCTGATCTGTACAGAAGGCAAGGTGACATCAAAAACATGATAAAATATTATTTGATCACTGCAGAAAAGGAGCAAAACTCTTTAAATGTGCAGACAAGTTTGCAGCGTTTTTTAACTGAAAATGAGTATATTGAACTCCAAAAACAAATATACCATAAAATTCAGGAAAAACCCGATATATCACATTATGGGGAGCTTTTACAATGGACCTTCATTCAAAAAAAGAATATGATAAAGCCCTTCGTCAGGCCAAAGCACTTGATAGACAATTTGAAGAGAATGGAGGAAGGGTTTTTGCATTGGCTGATGTAGCTTTCAAAGATAATGATTTTGATACAGCCATACAGGCATACGAGTATATAGTGGCAAACCATGGTCGAAATACCAGCTTTTATCTTGACGCTAAAAGGGGCCTTTTGAACAGCAAAAAAGCAAAAGTCACAGAAAATTTTAACTACACCAAAGAGGATCTTTTGATACTCAAAAAGAATACATTTCTTTTCTGGATGAGCTAGGAAGAAATACCCAAACTGCCCCATTGATGCAGGAATTTGCTGATTTTGAGGCCTTATTTATTAATGATTTGGATACTGCAATCGTTATTTTGGAAGAATTAAGACAATTCGGGGGACTCCAACCTGAAATGGTTGCAAAAGCTAAACTTTCTTTAGGTGATTATTACCTCATGAATGGCGAGCGATGGGAGGCAAGCTTGTTATTCAGTCAGGTTGATAAGGATTTTAAAGAAGGTTATATGGGTGAACTCGCCCGATATCGCAATGCTAAATTATCATATTATTCCGGAGATTTTGAGTGGGCACAAGAACAGTTTAAAATACTCAAAGGTGCTACTTCTAAACTTATTTCAAATGACGCAATAGACATGTCCGTATTCATTTTAGATAACCTTGGTATGGATACCACCGAGGTTACCTTAAAGATGTTTGCAGAGGCCGATTTACTGACATTTCAGAATAAGTTTGTTGAAGCATTAAAAAAATTAGATTCCATAAAATTAATTTTTCCTGAACATAGTTTGGAAGACGATGTGCTGTATAGTAAAGCTCAGATATATAAAAAAGAAAGAAAAACTGATCTCGTTGTAGAAATGTACCAAAAAATCATTGACAATTTTAATGATGAAATTCGGGCCGATAATGCCATTTTTGAGCTTGCTGAACTTTATGAAGAAGTTTTGTTGAATCCGGAGAAGGCTAAGGTACTTTATGAAAAACTTTTTGTCGATTACAGCGGTAGCACGTTTGCCGTTGAAGCTAGGAAGAGATATAGAAGATTGAGAGGAGATGAATTATAGGCGATGAAAATATTGTATAATATTACTATAAAGATTGAATCCCCTTTACAGGAAGAGTGGTTAACGTGGATGAAAAACATACATATTCCGGATGTGATGGCAACAGGTTATTTTGAATGGTACAAAATAACTAAAATTTTAGGTGATGATGACGAGTATGGATTGGGATTCGCCATTCAATATGTAGCATTTGATATGGAGTCGTTTAATCGGTATCAGACAAATGATGCTAAACGACTGCAACAAGATCATAGCGATCGTTACCAGGGAAAATACGTAGCGTTCAGAACCTTAATGGAAATTGTTGAAGAAGGTTAAATCAGGAATAAGTGATGTTTATAGAAATAAATTGGTAGTATATTTTTTGGCAAGATGATTTATTTTTAGAATGCTGGGTATAAAATGTACAAATTAAAAGACTATTGAACATTATCCCGTGATGGGTAAGCGGATACCAAAAGTTGTTTCCTCGCCGGGCTTAGAAGACTTAACATATATTTTTCCTTTATGGTATTCTTCAATGATACGCTTTGAAAGAGATAAGCCCAATCCCCAGCCACGTTTTTTTGTAGAATAGCCAGGGCTAAATACCGACTTAAATTTGTTCGAAGGGATTCCATGACCCGTATCAGAAAGTTCAATAATAACATAATTATTTTGTTTGTAAACTTTACAGGAAATAATACCTTTTCCATCCATTGCATCTAAAGAGTTCCTTATAAGATTTTCAATAACCCAGGCGAACAAATGCTTGTTTATCATTACATTAATTTCATGTTCAGGTGGATTAAAATCAAATATTATTTTTCTTGGAGATCTTCTTTCAAGGTACTCTTTGACTTCGTTTATTTCCTTAAATATATCTGCGGGCTGAAGAATTGGATCAGATCCGATTTTTGAAAAACGATCAGCTACAAGCTCGAGCCGATCAACGTCTTTTGTCAATTCTTTCAAAACATCCATTTTGTCTGGCTGGTCTGCAAAATTATCTTTCAAATATTCTATCCAGCCTAAAATGGCACTAATAGGAGTACCTAACTGATGTGCTGTTTCTTTTGCCATTCCTGCCCAAACTCTATTTTGTTCAGATCTCCTGGATGCGCTAAATAAGAAATATCCCAAAGCAATATACAAGCCTACCAGCAATCCCTGCACCAAAGGAAATAGTTTTATATAACCTAATAATGGAGAGTTAAAACAATAGATATTGGTAGCATATCCAGAACCTGAAATGGGAATTCGCCCTTCGTCAAGAAAAGCTTGTTTTTTACGTTCCAAAAATTCCTGATTCCTGATTTCCTTTTCACTAAAATTTTGACCTTCAAGGTTTCCGTTTTCATCTTCCGAAATGACAGGGAGAGGAAAGGTATCCCTTACCATAGTCAGAAAATTTAAATAGGCTTCATCATTATTTTCAGTCTTTCCAAGTTCTATTAGTAATTCTTTTATTGCCTTAGTATATAAAACAATATTTTTTTCTTCATTGGCTTTTAATTTTTCTGCAAGATAATTTGAGTATATAATGGTGGCACCAAGAATAGTTGCACCTATTACCATAAGGATAAGTTTCCAATAATTGTTCTTGTTAAACAATACCATTTACAATGCGCTATACTAAATAAACGTCGCAATTTAAGCTAATTATTGCTAAGACGTCAAAAATCAGCTTGTTATTCAGTAATGAAAAAATTAAATGTCCTTCAAAAAGTATAGTATGTAAAGGCTGTTTGATACAATTTTTATCAGATTAAAAAAGACTAATCGATGTTCCAATCATAAAGGTATTATAGTCATAATTGGGATTGTCTTTAAACAATTTTGAAATATTATATCTTCCAATGAGGTCAAAACTTCCTATTCCTATTGACACTGTACCACCATAGATCCAATTATTTAAAGCATATCCTGCATATCTCTGCTCTTCAATTTTTTCACCTGGTGGTTTTAGTTCAAATTTTTGAACTGTATGAACTCTGTAACCTATATAACCACCAAGCTGTAAGGTCATTTTTTTGGATAATTGGAAACTAAGGCTTAGTGGTATATTGATATAACCTATATTGAGTTTTGGATTTTCTTTCACATCTGATATGGGTGTAAAAAAAGGTGTTCCGTCAATATTTGTAAGTCTTATATCATTTTCTATTTTAAATCTGTTTTTCAAATAACTTATCCCATAATTTAAGGCAATTTTGCTTGACTTGCCCCCTAATCTTGCTCTTCTCATCAATGCAAAATCCCAATACCATGATCCACCAGTGTTAATATCAGGAGTCAATACTCCGGAAGGCGCATCGTTCCCTTGCATTAAGCTATTAATTCCAAATTGAATTTCAAAACTGGTGTTAAATTTGTTTTTAAAAGGCATAAATTTTGAAATACCCATACCTCTTTGATTATCGTCTTCATTCTCTTCATTAATAGTGTCGCCCTTCCAGGAATAATCGTCGAGATTTTCAATTTTGGCAGGCTCCATAGGTTCAGGTTCATTTATCGGCATATTTTCAGGTTCCGGAAGAATAATGTTATTTAATTCTACTTCTAAACTTGATGCTAAAACGTCTATTTGATCAAGTAAACCGACTATTTTAACGGAATCAGTGTAATATCTCATGGATTGAACATTATCTTTAATAGAAGAAAGATAATATTTTAGATTATCAAGCTTCATCTTATCATCTTCTTGAGCAAAAGTGACAGAAGAAAGGCCTGCCATTAAATATAAAGTAAAAAATAAATGTTTCATATAGTATCATTTTAAATAAAGACAAAATTAAGATAATCTTCTCACTTTTTTTATTACAAAACAAATAAACAGGAATATTTTTTGATAAACGACATTGATATAAAGAAGTTTATTTTAATTCGTTAGTTGCAAATTTTAAATCTTCTTTAATTAAATTCTTTAAAGGCGCACATTTTCTTTGTCCGGAGATGATAATAATTCCTTGTAAATATTGTTTCTTTGTGTTCATTTTTTTTCTCAAAACCAATTTTATGCTGTTCAATGAAAAACACATATTTTCAATTAATTAACCAGACATATTATTTTCCACAAGAAGGATTTGATCTCAATCAGGGAAGTCTCACTTTTCATGGGATTTCGCTAAAGTATTTGATAGATAAATATGGCACTCCTTTTAGGATGACTTATTTGCCCAGAATCGGAGATCAGATTAAAAAAGCAAAGAATTTTTTTCATAAAGCAATGAAAGCCAATAATTATAAAGGGGACTACTTTTATTGCTACTGTACTAAATGTTGCCATTTTTCTCATGTTATTGAAGAAGCACTCGAACATGATGTACATTTGGAAACGTCATCATCTTTTGATATAGATATTGTAAGAATATTATACGAAAAGGGTAAGATTAGTAAAAAAACCATTCTGATACAAAATGGACATAAAACCGAAGATTATTTAAACAAAATTGTGGGTTTGATTGAAGATGGTTTTGAAAATGTTATTCCAGTTCTTGATTCAAAACTAGAACTCGATAGGATTTATGCCAAGACAAAAGGTGAAGTGACAATAGGCTTGAGGATGGCCATTAACGAAGAACCTCAATCGGCTTATTATACTTCAAGGTTAGGCATCAGAAGTGCTGATATTATTGAATTTTACAAAACTAAGATTTCACGAAAGAAGAGAATAAATCTGAAGATGCTTCATTTTTTTGTAGATTCCGGAATAAAAGATAATTTATATTACTGGGGTGAGTTCAGAAAAGCACTCAAGATTTTTGCAGAATTAAAGAAAATTTGTCCTACGCTTGACTCAATTAATCTTGGAGGTGGGCTTCCCATAAGAAACAATCTGGGTTTTGAGTATGATTATAAATATATGATTAATGAGCTGATTACCAACATTAAAGAGGTGTGTCAGGAAGAGGGCATAGCTGAACCGCATATTTTTACTGAATTTGGCAAATATACAGTTGGAGAAAGTGGGGCAATAATTTTTTCGGTACTTGAACAAAAACAACAAAATGATTCCGAGCTGTGGTATCTTATCGACAATAGTCTCATGAATACAATACCAGATGCATGGTCAATTTTTGAAAAATTTATACTTCTTCCGGTCAATAAATGGGACAACGAGTATTCAAGAGTAAGCATTGGCGGTATAAGTTGTGATCACTCAGATTATTACAACTCCGAAGATATGAATCAGGAGATTTATTTACCTACATATGATGCGGAAAAGGAAGAGCCACTTTATTTAGGATTTTTTCATACAGGTGCATATCAGGACGCCATAAGCGGATATGGTGGAATCAAACATTGTTTGATTCCTTCACCTCAGCAAATTATTATTGACAGAGACGATAAAGGAAATATGGTTGACAGGCTATATAGGGAAGAACAAACAGTAGATCAAATGCTCAAAATCCTTGGATATTAATGCGAATGCAAAAGTATTAATTTATTTTTTAACAAAAATGAAATATTTTATATATGCAAGTTACGGAATTTTTAAAGCACCATTATAAACACTTTAATGCTGCTGCACTGATAGATGCAGCAGATGGTTATATAACTCATTTGAACGAAGGGGGAAAAATGATGATTACACTTGCCGGCGCCATGAGCACAGCTGAAATGGGCAAATCATTGGCAGAAATGATCAGACAAGATAAGGTTCAAATTATCTCTTGTACCGGGGCTAATCTGGAAGAAGACATTATGAATCTTGTTGCCCACTCACATTATAAACGTGTTCCTAATTACAGAGACCTGAGTCCTCAGGATGAATGGGAACTTCTTGAAAATCATTACAATCGGGTAACAGATACGTGTATTCCTGAAGAAGAGGCATTTAGAAGACTGCAAAAACATTTAATAAAAGTTTGGAGCGATGCTGAATCTATCGGCGAAAGATATTTTCCACATGAATTTATGTATAAAATGTTACTCAGTGGGGTTTTGGAGCAATATTATGAGATAGACCCTAAAGATAGTTGGATGTTAGCCGCAGCTGAAAAAAATATTCCTATTGTTGTTCCAGGCTGGGAAGATAGTACTATGGGAAATATTTTTGCTTCATACTGTATCAAAGGACAATTAAAAGCATCTACGACCAAAAGTGGAATAGAGTATATGATGTGGCTGGCTGATTGGTATCCAAAAAATAGTCAAGGTAAAGGTGTCGGTTTTTTTCAAATAGGTGGAGGAATAGCAGGTGACTTTCCGATATGTGTAGTCCCAATGTTATATCAGGATATGGAGATGCACGATATTCCATTTTGGTCATATTTCTGTCAGATCAGTGATAGTACAACAAGTTATGGATCGTATTCCGGGGCAGTGCCAAATGAAAAAATAACTTGGGGTAAGCTGGATATCCACACACCAAAATTTATTATTGAGAGCGATGCTACCATAGTAGCACCACTGATTTTTGCCATTATTTTAGGATGGTAAACAGCGAAAAAAGTTATAATTGTCCCCCTTTACAAAAGCAACAAAATCCGGTTAATGTAAAATTTTAGCATAAATTTTTCTGATTCTATCTGGTTTACATCTTAAAAGGAACATTGCAAAAACGACTAAATTGGAAATATTCACACGTAACCATGAGTTACACTTATATTTTCGTGATGATACAATAGCTTTATGTTTAATAATTACCAAAGGCTTGTTCAGCTTTCTAAATCTTCTTATAAAATCAAAATCCTCCATAATGGTGAAAGTAGGATCATAACCATTTAATGTCGTATATAATGACTTAGTCATAAATTGAATCTGATCGCCACCACCGGAAAAAATACCATCTTTTGTGGTAAAGTGCGCATTAATTTTCAAAAAAAAGGATGTCGGTTCAAACTTATATGCAAAGAACCCAAAACAATAACCTTTTGATATCTTATCTATAATTAGATTATAAAACGAATCCGGGGGCAAAACATCAGCATGCAGAAAACAGAGAATTTCTCCTTTTGCCAAATGTGCTGCTTCGTTCATTTGAGAAGCGCGGCTTGCTCCTTTGCATGTGATATATGTGAAATTATTTTCGACACATATTTCTTTAACTTTATCCTTGCTACTAGAAGACTCAGCGACGATTATTTCAAATTTTCCGTGCTGTTTATTGAAGAATTTTATTAATTTAAGAATGTTATCAGACTCGTTCAGAACGGGGATTATAACAGAAAGTAACGACAAGCCTTATAGATTTTATATCAGTAACAAGCATCATTGATCATCATAGCATCAAATACTACACGTTAACCCATTTCAGATACTACTTCTTTAACTTCCGGCACCATTCTTTTTAACATTCCTTCTATACCCGACTTTAACGTAACCGTTGAAGATGGACAACCACTGCATGAACCCTGAAGGATCACGGTAACAATGCCTTGGTCATAAGATTTAAATTCGATGTTTCCACCATCCATTTCTACCGCTGGTTTTACGTAAGTATCAATAAGGTCTTTAATTTTTTTAACCAATTCCACTTCATCGCCAGTATAGATTATCTCTGAAGAGTTGGCTTCAATTTCTAGCATCGCAGCTTCATATCCCTCTGAAATGATCGATTTTTCTTCGGTTACATAAGCTTTAATAAACTCCTTTAAGTTTAGCATGATATCTTCCCAAGCATAGTTAAATTCCTTTGTTACAGTAACAAAGTTATTGCAAATATATACCCCTTTTACATATGGAAATTTAAATAAAGCAGTAGCAAGTTCAGACCATTCCTTTGCCGTAGATTCATCCTTAAAATCTGCAGTACTTCGATACAACATTTTGTTTGTAACAAATTTTAATGTTTCCGGATTTGGCGTTTGCTCTGTATAAAGCATGACCGGACTTTTGGTTACTGGATTTTCTACTGCTTCCATGTCTGATTTTCTTATTTAATGTGATAGTGCAAAACTAAACATAAAATTACGGGCAAGGTTTAAAATTGACTATTTATTTTATATTTGTGATAAAATATACAAAAACTATGAGTGTATCTTTTAATGAATTTATGTATGTTTCTCAGGAATCCTGGATGGCAAAATCAAACAAGGATCTGAAAGAAAAAATACGGGCAGAAGATCTAAAGTATTTTGTAGAACCAGGCCTTGAATTTAATCCTTTTTTGACCGGAGAATCCACATCAAATCGACTTCCTGTTATTGGGCCTAAGACAATACCAGGGGTTTATATTGACATCTTGGATTCTCACGAAGCCAATCTCATGGCTATTGAGATGTTATCCGGAGGAACAGCGTCATTGGCAATTGCTGTTGATGAAAAATCAGATTTTGACATTTTATTTGAAGGTATTTATTTGGATATGATTAGGTTGGTACTTGTCGTTAAATCTGGATTTGAAGAAGTAAGACAACACCTGGATACCTTCTTTAAAGAGCACAATACAGATTTCCCAAAAGAGATTATAATCAAAAGTGAAAAGTATATAAAGGGCTTTAAAAATGCAGTAGGCAATCTTAAAAGTGACCTGTCTTTTCAAAAAAGATTAAACTTGGCGGCTAGTATTTTGAATAACCATGTTGGCCAGGGGCTTGAAAATCTGACGATTGAAATTTCATTGAAGCAGGATTTTTTGGCTCAAATTGCCGAACTTCGGGCCATTCGAATCTTATGGGCTAATATTCTGAACTCAAATAACGCATCTTTTTATCCGCTCACAATTATAACAAATATAGATACCTGCAATCAGAATATCAAAGATAAGCATCCTTTGATAGCAGTAAATTTTATGTTGATGTCTGCATATTTTGGGATGAGTGATATAGCTTTTGGATGTCCTGTAAGTGAAGAAAAAGAAATGGCAAGATTAAGCCTTAATATTCAACATATTTTCAAAGAAGAAAGCCTGTTGGACAAGGTAAAAGATCCTACTGCAGGAAGCTATATTATTGAGTCATTAACAGATATGATGGTTGAAAATACATTAATAATAAAATGAGAATTTTTATTTTAATTAGGACCGTATGTCAGTATGGTTTACAATATGTTCCGGATTACTCATCTAAAGCTGGGAAATAGTCGTTTTAAAAATGCTTTTGGTCTAATATCAAGTTATAATTTTGTTAAAAGGGCAGGGTTATTGATATATTTGACATAATATTGAGTTTAGTATTAGATATTTGAAATCAATATACATACATAAGTGTTAGGTTTAATACATTTGTATGAGATATTAGAAGCAGGATTTAATGAAATTAGATAAAATTAAAAAAATGGTATTCAGAAGTTCAGTATTATTAGTAGCCTTTTTTGGATTGTATTTTTATAATGCTATTGGTCCCAAATTTGAAGGTGATGACAAAGAAGCCCTGATACTGCAAGGCTTGATTCAAACTATTGAATATGTTCACTTTGCTACAAAGCCAATAGACGATACTTTTAGCAAAACAATTTATAAAACATATCTCGAAAGAATTGATAACCAAAAAAGATTTTTTACTCAAAATGATATTGACAAATTAAAAATTTACGAACTGAAAATTGACGATCAGGTCAATGCAAGAACTTTTGAGTTTTTTAATGCTTCCCTCCCTCTACTCGATGCGGGCATAAAGAAATCTGAAATCTACTTTAATGATATCATTGATGGATCATTTAATTTTTCTAAAAATGATGTGATAGAATGGAATTTTGATAAGAGATTATTTGTAAAATCGGATTCAGAACTCAAAGATTTGTGGAAAAAGACTATAGACTTTGAAGTGATGTCAAAATGGATTCAGTCAATTGATGATCAGAAAGAAAAAGGTAATAAAGAAGGAAACAAAACAGATGAGGCTCTAAAAACAGATGCAATTAAAGATGTAAAAAAGCGATATAAAGATTGGTTTGATAGAATGTCCAAACTCAGGAGATCCGACAGACTTGAAATATTTTTGGGCAGTATAGCAAATTATTACGATCCGCATACAGATTATTTCAGCCCAAAGGAAAAGCAGGATTTTGATATCAATATGGGTGGGAAATTAGAAGGTATAGGTGCAAGACTGCAAACCGACGGTGACTATACTAAGGTTTCCAGCATAATTGTTGGTGGTCCTGCATGGAAGACTAAAAAATTACATGATGATGACATTATAATGAAAGTAGCACAAAAAGGTGGAGAACCTGTAGATATCGCGGGTATGAGGGTTGACGATGTTGTACAGCTGGTTCGCGGGAAAAAAGGCACTATCGTTATCCTAACGGTCAAGAAAAAAGACAATTCAATTGTAGACGTTGTTATAGAGAGAGATGAAGTGCAACTCGACGATTCCAAAGCGAAATCGGTCATTTTAAATATGCCGGGGAAAATACAGAATATAGGTTATATTAATCTTCCAAAATTCTATTCATCTTTTGAAGCAGATGGCGGTAATTCCTGCGCAATTGATGTAGCTGAAGAGATCAAAAAACTAAAGTCACAAAATGTAAATGGCATTATTCTTGACCTTAGAAATAATTCAGGCGGTTCATTGAATGACGTTGTGGATATGAGCGGTCTTTTTATAGAAGAAGGACCCATTGTACAGGTAAAAGGTCGGGAAGGAAAACCATATCTTCATATGGACAAAGATAAAAGCGTTTTGTATGATGGTCCATTAGTAATCATGGTAAATCATTTCAGTGCTTCAGCTTCAGAAATTATAGCTGCTGCGATGCAGGATTATAATAGGGCTATTATTATAGGTAGCAAATCAACTTTTGGAAAAGGAACCGTTCAGCGGTTTTATGATCTTGACAAAGGTATCAGGGGATATGACGAGTTTAAACCATTTGGAAATGTAAAAATGACAACACAGAAGTTTTACAGGGTAAATGGGGGAAGTACCCAACTAAAAGGTGTTGTTCCTGATATTATTCTTCCGGATACATACCACTTTATTGATACTGGGGAAAAAGAATATGATAACCCACTTGAATGGACAGAGATAGAAGCCGTTCCATATGCACAAAATGTAGTTAAACTGGACAATAAGGAAAAACTTATTGCTAACAGCAAGTCAAGGATTGAGCAAAGCAAAGATTTTAAATTAGTACTCGAAAGTGCGGCTATAATAAAAGCAAACAGAGATCAGACAAAGTATCCGCTTAAACTTAATGATTATAAAGCAATGATTGAAAAACGAGATGCCGAATCGAAAAAATTTGATGATTTATTGAAAAATGATATTCCTGGATTTGAGATCAAAAATCTTGAAACAGACCTGACCAAAATAAATATTGACGAGTCCAATAAAGCCAAGAATGATGAGTTTGTAAAGGATTTAAAAAAGGACATTTATCTAGAAGAAACGTTATTAATAATGAGGGATATGATAAATCTGGAGAAATCATTTGCAGTTCAACAAAAGAAAATTGTATTGCCAAATTAGGTTTTGAAATAAGTTTATGATATATAATGGAGGTCATTTCTGAAAATGATCTCCATTTTTTTTAATTTTTTTACGTAATTCATTCATAATTTGGTCTTGTAACGATAAGGAGTTGATATATCTTTTGATTTACATATAAGGTGATGAATCATATATACAAGAATATTGTGTGCTGAATGGCTAATTTATCATTTTTGCCTACCTTCGCACAACCTAATAAAACGTCATTATAATGAAGTTACAAAATTACGCACTCGGCAAATGGATAGAAGGTACTGGTCAAGGTCAGGTATTATTTGATGCGAGCACAGGAGAAGAAGTTGCAATTGCAAGTAGTGACGGTTTGGATATAGGTGAAATGCTTGCTTTTGGTCGCAATATAGGCAATAGAAACTTGCGAAAGATGACTTTTCAGGAGCGGGGACGTATGCTTAAAGCACTTGCATTATTCCTAATGGAGCATAAAGAAAAATATTATGAAGCAAGTTTTAAAACAGGAGCAACACGGGTGGACTCATGGATCGACATTGAAGGTGGAATAGGAAATCTTTTTGCTAATGCCAGTTTACGCCGCAAATTTCCTGACTTACCATTTTATACTGAAGGCGATCCCGTAGGTCTTAGTAAAGGTGGCACTTTTATAGGTCATCACATTATGGTACCTAAAGAAGGTGTAGCTGTGCATATTAATGCTTTTAACTTTCCGGTTTGGGGCATGCTTGAGAAATGTGCTGTAAATTGGCTGGCTGGGATGCCGGCTATCGTAAAACCTGCAACGTTGACATCTTTTGTAACGGAAATAGTAGTGAAAGATATTATTGCATCAAATATTTTGCCGGATGGGGCGCTCCAACTTATCTGTGGTAATGCACGTACCATTCTTGATCATGTTAATTATCAGGACGTTGTAACGTTTACCGGATCAGCCATCACAGGAATTAAACTCAAATCCAACTCAAATATCATCCGCGAGGCTGTACCATTTAATATGGAAGCCGATTCGCTAAACAGCATTATTTTAGGAATGGATGCTGCTCCGGGAAGCCAGGAATTTGATCTTTTTATCAAGGAAGTCAGAAAAGAAATAACAGTAAAGTGTGGACAAAAATGTACTGCGGTAAGGAGGATTATTGTCCCAAATATTTATATTGATGATGTTCAGATTGCTATAGGAAAGGCTTTGGGTAGTACAATTATAGGAGATCCTCGTAAAGAAGGCGTCAGAATGGGTGCTCTTGCAGGTCAGGAACAACGGAATGAAGTATTAGAAAGATTGCGTGAATTGATGGCATTTTCACAACTTGTGTACGGTGACCTTGACAGATTTGAAGTAAGCCATGGATCAAAAGAAAAAGGAGCCTACATGCCACCTTGTTTATTGCGCAATGATATTCCATTTCAACAAACAGGTTCTCATGAAATAGAAGCATTCGGTCCTATATCTACACTTATGCCTTACAAAGATCTGGATGAAGCTATAACTTTGTCAAAAATGGGCAAAGGTTCTCTATGCAGTTCAATTGTGACTTTTGATGATAAAATAGCTCGCGATTACGTAGTTAATGCAGCTACCCACCATGGAAGAATTCTGGTATTAAATCGTGAATCAGCAGTAGAAAGTACCGGTCATGGCTCTCCAATGCCACTGCTGGTACATGGAGGACCCGGCCGTGCAGGAGGTGGCGAAGAAATGGGCGGAATGCGTGGTGTCAAACATTATATGCAACGATGTGCCATACAAGGGACTCCTACGACTATTACTGCGATCACTAAACAATACCAATATGGCGGGAAATATTTAGAAAGTGTAAAGCACCCATTCAAAAAATTCTTTGAAGAAATTGAAATCGGCGAAACAATCATTACGCATAAACGTACTGTAACAGATGCAGATATTGTTAATTTTGCGAACGTGTCCTGGGACCATTTTTATGCGCATACAGATGCAACATCACTTGAAGGCACACCATTCTCACAAAGAGTAGCACATGGATATTTTGTACTGTCTGCTGCGGCTGGTCTTTTTGTGGATGCAGCCAAAGGTCCTGTCATGCTCAACTATGGTCTTGAAGATTGTAGATTTACAAAACCTGTATATCCAGGGATGACAATCGGTGTTAGACTCACCGTTAAAGAAAAAGTAGCTCAGGAAAAACGTGAAGAGGAAGATTATACAAAAGGTATCGTAAAATGGCTGGTAGATGTTTATGATGAGACAGGAGAGACGGTGGCCATTGCAACTATATTGACAATGGTGATGATGAAAGGAGAAAATAAATCATAGAATTTTCATTGCAGTATTTCTTAATTTTACCTTGATTTGTTTTTTAACTTTCTATCAATTTTTCAATTTTTTATAAAATTATAATTATGTCAAGCGGCAACATTACATCTACATTTGCCAACAATATTACTACCATTGAATTTTATCATCCGGCGCAAAACTCAATGCCGAGTAATCTACTTGTAGAAATGGTCGACAAAATCAATCAGGCAAGCAATGATGAAAATACAATTCTAATACTATTGAAAAGTGTTGGGGACAATACATTTTGTGCGGGAGCGAGTTTTACAGAACTTGCAGCTATTCAAGATTTCGGTACAGGTAAGAAATTTTTCATGGGCTTTGCAAATGTTATAAATGCGATTCGCAAATCTCCCAAAATAATCATATGTCGTGTTCAAGGTAAGGCAGTTGGCGGCGGAGTTGGACTGGCTGCAGCATGTGATTATTGTATGGCAACAAAAAATGCGTCAATTAAGCTTTCTGAACTGGCCGTAGGGATTGGTCCTTTTGTGATCGGGCCAGCTGTAGAGCGTAAAATTGGCCTTTCGGCATTCAGTCAGATGGCCATAAATTCTACTGAATGGCAGACGGCAGAATGGGGAAAACAAAAGGGCTTGTTTACAGAAGCTTTTGATACACTGGAGCAACTGGACGATTATATTATACATTTTACCAATGACCTGATTAAGAAGAGTCCCATTGCACTTTCACAACTTAAAAAAATTTTTTGGGAAGGAACCGACCACTGGGATGAGCTTTTGGAAAAAAGGGCTGTCATAAGTGGGAAATTGATATTGTCAGATATTGCGAAAAAATCAATAGCTGCTTTTTTACAAACATAATTTAAGGAGGTAGTTTATTAAGCATACTTCATCAATATATTTTTATTTCATATTTTGAATATTCATACGACATACGACTTTATTATTACCGGTACAGGAGCAGCTGGACTTATGGTGGCCTATAGAATGAGCCTCGATAGCTACTTTGAAGGAAAAAAAATTTTACTAATCGATCGTGATAATAAAACTAGTAATGACCGAACTTGGTGCTATTGGGAAAAAGGTACCGGAGAATGGGATTTTTTGCTTGCAAAAACATGGGAAAACATTTACTTTGGCAGTAAAAATTATTCCGGCTTAATATCATTAGGTGGATATAAATATAAGATGTTGAGAAGTAGTGATTTCTATTCTTTTGTTTACAAAATATTGCGGCAAAATCCTCAATTTGAGTTTGTCACGGATGATGTCGTCAACATAAGTGAAACCAATAATGGGGTAATGATAGAAACAAAATATAATCAGTACCACGCAAAAAAAGTATTTAATAGTATTCTGGATACTTCTATAATCGCTTCCCAAAATAAGTTTCCTTATCTTAAACAACATTTTGTCGGGTGGTTTGTGAAAGCTGTTAGCCCGGTTTTCAAAGAGAATCAGGCTACGTTTATGGATTTTAAAATTCACCAAAAAGGGAATACAAGGTTTATGTATGTCTTACCAACGTCTCCATATGAAGCATTGATAGAATACACACTTTTTTCAGAAAAATTATTGAAGATTGAAGAATATGAAGAAGAAATCAAATTATATTTAACTAACTTGGGGGTATCAGACTATAAAATCACCGAGAAAGAGCAAGGGAACATACCCATGACGTCATATCCATTTGAAAAAAACAATAGTTTAAACCTAATGCAAATAGGTAGTGCTGGAGGATGGACAAAAGCCAGTACTGGATATACTTTTGCCAAAATAGCAAAAAATACAAAAGCACTGATTGAATATATAAAGTACCATGATGACTTTAGAAAATTTTACTGCAAGAATCGGTATTGGTATTTTGATTTGATCTTTCTTGACGTCTTACATCGAAACAATGAACTTGGTTCTGTTGTTTTTAGTTCAATATTTAAAGACAACGATATTAAAGATGTTTTTATGTTTTTGGATGAAAAAGGTAGCTGGTTTGACGATGCAAAAATCATGTTTAAGACCAAACCTTCACTCCAATTTGTTATATCAGCCATATTAAATTTACCCAAAATGTTTAAAAAATAGTCAATGTTAGACCCAAATACTATAGATTTTTTAAGAGATTTAAAACATAACAATCATAAGGGTTGGTTTGATCAGAACAGAAATAGATATGACATTGTCAAATCAGATTATCTTAATCTTGCAAGCAATATACTTGCTGAGATGAAAAAAGCAGATGAAACGCTGGATATTCTTTCTCCAAAAGATTGTATTTTTAGAATAAACAAAGACATACGTTTTTCCAAAGACAAGACACCTTATAAAACCAATTTAGGCATTGCTTTACACCCGTATGGAAAAAAAATGCAATTGGCCGCATACTATGTCCATATAGAAGAAGGTCAATCTTTTGTTGGAGGAGGATTATGGGCCCCCGAAGCGCCTTTATTGTCAAAAGTGCGAAAAGAAATTCATTATTTTTACAATGATTTAGAAACCATATTGGAAAACAGTGCATTCAAAAAAACTTTTGGCTCCCTTGATGTAGAAGAAGGACAGAAATTGTCTCGACCACCCAAGGGCTATGAAATGGACGACCAAGCCATCGAGTTTCTTAAATTAAAAAGTTTTACTGTTTCCAGATCAATATCGGATTCGATCCTGACAAGTGAAAAGTTGATGCCATTTATAGTAGAGAGCTTTAAGGTTTTACAACCTTTTTTAATATTTATAAATCGTGGATTGATGAGCGATGAAGATGGGGGACTATAAAATATTTTTTAAAAATTTAGTTTAGATGAAAGCAACTATCATAACTGTAGGTGATGAAATCTTAATAGGCCAAATCACAGATACCAACTCTGCTTGGTTAGGTCAGGAATTATCAGATATCGGGGTAAGTGTCCAAAAAATCATTTCTGTTGCCGATAGACATGAAGAGATCATAATGGGTATGGAACAAGGATTAGCTTCTGCTGACATCATATTTATGACTGGTGGCTTGGGACCTACTAAGGATGACATTACAAAAAAGGCAATTGCTGAGTTTTTAGGAGTTGACATGTTTTTTCATCAGGAAACCCATGAGAAGATAAAAAGAATGTTTGAGCGCCTCGGTCGACAAGTGTCACCATTACACGTTGAACAATCCCTTATGCCTATTGGCGTAGAAATACTTCACAATAGAATGGGTACGGCTCCCGGCATGCTTTTTCATCACCAGGGCAAGATGATTATCTCGATGCCTGGGGTACCTTTTGAAATGAAATCTATCATGCAAGAGGTAGTGCTGCCAATATTGAAGCAAAAGCATTCTACTCAGACTATTATTCACAAGACAATACTTACCTCGGGCGAAGGAGAAACATATATAGAAAACAAAATAAGCCACATAATAGCTAAATTTCCTGACCATCTTAAGATAGCTTATTTACCCGGATTAGGACAAGTCAGACTTAGATTAAGCGCAATTGGTGTTGAGAAATCCATCTTGGAAAGTGACATAGTTTTGTTTACCAAAGAAATTGTCAATGAGATATCAACAATAGTATTTGGATTTGATGACTCATCTTTAGAGAAAGAAATTGCCAATGTTTGTATAAAAAAGGGTATTAAGATTGGTACTGCTGAAAGCTGTACTGGCGGTTATATAGCTAGTAGGTTGGTTTCTATTTCCGGTGCGTCTACTTATTTTGTGGGTGGTATTATTGCATATTCAAATGATGTTAAAATTAATTTACTCAATGTAAATGAGCAAACGCTTATTGATTGTGGGGCAGTAAGTGAGTCAACTGTAATTGAGATGGTAAATGGAGCTATAGAAACACTAAAACTGGATGTTGCTGTAGCAATTTCAGGTATTGCAGGTCCTGATGGCGGAACTTCTGAAAAACCAGTGGGCACCATTTGGATTTGTGTAGGTGACAGCGTCAAAAAATTTAACCCAATTGATTAGGTTGGGGAAAGATAGGAGTAAAAACATAGAAATAGCTTCAAATTACGCGCTGAATTTGTTACTTAAATTTATTAGATAATTTTGAGTAAAAATAAAACATCATTTACTCTTAACAAATTTATTGCAAAGCTTATAGCCCAATTATATCATTGGTAATTGGGATTATATACTATCTGAATTTTTTTAGCATCATATTTTATTAAAAACAAATATATTTGTTAGGGATTTACTTTATTTTTTAAGAGAAATGTAAATAGTCTTAAAAGAAGAGAGTATATAAATTGATACAGGTAAGTGATTTTATTCAAAGTATTACAAAGTCAAAATAAATATTCGTAAATTTGCCTTTTAGAAAACCTAACCGTAATCATCAATAATGGCCAGAATAGAACTCTTAATGCCCAAAATGGGAGAAAGTATCATCGAGGCTACCATCCTCAAGTGGGTAAAAAAAGTTGGAGAACGTGTAGGTTTGGATGAAACCATTCTTGAAATTGCTACCGACAAAGTAGACTCTGAGATACCTTCCCCTGCAGAAGGAACCATAACTGAAATTTTTTATCCTGAAGATTCTGTAGTTGAAGTTGGGAAAGTAATTGCTGTAATTTCAACAGAAAATGACTCTGCCAACATTGCGTCTACTGTTGTAAAAGAACCTGAAATATTGCCACAAATTGATTCAAATGTGTCAAATATTGAAAATAATATAAAAGATCTCAAATCTGAATTATTAATTCAGAAAGTACCACAAGGGGATAAAATGTCAGTCGACAGATTCTACTCTCCTTTGGTTAAAAGCATAGCTAAACAGGAAAACATAACAGGAGAAGAGTTGGCAAAAATATCTGGCATGGGTGCAAACGGTCGTGTGACTAAAAAGGATATAATGGATTATGTTCAAAAGTAGATATGCTTTAAAATCTATGAATATCTCTTCGGACTTAAATGAGGTCAACGTCCCAAAAGTTCAGGTTTCAACTGGTGCACCGGTTACTTCACCCTCATTTTCGTCAATGTCAGGCGGGGTGGAGATTGTGGAGATGGACCGCATGCGTAAATTGATTGCTGACCATATGGTCATGTCAAAACAAACGGCACCTCATGTGACATCATTTGTGGAGGCAGATGTGACCAATATGTTCCAGTGGAGAGAGCGAAATAAAAATAAATTTCGAGAGAAATATGGTGAGAATATTACTTTTACGCCACTGTTTATTGATGCAGTTGTAAAGGCTATCAAAGACTTTCCTATGGTCAATGTTTCACTTGACGGTAATAAAATTCTAATAAAAAAGGATATAAATATAGGTATGGCTGCTGCCCTTCCATCTGGTAATTTAATTGTACCAGTCATTAAGAATGCCGATTTGCTGAATTTAGCAGGATTAACTAAAAAAGTAAATGACTTGGCTGGAAGAGCAAGGGAAAATAAGCTCAAGCCTGAAGAAATTAAAGACGGCACTTTTACATTGACAAACGTAGGAACATTTGGCAATGTGATGGGCACACCTATTATAAATCAGCCACAAGTAGCCATTCTCGCAACTGGCGCCATCAGGAAAAAACCTGCTGTTTTGGAAACAGAGTATGGAGATGTAATAGCCATTAGACAGTTAATGTTTTTGTCATTGTCATATGATCACCGAATAGTTGACGGTTCTCTGGGGGGCTCGTTTTTAAGAAGGATTGCCGACTATCTTGAGAAGTTTGACCCAAATTTAGCTATTTAACTTTAAAAAATGATTAGAAGCATCATTATAGGTTTTCTCTTTTTTTTTACCATCTCAAATAGCATATTTGCTCAGAAGGCGATTAAAAAACAAGGAGATACGTATTTCAATGTTGGCAAATACAGGGATGCTTTTGAAGCATATTCAGCTTGTAAAAATGCAGAAAAAGATGCTGATTTGCTAATTAAAAGGGGAATCTGCAATTACTATATAAATAAACCTGATGCGAGTATTCGTGATTTAGCTTTAGCGCACAATTTGAAATCTATAGATACGAGAAAGTTTAAATATGCCGCTAAATCCTATTTTGCCAAACAGGATTATATTGAAGCGTCTAAATTTTATAAGATGTTTCTTAATTCCCTAAAACCAAATACAGGTATCTGGAAAGAAACAATAAATGAAATAAAACGCTGTGGCTATGCAAAAAATCAAAAATATGCCCCTCAATTAGCTTTTGTAGAAAACCTTGGTCCAAACGTAAATTCAATTTATGATGAAATCGCGCCAATCCAAAGCCCTACTATGCAAGGACGTTACTACTTTTCATCAGCTAGGGAGGGAACCATTGGGGGCCTCAGAAATGAAAACGGATTGGCAGATGAAGTTAAAGGGAGATATTCGACAGATATGTTTTTGGTTGATTTAAAGGATGGCAACTGGTCATCTGTTTTGCCATTCGAGCAACTTCTTAACACACCCAAAAATGATATTTTGCAGGATTTTAGTTCAGATGGATCTATAATATATTTTATAAAAACAGAGCATTCTCATACTGGCACTTTGTATTTGGATACATTTAGTTTGGATAGAGATCCGGCAATATTGCCATTTGCTGCTGAACTTCCCTTTATTGCAGAAAATGGAGACAAGGACTTATTTGTTTTTAATGATAGTTTGATCATTTTCTCATCGCAAAAAAATGAAGGATACGGCGGGTTTGATTTATATTATGCAATTAAAAGTCACAATATATGGCAGCTCCCCGTAAATTTTGGCCCCATGATTAATTCGGGTGCAAATGAAATAGGACCCGTTCTGGCGAAAAATGGGTCAAAACTTTATTTTTCATCTGATAGATTAGAAACTTTAGGCGGTTTCGATATTTTTAGTGCAGACTATACTGATGTTGGGGCATGGACAAAATGCAAAAACCTTGGGGTGCTTATAAATTCACCAAAAGATGATATCGATTTTGAACTTTCAGCTGATGGAATGACCGCGTTATTTTCATCTGACAGACTGGAATCTATAGGCGGATTCGATATTTATATAGCGTATTTTAAGGAGCAGATTCTTGATCAATTGGCATTTGTTGAACGACCAATGTTTGTACCTGTGGAAAGCGACTCTTCAATGGTATCAGAAAATATCGAACAAATTGTGTCTCCTTCACCAGAAGTTTTACCCATGAGAGATTTTGTCAGCAAAGCCTTATTTTTTAACGAAAATGAAGATGTTCTTACTCCCTCAAACATTGCCCAAATAAAAAAAATTACAGAATTGATGGTCATTTATCCTGACATTAATGTTATGCTTAAGAGCCATTGTGTTTCGGAAGGGCGACCAGATTTTGACTTGTATTTTTCTATTAAAAGGGCCGAAAAAATAGCTGAAAAATTAATAACGTCAGGTGTCAGCCCACATCGTATTTTCATGCAGGGTTGTGGAGCAAATTTTCCGATTGCCTTACCTTCGATAAATGGTATTCCATCTACTTTGGCAGCAAAAACAAACAGAAGAATAGATTTAGAAATATTGAATTTTCAGGACATAAATTTAAGAGTAATTATGGAAACTCCCACGGTAGCTGAGCAATATCGGGATACACTCTGGGATAATTTTGAAAATAAAAATAAAGGTGTGACATTCAGAGTGAGATTTTCAAAGGTATCTCAAATGCTAAAAAGTGATGTTTTAAGTCTAAGAAATGATGCTATTGTAGAGAAGAAAGCTAATGAAGAACAATATACTTACACTATGGGTAATTTTGTTTTATATAATGATGCAAGACTTTTAAAAGGAGAATTGATCAGAAACGGAATGCCAGAATCCAGTATAATACCTTATTATCAGGGTGTAGAATTGGATAGGACTAAGATGGCTTTGATCAGAAATCAATATCCTGAATTAAAAAACTTTATTGATGTTGAATAATGTATTTCGAAGGAATAATATGAAGGTTGTTATCTTCTTTTTATTATCGTAGTTCAAATAAGTTAAATTTTTAAACTTATAATATCTTCTTTTGTTCCCCTTCACACAAATCATAAATTTATAAATCTTATGGGAAAAATTAAAGTTGGGGACTTCATTCCCACTTTTTCATCGGTTTTGGAAGACGGCAGTCCAATAACTTCAAAGAGTATTTTGGGCAAGAAAGTCATTTTGTTTTTTTACCCCAAAGACGATAGTCCTACGTGTACTAAAGAAGTATGTAATCTGAGAGACAATTTTAAAATATTTCACAAAAATGGCTATACTATATATGGAATAAGTCCGGATACTGAAAAAAAACACAAAAAATTTATAGATAAATATGAACTACCTTTTTCATTAATAGCTGACCCTGACAAATTAATTATAAATGCTTTTGGATATTTCGGTCCTAAAGTATTTATGGGTAAAGAGGTAGAGGGAGTGTACAGGACCACTGTTATTATTGATGAAAACGGTTTTGTTTCACATATAATAGATAATGTCATTTCGGGTGATCATGCAAATCAAATATCAAAGGCACTTGGCTTCTGACCAATTTCAAAGAAAACATTTTATTTTTTAAGACTGTAAACCTAGAAGTTATACATGCTTGATATTCAGTCTATTGAGCTTTATTATCGGTATGTTGAACATTGGAGCAATTAGATACAATTGATCAAGTGTTTAAATATGCTTGTAATACTTTTGGCTCTTAATACGCTTAATTATTTAAATTGATCTGCTTATGGCAACTGAGAAAATATTTATATTTGATACAACTTTAAGGGACGGAGAGCAGGTGCCAGGCTGCAAATTGCTTAAAGAGCAAAAAATGATTATTGCAGAACAATTAGATGTTTTTGGGGTAGATATTATTGAAGCCGGTTTTCCAATATCAAGTCCGGGAGATTTTGAAGCCGTTCAGGCAGTTGCCCAAATAGTTAAAAGTGCAACAGTTTGTGGACTTTCCAGAGCCGTTGTTAAAGATATTGAAGTAGCTGCACAAGCATTGAAAGGAGCTGTCAGACCAAGAATACACACAGGAATTGGAACATCTGACAGCCATGTCAGGTTTAAGTTGAATACTACACGTGAAGATATTCTATATCGCGCCATAGCAGCTGTAAAACTAGCTAAATCATTTGTAGATGATGTTGAATTTTATGCTGAAGATGCTGGCCGGACAGACAACGATTTTCTGGCAAGGGTGTGTGAAGCTGTTATTAAAGCAGGTGCAACGGTATTGAATATTCCAGATACAACAGGATATTGTTTGCCTCATGAATATGGTGAAAAAATGGCTTATTTAAAAGAGAACGTAACAGGAATTCATAATGTCGTTTTATCTACACATTGTCATAATGACCTTGGAATGGCTACTGCAAATTCAATAGCTGGTGTTGAAAATGGTGCCAGACAGGTAGAGTGCACCATCAATGGCATTGGAGAACGTGCTGGGAATACAGCTTTGGAAGAGGTTGTAATGATTTTAAAACAACGGTTCGGACATAAATATGAAACAAGTATACAATCAACAATGCTTAAGGGTATAAGCTTGCTTGTTTCTGAAACTATGGGGATGACAGTTCAGGCTAATAAAGCTATTGTTGGTGCCAATGCTTTTGCACATTCTTCGGGTATCCATCAGGATGGTGTAATTAAAAATCGCGAGACTTATGAGATAATAAACCCTGCAGACGTCGGTGTTGACCAATCTTCAATTGTTCTTACTGCGAGATCAGGTCGGGCTGCACTGGCATACAGATTTAAGGAATTAGGCCATCATCTTAGAAAAGATGAGCTTGATGTGGCATATCACCATTTCCTTATATTGGCAGACCACCAAAAAGAAGTTGTAGATGTTGACCTTCAGAAATTATTTGAGCAAAAAATTTATGCAATGGTATAAATGATATTGCTGTTCATTATAAATTTTTAATTCTAAATAAATAAAGTGACATTATTTGACAAAATTTGGGATGCCCATATCGTTAAATCTATTGACGAAACAAGAGATGTTATATATATTGACAAACACCTTATTCATGAAGTGACCAGCCCACAAGCTTTTGATGGTCTTAAGTCTAGGGGAATAGGCATTTTCAGAAGGGATCGCATTTTAGCTACTGCGGACCATAATGTGCCAACAATCGATCAGCATTTACCCATTAAGGATGCAATGGGAAGACTTCAAGTTGACAAATTGACACAAAATTGCCTTGAATTTGGAGTTGAACTCTACGGCTTAGGTCACAAATATCAAGGTATTGTCCATGTCATTGGGCCTGAACTTGGTTTAACATTACCCGGGATGACAATTGTATGTGGAGACAGTCACACGAGTACACACGGAGCTTTTGGTAATATATCTTTTGGCATTGGAACTTCACAGGTAGAGCAGGTGATGGCAACTCAGTGTCTTGTACTTGAAAGACCAAAAACAATGCGAATAAATGTGGAAGGAAATCTCTCAAAAGGGGTATATTCCAAAGATATTATTCTTTACATCATATCAAAACTAACAGCTGCTGGAGGGACTGGATATTTTATTGAATTTGCAGGTTCAACGATACGATCTTTGTCTATGGAAGCCAGAATGACAATTTGTAATATGAGTATTGAACTGGGTGCAAGAGGCGGAATGATTGCTCCTGATCAAACTACATATGAGTATATAAAAGGTAAACGTTTTGCACCAAAAGATAAAGATTGGGAAAATGCATTAAAATATTGGAAAACCTTAGACTCCGATCATGATGCTACCTTTGACGCTGAATATAATTACAATGCCGAAGATATTGAACCAATGATGACTTATGGAACAAATCCGGGAATGGGCATGGGTATTTCAGAAGTGATCTCTATAGACAAGTTTTCAGATTCGCACATTAAATCATTGCAATATATGGGCATGAAAATCGGAGAATCTATGTTAGGTAAAAGAATTCAAAATGTATTTATTGGAAGTTGCACAAATAGTCGAATAGAAGATCTCAGACAAGTTGCAGCTTATGTGAACGGCAAAAGAAAAGCTGATCACGTCAAAGTATATATTGTACCCGGTTCAAAGCAAGTTGAAATTCAGGCTAAAGCAGAAGGTTTAGATAAAATTTTTGCAGCATCAGGCTTTGAACTTAGAGAGCCTGGATGTAGTGCCTGTCTGGGAATGAATGAGGACAAAATTCCTGCAGGTGAATATTGTGTTTCTACTTCAAACAGAAATTTTGAAGGTAGGCAGGGTCAAGGAGCGAGAACAATCCTCGCAAGTCCAATGATGGCCGCTGCAGCTGCAATAGCCGGAAAAATAGTCGATGTCAGAAATTATTTAAACTGAAATTATGGAGAAATTAAATATAATGGTAAGTACTGCTGTTCCATTACCAATTGAAGACATTGACACTGACCAGATAATCCCTGCTCGATTTTTGAAATCTGTTTCTAAAGAAGGATTTGGACAAAACTTATTCAGAGATTGGCGTTATAATCAAGATGGTACTATCATCAATGATTTTATTTTAAATAATGACAAATATAAAGGTAAAATTCTTGTTGCGGGCAAAAATTTTGGCTGCGGTTCCAGTAGAGAACATGCTGCATGGTCACTCGCCGATTACGGATTTAAAGTAGTGATCAGCAGCTTTTTTGCAGATATTTTTCGGGGCAATGCATTAAATAATGGAATCCTCCCATTACAAGTAAATCAAGATGTTTTAAATAATATTTTTCAAATCCTTGAACGAGATCATCAAACGCTACTTGAAGTTAATGTTGATGCACAGACATTGAATGTTGGTCAAATAAATGTATCATTTGACATAGATCCTTACAAAAAAGTATGTCTGATCAATGGATATGACGACATTGATTATTTAATTAGTATAAAAGAGGAAATAGAATCATTTGAAAAAAAGCGCATTTTTACATTATAAGCTGGCTATTAAAATAAATTTATGAGTGGAAGATCTTTAAATAAAATATCTATCCTCTCAGGGGATGGGATAGGCCCGGAGGTAATAACGCAAGCACTTAAGGTATTAACAGCTGTAGAAATAAAATATTCTATTAAATGGACGATTGAACATGCATTGATTGGTGCCTGTGCTATTGATGCAACAGGAGATCCTTTCCCGGAAGCTTCTCTCATTGCTTGTCAGTCGGCTGACGCTATTTTACTGGGGGCCATAGGAGATCCAAAATATGATAATGATCCATCAGCCTTAATTAGACCCGAACAAGGATTGCTTCGTATGAGAAAAGCTCTTGGTTTATTTGCAAATATTAGACCGGTTAAAATTTACAATCAACTATTGCACCTTTCGGTATTTAAACCTGAAATCTTAAAAGATGTTGATTTTGTTATTTATAGGGAATTGACTGGAGGTATTTATTTTGGCGAAAAAATTAAAGAGGCCACTTATTCATCAGATTTGTGTTTATATCACAGATATGAAATAGAACGGATCACTCACTTGGCATTCCAGCAGGCAATGACAAGAAAGAAGAAGTTAACACTCGTAGATAAAGCCAACGTACTCGAAACGTCGAGGCTTTGGAGATCTGTGGTTAAGGAGTTAAGTGATCAATATCCTGAAGTTACTTTGGATTTTTTATTTATTGACAATGCTGCCATGCAAGTCATTTTAAACCCGTCAAGATTCGATGTAGTACTTTGTGATAATCTTTTTGGAGATATTTTATCTGATGAAGCAAGCGTACTCTCCGGTTCTATGGGCTTGTTGCCATCTGCTTCTAAAGGTGATACATCTGCACTGTACGAGCCAATACATGGTTCCTATCCTCAAGCTGCGGGTAAAGATATTGCAAATCCGCTGGCAACAATCCTTTCGGTTGAGATGATGCTTAGAGACTTTGGATATTTTTTGGAAGCAGATGATATTCTTAAGTCTGTAGATAAATGTATAGCTGATGGTTTCTTGACAGAGGATCTTAGGCCTCAAGTTTCATTCAAATGTTCGGAAGTAGGCGATAAGGTAGCTGGGCTTATCTTTAAAAACAAATAATACTAATTCGTTCGGTCTGGATATATAATATGGAAAATAATCTAATCCTAAAGTTAGCCTTTTGTGCAGCTTAACTCTATTAAAAATATGTTTGACCAACAAATAATATTTCAAAATATACGTAAATAGCAATATTATAATTATTTATTACTAAAGTAACAATAATTTAACGTATACAATTTGGATTTTTTAAATATCTATCACACTTTTTTACACAAAATATTTAGATTAAATAAAAAAGAGTCAATGATATTATTATCATAAAGATTAATTACTTTTGTGGCAAAATTTTCAAAATAGATAAACATCTAATGAAAAGTAAAATTATTTTATTTTTTGCTGTATTTGTTTTTAGTGTGACTTTCTGTCATGGTCAGGACCATCAATCTGTTCCATCAGCAAGTCAAAAAACAGACAGTACACAGCAAATGTTGGGAAGTAACTTAACTGAAGATGCTTCTGAAATGACACAGGGGCACGATAATACACATCAAGTAACCCCATTTGACCCGGCTGCTACCGCGATCCACCATATCAGTGATGCAAATGTCTATACCATTCTTGATATTGTGACCATTCCATTGCCCATGATATTATACGCTCCGGAGCGAGGTTGGGACTTATTCAGTTCAGGAAGATTTCATTCTGGACATCATGAAGATGGTCATGAAGCTTACAATGGTTATGCATTGCATCATGGAAGTGTCCACAAGGTAATTGATACTGGATTTCCAATGAACGGAGCAGCTAACATTAGTGGATTTTCACATAAAAAAGAGACAGTAAAAGGTAAGGTTAAGGATATTTATTACGCCATTCATAATGGCAAAGAATATAGATTAGATGCCAGATCCACATTGGATGGAGGGATACTTGGAGGCGGGTTAACTTCATTCTACGATTTTTCGCCTACGAAAAACGTAGTTTCAATGATTCTGGTATCTCTCTTTTTGTTTTGGGCATTTAGAAAAGTGGCTCGAAAATATAAGGATAATCCTGAGAATGCACCCAACGGTTTGCAGGGTTTTATTGAACCAATGTTTGTTTTTGTTAGAGATGAAGTTGCAATTCCTTTTATCGGAATAAAAAAGTACATGAGATTTTTGCCTCTTTTAATGAGCATTTTCTTTTTTGTATTAGGACTGAATTTATTTGGTCAGATACCATTTTTTGGTGGAACAAACGTTACAGGTAATTTGACTGTGACCATGATTATGGCATTAATTGTTTTTGTAATTGTCAACATTAATGGAAAAAAAGATTATTGGCAACATATATTTTGGATGCCCAATGTTCCTGTTTTTATAAAACCATTACTGGCAGGAGTCGAAATTATGGGATTATTTATCAAACCTTTGACATTGATGATGCGATTGGCTGGTAATATTTCAGCGGGGCACATTGCCATTTTAAGCTTTATTGGTTTGATATTTATTTTTGGCAATTCAGGGGAAAGCCTAGGCGGAGGAGTCATAGGAACAGCTTTAGCAGTACCATTGACAATCTTTATGATGGCCATTGAATTGATAGTGGCATTTGTTCAGGCATATGTATTTACAATATTAACAGCATCATATATTGGTTCTGCAATAGAAGAACATCATCATTAATTTTATAATCATAAATCAACAAAAATGACTGGTACATTAGCAGCAGTAGGAGCAGGATTAGCCGTAATCGGCGTAGGAATCGGAATTGGTATGGTAGGAGGTAAAGCAGTTGAAGCGATCGCAAGACAACCAGAAGCATCTGGTGACATCAGAGGTGTAATGCTTTTGATGGCGGCTTTCGTGGAAGGTGCAGGACTTATCGCCATTCTACTTTCTATTTTCATGGCTGGGTAATTTGGCTAACCAAAAAACAAGTGACTTGCAACGCGGTTGGCTGAGCAGGTTGCTTTTTAATGTTGGTTATTATATTTTGAAAATATTAAAAAGGTCTAACATATGTTTTGTTTATTAAGTTTTACACCATTTCAACCTACTCCAGGCTTAGCCATATGGTCTTTGCTTATCTTTCTATTATTTTGGTACATCATGAGCAAATATGCTTTTATTCCAATTTCTGAAGCATTGGCTAAGAGAGAAGGAGAGATTCAGACTGCTATTGATCAAGCGAAAAAAGCTCGGGAAGAAATGGCAAACATGAAATCTGAAAACGAAAAATTGCTTGCAGAAGCGCGTGAAGAGAGATCAAAAATGCTTCAGGAAGCTAAGGATATTAAAAATCAAATTATTTTTGAAGCTCGGGAAAAGGCAAAAGAGGAGGCTTCCAAAATTGCAACTACCGCTATGCTGGATATAGAAAATCAGAAAAAAGCGGCAATTACTGAAGTAAAAAATGAAATTGGAAGTATGGCGCTTTCCATAGCTGAAAAAGTAATACGAAAAGAATTAAAAGGCAATATGGAGCAGGAGAATTTTGTAAATAGTTTGGTGAAAGAACTTAATCTGAATTAATTATACTTATTAGATCATAATACAATAGAAATAAAATGTCAGTAAGTAGAATTTCCTCCAGATATGCGAAATCACTCTTGGATTTGGCGCTTGAACGAAACGAGTTAGATGCCATTTTGCAAGACATTGAATATTTTAATGAAGCGATTAAGAATAGGGATTTGCATTTGCTTATTAAAAGCCCAATAATTAATACTACCAAAAAATTACACATATTCAAACTATTGTTTGATGGTAAATTAAGTAAGACGAGAATTGCTTTTTTTGATGTTATAATGAAAAAAGGAATGGAGATGTTTCTTCCTGAAATTAGCGCCGATTTCATTTCTCAGTATAAAGATTATAATAAAATTTCTACAGTAATTATAACAACAGCAACACCCTTAAATGAGACTTTGCTTGGCGATATCAAATTAAAGTTGCTTGCCAGCCAAATTACAATGGATCGATTGGATATTGTAACCAAGATTGATCCAAATATTATTGGCGGGTTTATGATCGAAGTGGGAGACAAATTATATGATGCAAGCGTTGTCCATAAGCTTGATCAACTTAAAAAAGAGTTTATTGGAAATCAATATGTAAAATCAATTTAATAAAATTATAAATACTAATAAATATGGTTGATGTTAAACCTGATGAAATATCCGCAATACTGAAACAACAGTTATCTGGATTTAAAACTGAGGCAGAGCTTGAAGAAGTAGGAACAGTACTACAAGTAGGAGATGGTATTGCCAGGGTTTACGGACTATCAAAAGCTCAGGCTGGAGAATTGGTTGAATTTGAAACCGGAGTTCAAGCCATTGTTTTAAATCTGGAAGAAGATAATGTTGGTGTGGTCCTTTTAGGTGCCAGTGATGGTATAAAAGAAGGCTCAACAGTTAGACGAACATCAAGGATTGCTTCGATTAATGTTGGAGAAGGCTTTATCGGAAGAGTTGTAAACCCTCTTGGAATACCTATAGATGGCAAAGGTCCGATCAAAGGAATTACTTATGAAATGCCTTTGGAGAGGAAAGCACCTGGTGTTATTTTTAGACAGCCGGTAACAGAACCTCTTCAAACGGGAATCAAAGCAATTGATTCCATGATTCCCATTGGTAGAGGTCAAAGAGAATTGATTATTGGAGACAGACAAACGGGTAAGTCCGCAATTGCAATTGACACAATCATCAATCAAAAAGAGTTTTTTGAAAGAGGAGAGCCGGTATATTGTATATATGTTGCTTCCGGACAAAAAGCCTCAACCGTAGCACAAGTTTTAAAAGCACTTGAAGAAGGTGGTGCAATGGCATATACGACAATTGTTTCTGCTTCTGCAGCTGATCCTGCACCTATTCAGTTTTATGCGCCGTTTGCAGGTGCAGCAATAGGTGAATTTTTTAGAGATTCAGGCAGACCTGCATTGATAATATACGATGATTTGTCAAAACAAGCTGTTGCGTATAGAGAAGTATCATTGTTGTTAAAAAGACCTCCTGGAAGGGAAGCATATCCTGGAGACGTATTTTATCTGCACTCAAGACTTTTGGAGCGTGCGGCAAAAATTATTAATAATGATGAGATTGCGAGAAGCATGAATGATCTTCCCGAGTCTCTTAAAAAGGCCGGACTTGTAAAAGGTGGTGGATCACTGACAGCACTTCCTATCATAGAAACACAGGCAGGTGATGTATCTGCTTATATACCGACCAATGTGATTTCTATTACTGATGGACAGATTTTTCTTGAATCAAATTTGTTTAATGCAGGCATAAGGCCCGCCATAAATGTTGGAATTTCTGTATCAAGGGTTGGTGGTAATGCTCAGATTAAGTCAATGAAAAAAGTAGCAGGTACTCTGAAACTTGATCAGGCGCAATATAGAGAATTAGAAGCATTTGCGAAATTCGGATCGGACCTGGATGCTGCCACACAATCCGTATTAGAAAAGGGTAAAAGAAATGTCGAAATATTAAAACAGCCACAATATTCCCCCGTATCCGTCGAGAAGCAGGTTGCCATAATTTATCTTGGATCCCAAGGTCTCTTGAGGAACGTACCAGTCAATAAAATTCGACAGTTTGAGGAAATTTTCCTTACAACGCTTGAAAGAACGGAAGCATCAACACTCGAAGCGCTTAGAAAGGGAAATTTATCAGATGAAGTGATAGCAACTTTAAAAAGAGTTTGTACTGAAATAACTAGTCAGTTTAAATAATTAATGTTTCATAGTTAAACATCTCATAAACACAAAGGCATGTCCGGAAAGTTAAAGGAAGTACGCGAAAGGATAAAATCTGTCCAATCTACACAGCAGATTACTAAAGCTATGAAAATGGTTTCTGCTTCGAAGTTAAGAAGGGCACAAAACCTAATCACAGAAATGAGACCTTACGCAAACAGGTTGGATAAGATGATGAAAAATATCGTAGCCAACCTGGACGGTGACATTAACTCTCCATTTGTAAAGGTAAGGGAACCTAAGAAAGTGGCTATTGTGGTTATAACTTCTAATAGAGGTCTTTGTGGCGCATTCAATACAAATATTATTAAAGAAGCCATTATTAAAGTGGAAGGAATATACAGCATGCAAAGAGCTGAAAAAAACCTATCCTTGATTTTTGTTGGCAAAAAAGGATATGATACTTTAAAGAAAAGATTTCCTGATTGCACGATCATTAATGAATATGTTGATCTTTTTTCAGACCTCAGCTATGAAAACATCTCCAAAGTCTCTCAAATGCTTATGGATAAGTTTATGGTCGGTGAGTATGACAGAGTAGATGTATGTTATAGCCAATTCAGGAATGCAGCATTACAGGAACCACAGGCTGTTCAGTTTATGCCGGTTGTACCTTTGGAAGTAGTTAATCCCGCCAAAAGCAAATCAAAAGCAAACTATCTTTTTGAGCCAAATATGGAAGTTTTGATGGATGAATTGATTCCAAGTATTCTTCAGGTATCTTTCCAAAAATTCATTTTGGATAATCATGCATGTGAACATGGTGCTCGCATGACAGCGATGGATAATGCAACAACCAATGCTGATGAACTCATGAAGGCTCTTAAAATTAATTATAATAAAGCCAGACAAGAGGCTATCACAAAAGAACTATCAGAGATAGTGGGTGGAGCTGCGGCCTTGAATGGTTAATAATACAAAAAGCAAAAGCATAAATTGGAGAGGCATATTGATAGACTATTTTTCAGGTGTGTATATTTTGTTCTAACCCATCATTTTTTGCCACCCGAATCTTACTAAAACCAAAAAGCCAATAAAAAATAATACAAACTGATAAAAAGGCATAAAGGTAAATACAAAAATATTTGTCTTTTCCAAAATCCACATCAAACTGATTAATACTGTAATAATAAAAATAAGGCTACCTATTTTATCAAATCCAGGCACTTCATTTAGATCAACATTTCGTTTGATTAACCATAATGTCACTATCATACAAATTACAGGCAGAACTTGGGTATATAGATTTGTTTCCATCACTTTTTGACGCTCAAAAAGAAAAATATAAGCATTTAGGGTAAGGGCAAATATTCCGGGAATACATGCAAAATAAACCAAACAGCTATATAAGTAATTCCATGGCGAAATATGTCCTTCTCCCTTACCAAATATTGAAGCAAGAAAGGCTGTAAAAGGTAAAGCGAAAAAATAAAATAAAACTAATGTCGGCTGTTGGGAGACCACATCAAAAAATTGACCTAGAGTCATGCTTACTAATTTTTAGTAAAAATAGATTTTTTTCGAATTATTTAATAATAAAGTTAATGACTTTTTATTATCAACTATTTCAATTATTTAAAAATGCCATCAACTCTTATCTTCTCGGCTCTGTTTGCTAATTCCCAAATGGTATGAAAAATTAATTTTCCTCTTTTTTCCATAGCCTCAAAATTTATTTTTTCAACATCATCGGTTGTTTGGTGATAATCACTATGTGTTCCATTAAAATAGAAGATGGCGGGTATTCCATTTTTTGCAAAATTATAATGGTCAGATCTGTAGTAAAATTTATTTGGATCGTCTTCGGAATTATATGTATAATCAAGGGTCATTTGTACATACTTTTGATTTACATCTTCGCTGATTTTATGCAGATCTGAACTTAATCTGTCAGAGCCGATTAAATAAATGTAATCTGGGTTTCCGGCATATTTTTCGTCAATTCTACCAACCATATCAATATTAATGTCAACCATGGTCTGATTTAATGGAAACGGAGGATTTTGGGTATAATATTCTGAACCCAACAGACCTTTTTCTTCGCCACAAAACCAAATAAATACGACACTTCTTTCTGGTTGACTGCCTTCAAGGACGGCTTGTTGAAAAGCTTTAGCCAATTCCATTAACGTCGAACTGCCCGATCCGTTGTCATCTGCACCATTAAATATTTCATCACCTTTTTTTCCTAGATGGTCATAATGAGCCGAAACAATCACATATTCGTCTTTTTTGGATTTTCCCTCAATAAGCCCAATAACGTTTTTACCTTCAAGTAAAGTGGCGCCTTTAAATAGGTTAATAACCATATCAGTAGACATTACCACATTCATCGGCTTACCTTTACTCATTTTCTTTCTGGCTTTTAATATTTTCTTTTCATAGGTTCCAATTATTGCCTTTGCTACAGTAGAAGAAATATAAACGTTGTTTGGGTATACTAATTTTTTATCCTTGGTATTGCCTAGCTCCATAAAGGATCCTAACAATTTTTTTCTATTTAATTCCAGCAATTTTTTTATATCATTTTCTATGATCAAAACTAATTTGACCCCTCTTTCCTTAGCTAGAATTAATTTCTTTTCCATATCTTGGTTACTCCATTCAGAAAGAGATTTAGCATCAGTAATATAAGATGTACTGTCTTTTTTAAGAGGTTCGCCTCTATTTATCAATATTACTTTATCTTTTACATCAACATTTTTGTAATCACTATATTTTGGATCATCAATCCCATATCCAAGAAACATAACTTCATTTGTTATAATGGCCTTTTGACTTTCGTTTTTATCCGGTAACGCCAGATAATCCCATAAATGTCTGAATCTTTCTTTATTTACATAGATATCTGTATCAGCCCATTTTGAATATGTAAAAGCAATATTCTGTTGAAAAGCCGTTGAGTTAAAAAGACCTTTTAAACCTAAATTATAAATATAATTTGAAATATAGTCGGAAGCCATTTCCATCCCTTTTTGACCGGTTTCTCTTCCTTGCAAAGAGTCAGAAGCCAGGATTCTAAGGTGATCTCTAAGTGTTGCAGCACTTATACTTTTGGCACATCTGCTTTGGATATCTAATGGATCACTTACAACTGGTTTGCTTTTGTCAGGCACAGTGACGCCACTTACATATTGTCCATAGGAAGAGGAAACAAAAAAAAGCAATAATAAAATAAAAAATATTTTGTACATAACCTATAATTGGGAATAATATTTAAATAATTTCAGACAGATATTTTATTTACTCTTCTGGCATGCCTTCCACCTTCAAATGGTGTCTCAATAAACTTTTCAACAATATTTTTAGCCATTCGTTTACTAATAAATCTTGCAGGAAGACACAATACATTAGCATTGTTATGTAACCGGGCCAGAGCAGCTAATTCAACAGTCCAGCATAATGCAGCTCTGATGTCCTTGTGTTTATTTGCAGTAATACAAACTCCATTGCCGCTACCACATATTAACAAGCCAAGTTCTGCTTTTGATGTCTCGATGGCCTCAGCAGTTGGATGGGCAAAATCCGGATAATCCACTGATTCCAGATTATGTGTGCCAAAATCAATTATCCGGTGGCCACATTTAAGAAGAAACTTTATAATAAACTCCTTATATTCAAAACCAGCATGATCGGAACCTATTGCAACTACCATTTTTTAATTTAATTAAGTGGCGCGGTCTTTGTTAAAGGACTTAATTTATCATTCATTTCTTTTTCAAAAGCAGGATCTTCTACCTTTTTAGCAACTTCGAGAATATCTTGTATTGAACCCAATCGATATTCATAATCCTGTCTGAAACTATCAAAAACAGCTTTATCGGTCTGCGACTCGTAAAATTTAATATACTGGGCTGTTTCTTCGGCTAGAATTCTTAAGTTCTTTTTGACAGATTCAAAATCTTTGGTATTTACTAATACATTAATAAAAGGCATTATACCAGCGTCATAAGGAAAGTTCATGTGAGGAAATGATTCAAAATATTTGTTGGCCATTTCGGCTGCTTTTGTTTTATTTCCTTGCCTGTCAAATTCAATGGCAGCACGTAACATAACAAGTTTCATTGCTTGAACCTCAGCCATGTAACTTTTGTCGATAAACAATTTCTTTTTGTCAAAATTACCCCATTTCCACTTAGTCATAACATTATTATATGTTTTATCCACATCAATATCTCCATATCCATAAATGGAGGGAAGTTGGGACTTTGTTCTGATTTTGGTAGGAGAAATTCTAAGACCAAGTCCTTCCATTTCTACATAATCATTCAGTCCTAATAACTTACTTGCCTGACAGGTGATTGCAAAGTAGATTGGTCTATCATAAAAATTGGAAGCAATAACATCCATAATGGCTAGATCATCTTTTGTAAAATATGTGGCTTTCTCTGGAAATCTGATTTCAATTTTGTCAGCCCATTCTGTAGAATCTATATTTGGTTGAAGGCCTAAAGCCATATATTTTTGTTTGTCAACAGGAATATAAAAATTTTGGCTTGATATAAACGTTTGGCCTTGAATCGTATTTTTTGGATCTTTAATTTTTCTTAATGCTTCAAAGATATTCATTGGTAAAGTCATGTCTTCTCCCCGAGGATTTGCAAAGAAAATCTGGTTTCTATTTTTGCCCCTGTAATCTTCTTCAGTAAGTGTAAGTTTAATAGGTGCAGAATCATTTACCTTTGATCTTAATTTTTCTATATACCAGTCAACAGCTATTAAACTTAAATTAACAACCCGAACATCTGTTCGGATATGTTCTACTTCTTGTGCGTACCATAGAGGATATGTATCATTATCACCATAGGTAAAGATAATTGAGTTTGGTTCGACACTATTCAAAAAATTTGAAGCATAGTCACGGGAAGCATAATGCTCTTTTCGTGAATGATCGTCAAAATTTTGGAAACCCATAATTAAGGGGGCCGATAGTACCAATAGACCAGCAATAGCAGCGGATGTAATACCTTGTATTTTTTGTGACAAAAGGTAGTATATGGCCAACACGCTCATGCCTATCCAAATACAGAATGTCATAAATGAACCAACCAAAACATAATCTCGTTCCCTGGGTTCGTTTGGTGGCTGATTGGAATAAATAATGATGCCTATACCTGTAATGACAAACAGAACGAATAAGGTTGTAAAATCCTTTTTACGCTTAATGAAGTGAAAAACAAGACCCAGGATACCGAAAATTAAAGGCAAAAAATAATACTTATTGTTTGACTCATCATTTTCATAGTATCAGGTAAGGCATTCATTTTGTAAAGTTTGGCTTCGTCTACAGGTGTAATACCTGATTGCCAATGACCACCTTTTATATCCCATGGAAAATATCCCTGTTCACCATTCTGCTTGCCTACAAAGTTCCACATAAAATACCTGAAATACATCCAATTAATCTGATAATGCATTAAAAACTGAAGATTGTATCCCATGCCTGGTCTTCCTTTGCTATCTCCATTTAATGCTTCACGCCACATTTTATGGAGCTCCGGCCTACCTTGATCAGTATGCCCAATTCTGGGAAAAAGCATTTTGTCCTTTGAATCATAAACATATTCAAATTTTTCATCTACTATTTCATATCGATTACCTACCCTACCATATCGATCTGTTCGTTTAACATCTGATGGTTGAGCATCGTAATGTGGGCCTGATATCAATGCTCGCTCCCCATATTGTTCTCTGTTTAAATAGGGAAGTAAACGCATAGCATCTCCCGGCACATTCATATTTACTGGAGTATCTGCATTTGCCCTTATTACTACAACACCTATAGTAGAGAAAGCAATAGAAATGAAGACAGCAGAGATAGCAGCAATTTGTATAATTTGATTGTTTTTAGCATGTGCATATTTCAATACTATATATGCCACTCCCATTACGATCAGAATCGTAGGAATTATGCCGGAATGTATAGGTAGCCCAAAACTATTGACAAAAAGCAACTCCATATTCTTCCACAAGGTTGGAATGCCCACTATCACAAATTTTTGGATAAAAACAATACCAGCTATACCCAAAGCCATTGCAAATAGGGCACCTTTTAATGTGTGGTCTTTATATTTTTTATAATATACCAGTAAAGCTATCGCCGGTAATGATAAAATACTTAGTAAGTGAACACCAACAGACATACCATTCACAAAAAGACTTAATACGAGCCATCGATTTGCTTGAGTGTCATCCTGAAGAAAATAATATTTAGTTGCTGACCATAATGTTAAAGCTGTAAACATTGTTGACATGGCATAAACTTCACCCTCAACTGCAGAAAACCATATTGATGTACTGAAAGCAGTTGCCAGCCCAGCAACCAAACCTGCAAACCCAAGGGCAAGATTATCACCTACTGTGGTTTCTTTTTCTCTCCCTGTTAAAGCAAGTTTTCCAAACATAATGGTTGTCCAGGCAATCATCATTGAAGTTACAGAAGTACATAAGGCTGACATGAGATTTATTGCAAAAGCAATATCTGAAGGATCATCTGAAAAAACTTCGGCCAACCATGCAAACATCCGTCCCACGATTACAAAAAGCCCTGCTCCAGGAGGATGGACAACCTGTAACTTATACGCCCCTAGTATGAATTCGCCACAATCCCACAGACTGCCTGTTCGCTCTACAGAATTGAAATATACGGTAAAACTTACAAAAAAAACGATGAGTCCTATTATATTGGAAAGTCTTTTTAATGATTGCATAAGAATAGATGCTACTTTATGTTTGTTATTTAAGGTGCAAAAATAATAAAAATACTTTAAAAAAAGTACTAATATCTATTTTGAAATCCAGAATCATAATACAGTTTATTGAAGTACTAAAACTGAAAGTTTGATAAATTATTGTTTAAACCAAACTTACCATATGATTAGATAATAATAGTTTATTTATTTTTTTTATTTGGGAGATACGAGTATCAAAAATATCGGACAAAAGAACATTTTATTTTACGTTAATAAGCATACCTAATATTATTTTTAATGGCTTTTCAGGTTGAATATGCTATATATTCAAAGAGGCTTTAAAAGTTTATTATTCGTTAAATTAATTCATTTTCAAATTGTACCTTTGAGATATCTTTTGACGGTTTGGCACGAATTAATATGATTAAATATATAATTTTGGCATTTGTAGGCTATTATGTGTACATCAATTATTTTTTACCTAAGCAAATTCAAAATAATAGTCGGAATAAGCAACAAAAAGATCAAAACATAAAACAGGACGAATATATTGATTATGAGGAGATTGAATAATTTTATTTAAGAATAGAAATGTGGATTTTTCATCACTTAATAAAATAAATAAAAAATCATTTGATGATATTTATTTCGTTGTTGATGAGACGGAAGATTTTATAATGATTTTGAAAAAATACGGTTTGGCTGTACAGGCTACAGATTCTGATAAAGAGGATCTTGAAACTATACTTAAAGAAAGATATAAAACTCCGATTTTTGTATTAAACAGAATTGATCAACCGGTAACCGGGCTGGTAATTTTCGGAAAGAATAAGAAGTTTGCTGAAGCCTTTACTGAAATGCTCAAAGAACGGAAGGTTAATAAGACCTATCTTGCAATTGTAGCAGGGTCACCCGAAAAGGGGCTTACTAAGTTGCACCACTTTCTTAAAAAATTGCATAACCGAGCTATGACCGCGGATGAAAAAATTGATGATAATTATAAAGAAGCTGTACTTTATTATACCATGATTCAATCATTTGACAATTATCACTTATTAAAAGTTGATCTTGAGACAGGTAGGTTTCATCAAATCAGAGCCCAACTAGCAACTATGGGATTGCCAATAAAAGGCGATTTAAAATATGGGTCCAGACGACCTAATCTTGATAGAAGTATTTGTTTGTTGGCATACCGAATGTCATTCATACATCCTTTTACTAATAAAAAATATGAATATCAGGCATCACTACCTACTAATGATGTACTCTGGAGCTTGGTTGATGAGTCATTAATTTAATTTTGTCCACATTTTTATTTTAAAAAATGTTTATATGAGTAACAACACTTACCCTACATTTACCGATGTCAATACACTTGGTGAGTTTGGATTGATTGAAAATTTAACAAAAAAAATTTGAATTGCATCACGTTTCATCAATCAAAGGAGTAGGTGATGATGGCGCAGTGATCCAAAACATTGGTGAAGTATCTGTCATTTCAACTGATATGCTTGTGGAAGGCATTCATTTTGACTTGATGTATACACCGCTAAAGCATCTGGGTTATAAATCTGTAGTTGTCAATATTTCAGACATTTATGCTATGAATGCTGAGCCGACCCAAATCACGGTCTCAATTGCTGTTTCCAGTAAATATTCTCTTGAGGCATTACAGGAACTTTATGAGGGTATTTATTTGGCATGCAAAATGTACAACATTGACCTTATTGGCGGTGATACAACGTCATCTCCAAAAGGAATGATAATTAGCATTACCGCGATAGGCCAAGCAAAAAAAGGCGACATGGTATATAGAAATGGAGCTCAAAAAGGAGATATCCTTTGTGTTACAGGGGATTTGGGTGCATCTTATTTAGGTTTGCAAATTCTTGAGAGAGAAAAACAGGTATTTCTCGCCCATCCTTCGGGTCCAACCTGAACTGGAGAATAGTCAGTATTTAATAGAACGCCAACTTAAACCAGAAGCGCAGGTTGGGGCTATAGCCTATTTTAAGAAAGCTGGTTTCAAACCTACATCAATGATTGATATTTCGGATGGACTTGCCAGCGAATTAATACACATTTGCAAACAATCCGGAACAGGTGCAATTATTGAGGAAGGTAAAGTACCTATCCATCCTGACACTGAAAGAACAGCTCTTGAGTTTAATTTGGATCCGATTACATGCGCTCTTCATGGTGGCGAGGATTATGAATTACTTTTTACTATTAACGAAAAAGATCTTGAAAAGATAAGATTTATGCCGGATGTTTTTATTATCGGGGATATCACCGATGAATCAGAAGGTATTACTTTGCATACTTCAGGAGGGAATATCCATCCAATTTCAGCCCAGGGATGGAATCACTTTAAAGGTAAGGTCGAGGATTGAGATTAACGTTATAAAATTAAATTTTACAGTTAACTAAACAAAAATTGGATATCTTCTTTGGTAAGCTTTTTAAACAAGGCCCCATCTTCGGAAATAAGTTCTTTCGAAATTCCAAGTTTTTTTTCCTGAAGCAGTAAAATTTTTTCTTCTACAGAATCTTTACATATCATTTTGTAAGCGAAGATATTGTTTTTCTGTCCTATTCTGTGCGTACGGTCAATAGCCTGTTGTTCAACAGCTGGGTTCCACCATGGGTCTACTATATAAACATAATCTGCCTCAGTCAGATTAAGTCCCACTCCTCCAGCTTTTAGCGATATTAAAAATACTTTTATATCTGGATTATTTTGGAAAGAATCTACTTCATTTTTGCGTGATATGGCAGGTGTGGATCCATCCAAATAGCAATATTTGATGTTGTTTTCATCCAGCTCAGTTCGTATAAGTGAAAGCATTTCAGTAAACTGAGAGAAAATGAGCATTTTGTGGTCACCAGTATTTTCGATAATTTCTCTGATCAATTCCTGTATTTTAACCCCTTTGATAGGGAACCTGTCTTTATCCTTAATCAAACGAGGGTCATCACATATTTGTCTAAGTCTCAGAAGACCTTCAAGGATGTACATACCCGATTTTGCCATACCATCTGCTTCTATTTTTTGAGTAAGCGAGTTTCGGTAATAATCCTTATACTCATCATACATAGCTTTTTGTTCTTTATCCATTTCACACCAAAGGATGGTTTCAGTTTTTTCTGGAAGATCTAAAGCAACTTCAGTTTTGGTGCGTCGAAGCATAAAAGGCTTTATCATCGTTCGTAATGTTTGACTTGCCTCTTTGTCATTATTTTTGTCAATAGGATTTGCAAATTCATTTCGAAAAAATTCACGACTTCCAAGTAAACCGGGATTTAGAAAGTTAAACTGTGCAAAAAGATCAAAGGTATTATTTTGAAGAGGTGTACCGCTTAAGATTAGTTTATTTCTTGATCTAAGTAAAGACATGGCTTTTGTGGTGCTGGCATCAGGATTTTTTATAGCTTGACTCTCATCCAATATTATATATTCCCATTTGAGCGAGAGAAGGATTTCGATATCATTTCTGGCAGTTCCGTAAGAAGTAATAATAATGTCAAAATCTTTAAAAAGTGTATGATTGATTGAACGACCGATGCCGTAAAAAATGTGATATTTAAGTGAAGGGCCAAATTTTTTTCAGCTCATTTTCCCAATTGTAAATAAGACTTGTTGGACAAATAATTAATGAGGTAGGATTTTTGTATTTGTTCTTTAAATAAACTAAAAAAGTGATCGCTTGTAGTGTTTTACCAAGACCCATATCGTCAGCCAAACATCCCCCATGATATATCATCCAACACCTGCATCCATTGATACCCTGATTCTTGATATGGACGCAATGTAGCAGTAATTTCTTTAGGAATAATTGAGGTTTCGATCTTACCAATATTTAGTAACTTAGTTTTTTTATCTTCAATTTCGGCCAGGACAGTTTCATCATCAATCTGATCAAAAAGTAAATCTATAATACCAAAATGCTTTTTACTTATTTGAAGATTACCGGTAAGATCATCTTTGGCAATTTTAAGCAAAAAGCTATATTTTTTTATCCATTCTTCCGGGATTACGCCAAAGGACCCATCGCCAAGAACCACAAAACTCTGACCATTCAGAATGGCTTTTTTTATATCTCTAAATCCAATTTTTTCATCTCCCCAATTGGCACTCACATTAATATCAAACCAGTCGATACCACTTGAAATGCTCATATTCCACTTAGGTATTGCGGCACTGTACTTAATCTTTGTCAATTCTTTAACACCAACAAGCTTAATACCCTTGTCCATCATTTGTTTGGAAGCAGAAACAAACCAATGATTCTTCATTACTTCATCGAATGGTAGTTGAAAGTATGGACTAAAAGATTGACTTTTAAAGCCCGGGTGCAGGCTTTTAATATAATTTACCAACTCGTTTTCATGCTCAACATCACGTTTTAAAAAGAATGTTTTATCATTCTCCTCAATAAAAATTTCATCAGTATTGATATTATCAAATATTCTGCCTTCGTAATAAAATTTCGGTTCAATAATTAGATATTTATCCTGGAACTCTCTGAAATGTACCGCTGGCGTCATATCGATCTCTTTAATTGCAATATCAAGATCTTCCGGAAGGAGAATGTCATATTTCATTACTAAGGGTAATAAAACATTTTTCATTACAATCTTTTTGTGGGCAAAAGGGAAAAATAGTTTTCCAGTACTCATGGTTTCCAAAAGTGGAATAAAGCTTTCATTTCCATGTAGATAAAGCGTTTGGTCAATTTTTATTATTTTTCCACAATAAATGTTGATGTCCTTATCTGCAATATCTATTGAATCACCATTACAAAAATATAATAATTCTAAAATGATAAATCTGTCATTATGGCTTATTTTAATGTCAAGAGATAATTTATTGGGACATAGGGAAACATTTATAAGATTTGATTGGTGAAAAGTTTCCCCCTCAGGCAATATTTTAATGTCATCCCAATTGCTGAGAATTTCCCAATGTTCATATAATTTAGTAAAAAAATAATTAATGTAAGATTTTCGGGTCTTCTCGTTGTATTTTTGCTGAAAATTATTAAAGTTAGTTCCATAAAACGAATCTAAACTTATAATATCCTTAAATTTTATAAAACTGAAATCCATCAAAGCATTAAATCTTTCTTCAGAAAGATTAGAAAAAATATTTAGATTCTCCTCATTGGATAGTAGCAATCGCGTAATTTTAGGTGTACCTTTTTTATTTAAATCATTTTTGAAAGCTTCTATTTTTATAGGATTGTTTTCAATTTTATTATGTGAAAACATGAAAACCAAGCCAATGTCCTTCTCGTCACAGGCATCAATAAATACCTTTTGTTTTTTAATTTCCTTATTTGAATCGGCTCTTATTTTTGATTTAAAACCATCAATATCTTTGAGGCCAATAAAATTATCAGGTATTTTCTTGAGTGCTAATTTACCATAATAATCAATCCCGAATTCAAAAATTTTCGATTCGGGGTCGGCCAATTTTAAACCATATTCACCTAATATTATATTTTTTTCTGTATCTCTGTTAAGAAATGAAATGAACTGATCAGGTTGAAACTGAAAAGCTAAATAGGCTATAGCTATTGAGGCATGTTCACATAATGTATCGTCAAATGTTTTGTTGCAACTGCAACTTACCTTCAGGTTATTGTCTTCATTGACCACAAAAGATATGGAACAATCACCGTTTTTATGACGGAATGAAATTTCTTTCCATGATTAATTTTCCGGCTGACAATATTTTTGGGAATATTCAGATTATTTATAAATGGATATAGTCCCGAAAGTTTTTGGAAACTTACAACACCTGCACCTTGAATGATATAAGCTGAGGAAGAAGAGCTTCTATAGGTTGATGAAGCTTGCAAAAGCTCTGGGTTGTCAAGACCTGAAGGCTTATTTAATTCGGCTTCCAACTGATTTCTTAAAGAAAACAGAACTGCAGCAACATGCTGACATGTTTCATTTGATTGAAAACTCCGGCAAGTACAATTTATGGTATATGATTCTTTGCCAGATTTGAGGATAACAATTTCGTTATCGTTATCTTTAATATTAAAAGTAAAGTAATCGTTTATTTGTCGTCTTAGCAGAATTTCGCCTCCATTTTTTTCTAATAGATGCGCCACAAGTTCCTCAAAACCAACACCGATTTTATTAAATAATAAATTAATTTTCTCTAAGTCGAATAATTTTGAAAGTTTAGATCCGATGTGCATATGTATTAAAAAGATAAAACACCAAAAATAAAGTCTATTTTTCAATTACGCTAATTTTCCGGCATATGAAGGTTAAAAATATAAATAAAAAAAGATAGTCGAACCAGATAATTTAAGATTTTTTGATGTGAAAAACCAGTAAACAGCGTAATAAATATTTGGAAATACATTAGCACGCTAAGAGCAAAATATTTACTTCTGTGCTGTTTTAACAAGATACCAAGCCACACCTGAAAAAATAAGATTCGGTATCCAAACACCGATTCCAGGCGGTAAATTGAGATTCGAAGAAAATGTGGTGCTAAATTTAGAAATAATGACAAATATTGCCCCAATAACTATTCCGGCAGCGAGGTGAAATCCCATGCCACCTCTTACTTTTCGGGAAGCTACAGAAACACCAATCAACGTAAGAATAAATATTGTAAATGGATCTGCGCTGCGTCTGTAAAGCTCGATGCTATATTTTTTGCCTGAGTCCAACCCTTTTGCCTGTTCATATTGAATAAACTTCTTTAATTCAGAAGTATTCATCATTTCTTTTTGTTCAGTATATCTTGTGAAATCATCAGGTACAAAATTAAAAAAAGTATCTTTTTTTTCGCCTGGTTTGGCAATCAATGTTTCTTCAAGATTTTTGAAAGTCCTTATTTCATAGCCTTCCAGTCGCCATTTATTTGGCAATCCGTTATAAACAATTTTATTCGCCTTTAAAGTATAGACCAATTCATTTTTTTCAAACCGTTCAAGTCTAAAAGTGCGTCCGGAGCTATCTCTGCTTGAATAATCCCTAATAAAGACCTTTTCATTTGGAGACAACCAGAAATGTATGTTGGAACTCAAAGTTCTTTTTGCACTTGCTCTAATAAATTCACTTTCGAACTCATTTTTTAACCTGTTACTTTTTGGTATGACGTAATTGTTTCCTATCCAAAGGAGAATTGCCAGAAAAGTGGCGCTGATTAAATATGGCATCAAAAAGCGGGAATAACTTACCTTGGCACTTAAGATGCTGATGATCTCAGAATTTTTTGCCATTCTTGATGTAAAAAATATCACGGCTAAAAGTGCAAATAATGGCCAAAGTAGTCCATTAATCCAAGGAATAAAATTAAGATAATACCCTATAAATATTTTAGAAAAAGGGAGTTTGGAATCTAAAAACTTATCAACTTGTTCAAAGTAATTTATTGTTACCGCAATCATTGTAATAAGCATCATAGTAAAAAAAAATGTGCTCAAATATTTTTTAATAATATACCAATCTAATATTTTCATTTTATTTTATTTTAGTTAATTATTAGTGGTAAAGTGAATACATTATAGGGTTAAGATTTGTGTGTGATTGATATCGGAAAGTTAGATCATTTGGAGGTGATTATAATCTTTGACTTACAGATTTGACCATGTCGTTTTTCCATTGATAAAATGTACCCTCAATAATTTTTTGCCGGCTTTCAGTAACAAGCCAAAGAAAAAAACTTAAATTGTGTAACGTCGCTATTTGCCCTGCCAACAACTCTTCAACTTTAAATAAATGTCGTAAATATGCTTTCGTATGAATTCTGCTTGTTGGTGCTGTACTGTTAATATCAATTGGCGTAAGGTCTTCTTTCCATTTGGCGTTTTTTATGTTTATAATACCTTCTTTGGTATATAGGACTCCATGCCGGGCATTTCTGGATGGTAGCACACAATCAAACATATCAATCCCAAGTGCTATACTTTCTAAAATATTTTCAGGAAGACCCACACCCATCAGATATCTTGGTTTATCTTTTGGCAAAATGCTACATACCAGTTCAGTCATAGCATACATATCATTATGCGGTTCTCCGACAGATAAGCCACCAATAGCATTCATCTCCTGTTCCTGACTAGCTATAAACTCTGCTGACTCTTTTCTTAAATCACGGAAAGTACTTCCTTGTACTATGGGCGAAAAACTCTGTTCGTAGTCGTATAAAGAGTCAGAATTATCAAATTTGTAAATACATCTTGACAGCCACCGATGAGTCATAAACATCGAATTTTTGGCGTAGGCATATTCACATGGATATGGGGTACACTCATCAAAAGCCATAATTATATCTGCCCCTATAATACGTTGTATATCCATCACTGTCTCTGGACTGAAAAAATGTTTTGATCCGTCTATATGTGATTGAAATTTTACGCCATCATCAGTTATTTTACGCATTCCTTTTAATGAGTACACCTGATAGCCTCCGCTATCAGTAAGTAATGGTCCGTCCCAATTCATGAACTTGTGCAGGCCACCGGCTTTCTGTAGAATATCGGTTCCAGGTCTTAGGTATAGATGATAGGTATTCCCCAAAATAATTTGTGCCTTAATTATTTCCCTTAACTCATGCTGATGGACCCCTTTTACAGTGCCCTGAGTGCCGACAGGCATAAATATGGGTGTATAAATATTACCATGAGCAGTTTCCATTTCACCTGCTCGAGCTGATGTCAAAACATCTGTATGTTGTATTTTAAATTTCATCCATTAATTTGATCTAAATCTTGCCATATCCATTTTTACCAGTACTGCGATCATAATGGAAAAAGCGATTAACGATGAACCACCCTTACTCAGAAAAGGAAGGGGTATTCCAACTACCGGAAGTAAATTCATTGTCATACCAATATTGAAAGCAAAGTGAAATAAAAATATTCCTGCCACACCATATGCATAGTTTCTGATGAATTCAAGATTGGCTCTTTCAGCTATAATAATACACCTGATCAAAAGAATCGTAAATAACATAATAATGCCCAGACTACCAATAAAGCCTTGTTCTTCACCTATTGAAGTGAATATAAAATCTGTTGATTGCTCGGGAACATAATTCAATTTGGTCATCTCACCTTTTAGGAAACCTTTTCCTTCCAGTCCTCCCGAACCTATAGCCAGTTTGGATTGAATTATATTGTACAATGAGCCCCTTGGATCACAACGTTCAGGTCGTAACCAAACGTTCAGTCTTTCTTGTTGATGTGGTTTAACAACATTATCAAAAAGGTAACTAGAAATAAATGAAAAAAGAATAGTCACTACAAGCAACGGGATGACAATACTTACTAGTTTAAAATTCTTTTTACGTACCTGAATAAATCCGAAAACAACAAAAGCAATAAAGGCCGGAAAGATTACAATAAATTGTTCATGTTGTAACAATAGAAAAATCATTATTGATAAAACAGCTACTGAAATTAAGCTGGCTCTTTGAATTTTTTCATGATCATAGATAAAAACCACACTTCCCAGAAATGTCAAAAAAACACTTACCAAATAAAATCCGTATATGAGTGACAATATAAATATTCCTGAAAAACTAAACCCAAAAATAATAACCCATGGGGAAAGCCCTCTTCTATATAATAATAAAAAAAAGGATGAAAATACAATAGCAGAACCAAAATCAGGTTGTAATAGTATTAAAAGAGCTGGTCCAAGAAATAAAGCCAATGTCACTGCAATGGTATTGGTATTTGTCACTGAAGTCTTAAAAAAACTGAGATAACTTGACACAGCCAGCACTGTACCAAATTTTGCCCATTCAGATGGTTGAATTGAGAAAAAGCCAAAAGAAAACCAGGACTTGGACCCATTTATTTCTTTTCCAAAAAACAAAACCAGGATAAGAAGAAGAATCGTAATGCTATAAATAGGGAAGGCCAATGTATTCCAAAATTTCCAATCTAAAGTAAGGGCGGTAAAGAAAGCAAGAAGGGAAATGACTACCCAAAGTGATTGAGCACCAATTGGGCTCGTAATGTCAAGAAAAGCATATGGGTTATTTTCATCATAAAGGGTTGAAAAAACCATAAACCACCCGATCACCACCAAACTGAAGTAAACTGAGAGAGTTATCCAGTCGAAAGTTTTATTTTTTGATAGGGCCTTTTGTGCCATTATTTTTTCAGTTAACCAAAGTTCTCTTACTTACATTATCATAAACTGGTGTGGCAGATGGAAACGTATTTTTTAGTTCAAGTAGAAAAGGCATCAATTTATTTTTATTTTCATAATAACCAACTCTAACCTGATAATACGGAGCTACATGTTTCCAGTCTACATTTATATTTGGATAAAGACTACTAAACATAGATTTTGCTTTTTCCATCTCTCGTCTGTCATCAGTTGTAATGATTTGTATGCGCCAGGCTTTGATGGTTTCATTTGACTTACCTTGTGTAACAAATTTTTCCATCATCATGTTTACCGATGTTGAAGCACTCAGGTTTACGTTTTTTTGCCCAATGGCCCTAAAACCGACTAAAAAAATAAACACAATTAACAATAAGTTTAATATTTTCATCATTTAATATTTGTTATTTACGATTGAAACTCCCGAAGAAGTACCAATTCTATCAGCACCCGCATCTATCATCATGATAGCCATTTCCCGAGATTTAATGCCACCTGAAGCTTTGATTTTAACGAAACCACCAAGGTTGTCTTTCATAAGTTTAACATTGTGAATCGTGGCCCCCTCAGACGAAAATCCGGTTGATGTTTTAGCAAAATCTATTTTGAATTCCACACACAAATGGCACAATTTAATAATTTCGACTTCTGTTAAATATGAAGTTTCAAAAATTAACTTCATTACCTTTTTTTTTAAATGGATAAAAGTAGAGATATTTTCCAATTCATTTCTAATTGTCAACCAATCATTGCTTTTAATAGCAGCAATATTGACAACTACATCAAGCTCATCAGCTCCTGCAATAATCACTTTTTTACATTCCTCTATTTTCACTTTCGTCTGTTGATAACCAAGCGGAAAACTTATGACTGTACACAAAAGAACATTACTATTATAAAGCCACGTTTTAGCATGATCGATAAAATATGGTGGCACACAAACTGCAGCAAAATTATACTTTATAGCCTCTTCACAGAGGACTTTAATATGATCAATACCTGCATCTGCTTTCAGATTGGTATGATCAATATACTTATTTATCTCTTCTGGCTTAATCATACTTTTAGTCTTTAGAAGTATATCAATGAGGCTAAAATCAAATGTATACCGAAATTATAACAACCTCATGAATAAAAGTCAAAAATACGACAAATGATTGAAAAATATCCCCTATATTAATTTGGGCATCTTAGTAAATATTTGGACAAATAAAAAGGGTAACAATACCAATTGCTACCCTTTTATTATCATTTGTTTGGATTTAATTTACACCAAGCTTGGCTTTCAAAGCAGACATTAAATTTTCTGTCTCTGCAGCATGAAGTATCATTCCTGCGCTACCATCAAAAATCATTGTGTAACTACCTTCTTTACCTAGTTTCTCAATTTCAGATTTAACTTTATCCAAAATAGGTTTATATAATTCTTCTCTTTTTGCGCCAACTTTTTGTTGTATTTCAGCTTCGTACTTCTTGATTTCATCCTGTTTGGCAACCAGAACTTCTTCTTTTTGTTGCATTTGTACTTTGGATAATGTGCCTCCATTTACTTCAGTCATATATGCTTTATAATCTGCTTCAAACTTGGTCACCATATCTTCTCCTTTAATTAAAAGTTCATTTTGAAGTGCCTGTACCTGAACATCTGCGATTTTAAGATCGGGCATACTGGCCAATAATTCCTGGGTATTGATAAATCCAAATTTTTGTGCTTGAAGTGGCATCAATGTTGCCAACAAAAATAACATACTAAGAATGTTCTGTCTCATTTTTTGATTCGTTTTTGAATTGTTTTTAAATTTGTTAAAGTAACTAATATAGATTGAAAATAATTTTAAAATCTTTTATATTAACTAATAATTAATACTATTCGGGTTCAAACCCTAATACAATATTAAATGTGCCAAAGCTACCGCCTGTTTGTACTGTCTTATCAAATCCCCAACCATAATTAAATCCCAACAAGCCAAACATGGGCAAAAACACCCTAGCCCCAAATCCTGCTGAACGCTTAAGATCGAATGGATTATATTCTTTAAAGCTTCTATATGCATTTCCACCTTGTAAAAAGCTTGTCAGATAGATGGTAGAATTTGGATTTAATGATAATGGATATCTAAGTTCCAGCGTAAATTTGTTAAATATCGGAGCTCCCTGAAAACCGCCACTGCTTGTCTGGACACCATTACCTGTAATGTCTGATGTTGCATATCCCCGTAAAGCTAGAATTTCTTTTCCCTGTAGCCCGGCATTTTGGTTATTGATACCATCACCTCCAAGCTCAAATCGTTCAAATGGAGGGATGCCTATGTCTTTATTAAAGGAACCCAAAATTCCAAATTTTGCAATACCAGCAACAACCATTTTGTCAAATATATTATAATACCATTCAGTACTAATCTTCCATTTATGATATTCCAACCATTGGAATTTTTTTGCATCTGATAATTCAGCAATTTTGCTATTAATTTCTGCCTCAGTTATTGGCATTGCAGGACCATTGGTAAGTACCAATTCATCAATAATGGCTTGTCTTTGAGCAGCGTCAGGAATAAAAAACTGTGTTTTCCTGAATAAAGAATATGGGGGAGTTATTTGTAAAGATACAGAAACTTTAGATCCTCTTCTCGGAAATAGAGGATCACTAACACTACTCCTGGTAAAAGTTTGTTTTAAACTAAAATTATTAAATGTTCCTTTTGTTATAGCAAATCCACCAGACCTGTAATTGTCCAAATTGATATTTTCAATATTCAAAGTAGTATTTGACGAAAAGAAATCATCGGGCCACTTCATTTGAGACCCAATACCTATAAAACCTCGAGTAATTTTTAATTTACCTTGACCTGAAAGAGAATAATCAAATGCAGTTTGTACGGCTCCAATAGTAAGCGACCTAGGTCTTTTACCACCTAACCATGGCTCGGTAAATGAAAAATTATATGACTTAAAAAATCTACTGTTTGATTGAACCCGAAGAGATAGTTTTTGACCATCTCCCTGTGGTAATGGACTCCAGGTTGATTTGTCTTTTGCATTTGCAATAGAAAAATTGTTAAAAACGACACCCAAAGTTCCGATCAAACCACTGAATCCACCATAACCGGCGGAAAGTTCCAATTGGTCTGAGGGTTTTTCCTCAAGCTTATATTCTATATTTACGGTTCCCCTTGATTGATTTACAGGCGTATTAATACCCAGGGCTTCAGGATTAAAATATCCAAGAGCTATGATTTCTCTTTGAGATCGGATTATATCAGATCTGCTGAATTTTTCACCCGGCCTTGTACGTATTTCTCTTCTCACAATATGTTCGTTAGTTCGATCATTTCCAGTAATAACAACATTTTCAACTGTAAATTGGGGACCTTCAAATATTCTCATTTCAATGTCTACAGAGTCTCTTTCTACAGCGACTTCAACAGGAGTAACATCAAATCCTAAATATCCGTCATCAAGATACAATGAAGAGATGTCCCGACCATCCAAACTAAATTTTAGTCTGTTTTGCAAAAGTTCAGGATTGTAAACGTCCCCTTTTGAAATACCGAGGATGGTATAAAGCTGCTCGTCAGAATATAAAGAATTTCCTTTCCATTTTATATCGCGGAAAAAGTGTCTTTTACCTTCATCAATATTTATTTTAATCACCACATTTTTATCCTTGTTTCTATAAAATGTGTCTGTCACAACAGCCATATTTTTATATCCCTCACTATGGTAAAATTTAGTAATGCTTTTTAGGTCTTCTTCAAAATCTTTTTGAATAAACTTTGATTTTTTAAGAAAAGTACCTTTCCGCTTAGTTTTTGACATCTTTTTTCTCAACTTCCTTGAAGAATAAGCTTTATTGCCTTCGATAATAATATCCTGAACTTTAACCCGATCTTTGGTGTCGATCACGAACTCTACCCTTACATTAGCAGTTTTTCCCTCTTCCGGAAATTCACTCACTTTCACCTCAGTGTCAAGCTTTCCTTTTTCAACATAAAAGTTTCTGATTTTTTGTCTTGCTAGTTCTTTCTGATCGTCGGTGACAATACCGCCCTTAGTAATGATATTTTTTACAAGGTCATTCAAATCTTCGTGTTGAGAATTTTTAACGCCTTTGTATGACCATCTGGAAAGAATTGGTCTTTCGACAAGTATAATTTTAAGAAAAACGATTTCACCTTCAATTTTCTCCTGGATGATTTGGACATCATCAAAAAGTCTCAATTTAAGTAAAGCTTTGATTGCTGCAGGAATGGCAGGCCCCGGAATTTGAATTTTTCCACCCTCTCTAATGCCTGCAATAGATTTGATGGCATTTCGGTCTCTGTTTTCAGCTCCAACAATAATAACTCCACCTATTTCGTATGTTTTTTTTTCCTTATAGCTCATTATTTCAAATTCATTTTGTCCTATCCCAACCATAGTCAAGCAAAAGATCAGACAAACTGGGAAAAGAAATCTATATATGTAAATCGTCATAATCTAATTTGAATTATTTTTTGCTTTGTCAGAACGAACTAAAATTATATTGTGCTGTTCAAGTCTTTTTTTTTAACGTTTTCTTAAGGGTTGCTTTTTGTCAAACCTAATTGTTCACTTGTTTTACCAAATCTTCTTTCTCTTCCCTGAAAATCGAGAATTGCCTCATAAAAGTGGTCTTTGCGAAAGTCAGGCCATAACACAGAAGTAAAATACAATTCAGAGTAAGCTGCCTGCCATAACAAATAATTACTAATTCGGTGTTCGCCACTGGTTCTTATCATGAGTTCAGGATCAGGGATGTCTTTGGTGGTGAGGTTGTCGGAAAATACTTCTTCATTAATATTTTCAATCAGAAGATTGCCTTTGATGACTTGTTGTGCAATTTTTTTTGAAGCTTCAACTATTTCCCATCTGGAGGAATAATTGAGCGCGAGAATAAGTGTCATTCTAGTATTTTCGTTTGTTTGCGCGATACCTTCCAGCAAAGTTTTCCGGGTTTTTTCAGGTAATTTTGATAAGTCTCCAATCGCCTGAAGTTTAATATTATTTTTATTTAATGAAGATAATTCGCGTTTTACAGTTTCAACAAGTAAAGTCATCAATGCGCTAACTTCAAGTGTAGGCCTTGACCAATTTTCTGTAGAAAAAGCATATAGCGTAAGATACTGAATGCCCAATTCAGCAGCAACTTCTGTAACTTCTCTCACAGAAGTCACCCCGCTTTTATGACCAAAAACCCTGGGTTTACCTTTGGTTTTTGCCCAACGACCATTGCCATCCATAATTATGGCTACGTGTGAAGGCAACTTGTTCAAGTCAATTTTGTCTTTAGGATTTAGCATCTATTTTATAAAATCTGCAAAAAGTGGTGCAAAAGTAATAAAGAATAGGCGTTATTCCACTTTTTAACAGTAATAAATTGATTATTAAATAAGTAAGGGAGCCAACCAATCAGCAACAAAGATAAAAACAACTGCTTTACCTTAAATATCAAAATACTTAATGAAATATGGTTTCTATTAAACCATTGTTGACTCCAGAATTAAGAAACGACTCAGCCAATATGACCAAAAGCGACCAAAATGCTTTGTTATGATAGGAAATAGGCAAAAACGAGTTTCTGAGAGAATGACTTTTTCACATTCAAACCCTAATTCAATGCACAAGACAGCAAAGTAACAAAAGAACATTTAAAATGATGTAGACGGACAATATAAACTTATACAAGAATATCTGATTTAAGATTTTAATACGGGTTTTAATTGTATTTCATTACAATAAAACTCTTTATTCAATTTAAGTTTAAAAAGCTATGGAGGGCTTAAGCTCCCTGGCGGTCACTGGTCCACCCCCCATACGCACCCGTTGTTGAGAATAAAAATATATTTTAAAAAAGATCACAAACCTTCGTCGTTGTCTTCAACGATTCCTAAAAGGGTCAGTATTATTCTTAAAAGTTCCATTTTGATTTATTTTTATTTGTTTACAATATAAATTATACACAAATGTAAATCAAAATGAAGCACATTACTTAACAGTTTAACACAATTATATTCAATTAATAATGTATGATTTTACATACATTATTATCGTATTATATTATAAATCAAGGTAATAAAAATTTAAATCAGAACCAAAATGCTACAAACAAATAAAAATATTATCTTTGTATTGAAAATTTATAATATTGAATAATTGAGATGATAAAATTATAACACAAAAATGAGAATTTTTCTATTTACAATTTGTAACAGTTTGACAAATATTATTTTATGGTAATATCTATCAATTGACACTATTAAATTTCATAATTAGCTAATATACAGCAAATTATGTGAGTTAAAATTACCTTATGGAGACAATACTAGCATTAAATGAATTAAAAAAATCTTTAGGTATTAAGAATAATACTTATGAATATTCAGAAAAGTTAAAACAATTTGAAACGCTATTAAATGAAAATAGTCAATTGACCGATGAAATAGCATGTAAGTTACTTTATGAAAAAAAGAACAAAAGTCAAGCTTATAAGTCATTAAAATATCGAATGGAGGAGAAGTTGCTAAATGATATTTTTATGGCAGCTTCCAATGAACATAATTTAAAAACAAGCGACAATGCATCAATTGTAGTATCAAAATTTACGACAGTTGCACAAACCCTTTTAAAAAATAGCCAAAGAAAAGCGTCCATTTTATTGATGGAAAAAACTTTAAAATTGGCTATTAAATATTCAATTATTGATTATGTTCTTATGTTAATGAATAGTCTTTGCAAACATTATAGTTATGTAGAACCGAATGGCAAGAAGATGAAATATTATATGCAAAGTATTGATTACTATCTTGAAATTTTCGCTGCACAGAATTATATAGAACGTTGTAATGCAATTATTTCAAATATGTATCTGGCTAATGATGGTTGTTTTAACAAAAACCAACTTATCGAAATGGAAACTATGATTATTAAAATGAACGAATTAAAAGAGAAATATTATTCAGCAACCATTTATTCATTAACATTTGACCTTACATATTTTTATTATGCATCAACATCCCAATATTCAAAAGCCCTTGATACCGCAAAAGAATCCTTACAAGTAAATCTTGGAGCTCCAGGCAAGGACTTGTTCGGATTGTACCAAAGTAAAAGAAACATTGCCTTATCTTACTTTCATTTAAGGGAATATGAGAAAGCAAATAAATGGTTTATAGAAGTTTTTGATATTTTAACACCTGGAAGCAGAAGTTGGTTTTATTCTACGAGTCTATATTATTTAAATCTTATAAACAGTAGAAATTACCCGGAACTTATAAAGCTTTCCTTAGAAGTGCTGAATAACAAAAATCTTTCAAAAACATCATTATTCAGAGAACAATGGATAATAAGAGAAGCGTATTTACATTTTTTAATCAGGATGGGTAAGATTACGCTAAGTGTGGAGGATTCGAAAAAGCTTAAACCATTTGTCATTTCAAAATTTATGAATAGTGTACCTTTTTATTCAAAGAATAAATCCGGTCAAAATATTACAATTATAGTGATACAAATTCTTTTTCTGATACTTGATCGTAAATACAATAAAGTTATCGATAGGATTGACGGACTTAATCAATATACTTACAGGTATTTAAGAAATGATGAAACATTCAGATCTAACTGTTTTATTAAAATGTTACTTCTTGCCATTAAAGCTGATTTTCACCCTGTCAGAACACAAACCTACACCAATGATTTAAGAAAAAAACTTAACAATGCGAAAATAGCAACTGAAGAAAAAAGTGCACAAATTGAAATTATTCCATATGATTATTTATGGGAACTGATCCTTGAGATGCTGAAAAAAAATAAATAGTTATTGACCAAAACAAATATTATTACACAAAAAGTAAAATTAATATACTAGTACATAAATCCTAATTGCATAAATTATTTACATGAGCCTGCGCTGGTGCGTAACCTAATTTGACCGATTCTTTAATATCTTTGCATGCTTTTTTTGTGTCAAGAAGTTTTGTATAAGTATTTGCCCGATTAAAGTATGCTTCTGCAAAATCTGATTTCAGTTCAATAGCGTAAGAAAAATCTTCCAGAGCCTTTTCGTATTCTTTAATTTCAAGGTAACAAGTACCTCTGTTTGCATACAAATCAGCATTTTTACCATCTGTTTTTAGTAAATTTGTATAGTCCGTCACAGCATCAACAAACTTACCCAGTCTAAACGAAGTAATAGCTTTATTTTTAGAGGCACTAATGTGATCTGGGTTCATTTGCAAACAAATTGAAAAATCAAGATAGGCGCCATTAAGATCTTCCAGCATTAATTTGGAATATCCCCGATTATGGTATAAATCAGCATCAGATGGATTTTTTTTGATAACATTAGTGATTTCAGATATTGCCTCCTGCCACTTGTTTAATTTTAAATATATTTTTGATTTTTCAGTAGCCGTTACGAATTGGTCCGGTTTTAAATCACCTGCCATATTCAAATCAGCCAACGCACCTTGATAATCTTCCTTTTTTATTTTACAAATACCACGATTTAAGTAAGTTACATAACTCTGATCTCCTCCTTTAATAGCTTTTGTAAAATCATCAATGGCCATTTCTGGACTACCTGACTTCATGTAGGCAGTTCCCCTATTTATGTAAGCTTTAGTAAGTGATGGGTCTTTAATGATTGCCTCTGTAAGTGTAGAAATACAGCTTTTAAAATCTTCCATCAACAGTTGTGTGTAACCTTTAAACAAATATGCTTTGGCAAATTGAGGATCAAGCTTAATGCTTTGTTCAAAATCTTTTAGTGCACCGATGTAATCTTTTTGGGTGATTCTACAATTACCTCTATTATAAAAAGATTTAACATAGGTTGGATCTAATTCAATTGATCTTGAATATGACGACACCGCCATTTCGTAATTTTTATTATTGTAATACTCAATACCTTTATTATATTCAATAATTGCCGTACTTTTTGTTGATTCCTGTGCTTTGGCATTTATACAATAAAGGAATAAAACTGACCAAATGAGTTTTGAGCAGGTTGACCAAAAACAAAGTTTATAAATATTATTGCCAAATTTCATAACAGTTAAAATATACAAATACAACTAAATAATTGAAGCAATGCTTCAGAATATAAAATATTAATTTTCAATTTATAAATCTACGTTTTGCTGAGGGGGAATTGCAAAACCATTATAGGATTTCTTTGTTTTGCAAATTTGGTATTATAAATTAGATTTTACTTACTTTTGACAACTATTTTTTGATTTTTAAATAATAATTAATGGAAAACCCTGGTGGATTAAGTTCTGATAAAGAGGACTCAGGTGCTTCTGATCGGAAGAAAGACCATATTAAACTGGCATTTGAGTCCAGGATTGATTCAAGGGATATTGACGATAGATTTTATTACGAGCCCATTTTTGCAGCGCACCCAAGCAATACTGATAATTTAACCATACAATTTTTGGGTAAAAACTTCAAAGCACCTATTTGGGTTTCCAGTATGACCGGTGGTACTTCAATGGCTAAAACCATAAATATAAATTTAGCTAAAGTTTGTGGTGAATTTGGTTTGGGGATGGGATTGGGATCATGCCGACAACTTTTATATAGTGACGAGTATCTGGAAGACTTTAATGTCAGGAAATATATTGGTGAGCAGCCTTTGTTCATTAATTTGGGTATTGCACAATTAGAATACCTTATTAAACATAATGAAACACATAGAATTGCTGAAATAATAAAAAAACTTGAATGTGATGGACTGATTATTCACGTCAATCCAATGCAAGAATGGCTTCAACCGGAAGGTGACAAATTTGATGTTGCCCCCATTGTGACTATTCAGCGCATAATAGAAAAAGTGAAATGCGCTATAATAGTCAAAGAAGTGGGCCAGGGCATGGGCATCAGAAGTATAGAAGCGCTATTAAAATTGCCTATTCAGGCCTTGGATTTCGGAGCAAACGGAGGCACTAATTTTGCCCTTCTCGAAATATTAAGATCTTCAGAAATTGCGACTAAAAATTATAGTAAACTTGCCTTTGTAGGTCATAGTGCAGGCGAAATGGTTGAAATGGTCAATCAATTGATTGACTCATCAAATGCATCTTTTCTATGTAAACAAATTATAGTTTCAGGTGGTGTCAATGACTTTTTGGATGGATATTATTATACTCAAAAACTAAATATTCCCTCTATCTATGGTCATGCATCAGGGTTTTTAAAATATGCCATGGATTCCTACGAATCGCTACAGGAATATGTCGACCTCCAGATCAAAGGCCTTTCTCTGGCTAAAGCATATTTAAAGGTAAAATGATCACATTTATGAATTCAAAAAAAATATCAGGATTTTCAAAACTTAACAAACAGCAAAAGCTTACCTGGCTGGCAAACAATTATCTTTTAGCCGGGGAAAGTAAAGGCTTTGAGTTTGAATCATTTTGGGTTCGAGATAAAAAAGTTCAAAAAGTAATCGATGGATTTAGTGAAAATACGGTATCCAATTTTATTATGCCATATGGTCTGGCACCCAATTTTCTGATAGATAGAGAGATTTATTGCGTGCCTATGGTTATCGAAGAAAGCTCTGTTGTTGCTGCTGCTTCTTCAGCTGCAAAATACTGGATGGACCGCGGAGGATTTAAAACCACGATCCTTGGTACAGCTAAAGTAGGACAGGTACATTTTAAATGGAATGGTGACAAGACACTAATTCAAGCTCTTTTCCCGGAAATAAAAAAAATGTTGCTGGAGAAAGCAACAGCCATTACCGAAAACATGGTCAAACGAGGTGGTGGAGTGACTAATATTGAATTGGTAGATTTTACTAATGAAGAGCCGGGATTGTACCAGATCAGGGCTCATTTTGAGACCTGTGACTCCATGGGAGCCAATTTTATCAATTCCATTCTGGAAAATTTTGCCACCACACTGGAAGATTATTTTGTAGATAGTTTGCAAATTCCTGATGACTCCAGAGACGTTGATATCATCATGTCTATCCTCTCCAATTATACACCTGAGTGTGTGGTCAGGGCCGAAGTTTCTTGTCCCATCAACGATCTGGGCACCTTCGCCAATGGGATGATGGCCGAAACACTGGCAGAAAAATTCAGAATGGCTGTGCAGATTGCTCATATTGACCCATATAGGGCGACTACACACAATAAAGGTATCTTCAATGGCATAGATTCAGTCATCCTCGCTACCGGAAATGATTTCAGAGCTACAGAGGCAGCCGGACATACATATGCAGCTCGTGACGGACAGTACAGAAGTCTGAGTTTTTGTGAAATTAATAAAGGTATATTCCGTTTTTGGCTGGATGTACCTCTTGCCATTGGAACTGTTGGTGGACTCACTTCATTACATCCAATGGCTAAAAAATCACTGGAGATATTAGGTAATCCTTCTGCCGAACAACTAATGCGTATCATTGCATCAGTAGGCCTTGCACAAAATTTTGCTGCTGTGAGGTCACTGGTGACTACCGGCATCCAACAAGGCCATATGAAGATGCACCTCATGAACATCCTTAATCATCTTACCGCTTCTGAAACAGAGTGCTCTGAAGCGATTGTTTTTTTTGAACATAAAACCATTTCCTTCTCAGGGGTGCGGGATTTTTTGACTGATATAAGAAAGTAAGTCTCATCTTATGATCCATTCTTAATTTTTGTGTTAAAATCATTCTTAATGATGATACTAATCATTTAACTGCAGATGTTTTTTACACTAACTTTGTAAAGGAAGTGGATATTTCATAATGTCAAAATATTATACATATCTGTTGATACCCTTATCCCTGATCTTGGGACTATTGATTTATCTGGGATGGAGAGATACTTCTCATCCCTTCTAGCGGCTCATTGAGGTTTTGGCACTATTGATAGCTCTTGGTTTGTATATTCCTTGCCTGATGGTCTGGATGTTTGCCTTGTACTTTTGTGATGTTGAACTTCGGTCAGGCAAGTTTTGGATTTAATTTCAGTTTTACAGGTATTGCCTTTTTGAGAATTTTTCAAGGAATGACCTTTGGTGGGAACTTTTGATTGGTGGTGATGTGGATGACGGCAGGCATATACAATTAATATTTAAAATAAAAAGTATATGAAAAGTTAATCGATCAGTGTATCTTTTGTTGGAGTTACTTTTTAACACGAGTTATTTTGGTGGGCTGTTATGATTGCAATCAGTTTCCAATCACAAAGTCGTAGACCACAACCTACTTATCAAGGACTGGGAACCGCCTTGTGGAGAAAAATAAACCGGGGGCCGTTGGAAAGACCACGACGGACGCCAACGCGGACCGAGTTAAATTTATTCCAACTGTTTATCTTCTTAAATCCAGAATATACCATGAAAATAATATCATATTAATCTTTGTAAGTTTTTAAACTAATTATCTTATTAGTGAATTCCGGTTCAGGGTAGTAATCTTACAATTTGGAATTTATTGCAAAAGACAGTTCAAGGGCTGTATCAGATCTCTCTTTTACACCGCGATGCATGGATGCCATTATAGTGGCATTGATAAAGTGGACAGGTGAAAATGGCATACCAACATACACTACTTGTAAATCGGAAAACTGGAGATCGATGGCATGCGTCATTTAAACCAGACAACCTTTTCTGAACAACTTCTCAAGATTACCCGAAGCCAGATTTATTGTCTGAGATTCTTCTGAATCTTCAAACAATGATTACGAGATCCTTCAGTGCGGACCTTTAATTTTATTAGTACAGATTCACTTAAATTAAATTCTTTAGCATTTTTTTTTTACCTGAATTGGATATGATATGGTGGCGATTTAGATATCATTTGAGTGGGTTTATTCAAAATTGACACTTCGGAAACATACAAAGCCTACTTTTTTACGCCAAAATATTCCATCACTAAACCAAATTATCCAACCATCGGTTAGCAGGTGCGCAAAACCATTAAATACCATGGTAATAGATAGATAATGATAACGACATTCTATCGCTTTATGATACTTAAAGTGTCATTTTGTTCAGAATAATCATTTGCCCGATGGAAAACCTAATTTTGATAATTTGTTCGTTTTGGGCTCCGGGAACAATCCTGCACAACATATTTTTTTATATTAAATTTTTTTTCTTTTTTTTTAATCGCACAACAGGTTATACTTCTTGATACCTTATCCCTGATCCTGGGACTATTGATTTATCTGGGAGGAGGACCTCATCCTTTATCCAAACGTCACTTGGATGGGCATCGAGGTGGATCATTTCCGCGGGCACTATTGATTGCCTGTTGGTTTGTATATCCTTGTATGGTCTTTGGGTCTTTGTACTTTTTATGATGGTTTTGTGGGATTTTAAATTCTTCGGTCAGGGCAAGTTTTGGATTTTAACTTCAGTTTTAACAGGTATTGCCTTTGAGATTTTTCAAGGAATGACCTTTGGTATGGGAACTTTTGATTGGATGGATATGATGTGGTGCGGCGGGCCAATTTATTTACAAATAAAAAAGTATATGAAAAAGTTTAATCGATCAGTTGTATCTTTTGTTGGAGTGATAGCTTTTTTAACAATTTCGATATCTTGTTATTTTGGTTCTGAGGCTGTTACTGATTGCAATCAGTTTCCAATCGACAAAGTCGTAGACTACAACCTACTTATCAAGGTACTGGATAGGGAAACCAATTTGCCCATTTCTAATGCTGAGTTTACTTTAGATTTTACGAAAACATTTTTAAAATTAAAACCAGGGGAGCAGCCTCCGTGTGTGTTGGAAAAGATTGGTTTTACCAATCATGAACTATCAAATAATAATGGTATTGTGGATTTTACTAAAAAATCCGTTACATACACCTCCAAATTGGAGTCGATGGTGTTTAATATTTCAATAAACGCGGAAGATCATATTGGTTATTCAACAACAATAATTGAAAAGGCTCCAGTAGGAAACCTAGGAGTTAAATTTATTCCTTTAACTGTTTATCTTCTTAAATCCAGAATATATCCATGAAAAATAATATCATATTAATCTTTGTAAGTTTTTTAAACTTAAATTATCTTATTAGTCAGGAATTCCAGTTCAGAGGTAGTAATCTATACAATTTGGAATTTATTGCAAAAGACAGTTCAAGGGCTGCTATCAGATCTCTCTTTTACGACCTGGATGCAGATGGCGATCAGGATGCCATTATAGTGGGCATTGATAAAGTGGACAGTGTGAAAAATGTAGCATTTAGCAACATACACTACTTTATGGAAATTCAGGAAAACATAGGAGATCGATGGCATGCGTCATTTAAAACCAGGCAACCATTTATGAACAACTTTCCGTTCCCAAATGGCTACTTCTACCCTACAATTGGAGACCTGAATAGCGACAGAATGCCAGACTTTATAGTGTCGTCAGGGGTAGATTCCTTCCTGAATCTTCAAACAATGTATTACGAGAGAAAATCCATTTCAGGTGCGGACCAATTTAATTTTATTAGTACAGATTCACTTAAATTAAATTCTTTTGTAGCAGGCAGTTTTTTTATACCTGAATTGGCAGATATGGATATGGATGGCGATTTAGATATCATGATGAGTGGGTTTATTTCAGAAATTGACACTTCGGGTGAAAACATACAAAAGCCTACTTTTTTTTACGCCAAAAATATTGGGACCATCACTAAACCAAAATTTCTGGGTTGGTACCCAAATCCATACGGATTAGCAGGTGCTATAGATCAAAACCAATTAAGTACCATAGGTGACATAGATAGTGATAATGATAATGACATTCTATCGCTGACCTCTTATGATACCTTTAAAGTGCTCATTTTTTTACAGAATAATCATTTGCCTGATGGAAAACCTAATTTTGATAATTTTAGTTCGCTTTTAGGGCTCCCTGTGGCCGGTAAACAAGAAAGCCTTTATCCTCCTTCGCTGGTTGACATAGACGGGGATGGTGATATGGATGTTTTTATTGTGCAGGATTTAATATCTTCAGGTACAGGGATAGGATTTTACGAAAATCTGATTTGTAATGAAACTTTGGACAATACAATAAGCCAAGCCGGCAGTATACTCAAGGCAAATCTTAGCGGCGTAAAATATCAGTGGTATGATTGTACCAGTGGGTCGGATATTGCCGGTGCGACTGCACAGTCATATCAACCCATCAAAAGCGGAAAATACGCTGTAAAACTTGATAACAATAAAGGATGTGAAAGCATCTCAACTTGTTATAATTTTGTTTTATCAGCAACTGCTGATCAGATTATTTCTAATCAAGTCAGCATTTACCCCAACCCTACGAATGATTATGTTACAATCAGAAACAATTCGGAATGTGCTTTAGGTCATATTATTTTCAGAAATAATATGGGCCAAATAATCAAAATTGTAAAGCCGGATGCGAACGAAAAAATCTGGACTGCAGATCTTCCAGAAGGAATGTACAATGTTGAAATTACAGTGGGGCAATGGAAGGTCACAAAATCATTGGTGATTGGAAATTCTGGAAAGTAAGCATAAGATTTTTACAATTGGTAATAATAGTTGGGTTAATTTTAAAAAATAAAGTATATGAAAAAGTATGTTAGGTCTTTTGCTTATGTGGTAGTAATGGGATTATTTTTGAATTTGGGATTGTCATGTGTAGGTAGTGGTAATGCTGAAGAAATTGAATGTAACTTGTTTGAAGATCCGATTATAAAAACACAAGAAGTGTTCATCAAAGTAATAAACCGTGTTTCTAACAAACCTATTCCTAATGCACCGATATTTTATGTGATTACTTATGGTAAAATGTATAGAGCACCAGAAGGGCCAAATTGTTATTTAGATGAAGTATATTTCGAATTAGAAAATAAAACTGGTAGCGAAGGCATTTTCTACATACCTATAGATAGAGTATATAATTCTAGCGATGAGTACACAATTATAAGTTTGCGTGTAAGTGTGCAAGGATATAACAAGGAAAATGTGGAAATAAGGTTAAACCCTAACGATAATGGAAAACGTAAAGACGTTTATCTACTTCCAGTAGAATTATATCAATAAAATGAGACCTTTTTTACAAATGTAAGTACGTCAAATTATTTATATATATTAATAAGATGGTGGATGTTAATTTAATAAAAAATATGTATGTTTATTTAAAAAACCAATTGAAATCCTCATGATGTCAAACATTCATTGGCATTCTAATATAACAGTAAGATTCCTTACCAATTCTAATTTTCATCTTCAGGATATCTTTATAAACAAAAATAAATATAAAAAAATGAAATATAATATACTATTTATCCTAATCAGCCTTTTAGGCTTTAATGATGCTTATAGTCAGATATTTAAACAATTTGATTTCAAAGGGAACAACCTTTTTGGATTGGAATACATAGCAAAAGATACTACCAAGGCAGCCATCAAATGTTTGTTTTACGATCTGGATGCAGATGGCGATCAGGATGCCATTATTGTTGGCATTGATAAAATAGACAGTGTTAAAAATTTAACTTTTATTAACATTCATTTCTTTATTGAAATTCAGGAAAACATGGGCGATCGGTGGCATCCGTCATTCGCTACTCGCAAACCATTTATGAATCAGTTTCCATTCCCTAAGGGGTATTTTTTTCCTGCCATAGGAGACCTGAACCACGACAAAATGCCTGACTTTATAGTGTCATCAGGAGTGGACTCTTCCTTTAATCTTCAGACACTGTATTATGAAAGAAAAGCTATGACGGGAACCAATCAATTTAATATCATTGGTTCGGATTCACTTAAATTAAATCCCTTTGTAGCCGGCAGTTTTATGGTGCCGGATCTGGCGGACATGGACATGGACGGCGATCTGGACATACTGATGAGTGGATTTCTTTCAGAAATAGACTCATTGGGAAAAAGAGTAGAAAAGCCTACTTTTTTGTATGCCAAAAACATAGGGACGATCACAAAACCAGAATTTCTGGGCTGGTACCCCAATCCATATGGATTAGCAGACGCAATTAACAATAACAAGCAGGATCAATTGTGCACCATCGGAAATAGACAATGATAATGACAATGACATCCTGTCACTGACTACGTATGATACATTCAAAGTGCTCATTTATTTACAGAATAATCATTTGCCAAATGGGAAGCCGAATTTTGATAAGTTTCTCTCACCCATAGGTTTGCCTGTAGCAGGAAAAAAAGAAATGCTGAATCCCCCTTCACTGGTGGACATAGATGGAGATGGAGATCTGGATGTATTTATTGTCCAGGAGTTGAAATCTTCAGAAAATTATGGGATTGGATTTTATGAGAATACACTTTGTGCAAGCAATTTAGTAAACGTCAGTCGAAATATCTGTTCCGGCGATTCTGTGAAAATTGGTAATCAGGTATTTAAATCCTCAGGAGAATATTATGTAACCATTGAAAAAGCAAATCATTGCGACAGTACAGTCCATCTTAGTCTGATAGTCAAGCCGGCATCCAACCAAAATCAGCAGAAAAGTATCTGCCAGGGTGAAGCATATACCGTAGGCAGTCATACATATAACCAAACAGGTCTATATCAGGTAAAACTAAGCTCTGTTAACGGTTGTGACAGTATCATTAATCTCAATCTTACTGTCCATCCTACAGTTACAACAAACCTCACAAAATCACTATGTACAGGAGAAGTCTTCACCATTGGAAATCAGACTTTTACGCAGACGGGAAAATATGAAGTCAAGTTGAAAACTAATTACGGATGCGACAGTATAGTAATCGCTATGTTGACCTTCAATACATTGGACAACGGCGTGACCCAATCACAAAATACCCTCACCGCAAATCTTACCGGAGCTCAGTATCAGTGGTTTGATTGTATAACCCTTACAGATATTGTCAGTGCTACCGGACAATCTTACACACCAACTAAAAACGGTAAATACAGTGTAAAGTTGACCGATGGCAACAACTGTAAAAGTGTATCCGCTTGTATGATTTTGTATTGACAGGGAATAAAATTCAACAGATTTCCAAGCAAATCACCATTTATCTAACCCTACAGATGATTATTTTACTATTGAAAATAGTTCGAATATCCCTTAAGCAGGGTAATAATAAGAAATAATATCGGGCAGGTATCAAAATTGTAAACCAAATCTGACTGAAAAAATCGGGACTGCAGATCTTCCGGGCGGTATGTATAATATAGAAATTACAGTTGGTCAATGGAAGGTGACAAAGAATCTGGTGGTTGTAAATTCCGGCAAATAATCTTGAGTATTTTAAAAAAGTAGCGTAAATGATTTAAAAGTAAAGCCAAATTTATTTTCCAATAAAATTATAAGAATATGAAAAAGTATTTTGGATATTTATTATTAATGATCGTTTTTAGTCATTTTATGGTGTCATGTGATGGAGGCCCAGATTATGATAATTGCCTATATCTTACTCCTCCGGTCTCTAAAAGTCAAGATGTATTTATTAAGATTTTTGACCTTAAAACAAAAAACCAATTTCAAATGTGATTGTAGGTATAGTTAGAGTGAGGCATGGTGTAGTAAATGATCCAAATGGTAGCATCGGTTGTATCAAAGTCGAAAATAATGATTTAAAACAGCAAGTCAAACCGGTGTTGAAGGAATTTTTATTTCAAAAATGAAGCAACGTATTATTCAGAGCATGATTATACAGAATTATATTTTACTCTAAGTAAGAATGGTTATGTTTCTGCAACGTATAAAATTATTTTGCGTATTCAAAATGCCTTTTAAAATTAAATGATAAAATCATTACTATTTTATGACATGAATACATCTGAATCAATATTAATAAAATATAGACGTATGAAAAATAAAATTCTTTTTATCTGCTTTATAAGCCTATTAGGCTTTAATAATGTGTACAGTCAGGAATTCCAGTTCAAAGGAAACAACCTTTTTGGATTGGAAATAACAACAAAAGATACCACCAATTTTGCCATTAAATCTATGTTTTACGATGTAGATGCAGATGGCGATCAGGATGCCATACTAATTGGTATAAGTAAAAGAGATAGTGTCAAATATTTATCATTTGAAAACATTCATTATTTTATAGATGTACAGGAGAACATAGGAGATCGATGGCATCCTTCTTTTAAAACCAGAAAGCCATTTATGAATAATTTTCCTTACCCAAATGGATATTTTTTCCCTTCAATAGGAGATCTGAACCACGATGGAATGCCGGATTTTATTGTTTCTTCAGGAATTGATTCTTTTCGGAATCTTCAGACTTTGTATTATGAAAGGAAATCAATTACCGGTAATAACCAATTTAATATTATTGGTGCTGATTCTCTTGAATTAAATGTTTTTTTAGAAGGAAGTTTTTTTATGCCGGATTTGGCTGATATGGATATGGACGGTGATTTGGATATACTTTTGAGTGGATATCAATCGGGAATTGACACTTCAGGCAAAGAATTACAAGAGCCAATTTTTTTCTATGCCAAAAACATCGGGACGATCACAAAACCAAAATTTTTAGGTTGGTACCCAAATCCATATGGACTTGCAAATGCTATCAATGAGACCCAATTAAGCACTGTCGGAGATATAGACAATGACAATGACAATGACATCCTTTCATTAACTACAGTTGATACTTTCAAAGTTATTACCTTTTTACAAAACAACCATACGCCTAATGGAAAACCTAATTTTGATAATTTTAGCACCCTTTTGGGACTTCCTGTGGCCGGAAAAGAAGAAAGCCTTTATCCTCCTTCACTAGTGGACATTGACGGCGACGGCGATCTGGATATCTTTTTGGTTCAGGCATTAAATTCAACAGGAGTGGGGATAGGGTATTATGAGAATAAACTTTGCGCTACCAATTTTGTAAATGTGAGTCGAAGTATCTGTTACGGAGATTCGGTAAAAATTGGGAATCAGGTATTTAAGTCTTCCGGAGAGTATTTTGTAACTTTTGAAAAATCAAACCATTGTGACAGTACAGTGCATCTAAGTCTGTTAGTGTATCCTGCATACCTGCAAAATCAACAGAGAAGCATATGTCAGGGAGAAGAGTATACTATAGGCGGGTATACATTTAACCAAACCGGGATATATCAAATAAAATTGAACTCATCCAACGGTTGTGACAGTATCATTGATCTGAATCTCATTATCCATCCGAAATTTACTTCAAGCCTGACAAAATCACTATGTACAGGAGAAGTGTTCACTGTTGGTAATCAGACTTTTACCCAAAACGGGCAATATGAAGTCAAATTGCAAACCATTTTTGGCTGTGACAGCATAGTAAATGCAATATTAACTTTTAGTACACCGGACGTAGGTGTGACCCAATCGCAAAATGCACTCACTGCAAACCTCAGTGGAGCAAAGTATCAGTGGTTTGATTGTATAAGCCTTACAGATATTGATGGTGCCACTGGACAATCTTACACACCAACTAAAAACGGTAAATACAGTGTAAAGTTGACCGATGGCAACAACTGTAAAAGTGTATCAGCTTGTTATGATTTTGTATTGACAGGAATAGATATTCAACTTATATCAAATCAGATCACCATATATCCTAACCCTACGGATGATTATTTTACTATTAAAAATAGTTCTGAATATCCCTTAAGCAGTGTTATTATTAAAAATAATATCGGGCAGGTGATCAAAATGGTTAAGCCGAATCTGATTGAAAAAATCGGGACTGCAGATCTTCAGGGTGGTATGTATAATATAGAAATTACAGTTGGTCAATGGAAGGTGACAAAGAATCTGGTAGTTGTAAATTCCGGTAAATAATTACGTAGTGTTTTTTATAAGAGTGACTTTGACATTTTTTAATTAATTATATGGTCTTAAAAATTAAAAGTATAAAACAGTATGTTAAGGTCTTTTACCTCAATAGCAGTAATGAGTGTGTTTATAATCCTGGCCTGGTCATGTTATCTGGGTGATACAACCACTACCGGATTGTGAAACTTTTTAACATCTTATAAAGGTAAATCAGGGTGTTTTTATTAAAGTGCTTAATCGGAATTCAAAAATCCTATTCCTAATGTCACAGTTTCTTATATCAAGGTAAATTTTATTCAGAATGGCATTTTAGGGGCTAATGGAGAATGTTACCAAAAGGCTGTAGATGAAGTAAGCGAATATGGTGAAACTGGAGATAAGGTCATTTTTTTTTATCTTAATAGTAGAGATTATCTTACCAGTCGAGAATTTACTGAAATTAATATGAGGTTATCCATGGAAGGATGTGGGTTCGAATTAATTAATATTGTCTCAAAATATAGCGTCAATGGAGTTAGTAGAGATGTTTATTTACTGCCCACGAACATTTACCCGTAAAGGTGTTTAAGACAAGGTCCAGGCAACTAATAAAGCATTAGTTTATTTCCGGCAAAAATTATTTTTGCACTCAAATTTCTAAAAAAGGTATATAAATATTGATAAGATAGATTAAAAATTAAAGCAAAAGCAACAAACGAAGTATTTACATCGTTGACGTAGAGGGAAAATTTGTTATCTATGAGAATAATGCTATTTTTTATTTTTTTAATTTTTTTGTATCGTATAAATCTGCCGTTGCACAATCCGAAAAAATAACTATCTCTGAGTTCTATCCTTTTAAAAATGAAATTGGAATAAATTTTACCAATGTTCTAGGTAACGTACTTAGCCTCAACCCAAATAATGCAAATTCTCCATATGGGCTGACTTATAGGAGGCACCTTGGAAGATCATCTTTCAGATCAGCTTTGAGTGTAGATATAACAAAAAAAGTGGAGGATGATTTTAGTAATGGAAATTTTATTCAGAGGACTATAAATATCAAAAATACAGAATTTAGAGTGATTCGAAAGGCATATCATTTTACATGATAGAATATTATTTTCCTATGGACTTGATTTTTTGGGTTTGTATAATGCTGAATACTCAAACGTTGAAAATTTTAATGGGTCAGGAATAACGTTTACCAGCGACCAAAAGACCTTTGGCGGTGGATTGGGGCCAATGTTGCGTCTTGAATATAAAATATCAGATAGAATTTTTATAAGTTCTGAATGCAGTTTTTATGGTTTTATAGTTCAGCAAAAGAAATCATAAGATCAAGCGGTATGAATTTGACAGAATCTAAATCGACCAATTGTCTCTCGTGTTACAACTTCCTCAGTCATTGTTTTTTAATATTGCATTCTGACCCGATGAAAAAAAAAAGGTATTAATTTTATTTTTATCGGCAGACTTTTCATCTTTTATCATTGGTCAAAATGTTAAAAAGCAAGACGAATCCTCTGTATATGCTGAGGAAGATCTCTATGAAGACGACCCATATTATTGGTCATATTCAAAGGAAATAGGCGTGAATTTTACACCACTTTTTTCAAAATTTATTCCGTTTAATCTTGGAGAAAACCAGGCTGGAATTATTGGACTAAGATATAAAAAAATATTATTCTTCAAGGGCTTTCAGAGTAGGATTTGGAGCAAATATTCACGATAACGCTAGTAGTAACATATCCAGACAGTTCGCATATCTTCTATTAGGTCTCGAGAAAAGATATATGATTACAAAGGATAAAAAATGGGCATATACAAGTGGGTGGGATATATTTTTTAGAGCTGAGGATGATTTGGGAGGAACTGTTTTTGGTATAGATAAATCATATGGATTTGAATATCACTTTTCCAAAAGAATGTTTATATCTACTGAAGCTCAGTTGAATGTAGGTTTTGGGTCTGATACAGAGGGGCCAATAATAGAATTTCAGCTTCCTTTAGCTATTTTTGTTAATGTGCGACTTTATTAGTGTTAGACTTTATAAAATATTGACATTGTCAATATTTAGAACTATTTTTGAATATTAGTTTTAAAGATCTAAACAAATTTTATCATGAAAAAAATTTATTTTGTTTTAACAATTTTAGTTGTTTCTATTTGCGCATGCAGTGATGCTACTTTAACAGATGGTCCTAAAGAGTCATTGGTGTTGCCAGAGCATCCATATGCTTATGACCAGTTGAACTTGCCATCAGGAACCACTCCCATTATTTCTGATGATTTTGGGATCGTCAATGGTCAGCCGGTTTTTAATGGAAAAATGGAAGTCACTCCATGGGGTGCCACATTAGGCAGGGTTCTTTTTTACGATAAAAAATTATCGCTTAATAATACTGTGGCATGTGCTTCATGTCATCATCAAGACAAGGCTTTTTCGGACGGGAAACAATTTAGTACTGGCTTTGAAGGTAGGGTAACCACTCGAAATAGCATGGCCATTATAAATCCTATTCTACAGAATAATCTATTTTGGGATTCGAGATCACAATCTATCCACGACCTTCACTAAGACCGGTTATTAATCATATAGAAATGGGTATGGATAATCTGGACAATCTTGTTGGAAAACTTGAAAATACAGACTATTACAAACCTCTTTTCTTAAAAAAGCTTTTGGGACTGAAGATATATCTCCTGAAAATATCTCAAAAGCAATTTCTCAATTTGTAGCTTCTATTACTACAAACAGATCTAGATTTGATATCTCTCAAAGACGGATCTTCAAATCTGAATTCGCTCGAAATTATGGGAATGGAACTTTTTAATAGTGATAAAGCCAAATGTGCCTCGTGCCATGGTGGTGGCAATATGGCAGCACAAGACGGCCCTAATGATACTTATGGTAGCGGCGGCGGTTCATTTGGCTCCCCTGGGGAAGACCTTATGGGTGCGACTAATATTGGATTGGAGCTTGATTATGCGGATAACGGAGTAGGTAATGGAAGATTCAGAATTCCAAGTTTAAGAAATATTGATCTGACAAGCCCATACATGCATGACGGAAGGTTTAGTACACTTGAAGAAGTAATAGATCACTATACAAACGGTGTAAAACCGCATAAAATTTAGATGTAAAAATTCACCGACGGTCATGGTAATTTAAAAAGATTAGATTTAAATTCGATAGAAAAGAAAGCCATCATTGCTTTCTAAAGACACTTACAGATACTGAAATGACAAAAGATCCTAAATGGAGCAATCCGTTTAGAAGCTGATGTTTGGGTATGTATAAGTATAAAAAGGCTTTCATAATTGGAGGCCTTTTTTATTTTCTTGATTAATGTAGTACAAACGTAATTTAATAATAAATGAAACTATTTTTACCAGTGTTGTTGTCAGGAACTTTTTTATTCGTTTCTTTATTTTTGAAAGGGCAGCACACAAGTATCGATCTGCCACTCATTCTAAAAACAGACGGATTTGGAATCTTAAGGCAATCTATTGACATTTCACTGCTTGAGGCTCATGACTTCGTAGCAGTTTCCATTTTATTGGAGGGAAATGAAATGAATGACGCCGATATCATGGGCATCATGAAAACTTCGCATAGAGAATACAAGATTATACCATTTACTGAAGAGAAATCTGAAAATAAATTTGTAAGTGAGATCATATATCTGTCGATAGATGAAGCAGGCAGACTGGATTTTGAACTACAATTTAGCAAAGACGTTAATATAGAAAAGTTAAACGGTAAGATCCATATCTTTTCACCTCAACCACAAAAGTATGATTCGTTTTTAAAACCATTAATACCAGAAAAAAATAGTCGTTCAGATTGTGAATGCCCTATTCCGCCATACGTATCCAGAATTGAATGGGGTGTTTCTTTTGGATTGGACGAAAATATTTTTATTGCACCAGCATCTTATACGGATGTGACCCACCTTATAGTACACCATAGTGCCGGGACAAATGTAAGTTCAAATTGGAAAGGAGTTGTAGCATCAATATTTGATTTTCATGTTTTTACAAATGGTTGGCAGGATATAGGATATAATTGGCTTATTGATCCGGAGGGAGTAATTTATACTGGCCGCGGTGGTGGAGATAATGTTAAAGGAGCTCATATGTGTGGTTATAATAGCAATACAATGGGTATATGTGTTATGGGTAATTTCGAAAATAAAAAGCCCTCTTCAGCAGCAATAAATGCACTTAAAAATTGTTTCTGGAAGAGTTGCAAAGAAAACATTTCTCCATTCGGCACGGGGCCAATATTGTCTCATAGTGGTCAAATGAATAATATTTCCGGTCATAAAAATGGGTGTGCCCCAAATTACACATCTTGTCCTGGGACCATGTTATATGATTTGCTGGATTCCCTTAAGCAGATTACGGTTGATTTTATTTCCGAATCATGTTCTGTATCAGGAATTGAAACCTTTCAGGACGCTGAAGCGGGATCTTTATTTCCAAATCCGGGTTTCGATAATATAACTTTTAATTTTGGCACTTTAAATGATGAGCATTATTTTATTATCGCGGATGAGTTAGGAAAAATTGTTAAACAATTTTCTTATATGAATAACGAAAAGGAAAAAATTTTTTATATGGGAAACCTTGAAAAAGGAATTTACTTCGTTAAATGTATTTCCGGATATCCCTTGGCTCCACTTCGGTTTATAAAGATATAAATGACCATATCACACATAGATGATTCATTTCTGCCTCATGCTTAGATTGACTTGGTTGCAATGGAGAATAGTAATTAAATTCCTTTTTGTCCAAGATCTAATTGCTTTTATGCACAATTCGTTACCATATTGTACTACAAATAGTGCTTTTAATTGTAATTTTGCACCTTTATTTGGGGTATTAGTTTAATAAGAATCAGATGAACGTTTTAAAATTTGGAGGATCTTCTGTTGCAAGTGCAGATAGGATCAGTAATATCGTTGAGATAGTAAAACCACGCATAGATGCTGGGGAAAAGATTACAATAGTTTTTTCTGCTTTTGGGGGAATTACAGATATGCTTATTGAGATGAGTGAACTAGCCAGTCAGGGCAAAGACAAGTATATTGCATTATTTCATCAGTTTAAAGACAGGCATGCAGCTGCTGCCAAAGAACTCCTTTCGGATGGTGCTTATGATGACATAAGTATTGGTCTGGATGACAACCATGATACTCTAAGAGATTTACTTAAAGGAATCTTTTTAGTGCGGGAAGTTTCTCCCAGAACTATGGATTATGTATTAAGTTTTGGGGAGAGAAATGCAAATTACATAATTGCTGCTGCAATGAAAGAGCACGGTATTGATGCTCATTATTTAGATGCGAGAAAAATAATCAAGACGAATAAAGATTTTGGGTCTGCTAAAGTAAATTTCAAATTGACAGATTCGACCATTCAGGAATATTATAATGATAATCCGGATCAGGTACATATTGTCACAGGTTTTATTGGTTCCGATACAGGTGGATTAACCACAACACTTGGGCGCGGTGGTTCTGATTATACGGCAGCCATCCTGGCCGGAGCACTAAATGCTGAAGTTTTAGAGATATGGACTGATGTAGATGGTGTACTAACCTGTGATCCAAGGAAAGTGAAAAAAGCATTTACCATTCCAAGACTTAGTTATTCTGAGGCAATGGAAATGTCACATTTTGGAGCTAAAGTTATATACCCACCAACGATTCAGCCGGCACTTAAAAAAGGTATTCCAATTTATATCAGAAATACCTTTAACCCCACCTTTACAGGAACGCTCATACATAAAGAACATGATCCCGGTTTTAAATCAACCATCAAAGGTATTAGTTCGTTGACTGGCTTGGCATTAATCAGATTGCAAGGAAGTGGTATGATGGGAGTACCCGGTGTTTCAGCAAGGCTTTTCTCAGCTTTGGGGAAAGAAAAAATAAATGTGATTCTAATTACACAGGCTTCATCAGAACATTCTATCAGCATTGCCATCAGCGAGAAAGAAACCAATCAAGCCGTCGAAGCAATTTCTGAAAAATTTGCTAAAGAAATTGAAGATGGGCTGATCGAACCTATCAAAGCGCAATCAGGTCTTTGTGTTGTTGCTATTGTTGGAGAACAAATGAAAAATGTACCTGGTGTGGCCGGACGTCTTTTTGAAGGCTTAGGAAAAAATGGAATCAATGTCATTGCAATAGCACAGGGTAGCTCGGAATTGAATATTTCTTTTCAAAGAGAAAATCTAAAAATTCAAAATGGGCTTGAAATCACTATATCGGGATTGGCGAATACAAAAAAAATGATTTTTGCTGAAGATGGAATTGATATTCAGAATTGGAAGGAAACACTGCTTCAAAGTTCAGATATGTCAGATAGTCAGGCATTTGTAAGCAAAATGATAGAAATGAATCTTAGCAATTCCATATTTATTGACAATACCTCAGACAACAAGATTCCTGAACTTTATGAACAAATATTCAAGGCTAGTATTTCTGTTGCAACACCTAATAAAGTGGCCGCTTCATCCGCTTATAAACAGTATAACCATTTAAAACAACTGGCCAAAGAAAACAATGTTCAGTTTCTTTTTGAGACAAATGTAGGTGCGGGATTGCCTGTTATTTCTACTTTAAGGAATCTGATTCATAGTGGGGACCATATTATCAGAATAGAAGCAGTACTTTCAGGATCGGTATCGTTCATTTTCAATAATTTTGACGGAAGTAAATCATTTAGTAGCTTAGTTAATGATGCAAAAGTCCTTGGATATACTGAACCCGATCCTAGAGACGATTTATCAGGAGCTGATGTAGCCAGAAAGATTACCATACTGGCCCGTGAATCCGGCTATATTGTAGAGACAACAGACGTTGTCATAAATCCAATATTGCCTGAGAATTGTTTGAAAGCTAAAGATGTTGAAACATTTTTTGAAGTATTAAGGCTGGGAGATGAGTATTTTACAGATCTTCTAAAGAAAGCAAAGGCTGAAAATGGTCTATTACGTTTCGAAGCCAGAACCGAAAATGGCAATGTCTCCTGTGGTATACAAATTGTCAAACAAGATAGCCCATTTTTTAATCTTGGTGGCAGCGACAATATGATCGTATTTACTACACAAAGGTACAAACAGCGACCATTAGTGGTGAGAGGTCCTGGCGCAGGTGCTGAAGTAACGGCTGCAGGTATTTTTGCTGAAATCATTAGTGCAGGCAATTAGAATATTATATTCACTTTTTAACATCTTCAAGTAAGAATCAAATTGGTATCTATGAGTTTTATAATAAGAAAATACAATGGGAAAGCCAGGATTAAAAGTATTTGCTCCTGCGTCTGTTGCAAATGTGGCGGTGGGTTTTGACATCCTTGGATTTGCATTAGAGCAACCAGGAGATGAGATTATCATAAGAGAGGGAAGTACGCCCGGCCTAATTATCAATCAAATAACAGGGGCCGGAAATAAGCTACCATATGAAGTGAAGAAAAATACCGCTGGTTTTGCTGCGTATAGATTACTGGAACATATAGGAGAAGCCGACCGTCCTTTAGAAATGTAGATACATAAAAAAATGCCTTTCGGAAGTGGTCTGGGTTCGTCAGCTGCCAGCGCTGCAGGTGGTGTATTTGCAGTAAGTGAATTTCTTAGGACAGGGCTTACAAAGTATGATTTGTTGCGTTTTGCAGTAGAAGGTGAACAAATAGCCGATGGGGCTTTTCATGCAGACAATGTAGGTCCGTCGCTTTTAGGTGGTATGATCCTGATTAGAGACAATGAGACGCTTGACATTAAAAAACTGCATATTCCTTCAGGATTGTATGTCGCGATCATATATCCACACGTAGAAGTATTGACACGCGATTCCCGCAATATTCTAAATCCGGAAGTCAAGTTTAATGATGTAATTAAGCAGCAAGGCAATCTTGGGGCATTTATTGCAGGTATGTATACATCAGATTATGGTTTGATTTCAAGATCATTACAGGATTTACTTGTGGAGCCACAACGAGCGCATCTGATACCTCACTTTTACGAGATGAAAGAATTGGCAATGTCAGCCGGTGCGCTCGGATTTAGCATAAGTGGTGCAGGGCCTTCGATGTTTGCATTATGTGACAATAGTATTAAGGCTGAATCTGTCATTGAGGCTGCTATAAAACTTTACAAGACCAAAAGACTGGATATAAATACCTACCTTTCAAAAATAAATCAAGAAGGAGCAATACGATTTTAATTTTAGCATATGCAACTATATAGTACCAATAACAGAGCAGTAAAGGTTTATCTTAAAGAGGCAGTGATGCAGTCACTTGCTCTGATAAAGGACTTTATATGCCAATATCGATACCACTTCTCCATAAAGACTTTTAAAACATCTTGATTCATTCAGTTTTCAAGAAATCGCTTTTGAAGTAAGCAAAAATTTGATAGGAGACTATATCCCCTATCAGGATATGAGGGACATCGTAACCAGCGCCATTAATTTTCCTGCACCGATAGTTATGTTAAATGAACATATTGCTTCCCTGGAGTTATGGCATGGCCCCAGTCTGGCATTTAAGGATTTTGGTGCACGGTTTATGGCCTCATTAATGTCATATTTTATTAAAGACGAAAATAAAACGATAACGATCTTAGTAGCTACTTCAGGAGACACTGGCGTAGCAGTAGCCGCAGGGTTTTATAAAACTCCCGGTGTTGAGGTAATTATTTTATACCCGAGTGGTAAGGTAAGCGAGTTGCAGGAAAAACAACTGACGACACTAGGAGAAAATATTAAAGCATTTGAAGTAGTGGGGACATTTGACGATTGTCAGGCTTTAGTAAAGCAAGCATTTCTTGACAAAGAATTAAATAGCAAATATCGGCTCAGTTCTGCAAATAGTATAAATATTGCAAGACTTATTCCACAAAGCTTTTATTTTTTTGAAGGGTATAAACAGGTTATGAAGCATGACAAAGATGTGGTGTTTAGCGTGCCTAGTGGTAATTTTGGTAATCTGACAGCCGGCTTGTTGGCAAAAAAAATGGGTTTGCCGGTCAAACATTTTATTGCTTCTACCAATATCAATAAAATAGTGCCTCATTATCTTAAAACAGGCATATTTGATCCGAAGCCCTCAATTTCAACGATCAGCAACGCAATGGACGTAGGTAATCCAAGCAACTTTACCAGAATACTCAATCTTTATGATGATAATTTGCAATTAATCAGACATGATGTTTCGGGGTTTTATTTAAATGATGAGGACACTAAAAAATCCATGATAGAAGCCTATCAGAAATATGACTATGTCTGTGATCCACACGGTGCCATTGCTTATCAATCATTAGAAAATCTAAAAAGTAATGAGCTTGGCATCTTCCTTGAGACTGCCCATCCGGCAAAATTTATTGATGTTGTCGAACAAACATTAAAAATTAAGATAGAAGTGCCTGCTGCACTTTCTTCATTGGCTGATAAAGAAAAAATTGCACATAAATTGTCAGCTGATTTTGAAGATTTTAGAGATTTTTTGATGGAAGCTTAAAACTATTTTTTTATTAACTATTTCCAGTCTATATTGATAAAATATAATATTTTTGTTAGTGCCTAAAGTAATTTACTTTTTGAGGTAACATAGTGCAAAATGTTAATGACTATAAACTATGGCATACTTTCTTTCATGACCAACTAAGTTTTACATCATGCAAAGTTTTCTTCACCGACCATGGTCTAACCATATCGAAGAGCAAAACATCACTCCTGAAGTGACATATTTGCCTTCGGATCTTTCTGATCTTATAAACATAGTTCAAATTGCGGAAAAGAAAAATTCAAATGTTAAAGCTTGCGGTTCACGCCATAGCTGGTCAGCTATTTGTCCAACGCATGGGAGGATGGTACTACCTGAGGCTTTGACAGGCAGGCTTGATCTTGAAATTGAGTTGTTACATGGTGAGGCAAAATTAAAAAAATTAGTCAGGGTCAAATCCGGAACAACCATTCGCGCTTTAAATACTATGTTGGATGCAGAAGGATTGGCTATCTCTTGGTTGGGAGGATTTGATGGCAAACCATTGCAGGCGTTTGCCAGACATCAACACATGGAGTGCTATTGGCAAAGGTCCACTTTATGAAATGATTTTAAGCTATGACCTGGTTGGATCGGAAGGAAAATTATATAGAATTGAGAAAAGCAAAGGTATTACAAATCGGGCAAAATTTGAAAGTCTGCACCCTGATTTTATATTGATTCAGGATGACAAATATTATAATGCCGTCTCTGTGGGTTTGGGATGTCTTGGCATTATTTATTCGGTTATTATTGAAGTCACAGAGGCATTTTATTTAAAAGAAGAACGCTCATTGGCATCCTGGAAGTCTGAAAAAATAAATCTGATAAAAGGAGATGTGTTTAAAAACAATTTTCACTACGAACTTATGATCAATCCTCATCCCGGAAAGGATGGGGATCATCTTTGTGTGATAACTGTCAGAAACTTATACCAACCAAATGGATCTGAAAATATTGAAGAAAAGAGAAGAAAACCATTTGTAGAATTATTAGCCAGAATAAACAGGAAAGGCATAATTAATTTTATTTTTAATCTGTTTAAATCCAGTTCTGATGAGCTTATCGACAGTACTTTAAAAAGTCTTGCCGGGGACGTCTTTATAAACAAAAGTTATAAAGTATTCCATATCGGGGATGCAAACTATATTCCTTCATATTCATCTGAGATAGGTTTTAATATGAAAGATAATCATTACATTGACAGTATTGATGAAATGTTGAAGGTCATTGAAAAAAACAAAATTGAAAAAAAACTATACCATTCTGCTCCTGTCGCTTTGAGGTTTGTTGCATCATCAAATGGATTTTTATCTCCCTATGTATGGCCAGGATACCTGTATGGCAGAGATTATAATGGCCAAAGATACTTTCGGTGCGAAAGAAATGTACAGTGCTATAGAAAAGGCTATGTATGCTTTGCAAAGCAGAATGCACTGGGGTCAATACAACTATCTAAGTGCAAATAGTGTAAAAGCCATGTATCCTGCACTTGATCAATGGAAGGAAGTAAGCAAGGTTTTGAATTCAACCGGTGTATTTAATAATCCTTTTTCCAATTCCACCGGACTATCTAATTAAAATTGAATAAATCACAAGTTAATGGGCCAATTAAAATTTTTTACTGAAAAACAGTTTACAACATTAGTAAAGGCGATAGAAGTGCTAATAGATACAGGCTGGAGCAATGACATTACACTAGGCTCAGCACATCCACAGGGAGGCAACAGAATGAGTGATGATCCATCAAAAGGCGCAGTAAATAGTCAATGTGAAGTACACGGATTGAAAAATCTTTTGTTGCAGATACAAGCGTTTGGCCGAGCAATCTCTGGGCAAACTGCCAGGCGACTGCAATGGCAATGTCAAAATATGCCGCAACGTTTGTAAGTGTTTAAATTTATTGATTTAATAAAATTTAGATAGGGACAAAATTAATTATTAATAAGAACTAATTTAATATAACAAATATGGCCACTAGATTGGAAAACAGAATGAATCAACTCCTTAGTGATAAAGAGCAAAAAAAACTAATAAAATTGAATATTGGTCATGATGCAAAATTTATTATTTTCTCTGATTTACATCGCGGTTTATGGGATAAGGCTGATGACTTTTCCAATTTGAATCAAGCATCTTATTTTAAAGCATTGTCCTATTATATAGTTAATGATTTTGTATTAATTCATCTTGGAGATATAGAAGAACTTAAAGAAAATTGGAGTATTAACAATGTGCTTGAAATGAATACCATTCATCTCAATAAAGAAGCTGAATTTCATAAAAAGAACAGATACTTTAGAGTTTTTGGCAATCATGACAGTCAATATGAAAATCAAAATACAGTAAAGGATCACTTGCACAGGTATTTTCCGGGGTTAACGGTATATGAAGGAATACTTTTGCAATACGGCCATCTTCCGGATATACTGCTGACACATGGTCATCAGGGTTATTTACCTATTGTTACTAATTTATTTGAATATATCGGCTTACCACTTTACAGATGGTGTTTGAATGATGTGGTCAAAAAAAGCCGGACTGTAAATTATGAAAGTTATTGTGCGATAGAAAAGATGAAAATGCCTTTTACAACTGGACATCAAAACAAAAAAACCTGATATTAATATTTGGGCATACGCATAGACCACTTTGGGGTGGAAGTACTGTAGTAGATTCCTACGAAAAAAAGCTACAGGTTGAAGTGTCTAATTTAAAACAGGTCGCTGAAACAAATAAGATATCCATAAGCACTTTAAAATTGAATCCAGTATTTTATGGAGTACAGGCAATTATTGAAAAAATAAATGAATATGTGGCTGTCATAAAAAAGAAGATGGCAGAAAATGGGGTTTGTAGGGCACCTAAACCTCTTCCTATTATCTTCAATACCGGTTGCTGTATCTTCAAAGACGGCGATATCACAGGCATTGAAATAGACAAAGCATATATCAAACTGATTAAGTGGGGAATCAACAAAGAAAAAAATGTTATCGAAAAAGTTGTCCTTGAAGAATCGTATATTGGAAACCTTGTATTGGATTGATATTCAGGAACTAATATTACAAATTGTATAGCCATTCTGAGACGATTCATATCTTTTAGTAATCTTGAAATTTTATTTCTCATCAAAGAAAATCAAAACAAATGAATAAATTTTTGGACGATAAGGAGGTTAAAACTTATGTAGAAACTGCAAAGTCTATTAAAGAACGAAAAAAAAAGTTCAGCGATGTAATAGATAAAAAAGGTAACCAATATGTAAATCTCGTACAGGAAGGTGGTGGGCTTCTTGGAATTGCTTTGGTAGGATTTACTTTTATTCTTGAAAAAGCAGGCATTAGGTTTTGGAGGCTGGCAGGTACAAGTGCAGGAGCTATCAATGCAATGCTATTGGCAGCTGTCGGTGAAAAACATGAAACCAAGTCGGAAATTATTCTTGAAGAGCTGGATAAAGTCAACTTTTCAGATTTTGCAGATGGACATAATTTTGTTAAACGTGCACTAAAATTTTCGGGATTTTTTAAAAAATTAGCTACATTGTTACTGGGTTTTTTGGCACTGATTATTATAGGTCTGATACTTACTGCGATACATTTTAATCAAACATTTGCCTTCTTTATCCTCTCCTTACTTGGTATATTAGTACTGGTTTGTTTTAATATTGCATGGTTATGGAATCGGTTCAGATTTCGAAAATGGGGACTATGTCGGGGTAATGTTTTTCATAAATGGATGATTGACGTTTTAAAAGAGAATGGCGTACAAACATTTAAGGATTTGAAAAAAAAGGCCTATTTGAGCCCTGATCATTTAGTGTATCCCAGAAACAATGGTGACATTCCTTCTTCAGACCTGACTTTGATAGCTTGTGACATCACTAATGGTATAAAGGTCCAATTTCCCGAAGATATGCCGATGTACGGACTAGGTGACGATGTTAATCCGGGTGATTTTGTCAGGGCAAGCATGAGTATTCCTGTTTTTTTTGAAACTTTTTCTATAAACAATAGAGACTCCAGATCAAAAATAGTTCAGGATAAATGGCAAGCCATAGGTTTTGATGAAGTCTATCGGGAAGAGAGCTTTTTGTTGATGGAGGTGTTGTATCAAATTTCCCCATCAATATTTTTCATATTCCCGGCATTAAGACGCCTAGAATGCCTGTTATAGGGCTTGTATTGGATGAAGGCATGGCACCCCAAGAAGATATTTTCAAAAGCATAGTATCCTATGTCTATAAAATATTTAACACTATAAGATATCATTCTGACAAAGATTTTCTTAGAAAAAATAATTTTTATAAAAAATTTTGTGTAAGAAATATAAATGTCTCTGGTTTTGGCTGGTTAAACTTCGCTATGGAAGATGAAGAAAAAAAAGATCTTTTTTTACAAGGTGTAAAAGCAGGAATTGAGTACTTGAACCAATTTGATTGGGATCTGTATAAGAAAGAAAGAGAAAAAATATAAATTTAATTATCTCAAACAAATCATTATGAAATACCTTTTTTGGATGCTTATTGTTATGGCTTTTACAGCTATGATAACCATGAGAATAAAGCAAAAACAATTTGAAGTTGCTTCAGGTAAACAATTCAACATCATGCATTTTGAGTTGCCGAAAGGTAAGACAAACCTAAATCAATTACTCACAGATTGGAAAGTCGAACCTGAAAAACATTTTATTTTAACACAATTAAGTATAGATTATATTTTTATGTCTACTCTTTTTCCTGCGATCCTTTCTTTGTGTTTTTGGGTCACGTGAAAAGTTGATTATGCTAAGAAAAAAAAGTAATAAAACCGGTAAGGAAGGCAAAATAATTTATGCACTTAAATATGTTGGCATCGCTCAGTTATTTGCCTGGCTCTTTGATTTTTGTGAAAACGTTCGGCTTGAAAAATGGATAAATCAAGGTGTAGCAGGCAATATGTTTTTATTTGAAGAAATGGTAATGATTAAGTTTGCTATTGGAATTTTAGGGGCTCTCCTTGCAATAATATCTATGGTTTATTATGTAGTGAAAATCAAGGCTCTGAAAACCAAATGAATGCATCATTGCATTACCTCTTAAATTGTAATATGAACCTTTTTATAAAAGATCAAGACTACTTTGTATCAAACCAAACTTATTGGGATTTTCAAGAGCAAGTAACCTTCTTTTTATGTCAAGGCCCAAAGCAAAACCTGTGAGACTTCCATCGCTGCCGATCACTCTATGACAAGGGATGATAATTGGTATTGGATTGCGGCCATTCGCTGTACCTACTGCCCTTATTGCTTTAGTATCACCAAGCAATCTGGAAAGTTCCAGATAACTTATTGTTTGTCCAAATGGTATGTTCCTTAGCGCCATCCAAACCCTAACAGAAAAGTCCGTATATCCATTGAGGTCCAACGGCACATCAAATGTCTTGAGCTGTTTATTAAAATAAGCGGTTAATTGCTCAGCAGCAGAAGATGTTATGTCATTTGGATTATTAGCTTTTTCATTAACTTCATGGATGATTTTAATAAAGCGAAGACCTGAATCAGATGCGCCAATACAAAGTATACCTATAGGACTTTTAATACATTCAGTATATAGGGATTCATGATGGTCATTGACCGAATATCTGGCTGAATCTTTCATAATGCTTTGGAAATATTTGCTTATAATTGTCAGAATTATTAAAAAAACATGCGATATGAACAGGCAATAGGGGCAGGTTTTGATAACCTGTTTGTTGGATTAATGTCTCTTTTGAAAAACCGCATACCTTTTCTACTTCTCCCCATGTTTCTTCACAATCAGGAAAGGTTATAGTGTTATGAACACCCATAAAAGCTTCAGCATAAGCATGATATGCCACGTTATAAAAATGAGAGGGGTATAAGATTGAGTTTGTCAATTGTTCGATAGATAAGATGATAACACCATCTTCAACATTGGTTTCAACTGTATGTAAAAATTGATTATCGGGAGTAGGGAATGGATGTTTATACAGATAAATTCGATCTGTATCACCTATTAAGTAATCATTTTGGGCTAGTGTCATATGAATGCCGTGTGCAGCAATCATACATTTGATATCTTCAGGAACGTCTCCGAGCTCTGATCCAACAGATTTAAAAAGACGGGCATCGATGTATATCCCTAGCCTATATTCAAATATAGATTTATCTCTTTCTGGCAATGACCCGTAATAAGGGAAATGTTCATTTAACCAATGTCTAAGTTTGGGGTCAAATTTTATTGGAAATTTTGTTCTCCACCAATGATCAATAACACCATGAAAGACATATAAAGCCACTATAAAAAAGACAGGGATAAAAATATAAATAGAATATGACCGCTCTACATAGGAACTGTAATACAGGATAATAAGGGCCATTAGTACAAACGGAAGTCCTAAAACTTTTGATATTGAATGTATTTGCATGAGGTCAAAATGTAAAATGAAACGTCAAAACTTAGCAGGAATGCATAAAAAAAGGGACAACTTTATTAAAATTGCCCCTTTGAAGTGGTACCTCCCAGATTTGAACTGGGGACACATGGATTTTCAGTCCATTGCTCTACCAACTGAGCTAAGGTACCCCGCTGTTTTTAAAGCGACGCAAAATTACTTTCTTTTTTCAGATATCAAAAATAAAATCATCTTTTCTTTAAAATACAGAAATTAAGCCGTCAGGACTTCACAAAATGTAATCGACACAGGTCTCTGTCAGATTTAAATATTTTGTCCAGGATTTTAGTTATTGGAAGTGTAATGTTTTCCAAAAAAATTGAAAATTTAGTTAACGGTTCTCCTTCAATTCTTGAAGAAGGATTAAGTAATTTTCTTATGGCACCACAAACGAGATAACTTGATTGTATATTAATAAACTTTTTTGATTCTAACTTAAAGCCATTGCCTTCAAACAGTTTTGAATATTGTTCTAAGGTTCTGCCTTTACATAAATCATCACCTTTAGGTTTTTTCTCAATACGTTCAAATATAAAAACACTTTTTTTGGAAACCCTGCATATATCTTTGATTATATTAAAAAGCATGCTTTCATCTGTATTGTGTTGTAAAACAGTAGCTGTAAAGATCACATCAAAAGTATTGGCTTCAAAAGGCAAATTAGCCCCATCAAAATGAAAAAGTTCTATAGGTTTTTTTGTATTTTTTTTAGCTAGATTGACCATATTTAAAGAAATGTCAGCACCGGCTATCCTGGATGGTTTATTTGGCCTGCTCATAATAAAACTGAGATTTCCTCCGGGACCATTTCCAACTTCCAAAACAGATTTATTTTTAAGGTCTACCTCAGACAGTAATTTCAGAAATTCGGATCTTTTGTATCTATAGAATGGTTCGTCGTCACCGGCAATAACATTGTTACTTTCTCTATCTTCAATTCTTTCAGCCACTTGTGACCAGTATTTTTCAGGTTTGTACTCAGTATGTATCATTTTTTCGGTTTTATATAAAATGAGGGGCAAAATTAATAATTAAAATCGAAAGTAACCCAGACAACACTATTTCTTAATGATTAATAGTGAATCATAGTGTATAATAAAAAAATATTTTGGAATTTGATTCAGATTTTTTATTTAAGTTAAAGGTAAGTATATTAATCTGTTTTATCTTGCAAGCACATTTAATAACAAATCTATAATGGTAAACTATAAGATATTGATTTTTAGTATGTTTTCTTTTTTTGGTTGCGGCATCATAAATAAAAAACAGCATCCTGTTGCTCCGCAAAAACCTTTTATGTGGGAAAACGCAACCGTATATTTCTTAATGACGGACAGATTTAATAATGGAGACAAACGCAATGATTTTAAACATCCGATCAATCCAGCGCCATTCAGAGGTTTTATGGGCGGTGATATCAAAGGCATAACTTCAAAAATAGAAGAAGGATATTTTCAAAAATTGGGGGTCAATGCTATTTGGATGACACCGTTAGTAGAGAATATTTATAGCTCGGTTGATGAAGGTACAGGGACTTCCTATGGTTTTCATGGATATTGGACAAAAGACTGGTCCACTATTGATAAAAGATTAGGCAATAGTAAAGATATTTCCAAAATGGTGAAATCAGCGCATAAAAGGGGTATTCGTGTCATTATGGATGTAGTGATCAATCATACCGGTCCTGTAACTAAAAGTGATATAAAATGGCCTGATGACTGGGTCCGAACAGAGCCAAACTGTACATATAAGGATTATAAAACAACGACAGAATGTACTTTGGTTAAAAATCTACCGGATATTAGAACTGAAAGTTTGACAGAAGTGAACTTACCTCAACACCTGATCGATAAATGGAAAACTGAAGGCAGATTGGAAAAAGAAGTAGCAGAACTTGATATGTTTTTTAAACGAACTAATTATCCCCGCCGGCCGTATTTTTATATTGTAAAATGGCTAACAGACCTTATCAGGGAATTTGGGATTGACGGATTTAGAGTGGATACTGCAAAACATGTAGAAGAAGAAGTTTGGACCATTTTGTATGATGAATCTATAGTCGCTTACAATGATTGGAAAAAATTAAATCCGGCTGAATTACCTGAATATAAAGATTTTTATATGGTGGGCGAAGTATATAATTATAATGCCAGCAATGGGCGAATTTTTGATTTTGGGGATAAAAAAGTAGATTATTTTTCTCATGGTTTTGATGCTTTGATAAATTTTGAATTTAAAGAAGATTCAAATAATAATTATGCTGATCTATTTACCAAATATGATGCTTTGCTGAATGGTCCTCTGAAAGGTAAAACATTGTTAAATTACTTAAGCTCGCACGATGATGGCAATCCGTTTGATAAAAGCCGTAAAAAATCATACGAATCAGCCATAAAACTTTTATTAACTCAGGGTGGAGCTCAGATATATTATGGTGACGAGTCCGAAAGAAGTTTAAATATAAAAGCAGAAGGTGATGCTTCATTAAGATCATTTATGAATTGGGACGAACAAAAAATCCGGAAAAAGCATCAATACTGGCACATTGGCAAAAATAGGTCTTTTCAGGCAAAATCACGTATCTGTTGGGGCAGGAAGGCATCATCAAATGAGTGCCAAACCTTGTGTATTTGCAAGGACTTATGAAAGTAATACGATTGCCGATAAAGTAGTCTGTGCAATCAATATACCCAGTGGTAAAAAAATAATAACAGTAATTCCGTATTTTAAAGAAGGAGATCAAGTGTCAGATGCTTATAGTAATACATTGGCGATAGTTAAGAATGGTGTAGTTGAATTAAATACGCCTTATGATATTGTCTTATTGGAACACAACAATAAATAGTCACATTTTGGCTTAATCTTTGAATATAGATATTAAAGTAATAAAAATGTCATTGCAAACGACTCCACCGACTCAGGCACAAATATCAAGAACAGCCATACAGAGATTATATATCTCCATGCGACATTTGTTCATGCGTGGAAGCTACAAGCCTCTTGGTGTTTCAGGAGAATCTATGATAGAAGCGATGCTTTCTCTTAAACCTGAGATATATGGTTCCGTAGCCGATGAGGAAAAAATTGAGCTCGAAGGATTACTATATATCTTTCAGAGATTACCAAAAGGGATAGAACAATGTCGTTATATTAAATTAATATCCAGAGAGGGATACGAGCATTCGCATTTTGAAACCCATGTTCCACCTCGTCGTAAACGAAATTGTTATAGAGTCGACGAAGAACAAATGTTTATTGAAATGACACGTGGAGGTAGTGATATTTACGACATCATTACACACCTTACATTTATGTACATTGAGGCAGAAAAATCAGACGAAATAGCCTCGACACAAGAGGACGCAAAAACAGATCATGGTTAATGCTTGAATCTATGGTCAACAATATAAAAGAGGGGAAAGAAATAAATATAGACATAGGATTTACATATTTAAATGCAATTTTAGGTAGGACATTTGATGAAATAAATATTGCTTATAAAAGATTTGATAGTTCTGCAGAAGTAAATAATCTATTTGAAATAACCTATTGGCTGGGAAAGCTGAGCATGGATGAGTTTTTATTGCAAATAGACAGAGAAATAACATTTTCGCCTGCTTTGAGAGAAAATCTTGGCCACCATATTTATGGAGAGCAGTGGGCAAACTATATAAAAAAGACACTTTTTGATAATAAGATATTTGATAGGCCTTTGCATATTATAAGTGCAAATCTTCATAGTGTCATGAATTGTTTTTATGCAAAATCAGCCCTTGCTAAAAAAGTAAAATATGAAAATTTAGAACAGTTTGCTGAGATTCTAAGTAAAGACAGCAGTGTTGAACTTAGACAAATTGTGCTCAAATACGCCTTGCAAAATGGTATGATACAACTATCAGACACAAGCGGCACCAATATAGGTGTGCAGATATTTGATACATCAAAATTAGATATTAAGAACTTGCCATCGGAACTTAAATTTGACAAAAAAAATCCGGAAGATTTTCCTATTATAATTGTGATGGATTATGCTTTTGGTGAGCAGGCATATGAAACTATGGACGAATTGCTAAAACCCTACATTGTTGATACAAATAGGTTGAACATGAATATATCTTCCATCAATATCATGGGTAAGGCAGGAATACTTGAAGGCGGTAAAGGCGATATCATGATCCCAACCGCACATGTTTTTGAGGGTTCAGCAGATAATTATCCTTTTAAAAATGATTTATCTTCAGCAGATTTTCATGATTGCGGCTTAGGCGTTTATGAGGGCACTATGATAACAGTTCTGGGCACATCACTTCAGAATAAAGATATTTTAAATTATTTTATTAAATCATCCTGGAAAGCCGTTGGTTTGGAAATGGAAGGGGCGCATTATCAGAAAGCCATTCAGGCAGCTTCGAAAATCAGAAAAAGTATCAGTAAAAATGTAAAACTAAGATATGCATACTATGCTTCAGACAATCCGCTTGAGTCAGGCAGTACCCTTGCTTCGGGAAGTTTGGGTTTGGATGGGGTCAAACCAACATATCTTATTACGCTTAAAATGCTGATCGGTTGCTTGAAATAAAATTAAACATTTGTATATATTTTTTAACTTAAATTTTTTCATTATGAAGTCTTTACTTTTTATTTTTATTATTAGTTTTTATTTTGCGCCATTAGCAGCACAGGACACAATGAAGATCAAAAGCGATAGTGCACTTACCTGTAAAAGTTGTTTTTGTAATATTGTATCTGTTGGGGGTAAATATTATTTCAACACACTTAAGAATACACGAAAAACACTGGCAGATAATGGGTTTCTAATGGATCAGGAAGCATTTGAGTATCAAGTAAGGTTTTATAACCTGCCCAAATTATTTTATTTTCAACAACTTGGTACTCTTAGCGATGGTAACTATACATCTATAACGGGTGTGGGCTTGAAAGAAGATATCAGATTTCCTCTTTTCAAAAATTCAAACTTTGTTGTAACACCTTATGTGGAGCTAGGAGGCGGTTATTATCGTATGAGTATTGCAAAAGGTGTAAAATCCAACACAATTGCATCGGTGCTTGGATCACAGGTGGAAAATTATTTTTTAGATAATTTTGTAATTTCCGGTGACCTTGGTCTTGAAATTGGTTATGGATTTGACATCGATGATAGAAGGTTAAGTATCTTATTTAATGGCGGCATAATTTCTAATGTACCTGCTGAGTGGAGACTTGCCAGTTCTTTGGCATTTAAAGAAAAAATAAATTTAACCAGTCCGTATGCTGGCGTAACTGTAAAACTTGACTTTTTCTGCAGCAAATGCGGAGATTCAATGTGTAAATAATATTTTTAGGATACAAATAGGTAAAAACCTATATTTTTACAAATCTGTAGGTTTTTACTTTTCCGATATCCGTTATTTGAACAAAATAATGACCTTGAGGAAACATAGAGGCATCTATTTCAATAGTGTTTTGATCAATTAATTTGATTGTTCCAACATTAAAAGATTTACCTGAAACATCCAAAATTCTTATTTTCATAGTCGTTTTGATCGGGTAACGCATTTTCAAATGTACAATGTTATTAGTCAGGTTTGGTATAATAGAAATGACCATATTCTCAATATTTAATGAATCATCCACGTTAACCCCGTTTATTTTCCATTCTTTGTCCAACCATTTCATGCGTAGCAATAACCATTCTTTAAGGTGTGATATTTCATTAACGTAAGAACCACCTACATAATAATTTGGCCATACATATTCATTTAATATCGGCCATTTCTTAAAATTTCTAACCTGAGCCTGAGCTACCAGATTATTTAGGGAATCAACAAGCGAAATGATCTTTTCATCTGAAAATTTTTTTGATCTTAATTCTTTCCATCTTAGCTTAAGGTCAACATAAAAATTGGCATCACTAAGAAATCTGTTCCACCAGAAATGTACCACCCATCCATCTCCACCACATACCTGATTGAAATTTGTAATGACAAGGCCTTCTGGATTCCCTTGTGTACAATAATCCACATTACCAAAACCAAGATTAAAATCCCAAATTGGACCAAATTTAATTTTACCACCGTCACTATCTCTTTCTTTAGTAAAATAAGTACTTAGTCTATATGCATCAGGATTTTTTGATATTTCATTAAGAATGATAAAATCAACAAGGCTCTTAGTGTCAATATATTTTCGAAACCCTTTTATTGGATCTCTGTATTCAGGCCCGGCAATAGCCTTTTCCATATCGTTAATATGTTTTTTAATATAATTTTGTTGTGCAGTATTGATATCCTCGTTTTTTGGATATTCAATCTGAAAATATGTCGTTTGCTGGCTATTTGGGATAGCCGGATATGGGGAATTCCACCCTACATTACTATTTGAACCTGTTGGTTTGTCTATTTTAATAATATAACCACCTGTGAGAGAATCCCCCACCATAATTCCAATATTAAGTTTATCTACATCTACTCTATTTTTGTCTCTTTTAATTTTTTCCATCAGGATATAAACACCTTGGTATTCCCCGTTAATAACCAATTCACAATACTTTCCTCGTGGCGAATATTCCATAATTCCGCCTAGAATATAACACAACATATCTCTCATAAGGGTCTTGTCGTTATATGCAGCATTAAATACCCAATCGCTCTCTTTAGGCATACCAAGCAATGAGACATTTATATCTACACCATTGGCATCTGTAGTGGACAGTCCGTAGGGTTTTTTTGGAAACCATTGAGAAGTAGATCCACGGTATTCGATTGCTATGTTACCATTAAAGTCATTTGGTGCATCCGTTATTTTATTTATTTGACCTGTACCATTATTAATAATAGCCATTGTTCCAGAAATTTTAGGTTCGTCCTGAATACTTGAAACCGTATTAATAATAATAATTGGCAAATCAGAGGAAATGAATTGCTGAGTATAAGCGGAACTGACAAAAACACTCCAAATAAAAAAAGAACAGATGTATTTCATAATTGAAAATTATTTAAGTAAAGGTAGTAGGATTTTTTTATTGGTAAGCAACATTAAAAAAGTATAGTTTTTTTTATTTTATTATAATACATTCAATTTACACCTTAAAATGAGCAATTTAATTTTCTTATTTTATATTAATCTTCATCATTACCTTTCATTTTTTCTGCATTTTCAGCTCTTTGCAAAGACTGAATGATCTCTTCCAGATCACCTTCAACTACCTTATCTAAATTGTATAAGGTGAGATTTATGCGATGGTCGGTCAATCTGTTTTGAGGATAATTATATGTTCTTATTTTATCAGATCTGTCTCCTGAACCTACAAGAGATTTCCTTTTATCTTTTTGTTCGATATAAGACTTTTCGCGGGCAGCTTCCTTGACTTTAACATAAAGTCTTGATAATGCAATTTCCCTGTTTTTGTGTTGAGATCTTGAGTCGGTACTTTCAGCTACAATACCTGTAGGCAAATGGGTAAATCGAACACCTGATTCAGTTTTATTGACATGCTGTCCACCAGCACCCTGGGCACGGAAAGTATCTGTTCTAAGTTCATCTTTTCTTATGTCAATTTCTTCTTCTTCAAACATTGGCATCACTACAACGGTTGCCGCAGAGGTATGTACACGACCTTGAGATTCTGTTTTAGGTACACGCTGGACACGATGTGCGCCTGACTCAAACTTAAGTTTGCCATAGACATCAGCACCATAAACCTCCAATACTACTTTGTTGTAGCCACCTACTGAACCGAAATTTTCATCAATAATTTCCGTTTTCCATCCTTGGGACTCGAAGTATTTAGTATACATTCTAAGGAGATCACCAGCAAATATACTTGCTTCGTCACCACCTGTTCCTGATCTGATTTCAAAAACTACATCTTTGCTGTCTTCAGGGTCTTTGGGTATCAGCAGATAGTTAATTTTTCTTCGAGTTCCTCCAGTTTTGGTTTAAGCGTTTCCAGTTCTACTTCCGCCATTTCTTTCATTTCAGGATCAGCATCCTTTAACATTTCTTTCGCATTTTGAATATTGGCCAATGTCAGTTTATAGTTCTGAAAGGTTTGTACTATTTCTGTTAAATCTTTATACTCTTTATTGATTTTTGCAAACTGTTTCATATCTGAAAGCACATCAGGGTCTGATAGCTTTTCTTCCAGATAATAGAATCTATCCTGTATGGCTTCTAGTTTGTCTAACATCTTAATTTTGGAAATTTTACGCAAAAGTAATCAAAAAAATCAAAGAAATTTATAGCTTAAAGTATACTTGGAAACAGTATTTAAATCGAGAATTAATTTTGGTATAAAAATTAGATTACAAAGCTGATAACCAAAAATTATTTACACCTTCTCCTTGAATCAATTTTATTGTTTCCAGATTCAGCAACTCCAAAAGAGCAATAAAAGTTACAATTGCCTGGATTCTGTTCTCAAGCGATAAAAAGATACTTTCAAATTTCACTTTTTTTCCTTTTTTAAGACACTTTGTGATGTAGTTTTGCTGGCCTTCTATGGTATAACCAAATTTTACAATTTGATGCTTTGGTTTGTTTAGTTCGTCTTCATATTTTTTCATTAATTGCTGAAACGTTTGCAAAAGCTTAAATAAACTCAAAGACTCAAGTTCAACATCTACTAATGCTTTTTCAGCAATACTTTTAAGTTCGGTTGTAATATTACCTCTTTCAAATCTACTTTGTCTATCTTCTTCGAGCGAACCCATCTCATCAATAATGGATTTGTATTTTTTATACTCTAAAAGTTTTTGTGTCAACTCTGTTCTTGGGTCTATTTCGTTTCCTTCATCATCCAATTCTTTACGCGGGATAAGCAATCTTGCCTTTATCTTCATGAGTGTCGCAGCCACCAGTATAAATTCACTGGCTACATCAATATTTAGTTTTTCGAGGTGTTTGATGTATTCCAAAAAATCATTTGTAATTTTGGCAATCGGAATGTCATTAATGTCCAATTCATCACGTTCGATAAAGAACAAGAGAAGATCAAAAGGACCTTCGAATTGTTGGATTTTGATTGTATATGACTCCATGGCGCAAAGATAAAAAGAATATAGCTTTTTCTTTCCTTATCTAAAAATTAGTCACAGAAGCAGCTTTATTACTGAGATATTTTTCAAAATAATATGATATAATAATGATCAGCGCCAATGAAGGCAGTAGGTTTTCCAACCAAATATTTCCAATTTTAAGTAAGTGGAAGGAGATTGCTATGATTAAAATTCCGCCGACAGCACTTAAGCAGTCTAATACAATGTTACTAAAAATATCTTTGAGTTGTGATGCTGCCATGGTGATCCCGCCTTGAAATATTAACATAGGGATGATGGAAAATAAAACGCCGCTACCATAAGTACTGGCAAGTACTATTGATGAAAACCCATCTAAAATGGATTTTACATACAAAAGTTCTCTTTTTTGCTGAAGTCCTTCTTCAAGAGCACCTATAATGGTCATTGAGCCAACACAAAATAATAAGAAAGCTGAAATCAACCCTTCTGTAAATCTACCATCTGTACTACCCGAAAGCAATTTTAAAGAATCTGATAAATCAGTCATTATGATATCAACCCGGACTAACTGGCCCAAAACGGCACCAACAATCAAACTAAACATAAAAGCCAAAAGATATCCTTCGGGTAGTCTTAATGCCATTTTGATACCAATTATTAAAGTTCCTAATCCAACTGTCTGAAATACTATCTCTTGTACGTCATCAGAAAAAAACTGTTTCAAATATAACCCAATGATACTTCCGATTGTTACAGTTAGCATATTTACCAATGTGGCTATTGGCCAGGTCTTCATAATTATCGATTTGCAGGGCAATATTAGGTATTTATTTTATAATTCGATCAAAAAATATGTTTAGAAAGATTGTAATCAGAATTCTGTTTTCCCCATTATCGCTTGTATACGGCATTATCATTTCTTTGGTAAATTTTTTTTATGACATCGGTTTACTAAAAGCTTCTTCTTTTAATATACCGGTTATTGGCGTTGGAAATTTAAGCATTGGCGGCGCGGGTAAAACACCACATATTGAATATCTGATAGCATTGTTAAAAGACTATGTCAACGTGGCCACTTTGAGTCGTGGATATAAAAGACAAACACAAGGTTTCAGAATTGTCCAAACGAATGACACAGCATTGAATGTTGGTGATGAGCCATTGCAATATCGACGCAAATATAGTGATATAGTAGTTGCAGTAGGAGAGAGCAGGGCATATGCAATACCTAAAATAATACAGCAGTTTCCTCAGACACAAACAATTTTACTCGATGATGCTTTTCAACATCGAAGTGTTAAGCCCGGGCTAAATATTTTATTAACTGCATACGGTGCTATGTTTACAAGTGATTATTTATTGCCTTCAGGAAGACTAAGGGAATGGAGGTCGGGATATAGACGGGCCAATATCATCATTGTGACTAAATGCCCTGTGGATATAACAGAAACAGAAAAAAATAAAATAATTGCGCAAGTAAACCCTATGAATTATCAGATGATATTTTTTTCATCCTATGAATACGATTATCCATATGATTTTTACCACTCTTCAGCGCGCATTTCCCTTGATGAGGATCTCAATGTAGTACTTTTAAGTGCTATCGCAAATACCGACTATCTACTTGAATATTTGTATCCTTTGGTTAAGGAAATTCATGAAATAGAATTTGAGGACCACCACAATTTTGACCGATATGATATTGAACGGATTATAAAGGTATTTCAAAACATTACCAATAAGCGAAAAATAATCTTAACTACCGAAAAAGATGCTATGAGGCTTGAAATACACTCCGAAATTTTACAAAAAAATAATATTCCGTTATACATTCTACCAGCCAAAGTCAAATTTCACTTTAATGAAGGTGCCGTGTTCGATGGAACTATCCGTAAATTTTTGTTGAATTTTGAAGTATAACAATTATTTAATATTAGAAATCACATTTAACTAATACTTTTGTATTTTTCGGTTTTAGTACCGGATTTTCTTAATCCTGAATATTGATATGAGTTTCGGAATTTTTGACATCATTCAGATTTTTGGCGCGGTGTGTTTGTTCATTTATGGAATGAAACTTATGAGTGAGGCTGTCCAAAGAGTTGCCGGATCACAGTTGAGAAATATTCTGAGTAATATTACAAGTAATAAGTGGCTGGGATTTTTGACTGGCTTTATGATTACCGGAATAATCCAATCTTCCTCTGCGACTACAGTAATGGTAGTAAGTTTTGTAAATGCAGGATTATTAACTGTCACTGAGTCAGTAGGTATCATCATGGGAGCCAATGTGGGGACCACAGTGACCGGATGGTTAGTTTCTTTATTAGGGTTTAAAGTTACTTTGTCTGATCATGTCGTTTCCATATTTGGTATAGGTGTACCTATGTTATTTATTCAGAGAGGGAGGTGGAAGTACTGGGGTGAATTTATTATGGGATTTGGTTTACTATTTTTGGGTTTGGGATTTCTTAGGGAGGCCGTTCCAGGTATTAATGAAAATTCATTGTTATTTGAATGGTTAAAGAATTTTACGCAGCATGGTATATATTCAAGACTATTTTTTGTTTTAGTTGGTACTATCATTACTATTCTTGTCCAATCTTCCAGTGTTGCAATGGCTATTACACTGACGATGTGTGCACAGGGCTGGCTTCCCCTTGATGTTGCAGCATCAATAGTTCTTGGTGAGAACATTGGTACCACAACTACAGCATTAATAGCTTCTATCATTGCCAACAAAGAAGCAAAAATTTCGGCCAGGCTTCATTCCTGGTTTAATATTATTGGTGTTTTCTGGATGGTATTAGTGTTGCCATGGTTTCTTACTTTGTTATCAACGACCATAAATTTTGTTTTTGGCGTTGAAGATATTTTTAGAAACCCGGTAGACATGACTATTGGTTTGTCAGCATTTCATACTGCGTTTAATTTGATTAATGCATTGATATTAATTAATTTTTCTCCCTGGTTAATTAAAATTGCCGGTTTAGGATTGGTTGGTGCTGAAAACCGGGGAATAAAGGACGATCTTAAAATAAAATTTCTTAACAATATAGGAGGCATGCCAGAGATGGCTACAATTCAATTGCAAAAAGAAACTGAAAAATATGGCGTTATTGTCTCCAGGATGGGAGAAAACTTCCAGAACTTAATTAACACTACTGATAGAAAAAAACAACAGAAAATAATTAAAAAGATAAAAGAATATGAAGAGGTTTCTGATATATTGGAAATTGATATAACAGAGCATATTACTAAATTGACAAAGGGAGAAATGACTTCTCAAACTAGCCTGATCTTTAGAAACATACTTAATATATGTAATGATCTGGAGAGAATCGCAGACATATATTATCAGCTATCAATTATTATAGAGAAAAAAAATGAAGAAGATATATATTTTCTACCTGAGCAAAGAGAAAAAATTAATGAGTTAAATCATCTTATTGATACAGCGTTTAAAATTATGTGTAAAAATTTATCGAGTGCAGATTACAGAACTGTAAGTAAATTGCCTGCTCAGGAATTGGAAAACCAGATAAAAGCCCTCAAAGACGATATGCGAGAGGAACACCAAAACCGATTAGGTTCACAGGATTATAATGTGAAATCCGCCATGGTATATAATAATGTTTTTTCATCTTTGGAACGTATTGGTGACCATATCATTAATGTGTCAGAAGCTATCACAGGAGAAATTTAAAAAGGAAATAATAAGTTGTTCATTTATCTTAAACGAACAGTATGTTGATTTTTAGTCCATTTTTCAGAGCCAAATATAGTCTGAGAGTTGATTGAAAGGACCATACAAAATCCAAAAAAGCCTTCAGGATTAAAGTGGTCAGGGCTTTAATCTATTTCCTTTTTTATCCTGTCAAGTCCAGATTTTGCTTTTTGATGCAGACTGGAACTATATCCGGCAGGATCCAGATCGAGACATTTGTCAAAGTATGTTCTGGCTACTTTATAATCCTTTTGTTGTTCGTATATAAGTCCAAGCTGAAGCGCTGCATTACATCCATAATACTTGCCGGGGTCACTTTTTACTATCGTTAGTTTATAAAAGTCTATGGCATCTGTATAATTTTTGAGCGCTTCTGTAACTCTGGCCATTCTATAATAATATTCACCATCATGAATGGCTTTTGCAAACATATTCCCATGCAGTATCAGCAAACTTTGGCATTTAGTATAATATCCGCCATCGTACAATAGTCTTGCTTTAAGTAAGATCTCATTGGGAACTTGCCCTGATTTTGATTCCCGGAGTGCCTGGATATCTTCATCAACAAGGGAGTGACCTTTATCATTACAGTCTTTCATATTGATTTTATATGCCTGTATATCACCGTTTACTACAATATGATACCACCCAAGTTTCTGATAAGCCTCTTTAATATAATGGGTGCCACTAAAATTTTTTAAAAATTTATTAATATACATATCCGCATCTTTATCTAACTTGCAAAGTTTAAACTTCCCGTACATAAAATCAAGATAATAAAACGGGAGGTAATCAATGCCTTTGGGTCTTTCTTCAAGAATTCTTATTGCTACATCATTTTTACCTATTTTATGCGCCATGGTAGCCTTCAGAAATGTTATCAAAGGGTTTTTCCTGTGATCCAGTTTATACTTGTCAAATAATAAATATGCTTCCTCTTTCCTGTTATTTGAGTAGAATAAGATATAGCTATAAATGGCAACTATTTCTTCCTTGAAAATACTATTAGATTTTTTGGCTTCCTCTGCCAGGAGACTAATTTCCTTTGTTCCCAAATTTACAGATCCTCTGATACCCATGATTTTTCTAATCCATCCCGGCACACTTTCTGCCAGCGCATGTATTACACTAAGGCTTTTATTATTTTCCACAAAATCAGGAAATTTTTGTTTGTTTTTCTCAAGTAATTTGTATGCTGTATATACATCATTAGCTGCACCGATCTTATCGTCAAATTTTAGTTTTATAGTGGCCCACTGCAGGATAATCTCAGCCTGACAAAATAAATAATAAGGAGAATTAGCGTCTGATGCTTTTATTTTCTTCAACCGAATATCTCTGTTTTTTAGTAAAATTTTATATTTGGCAGCATCTTCCTGAATAAAAAGTGTAAAGAAATCGGCATAATTTTCAATATAGCTGACCATTGCATTTTGTGGGTCCCGGAGCCGAATAAGATTTAGTTTGTTTTGCCCACTTTTAATTCGGAGAGAAGAGATATCTATATATGCGTCTTTCAAAGGTTCGGACAATACGAGTGAATATTGTCCCAATAGATTTGGGCAATAAAAGATTAACAAAAGCCGGAATAAATATAAGTGAACCTTCATTTGAATATTAAGACAAAAAAACCCTAAACGAAATTTTACTATCGATTAGGGCATTTTCAATTACTTGGTTGGAATACTTTTTGATTGTCTTATGCGTCGTGCGTTGTCAATATATTTTCATCTATTAATACTCGTCCACAGTGCTCGCAAGCAATGATTTTTTTCATTACGCCGATCTCAATAATCAATTGTGGTGGTATTCTGTTAAAACATCCACCGCAGGCACCTCTTGATACTGTAACAACTGCAAGACCATTTCTGTATGTTTTGCGTATTCTGTCATAAGAAGTTAGGAGTCTTTCGTCAATGTCTTTTCTTGCTTTATCAGATTCCTTAAGAAGTTTTGCTTCTTCTTTTTCTGTTTTTTCTATGATCTTGGAAAGCTCAACTTTTTTATTTTCAACGTCTTTTGTTCTAGTCGCCAATTTTGCAAGAATAGCATCAAGTGCTTCTTTTTTTGTGTCTCGACCAATAGTAGCTTCTCTTATTTTCTTTTGAGATAATTGAATTTCGAGCTTTTGCAATTCTATTTCTTTGGTCAATGCATCAAATTCCCTGTTATTTTTAACATTATCGAGTTGCTTTTCATATTTAACGATCAGCGCCTCAGATTCTTTAATGTTGTTGTTGTGATTGGAAATTTCATGTTCAACTTCAGAAACTGCATTTTCAAGTTTTTTTGATCTTGTCTTCAGACCGGTGATTTCATCTTCCAAATCACTTACTTCCATAGGTAACTCGCCTTTTAGAATGGCGATTTCACCCATTTTTGAATCGATCAACTGTAGCGCATGTAACGCTCTTAATCTATCCGATATGCTTTGTTCTTTAACCGCTGCCATATGATTATATTAAAAGTATTTTATTGGATTAGTAACAATTTTTGTATAATGGGCTGCAAAGGTACTAAAATTATTAATTATCAAGTCATAAAGTAATTCAATTGTATATTTTTCACTTTCATAATGGCCTATATCAGCTATTACTATGTCTCCGTCGGCATCAAAATACTCGTGATATTTATAATCGGAAGTAATAAATATGTCCGCCCCACGTTTTTTTGCATCATTCAGGAGAAAACCACCTGCACCACCACACACCGCAACTTTAAAAATATCTCTATCTAACAATCGGGTGTGCTTTATGGTTTTGAGTTGCATGACTTCTTTAAGATTGGTCAGAAATTCAATGACATTGACTGGTTTCTTAAGTTGACCTATCATGCCCGCGCCTACTTCCGAATCGAGATAATGTACGTACGGTTTAGGCGACAATATAGACGTGTGGATAAGACCTATTTTTTCACAGATTTTGCCATTAACACCAGAGAAATAAACATTGTCCAGATTGGTATGAATGGCAAAAATAGCAATATCATTTTTAATTGCTTTAATAATAGTCCTTTCAATATAGTTTTTACCATTTAACTGCTTTATCCCTCTGAATATTATCGGATGATGGGATACAATAACATTACATCCCAGTGATATGGCCTCATCAACTACTTCTTCTATGGCATCCAGACAGACCAATACACCCTTGATTTCTGCTTGACTATTACCAACAATCAAACCTGCATTGTCATAATCTTCTTGAAAATGAGCAGGAGCAACAGTGTGTAAAAAAGAAATAAGATCGATGAGCTTCATAATTGGAACAAATTAATTTGGTGATGAAAATACTTTGAAGCTTAATTCAATAGCTCAGGTTTATTTGATAAATGTATATTTTGACAATGTAAATCGTCATTTACTGTTTTTAATCTTTTGTTCCAGATTAGTGGTTGAATATCCCTCAACAAATCTGAGCGACATAACGTTTCCGCCTTCTTTCAAAACAAAATCACTGCCCACAATCTGATCAGGTCGCCAATCTCCACCTTTGACTAATATGTCAGGTTTGATGGCTTGAATTAGTTCCAGTGGATCGTCCGCATCAAATAGGATAACCATATCTACACTTTCCATAGCTGCAAGAATATGTGTGCGGTTATAAGCATCCTGGATGGGTCTGTTGGGACCTTTGAGCCTAGATACCGACCCATCACTATTGACGCCTATTACAAGGATATCTCCGAGTGATCTAGCTTCTTCCAGATATAATACGTGCCCTATATGAATTAGATCAAAGCAACCATTCGTAAAAACTATTTTTTTATGGTCTGCCTTCCATTCCCGGATCTTTGATGGTGCATCTTTAAAACTAAAAATTTTATTCGCAATTGCCATTACTTTTTATTTATTATTGGTAAACCAATTAATGAAATAATACCAAATACTATATTTATAAAAATCTGAATTGAAAAGAAGACAATATTCGCAAAGGAAAATGCATCTGATCCATTGATGCCATACATAGCCAGTGCTTCACCCACCAGGTAATGATAGCTACCCATTCCTCCAGGAGTTGGGATCAAAATACCCAGACTGCCAAAAACAAAGATGACCAATCCGGCGATAGGGCCGAGATGAGCAGTTGGGGCGAAAGCAAAAAATGCAAAATACATCATTAGGTAGTAAATGACCCATATACTTAAGGTGTAAAACAAAAAAAGAGGCACGCTGGATACATTTTTTACACTTTGTACGCCATCTGAAAATCCGGTTATCAACCCATATATTTTTTTACCAAAAGTAGAATTTTTCATTTTGTTGCGGCTAATATACAATAAGTATATTCCTGACAACAGAGCAACGATTATGAAAACAATGAGTAAAGGGTTATTTATTATTGCACCAAATTTTAATCCCGGATTAATATTTTGTTCCAAGTAAGCCAGGAAGTCACTGCCACCAAATAACATTGCCAAACCAATCACAATCAACAACATTAATACATCAAATATTCTATCTGTAAATATAGTGCCTAAAGCTTGCTCCACCGGAATGTCTTCATATTGTGAAATAAGACCTGCTCTGATGACTTCACCCGATCTGGGAATGCCCAGATTTGCAAGATAATTTATCATTATAGTCCCAATAAGATTTATAAATCTGGGTTTGTAGCCAAGCGCTTCAAACATCATCTTCCATCGTAAGGCGCGGAAAACATTAGTGATCATAAATAATATCATTGTCACTACTACCCATAGATAATTTGCGCCACTGATGTCATGTAAAACTTTTCCTAAAAGACTACATTCAGATTCCGGAATTCCTTTAATGGAACAATCTGCTTGAAAAGCCACATTCTGTCTTTGATAAACGAGGTAAAGTATAATAATTCCTATTCCAAAAAATAGACTAACTTTAGCTAACTTGCTGAGATGTTTTTGCATATGAAATGGTATGTGCCATAAAAGAGGTCTGATAATAGGCAGCGAATTAAAAACTCAGGAACATTTTAAATGGATATACTCGACATTGAGGGCATCCTTATTTCCCATCAGGCTATAAAATTGTAATATATTAAAGTTTTCGCTCTTACTTTAATTTATTGTTTTCATCAGGGAAGACAGCAACGGCTTTGTATACCCTGGCTTCTTCCGGCGTCATAAGTGCATAACTTATAATAATGACCACATCACCGACTACAGCTCTTCGTGCAGCTGCACCATTAAGACAAATCATACCTGACCCCCTTTCACCTTTTATAACATAGGTTTCAAATCGTTCTCCATTATTGTTATTTACGACCTGAACTTTTTCGCCTTCATATAAGGTAGCCGCATCCATTAGGTCTTCATCAATGGTGATGGATCCAACATAATTCAGGTTGGCTTCAGTAACTTTAGCCCTGTGTATTTTTGATTTATGAATATGTAATAACATTCCAAAAAATTTATGTTTAGTAAAAACGCAAATATCTAAAAATATAATCTCATCATCATCACTTAGCGCTATTTTAATCGCATCTCTAACCATAAACATCAGAACTATTTGATTGGTTGCACCATTATACCAAGACGATTCAAGCTGGAGTAACTCAATTGTCCGCATAAAAAATTCATCATATTAATCTGATTAAATACAAGTTTTGTATGTAATATTTTGCCATTTTAGAAATCAAAATTTTACTTTTACCTTTTTATATTTATGATGCCTTAGTCTGAATGTTAAAAATCAACAAAATAATATTTACGTATTTTGTGGTTTACTTTTTACATTTGAGCATTATAAAATTAAAGTGATTTTTTTTCGGGGCTAGTATAAACCCGATTAGAATGTAATGTTATTAAAATAGCACTTTAGTGTTGAATGTACTGAATACCATATAATCAAAAACTTAATGCCAGACAAAATTCTCATTACGGATAAAGTTCATCACTTGTTGCCCGACGGTTTACGAGCCTCAGGGTATGAAGTAACGTACGATACTACTGTTGATAATGCCATACTTGATAGCATTATCGGACAATATGAAGGCATCATTATAAACAGTAAAATTATAATGAATAAACACCGAATTGATCTTGGTCATAAACTTAAATTTATTGGTAGACTTGGGTCCGGACTGGAGATTATTGATGTTTCTTATGCTAAAAAGAAAAAAATAAAAGTATACAACTCACCTGAAGGCAATAGAAATGCAGTAGCTGAACATGAATTAGCCATGATTTTGGCTTTGACTAATAACTTAATCAGGTCGGATCGCGAAGTCCGAAATTTACATTGGGATAGAGAAAAAAACAGAGGATTTGAATTGAAAGGAAAGACAATAGGTATCATTGGTTTTGGGCATACTGGTTCAACATTCGCTTCAAAACTGTCGTCATGGGGACTAAATGTAATAACTTATGACAAGTATAGGGTGCGATATCCGGCTTCTTTTCGTTTTGTCAAAAAGGTAAAACAAGCGGAATTATTAGAAACATCCGACATTATTTCTTTACATCTACCTTTGACAGAAGAAACCAGATATTTGGTTGATGTTGATTTTATATCATGTTGTAAAGATGGTGTGATAATATCAAATACTTCAAGAGGGCAAATAGTTGATACCATAGCTTTGATTGGTGGTTTGCAAAAAGGTAAGATATCAGGAGCCTGTATGGATGTGTTTGAAAACGAAAAACCGGAGACCTACACTGAACAGGAAATGCAGATGTATCAAACTTTGTTTAAAATGGATCAGGTAGTTCTTTCTCCACATATCGCCGGATGGACACATGAGTCCCTAAAATTGATAGCTAGTGTATTGTTGGACAAAATTATTCGAAGTAAAATGCTTAAAACTGTAACTAAGAATACATAATTGAACATATTTATTTTAAAAATTTTGGAAAACCTTTAAGTTTCATTAACATTGCGGACTTTTAAGATATTTTTAACATAATCAAAAATTCAGAGCATGAATAGATTATTACTTTTAGTTGGATTTTTTCTGGTGGTATGGTCAGGAACGATTGCCCAAACAACCATCGAGGGCAAAGTTATTGATGGCAAAACCAATGAACCGATTTTATTCGGAACAGTTGCATTATTCAGGGGTGGAGTTATTATTACCGGAACTGAAACCGATTTGGATGGCAATTTTTTTATATCTAATATCCAGCCGGGAACCTACGATATGGAGGCCAGTTATGTTGGTTATGCCACACAAAGGTTGACAGGTATTGTCATGAAAGCCGGTAAAACAAACAGAGTGAATTTTACACTTTCGGATGATGCCATTTTAATTGATTTGGGAATTGAGATCAAGGCCTATAAAATTCCGCTTATTGAGTTTGACAATACAACCCAGGGAAATACTGTGACAGCAGAAAAAATTCGTGCACTTCCTACAAAAAACGTGAATGCCATCGCTGCAACGTCAGCCGGTATTTCATCACGGGATGGTGGTGATATCTCTGTGAGAGGATCACGGTCAAATGAAACAGTATATTTTCTGGATGGCGTTCGTGTATCCGGAAATTTAATTCCACAATCCGAGATAGAACAGCTTCAAGTCGTTATAGGTGGTATAGAAGCCAGATACGGAGATGTTACAGGAGGAATTATCTCATTAACTTCAAGAGGTCCATCAAACCAACATAGTGGTAGTTTGGAATTAGAGAAATCTGTAGATGGATATGGTTACAATCTTATCAGTGGTAATATTTCCGGTCCTATTTTAAGAAATTCAAAAAAACAATCAATACTTGGATATCGCTTTTCAGGCCAGTACAGAGATGTCGCCGATAATACGCCTTCAGCTATTGGAGTATATCGTGCACCTAAATCACTTATTGAACAATTGGAAAAAGCCCCAACATATAATATCGGCGATACAAGATTTCCTTCTCTCGAATTGATTAAATCTGCTGATCTGGGCAAAACATTTAAGGCAAGGCCAAATGACCAAAATGTAGATTTGGATCTTACAGGAAGACTGGATTTTAAATTGTCTGATAATATTGACATCCAATTGTCGGGAAATTATAATGACAAAACCAATAGGTTTACGGCAGGAAGTTCTGGTGTAGAAGGTTCAGGTGCATCATGGGCATTGTTAAATTGGATAAATAACCCATATCAATACTCAAATACCTACAGAGGAAATTTCAGGTTTACACATAAACTTGGTAAACAAGGTGCCACCCAAGATGGGGACAATGCTACTAAATCAAGTAGTAATTTGAGAAATGTATCCTATACAATTACATTAGGCTACCAGAAAGCTACCACCAGATCAGAAGATTTCAGACATGAGGACAGGTTATTTAATTATGGTTATTTTGGGAAGACATCCAGAGATTGGGTTAAGACCTTTGGTCGTTTAGATCAAAATGGTCCACTTACGATGTTTGGTTATAGAGAAGTGTTGGGTGAAACAACATTAATTGATCCGAATGTTAACCCGGTTTTGGCTTCTTATAATGCCATCAATGGGATCGCCATTAATGGCTTGTTAAATCAAAATGTAAACTCAGCATGGAGTGATCTTTTTGCCAACGTGGGTCAGGTGTACAACCAATTTGATAAAAGCGATAATGATTTATATTCCTTGAATCTGGTCACTGGTTTTGATTTTTTACCTGGTGGATCTGAGAAGGGAAGACATAATATTCAGTTTGGAATGATCTATGAACAAAGTATCAATAGGAACTGGTCCTTAAATCCTTTCCAACTTTGGCGGACAGCCGAACAGCTTACAAACAATCATATCATAGGATTGGATACGTTAAATATTCTTGGGGACACTATGATAACTACTGTATTTCCTGGTGGGAGTATCACAGAAACAGTAAATATATATCAAACTAAACTGGATATAAATTCTGAAAATAAATTTTACAGAAGTGTTCGTGAGTTGACAGGAAAAACAGATAATGACTATGTCAATGTGTGGGATGTTGATCCTTCCAAACTGAGATTAGATATGTTCTCAGCCAGCGAATTAAACAATCAGCAGGGTTTGATTGACTACAGTGGATACGATTACCTGGGTAATAAGTTAGGGTCAGATGTAAGATTTGAAGATTTTTTTACCAGCAAAGATGCTTCCGGGAGGAGATCATTTGTTGTAGCACCTCAGCAACCAATTTATGGGGCAGTCTTTGTTCAGGATAAATTTTCTTACAAAGATATCATTTTCAGATTGGGACTCAGGGTAGACTATTTTGATGCAAATACAAAGGTACAAAGAGATCCTTATGCTTTGTATGAAATTGAAACAGCTAAAGATTTTTATTCGAGGACAGTGAGAGAACAGCCATCATCTGTTGCAGATGATTATAAAGTATATGTTAAATCTGACGATTCTGACGATTTGGTGGCTTTCCGTAAAGGAGATCAATGGTTTCAACCAAATGGAACAGCTGTTTCGGGGGGTAATGTTATTTATCAGGGGGGATTGGTATATCCTTCTTATGCAGGTAGAACACAAGGCAGAGTCCTCAATATTCAGACACCAGGTTTTGACCCGAATACTGCTTTTGTTGATTATAAGCCTCAGGTAAATCTGATGCCAAGACTGGCTTTTTCTTTTCCTATTTCGGATGATGCAGGTTTTTTTGCACACTATGATGTTTTGTATCAAAGACCTCCTTCCAATTCTTTTTCTTCAGCCCTTGACTACTATTTTTTTCAGGATATTAGCCGCACAAACCCAGGTGGTGGATCATTTAATAATCCCAATTTAAAGCCTGTCAGAACAGTAGATTATGAAGTTGGTTTCCAGCAAAAAGTATCAGAAACAATGGCAATGAAAGTTTCAGCATATTATAAGGAAATGAAAGATCTGGTACAGCAGCGTGTTTTTGCCAATGTGGCTGCCCCTTTGAATACATATAAAATGTTTGATAATCTGGATTTTGGTACTGTAAAAGGGTTTTCATTTTCGTTAGACAGAAGAAGGACTAATAATCTTGAAATAAATGCTACCTATACGTTGCAGTTTGCTGACGGTTCAGGTAGTGATGCAAACTCTTCAAATGGAATAAACAATAGGGGCCCGATTAAAAATTTGATACCCCTTTCATTTGACGAGAGACATAGGATTACAGCAGTGTTGGATTACAGATATGGATCCGGTAAGGCTTATGATGGTCCAAAAATTGGTAATGTTAATATTTTTGAAGATTTTGGTATCAGTTTGACATCATTTTTGGTATCCGGTGGCCCTTATAGTAGAAATCTTATTCCTCAAGCTTTTGGAGGTAGCGGATTTGCCGGCTCAATCAATGGTGCAAGACTTCCTTGGAATTTTACTATGGATTTGAATATTCAAAAAAGATTTTCTGTTTCATTAAGCAAGACATCAGTAAAAAAACTCTTTTTTAATGCTTATTTTAGGGTGCAAAATGTGTTGAATACACTCAATGTTGTCGATTTGTTCAAATACTCCAGTGATCCTAAAAATGATGGCTTCCTGACTTCCAGTTTTGGAGAGCAACGGGAAAATGGTGTAGTGAATACAGGAAGAGATTTGCAGGCTTTCAGGGATGCTTACGCATGGAGGCTATTGTCCCCAGGCAATTACACCTTGCCAAGAAGAATGTACGTAGGTGTAATTATGGATTTTTAATTTAATTTTTGAAAAAACAATAAATAATATATCATGCAATTCAGTAAAGTTATATTAATCTCTTTAATAGGTTTGTGTTTGTGTCATAATGATCTTATGGCAAAAGAGCCCGTAACCAATGGTAAAGCACCGATACCAGATGTAACCGGATGGCGGGCTGCATGTGTCAGACCCACCAAGCAGGTAGATATGCAAGTCAATAATGTAAGGGCAAGATTACTAACCGGAGGAGATATCTGGTCAGAAGCGGCGTACATTGTGCCTAAACCCGCTCCCGGCACGTTGCCTGTTTCGGCACTCTTTGCAGGTGGGGTTTGGATAGGTGGTGTGGATCGTTCGGGCAACATTAAATTGTCAGGTGTTACTTATCGTTCACTGGGATTTGATTTTTTTGCAGGTCCCTTGGACATTAGTGGAACGACGGAGCAGCAGCAATGTCAGGATTGGGACAGATTTTTTTCTGTCAAAGGTGCTGATGTAGTAAAACACTTCAATAATCTAATCAGATCGATAGAAACAGGTGTACCAATTGTGTGTGATTCAGTTCCTGACGATGTAAGGTACTGGCCGGGTCAGGGAAATCCTTACTGGAGAGAAAAGTATAATTTTTCACTTCCTGATCAGACTTTAGGTGCTTTCTGGGATCAGGATGGAGATAACATTTATGACCCTTGTTTTGGTGATTTTCCATTAATAGACATCAGAGGATGTGAACCGGACAATTTGAAAGAAGCAAAAGAATTGATTCCGGATGAGATGGTATTTTGGATTTATAATGACAACGGAGGACCACAAACCCTTTCAGGAGTTAATAAAATTCAGATGGAAGTTCAGGTGCAGTCTTTTGCTTATGCTACGAATGATGAGATCAATGACATGACCTTCTATAGATATAAATTAATTAATAAAGCTTCTGAAGATATCATTGATTGTTACTTTTCGATGTGGATTGACCCGGATTTAGGTTGTTATGCAGATGACTATATAGGTTGCGATGTTCAAAGATCTCTGGCTTATGTATATAATCAGGATGCTGTGGACGGAACAAGTGGAACTGCATGTAATGGGGTAAATACTTACGGTACCACGGTTCCTATTTTGGGCATGGACTATTTTAGGGGCCCATTGGGACCAAAAGTATTTAAAAGAGATCCCATTACAAATATTCCAATTTTGAGACCTGTAATTGATGAAAATGGTGATACAGTAAAAGTAAATGGAGTAGTAAAGTTAGTGAAAGTTTTATTGGAACCTGAGAAAAACTCAGGTCAGCAAGATACGCTTGTAGAGCTGGGCATGACTTCATTTACATATTCTGAAAACGGTGGAATAGGTTCTCCTCCGCCTGCAACTCAGGATCCTCAGCGGGGTAGAGAAGATGGTTTTTATAATTATATCAGAGGATTTTGGTCAGATGGCACCCCATTTACATTCGGAGGAACCGGATATAATCCCGGCAGCACTGATTCGATAAGGTATGCCTTTCCAGGCGAACCAAATCTGTCATCCGGATGGTCGATGTGTTCAGTGGGTATGCCATTTGGTGACAGAAGAACACTTCAGGCAACAGGGCCATTATTATTACAGCCAGGCGCCACCAACGAATTGATCTTGGGTGTAGTTTTTGTGCCGGACATTACTTATCCTTGCCCGGACATCACACGATTAAAATTTGCAGATGATATAGCCCAGGCTTTATTCGACAATTGTTTTGATATCACTGATGGACCGGATGCGCCTGATATTACCGCTATAGAATTGGATAGAGAACTAATTCTCATGTTGTCAAATGAATCAACTTCTAATAATTTTAATGAAAGTTATGATGAAGTTGATTTACAGGCACCAATGGTGGAGGATAATAAATACAAATTTGAAGGATACAGGATTTATCAATTGGTAAATGCAACAGTTACAGGACAGGAATTGGATGATATTTCCAAGGCTAGACCTATTGCCCAAGTCGATCTTAAAAATGGCATTAGAGAAATTTATAATTGGACAGGAGAGGTAAATCCTTTGGATCCTATTTTTGGTCCACCTGTATGGACACCCACCAGGCAGGTAAGTGGAGAGGACAAAGGGATCAGAACTACATTCCGCATTACTGAGGACCAATTTGCTATCGGAGCAGATAGAAAATTAGTAAATCATAAACAGTACCATTTTTTATCTTTGGCATATGCGCATAATAACTGGAAACCTTTTGATCTTTTGACTAGTTTAGGACAAAAACGTGCCTATCTTGAAGGTAGGGGAAATGTAGGGGGACCGGAAAAGAAAGCATATACTTTAGTACCAAGACCAATAGTGTATGAAAACTTGCAGACACTATATGGCGTGGGACCTTTGGTCACAAGAATAGCTGGTGAAGGAAATCCGGGTAAGTTCCTTGACATGGACGAAACCATGTATGAATTAATCCTTAACAAATCAAACGGAGGTAAAGTGCTTTACAAATCGGGTGCTGGTCCAATTGACGCCAAAGTAGTAGATCCGTTAAGAATGAAGGATGGCAAATACAGATTGGAGATTACAGGTGGGTTCAATTATGCGAGGGCTACTTGTGCTTTTGATAACGGAGCTGTTTGGAAACTTACTAATGTATCTGACGAATCAAATCCAAAAGTACTTTTACAAAACAGGTCACTTGCTTTTGTTAAGGAATACATCATAAATAACTTTGGTTTTTCCATAACGGTCAGTAATGCAGATGACCCGGGCACAGAAAAAAAAGGTAATAACGGTGCTATAGGGGCAAGATTGGAATACAAAGACCCGGCAGGTACCAAATGGTTTAACGGCATACAAGATGGAGGTATCGTCCAATCAAATGCAACAGGCAATGTTTCATTTAATTTTGTTGATTTTGTGCGAAATAGCTTTAAGGAAGATGTTTCTGCTTCATTGTCAAAAATGGGAGATGGATTTTTTGTACCTTTCTTGTCAACCAGATTTGAAGACGACATTGATTTACCTTTATATTTAAGCCCTTCAGCAAGAGAATTCATGGCCCTAATGACAAATAGTACAAATAATTCGATACGATACAGAGATCTGAATAATGTTGACATCGTATTTACAAGTGATAAAACGAAATGGAGTAAATGTATTGTTGTGGAGACTGCGAGTCCTGATTATATCGAGGCTGGTTTTGCAACAATTGGCAATAGTAAAAATTTTGAGGTACGTCAATCTCCCTCGATTGATGCAGATGGAAAGGTAATAGGTGGCAACGGCTTTAGTTATTTTCCTGGATATGCAGTTGATGTTGAAACCGGTAAGCGGTTAAATATTTTCTTTGGTGAAAATAGTGTTTACTCAGGTGATGAAATCACGGAATTTTTGGATGGTAAAAACCCCATAGGTGGTGATATGATATACAATCCATCACCACAATTATTTTTAGAAAATGCAGGAAATGTAAGTGGCTTAGTTATGGGCGGTCAACATTATATTTATGTCACAAGGCAGGAATATGATGGATGTGCTTCACTCGAAACGAAATTAAAGAAAGGCGCTTCCACATTAAACAAGGCTAAAGGCGGTCCGGCAGTAACTTGGGTAGCCTTTCCATTAGGAGTTACAGGAGCACCTATGTTACCTTTGGAAAAAGGCTTGATACCTAATGAACTTATAGTAAAACTCAGGGTAAATAATCCATATGGAGAGTCAAGAAAATATAATATCGAAAAGGAAAGGGATTGTGAGACTGATGGTGATCAACCTGTATATGAGTTTGAATTCAGGAATACACAGCCTGATACCGTGAAAACAAAAGAGGAGTATGTTGGGGCATTGGCTAATGTAAATGTGGTGCCAAATCCATATTATGCATATAGTGCTTACGAGACGTCACAGTTTACGAATACCATCAAGATAACCAATTTACCTGCAAAGGCAATTGTTACCATTTACAGTATAGATGGAAGCTTTATCAAACGTTACAACAGAGATGAACGGGGATTAATACTTTCAGGAAGTAACAGACCAACATCAACAACCCAGGTATTTCCGGATTTGGATTGGGACATGAAAAATTTTAAAGATATACCTGTAGCAAGTGGAGTATACTTAATTCATATATCAGCGCCGGAATACGGTGAGGAACGAACGATTAAGTGGTTTGGTATAGGTAGGAAATTTGATCCGAGTGGTCTGTAAATTAAACAACATCAGAAGACAATTTTTATGTCTTCTGATGTCTTAAATATTTAAAAAGATAAAATAGAACAAAATGAACATAAAATTTTACACAATTTTATTTTTAGTGTTTATTGTTTCAATAGACATCAAAGCTGGTAACCCTGATCGTCAAGGCCAGGCTGGCGCCAGCGAATTATTGATGAACCCCTGGGGCAGAAGTGCGGGATTGCACTCAATGAGTACATCATCTGTTATGGGTGTAGAAGCCATGCGGATCAACATAGCCGGATTAAGCAGAATTAAAAAATTAGAAATAGGATTGTCGAATAACAGACTTTTCAGCGGTACCGGTATGAATCTTAATAGTCTGGCCATTGCCAGCAAAGTGGGTAAGTCAGGTGCTTTTGGTGTAGAGTTTGCTTCCCTGGATTTTGGCCAGATTCCTGTCACAACAGTAGGTCAGCCCGCAGGAACGGGTGGTAGTTTTTCACCTAGTTTTTTTCAGCTTGGATTAGGTTATTCATTTACTTACGCCAATAAAATTTCTGTTGGGGCATTATTTAGAGCCATATCTGAGAGTATTCCATCTGTAAGTGCTTTCGGATACTCTATTGATGCAGGGGTTCAGTATGTTACTGGTCCTAAAGAAAATTTTAAACTTGGAATATCTTTGCGTAACATTGGTTCACCAATGGTATTTGGTGGAGAAGGTTTGTCTACAAAAAGAGCAAATCCGGATCCAGCCGGCGGCGTAATTTATGAATTGACATATGATGCGAGAGCTGCAAGTTTTGAATTGCCTTCAATGTTGAATATTGGTGTATCATACGATTATTATGTAGGAGAAGAAGATTTTATCAGGGGAGTTGCTAATTTTACATCAAATTCTTTTTCAAGGGATCAGGCAGGCGTAGGCATTGAATTTTCATTTAGAAACACAGTAGTCATCCGTGGCGCGTATAAAAAAGATCTTGGTTCAAGTGATGTAAATAATATATATACCGGATTTGCAGGAGGTGCATCTTTCGAAGTACCTATCAATAGCAGTAAAAGCAACAACCTTGGCATAGATTATGCGTACAGAGCTACCAATCCTTTTAAAGGGACACATAATTTTACATTGCGTTTTGCATTTTAAGGAAACTTTTTAAGACTTAAATTCGTTTATTCTAGTATTCAGTTTTATGACAAACGTTTTCGCTTAATATAAAGCGGAAACGTTTGTTTTTTATTTATATAAATCTTGTAAATTAAATATTATGTCATCAATATCATATATGACTCATGATGGATACGAAAAGCTCAAATCAGAACTTGACGACCTAAAAACAAAAGGTCGTGATGTAGTCGCAAAGGCTATCGCTGAAGCAAGAGAGAAAGGTGATCTTTCTGAGAATGCTGAATATGATGCAGCAAAAAATGCGCAAGGTATGCTGGAAATGAAAATAAATGAAATGGAAAAGATGTTCTCCAGTGCCAGAATCCTTGATGAAAGTACATTGGATACATCAAAAGTAACGGTGCTTACTAACGTAACTATTAAAAATATTAATAGTGGTGCCGAAGTTACCTATAAACTTGTTGCTGAAGCAGAAGCGAATTTGAAAGAGAAAAAAATATCTGTAAATTCACCTATAGGGCATGGCCTGTTAGGTAAGTCAGTAGGAGATACTGTTCAAATACAAACACCGGCAGGGTTAATTAATTTTGAAATCGTAAAAATTTCATTATAGTGCCTTCCATATTCTCAAGGATAATACAAGGTGAGATTCCATGTTATAAAATACTGGAGAATGATCAGTTTTTGGCCTTTTTAGACGTTTTCCCATTGGTAAAAGGCCATGTTCTGGTGATTCCAAAATTAGAAATAGATTACATCTTTGATATGGATGACATCCTACTTTCCGAGATGATTTTATTTTCTAAACAAGTGGCAATAGGCATGAAAGCAGCGATTCCATGCATAAAAATTGGTATCAGCGTGATAGGCATTGAAGTCCCACATGCTCATATTCATCTTATACCAATGAACAATGTATCAGACATGAACTTTAATGCTAAAAAACTTTCGTTGTCCACGGATGAAATGACCAGTATAGCCAACCAAATTAAATCAAAGCTGTGAATTAGTCTACTTTATAGGGATATTCTTCGCGCGATTAGTAATTAGATAGATAAGGCCCGCGATACCACCAAGTATAAACAAAATTGAAATATATTGAGCCTGACTCCAATTCAGACCCAACATTTCATATTTTTCATTGACCCTTATTTTTTCAATAAAAAATCTCTCTATACCATTAATAATCATATAGGTAAAAAATATCATACCCGGCACAGAAAATCTGTGTTTGTTAAACCAGAGTAATGCTAATGATGTGAGGCTGAATAAAGTTTCATAAATAGGCGTTGGATAGACACGGGGATTTAATTCGTGACAATATCTGATTCCGCAACTTTTTACACAACTGTCTTCTGTAGACAGTCCTTGAGATATTGCAGCTCTATATGTTTCAGGATCACAATTTGATAGTAAATCTCCGCTGTTGTTGACATTGTTTGGATAGTTATACGACCATAACCAATCTGGCAAGAACCACCAGGAAGGCTGTGAAGCTGCTTCAATACCCCAATCACCATCACCGGACAACTGGCATCCGATGCGACCTACTGCATAACCCAGGAGGATACCCATTCCTGCAATATCCATCATGTAAACAGGCTTAATACCTATACTTTTAACATAGTAATACACAGCAATAAAAGCAAGGATCAATCCCCCAAAAACATTAAGACCACTACCAGCAAATAGCGTCCCAAGAGGGTCCTTAAAAAATCCGGACAAATCTTCTGTAATTGAAAATAATTTACTTCCCAATACACCTGATAATCCAGCAATGATGATGATATCATTTGTTTTTTCTGAGGGGTATTGAAGAATGTCTGTATGTTTAGGGTTTGGATCTGCTGATTTATTTTTCCAAAGGGAATAAACTACCGTGGTTATTGCTGCTGCAAGACCAATGTACCACATCCCCATTTTTGAAAAAACAAATGAAGCAGGATCTCCTTTGAAACGGTCAAACTGTAAGATAAGTAAAGGTAATTTAGCGCCCAATATCAACATAAAAAGACTATTGATCAGTATATCCTGAATGCTCTGTTTTTCAGTAGTTACTACAGTGATATTTTTTGGTAATATTAACCCTTCTTTTTCTTTTTGTCTTAATTCGTACTTTAACAAAATACCGCAACACGCTAAGGCAACAACGAGCAAAAATCCGAATGTTTTAAATATTGAAATCCAGTTATCCACCGAAGTACCGAAAATGTCATTAAAAAGGTAGGAAAGATCGGGATACATATATTATTGTTGAATTGGTTTTGTTTGCAAATGTATGAAATCCTCACCATAAGTTGAATATTTGGGCAATAATTGGAAGATTAAAACATAATTGGGTATCTTTGTGTTCCTGTTAGTACCATTCCAAAGCTTTCCACACTAATTTTTTAAAGTATAAAAAACATTGTTAAAAATGAGAATTGTTTGTTTAATCATTTTATTCTTGCTATCCACAAATATGGAATTATCTGCCCAGGCACCTGGAATTGCGATTCAAGCTGGTTTGTCTACTGCTTATTCCAAAGATGAGAATGTTACTAAGTCAAATCAAGCTCATTATGGGTATTTTATAGGTGCAGATGCCAGGTTACTTGATGGCGACATGTATTTTATAATCGGAGGTCAATACCATCTTACTAGCTTACAGTCTTCGTCATCACCAAAATTTTTTACGAATAATGATTGGAAAATTTTTATGGGTAGATTAGGTCTTGGTTTTAATGTTTTTAAATTATCTGAAGGAGTTGTATTAAGATCAAAAATTTTAGCATCTATAAATTTTACACTCGATTCGCCTGCTAATGGGTTGAATATACCCGGCTATGAAGCTGTTAATGACTCATTTCTTGGCATTACAACCGGAGCAGGTTTAACATTAGGAATATTTGATTTTGATCTTGATTTCCAATATGGTGTCATTAATGCCTATCAGTTTCGACCCAAATCTACATTTAATTCATTAACTTTAATGGCGGGAATTCATTTTTAGTCTTGCGAAATCGACAAAATATTGTCAGAATTAGAAAAAAGGATTTGTTCTTTTTTCAATTCCGATGGTAGTGGTTTCTCCATGTCCTGAATAAACGACAGTATCGTCATGTAAAGTAAAAAATTTAGATTTGATCACTCGCGTCAGTGTCTCAAAGTTACCTCCTGGAAGGTCAGTTCTTCCAATACTTCCCTGAAACAAAACATCCCCGCATATTAAAATATGTTGATCTTTTTGCAAAAGGGATATACTTGCAGGAGAATGTCCGGGTGTAAAAAGTACTTCCAGGCTTGTTTTACCAAAAGTCAATAGATCACCTTCATCCAGATAGATTTCGATAGCAGGTGATGGTTCATAATGAATTTGATACATCAACGCCGTCTGAGCTCCAAAGAGCAGGACTTGTTTTTCTCCTTTGTGGGCAGTTAATTTTAGATCATATTTATTTGCTACAAACTGATTGCCTAATATATGATCGATATGGCAGTGCGTATTAATAAGATGTTTAGGTAGTAGCGAATTATCCGAAATGAATGCTGTAAGTTCATTTTGTTCAGATACATTATTGCACCCAGGATCAACTATAATACACTCTTTGGTGTCGTCAAAAATAACGTATGAATTTTCAGAAAATACATTAAAAGTAAAGGATTTAACTGTCATTTTTATGATTTGCGAATAAAATAATTATGTACAAAAGTATGCTATATTCCAATGGTGGATAATAGTTTTAATTAAATTTAGTTTCAAATTTAGTAAAACTATCTTTAAATATAAATATTATAATTATATTTGCGTCCGCAATTGATGGTCGGGTGGCCGAGCGGTTAGGCAGAGGTCTGCAAAACCTTGTACAGCGGTTCAAATCCGCTCCCGACCTCATAATTAGATCACATTATTTTTTATAGTGTGATCTTTTTTTTTGATTGGGTCATTATTAAAAGCAAGTCACTATAGCTTGTTTTAATTATTACGTTTTGAGGTTTATTTGGTAATTTCGCATCTTTTATATTTTATAATATAACATAATCGTTAAGCTTGCAATCATGAATGAATTGTCTCCAGGTAAAATTTTAACAACAGAACAGGCTCTGAATGAGTATTTGTTTATTACTGATAATAATTGTCATTTAAAAATTCAGGTGTTATCTGATCATAAAATAAGAGTTAGATATGCAACTGACGGGAGTTTTGAGACAGATTTTTCTTATGCCATCAGTAGTAAATTTCTGAGCGAAGTGACTGAATTATCTTTTATTGAATTGAAGAATCATTTTGAAATCAAGACTTCTGTTATTATTATCAATATAGGTAAAGCGGATGCAAAAATTACTTTTACAGATCTTAATGGCAAAATTGTATGCAGGGATGAAAAGGGGTTCCATTGGGAAGAAAACCAAACTTATGGCGGAAATATTGTAAAGATGAGTAAAGTCGTTCAGGAGGGCGAACATTTTTATGGTATGGGAGATAAAACCATGCATTTAAATCTTAGGGGTCGCAGAGTCACAAATTGGGCTATGGATACCTATGGATTTAAAAAAAATGAGGATCCCATTTATAAATGTATTCCTTTTTTTACGGCCATACATGCTGAAAGGGCATACGGTATATTTTTTGACAATACATTTAAATCTCATTTTGATTTTGGCAGCGAAAGAAGATCGGTGACCAGTTTCTGGGCTGAAGGTGGTGAAATGAATTATTACTTTATATATGGACCTGAATTGATTGATGTCACGAGACGTTATACAAAATTGACAGGTACACCTGAGTTGCCGCCAATGTGGGCTCTGGGGTATCAACAATGTAAATGGAGTTACTACCCGGAATCAAAGGTAGCAGAAATTACAAATAAAATGCGTGCGTTGAGTATTCCTTGTGACGCCTTTTACTTTGATATCGATTACATGGATGGGTTCAGATGTTTTACCTGGGATAAAGAAAAATTTTCTGAGCCAAAGCGATTAGTCGCAGAATTGAAGGAAAAAGGATTTAAATCGGTAGTTATCATTGATCCGGGGATCAAAGTTGATGAAGAATATTCCATTTTTAAAGAAGCTTTGGAGAATAATTACTTTTGCCGACGAGCGGACGGACCATATATGAAAGGTAAAGTATGGCCGGGTGAATGTTACTTTCCGGATTTCACAAATCCCAAAGTCAGGAAGTGGTGGTCCGGCCTGTTTCAGGAACTTATTGAAGATATTGGGGTAAGAGGTGTTTGGAATGATATGAACGAACCCGCTATTTTTGAGATTGAAGGCAAAACATTTCCTGATGATGTAAGACATGATTATGACGGTAATACTTGTAGCCATCGTAAGGCCCACAATGTATATGGAATGCAAATGGCAAGAGCTACATATAAAGGTGTTAAAAAATTTAATAATGGATTAAGGCCACTTATCATAACACGTTCTGCATATGCAGGAACACAAAGGTATGCCTCAGCTTGGACAGGTGATAATATCGCATCCTGGGAACACTTATGGGTAGCTAATATGCAGTGCCAACGGCTGAGTATCTCTGGATTTTCATTTGCTGGTTCTGACATAGGTGGTTTTATCGACCATCCTACTCCTGAATTGTATGTTAGATGGATTCAATTGGGTATTTTTCATCCTTTCTGTCGTACCCACAGTTCAGGAGACCATGGCGATCAGGAACCTTGGTCATTTGGTGATGAAGCGTTAAATATTGTAAGAAAGTTTATAGAAATCAGGTATCAGCTTTTGCCATATATTTATACCACTTTTTATCAATACGTAACTGAATACACACCAATACTCAGGCCTATATCTATTTATGACCAGCATGACAATGATACGCTATATCGTGTAGATGAGTTTTTGCACGGTGATCATTTGCTGATATGTCCTGTTTTGGAACCAAATGTAAAGACACGCTATGTATATTTGCCCAAAGGCAGATGGTATAATTTCTGGGACGACAGTGCCTATATGGGACAAAAGGAAATTAATACCCCAGCGGCCCTGGATCAAATACCTGTATTCGTACGGGAAGGCGCCGTGATACCACTATATCCAGTCATGCAGTATGTAGGAGAAAAGGTCATAGACCAGCTTACTCTTAAAGTTTATTATGGGGGAGATAGTGTCAGTAGTTACTTGTATGAAGATGGTGGAGATGGTTATGATTATGAAAAAGGGATATATAACCGTAAAAAATTTAAGACTTATTCTACACATTCATCATTCAAAATGACTTTAAAAACCAATGGTCACTTCGAACCGGAATATAGTACTTATAAAATTGAAATACATGGGTTGACATTTATTCCACAACGAATATTAATTAATGATAAAGAACTTGAAAAACAGGCCCATATTTTTGAACATAATTGTCTATTAATAACTGCGGATAGAATGTCTTTTATAAGTTTAGAGATTTTTGAATAAAATAGGTTTATTTTACACCAAAATTTCATTTCAAGCGTTAGAAATTATATGAAATATTTTTTTAAATTTATTTTTACGATAGTCATGTTGACGACGACAATGTCTGTTAATGCCCAGAAAGGATATGAGATAGGAGGCTGGCTTGGAACAAGTTATTATTTTGGTGACCTTAATACAAATTTAAAAATTACCAAGCCTGGTCTTGCGCTGGGTCTTATTTACCGGTTTAATTTCAACAATAGGGTATCGTGGAAATCATCTCTAAGTTATGGCAAAGTAGGTGCAGATGACGCCAACTCTTCCAATAACTTCGAGCGAAACAGGAACCTGCGTTTCAGCTCTAATATTTTTGATCTGTCGAATGTGATTGAATTCAATTTCTTTAGATATGAACACGGCAGTAAGATTCACAATAAAACGCCCTATTTTTTTGGCGGATTTAATATTTTTCATTTTAATCCCGAAACAACGCTCAATGGACAAAGCTATAAGCTTAGGAATTATGGGACTGAAGGACAACAACCGGGTCAGGAATACAGCTTAATAAACGGCGGATTGGTCTTGGGTGGTGGTTTTAAGTTTGACGTGTCAAGAAACTGGAGCATTAATATTGAAGTAAGTACAAGATTTTTATTTACTGATTATCTTGATGATGTAAGTACTGTATTCCCTGATAAAGCTGTACTTCAGGCAGTAAGAGGAAATATTGCTGTTGATTTGTCTGACAGATCTCTGACGGATGGTTTAGGTGAGGCTGGAAGACAAAGGGGAGATACAAAAGGTAAAGACAAATTCACATTTGCAGGTATTTCAATAGTTAGATATTTTGGGGGTATAGAATGCCCTAAAATTTCCCAACCAAAATATTAACATTTTTTTGAATTCAGTTTAGGCACTTAACAATTCTATTCAGAATTTCAAGGTTGCCGTGCTTAAAGCTTTTATAGTAATGCATCAACACGTTCCAGATCTGACACTGATACATTTTTAAAAAAAGACATTAACTTAGTTTTCGCATTTTCTCTGACAGTAGCATCAATATAACATGCAATACTTACAAGCCCAAAACTGATCACCCCCAAATCATCCGTAAACCCAAATATTGGCGTAAGATCAGGTATGCTATCCAAAGGTGACAATAAATAAGCAAATGATCCGAGTATGATCCTTTTGGCCCAGGCAGGTGTTTGTTCAGATTTATAAGCATAGTACATCAACAATGTCGAATATGCTAACCTGGTACCCATCAATTTTAATTTTGATGATATAAAATTCAACACCCTTTTACTACTGTCTACATTTAATAATTTCAATTCATTCAATTTTGATTTACAACAAATAAATAAGTGAGATAATTCCAATTGATAGCTTTTGATTAATAACTACCATTTACATCTCCAATTTTAACAAGTACAAAATCCTGATTTTTCATATTTTGTGTGAGGTTTGGAAACAAAATATGAGTCAAAGAAGGATTGGCTTTTACTAAGGTTTTCCAGCTGGAATTTAATTTGTTCGTAATACCAATGATAAGTCTCCGTAATACAATCTGATCGTATACAGAGACATTACCATCATCATTTGCATCTGCAGCAACTAAAACATAAACATTTTCAAAAGGTGCGATACCCAACAAATGTCTCTGGATTAATACCTGATCCAATGTGCTTATGCCATTCAAATAATCATCCTCTTCACCTACTCTTTTTAAATATAGTTTATAATCATAGCCAGGTAAGACATTTTCAAACGTATATTCATTGGAAACTATAGGTTTTGTGACAGAGTCATTTGTAGAAATATTTAAAAGTATGATTTCAAAATTGTTTGCGACTTTTGGACTATTAATGCCCAGACCTATGTTACCTGAAATACTGACAGTTTGACACTGCAAAGTAAAAGGCAATATCAACCATATACAAAAGGCAAAATTTAGATGTATATTCATTATAATTGTATTTTAATATATTTTGAAAAGAATCCGGCTCACAACTTTTCGAAAGCCGGATTCTGCAGTGTTCCCTTTTTTAAAATAAAAGGATTTGTAAATGGGTTTTTAAAATAGTTGAGGGCCTATTTACAATTTTATAAACGAAACTATGGCTCTGCTTTTACCGTCTATATTCATTTCCAAAAGGTATTTTCCCGAGGATAAAGCCTCGCATGATATATTGTTTTTAGCATTGGTTATACTTCCTTTTATGAGACACATTCCCAATGTATTTCGGATATTATAAGAAATTTCATTAAATACCGTATCATTCAGTGCTACCGTAATTTCATCCGTGGTAGGGTTGGGATAAAAGTTAATGTTTTCTTTTACACCGGTCCAGTCAACGGTCTCGATGATAAAGTCTCTCCCTATAGTATGGAAGACCTGGTTTGTAATTACAGCATTATTAAAATCAAAATATATTTTGGCTTGGTTCTCGATTTTATCTCCATCAATAAGATTGGATGCGGGATTGATTTTATATTTTATGTAACCATGAGATAGGGCTTCGTTTTTTGTGCTATCTACCAATAAAATATCCTGAAATGTAATAATCAGCTCTCTGTCCTGGCTAAATCTGTATGTATAATTATGACTGGAAGATCCCATTTCTATGCTTGTAATATCAAGCGTTGCCGGAATGTAGTTTTTGATCAATACGGTAAATGCAGTATCTGTGCCGGTATTTTGAAATCGGATTAAATATTCCGGTTTTGTTTCTTTTTCTATTAGATGTTTTATACCAAACCTGGTCGGGAAACTTATGATATCATTTGGGTCAAAAGAACCAATGTTTTGCTGACAATCGACATCAACAAATAAATCCCTGTCATCATTCTCAAAAATCGTAACAAATCCTTTGCTGAAATTTCCAAAGGCATCCGTTCCACATCCTTCTATTGCAACTGTAGGCTGTGATAAACCAGGAAAATTTGTTTCTTGCTGCACTCTGATTCTGTATGTAGCACCATTGGCTGGAAATTCGATATTCATAAAATCCATTGCTTCTATCTTAAATGGCGGAGGAGCAGGCTTAAGCACGTCGTCTTCAGTGACAATAAAACTATTAAAATTTTGCATAATGCCGGTTCCGACATTTTCTATTTTAAATCTTACTTTACCGGAAAATTCGTCACATATGGCACTTACAGCAAGTTCTGCTCCTGACCAATTGGAAGGAATAATACAAGGATCATTGGGGAATACGGAAGCGGTGACGCAATGGGTCTCACCAATTTCTGTTGTTAAACAGTCCAGATTGAATACGACTTTTATAACACCACTTTCATAGATGGAGACATCACCAAGATTAAATATTATTTTGTCTCCTATTATATTATAATTACTATAATCGCTGCTTATAAATGTAAGATCATCATCAAAATCCAACTCAAGACTGACATTTTGGGCTGTAATAGTTCCTTTATTTTGATACAGAATGGTATATGTATTATCAAAACACCGGCGTAAAAATGGTGTAGAAACATCTGTAAACATTTTTGGACAATCAAGACTTGCATTTGCCATAAAGTTGACGTTAATTTCCTCCTCATCTACTATGTTTACCAAAACACTGTTTTCACAGACAATCCACAATTCGTTAAGAGGTAAAAGTCTTATATTATAACTTCCTGCGGGCAAACCGAATGAAAAATGACCGGACGCATCCGTGGTTCTGTAGTATTTTTTTTGCCCGGATGTCAATTCAATCATCCAGTTCTCAAAAGTTGGTTCATCATTGTCAAATATGCAATTTTTATTGATATCATGACTTACTTTACCTGAAACCTGACCCGGATTAGTTTGGATGATGATTTCATTTCCTGAGACACACAATATTGATGCAGCCGAATTAATGACTTCAAAAGGAAGGTTTTTATCTGAAACCTGAATGGTTGAACTGGCTGAAACTTGTTTTGTAGTAAATCTAAGCTGCATTAGGGTGCCTAAATCGGGAATATTTTGACCCTGGCCATTACTGCTTAGCCACACAACCCTGATATTTCCATTAGGAATATCTGAATAAGAGCCATTATTAAATCCTGCAATAGTCGAAGATGCAGATTCAAATGTTAACACATCGTCATCATAATTGATGCCAAATTGCATGCCGATAATATCCTGGAAATTCGTCACCTGAAGATCCACAATCAGATCGGGTCCATCAAAGGAATACTGCATAGAAAACTTTACTGTGTCAGGGCAGCTTTGGGCAAATAATCCTGCCAGGGGAAGCAGAAAAATAATCGTGGTTAGTGTTAAATTTTTCATTTGTGTGAAATGATATGGGTAATTGAATAAATGCTCAGCAAAGATCAATTAATAATACGGCAATAAAAATAACATATTTTTACATATGTACCAAAATAACTAGTAAATATATTTTGTAATTATATGATTATTAAAATATTAATAAATATATTTGTAGCATTTAAGCAAATTGATTTATTAAAATATTATCAAAAATTAGCCATATTGAAAACAAAACTTCAAAATATCCTTGAAACTTTTGATGAAAAGGATATGGCTGTATTTAAATCCTTGATTACTACCAGATTAATGGATGGAAGTGACAAACATTTCGATTATCTGCATACTATATTGTTAAAAGATAAGCAGCAGGGATCAAAAAAGTCAAATCTATCAATAAATGAACGTCTGATTATGAGTGATTTATTTAAAATGGCAGAGACATATGTTATCATTAGAGAATCATTAAAAAACAATATTACAGGCAATCATAGCTTGTTGGCCTATTACAGAAGGAATGAAAATGAAAAGTTATTTAATGAGTCATATAATCACTTCATCGCGAAGTCAAATATGGAGGTTAAAAATGCGGATTATCATCATTATTACTCTGATCTTCAATATGAAAAATGGCAGTTTGATCAGGTAAAAAACAGATTTTCAAATGCCGAAGCCAAAGAAATCATACATCATTATGACATTGCGCTAATAAGTAAAAAACTGATGCAAGCTGTAACACTTGGCGAACAGTCATCTTTGATTTCCAAAAACATTGATTTGGGTTTTATAGATCCGCTTGAAGCCTACATTTTACAAAACAATCTGCTTATACATCCGTGTATTTCCCTTTACTACTTTGCCTTAAAATTAATTTATCATCCGGACGAATATGCGTGGTTTGAAAAATTTGGTCAGGCACTTGAACAGCACCAATCATCATTCCCACAAGAAGAGATAAGGTCTCTTTACTTTAAAGCCATCAATTATTGTATCCGAAAGTACAATACCGGAAACAAAGAGTATGGCGATCGTTTATTGGATTACTATCGGACGGCTCTCCGTGAGCGATACCTGCTTACCAACGGTTACCTATCACGCAATACCTACCGGAATATCAATACTATAGCCATCAGGATGGACAAATATGAGGAGGCTGAGGAAATAAGTACCATGTACGTAGATAGTCTTAGAATTGAAGATAAAGAGAGTGCATTCAATTTTAATATGGCCAATATTTATTATGCCAGGAAGCAGTATGATAAAGCCATATTTGCTATTCAAAAGGTAGAATTTGACGATCATCTGTCCAATCTCTTTGCCAAAACGGTATTGATGAAAATTTATTTTGAAACCAAACAAGAGAGGCTTCTGGATTCGCATTTGGATGCCATGCAAATTTATCTTACAAGAAAAAAGATCATTGGCTATCACAAGACAAATTACTCAAATATTATCAAATACACCCGTAAAATCATGCATTTGAACCCATATGACAAAAAAGCAAAACAGAATCTGGCCATCAAGGCAAAAAATGAAAAATTACTTCCTGACAGAGATTGGGTGTTGCGCCAATTGGAAGGTTAAAGTGTCTGACCGACTTCAATTTACGAATTAAGGTCTTACTATCTTCTTTGCCGCCTTTTGCATCGGATTATCTTTTTTCTCATATTTATGTTGTTTAAACAATTGGAATCTTGTCGGTACTTCCTTTATCGGCCAGGTATTATTGGATTCGTCGATATCAGCAGTTTCTTTGTATGGGTCAATAACCACTGCGGTAACCTCTTTGTTTTTGACAAATACTTTAGTAAACTTAGCCTCATTCAGACGCCATATTTCTACCGGGACACGTTCAACTTCCTTAGTACCATCTGCAAATGTCCATTCAATAATGACGGGCATCACAAGACCACCTTTATTGCTAAATTGCAGTTCGTAGTAGTTTTTACTGCCATATTTTGTTTCTTTTTCCTCCCGGGGCATCAGACTGTCGTATTTCATGCGGATGCTTACATCTACAGAATCTTCTGTTTCCCATGGTCGATACGTATTATAGAAATCAGAAGCAGTGGAATCCCTTTCTACAGGAAAGCTTCCCAGTTCAGCGCGATTTCGTTGACGTGTCAAAAAGTCCTGTGGTTTTTTGATTACATTCCTGAATGTATCTATTTTTTTTGTCGGGTCAGTATCCAAATCTGCCTTGTACCATGTAATACTATCAAGTGAAATATCTACAGCATCAATACCATAAAACCATCCTCGCCAATACCAATCCAGATCCATTGCACTTGCTTCTTCCATCGTACGGAAAAAGTCCTCAGGCGTAGGATGTTTAAATGCCCATCTGCGGCAATATTCCTTAAATGCATAATCAAAAGCTTTACGACCCATAATGGTCTCACGCAGGATATTAAGTGCTGTGGATGGTTTGTCATAGGCATTATTGCCATAGTCTATAATGTTTTCGCTATTCGTCATGATGGGCTCCAATTGGTCTTTCGGACGCTTCATATAGTTTACTATAGTATGTGCAGGACCAGCGGATGAAGGATAATTATTGTCCCATTCCTGTTCGGTCAGAAATTGCATAAAACTATTGATACCTTCATCAAACCAGGCCCATTGTCGTTCGTCACTATTAAATATCATCGGGAAGTATGTGTGCCCTACCTCATGAATAATGACAAGAATGGCTGCATTTTTGGATCCCTCGGTATACGTCCCGTCAGATTGTGCGCGACCCGGATTAAAGGAAATCATAGGATATTCCATGCCATTGGCGGCTTCTACAGAGATCGCGGTAGGATATGGATATGGAATGCTATACTTGGAATAAGTGCGCAGTGTATGGTCAATGACCTTGGTGCTGTATTTGTTGTAAATAGGATAAGCTTCTTTGCCATAAAGACTCATGCACATGGCTTTTTTGCCATTTTCGTTATAATGTGGCATGGCATCCCAAACAAATTTTTTGCTTGCTGTCCATGCAAAATCCCTGACATTGGTCGCTTTGTATCTCCATGTTTTCATCTTAGTGGAGATGGGCAACAACTCATTTGCTTTTGCTTCGGCAAGGGTTACTATTTCCAGAGGTGTTTTGGCAGATTGAGACTGGATCCATTTACTGTAATGATTTGGCGACAGGACTTCTTTATAATTGGTACATTCGCCGGTTCCGGCTACAACATGGTCTGAAGGTAAGGTGATATTAACCTCATAATCGCCAAATGTGAGCGCAAACTCGCCTCTGCCCACAAACTGTTTGTTTTGCCAGCCTTCAAAGTCGCTGTACACACACATACGAGGAAACCATTGCACAATAGTGTACAAATAATTACCGTGGTCTTCAAAAAATTCGAAGCCACCACGTCCCCAACTAGGTGTTTTCATACGATCGATCAGATGATAAGACCAATCTATATTGAAAGATACCTTTTTGCCTGCTTTCAGTGTCTGGGGCAGTTCTATACGCATCATAGTTTCCACTATTGTATATGTAAGCGCTATACCTTTGTCTGTGCTTACCTTTTTTATTTTAACACCAAATTTATCCAATTGTGTGGTTGCTTCCAGTCTTTCCAGACTTCCTTCATTCATAACTTTATTCATGTCTGAAGCATTCATATGGTGTTTTGTATTGGTCGCTTCGTGTTCGTTTTCATCAAGCTGCAACCAGAGATAGGTCATATCCACCGGAGAATTGTTGTGGTATGTTATTGTCTCAGACCCGTCAAGTCTTTGTTCTTTGGTATCAAGAATACAATTGATTTTATAGTCTGCTTTTTGTTGCCAATACCTTGGACCGGGTGCCCCATCAGCGCCCCTATATTCATTTGGAGATCTAAGGACCTGATCGAGTTGTTCAAATTTTTTGGCATGGTTGGATCGTTCCTGCGCGTTTACTGACACCAGTAATAAGGAAAACATAAGGAAAAAAAGGCACTTTGTCGCATATATGCTGAAAGGTTTAATTTTTTAAAAGGTCAAATATAAAATAAATGAAAGAAAACCGGGTGTCAAAGGATGACAAGACGCAGGTTATTCGACAAAAAGGGCTTTCGGAATGACGAAACGTATGCATACTTCAATCAATTGAGTCATGTTTCATACAGGAAGAATCCCATAGAAAACATTTACCTTTGACTCCGGAACATATTTTCACCTACTTTACGCAGAAGATTATCAACGATTTATAACAGTCAAATAAAACAGGTACCATGCAAACTTTATATTTTTCCCTACTTTTTGTGTTATTGGTATGTTCCTGCCAAAACAAACCACAAACTACTTCTGAACCTATGTCAGCCGATACCATGTCTGTACACCAGGATACCACCACAGTATTGCAGGAAGAATTGTATGTTATCGATACAGAAGATGCCGTACGCTGGCTCACTGAAGTCATCGAATCCCATCTGAACGAAGGTGGATACGCCATGGAAGACATCTGTACTTCACAATACTACCAGTACAAAAGTGACGCTGCGCTAGGTAGGGTATGACGGTGGATGGACGGAATGAATTCGGAATGGTCTTCTGATCTATGATATCAAACACGCAGGTATGGGTACCGGCTTTATGGTATCCGGGCAGGACTGGGGTACCATAAAAGTGACCAAATGTGTACCGGTGTCTGATGGTAAAAAAGGATTTCTGATGCTGAATGTCACCATCGATGACAAGGAGATGAAAGGTGCTTACCACAGAGATATCAAAATAGTACCTGTCGGCAAAGCGTACCTGATCGATGACGTGGTGGAGTATGACTGAGGTTGAGACTAAACTAAGGTTAAGAATGAGATTAAGGCTTAGGTTAAGTTTAAGGATAAGATTAAAGTTAACTCCAACAACTCAAGCAAATCTAACAATTCAAATAACCCAACACCTTTTTCAACAACTCCCCTCACCACTATTTTCAGCAGGTCCAACAGTTCAAACAATTCAAACAATTCAAACAATTCCAGCAATTAAGATATTTGACTATGGTTAGTAAATAGTAAAATAATCTATACATTTTATTGTTATTTAAAATTTGTTTTTATATTTGACTATTGATAGTAAATAGTAAAATATAATTTATGATCATCAAAGAAAAAATAATTCAACTTTTTGAGCAAAACAATGAGTTGTCTGTAAAAGAAATTACGGATAAGTTATTGGTATCAAAGCAGATGGTACATTTAGTACTGACTAAATTGATGGAAGAAAACAAAGTGGTTAAATATGGAAGAGTGCCTAAAACTGTGTATCGATTTATTGATATTCCTGATATTGATCATAAGAAAGCTTTTAATACTTCTGAAGATTCTAAAACTTTTTTAAACGAACATTTTCTGGTAATTACGGAGGTAGGCAATATGCTGGAAGGCATTGAAGGATTTGATTACTGGTGCAGAAAGCGTAATCTGCCAATTCAAAAAACTATTGATGAATTTGTAAGCACGCAGAAAAAGTATGATGCTTTTAAAGGTAAAGATGGCTACATAAATGGCCTGGAGAAGCTCAGATCAACCAAAGGGTTTGATAAAATCTGGCTTGACGATCTGTACTATTTGGATTTTTATGCTATTGAACGATTTGGAAAAACGCGATTGGGGACTATCCTTCACTATGCCAAACAAGGGCAAAACAAAATGCTGATGCGCATCCTGATTGATGAAATCAGGGAAAAAATAGAAGAATTTATCCATATTCATCACATCAATGCTGTTGGTTTTGTACCACCAACTATCAGACGTGAAGTACAGTTGATAAAGGTACTTCAGACAGGATTGAAAATAAATCTGCCGGTAATAAACATACTTAAAATTGGTGGAATTATCCCGGTTCCACAAAAATCTCTGAGCAAACTGGAAGAGCGAATCAATAATGCTGATAATACTTTTATGTTGCGTGGCAATCAGTCGTTTAAGAGATTACTGCTCATAGATGATGCTGTGGGATCCGGATCAACCTTGAACCAAATCGCTGCAAAAATCAAAAAAAGCGGCGTGGCTGAACACATCACCGGGCTGGCGATCGTGGGTAGTTTTGAAGGATTTGATGTCATCACAGATGTGTAGGACCTATTGGCATTTATGATTGAGGAAGACGCATTTTCACAAATCCAGCAACTCCACAACTCAA
>JADKGD010000001.1 GCA_016717145.1 Saprospiraceae bacterium | reverse complement strand
CCTCCGCACGAATATTGTGATCAACTTTCGACTGCGCGTGCCAAAAAGGTTGCTGAATTTTTATATAACCGAGGGATAAGTAAGTCAAGGGTGACATTTAAGGGTTATGGAAAACGAGAGCCACTTACGGATAGTACCTCTGCACAAGGTCGTCAAAAAAATCAACGTGTAGAAATAAAAATCATGTCTATATGAAGTTTTAGTTACATTTTTATCAACCTCATAGCCTCTCTTTTGGTCAATCCTGAAAGTTCTGGATTGGCTTCAATAAAAGCGGACACAAAATTAGGGTTAAAGTTACTATATTGTCGTAATGCCCATCCTTGAGCCTTTCGCACAAAAAACGACTTGCTGTTTTCTTGTTTTAATATAGTTTCCATCAATAAGTTTTGATCAGTTTCAAGTCTATATTTAAGCTGGAAAAGTATAGCCGATCGTTGTAACCAAATATTGTCACTCTCTGTCCATTTGGCGACATATAAGTTCCTGCAGTTATGATCATTTTTAAATATTACACCCACAATATTAGGTGCTATATTGTCAACAGTGTCCCACCATGATTTTGTAATGATCATTTGCTCCAAAATAGGTAAACACTTGCAAGTCATTTTTTTAGCAAAAGGCACCAACAAGTCAAGTGCTATATATTGCATCTCTCTTTGATCTGAATTCCATAATAAATCAATCAATACCCATATCGTTTCATCATATTGGAGTCTATATTTTTTCCTGATATCTTTTACTATTTCTTTTCTTAAAGGTGCATTTATACCGAAATAGTCAAATTGACCTTTCATATAAGCCTTCATGCCTTTTGCGTTGATACTATTGGCATGAATATGACATTGAGATGTAATGAAATCAAATATGTCCATAAGATCAAATCGTACGTGAAATTAGTATGCTAATCCTGATACGCGTCTTCATAATCAGATTTGTCTGAGGATATAATAACAACCAATATAATTAGCAGTATAAATATGGCAAAGGCTGATCCCAAACCTGTGGCCCACTTAAGGATACCTTTTTATTTCCTCACCGGTAAGCATAATCCAGCGTACCAAAGAAAAAAGAATATTTGCACCAATTGCTGCATATACAAGCTTAATCGAAAAAGATTTTTTGATCAATAAAAAGAGACCACCAACAATAAGCAGCACTGAAAATATCAATCCAATATATCCAAAAATAATAAATCGCCCAATCATTTTTTCTGAAATAGTAAAAACCTCATTAAGCATTTTTTTTACATCTTCTCTTTCGTTTTTATCCTCTTTACCTGTCAAACTTGTTATACTATCTTTACCTGACATTGTATCATTCACCACAAGTGTTGTATCAACCCTTTCAGGTGTAATACTATCAACATTTGAGGTTTTGACAATGGAAGTGTCTAAATTCTCCATATTGTCCTTATCTATAGCATTAAAAATATTATCTTTCATCGCAATGATGTCACGGATTTTAATACTTTGAATGTCATTTTTTATCCCACATCCTCCAATTAACATAATAAAAACTGCAGTGATGATGGCCCATGTGGGTGTTTTACTTTTCATATGAATATTTTAAATATTTTTCAAAAATATACTAGATCAAATGTATACATATAAATTAATCTTTTATCACAAAAATCGAGACAAAGATGTGCAAAAATTGTAAAAAATTAACTCAAACTAAATTACAGTGTATATTTAATTTAAAATATTTCCTGATACATATATAAGTGAAATCTTATTTTAATGCATATTACAGAAGTATATAATTTGTTTATTTTGAGGTTAAATATTTTCGAATTCCGATAAAAATAAAAAAGAAACAATGTGTAATAAATAAAAAAAGGTACTACATAATCAATTAATTGAAGCGGTAGCATAATCGCTATTATCAAAAGTTGAAAACCCAAACCATAGATAGAAATGGCCGTCATAAACCAGTTTGGAAAGGTTTTAACTTTATAGGCATTGGAGTCTAATAAATAAATGATTTTATCAAAGCTTCCATAGAGGATATAAAATATGTTAAATAAAAGGTCAACTTTGTTTTGATCTTCATTGCCGAGAGCCCTGGGAGGTTTGAGTTCAAAGATCTTACTCGTATTATCTCCTCCTTTAGATTTATTTCTCAATATTACATTGTAGTAATTGTATAATGTACCCTGAAGTTGAAAGCAAATTAAAGCTGTAAAAGTTGTTAACCATGCACTGCGTGATACATAACACATCGCCATAAAAAACAGGATATTTAACAAAATATCAAATATGCTATCTAAATATCGTCCTGTATGTGAAGGTTCATTCTTGATTCGTGAAAGCTCACCATCTGCAGCGTCTATGATAGATTTCAATATTATAAAAATACTGGCGGATACAAAATTATTTGTCAAAATAAAGAAGATCGCGATCAATCCGCACACGCCAAAAAGATATGTCACATGTATGGGTGTCCAGCTGGAGTTTTTGAGTGCTAGTGCAAAGCGGGTAGCCAAAGGTCTCCCATAGTCAGACAAATCCAGGAACTTGTCCTGACTTTTTAGTTTCGACATGATAAATTTTGGAGACGCATGGATAAAATAATCCATGTCATAAAGGTAGTTAAATTTGGGCCGGTATTAAAGCTATCTTAATTGTGTGTGTATATCATGTTGCACAAATATTTAAATGTCTCGCTACCCCTGTCCGACTCCATGGGAAGTCTGGCTCATTCTCTATAAGGGACGCCACTCCAAAATCCTCCCATCAGAGGGCTGAACTCCCCTTCAGGGGTCGGGGGTAAATAAAGGGAATATTCCATCTAGACAAATTCTCATAAGTATGTTTTACTATCTTCATACTTTTCCTGAAAGTAGTGCAATATTTTATATGCACTGAATTGTGCCTTAATAATAATATATGGGAAATAAAAAAAGGGACATATAAAATACATCCCTTTTTTCTTTATTATATTAATACAACAATTAATTATTTCCCAAAGCCTCTATTTTAGCTTTGTACTCAGCTGCTTTATCCAATTTACCGTCTCTTGCATAGATTTCCTTTAATGCTATCTTAGTATTTAGATCCTTTGGGTCCAATTGTTCTGCTTCAATAAAATACGGTAAAGCTGTTTTAAAATAACCATCCATCTCAAGTTTAATTATGTTATATTTTTTTGTTCCGGCGGAAGAATAGTCGTTACTGAGTTCATTCAACTTTGAAGTCATACTTGCTGCTTTATTGTAATACAATGCACCTTGACTATATTTTGCATCAAAGTTTTTTGGGTCTTTGGCAAGTGCCTGATTAAAATAATCCAGAGCCAGATTTAAATTTTCATCAGCTTTTTCTGCATTCCCTTCTGCCCTTTCTTTTTGGTTTATTTGATCATAGACATTACCTAAAGTGACATAGACAGATACATTATCAGGTTCTTTTGCAATAGCTGCTTTTAATTTTGAAGTAAGAATATCCAGTTTTCCAACTTTTAGATAATAATTGATTTCCGCAAATAAAAGTCCACTATCATCAGGATAAGCCTTTCTTCCGGCTTCAAGATATTCCATAGCCTTGGTAACATCTTTTTCACTAATCAGATTAAACAATGCTTCATACACAAGCGATTGTGCTTTTCCTGCTTTGTAGAGTTTTTCGAAAAATGGTATTGACGCTTCTTTATTATCTCCATAATATGCACTAACACCAGTATAAAAAACCTGATCAGACATGATAGTATCAACCGATAGTCGGGTATCTTCCTTATTAGCTTTTAGTACCTCACTTGCTTTCAAAGAGCCGGAAAAATTCTTAAATGAATTATTGTAATCCTGTACTTGAAATTGTGTAATGCCTATGTTATTTAAATATTCTTCGTCCTCTTTAATTCCTGCCAGTGCATCCTTAGTGTGGGATTTTTTTAGGGCAAGTGAAATTGCCTTTTCAAATGATTCCAGGGCTATTAAGGCTGCGTCCGGAGTTGGTATTACGAAAGACGGATCAAGTATTTTTTTATTAATCTCCGTTTTGGCAATCTCGTTGTAAATCTGACCTTTACTATTCCATGCTTCCGGGTCTGCTTTGGCATCATCGGCAGACAAAATCCCATCTATACTTTTTAAAGCATCTCCAAGCAAAGCTTTATTTGCTACAGGATCAAGGTAATATTTACCTAAACTTTTATTTGCTTATTTTAGCTGTTTTTTGTACTCCTGACCGCTTACCAGAGTAATTGAAAGTATTATAAGTGCAAAGCTTAAAAAAAATTGTTTCATTATTAATTATTAAAAGTTATTAATTAGATGACAAAAATAAAAAAAAATATTTGTTATCCTATTTTTTCACAATTAAGACGTCAATTTCTTCAAAAGATAGTTTAATAATTGTTAAAAATATCTTCAATTTAGTTAAAAAATTGTTAGAATATTATAATACATAAATTTTAAAAAACCATAAAAGTAGTATAAACTTTTATATTAAAAAACCGGTCTAAATTAATAAACCGGTCTTTTTTTTATACATCATGATCCTTAAATAATCTTGAAAGAATGGTCTGCCTTACTCTTCCTCATCAAGAATTTCTTCCCTTCTTATCACGGTGACATCAGCAATAGATTCTTTGTCCTGAATTCTAATCACTTTAACACCTTGAGTTGCCCTTCCCATAATACGCAAATCTGAGACTGGCGTTCGAATAACGATGCCATCTTGAGTTGTTATCATTAGTTCATCAAATTCACTTACCCATTTGATGGTGACTAACTGTCCTGTTTTTTCGGTAATGTTAATGGTTTTAACCCCTTTACCTCCTCTGTTTGTGATTCTATAATCTTCAAGTGGTGATCGTTTGCCATTACCTTTTTCTGAGACCACAAATACTGAATAATCAGCCTTAGTAGGATCAGCAGAAATCATTCCAACAACCTCATCTTTATCCGAGCCAAGGGTCATAGACTTAACTCCTGCTGCTCCTCTTCCCATTGGTCTGACTTTTGATTCGTTAAATCGTATTGCTCTACCTTCTTTATTGGCTATTATAATTTCGTTTGCACCTGATGTTAGCTTAGCCTCAAGCAATTGATCACCTTCATTGATTGTGATGGCATTAATACCATTGGTTCTTGGTCTGGAGAATGCTTCCACAATTGTCTTCTTAATCATACCTCTCTTTGTACAGAAAACAATATAATTGCTATTTATAAATGTTTCATCATTAAGATTTTCAATTTTGATGTAAGCCCTTACTTTATCATCAGTTGGAATGGCTAAAAGATTTTGTATTACCCTGCCCTGAGATACTTTACTTGCTTCAGGTATTTCAAATGCCCTCAACCAGAAACACCTACCCTGTTCAGTAAATAATAAAAGATAATTGTGATTATGGGCTATAAACATTTGTTCGACAAAGTCGGTATCTCTTGTTTTGGCACCCCTCGAACCCTTTCCTCCCCTATTTTGCTGCTTAAATTCATCAGTTTTTGTCCGCTTGACATAACCGAGGTGAGAGATGGTAATGACCACTTCTTCATTTGGAATCAAGTCTTCAACACTGATCTCATCATCAGAATAAGAAATATCAGTACGACGCTTATCGCCATATTTATCATTTATTTCATCCAGTTCTGTCTTTATAATATCTCGTTGAATCTGCTCACTAGCCAGTATGCTTTTATAGAATTCAATTTTAGCTAATACTTCATTGTATTCTTCCCTGACTTTTTCGATTTCCAAACTTACCAAACGTTGGAGTCTTATCTCCAGTATGGCCTTTGCTTGAATCTCGCTAAATTTGAATGCTTCAATCAACCCATCTTTGCCTCCTCGACAGTTTTGGATTGTCTGATTATTCTGATGACCTCATCAATATTGTCAAGAGCTATCAACAAACCTTCAAGGATGTGTGCCCGCTCTTCCGCTTTTTGAAGATCATATTTGGTTCTCCTGACAATAACTTCAAGTCTGAATTTAATGAACTCTTCAATAAGATCTTTTAGATTTAATACCTTTGGTCGTCCATTAACCAATGCAATGTTATTTATCCCGTAAGAAGTTTGCAACGGAGTGTACTTATACATTTTGCTCAATACTACACTTGCCATAGCATCTCTGCGTACCTCAACTACAATCCTCAAACCCTTACGATCGGATTCGTCCCTAATATCAGTTATTCCATCCAGTTTCCCATCATTAACCAATTCCGCTACTTTGGCTACCAAACCTGCTTTATTTACCTGATATGGAATTTCAGTAATAATAATAACTTCCCTGCCACCACCTGCATTTTCAATCGCGGCCTTGCCTCTTACCACAACTTTTCCCCTACCTGTATGAAAGCCCTCTTTTACGCCGGCATATCCGTATATAGTTCCGCCTGTTGGAAAATCCGGTGCTTTGATATATTCCGTTAACTCATCTATGGTAATCGCAGGATTATCAATTGTGGCTTTAATACCTGCAACTACTTCAGAAAGGTTGTGTGGAAGCATATTTGTAGCCATACCTACAGCTATTCCGGAAGCTCCATTGATGAGCAAAGTAGGAATTCTGGAAGGTAACACTGTAGGTTCTTCCAAAGAATCGTCAAAGTTTAATTTAAAATCGACCGTATCTTTGTTTATATCTGCAAGAATTTCATCACTGATTCGTGACAACCTGGCTTCGGTGTACCTCATCGCCGCCGGGCTGTCTCCATCCATCGACCCGAAATTGCCCTGACCATCAACAAGTGGATACCTTAATGACCAATCCTGAGCCATACGTACCATGGCATCGTACACTGATGTATCACCGTGAGGATGATATTTACCTAAAACTTCTCCAACAATTCTGGCAGATTTTTTGTGTGCCCTTCCATAAGCAAGTCCTAAATCAGACATACCATACAAAACCCTTCTATGTACTGGTTTAAGACCATCTCTTACATCAGGCAGCGCCCTTGACACGATTACCGACATGGAGTAATCTATGTAGGATGATTTCATTTCATCCTCGATATTTATCGGGATAATTCTTTGATCATTAGCCATTTACGTATTTTAAAATTAAGTTTTTAAATTAATGTGCAAAAGTACACAAAATATTGTAAAAATCATAATACATCTATGCCTATTTTACCAGGAAAAAATAAATATCTTCAATGTTCATTTTGATGAAAAATTTAACTTAATTTTGAATTATAATAGCCTTCATGATTCGTTTTAGCAAAAATATTTTATCATATTTTATTATTCTGGCTTTTCAGATTTCGGGACTCAGCCAGGAATGCAAAAAACCTTTTTTAGCCAGGTTTAATAATGGCACTACAAAATCAGTAGGCTTCAAATGGTCCGATAATAATGTATCTCCAATCGGATGGGAAATAGAACTTGTCAAACGAGGAAGTCCAAAAACAGGCGTGCCTAATATTCCAATAACTGCCGTAAAAGAAGTTATTTTGACAGATTTAATTCCTTGCACAGCTTATGAAATTTTCATACGAACCGTCTGCTCTACGGATGTTAAAAGCATTTGGAATGGACCATATTTATATACAACAATTTGTACCAATCCCACAAATTGTCAAATAAGTTTGCCCATTAAAGATAATGGCTTAGACTCTTTTTCTATTGACATCAAAGAAACAGGCATTATTGGAACCGATATTTTTATTGAATCTATAGATATGATTATAGAACATGACTGGCCCGCAGATCTTAAAATAATTCTTGAATCTCCAAAAAAACAACAAGTCGTTTTATCAAATCACAATGGAACAGGCACAGATGATTTTGGAGATGTAAATGATCTTACATGTTCATTAGTAACTTCTTTTAATCAAAATGCCTGTAAAAATCTTAAGGCAAATAAACCACCATTCTTAGGGTCTTTTAAACCTGATGGTAATTTAGGCTCTTTTGCGCTTAATACACCTGCAAGTGGCATTTGGAAACTTATTTTTTTCGATAGAGCGATTAAAGACATTGGAACATTAAAGTACTTCAACATCAATTTCAGCAGGGAACAATGTACCGTTCCTGAAAATTTTGTAATAACTGCCATTGGAAACAATAGTGTTACCGTAGACTTTGACCCGTTTATCAAGTGTCAAACAGCAAAAATAATTGTAACTCAAATCGATAAGCCCCCTCGCGAAATCGTATTTAATTGCAATGAACCAAACTTGATTATAGGCAATTTACTACCTAATACAGACTACGAGATTTCGATAAAAGCAGGATGTGGAACTACACCTTCGGGTGTAGCGATATTATCTGAAGAATCCTGTAAATATAATTTTACAACCACATGTGAAAAAGCCACATTATCAGAAAGTTTTGACAATAAAGCAATCTGTGTTGAAGGATGCGCCATTCCATGTCTGATAGGGTCAGAGATCTGGTATAATGTCACTACAGAAATTACTCAGGATTGGATCGTTTGGCAAGGGGATACCGATACTGAAAATACAGGACCATCAAGTGGGGTAAACGGAACAGGCAATTATATTTATATAGAGAGTAACCCGAGCATTTGCGGAGCCAATAATAAAGTCATCCTGCAGTCCAAATGTATTGACATTAAAAGTAATGCCTCAGGATGCGATATGTCTTTTTACTATCATATGTACGGATCTGATATTGCCAATTTAACGCTTGAAATAAGTGTAGACGGTGGCTTTTCATGGCAGGAATTGATAAAATTTTCCGGAAATAAAGGAGACAAGTGGAATCGATCAACAATTTCTCTTGCCAACTATGATGGTTTGACGGCTTATTTTAGATTTGTAGGTACCTCAAGCCAGGGAGTCATGGGCGATATAGCTTTGGACCAAATTGAGTTTTATAAATCAACCATAGCAACCAACTTAATCAGATATTATGTGGATAGTGATGCAGATGGATACGGCTTGACTTCCGATTTTATTGATGTCTGTACCTCAAATATACCTTTTGGCTACAGTGACAAAGGCGGTGATTGTGATGATCAAAATCAAAACATCCATCCCAATGTTACAGAAATTCAATGTAACGGAATAGATGAAAATTGTAATGGAAATGAAGATGATCAGCCTTCAGCAAATCCAATAAACTTAAATATTCAAATTCAAAATGAATCATGTCAGGGATCATTTGATGGGAAAATTGAACTTTCCATAACAGGAGGTAACGCACCTTATTTTATTTCCTGGAATAATAACACATTAAATGGTGCGGTCATAAATAACCTGACCTCCGGAATTTACCAGGCTGTGATAACTGACATAGGTGGATGTATTAAAAAAACTGAATATTTGCAGCTTGTATCCAATACCTCTTTAAATGCCATTGTTACAAGTCTTACAAGACCTTCATGTCTTGGGAAATCAGATGGTAGCATTGCCATTCAACACACTACAGGCAACGAACCATACCGTTATGTATGGTCTGACGGCAATACGACAAAAAATTTGAATAATATTCCGGAGGCTACATATTCCGTGACCATTTCCGATGTACTTAATTGCTCTGTAGTAATCGAAAATATTATGTTGATTGCTAAACCATCCATAACGACAGATATAAAATCTATAAAGCATCCCTCATGTTTTGGTCAGAAAGACGGAAATGTAGAGATCATCGTGTCTAATGGCAAAAGTCCATACAAATATCTATGGAATACCGGAGCGACTACCACGCTTTTAACTGGTTTAGGAGCCGGAAGCTACACATGCACCGTAATGGATGATAATGGCTGCAAATCTAACTTTCACACCATTTTAAACCAACCTGACTCGCTTTACGGCCAACTGATCAGCAACGAAAACGTCCGCTGTTTTGGAGAAGCAAATGGTTCAATAAAAACTAAAATATTTGGAGGTACTCCACCTTATACCTATATATTAAATGGTCTGCCATCAAACGCAAGCGCCCCGGAAATTTCAGCAGGTACATATTTTATGGTGGTAACTGATCATAAAGCTTGTTCCATCACTCTGCCTCCCATAATAATCACACAACCACAAAAATTTGAAATAACTATTGATAGTATAAGACCATCAAATTGCATATTGGGTAAAAATGGGTATCTGTCGTTAAATACCACAGGTGGGACTCCTGAGTATAATTACTCATGGAATCATATAGACCAATCTTCTTTTGTTTTTGATAATTTATTGTCAGGGGACTATAGCATCACAGCTTACGATCGATCCGGTTGCAAATCTACTTTGCCCAATATATATGTTCCATTTGTTAATATTCCCGTATTGGCTGAATTGGAAGTGATTCAGGAAAACAAATGTTACAATGATAAGCAAGCAATATTATCTGCACATATTATTAATGGTATTGGACCGTATGATTACAATTGGAGTCAGGGCATACAATATATAAAAAATGGTATAAACGATACCCTTGTCTTACTTCCTTCAGGGCCATATCAACTTACCATCACTGATGCTGAAGGATGTGTAGGAATATCAGAACAGATAATACTTGAGGAAAAAGATCCTTTCTATTATAATGTTGGACAAATAGTAGAAAATAAATGTTCATCTGATTTAGATGGCAGTATCGAAATTAGCATTACCGGTGGAGAAATGCCCCTTAACGTAAGTTGGAATGAAGGAATGTATTTCGGGCCTTTCATACAATCCTTACCCAATGGTTTGTACAAAGCTTTGATAACAGACAAAAATGAATGCCAATTAATATGTGAATCAATCAATTTAACTTCTAACTCAGATATTAAAGTAAATGCCGCAATAATAAACGATATTAATAACACAAAATCGGGTGAAGTTTGTTTGATTATTGAAGGCGGAGTACTTCCTTATACTTTAAATTGGAGTTCACAGATTATGAACAATAATTGTATTTCAGGATTACATCAAGGGACTTATACGGTAACAATTACTGACGCTCTTGAGTGTCAAAAGGTTTATGAGTTTGTGGTACAAAATACTTCATCCACTACCGAATTAACAAAAAATGAGTTTATCATATTTCCAAACCCAACAACTGGTATAGTTTATATAAAGTCCAACCAAATATTTAATCGATTCAACATTTATTCTACTGAAGGAAAACTAATAAAAACTGCGACAATAAGTGAAGATAATTCAATTGATCTCAGCGATTTACGATCTGGACTTTATTTTTTAGAATGCAACATTGAGTCAGGTAAATTCAGAAAAAAAGTGTTGATTTTTGAGTAGTAGTTAAACAAAGATCTGAATCATAAAATACCATTTTGGGCTTATACATAATAGACTAAACTATTATTATAATAGAATGTAATCTATCTCTTCAAAATCTTAAAGGTAGTACGACGATTGGCCTGATGTTGGTCTTCGGTACAAGATTCACATAAACAATTATCGACCAATTGGGATTCCCCATAACCTTTTGCCACCAATCGTTGTCCGTTAATGCCTTTCCCAATTAAATAATCTACGACTGACTGCGCTCTTTTTTGAGATAAGTCTTCATTATACTCTGTTGTTCCCCGGCAATCAGTATGACTTGATAATTGAATGTCAATTTGAGGATTATCATTTAATATGACAACAAGATCATTTAATGCAGGTTTTGCCACTTCTGTAATGTCCCATTTGTCATAATCGTAATAGATGTTTTTAAGATTAATCTCTTTATCCGCATAAATCTTTTCCAAAACCAGGACTACATTAATAGTAATGGAGTTTTCATTTTCCTTAAATAATAAATTTTTAGTAGTAATATCTTTAGATGCATTCAAATATTCGATTTTAGATCCGATTATTTTTAGCGCTTTGTCAACTGGCAATTCTGTCAGGTAAAACCCATTTAGATCAGTATATCCTTCCATTAGTTTTGTTCCGTTTGCTTCCAAAACTTTAATATAAGCATTACCCAATGGTATTGTTCCGATTATATTTGAATTAGGATTGTCTGCCATTTCATACTGGTTTACGACGGTTTTCACAGTCAAAAAAACAGATTTTGGCTTTTCTTTGATTTCAGTAGTTTTATCTGTTTCTACCGGTTTATTTATTTTGGTGAATTTGTAAATATCATCTTTGTTATCACTACCCCTCGAAGAGCTAAAATACCCTTGTTGTATGACACCGGCCGCTTTCTTCTGAATATAATCAACGATAAATGAAAAATCGTCTCCTCCCGAATTTATAGGGTAACCAATATTTATCGGAATTGACCATGATCCATCTTTTCTTAAAAATGTTTTAAAAATATCATAGCCACCTAAACCCGGTAAATAATCAGATGAAAAATATAATGTATCATTATCGCCTGTTGGAAACTTTTCATTGCCTTGAGAATTAATAGAAGAAGGTAGTTTTTCAGGATAGCTCCATGTACCATCAACACCTAGCTCTGAATAATATAAATCAGATGGGCCACCCGGTTCGGAAAGATCTGAAGCAAAAACCAAAACACTATCATTTTCAATTAGGGTAGGTTGTCCATAATTAATTTTATCTATAACAAAAGGTAAAACCTCAGCTTCACTCCAAATACCGTTTTCCCTTGAAGAAACCATAAGTTTACAATATTCATCACCTGATCCGTAGCTGAAACATCTGGTTAGATACATCGTATTATAATCTTTAGAAAACCAGGATGTTCCTTCATTTTGTGAGGTATTTATTGCAGAATCAAATTTTTTGACATCTGAACCGGATTTTATAACAATAAACAAATCCGAAAATTTTTCACCAGACCAATTATATACTGCACTGCCAGTAGCTTCTTTCCTTTCCGAAGTAAACACTAAAAAATCATTTTCATACAAAACCGGCGCGTAATCAGAAACTAAGGAATTTTCAAATATTTTTTGTATTTTATAATCTGATGTATTATTTTTTAGTTTAATAGCTTGTTTACAGATTAATATTTCGCGATCATTTTCCTGGATCCTACCAGTCATCTGACCTAGTTTTTTATAATTATCTACAGCGAGGTCATAGTTTTCTGTAAACCTGTACGTGTTGGCAAGATTTCCAATCGCTTCAGCACCATAATTCAATTCTACAGCTTTTTCAAACCACGATATGGCTTCTTCATATTCAAGTAATCTGACATAACTTTTTCCGAGTAAAAAGGATTTTCTCGCTCTTGATTGAATGTTTTTGGTATTTTGAAATTCTTCTTCAAGTAAGGTAACGGCAACTGCATATTGTTTTCTTTCATAGGCAGACTCCCCATCTTTCAGTTTTTGTCCAAAGGAACAGGAAAATAAACTAGCCAGTGCAAAAAACGTAATAATACAGAGTTTCATCATTAAACTGATTCATTTTTATACACAATTATACATAAATTCAACGAACAATTCTTCTAACCTGAAAAAAAAAGGACTTAAGATAAATTTCTTAGGCCCTTTCTTGTTATTTTAATACAATTCTCAACTATTTGTTAGCACGTGCAAATGAAGTTTTTTCAGATTTTCGTGATGAAATAGCTTTTCTTACAATTTTAAGGTTTGCAGCTAAGTCGTGTAAGATAGGCGATGCAATAAATATAGATGAATAGGTACCAACTCCTATACCAACAAGAAGTGCAAATGCGAAACCCTTTATACTTCCACCTCCAAATAAGAATAAGACCAAAATCACAATGATGGGCGTAAAGGAAGTCATCAAAGTACGGGATAATGTTGTATTGATAGCATCATTGATCACTTCATCATTTGACTTTGAGCTATCAATTCCAAAAAATTCTCTGATACGGTCAAATACGATCACAGTGTCATTTCTCGAATAACCTATTACAGTTAATATTGCAGCAATAAAAGCCTGATCTATCTCCAGTGAAAAAGGCAACAACCCTCTGAATAATGAAAAAACAGATAGTACGACTAAAGCATCGTGTATCAGTGCGATGATGGCGCCTGCACTGTATTGCCATTTATTAAACCTTAATAAAATATATAAGAATACAGCCAATAAAGCAAAAATACCAGCATAAAATGAACTTTTCTTTAAATCATCTGCAATTGTTGGACCTACCTGTGCCGAACTAATGACATGAATTTGATCATCAGGAGATTCTGTATTTGAAAATACCTCGAGACTAACATCTGATTTAGCCAGTCTTTTGACTCCTTCATGTAGCTTTGCCAAAACCTTAGCAGGGGCATCGTCTGCCGTCTCAGAAATAAGGTAAGAAGTTAAAACCTGATATGTATTGTTATTGTCAACCTGTTTCACTACAGGAGCAGCTCCAAATTCAGTCGCCAGACCATCCCGTAACAAGTCTGCATTCATATTGTCAACTCCTGTAAACTGTACATCATATGAATAACCTCCCTTATAATCTACCCCAAGATCAAAACCTCTGGTAAATATTGACACCATACCAGCTAAGATAACTAATCCTGATGCCATGTAGGCATACTTCCTTCTTCCAATCCAATCAATATGAATGTTCTTAAATGCTCCCTTTGAAAATTTTGTCCAAAAAGATAAATCATTGCCTCTACCTACCCACCATTCTATCATCAATCTGGAAATAAATATCGCGGTAAATAAAGATGATAGCACACCGATGATCAAAACGATGGCAAATCCTTTTACAGGACCTAATCCGAAATAAGCTAAAATCATAGCGGTAAGGATTGTCGTGACATTGGCATCAATAATAGAAGAATATGAATGATAATAGCCATCTGAAATAGCTTGTTTAAGCGACTTGCCCGCTTCCAGTTCTTCTTTTATTCTTTCATATATAATTACGTTGGCATCAACTGCCATACCAATTGTCAATACGATACCTGCAATACCTGATAATGTTAAGACAGTCCCAAAACTTGCTAAACTTCCGAAAATCAGAAATACGTTAAGTAATAAGGATAGAATGGCAATAACCCCACCTCCTGCATAATAAACCAGCATGGTGATGATAACTAATATAAACCCGACTACAAGAGAATTTATACTTTTTGCAATATTTGCCTTTCCCAAAGATGGTCCTACATTTGATTGTTGAATTATCTTTGTTCTTGCGGGTAATTTACCTACTTCAAGTATACTTGCAAAGTCAACAGCTTCTTCTACAGAAAAATTACCTGAAATAGAAGAAGAGCCTTGTGTAATGGCATCATTTACTCTTGGAGCAGAAACAACCTCATTATCTAAAGCAATAGCGATCTCTCTGTTTCCTTCATTGGCCGCTTTGGTTGTCATTTCAGCCCATTTTTTGGCACCTACTGCGTTCATACGTAAATTAACCTCTACTTCTCCACTTACATTATTAAGTGTCTGTGCAGCACTGGTTACAACTTCGCCATCCAAAGGGGCTAATTCCGACGAAGACAGTGTTTTTATTAGATATAGCTCATACTGATTGCCTTCGATGCCATCCGCATTTTTTGAAGGCTTATAGGACCACATAAACTTTGAATTTTTTGGAAAAAGTGATTTAATATCCTCTCTTTCCAGTAATTCAGAAATATTTGTCTTTTTTGAATTATCCGCAAGACCCATAACACTTGGAGACAATGTTCCGCCATTGAGTGTCAATGAAGATAATAACGAGCCAACGACTGTACTACCAGCCTTTGCTTTGGGAACCAATTGCATTGTCGAATCTTTCAATTGATTGCCCAAATCATCAAAAGCTGCGGTCATAACCGTATCCATTTCGATCGTTGTAGAATCATTTGAAGGGGAAGCACCAGAAACCAATTTATCTGCCTCCTGAAATGCCATTGAAATACCTGCATCTGAAAATCTGAATGTTTCCCAAAACTCCAATTGAGCCGGCTTGGTTAAAAATTTCTTTATCCTTTCGGGGTTATCTGCTCCAGGCATTTCTACTGCAATCAAATCCCTTTTTGCATCCAATGAAACATTTGGTTGTGTAAGTCCAAGCTTATCAATACGTTTTTTCAACATATCAAATGTCAATTGAACGGTTTCATCCGCTTTATTTCTGATGAGTCGTGTCACAGTCCCATCATCCGTAGAAGTATTGATTTCACCCAACATTTCACTTCTTGCAAATATCCTTGCCATTTTATTGTCCCCAGCCAGTTTTTTATATTCTTGCGCAAACAAAATGATAAAATCTGATTGTGAATTTTTCATAGCAGCCTTAGCATTTTCCAATGCTTTGAGAAAATCTACATTATTATTATTTCTTCCAGCCAATGATTTGAGAAAATCTTCCAAATCTACTTGTAAAACGGTACTAAGTCCTCCCTTCAAATCCAAACCCAAAGCAAGTTGTTGCTTTTTAAGCTCAGCATAAGAGTATGACTTAATTAATGGAACATTAAATACCTTTTCGCTTGACATAGAATCCAGATATTTAGCACGTGCCAACTTATATCCTGGAGTTTGGGTTGACTGATCACCATCACCTGCTATTTTTTGTGCATAAGCATCAGCATTCTTTTCAACACTGTTTGTGGGTATGAAATAGGCAAATTGTAATAAACAAACTGCTGTTATCAATACTAAAAATACTTTGACTAAACCTTTTCCTTGCATTGTATTAAAAATTCATTAATTTTCTGAAAAACAGCGCAAATATAAGTCTTTTGGCAAATTAATTGGTTTTTAAACAAAACATATCTTTAATTTTTTAAAATTATTTTGTAAATATCTGATTATCATATATTTATAAAATGAATAAAATTGAAATAAATTGATACCAAGCTGCTTTTTTGCGAATTTCATATCAAATTTAGGATAATTGAAATATACTTGTTTTTATTCCAATAAGCCAAGAGTATGTAAAACCAAATTTACTTAAGAAGACCCTTAATAAAAATAAAAGCTAAAAATAATTACACAAGCAGGAACTTTATATAAAAAAAACTACTTATTTTGCAGTGAAACCAATTTTGGTAATAATTATTCTAAAAAAAGTAAAAACATGGGTCTATTTTCATTTTTAAAAGCTGCCGGTTCAAAATTAATGGGTAATAAGGCAGCTGAAAACGATGCAACCACCGCTTCACCAACAAGTCAATCGAATATGGACGCGCTTAAAGATTCAGCGGACAAAAGCAGGGCTTCGATGCTTGCAGCACAAGTCGTAGGACACGGTATCAAGGTAGATAATCTGGACATAGTTGTAGATGGTGATACAGCTACTGTTTATGGTCAGGTTGAGTCTACCTCTGCAAAAGAAAAAGTTATATTAATTGTAGGGAACACTGAAGGTATTGCATCAGTTGATGACAGATTATCCGTAGTGGTTGAAGAACCTGCTGCAACGTTTTACGAAGTAAAAAAAGGAGATTCGTTGTCAAAGATCGCTAAAGAACAATATGGTGACATGATGAAATATCCAATTATTTTTGAAGCAAACAAACCAATGCTTACCTCTCCTGATTTAATTTATCCGGGACAAGTATTGAGAATACCTGCTGTGTAAATAAAAAAAATCAGATAAAAATAGGTTGTCAATTTAATTGATGACCTATTTTTTTTTATGAATTAAATATCCATGCTTAACGGATTTGAAAAGATACTTAGCTTTCTGAATCTATTTTTTCAACCCTAAAAGGAACTGACCTAAAAAGGAATCGGGGAATGACTCCACTCCCGGAAATCCAAGTTTGATATCTCGACCATCCTGAGGAATTTCAGCCGTACCAAATATGTAATCCCAAATTGCTAAAGAAATACCAAAATTAATGCCGTATTTTTTATTTGAAGGTAGGTCGTGAACATGGTGCCAAATGTGCATCTCAGGGCTATTAAATATTTTTTTCATAAAAGGCCCTAACACTAAACCACCAAATATTACCAATGTCATAAAAAACCCGATTTTCATCACTATGCTATTGCCATCCAAAAAATGAATATCTGCTAAACCCAAAATAGCTGTCAATCCAATTAATCCACCAAGCAACATTCCTGTCACCCTACCGCTTACATGATAATTGCTGTGGTTATAATGACCGATCGCAAGCGTAAATATATGTATAATAAAAAAATCATATAAGCCTATACCTAATAAAGCCAGAGGAATATACTCTATGGATCTGTAAACAATAGTTTCCATCCAATGATAGCGAAGGTGTGCTGCGAAACCCATTTGTTCCACTGAGTGGTGCACCTTGTGAAATTGCCATAGCCAGCTAACTCGATGCAATAACCTATGTGTCCACCATTGCACAAAATCACGTACCACAAATCCTATAATTAAAATGCTCCAAAGTGGGAATTGTCGCATAGGATTGGATGTTTTAATATCGAAACCAAAGACTTCCATTATGGTCTTGTCAAACAGATTTACAACAACATCTGATGCGGCATTATAGATTACAAGAGAAAATAAAAAGAAGTTGAAAAACATATAAAAGAAATCCAACCAGAAATCTTTTCTAAATAAAGGCTGCTCTTTTCTCCATGGTTTAATAATTTCCAGGCCAAAAAAAAACAAAGATACCAAGATGAGCCAATAAAAGTAGTTGTGCCATGAAGGCTGGGCTATTTCACGCCATAAATAGGAGGCATAACCTGCATAGCCGTTGACAATAGTGTCTAAAATACGCATGATTTTAATATGTTATCCTGTAGTAAAAAATATATAGCAAACCTATTCCGATTAGGTTTTCGGACTAATGCATAATCTTATTTATCAGACCAGTCTCGATAACCTGACTCCAGATTATACACTTGTTTAAATCCCATAGCTTTCATAATTTCCATCGCATTTGCACTTCTCCCACCCGCATGACAATAAACCAAATATTGTTTATTACGATCCAATTTATCCAGATTTGCTTTAAAATCAGGGGATTTTATATCCATTTCCAAAGCATTGCCAATCTTGCCTAACGCAATTTCTTCAGGCGTGCGAACATCAATAATGACCAAATCTTTTGATTGGGAAATAATCCGTTTGGCTGTTGCGTTATCAACATTCAGAAAATTAGGCTCAATAGCGATTCCCTTTGGCAGTGGCTTGGTTGGATTCTGACCTGTACATGAACCTAGTAATAAAGTAAAAATAAAGATGGCAAGTAAAACTTTCATAAATTTAAGTTATTTGATACTTAAACAAAGGTAAAACAATTGTTTAACTTTAAATGTAACCAAAGTTACAAAAAATGTTTTCATTTGATCAAATCTTGTACATACTCTATTTCCCCACTCTTTCCCATTACCTTCAGGCCAAATGCAACAGAAATATTATTATCGTGATAGACTTTTTTTATTCTGGCCATAACCATATAATATACTTCCCAATAATTGTCCGGAAGAACATATGGTCTGATTGAAATAACCAGGTGTCGATCTCCAAAACTTTCTATGCCAATTTCAGGAATCGGGTTCTTAAGAATCAAATCCATGGATAACAAAGCTTCCATAATTAGTGACTTGAATGCCGGAAAGTCTTCACTATATGGAAGATTCACTTTCATTTCCAATCTGATATTACCTCGTTTGGAAAAATTAGTAATCACTCCATTTATGACTTCACCGTTAGGAATTATTAGTGTTTTATTGCCAGGGGTGACAACAATCGTATTAAATATCTGAATATCCTGAACCTTACCGAACTTCTCTTTGACTTCAATCCAGTCACCAACTTTATACGGCTTGAATGTCACTATAATTATACCTGCTGCAAAATTGCCAAGACTCCCTTGTAAGGCCAGACCAATTGCAAGTCCTGCAGCTGCCAAAACGCCAACAAAAGCAGCCGTATTAATGCCCACCATACCAGCGACACTGACTATCAGTAGTACCTTTAAGGCTATACTGGCCAAAGCCGATAAAAACGAAACAATCTCTATAGAAAATCCGGACGTTGATAATGTGGCAGATAAAATTCTGGTTAGTTTTTTGATAACCCAAAGGCCAATGATTAATATTCCCAAAGCCATAAGGAGTTCTGGTAACATTTTTATCACAAAATCTACAGCCTGGCCTATATAAGTATCTATCGTGTCCACATGCATAAATTAATGATTTTCGGCAAAAGTAATCATATAATAATGGATAAAAAATTATTTTAAGAATCAATATTTTAGATAAACATCAGATTTACTTCCAAAAACAAAGTTGATAAAATGAAGATATGCTCTATAAAAAGTTTTGCAATATTTGTGATATAGTTCAGTTTAAAGCTTAAATCAATTATTTTTGAAGATTGCCTTAAAATACAATCAAAATTAAAAAATGAGTTGGCAAAAAAATGTCTTTGCCCGTAATATAGTAGACATTTACAAATCGTTGACATTAAACTAGACATTTTATGACTTTGGCATCTAATTATTTAACAGTAGCAACTTATGAAGATAATCCATACAGCCGATTGGCATATTGGTAAAATATTGCACAAACATGAACTTACTGAAGATATCAAGCTCTTTTTTGATTGGCTGGTCAATTATCTGATAGTTGAGGACATTGATGTTCTTTTGGTCTCAGGAGATATTTTTGATCTCGCAAATCCATCCAATCAAGATGCTAAATTGTATTACGATATGCTTTTCAGGCTATCAAAAACCAAAACAAAGGTCATCATTACAGGAGGAAACCATGATTCTGTAAGCTTACTTGATGCTCCATCACATTTACTGGATACTTTGAATATAAAAGTAATAGGAGGTTGCAGGGAAAACATACAGGACGAAATTGTGCCAATATATGACTTAAATGGAAAATTAGTTTGTGTCATTCTGGCTGTTCCTTTTTTAAGGGATAGAGACCTTCGCGCTTCTATGCAGGCATCTGAATCTCAGGATAAAAGTGAAATAATGTCTCTCGCCATCAAATATCATTATGACACATTGGTAGAGATGTCACATAATATCTATGGTGAGCATATTCCCATCATTGCCATGGGACATCTATATATGAAAGGTTCAATTACATCAGACAGCGAAAGAGACATACATATCGGAAATCTGCAGGGCTTAGAAAGCAAAATCATTCATCCTGACATTATGTACATGGCATTAGGGCATATACATAAGCCTCAGCGCATCAATAACCTTGATCACATCAGATATAGTGGTTCGGCTGTATTTTTGGATTTCTCTGAAAGGGATTATAGTAAAATGGTCATTAGGATAGATATAACTAAACATAAAATCGATAAAATAAGCCCTGTTATGATTCCAAAATCAAGGGAAATAATAAAAATAAGTGGAAATCTGGAGTCTGTCCTTCAAGATTTAAGCAGTTATGAAAAACAACTACCATTAAAAACTTTAATTGAAATTGAGGTATTGGAACCTATTTTTGACCCGATAAAAATTCAGGTTTTGGAAGATCTGGTCAGTACCCAGAATAATGAAAAGTATAAAATATTAAAAAGCAGAATACTCTTTACTTCCAAGTTTGATACCGATCATAATTTGGCAGAAAATATTATAACAATTAATGAACTCGATCCATTAGACATTTTTGATCAAAAATTAAATGAAAACAATATTACTGTGGGCGAAAAACAAAGACTAAGAGAGGCTTACATAGTAATGATGGAAGAGATAAATGAATGATAAAATATAAGTATCCAATACCAGAAATTAAATATCATCACCTAAAAAGTATTGATAATAAAAGTTCCTCCTGTATTTATGATATTGCTTACATTTGCATATTAAAGTGATAACATCAATAAAAAAAATGAAAAGTTGTAGATGGTGCTTATTAGGTTTGATTCTAATGATGTCATGCAGCAAAGATGATTTTTGTAATAATGCTCAATTTACGGGCACATGGACAGGCAATATTTCATGTGATAAACAAACAATCCCGATTACAACATCCGTAATACTTACACAAGGATCAAATGACCATGAAATTATAATGAATGGCGGAGATTTTATGAATGAAGTCGTCAAGAGAAATGATTGTGCACTTGAAGGTGTTGGAGATATTGTGTTTGGTATGGGCACTAAAATTACAGGCACTATAAGTTCGGATAATAAAATTCTTACTCTAATAATTGGCGAAGAATCGGTAAATTGTACTTATAATCTGGTTAAATAAGCATACCTAACATGTATTTAAGTTTTGTCTGATTGAAAATACTAACTTTAAGTTTTAAAAACATTCATTCGCTTAAGGGCGAGCATAAGATTGATTTTGCATCTCCGCCACTTTCCAATGCCGGTTTATTTGCCATTACCGGTCCTACAGGAGCGGGAAAGTCCACCCTACTTGATATTATAACCCTGGCATTATTCAGCAGGATTCCCAGATTTAATGAAAAAGTTACCAATACGGAAATTGAGAAAATAGGTTCTGTAATCACTCATTTTACGGATGACGCTTATGCAGAAATTGAATATCGGAGCAATGATAAAATATTTCGATCTACCTGGCGAATTGCAAGGACCAGAACAGGCAATTTAAAGGATTATGAAATGACCCTTGCAGAACTACCTGAAGGGAAATATCTGGATTTAAAAAAATCAGAGGTTCCGGCAACCAATGAAAAAATAATTGGTCTCAACTACGAACAATTCATTCGTTCTATTTTACTGTCTCAGGGCGAATTTGCAAAATTTTTAAGAAGTGACGAAAAAGAAAGGGCTAAATTACTTGAGGATATCACCGGAAGTCACATTTACCGCACATTGGGAAAAGCTGCATTTGAAAAAGCAAAACAGAAAAGAGAAGAGATACAATTACTAAAGCAACAGATTGCTTTTGTGCCAGTACTTAACGATGATCAAATAATTGAAAAAAAGAATGTGGCAGCCGAATACAAATCACGTATTCAAGACATCATTACTTCGTTGGCAGATAAAATTAAATTGTCAACACTTTTAGAAAAAAAACAAAACATTCTTCAAAAAATTGATCTGTCAAAAAAAAGTTACATTGATCTCGAAGAAAAAAAAGTTCGTTTCAAGCCATTGGCTTTAAAGCTTGACAAACATCAGCGTCTGGACTTTTATCGAGGAGAACTCAGTCTTTCAAACAATGAAAATATAAGACTAGCCACTATTGAAAAAGAATTGGGGCGGCTTGAAGGCAGTATAAAAGATCAGGAACTAGCTTTGATTCAGGCAATAAAGGATATGGCTGATTTTACACATCAGGATATAAGTGAATCAAACTTTATGTCGGAAATGTCAAAATTTCAACAAATAATTGTTCAATATGACAACATACTAAGTAAAGCAAAAGAGGATGGCATTCACTGGAGGAATAGAATAAATGAGATCTTAAAAAAGTCGGATAACACCCTTATTATCAATATAAAAGGGATTAATTCAACAGCAGAACAGTTGGCTTATGCCGAAAAAAACAAAGAGAGCCTTAATCGACAAAAGGCAAAAAATAAATTATCAGATAGTGAACTCAATGAAAAAATTGAAAAATTACAGCAAGACATTATTCAGTTAAGTCAACAAAAATCGGAGATAAAACGCAAAGAAGAGACAACTGAGGAAATTTTAACCATCCGCACGGACATAAAAATATTAAGAGAAACGAAAATTTCTTTAACAGAACGTTCCGGTTTCCTTGCAAAAGAAATTGAACTATTGGGAGCTGAAATAATTAAATTGCAGCAAGAGAAGGAAAATCATCTTAAAATAGCCAGCTTGGACGATCATCGGCACAACTTGCTGGAAGGAGAACCTTGCCCATTATGTGGTTCGATTGATCATCCGTATGCGCATCAGCTTAAACTGATAAATCTGGGTAAAGAAGCCCTTGAATTATATCAAAAACTTGAAAAAAATGAGGCTTTTAAAACATCCTTAATGGCATTACATACCCAAATAGCCAGCGGCGATGCAAAAGTGGAAACCCTATCTCAACAATTGATTTTAAAAGAGTCTGTAATTAATAAAATAAATGAATCCTTGCAGGATCCTGAAGGAAAACTTAGTTATGAACATATTTCTGATGCGCTCGAAAAGACCAAAACAAAGCTTACAATGCTCTATGAAGCAAAGGAAGCCCAAATATTAGAAAATATATTCGCTGAATTAATTTTGGCATATAAAGAATTGATATCAATTGGTCAAAAATATAGTGAAACATTTGAGCATAAAGCGAAATTATACAATGGGACAAATGTACATGCTGATGCAGATAAGATTCAGAATACCTATACTGCCTCTAACAGTTTAATGAAAGAACTAACTGTAACGTATAAAAATCAGGTTAAAACAAAAGAAGAATTGGTTCAATCCATAGAAGCCAGAAAATTGATATTAATGCCAAATTTGTTAAAAATCGGATATAAAAGTATTTCAGAAGCCAATCAAGATATCTTAGCTGATGATGTACTCCAAAAATTAGTGCTGGAAAAAGATGCACTAATAAGGACTGAAACCGAAATAAGAACAACCCTGCAAAATCTTCAAAAAGAATTATCAGATATTGATGAAGTAGATGTAACAAATAGCGATCTAACTTTAATCAAAACCGAAATTCAACAATTAAATATTGAGAAAGATAGTATAAATAACAATATTGGCGCTATTGAAAAAGAACTTGAAAAAAACATTGAGGCCAATACATTGATTGAAAAAACAAAAAAAATCCTGAAAGTAAAAGAAATGGATGCGTCTGTATGGTTTATCATGGATCACCTAATAGGAGATGCTACCGGAAATAAATACGCTAAATATGCACAAAACCTTAGTCTTCAACACCTTATAATTCTAACAAATAGAAGACTAACCAAACTATCTGACAGATATCTGCTGAGTAGTAATGCCATAGAAGAAGACCTGAGAGTAATCGATTTGTACCAGGGTAACATAACCCGAAGTGTAAAAACTTTATCGGGTGGGGAGTCATTTATTGTCAGTTTAGCATTGGCTCTAAGCCTATCAGATATGGCATCAAAAAATGTAAAATTAGAAAGTTTATTTATTGATGAAGGCTTTGGTACACTTGATGCAGAAACATTGGAGACCGCTTTGACAACCCTCGAAAAACTTCAATCCGAAAGTAATAGAATGATCGGAATTATCTCTCACGTTGACAGCCTCAAAGAAAGGATCAGTACTCAGATTCAAGTTGTGAAAAATAATCTTGGTTATGCTACAATAAATATTACAGGTTAATGGATCAATCAATCACAACGTGTTTGATTGTTTTACTGTTTTTATCTATACTCAATACTATAAAATACATACCCGATTTCAGTCCATACTCAAGGACATCAATAGTCTCTACAAACTTACCATATTCCTGGAATTTTCTGTCAATTATCTTTTTTACAACCGTACCATTTATATCATAAATATAGAGACTTACTTCAGATTTTTGGTGCAATTTGTATGAGATATAGCTAATGTTCTTTGATGGGTTTGGAAAATTATTCATGTCAATGGAAGTCAGACTTTGTTGGAGATCTCCTGATGAAGATAATTCGTTTTCGTTATACAAATGTGTCCATAAACTTAACTTCCCATTGTGTAATCTGGTCCAGATTGGCCTGACAATTCCGTTACTTGCCGTAATGTTGGTATAATCACCAAAAAAAATGCCTGCATCGGGAATAAATGGAGATTCACTTACTTTAATATTTTCAAAAGTTTGTGCACCATCTTTAGAAATGGCTAAATAAACATCCGTTTGTGTATCTGAATAATTGCGTCGATCGTAAAACAATATATAAATAAAGCCGCTTGTCTGATCGATTGTCATCCAGGTAAAAAACTGATGTCTATTAGTATTATCACCATTTACCTTTATCGGCAAAGTCCAGTTTAATCCCTGGTCTATTGATTTGGATATCCAAATATCTGTATTAGTGGCTCCATTTCGTTGGTCAGACCAATTGATGTAAATAGTACCTCTGTTTGGCCCTGCACTTAAATCACACTTTGTGACCGGCAGCCCATTTGCTCTGAAAATGCCCGGAATGCTATAATCCCAACCCGAAGGCATATCATCAACAGAAATTTCCTTAGGCAGCCAGGTCATGCCCTGATCATAAGATTTGTTAAATACAATACCTTGTGGACCCGCCCAACTTACATATATTTCGCCATTTGTACCCACAGCTGGAACAGCACCTTCTACTGTGTCATCTTCGTCAAGACAATTGCCCCCTTTTGTATCAATGCGCTTTGCAGCTGACCATGTCAAACCAGCATCCAAGGACTTTGAAAACATAATGTGGGAACTATCAGTCTGGAGCGTACTACCGTAATCATCAAATTGTGTCCAGGTCATATAAATATTATTATTCTGTGGATCTACAACAACCCAGTGTTTATCCTGATCTTTACTACCATTTAGACCGGCATAACTACCATCCGACCAAAAATCTCCTATATCTGTAGTTTTTTGGCAAACGATTCTATCAATCCAGCTGCCATTCTGGGGATTGGATAAGTGAAAATAATAGAAATGCCCGGCAGTATCTACAGCTATCACAGGATCGCCCCAAACACCATAACTTGATGTAAGATTATCTTCAACCCAAGTCCTGCCTGTGTCTTTACTAATATAAATATTATTCAAATTACTGCCTGCTATAAGATTGGCCGGGTTTTTTGGATCCATAGTTATAGAAGGCTCGTTTGGAAAATTTTGCTCAGATATTAAAATATTTTGACAAATTGATAACCGAAAAGCCAATAAAGAGACAAAAATTAAAATGTAATTCATGTGTTTAAATTTTGCTAAGTTGTCGAATTTTCATGTGTTTAAATTTGCTAAGTTGTCGAATTTGTTTGATTTGCGGATTTGGAAAAAGGACTAATATTCTTTGAAAAGCACCATTTAATCATTCAGGTTTGTACCAACTTTAACACTTTAATCCGGCAGGTACTGTAAAGATGGATTCATGCTCATTTCATGATAAATGAATCGACAGCTCAAATCTAAAATAAAAGATGCATAAATGTAAGATAAGAATTGTTTTAGTCGTTTAAAATCTTAAAATAATCTTTAATTGACAATTGCAATTTGAACCAATAAAAAAACATAATACAAATAATTTATAATAAATACATATTATAATAAATAATAATATGTATCTTTGTACCGAATCTCAATTATCGACATTATGAAACGATTGGTAAATCTTTGCTTTATTATTGGAATTAGTGTTTCTACAGCATTTTCCAAAGCGCCAAAATATTATTCAGCTAAAGTAAAAGCTGGTGAAACCATAGCGAACTTTTTAAACAGGTATGAGCTGACTATGCATAATTGCAACCTCGACCTTTTTTGTTCGCTAAACAAAATAAAAAACAGAAATATTATTGTTGCCAGAAAAACATATCTGCTTCCAGTAAAGCTGGTAAAATTTAATGGTAAAAGTATCAGATCATCAATTGGTACAAAAGACGTAGAATTGGCCAGGAGAATAGAAAACTATAATGAAAAAATTAATAAAATTGGTATAAAACCCAGAGCCCATACAAAAAATAATTTATTATGGGTGCCGATGGAAGAATTTACTTGTCTAACTAAATCTGAGCTCAAAATCACAGAAAAAGAAAAAGCTATCCCAACATTAAAAACCGAAAAACTCAAATCGATTGAACCAAATAAAATTTCAGTTTCAGGAAAAATTACCTCTATGAAGCGAAAAGGTATCAAAGAAATTAATGTGCCTTTGATGGGACCTACGTATGAGCTCGTAAATATTGAAGATTTCAGTCTCGAAGGACAGGTATACTATATAATAAGTGGTCATGGAGGCCCTGATCCAGGTGCTGTATGTACTGAATGTCCTAATAAATTGTGTGAAGATGAGTACGCCTATGACGTTTCTCTAAGGCTTGCGCGAAATCTGATGCAACATGGTGCCACCGTCCATATGATAGTCCAGGACGGAAATGACGGAATACGCGATGACGAATATCTTAAGTGTGATGGAGATGAAGATTTACTAGGTAAAAATTCGATTCCAATAAGCCAAAAACAAAGGCTAAGGGAACGCGCTGAAGCTGTAAACAAGTTATACAGAAAATACAAGAAAAAAGGCGTTAAAGTACAAAAAGCAATAGAAATACATGTTGATTCCCGCAGCAAAGAAAAGAGACAGGATGTCTTTTTCTATTATAATAAACACAATGAGGCCAGCAAAACATTAGCCAATACCGTCCAGGATGTTTTTGAATCCAAATATGCAACTCATCAAAAGGAAAGGGGCTACAAAGGTTTTGTTGAAGACAGAGGACTTTATATGGTTAGAAATCTACATCCCACAACCTTGTTTGTTGAACTGGCAAATATACGAAATTTTGAAGATCAAAAGAGATTATTAATCAACACAAACAGGCAAGCATTGGCAAATTGGTTATTTGAAGGTATGCGTAAATAATCATTGATGTCTATTTTGGTGCTTTTTTTAATGTAAAGCCAAATGTAGAACCCACATTAGGTGTGGACCGCACATTAATTGTTTGATCGTGTGCTTCAATAATATGTTTAACGATCGAGAGGCCTAAACCTGAGCCCCCTTGCTTTCGGCTTCGGCTGCTATCGACTCTATAAAATCTGTCAAAAACATGTTTTAAATGTTTTTCATCAATACCAATGCCATTATCGGATACTTCTACCAGAAGCTCAGTTTCCATGTCATAAAATGAAACTTTGGTTGTACCGCCATCTTTACCATATTTTATAGAATTCACGATCAAGTTTGTAAAAACCTGCCTTATTGACTCTCTGTCTGCTAAAACATTAAATGATTGTGCGGCTCCGTCCTTTAACTGCAAACTTATTTTCTTTTTTTTCGCAATTGACTTTAAATCCAAAAATATATCACGAACCATTTCCTTTATATCAAATCGTTTGAAGTCCAGTTCAACTTGTCCGGATTCCAGTTTGGTTATGACATCCAGGTCCTCAACGATATTTTGCAATCGCTCAGTGTTATCTGCGGCCCTTTGAAGATAATCTTTATTGATATTTTCATCATATAATCCGCCTTCAATTAAGGTGTGCAAATAAGCTTGAATGGAAAATATTGGTGTTTTCAGTTCGTGCGAAATATTGCCAACATAATTTTTTCTGTACTCTTCAAGGGATTTAAGTGCTGCAATTTCATTTTTAGTATTTTCGGCCCATTCCATTACCTTTGCATTGACATCTTCGAGACTTTCCTTATTTATATCATTGCTGCTTTTATCCTTTTTTGATTCATATATCAGCTTGTATATCAATTTAATTTTTCGAAAGACATATTTTTCTAAAAAGAAGCGTACGATAAAAAAATTGAGCATCAAAACGCTAGCCAACATTAGGATTAGCGCGTAGGAGTGTACATATAAAAATGAAAACCATATAATACCCAAGTTAATCACTGTGACCAACACAGTAATTAGAATGGTAATTTGCCTTATGGTAATATTTTTATACAAATTTTATTAAAAATCAAATTTATACCCTACCCCTTTCATGGTATGAATATAATTTTCACCAATTTTTTCTCTGAGTTTTCTGATATGCACATCTATTGTCCGGTCTCCTACAATGACATCATTGCCCCAAATTTTGGAAAGGATTTCATTTCTCTTGAATACTTTACCTGGTTTGGACGCTAAAAGGGATATCAATTCAAACTCTTTTTTAGCCAATCCGGCATCTAATCCGTTAATACTAAGTTTAAATTGTTCAAAATCTATCTCCATATTGCCATAACGAATGATATGATCCTTATTATCCTCACTTATTGCATTTCGTCTCAACAGTGCGCTAATTCTTGACTTGAATACATTTGGTTTAATAGGTTTGTTGATAAAGTCGTCACCGCCGGAGTCCAAAGCCGAAATTTGGGTAAACGCTTCGTTTCTGGCAGTAAGAAACGCAATGATGGTTGATGAAAATTTTGGTATGGAACGTAACTTCTGACACACTTCAATCCCATCCATACCAGGCATCATAATGTCCAAAATGATTAGATGCGGGTCAAATTCATTGGCTATTTTTAAGGCTGAAAGTCCGTCTGCTGCCGTCTTAACCAAATAGCCTTCTTTTTCCAGATTGTACCTGAGCACTTCGAGGATGTCTTCTTCGTCATCAACGACCAATATTCTTTCATTTTTTGACATAATGAAATTGTTTAATTTCAGGGCTCAAATTTAATCCATTTAGTACCATTTGATTGGATTAGTCATATTATCTTAATATTAATTTATTCCTAGCGATACAGGTGTAGGCATAGTCATTGATCTGTCTTGCATAAGGCGCAATGTATCAAGTGCTCTGTTTTGCAACATCACTAAGGTATCAGGCATAAGCAGTAACTTATCAAAATCGGTTCTGATATCCTCAATAGATTTACCTGTAATTTGATTAAGTTGGGCGTAATAGATTTGTTTGATGCTATCCCTTGATTGGGTATCACTGATATTTAATGCGGCATTAACACAATACATATCAACCATTGCTTTGACAAGTTCATCATTTGTCATATTCAACAAACTTGACTTATTTTTTTTGCCACATGAAACATTAGAGTACACCATAAACAAACATATAAAACAAAATACTAATATATTTTTATGCATAAAATTAATCATTATTGCTGTCTTTAGGAAACATTAATGTTTCTACATGCATGTCCTTCCATGACATAAAAGACCAGTGTGTTTTCGATGATGTGGCTATAATTATTCCGCAGGTGGGAATATTATTTGTACACCCGGGCGCAATCAAATTTGCTATATGGGTAATTCCCGGGTTGTGTCCAACCAATGCCACAGTATTAATTTCGTCATTTATGCCAGCTATAGCATTCAAATAATTGTCAGATTGACCATGATATAATTTTGGATCAAGTTTTAAAGAAAGTCCAAAACAATCGGCAAAATATGCTGCTGTCGTTTTTGCCCTCATTGCATCACTTGAAACTATAATTTCCGGGCTATATCCTTTGGATTTTAAACGCTCCGCCATAATTGGTGCATCTGACAAACCTCGTGGATCTAATGTTCTCTCGAAATCAGATAAATTAATATCCGTCCAGGAAGATTTTGCGTGCCGAATGATAATTATGTGCTTCATTCAATAAAATTCAGGTCATTAACTTTCAAAAACATTATAAATTGTAAATACAAATATAATAGAAGTACTACGATAAATACATTAATATAAGTTAAATATATGCTAAACACGTCATTAATTATTTAGCCACATTAAATATTGTTACATTTACGCAAAATTAAAGCATACTTTTTAATGAAAATAGTCATATTCTTAATATTGATGTTCTTTTCTGATGTTGTGGCAAATGGGCAAACTACACAAGGCGTAATTAAGTACACTCAAACAACTTACTTTGATTTTGAAAACATGCCTTCAGATATGCCAAACATGCCTTCTGACATGCCAAAGTCTCAGGACGCCTTTATGAAACTTACTTTTTCAGATACGGAGTCTATTTATGAAAAAGATCCGGACATTGTTGTTGAAGAAAGTGCCAATGATAATGTGCCCAGAATGTTCAGACGTATGAAAGAAAAAACAAACAGGATATATTATAAAAACCTGGAGGAGGATTTCGTATTGGAACAATTGGCCTTTTTTAATAAGGATTTTGTCATCAAAGATTCTGTAGCTTCAATAAGGTGGAAAATCAGTGCAGGAGAACAAAAGTCGATTTTAGGGTATAATTGTATGAAGGCTATGTATAAGGATAGTACCACAAATATTATTGCTTTTTTTACGCATCAGATTCCGGTATCTTTTGGTCCGGAAAAATTTGGCAAGTTGCCCGGATTAATCCTTGAAATTCAAAGTGCTACAAACCATACCATTGCTACAGAAGTCAAGATGAAACCTTTAGAAAATCCAATCGTCAAACCTGCCAAGGGTGATATGATGAGCAGAGATGAGTTTGAGAAGCTTCGTAAAGAAAAAATGAAAGAGCAAAAGGAAATGTGGGGTAGACGTGATGGCAGACCGGGAAGACAATAAAAAATAATTATGCAACGAATTATACTCTGGTGTTTTTGCCTCTTTTTAACCAATGTTATTGTGGCGCAAAAATACAGTTTAAAAGGACAGGTTCAGGATGAAGAAAAAATTAATCTTATCGGTGCTACTGTTGTAGCATTGGATCCTATTGATTCAACTCTGATGGGATATACAGTGACCGATGTTAATGGCATGTTTTTGATTAAAGGCTTAAGTGCAGGTAAATACAACATTCAATTTACGTATATCAGCTACGGAACCATACAACGGTTAATCGAATTAGCAGGTGAAAATAAAATCAAAGATCTTGGCATCATCACCATGTTCAATGAAGGTAAGATGTTGGAAACCGTTACAATAACTTCAGACTACGTACCAATAAAGGTTACAAAAGATACCATTGAATTTAACGCTGATGCATTCAAAACACAACCAAATGCCGTCGTTGAAGACTTGCTAAGGAAACTGCCGGGTGTAGAGATTGATGCTGATGGGGGTATTAAAGTTCAGGGAGAAGACGTCAAGGCGGTAACCGTGGATGGACGTGATTTTTTCGGAAAAGATCCCAAAATGGCAACAAAAAATCTTCCTGCCAATGCCATAAAAAAAGTGCAGATATTTGATAAAAAGTCTAAGACCGCTACCTTTACAGGTGTCGAGGACGGACAAGATGAAAAAACAATAAACCTGGAGCTAAAAGACAACAAAAAAAGCGGATACTTCGGAAACGCCATGGCCGGATATGGCACGAATGATAGATATGAAGGCAAAATTATGTTGAATAGATTTAACAAAAAAACACAATTCTCATTTATTGGTTCTTTAAATAATCTCAACAATACAGGCGTCAATGTAAGTGATTTTTCTTCTATGACAAGCGGAAATACAGGTGGTAATAATTTTAATACAAATGCACCTGTTTCTTTTGGGCAGAATAATACAGGCGTAACGCGTAGTATGACCACGGGATTGAATGTTAATTATGACTTGGGTAAAAAAAATAAATTGAATTTCAGTTATTTCATTACCAATGGAAATACTAAATTAATACAAACATCATTAACAGATAATTTTGTTCAGACCAATGCTTTAATTTCAGAAAAATCTTTGCAATCAAAAACATCTTCCCTCAATCATAATTTTTATACCACCATAGATTTAAAACTGGACTCTACTACTGAAATGACTATTATAAGCAGCCTGACTGCAAGGTCAAGTAATGATGTGTCAAATCAAATGGACACCACTTTAAATAGATTGCGAACCGTTTTAAATTTAAATGATCAGGCAAAAGAAAATAAAGTATCATCCAATATATTTGCTGGTCAGGTAAATTATCGGAAAAGGTTGTCAAAAAAAGGAAGAAATTTTACTTTAGATGGGTCCTTTGGTAATAATACAAACAACACTTTAAATCAAATCCTTAGCGAAGTATACGACCCGAATCTTGTGTTGAATCTTCAAAGATCAGTTTTTCAATTTCAGGACAATAATTCCGGTAATAAAAACTTTAGTTTTGGCGGTTCTTACACCGAACCCCTTAGTCAGAAATGGTTTTTGACATTAAATTATGCTGTCAAAAACAATAAGTCTGATTTGATAAAAGATTTTTTTAATGTAAATCCTGAAAATACAACCATCAGAACATTTAACGAAGAATTGAGCAGGGCATTTGATAACAGGTTTTTATATTATAATGCCGGGAGTAATTTCAGGTATAAACACGTAAATTTTATATCCAATGTAGGTATTGAGTACCAGCAATCGAAACTGGACGGTATTCCGAGTGTAGGACTTCCTATCAATCGGAAATTTAATTATTTTTTACCCAGAGCGTCTATTGATTTTGAAAAAACTAATATTCGAATCAATTACACAACTACCATTCGCGAACCTTCAATCGATCAACTCCAACCAATAATAGATAATTCTGATCCTTTAAATCTGTATGTAGGAAATCCAAGTCTGGTGCCTGAATACCGACACAATATGAGGATATCTTACAATTTTTTTGACCAATATAATTTTCGCAGCCTTTTTGCATCACTTCGACTCGGCTATACAAAAGATCGTATCACCACTGCATCTTTTGTTGATGAATTTTTTATCCGAAGGCGAACACCACGTAATACTTCATCTGAGCAAACAATGGCATCAAATGTTTCTTATAGCAGCCCCTTAAATTTTATGAAAGCAAAATTCAGAGCGGGTTTAAACTCTTCACTTACAAGGGGCATTAACTTTATCAATCTTAAACCAAATGACATAGACAGGTGGTCAAATGGCTGGAATCTATTGTTGGAAAATAAGTCAAAAGATAGGTTTGATGTTTCTATTGGCAGCAGATGGAGTATAAATAATAATATATATAAAGACAACAAAAAGCTAAATTCAAATTATGTAAACCAAACTTATGAAGCATATCTTGCCATATTTCCGGGCAAAGGATGGACTGTCGACACCAGGTTGGAGTCAAGTATTTATGGGCAAGGTTCTTTCGACACTTCAACAAAAATAAATCTGTGGCAGGCTTCTATTTCTAAAAGTTTTCTGGACAATAAAGTAACTGCCAAACTACGTATATTTGATATTTTAAATCAAAACCAGGGCGTAAACCGAAGTGCTTCAGAAACCTTTATCAGCGAAACGATATCCAACTCCATAGGCAGATATGTCATGGTAAATGTAATATATTCGCTTAATGCGCTGGGCGCACCAAAACCATCACAAGATATTCAAATGCATATGATGAGGAGGTAATTTCACCATTACAACACTCAGCAGTTTTTTTATTTTCGTCAATTTAGTGCTGAAACAGAAAATTCAATTTAGATTTTAAGGATTAATTTTATGTCAATACAACCCCCAATTCAAAGGTTGTCTTAAGCCAATTCCCGCAGATACAGCTGGATGGTGTTCTTCAGTCCAAGATATAAAGCATCACACACAATCGCATGCCCAATTGACACTTCCATAAGTCCCGGAACATGTGCCGCAAAATATTTAAGGTTGTCCAGATTAAGGTCATGACCCGCATTAATACCAAGATTAAGGTCGTTACATATTTTTGCTGCTATGGCAAAAGGTTCTACAGCATGTGCTTTGTCTTTTTGAAAATCATGTGCATATGGTGGCGGAGAAAATTCTATTCTGTCCGTGCCTGTTTCTTTAGCAGCATAAAGCCTGTCCGCTATAGGATCTATAAACAAACTGACCCTAATACCATGATCATGCAATCTGGCTACAATGTTTTTTAATGATTGCCGGTGGGTGATGGTGTCCCATCCTGTATCAGAAGTTAAGGCACCGGGTAAGTCGGGCAGCAGCGTACACTGGTGAGGTTTGTTTTTAATGACCATATCAATAAAATCATCTGAAGGATAGCCTTCTATGTTAAATTCTGTTGTCACAGCAGCTTTTAGTAAGGGAATATCAGCAAATTTGACATGTCGTTCATCCGGTCTGGGATGGACTAATGACACCAGGTTGGAGTCAAGTGTTTATGCACAAGGTTCTTTCGACACTTCAACAAAACTAAATTTGTGGCAGGCTTCTATTTCCAAAAGTTTTCTGGACAATAAAGTAACTACTAAACTACGAATATTTGATATTTTAAATCAAAATCAGGGCGTAAACCGAAGTGCTTCAGAAACCTTTATCAGTGAAACAATATCCAACTCCATAGGCAGATATGTCATGATGAATGTCACCTACTCGCTAAATGCGTTGGGCGCACCAAAACCATCACAAGATATTCAAATGCATATGATGAGGAGGTAAGGTATGAAAGCTTTGATTGTGTTGGCCCGAGCGATTAACAGAAGTGGTTTGGATGCGATAATCTAATGCGAACCACTTTTCACTTACCGCACCAATGTCACATCACCCGCCAACACACTAACTTTACCATTTGCATCAAGCAGTTTTATCTGATATACATATACTCCTGGCGTCATAAGCTGACCCTTATATGTGCCGTCCCAATTGAATATTATTGTGTTTTTTGCCGCTGCTACTTTGTTGCCCCATCGGTCATAGATGTTTAGCTCGCTTATGGTATATCCGATCGGAAGATGTATCGTCCATGTATCATTGCCACTACTTGATTCGGGATTAAATATATTAGGTATAACAATCTTTGTTGAGTTTTCTTTTACAATGCGGAAACTCTGCTCAAAACTGCACCCCGACACATGGGTGAGGATTACAGTTATTATGGTGTCCGTAAGTGTTGTTACGTCGATGTTAAAACAACTGTCGCAGTTTACCAGTTCTTTAGGACTCCAGCGGATTGACCATTGTGCAGGGTCAAGATCTACACTCAAAGCGATGATATCTTTGTCTTTTACAAGCTGGTCTCCCAATTTCGGAATGTCCGTTAGTTTGGGAATTTTGGGAAGATCATAACTATATCTTTTTATACAACCGCTACTTGTATATGTTTTGACAGAAAGCAAGCCTCCCTGTTTGATACTGTAAATATCATTGGTGCTGCCATCCTGCCATTGATGCTGCCATGGAAGCTGTGGTGCGATTGTGGCCGTGTATGTTTCTTCTTTGCAGTTAATATCTATGACGGGTGGTATTGGTGCCTGCAATTGCGTGACAATGGCTGTAAAAGTTGAATCACAACCTGTAGTTGCAAATAAATCAAAGACATAGCTCCCTGTTTTATCAATCAATCGTCCATTGATGACCAGGCTTGTATCAGGACATAAAGTGATGTTTTTTGATATTTGTACACTGCTGATAAGTTCTACTTTGGTTGTTGTGATTTTTTTACAATTGCTATTGATATTTAATGTATCGATGTAACTGCCTGACTCAGTGACCAAGACATCGTTGATATTAATGGTATCACCTTCACAAAGCATCATCTGGATCGTTTCTTTAATATATGGTGCGATGTTAACTACCACATGTGATATACTGTCACATCCAAGGAAGGATGTATATTTTTTCTGGTAGCTACCTGATTTGTTTATGTAGTTTCCAAATAGTAATATAGAGTCGCCTTCACAGATATTGATGGTATCTTTTGTACTGGGTACAGGCAATAAATCTAACCTAATTGTCGAAGTACTGTCGCAACCATTGGCGGCTTTGAAAACCTTATCATAGATTCCGGCTGTCTTATGGTAGTACCCGAATATCAGGACAGAGTCCCCTGCACATATGCTCATTGTATCATTGAATATGGAGGATGGAAGCAAGCTGATATTAATATTTAACGTGCTGTCGCAGCCAGTAATGGATTGTAATTTTTGGGTGTAATTTCCTGGTGTGGTGTAGCTTTGCTGTCCTATTTGAATCGTGTCATTTTTACATAAAAACCGGCTTATGTTTTGTGTAATTGAAGACATCTTTTGTACATCATAACGTATGGTGCTGTCACAGCCGAAAACATTGGTATATATATTATCGTATATACCTGTCTCTTTGATCCATTGTCCAACTATTTGGATGGAGTCTCCCTCACATAAGGATCGACGATGAATGATCATTGATGTATCTTTGACTACCAGTTCAAACGTGATGATACTGTCACAACCATGTAAGTCTGTAAGTGTGTAGGTTGCCGTGATGGATCTGTCGTACCATTTGCCAAGGAAAAAGGTAGAATCGCCCCGACAAATTTGCTCTTTCTGTCGTGTAATATTATTATTATATATTTTTAGTTCCAACTCTATCACACTATCGCAGTTGTTGACGAAGTGACGATAGATACCCGGAATGTTGATCATTTTTCCATAAAAATCATAACTATCCTCTTTACAAATGGAGGCCGTTATATCTTTTTTGGGTGGCTGAAGCACTGCTATCTCTACTGAATCGGAGATAATACAACCTGCCTTAAGCCCTACCATGATTAATGTAAATGTGGTATCCGTTTGTATAGAGGTCGTCCTGCATGTATCGCAGGTGACATATTGTTTTGGAAACCATTGTACCCAATCGTAGGCATTGCTTAGATTGAAAGTGATTTCATCAGTAGGACAAATAGTGAGGTCATCGCTGATGTATTCAGTAAGCAAGGGATCTGTAATAAATGTAATGCTGTCGCTATACGATCTGCCACAGCCATCCGTCACTGTCACGCTGTGAAGGCCGCTCAGTGATGCGGTATAGGTAGAATCCTGAGTGCCATCACTCCATCGATATGTCTGAAAGCCTGAGCTTACATGCAAGGTAAAGACCGATGTCATGCATTTGGTGATGTCGGGGCCAAGGTCCAGTGTTTTCTTTACAATATCAATTGCAAGGCTATCGGTATTGTTTTCATAATCACACTCCAGCACCGTAGTAAGCCCTTTGATACCCGAAGTAAATGAGGTATTATTGTCAGGTATGTTTACCCTTGCTTTGATCTTATTTATACCGATGTTGGATATAGTAAACAATATTGTATCAACACTCTTTGTTTTATTCCATGGCCATCCCTTAAAGTAGAAAGGAAGGTTATTTTCATTAGTATAAAGGCCGATATTCACACTATCATGCTTGAATGTATTTGTACTTTGATTCCTTAATATGATCTTTAGTGTAATGCTGTCACCCATGCATGAATATTCCAGGATATCTGTAACCAAGTCCACTGCCGGCCACTGGGCACAGCCCTTTTGAGTCCGATAGGTGGCCTGACACATGAAGTTGTTGTACGGCTGATGGCACGTCTGTTGAGCGCATGAATCCGTATCAAAAAAAGCTGCATTATTTTGTGGATATAGAGGAATTGTGCCATCATCATTTACATTGGTAATATGGTAACCTGTTTGGTTCCAGATTTTGCGGGCAGGTGCCCAAGGGATATTGGCGGATTCAAAGCAGAAGATGTGATGGGCGTCTTTTCCCTCAGAATAACCATGTACTATAAATTCCGCATGCCCATCATCATTAATATCTGTAATTACAGGTGATTCAAAGGCAGTGAGACTCTTGACAAGAAAACTATCTAAAACAGAACCGTTGCTACCGTTTAAAACGTACAATCCTTTTTCATCAACGAAAATTATTTCCTGAGTACCATCACCATTCAAATCAAAAGCTGTAGGGCAAGCTGAACCTGAATTTTCTTGTATTTTTTTCATAAATTTCAATTCCAGAATATTAGTACCATTATAACTATATACGCGCAATTCATTAAAAAATAAAACTAGAATATCCATCATACAATCATTGTCTAAATCTGTTATCGTGGCTAATCCACCCATTTGCCCCTGAATAAATGTTGGGTTTGTTTGAGCTATTAAACTTTTTGTCCTCGGGTCCCATACCCAAAGACCACCATCAAAATTTTGGTCACTCCGCACTACTACTATGTCCAATAGTCCATCATTGTTTATGTCAGCCAAAGAGGTGAATCCATCTTTTACCGGGCTTGGAGCTTGTACGATATTATATGTATTTCCCATTTCTCCATTTAGATTATTTATCCGGGTTTCATATACCATATTACCACAAGCTAATTCTAAACCAGGGCTGTCAGTAAGTTGGTCTGCTATGGAATTGCCACCTAAGCTACATAAATCAAAATTAGAACGAAAATTACAGCCTGCACTTTGAAGACCCGAAATTAAAATTTTGCCATTTAAAGTATTTAGTATTTTATTGCCGGAATAAAGCTCGGGGATGCCATCTTGATTAATATCAGCTAGTTTTGGATGCATCATCTCATGGTAATCAAGGTAATAAGTGCTGTTCTCCCAAACTAAACTACCTTGGTCATCGAGTCTAATAATTTTTGTATAGTAATTTTTTAAAAAGTATTCTTCCTTTCCATCTCTGTTGATATCTGCAAATGATATATTCCATGGTACACCATATTTTGCTGTATCTATTGCAAATTTTCTTTTTAAGACACCTGACTTTGAATCCAATATTTTTATATAATGTATTACAGAATCCTTATACTTCTCAGCAGAATTGGTAACAACCTCGGATTTTTTGCCATTTATAAGAATATTACACGCCTCTGAAAAAACATTTGTTAAAATTTCAGATTTCCATTTTATTTTTAATTTAACTTTTGGGAAACTATTTTGTATATAATTACAAGTAGGAAAACAATGAGCATTAAACATTGAATCACTACACGGGCAATCTGTATCAAATGCATCAATATAACCATCATTGTCATCGTCAATTGAATTGTCACAATCCTCAACTGTTAATATCGAAGAAGATTGGCCAATATAGCAGAAATGGTCAATAATTGAATAAAAATAATAGCTACAATTTTCTCTTTAAACATATTATCTCACTAAGTTTCAAATTCAAAGGAGAGAAAGATATTTGATCTTCCCTCCTTTGAAAAATAATTTATTTTACAACTATGATTTTGAAATTGTGTTTTTCAAAATCTTCCAATACTTGTACTCGGTATAATCCTTCATTAAGTTGTTCAACTGATATTTGATTTTGACCATTTTTTAAGCTTTGACTAACCATCAAATTGCCAACCATATCATACATATAGACGATTTGGTGCTCAGCCTTACTTTTCGAACTTATATTCAATATATGGGATGTAGGGTTTGGTGAAAGTTCATAGATTTTTAAGTCAACTGCATTCCTTCCGTTTAGAGTAGGACAGTCATCGCATTCGAGATTTAGAGCATATGTAACACAGAATGTCTCCCCTTTATTGTTACAGAAATTCATTGTAATTTCTATTGTTCCCCTACCATTGACATCCTCACAAGGGACAGAAAAACTAATGTCGGTATAATATCCATTACCTGAAATTGTTGGGTTATCATGATTCATTGTAACATTGCTTCCGCCCAATATTTCCACACCTCCAATATCACATAGTTCAAAATCATTTTTGAATTTATCTTTAATAAACAGGATGTGTTCAAAACTAAAATCGGCTGAACCACTTTTTAAATCTGTACATTTTAAGGGTGTAGAAATACTGATTGGAAAACACTCCAGCGGACAGGGATTTGAGACTTGAATTTTAACTTTGTAACAATATTTTAATCCACCGGCCGTAAAACAAATCGTAACTTCAGAATTGATTGGTCCAGGAGTATTTGTAGTGATATTAAATGGAACAGTATATGTCCCATTATTTTGAGCCATTGTCCCTTGACTGTATCCGGCAATGTCTGAAGTTGTACCACATGGTAGAGCACCTAGTGGCGGAGTGATTTGGAAACTACCACTATATTGCAGTACATTATCATTTGGATTTAGATCTGTACAAATAGCTGTTGCTGTAAGATTGAGATCTATACATTGATCACAAGCTTGAGTGCTTGATATACAAAATGTAAAACAAGCATACGCTCCCGGGTTTGGATTGCACAATACTGCTCTATAACAGCCGCTTGGTTCTGTATCAAAAAATAGAGAAAGTAAGATCTCAGGATTATTGCTAATACTCTCCGGGACAAAAGTAACATTGTAGCTACTTACTACATTACCTTGTCCATCTTCTATATGAACAAAATCATTTCTACAAAGCACAGTGCCGGGATCTAAGCCTATTGAAACATTAGCTACATATTGATCATTTGGTCCACATTTAGTCGTGTTCGAAACAATAGTAATTCCATCTGAACATCCAAAACAAGGCCCTGTCACCGTAATGTCAACACACTCTTCAACTGTTCGACCTTCACACATAGCATATAAACATACTGTATAAGTGCCTGGTATTGAAAATATATGTGAAGCAGAGCTGCCTGTACCTGCAGGCCCGCTTTCAATTTCATAACTTAAGAGTGCCGGGTCTCCAGTATTTGTAAATGAGAAATTATATTTGCAGCCAGTGGTAGTGTAGGAGATTTGTGGGTCAGGGACGCAACATTTGGTGATGGAGATATTTTTTACATTAATAAAACCTAAACCGTCTATATTATTAACTTTAAAATATAAATTTTTTCCAATATCACTATTATATGTAAAAGTCATGTTATTATACTCAATATAGTTAATATCATCTAAAGTTGTATTACCAAACATGTTATCAATTTTTTCTAGACTTAATATTCTTTTATTTATAGGTATTTGATTTGCATGAAAACTTAAGGGTTTATTAGATAGTCCAACTTCAAATTCTGCAACTGTACCATCGAATATGAAATAAGACCAAGGCCTTATTTCATAAGATAGCTTGTATATTTCACCATTTATTAAATCTAATTCATTTTGCGTAATTAAAATATCAGCATTACTATCATTAACCACAAAATCATTAGCGGCCATATTTACTGAAGGCTTATTATTTGTTAATTTGTAGATTGTTGGAGTTCCGCCATTATTCATCCAGTTACATAAAATTTCAGTATTATTTAAAAGTCCTCCATCAGCAGAATAATCTAGAAATTGTCCATTATTGCCGGGTGAATAAGGATATTCTTTTGCTGGATTATGTTGATAAAATTTGCCATTCAATACCAACTCACATATTGGTAATTGGTTATTCTGACAAGCCACAGATGAAACAACAATTAAATCTTTGCATATTTCATTTGGGCAGGCATTAGCATCCCTTGCTCTAAAACATACTTTAAAAACGCCGGAACTTGAAAACGTTGTAGTGTATATTGGTGTGGTTGCCACACCAACTCCATTCATGTACCAACCATCGATTAAGGCATTTGGTGGAATTGTTCCTGTAAAAGTCACATTTTGTCCAATTTGCAATGCACCTGTTGGAGATTGAGTAAAGACAAAGATAAAATCGGATTACACGCCTGTACACAACCTAAAGATGTACTTAGACCAGGTCTAAAAGTCATCAAAGCTGCCATCATCTTTGTATTTTGATTATCAGTAAAGGTATTTCTACATATTTCAGTTGAATAATCCATGTGATTGTGCACAAATAAAGCATTGCTGCTATTATTATCACAGGCATTTTGGCCATTTGGAAGACAATTACCACATGATCTTTTATGTGGCCGAGTGTCGCAAATTCTATCTCCTTGATTTTCACAATCGACATTTAGTGGGCATATCGTTGCGGAGCAATTATTGGCATTGCAGTCAGCACCAGGCGGACAATCGCCTTCAAAAGTATGATATAAATTTAAAAAATGACCTGCTTCATGACTCAATACATGCCAATTTCCATAGCCTAAAAAATCCTTGTCCATAGTTATTCCATCCAGATTAGATGGTGATGTATTCGGAAAATAAGCAAACCCGGCTGTTGTTCCGGCTCCACCAGTTAAAATATCTCCTACGACCCATACATTTAAATAACTAAAATTGCCAAAATAACTCAGTCCTTTAATTATTGGCTCATTACTACCGCCTAATGTCATGGACCCGGTATAGCCACTTTGACTTCCATTTACTCTTTTGACACCAATTTCACCAGCAATATCTCCCGCTGCAATGTTTGGCACAGGATTGCCTTGAGGATCTCTGATTGCAAGACAAAATTGAATATTTGAGTTGGCAAAGTCTGCATTTAATGAAACTATGGCTGTTTGTATTCTGCTGTAATCAATATTAGTAGTTGAGTTTACGCCCGTGTGCATTATGTGAAAAATTACAGGAATTGTAATTGGTGTCTGACTACCTTGTCTATTCAATTGTTCCATCGCTTGTTGCAATTGCAATTCCATTTCCTCAAAATATTGGGGATTTTGTTGCATCAATGGATGGATATACTCATCAAAACCACATATCTGCTGTCCACTGACCCTATCACTATAAAATATCGAAGTAAAAAACAATAAAATACCAATGATTTTGGCATTTCTAAATAGGTTTAATATTTGGAGCGCAATACTTAATTTGCCCCCTTTTAAAACAGAATTAAAATTCTTTTTCATGATAAAATAATTTAGTTATTAATAAATAAAAATTTACATAATAACCATCGGGATACAGATATTACACTTAGTTGTTGTGTAATATTAAGTTGCAACACAAAAATATCAAAACTAATTTCGCAATTAATTGCACAAATCATCCTATATAATAAATTAATATTCAAGTCAATACGTATGCTTAAAATCTTATGTTACAAATATAAAACTTTTTTTATAAAAGAAGATACCTTTTTTGCGCATTAACATTTGTTGTATAAAAATGTAGGGTTATCTCTCATAAAATTTTATAAAATATTAAGTGAAAACACCAAAAATCGGAATAACAACATAAATTATCATGTTAAAAATGACATCAAGTTAATAAAGTAAAATTATTTATAATGTAACTGAGCGTTACATTTTATGTCAATTCAACCCCCAATTCAAAGGTTGTCTTAAGCCAATTCCGCAGATACAGCTGGATGGTGTTCTTCAGTCCAAGATATAAAGCATCACACACAATCGCATGTCCTATAGACACTTCCATAAGCCCCGGAACATGTGCCACAAAATATTTAAGGTTGTCCAGATTAAGGTCATGACCTGCGTTAATGCCAAGATTCAGGTCGTTACATATTTTTGCTGCCATGGCAAAAGGTGCTACAGCATGTACTTTGTCTTTCTGAAAATCGTGTGCATATGGTCCCGTATAAAATTCTATCCTATCCGTACCTGTTTCTTTAGCAGCATAAAGCCTGTCCGCTATAGGATCAATAAATAAGCTAACCCTAATACCATGATCATGCAATCTGGTTACAATGTTTTTTAATGATTGCTGGTGGGTGATGGTGTCCCATCCTGTATCAGAAGTTAAGGCACCGGGTAAGTCCGGCACAAGTGTACATTGGTGAGGTTTGTTTTTAATGACCATATCAATAAAATCCTCAGAAGGATATCCTTCAATGTTAAATTCCGTTGTCAACACAGCTTTTAATAAAGGTATGTCGAAAAACTTTACATGGCGTTCGTCCGGTCTTGGATGCACGGTTATACCTTCTGCACCAAACTCCTCACAATCGAGCGCTACTTTTACCAGATCCGGATAATTTGCACCACGGGCGTTGCGTATCAAAGCTATCTTGTTGATGTTGACACTTAATTTTATCATATGAGCTGTGATTTAAAATTTAAAAAAATGGTAACTATTCAGCTATTGGCAAAAGTATTTGATTTTGGCAAAAATTTTGCACCTTACAGGCAAAATTCTCGTCAAAATCGGGTCTTTCTTAGCACTTAGCCACGGATTTTATCCGTGGTTTCCAACATTTCACCCCGCTGGGGCAATAGCTGAATATTTACAAAAAATGACGTGCGTTTAAATATTTGATTATGCCGAACAAAGTGCATTGATTTTGGATAATAATACATCTAATGCTTAAAAACTATTTTACCAAACTGGCTTCCTGATGCCATTTTATTAAACCCTTTTGAAATGTTTTCAAAGTCAATCACTTCATCAATAACAGGTACAATTTTATGTTTATTGATAAAAGCAAGCATGTCAAAAAAATCCTGATCCGAACCCATAGTAGTCCCTGAAATGGTGATTTGCCTCCAGAAAATCAGTTGGGGATTAAGTCCGTCAATTTTGCCCGCAGAGCCCCCGTAAAAAGCTATCCTTGCTCCCGGATTACAAATTTTAACCAGATTGTTAAATCCATTACCGCATGCGCCATCAATCACAATATCTACACCACCATGATCCGCCATTAGTTGTTTAGCCCAATCAGGATTGGAATAATTGTATCCTGATATGGCGCCGAGCTGTAACGCTTTTTCCAATTTCTGATCTGATGAAGATGTAACAAATACTTCACAGCCGCATGCTATAGCAAACTGCATGGCAAAGAGAGCAACTCCACCACCTATACCTGAAACCAGCACTTTTTCACCTTTTTGTGGTTTTGTTTTGATCATCAGTGCGCGATAAGCTGTGACACCTGCCAATGGCAAAGCAGCAGCCTCTTCAGCATTAAGATGTAATGGTTTTGGGTAAAGGTATTTTTTATTAATGACGATCTGTTCGGCAAAAGTTCCGTTGATTGGCATGCCCAACACGTTAAAATCACGTGACTGAACTGCTTGGTCAGAACCCCAATCCAGTCCGGGGTTTATAATATATGTTTTTCCATCATAAGTACCACATGCATCTGAGCCCAAAACAATGCCCGTTTTAATGTCGGGATATAATCCTTTGGTAATCCAAATATCCCGATGATTGATGGCTGAAGCCATTACAGACAGTACAACTTCTGAGTCTTTAACCTCATTCAAATCAACACGTTGAAGTACAGGTGATTGACCGATGTCATTTATTATCCAGGCTTTCATAATTATTTTGTCCGTTAATAACTTATTTCTAACAACAAAAAAACCGGATATGTTGCCATATCCGGTCTAAAACCCAGAATCATTTTATAAACACATTACTCGATTAAAATCATTTTTCTTGTGGCAATAAATTCGCCTGCTTCTATTTGGTAGTAATACACGCCTGACTTGGCAAGTTTTTCTGCATCAACCGTAATTACATGATACCCTTTGTCAAATTTACCGGTCTGAGTGAATACTAACTTACCTGTTACATCCATAATTCGCAATGTTGCATTGGAAGCCTTAGTAACTTCAAAAGCTATATTTGTGCCTTCCTTAAATGGATTCGGTTCGTTCTGATACAAGGCATTTTGTTTGCCTGTAAGTCCTGTTTTTCTACTCTGAAGACTAAGCGTCCTCACCGTTGCATCCTGTTCGTATACTTCCGCACTTAATGCTTCATTGTCAAGCTTGATATGAGATGTATTTCCTGATTTTAATGCCTTAAACACCAGGGTGAATAATTTGTCATCTTCAATCAGGTTGGTACCGGAAGCTATATCATAACTTAAACTAAGTTTTCCGTTACCTGCGTTAAGAGCATTGATATGGTTACTTTTTAAGTTAAGTTTGTCAGCCTCCATTCCACTAAATGTCAATTCATTTTCGTTAAACTTGATAGCCATCTGAGCACCCATGATTTCAATTGCATCACTTGCCTTTACGGTGTATTTAACTATTGTGCCTGCCTCATAAGTAGACTCTTCGGCAACAAATAAAACATTCTGTGCCCTTCTTTCAGAAGAAGTACTTGTCGCATTTGCCTTAGCACTATTGTTCACATCACCAACTTTGATCGCTTTAAAATTGACATTTGATTTATCTTCAAATATGCTGTCAAGATTAATTTTTGAAGGAAAATCAAAAGGATAAGCAGCGTCGGTAAATATATATTCTGAAGGTACAAATCTCCATGAAGTATTGTTTTCAAATTCTAAAGTGATGCCTAATATCAGTTTTCTAAGATTGGTAAGATCACTTGCAGTAATACTTCTTGAATTATTAACATCTCCTGCCAATAACTTGTATGGTGAATCAATTTTCTGAAGACCTAAGATATGTCTTTGGATAAGCACTAAATCAAGCGTTGAAACACCATTTAAGATATCTGTATTTTTGTGTGCTGTAATTGTTTTAGGGTCAAATACATCAACACCTGAAAACTTGTATTCTCCATGATTTTTTGTCACATCCTTTAACTCAGCTGCATTGTTCATATTTGTCAATGCTACATCTATTTCATCAATGCCTTCTTCCATTTCAGTAGTAATTCTACCTGCAACATTAGGCAATAAACCTGCTACGTCCTGACAAGCATTTGTCAATGGAGAGTCTTGTAGTACTAATGTTACATTACAAAAGTCTCTGTTTCCGGATGCATCAATAACATACATTTTAAGCGGAATCCTGGCAACCTGACCATTTAGTATGTCGGCACAAGTAAACATCCTGCTAGGTTGTGTTCCTGCTTCGTTGAATGAAAATTTCAGTACATCATTTGATCCGCAGGCAGCATCACTCTTAAGGTCAAAATCTTTTGCCCATACTTCTGCTTTACCAGCTGCATCTACAACCCATACCAATTCCCCATAACAGACAGGTGTAGGTTTTTTAGTTGATTTGATGGTAACATCATATGCACAAGTGGATCTTGTTCCACATCTATTGGTCACGACAAATGAAACTCTATGTGTTCCTACGTCTAAAGTCCTGGTGAATGTACTACCTGAGCCTGCAGCATCGATTGAATTGTTTTTGTTTATGTCAAGTGTCCAGGTATATCTTAAATCGATAACATCTGTGCAGTCATCTTTAGCAGTAGCTGTAAAGGTTACATCTTTATCACATCTGTTTGGTTCAGTATCCAGATTTTGATTACTGCACGAACTGGTAAACATAGGCGCATTGCTACCTTTTAATTTGATAACCTGTGTCTTTTCAAAAATTGGTCCGTTTGCTGCTGTGTAAGTACACCAATCAATGACTCTCCATGTTCTTAAGATTTTTACACAAGCTTCAGGCGTATTATAAAATAACTGATCAGTAGAAGATATACCTATTTGACTGCAACCTGATGAAGTAACTATAGGTTTACTGTTTAATATCTCAGGAGTTGCGTCAGCTGGATTACAAGAAGCAACCTCTCTGTCTGCTGGAAAAACAACATTATTTGCGTTAAAAGCAGACGCTGGAATATTCAGTGTTTGACGACAGGTAACTGTAGGATCATTTACTACAAACCATTCTCTGACCACAGAACCAAAACCGCAGGTATTCAAGCTATTGGAAATAATACGACTATTAAATTTCATATTTCCACAAACACCTGTTACCGTAGGTTTACCAAAAAATGAGGTATCAAAAACGGTTGAAGTAGTACTCACCCAGGCAGCTATTCTTCCATCTCCGCAAGCCAGAGTCTTGTCAGCCGGACAATTGATTATTGGTTTACGCTTATTCTGAACCCTTACAACGGTTTCGCAATCATTAAAATTTCCGGCTGCATCATAAACTCTTAGTACAACGGATACGTATGAGTCAGGATTTGTAATATCAGTACAGCAAAAATTTATTTTTGGTCCAAAGTTAAGGTCAGAAGCATAAGAAGCGCAAGTGTTGGATTTACGTTTTATTTCAAATCTTTTTACACTACAATTGTCAAGGCTGTGATCATCCAGGCTCTCAGCATATAAGTCTGCCCATCCACTATCATCAAGTGAAATGACTGTAGATCCGTCACAGATAGCTGATGGAGGTGTTTTGTCCACAACATCTATTTCTGTAAAACACTCTGTGAAATTTCCACATTCATCTGTAATGGTATATTTTAGCCATGTTCTTCCCAAAGGAAGGTTTTCTATTTTAAAAGGTCTTGCGCCAGGTACCAAAGCAGATGCGAAAGCCGGGCTGATGCCCACTACTTTTGTAGCACCATCAATTTTTACAAAAACAGAACCTGGTGGAGGATTGCCATTGCTGTCCGCTTTTTTGAATGCTACATCCCAGGTAAAACCTGAACATTCACTTATGATTGTCGGAGGCAAAACATCCCAATTTGCTGTACATGAACTACTTGAAGTAGGAATAGTTGCAGCCGGATTTACAGGATTGCCATTTTGAGTTGTAATATCAGCCGGGCAAGTCACAACTGGTCTTACATCATCTTCAATTTTGATGGTTTGCAGGCAAATTTTATCATCGCCTGTACACCAGTCAATAATATTCCATTGTCGGGCCACTTTTAATCCTGCTCCGCATAAATCAAAAATAACATCGACATAATATACCTGAATATTTTGACATGAAATATTGGATGGCTGTCCACTTATGTCCGGGTGAGGCGCTCCGTTTGGAAGTCTTTTATATGAAGAAGACGTAAAAATGGCATCATTGCAGGACTTAATCCAATCATCAGGGCAATTTACCTGGACAAGTGTGGCTCTTTGTACATAATAGTATTGTATTTTTACATCTGAAACGTTTCCGCTTGCATCTGTAGCAGTCCAACTCCTTTTGATTATTTTAGAATACCGCTCCCCGCATTGCTGAGTATAGACAGAATCTTTCTTAAAATATTTTAATACACCGCCGCAAGCATCCGTAAAAATAGGTGGGTTTGGTGCACTTGTAGGTGTCTGAGCCAATAATGATGCTTCACCATTACATGGCAACGTACAAACTGTACCTAAAACTGAAGATTTTATATTTCCTACCCTACTATCGATGGTAAGCGTTGTCACTGGATAGAACAACAATGGATTTCCGTCTGTCACCAAAGAAACAACTAGTTCATAATTAACGCCTGAGGTCAGCATAGCCGAAAAAGACCGGGTATTTGAACCACCTGATACTCTACCTGTACAAGGAGAAGCAGGGTTGAATGTGGTGTTGTATAAATTAAACATCATATTGGTTTGACCAAGATTGATATCTACAATACCCGATGCATCAACTGCAAACCTGAACGTAATGTAGTCAGTCGTAGTTAATACACCAGGACCAGGAGGCATATCGCATAGCGACCCTGATGGCCTATTATAAGAAGGTCCACTTCCCAGAATAATACCGGTAAAGTCGGTAATCCTTTCCTCACACGGACACGCCGTGATCTCTGGCTTCAGTTTGTCTTCTATAAGCGCAGGACCCCAACAAGAGTTGCCGCAGCCTCTCAAGGTTACTTTGACTTGTAATGTCTTACCAATGTGTGATGCGTCAATAGCAACTCTTTTGATTGGAAACCCAAATGGATCCATTCCAACATTTGTTTGCGGCAAGGCAGTACCATTTGGTAATTTGGCCTCAACATCATAATAAGAATCGGGATAATCCTGCGATTTTAAGATCATCTTTGGCTCGATGTATAATAAACAATCATCGTCCAATGAAATCTGAACACCACCATTACATGACATGATTGAATTGCAATCTGCTACTACAATTTGTGCTTGTAATGATGTTGAAGAAAATATAAGAGTTAAGGCAAAAATTGAGAATGCCGCCGTGATCGTCCTGAAATTGCCTGAAACGATTTTCAGGAATAACTTTTGAGTAAAACTGGGTCTTTTCATTGTATGAAAATTTAATATTTGATTAAATCGATAAGATTTCATATAAAGATTGGGAAGAGGTATTGTCTTAAAAATTTCGTCTTTTCCAAGACAATACCATTATCCAATTTATTTAATGACTATCATTTTTCGGGTGGCAGAATCAGAATCCGTATCCAATTGATAGTACAGAACTCCATTTATGTTTAGCGTATTGACATCTATGTTAATGGTATTGTAACCTTTTGCATATTGACCTTTGGTTTGATGTACCAACTTACCTGTAAGGTCAAATACTTTGAAAGTAACCATATCATTCTGAGGCAGATTAAATCCGATCATAGTTGTTGTATTGAAAGGATTTGGCACATTCTGAAACAATTCAAACTTGTCGGAAAGAGTAGGATTTAAATTTCCGGATTCCAATTTTACATTATGAATCTGAATTCCTGATCCATCATTAGTATATAACTCCGGAGTTAAATATGTCCTGTCAATACCAATTAAATCCTCGCTGTTTATGTTTTTTAACAGTCTTGCACGGATATTAATGATTTGATCCTTAACATTTACAGCTTCGTTATTATTCCAGCTAAAGTGTACCAAACCGCTTGAAAATTGTCCAAAACCAAGGTTTTCATCTTTGATCCTGATGCTTGGAGATGATATGTCCAATATTTCACACAATTTAGTATCAATTGAAAATGTCATTTGCATACCTAATAATCCATTGAGGTCTGAAGCATATATTTTAATATCGACTTCTTCACCTGCTTTACCACTAATTTTATCTGCATGCAGCGTTTTGATACTTCTTGATGAAGTATTACTATTGTCTGTTGCATTAGCTTTTGCAGATCCGTTAACATCTCCTATTTTAACAGCCATAAAATCCAGGCCTGCTACATCATGGTCAAGACCTGACATTTCAACGTAATCTATGAACGGGAACGGATGTTTTTTATCAGGAAACTGGTAAGCGACATCCACAAATCTCCAACTTTTGTTATTCAAAAATGAAGTTTGTATGCCTAGAATGAGTTTTCTTAACTCTACCAGATCTGCTGCCGTGATTTGTTCAGAATTGTTAATATCTGCTGCAATCAGTTTATATGGTGAATCAAATGGTGCAATACCAAGTATGTGTCTCTGGATCATAACCATGTCCAATGTTGAAACACCATTTAGTGGATTGTCATTTTTATCAGGTGACAACGAATAATCATTATACATCGGAAGTTCAGAGAATGTAAACTTTCCAACAGCGTCTGTTGCAACTGACCTTGGAAATTCTGCCTGATTGGATATTAACTCAAGTTTTACGTCCTGAACTAAAACATCTGACTCATTGTACACACTACCTTGCAACGAAACTCTGTTTGCGGGTGGCGGATTTGTACCGCAAGAATTTCCGTTGTCCTGAACTACAAGATTAACTGTACAGAAATCACTATTATTTGCCTGATCAATTGAATAGACTTTAAAAGTAAATTCTTTTCTTGCTTCATCTTCCAAATCTGAACATTTTATCACTCGTGAGATGTCATTTTTATTTGTAGGTGAAAACGATGCAATAATTTGTGTTTTTCCTACAGAACAATTGTCAGTTGCACCAAGATCAAAATCAGAAGCCCAAATAGTCACTTCCCTGGAAGTAGGCATAATAACTGTTACAAGTTCTGAAATACAATAAGGGCTAGGCTTTTTATCATCTACTAGTGTGAATATATTAGGACACGTTTTAACATTATTGCATCCGTCTTTGACTGACCAGATGATCTTATGTGTTCCATAAGCGAAATCTCTGTTCACAACATTACCGGTAGCATTATTGACTTCCAACGTTCCATTATTACCTTCGTCTATACTGTAAGTCCACCTGAGCAATTCATCATCAGTACAATCATCTTCAGCCTGTGCGGTTACTTTTATATTGGCCAGGCAAGAATTGATTTGGGTTATGGTCAAATCAGCAGCATTACATCCTTTTTGTATGTTTGGCGCTGAAGTATTGTTTATCATAATGATTTGTGTAGAACTCCATTGACCTATTTCAGGAAATTGAGGAACTTTCTGACACCAGTCAATAACTGTCCATTTTCTAAGTATTTTTGTGCAGGCTTCGTCTGTAAAATTGAATATTATATCTTCATAGGAAGATGCCAGTTGCGCACATTGCGTATTTCTGATATACCGTGGTCTAGCATTGGCTACCGGGAAATTATCAGGATTAATGCTGTTTACACAACCATTCGAAATTACATAATTGTCCGGCCAATCGATATCATTGAAAGGTGATTGACCATTGAATTTTTTATCATTTCCGACAGTAATGACTTGTGATTTTACCACAGTATTTCCGTAAGTATCTTTGGCTGTAAATTTTCTTGTAATCGTACCTAAACCACATTCATTGAGTGCATCAATTCTTTCGGTAGTAATGGTTGCATCATTACAATTATCAGTTACTGTTGCTGTGCCAAATCTTGTCAGCGTTGTGAAATCTTCATAACAATTGGCAGTAACATTAGCAGGAATTGTTAGCTCAGGAAAAATATTATCCTGAACCCTAACTTCTACCATACATGAATTGGTTAAACCACCTTTATCCCACACACCCAATTCTACCATAATTACCTTATCAGTTCCAATGTCATTGCATGTAAACTTTATTTCATTATTTTTTGGAAGAGAAGCCCATGATGGGTTTTCGTCCATTCTTCTTACTTTCATATAATCCAGCGCACAATTGTCGTGGCTACCATCATCAAAAGTAAGCACCCCTGCAAATGACATACCTTCACTGCCTATAGCAATAATTGTATTTTTGTCACAAACAGGTGTAGGTGGTTGATTATCAATAACTTCTACTTCAGTAAAACATTCTGAAAAATTACCGCAGATATCTGTAACTGTATATCTTAACCATGTCCTACCAAAAGGCAGGTTCAAAATTTTGAAGTTTGGATAGCTGCCTGTAACTTCTGTTGTGCCACTTTTCTTTACATAATTGCCATTTACCGGAGGTCTTCCCTGGCTGTCTGCAAATAGGAAATGTACCTCCCATGTTGTCGCTGAGCAATCTGAAATTGTTGCGGGCGGGATCACAGACCATTCAGCTCCACAGCTATGTTCTTTAGCTACGATAACTGCTGCCGGTTTAATTGGTAAAATGGGTTGACCTAAATTGTTCAACTGGCCTGTAATATCTGCAGGACAACTTATAACGGGTTTTTGAGTATCCATCACCGTAACAAATTGATTCTTCTCTCTTATTACACCTGTACAGTGATCAATTACCTTCCATTTTCTAACTATTTTGTATGTAGTAGTTATCGGATCAGGTGCTTTATCACATATACGCAACTTAACATCTGTAAATGTCACGCTTGATTTTAAACAAAGTGTGCCTACAGGATAACCTGTGGTTTCCGGACTTGGGTTGCCCTTAAAGTCACCATCCGGGATTTTAATCCAATTTCCACATGCTTCAAGTGATGGATATGGTCCGGTAACACCATCATAATTTGACGGAAAAATGACGTCATCAATATCTGCCCTCAGCACATTAATCGTCTGCAGACAAGACGATGTGTTTCCTGTGTTATCAGTAACAAGCCATGTCCTTGTGATAATAGAACTATAAGGTCCTACACAAAGATCCGTCAATGCTTCATCTTTAAAAGAAAGCGTAACATCACTACACTTGTCATATCCTTTCAACAACCATTTACCCGGCATGTTGGCTATAGGAAGTTGTTCAGCACCTACAGGCAAATCAGGAAAGCCAGTAACATTAAAATTGCCTAAGTCAACACATTCTATCGTCACGTCATCAGGGCAAAGGAGTTGAGGAATTGATTTATCTTCAATTTTTGCATAACCCCAACAAGAGTTTCCACTACATTCGTGAATAATTTTTATTTCCAGAATTTTGTTTATGTATTTATATCCTAATGTTCCGGCAGGAATAATAGTATCCTTTTCTATATCTCTTATTTTTATATCAAAAGAGGAATTAAGATAAGGTTGATCCTGTAATAATTGGTCAGCCGTGAAATACAATTCACAACTTGGATTCATCGATATCTGAACCTGATTAAGACAAGCCAATGGTCTAAGTGCTTCATTGACTATATCTACTCTCTGTACCGAAGTAAAAGGACAACTATTACTACCAACCGCATAAAAACCTGTTACTCTGATATAGTAGGTACCCGGGCTTGCCGGCCATTGAAATGTTTGTGAATTGACAGAGCCTACCCCCAAAATACCGGAAGGCATTGTACCGGCAGCATCAAGAAACACACCCCACGAAACACCACTCAACTGATCAGGCGTAGCTGAAAGTGTGTAAGTTTCTCTTGCATTAACACAATTGCCAAAATCACCCCGAATGGTGGTGGCTGGAATTGGATTTGCAATCGTGATCAATTTTGAGCTTGTAAAATTGCAGGCATTTGGTTGTGTCGGATAGGATGTCAGTTTCCCACTAACAGATAATTTGAATGTTCCATTCAGACCACTCCAATTTACATTTACTGAACTTGCTGTTGGCGTTGAAAGCGTGCCACCACCTGTCAGGGTCCAAACTACACTTGTTGCACCAACAGGAATAGTATACAATTCAGAAGAAACAGGACAAACTGCCACATCCCCCGATATAGTAACGGATGGATAAGTGCAGGTAATATCTGACTTCATTGCCTGAACCTCGCTTCCATTTGTAACAACAATACTCCAACTCCGTGCTGTGACCCGAATGGCAGCAATCGAATAAACGCCAGGCGCTGTCTCCGGTATTAGTGTATTGTTTAAATACGGAATGGGTGATGCAGGTGGTGCCAATGACAAAGGATTGAAAAATCCAAGAGGATTCATCAATCTCCACGTTTGTCCGGTGATACCTGAATTGATGGTAATAACTTCTCGGTACTGTCCATTATCACTCGTGGTTGCATTGTCTAAACAAAAACACTCACTTTGAGTAAAAGTAGTCTGTGCCTGAGCGTTTGCCGCAAACAACACCATACATAAAATGGTCGCTGTAAGGGTTTTCGAGCTCCGATCGCTGATCAGGCTGAAAATTCGTGTAAGTAACGGTCTCTTCATCGATTGATGGATTTTGTAAAATTCGTAATTGCGTAAAAAATGTTCTATAATTGACGGCATCAGCCCTTCGACCAATACCGACTTTTACTTGTGTATTTTTAGTTACTGCAATCAAAGACCACTTATCTAATTTAACATTTTGATAAATTTTCTCTGGTTACGATGATACAAAACCAAATTTCAGACCAAACTTATTTTCGCATATTGAAGGATTTTAATATGTCCATTACATTAGTTTTTTGTTTTATATTTAATATGCTACACTTCAATATCATGAACGCATATTTGAAAAAATATTTTTTTTTAATTTTTTTTTACTTAATTTTTAATCATTCTTCCGATAAGCTGATACCGGGTTAAAATTAAGTCAGGCATCTGAATGGCTTCAAGGCGACCCGAAACAAGGGCATATCTTCAGCAAGAGCTTGCTTTTAAAGCACCTTATGATTTATTTAATTTTTATAAACTTTATGGACTCCTGTTGCTTCATTGAGGAAAGTCTTATAAAATACAAACCTGAGGGTAGGTCTTCTGATAGCGGAATATTCAATTCTTCATTGGCACCCATTGATTTACTTGGATTGTTGATGAAGATACCATCTCACCGGTAGCTGTAAAAATTGAATACTTCAATTCAACATCAGGCAAAGGCTCTCGATTTAATAATCTAAGGTCAGATGTGACAGGATTATTTATAAGTTTGAAGTTCGTAGTTAGTCCGGATACCTGCATGTCAGTTTTTGTAAGGCGAATGTCAATTACCCTGTTATTTGAATATAATTCAGAATGCATGAATGTTCCCAGCTTAATTTTTTCAAGGTCTACCAGGTCATTACTGATCGAAATTTTTGCCAATAATTGATTTTTTTCGATTCTTTTGGCCTTTTTATTATAAGCCAGACATCGGAAAAAATTCTTCCCATAATAACTGTCATTATAGTCAAATCATTTTCATCACTATTGGAACCGTCAATAAAATACGCATCACTGTCTTCATATTCCAGGCAAAGCTGGAAGCCATCAACATTTTGAGCCTGCCCCGATCTTAATGCCATGACAGGTTTCCCATCAATTATTTCTTTTGACAATTTTACTTCAAAAACATTATTGTTTCTGTTTTGTGTTCCGCCTTCCGGAGCTACATGAAATAGTGCTGATTCGTTGACATCACCTATCTTGATGGCAATAAAATCATTTTGGTCGGACAATGGCCCAAGCTGTTCTATTTTTTTAAACCTATCAAAATTATATGGCACACTTTGATCAACAAAAATATAATCTGATGGCACAAATACCCAGGAGTTCAGGTCTTTTGGAAATTTATCTGTAATACCCAGGATTAGTTTCCTTAGTTCAGTCAGATCTGATGCTGTAACTGACTTTGAACTATTGACATCAGATGCGATCAATTTGTAAGGGCTGCTAAAAGGTGCCAAGCCAAGAATGTGTCTTTGTATCATTACAAGGTCGAGTGTAGTCACTCCTTCCAAAACACTGCTGTTTAAGTTTGGCCTGAGATCATAGTCCTGACCTAAAACCAAAGTATCAAGGACATAAATTCCTGTTATTGAATCAATTATAGCTTGACCCTGTTTATTTTCAAGGCTACTTGTATATTGTACCAATGTAGACTTTGGTGTCTTCTGGTTGGTAGTTTTGATGGTTCCTGATATTTTACCTTGGGTAATTACGTCAGGACATACTCCGACATTATCCTGTATTACAAGTTCAACAAGACAAAAGTCCTGATTGCCTGCCTCGTCGGTTACTGTCATTTTCAGTATTATATTGTTGGAAATTCCGTTTGGAATATCTGTGCAATCAAACACCAGTCCCGAACTTCTTTTTTCAGGAAGCCAGATTTGAGCAAGTCCTGAGTTATATTCAGCGATTGTTGCTATGTCACCATTGCCTTTAAAGTAATGTTGTTGTAGAATTAACGAATCTTTTGGTATGGCACCATCAAAAGTAAATATCAGGTCTGAAGTATCTGTACAATTATCAAAACTACCTAAATTGAAGTCTTTTGCCCAAATAGCTATATTCCCTGAATTTTGATTTAATCCTAAGGTAAGCGAAGTAATACAATATGGCGTTGGTTTTTTACAATCTTTAATTGTCACCAACTGACTGCAAGCACTGAAATTGCCACATTGGTCCTCAACACGCCAGAATATCTTGTGTGTGCCGTAGGTCAGATTTTTTTGAAATCTTGATGAAGCTGATGTAGAATCAATAGATCCGTTATTGTTTAAGTCAAGCTCGTACTTCCAAATAAGTTTGTCCTTATCCGTACATGCATCCATAGCTTCCTGTTGAATGTCAACTAAGCCCAGACTACAGTTTGCATCATATGAACAAACCAGCGTATCCTTGCAAATACTCGTAAAATATGGTTTGTCCGTATTGTGGAGCTTTATTGTTTGTATATATGGTCCCCATTTACCAGTATTGTTTGATCCTGTAAATTGACACCAATCTACCACAGTCCATGTACGAATGATCTTAAGGCAAGCGCCGTCAGCTATATAAAAAGCATTGTCTTCAAATGTAGCTGCGACCGTAGAGCATGTTGTGTTTTTGAATTTCGGTTTACCGGTGATCTCTGGATTCGTTTGGCTTGATTTACAGCCATCACCTACATAATGGTCTGGCCATGTAATGTCGTTTTCATCAAAATAATCCGGATTAAGGATCGTAATCGTTTGAATACATGAATCTTTGAGACCACTACCATCCGTAGCTATAAATTTTCTTTTGATGTTTCCTACGTGACAATTAATATTTTTGATATAGCTGGTTGTAACTGTAACCATACAATTATCAGATGCCAATCCATCTTTACCTATTTTGCCACTGTGATAATAATTGTTGATTATCACATCTTTGACATCAGAGAGCTTTGTTACTACCCTACCAAAGTCATCCAAATGGTTTTCATCATATACATCTGTACATGCAAGTGTCAGGTCCGGAGGACAGGTCAGTGTTGGTTTTAATTTGTCTTCCACGATTACTTCGACCATACATGTATTTTTATTCCCATGGATGTCAGTAACTTCCAAAGCTACCATTTGTACGGTACCTATATCCTCACAACAAAAGTCAACAAAGGGACCAAATTTGGTTCCAAAACCACATTTATCCAACATTCTGCGCACCTGATATCCCGCTATGCCACAATTATCGGTGCTGCCGTCATCAAATGAAAATGCAAAAACTCTTGCTTTGCCATTGGCATCGAGAGAAGTTTTGGTCGTTTGATCACACACGGCATACGGTGCTGTGTCATCATATATGATAAGTTTAGTGTCACATAAGGATCGATTTCCACAAGCATCCAATAGAATGTATGTCAAAATATATTCGCCTACAGGAACATTTTCTATATAATTTTTGCCAAGAACGTTACTTATATACTGAGGCAAGGCATTGCCATTTTTTGCAAAAAGCGATATGGAAAAAGTATATGCGTTGCAATCAACGATAAATGGTGGAGGCAAAATTTCCGTCAAACCGACGGCACATATATAAGCATTTGATTTAATAATCAGTGTATCATTACATTCAAATTGAGGCCCTTTGCTATCCTTGACCATTATAATTTGATTTTTTGTGATGCTTTCTGATGTACACCAGTCTATGACAAACCATGATCTGGCTATTTTAAACGTATTGCCACATAAATCAAATTTTACATCAGTCATGTTGAACTGAAGATTCAAGCAATGTCCCAATGATCGGTGCACCCGTTGTGTCAGGTGACGGATGACCATTTGCCAGCATCGGAAAGGTGTCTGAACATTCAAAAAATGGGTGTTGAATGCCATCAAAATGCCCCGGAAATGTGACCATTGCAAGTGACATTCTTTTCACCACAATTAACTCATTACAAGTACTTTGATTGCCTTTTTCGTCAGTAGCTTTCCATTTACGTGTTATCGTTTTATCTTCATCTCTTAGACAATTTGCTTTCAAAATTTCATCTTTATACTCCAATGTCACATCACTGCAGGCATCCCAATTTTTTACAATAAATTTTCCTTTGATGATGGTATCAACAAATGCACCTTGTGGAAATGGAAATCCGAGGCTATCCGGCAAAGTAGACTTAGTACAAAGTATGGTATCATTTTTACATATAAAAACTGGCGGAAAATAATCGTCTACTTTAAATTTGCCCCAACAAATATTATTAGTACACTGATGCCCCAATCTAAAGGTGATCTCCTGGTTAATATGTTCTCTGGTAAGAACATTGCCCGGAATGACTTTGCCGGCTGCATCTGTTAATGTAATGATATATCTGTTGTATGGAATTGATGGATTGGCCTGCAACATAGTTACATCTACTTTTTGTGTACAATTTTCGTTCAAAGAAATATTAAAATTGTTGGCACAAAAAAGAGCCGGAGCGCTTTGAAAAGATATATTGACGTCATCTACGACTTTGGCTTGTGGATTATTCAAAGGCGCATCAGAGATTAACATTAACTTGTAGGAACCTAAAAATTTATCATTTGGACCCGGGATATAGCTTACCGCATTGGAAAATCTGATACTCGATACATTACCGGGCATAAATTTTCCGTCTCCGAGTGTAATCCAATCGCCATTGTTTACATCACCTGTTATGGCAGCATTTAAGCTCGCTATAGTCAAATTTTCATTGGTGCAGGTATAGGTGTCGGCACCTGCAAAAACGTTAATAATATTGGGTGCATTGTTGGTATTAAAATATTGAAAGTAAGCTGCCAGCCCTGACAGAACCAGTGAAACAGAAAGTGTTAATATTTTAATTTTATTTTTCAACAACTTATACGTTATACAAAATTATTACTTATTATTACTTATAAATACCTATAATACATATTACAAAATAATATAATGCAATAATTGTACCAAAATGATGGTATAATTGAATGTTTACTTTTTATATCACATTAAAATATAGTTATATGTGTAAAAGATTAATACCGCGATTAGCTTGGCATAAATTTTTGCATTCTTATTAAATGAATTACCTTACATGAGATAAACACAAAACAATTATGATTGCTCTACGCTTAAAGAAATACTTTTTTACATTTTGTTTAGGAATGATCCCAATGTTAGCTTTTGGTCAATCCAAACATGTGATAAAAATAGGGGTTGAGCCGTACTATTATTACTTTTCACTTAAAGAAGGCCACTTTACCAATTCTCTCTTTACACTTACCCCTACTTTTGAATACAATTATAAAATGAAAAATTTTGATTTCGTATTCAAAAGAACAGTCCATAGATGGTATAAAGAAACTAAACCATTGACCACTTATTTGGCTGACAGATTGACAAAAAATTATACACTTGGTGTACAAAAAAAAATAATTGATTATAATTTTATTTCGTTGACCGTAGGCAGTGGGCTGGTATATTTTTATGGTGGTGATATTTACAAAACGGGCAATTCTTCCAATGGTGAAGATCGATTTAAATAAAATTTGGCGCAGAATTTTTGGACGATGCAGTATACAATATGCACCTGATCTTACTATAGAGCCTTCTTTTTCATTACATTTATCACCATCGAGTACTTATAATGGGTACTCGTTTATTATTTTGCTCGGTTATGGTTTTTGATATTATTCACATTTAAATTGGTGCAAAATTAAATCCACGATTATGAAATATCTATTTATTGTCTGTATACATTTATCTATAAGTTGTTTATATATTTCATCAGGGCAAAACATTAAGCCCATCATAAAACACGAATTTGACATCGGCACTACCGGAAATTTGTATACCCATAGTGGCGCAACAATACATTACCAACGAATAGACAGGGACTTGTATTTATATACGGGTGGAAGACGAACGGGAAGCGCTTTTTTGCTTTTTATACCCTATTTTTCTTTTCATTATACCAGATATATAGATGATCATGCTTTTTCTATTGGCTACACTTATTTTAGCAACTCTGAATTTCTTAAATCCTCACATTACTATAATTACTTTATGGCACTCAAACTCGGTTATCAATCTAAGGATGTGATACCCTCAAAATGGATTTCACTTAGACCAGCATTATCCATACAATTTAACAAAAGTTATGCTGACAATATATACTTAGGTCAATTGCCTGAAGATAAAATCTATCAATATCCCAAATATGGGGCCGCATTTGGGCTTGGATTCACAAGTAAATTATATCTAAAACAAAAAGTATTTTTAGTTAATAATTTTGAATTTGTGTATAATAGTAGCTTACCACATTTTTTTATACAACATTATATAGGTATTGGTTATAGGTTTTGAGTATGTGTGATAAAGTAGGAATAATAAACTCATCGGGGAACTTCCCTCTTGACCAAATATTCATCCATAATCCGGGACGGGTTTTATCCTCAATGTCATACCAACCCTGATCCATTGTAACCTGAGGATATGCATCAAGTCTTCTTTTACAAAACGCACTGGCTGGATTAAACCTATGCCAAAATATTTTATTTTCTAAGGCCTGTTCTACCATAGTATATTTATATTTTTGATATGCGTACTCGTGTTATCGACTATTGCGAGCTGGCCATTTACGTGCAAATGCTGTATATTTGTCCCCATTTTCTGTCGTTATTAATACGCCTTGTATTTATGGATGCCATCATAAATATATTCAGTACTGGAGATAATTGCCCACCCTGTAATCTTATTTTTAATAAAAGTATTTTTAAGGTCATCGGTAATAAATAATCCAAAAAAAATAGATCTCATATAAAATAAATCATAAAGACCAGGTTCTTGGATAAATACAAGCGGTTTTGCTTTAATCGATAAATTTTCCAACCTTGCCAGTTCAATTTTTATGGTTAATTCAGCAGCAGAGTTTATAAAAAATTCGACATCTCTGTATTTTTTTTTATCACCTTTGAAGTCTGCTAAAAAATCATAATAAAATATTGTCTTTTTGAAATCTACAATGTCAAAATATGTATCATAAAAATGATAAATATAATAGTCCAGTGCCTGGTCATTAAAATAAGCCTTGGTCTTATAAAATTGATGTACTTGCAAACGATAATTGTCCAGTAAATCTTTGCATCTTTGGCTAACGATAAAGGTGCTACTTGAAGATCCAATTCCTTCACTACATAAGAAATCAGTTATTTTTGCCCTTGGCTCTGCATGAAAAGTAGGAATGATAAACTCATCGGGAAACTTCCCTCCTGACCAAATATTCATCCATAATCCAGGGTGGGTTTTATCCTCAATGTCATACCAGCCCTGATCCATTGTAACCTGAGGATGTGCACCAAGTATTCTTTTACTAACCTCATTGGCCGGCCTAAACCTATGCCAAAATATTTTATTATCTAAGACCTGATTTACCATACTATATTTATATTATTGATATGCGTATTCGGAATATTGACTATTGCGAGTTTTGCTCGTATCTGTAGGTATTTAATATTATCGGCCCCAACTTCTGTCGTAATTAATTCTTTTTTGTCAACTTCAGAAAATTCACTCCAATATATCTATAATCTAGATGTAAGTTTCCAATAACTAAGTGTTTTTAAATAAAAAAAGCGAATTATATTTAAATAATGTTTCTCAAATGTTGGGTTAACCTAACATTTGCATAATAACTGGACACTACCAAGGTAAGTTGACAAAGTAGAATTAGTATACTTTATAATTTCGAACATCATAGTAGTCGTACTCAAATCCAGAATTTAGAGACCAAACCGTAATCTTATTTTTTATAAAAGCATTTTTTAGGTCATCGGTAATAAATAATCCTAAAAAAATAGACCTTATGTAAAATAAATCATAAAGGCAAGGTTTCTGGATAAATACAAGCGGTTTTGCTTTAATCGATAAATTTTCTAGTCTTGCTTGGTCAATTTTTATGTTTAATTCAGTAGCAGAGTTTATAAAAAATTCGATATCTCTGTATTTATTTTTATCCCCTTTGAAGTCTGCTAAAAAATCATAGTGAAATATTGTCTTTTTGAAATCCACAATGTCAAAATATGTATCATAAAAATGATAAATATAATAGTCCAGTGCCTGTTCATTAAAATAAGCCTTGGCCTTATAAAGTTGATGTGCTGACAAACGATAATTGTCCAGTAAATCTTTGCATTTTTGACTAGCAATAAAGGTGCTGCTGGAAGATGCAAATCCTTCACTAAATAAGAAATCAGTTATTTTTGCCCTAGGCTTTGCATGAAAAGTAGGAATAATAAACTCATCGGGAAACTTTCCTCCTGACCAAATATTCATCCACAATCCGGGGAGGGTTTTATCCTCAATGTCATACCAACCCTGATCCATTGTAACCTGAGGATATGCACCAAGTCTTCTTTTACAAAACTCACTGGCTGGAGAAAACCTATGCCAAAATATTTTATTATCTAAGATCTGATCTACCATACTATATTTATATTATTGATATGCGTATTTGGATTATTGACTATTGCGAGTTTACACTTTATTTGTATTTCCTTTATTATATTGGCTGCTGTTTCAGGTGTCATGGTTGGATTTTCATCCCATTTATCTTCCATTCTTTTTAGGACTTGTGAATTCCAGAGTGGGCTTCCACCACTATGCAAATCTTTATGTATTGAATATCCATTATTGACCGGATCATGAAGATGGAAGGAGTTTTTAGATGATTTGGCTGCCGTTTGTGCAAGATTATGTGTTTGGATATTGACTGCTTGCTGAATTAAATGATGTGCTTGTTGGACAGAACCGACTGCAATACCCATATTGTCTCTAAGGTTTCCTGCAAATCTGATGAATGGTCCTGTGGCATCATAAGGCAATTTCACTGTTTTAGTTCCATATTTTATCGCCTTTACAGCATATTTGGTCGTGGTTGACACCCAGCCAAATATAGGTATAGAAGATGCGAATGAAATTTTTGAGTTCATGCCATCACCTTCTATAGCATATAAGAAGCCATTTGTTAGGTCGCATGCTTCACCTCCACCAGGGACCATTCCACATATATCCAACCCAATATGGGCGATTTCGCTCAATGCCTTTGCATATAGTCTTATTTTATCCTTTGTGCTTGGCACCTGATTTGGATGTGCTTCCTTCCACTGATTGAGATGGATGTGGTAATTAGTTTGAACAATCATATATACAGCAAAGGTGGGAAATATATCTGGCTCTGAATTTTCTTCCATAGTAGGAAGCATATATTCATTTTCAACTATAGCTTGTAAATTGGAGCCATATGGACCATTTAAATGGTTGGATTTTAATAACCTAAGTACTGTTTTTGCGCCATAATCAGTGTCAGCATTATAGCCTTCATTATCTAAAAAATCTTTTAAGGCAATCGTAGATTCAACATTGTTTAATAGATAGATTAAATCTGTCTTGCTAAGATCTAATCCCGGATATTTCGTAAATAAATTTACAACTTTTTTAGCCATATAATGATAATCTTGTCCAGGAGGTAGTCCAGGAATTGGATTCCCTTCACTATCAGACATTTGAAGAGCATCTTCTGGCATAAAATCATCAATTGCATTTAATAAGGTGGCTATCTGTGTAGAAGACAAACTGCTATTTGCAATTGCACATGGCATATACTGAAGTTGTGTATTTGGAGTTGCAAGTGTAAAAGCTAAAGGCGGCATATTTGCAAAATTATTAAGCAAATCTGGCATTGGTGTGCTTACTGAACTTGGGCAATCATCAGGGGCTGAAGGGTTTGTGGTAACACTTAATCCACTTACCCAGCAATTGGCAGCATTAATTGATGCTTGACTATAATTATTTTGTTTCAGAAGATTTACAAGTGAATGAGCTATTGATCGGCAAGTTCCTCCTTCATACAAGTCTGCTTGATTGGCGATTCCCATTAGTTTTTCGTAAGACGCATCATTTAACCAATTATCTAAAAAAACGACTTCACCCATAAATTCAGATTTAACAGAATTTCCACTTCCACCACTATTCGTGCCATTTCCATTCCCATATGGGTATCCACCTCCATTCCATCCTGGGTTATATCCTCCATCTCCACCAGAGCCACCTCCGCTACCAGGACAATCGATTAAGTTTTCATATGAGTCCTCACACCACATATTACAACAATTATCCCTACTTTCAGTTGTTCCACCTGTTATTGCATAGCATGTTATGTAAGACATAACAGTTACAGTTTGTACACACAAACCTGTTTCCTGAAGACCTGTGCCACCTGGTGGAATAGCTGGGAAAACAGAAGAATTACAAACTGCAAATTCAAATAAGGCAAATTGCCTACCAATTACGTTTAATATTGGTGTTGGTGGTCGATTTGACAAATTTTCATTTGGATGCGTTAAGTAATAGTCATTATTGTACCTACTATAAAATTTATAGTTAAAGCTTCCATCAGCTTTTTTGTTTATTTTAATAATTGCTGTGATAGAATTATCAATTTTAATGAAAGGAATAATAATACTAACTTTAGTAGGGTCATTATTGTCATTTAAAAGAGCAATATTTACCTGTGGAGTACCATATATATTTATTAACTCATTAGGCCATATGAAGGTACCAGAACTGTTTATCTGAGACAAATAACTATTAAGTTTAGGTAAGAGGTAATCCGAAATCCTAATTCTGTAAGTGGGGAGTTGGGATCAATAGCCGTACAATTTGTCTGCCCACTATTATCTGAAACATAAGATAATGGATAGGCTTGAACTGACTCATTAGTACTTTGGAATTCTTCATTTTGACATGAAAGTAAAAGTAAAGTAAAATTATTAAAATAAAATTATAAAGTTTCATAATGTATTTTTTTTTTAATTTAGTTTTTTTAAAATAATTTGTCATGTTTGATCGCTCCATTATCGTGCCACAAAAGCGATATTCGTAAATTTTATTATTTTATCCCAATCCATCCACTGACGAAATGACCATCGACTTATTGAATTTGGAATTGGGTGAGTCCTATAAAATTAATGTATATAATTTGCCTGGGTATTCCAGTGATTCAGATTATCATCAATCAGGGCGATCAGACAGATATGTTGTACACGCTCTATGATGTGCAGGGTCGTATGATCAGGCAACTTGCTATAGCTGATGCCCATCAAGGGACAATATGGGACATCTCTGCCTTGCCCGGCGGCTTATACATCCTTTCTGTAAGCCACAAAGGCAAGCTTATCAAAAGTGTACGGATGGTGGTGGAGTGATAGAGGAATATCATCCTTCATCAATTATCACTCTACCTTAAGATATGGCAGCAGTCTTCTGCCCTGGGCTTCGTTCAGTGATTTAATTCTGCTAATATGCGCTACATCAACAAAGTTTCCATGTTGCATCCGGTATTTAATTATTTTATTAGCTATATCTGGCGTAAAGTAAGGATGCTTGGTAAATACCTTATAATCAGCAGTATTTATATTTATTTTATTTATAATATTTGTATTTATATTTAAATAGGGTTGTAATATCTGATATAGGCTATCCTTAATTATACCTAATTCAACCAATTGATTCTGATCAATAAAACCTCCGAGCCTATCGCGATACTTTAGAATTTTTGTAACCGTATATGGTCCGATGCCCGTCAATTGTTCCCATTGTATGCTATCGGCGGTATTCATTTCAATGGCCGTCATTGTCTTAAAAGGCGTTTTTTTCGCAACAGTTGTAGAATCGTTGGTAATTTTTGGCACGTATTTACCTGCTTCGAATTTTATTAAATCTCCCAATTCATTGATAATACTGGTATCAATACCATAGATCGTTTTAAACTTGTCGACGTCTTTTATTTTGCCTCCTTTTTCCCTGTATTTTATTAGATTATGCACACCATAAGTGCTAAATCCCAATAATAATAGTGAATCAGCCGATAACAAATTGGGGTCAAAATTAAATTTTTGATGAGGCTTTATACTTTTTTTCTGACCATCATCATTACTTTCATCATTAAAATTTTGATGGTATGAAATGTCCTTGGTTTTTGATTTGACAATGTCTTCAGGTGGAAAATTGTACTTAGTGAGGTCAATTGCCGAATCTTCAAAAGTTTGTTCAGGCCAATATTCTGCCAGGGTGAGCACAACAAAAACGCCAAAGATAAAAACAAGGATGCCACGCCTTTCCTGTTTGGTAAAAACAAATAATTCATTGTAGTCCATTGTAGTAATTTTTAGTAATTTTAAATCATATTCAATTCTTTTGCTTTGGTCATCATATATTGATATGCATCATCATAATCATTCGCAACTTCACCATCAAGTATGGCCTCCCTAATGGCGGTCTTCAATATACCCACCTCTCTGGAAGGTGGTAGTTTGAATATCTTCATGATGTCATCCCCGGTTATTGGAGGCTGCCAATTTCTTAAGTGATCCATCTCCTCGACCTCTTTCAGCTTTTCCGTCAGCACTTTATAGTTCTCTTTATATCTGTTTACTTTACCTTCGTTTTTGGATGTGATATCAGCCTTACACAAAGTCATCAGGTCATCAATATCTTTACCTGCATCAAACAATAATCTACGGACTGCTGAATCTGTTACTTTATCATTTGTCAGGGCTATGGGTCTGAGATGCAACATCACAAGCTTCTGCACATACTTCATTTTTGCATCCAGTGGCAACTTCATCCTCTTGAAGATACGGGGTACCATGGCAGCTCCCACGGCTTCGTGCCCATGAAATGTCCACCCCAAATTATTGTCAAATCGTTTGGTAGGTGGTTTGGCAATATCATGCAAAATAGCAGCCCATCTAAGCCAGATGTTATTGGTATCTCTGGCAATATTGTCCAATACTTCAAGCGTATGATAAAAGTTATCTTTATGACCTAAATTATTTTTGATCTCCACACCCTGAAGTGCGACCATTTCAGGAAAGACAAGCTGTAGTAAACCTGTATCAAACAAAATGTTAAAACCCTTTGAAGGTTTTTCAGAAGCAATGATTTTTTCGAGTTCTGCAGTAATTCGTTCCTTGGAAACAATACTTATTCTTTGTTTATTTTTAGAAATTGATTTTAAGGTAATTGGATCTATCTCAAAATCAAGTTGGGTTGAAAACCGAATAGCGCGCATCATTCGGAGGGGATCATCGGCAAAAGTTTTGTCTGGATCCAAAGGTGTGCGGATGATTTTTTGTTCCAGGTCATAAAATCCATTAAAAGAATCCAGGATTTCGCCATAATCTTCTTCATTGAGACTCAAGGCCAGTGCATTTATAGTAAAATCCCTACGATTTTGATCATCATCCAAACTACCATTTTCAACAGATGGTTTCCTTGAATCCAACTGATAAGATTCTTTTCTGGCACCGACAAATTCAATCTCAAGGTCATTATGTCGTATCATTGCTGTTCCAAAACGACTATATACAGCAACATGGGGCTGAGGTCTGAGTTTGGAAGCCAGTTTTTCCGCCAATGCAATACCATCACCTACACAGACTACATCAAGATCTTTGGATTCTCTGGCTAACAATCGATCCCTAACATAACCACCAACGATATATACGGGAAATCCCAATTCAACGGCTGACTGTTGGATTAATTCAAATAATTTTCTTTCATATGGTTTGATATTAAATACCACTTTCTAGATACTTTATTGATTGCCAAACATTAATCTATCAATATTAATTCATGTTGATAATGTTCCTTTATTTCATCAAGGATATCAAACACTTCTGAACCTGACTCTACCGAAACCAATCTTGATCTGTACTCTTTTATGCCCGTCAGATTTCTGAAATAATTGGTATAATGCCGACGCATTTCAGTGATCCCTACTTTTTCTCCTTTCCATTCTATGCTTCGGATTAAATGTTTACGGGCCACTTCTACCCTTTCATCGATGGTCGGTGGTTCAAGCATTTCGCCGGTCGCAAAATAGTGTTTTATTTCTCTGAAAATCCATGGATAACCTATGGCTGCCCGACCTATCATAATACCATCCACACCATATCTATTTTTGTACTCCAATGCTTTTTGAGGGCTATCTATATCACCATTACCAAAGATCGGTATGTGGATTCGGGCATTGTCCTTTATCTTTCCAATCAAGCTCCAGTCTGCCTCGCCCTTATACATTTGTTTTCGGGTCCTGCCATGAATGGACAATGCTTTGATGCCAATATCCTGAAGTCTTTCAGCAACTTCTTCAATATTTAAAGTATTTTCATCCCAGCCTAGTCTGGTTTTGACTGTAACTGGTAGTGATGTTGATTTGATTACCTTTTCAGTAAGTTTGATCATTTTTGGTATGTCCTGAAGAATGCCGGCGCCTGCCATTTTACAAACTACTTTTTTTACCGGACAACCAAAATTTATATCCAACAATTCGGGGTTAGCCGCTTCGACCATTTCCGCAGCCAAAGACATTGACTCTATTTCGGCACCAAAAATCTGTATGCCAATAGGTCTTTCGTCATCATAAATATCCAGTTTTTGAATACTTTTTGCGGCATCCCTTATTAACCCTTCCACAGAAATAAACTCGGTATACATCAGGTCACATCCTTGTTCCTTACAGACAGCTCTGAAAGGCGGGTCGCTGACATCTTCCATAGGAGCCAGCAGAAGTGGAAATGTTCCCAGATCTGTTTTACCTATTTTTACCATAATTTTTTGATAAGCATTTTTTTTCTAAAAATTGTAACTTGTCCCTACCCAATATTCAACAACTGAAGAACTTTGGTAGTCCTGAGCAAGTGTATTTGTAATGTACAACAATTGAATACCAAACCTCCACTTACCCATTCCACTTATATAACCCAAACCAATGGCAGGGTAATTGATATTTGCAGCTTTCAGATTTGAATTAAAGTTAATGGTTCTATCCTCATAATGCATAAAATCATATTCAGCCTGAATATATATTTCATTTGTGATCTTGCCACGTCCATACACCAATCCACCGTAATCGAATAATGAAGGATCCGGACCAGGTGCACCATATTGATTATAAAATAGTTTGCCTCCGACACCTACGGTAAACCGATTACTAAGTTTATACCCAACAGCTGCTTTGGTTGAAACATAAAAACCGTTAAAAAACCCAACATTTCCGATCAGGAACTCAGGATTTAATTTATCAATAAGGGCTACCTTTTCGGACTTTTGTTTTTCTTTTTCTGAGGTCTTTGATGTTTTGGTCGATTTCTTTTTTCTAACCTGAGCCGAAGCATCATAAGAAATACCAACAAAACATAAGGATAAGACAAACAATATTATGAATTTTTTCATCACGAATAAAATTTTATGTGTAACTGTGTAACGATCATAAGTATAAAACCGATTAAACTATGCATTGTAATAACGTAATTTTAACGATTCTTTAAACTCATTTTATTTTAAAATTCAAACAAATTATACTTCTTCTTTAACCCTTATTTGTTCATGATAGTCACTTTCCGCATTTCGGGTTGTAGCAACATTTCCTCTGTCTTCTCTTATTGTCCTTGAAAAAAGGGATAAATTTTTGTCTGTCAGGAATTTCCACACCAATTTACCCCACGATGTATGATAAGTCAAAGTATCATAAAATTCAGGTGCCATTTTTCGAATCTCAGGCAATTTATTCCATGGTACATAAGAAAAATCATGATGCTCATTATGGAAACCAACATTAAATGCCACCTTGTTTAGTGGTCCATAATAACTATAAGTTTCCTGAGGGCTTTCTACGAGATAATGCTCCTGAATCCAGCGACCACCTAAAGGATGAAGACCTACAGAAAAGAAAAATGAAGCCATCAAATACAAAATAGGCATAAAACCAAAAAAATAAATAAGGACAAGATCAAAAGCTATGACAACTATAAGGTCAATCCAGACCCAAAGGCTGGAAAATTGAATTTCCCTCAATCTCGGCGGTCGGGTAAGTTGAAAAATTGGAAACAGCAATAACCATATTGCTTTACCTATAAAAGAATTTCCTATAAGTTTGGCTTCCCAAACGCTTGGTATGTCAGCATCTATATCATAATGCCCCTGAAAAGCATGATGCTTAAGGTGATATTTTCTAAATTGCACTGAACTTGGCAGCACATTGGGTAGATCGCAAATGACACCTGCCCACAAATTAGCTACCCTACTCTGAAAAACCATATTATGTGTACATTCATGTATTAATACAAATAAGTGCATGATTGGCAAACGCTCCTATTGCATAAGCTACAAGCAAAATCAACCACCAACTCTGATCATGTAATAATACAGCAACTCCCAATTGCGCCAGTACTATTCCAACAATATAAAGAAATGTATATGGATTTCGGCCCATCAAATTCCGAATTTGGGGATATTTTTTTATTATCTCTTTGGTTCGTTTGATATGAGGCTCAGGACTTTCTGAAAAGTTAAAATTGTTAACCATTAATTATTTTTTTTAATTTATTGCAAAAGTACATATTTAAAAGATAGCGCAATTAGTGAAAATCTCCAAATTTTTAAAAGAACCCTTAAATGCTTAAAATTTATTTAAAATTGACAGATTAATTAGAAAAAAAATGAAAATTTTTGACTGAAACAACCATCTATAATTACAAAAAGAAAACAAAAAAATGCTTTGAAGCCAATAATGCTATCAATAAGGATTAAAAAAATGCTTACTTTTGCGCCAAAATTCAATTTAAATATGCTTTCAACCCAAAATATTTCACTTCAATACGGCAAAAGAATCCTATTTGATGAAGTAAATGTAACCTTTAAAGAAGGCAACTGCTATGGCATCATTGGTGCAAATGGAGCAGGCAAGTCTACTTTTATGAAAATCCTGGCAGGAACTCTGGAAGCAAACAAAGGAAGTGTACATCTTGAACCAGGAAAAAGGATGGCTGTACTCAAACAAAATCATTTTGAGTTTGATGAAGTTTCAGTACTTAACACTGTGCTCATGGGACATGAGAAATTGTGGAAGGTAATGCAACAAAAAGAAGCCATTTATCTAAAAGAAGATTTTTCTGAGGCGGATGGTATTAAAGCTTCTGAGCTGGAGGAAGAATTTGCCGAAATGGATGGGTGGAATGCTGAGTCTACTGCCGCCAATCTGCTTAGTGGTATAGGGATTGAAGAAAAAGATCACTACAAATTACTTAAAGATTTGGATGGAAATCAAAAAGTACGCGTGCTTTTGGCACAGGCATTATTTGGCAATCCGGATGTATTGATATTGGATGAGCCAACTAATGATCTGGATTTACAAACTGTGAGCTGGCTTGAAGACTTTTTGCTTGATTTCAAAAATACGGTTCTGGTTGTGTCACATGACAGGCACTTTTTAGATACTGTATGTACGCACATTGCTGACATTGACTTTAGCAAAATAAATCTTTATTCAGGAAATTATACTTTTTGGTATGAATCAAGTCAATTGGCCTTAAGACAAAAGCTAAACGCGAATAAAAAAGGTGAGGAAAAAATAAAAGAACTTCAGGCGTTTATTGACAGGTTTAGTGCCAATGCTTCCAAATCAAAACAAGCAACATCACGAAAAAAAATGCTTGAAAAAATAAACATTGAAGACATTAAGCCATCATCCAGAAAATATCCCGGTATTATATACAAGCAGTCTCGTGAAGTTGGTAAAGAAATATTGTCAGTTAAAGAACTAAATTATACTGTGAATGGAGAATCCTGGATAAAAAACTTAAGTTTCAATGTAGATAAAGACGATAAAATATCATTTATTTCAAAAAACAGTCTGGCTACATCCGCATTGTATCAAATTCTTGCAGGAGAATTGCAACCGGATTCAGGTCTTATTGAGTGGGGACAAACCATAACTAGTTCTTACCTTCCAAATGAAAATGAATCTTTTTTTGCCACTGAACCTATGAATCTGATCGATTGGCTAAGACAATACTCTAAAGAAAAAGATGAGGCGTATATACGTGGTTTTTTAGGTAAAATGCTTTTTTCAGGTGAAGAGACCTTTAAAATGTCAAATGTACTTTCAGGAGGAGAAAAAGTAAGATGTATGATTTCAAGAATGATGCTGACTGAAGCAAATGTTTTGATGCTTGACGAACCAACCAATCACCTGGATCTGGAGACCATTACCACTTTAAATAACTCACTGATGAATTTCCCTGGTATCGTGTTGTTTACGTCACGTGACCATACTTTTACTCAGACTGTTGCCAATCGAATCATTGAAATAGGACCAAAAGGCTTTTTAGATAAGTTGAAAACGTTTGATGAATATATTGATGATAAAGAAATTGATGTGCAAAGAAAGCTGATTTATTAGATAATGGTCACCCATTATTTGGCTAAAGCTTATGTATGTGAAAACTATTTTTTATTTTGAATAATTTGGTTTTAATTTTACCTTTGGAACTCTATCAAAAAATAAAAAGGCTAAAAAATGTGTATTTGAATTTGAAAATCTAAATAAATTTCGTAAATGAATTTTGACATAATTGTTTTAGGAACCGGACCTGGCGGGTATGTTGCAGCTATCAGAGCCGCACAACTAGGTTTGAAAGTGGCTGTAATTGAGAAGGAAAGTCTTGGAGGTGTCTGCCTTAATTGGGGCTGTATCCCTACCAAAGCATTACTCAAAAGTGCTCAGGTATTCGAATATATTAATCATGCTTCAGACTATGGCATTCAGGTTGACGCACCAAAAGCAGAGTTTGGTAAAATGATATCCAGAAGCAGGAATGTAGCTGACGGCATGAGTAAAGGTGTCAATTTCCTGATGAAAAAAAATAAAATTACGGTTATTGAAGGGTATGGGAGATTGGTAAGGGGCAAAAAAATTGTCGTTAGTGATGCTGCCGGAAAAAGACTGAATATAGTGCGGACCATATCATCATCGCTACGGGCGGAAGAGCAAAACAGTTGCCAAATTTGCCAATTGACGGTAAAAAAATAATTGGATACCGCGAAGCTATGACGTTGCCGGAGCAACCCAAAAAACTAATTGTTGTTGGTGGAGGCGCCATTGGTGTAGAATTCGCCTATTTCTATAAATCAATAGGTACAGAAGTTACCCTTGTCGAGTTTTTGGAGCAAGGCTTACTACCAAGAGAAGATGCTGATGTATCAAAAGAATTGTCCAAAATATATAAAAAAGCAGGAATGAATATTCTGGCCAACAGTTCCGTCGAAAGTGTAGATATAAAAGGTAGTCAATGTAAAGTGACCGTTAAAAACAGGAAAGACAATACCATTCAGACTATTGAATGTGATGTGGTACTGTCAGCTGCAGGTGTATCACCAAACGTTGAAGATATTGGACTGGAAGCCTTGGGTATTGAATTGGAGAAAGGCATGATAAAAGTAGACAAATATTACAATACGAATGTTGCAGGCATTTATGCTATAGGTGATGTCATTCCAACCCCTGCATTGGCTCACGTGGCTAGTGCTGAAGGCATTACTTGTGTGGAGAAAATAGCAGGCCATCATCCTGAAGCGATCGATTACTCTAACATTCCATCCTGTACATATTGCTGGCCCGAGGTATCGAGTGTAGGTTTGACTGAAACTCAGGCAAAAGAAGCAGGATACGAACTTAAGATAGGAAAATTCCCATTTTCTGCCTCAGGCAAGGCCAGCGCATCAGGTTCTAAAGAAGGTTTTGTAAAAGTAATATATGATGCAAAGTATGGCGAGTTGCTGGGTGCACACATGATTGGCGCTAATGTTACTGAATTGATCGCCGAACTGGTGGTTGCTAAAAAGTTGGAAAGTACCGGCATGGAAATTCTAAAATCCATCCATCCGCATCCTACTATGAGTGAGGCCATAATGGAAGCCACGGCAGCAGCATATGATGAAGTCATCCATTTATAAGCAAATATAAATTCACTAAAATATAAAAGGACACTTTGGATCATTTCTCTGGAGTGTCCTTTGTGTTTTACCAATTTGGAGATGAAAAAAATAGCTCTGATTTCCGACAATCATTCTTACTTTGGTGATGAAATCACCGAACATCTAACAGGTGTAGATGAAATATGGCATGCCGGAGATATTGGTGATCTGGCCTCAATTTCCAAATACCGTGAAATGGCAACTTTCAGAGCTGTTTATGGAAATATTGACGACCAGTCAGTCAAAGACATCTTTCCCCTAAACAATATTTTTTTATGCGACGGCATAAAAGTATTTATGACCCATATAGGCGGATATCCCGGTAAATACAGTACGAGAGTAAATAAAATAATAAAGGAGGAAAAACCAAATTTATACATTTGTGGTCACTCTCACATATGCAAAGTCATGCCGGATAAATCCAACGATCTGCTGCATATGAATCCCGGAGCATATGGACACCATGGTTTTCACAAGATGCGAACCATTTTAAAATTTGACATTGATCATGGCAAAATTCAAAATCTGGTAGCTGTAGAATTGGGATTGAGAGGATTTATCGACCCGAATATCAGACAGCTATAATAATTTAACATGAGTTCGATGTGATTTTGTCATGATTTTTGCATATTATGGCAAAAATCCCGCCAAAATTATGTGTATTTGCATTTGTGACCCTGGGTTTAAACCCAGGGTTACAAATATTTAACCCTTACAGGGTTTTATGGTAAAAATCTAGCACTGACTTTAACATAAAGCATTATAAATGATTGTTTTATTCGCCGTACTCACGTTAATTTAGTGAAATCCTTAAGCTGACAACCTTGCACAAAAGGAAATAATAATCCCAATATAGTCTTCTATCCTTCAAAAGTATATCAATGGTTGTATTTATTTAATCTTAACTCTGTTTGGAAATTTCCTTTGTTTTTAAACATGATAACATTTATTTGGACATACCAGGTAACAATATTATTTTTGCTGGAAACATAACATAAATGCTTGATGCTATTTTAAGAGATAACGGTAGTTTTTCCAATTACAGTCCGGAACATTTGATTTGTTTTATGGCATGTATTTGTTTCATTTTGGTTGCTTTATATCTCGCAAAAAATCATTGGAATGCCGATAAACAACGAAAGTACATAACCATCATATGCGTTTTTGGTGCCATGACACAAATATTCAAAATATGGTATCGTCTTTATATTGTTACATTTGATCCGACTGTTGACCTACCACTTCACTTATGCAACATAATTACGTTAATCATGCCATTCATAATGTGGTATAGGTGGAAACTTGCCTGGGCAGTTACTTATTTCTGGATCATTTCGGCTTGCGCTCAATCTATATTCACCCCAACCCTGACAGATAGTATGCCAAATTATGAAGCGATTAGATATTGGGCTGTACATGCAATTATCATCCTGGCAGCATTCTACGGCCATTCTGTATATAATTTTTCACTCGATTTTAAAGATGCTATAAAATCCGGAATCGGGCTTAATTTGTTAGCGATGGTGATATACCCAATAAATATGGCACTTGACTCCAATTACATGTACTTAAATGCTAAACCACCGGGCAGAACATTTTACGATTTACTGGGACCCTGGCCAGAATACATCATCTCCCTGGAAATTGCCTTGGTAATAATATTTAGCATCATTCTTATTCCTTTTTATTGGGACAAATTAAAGGCCAATATGTTTTTAAAAGGGTATTAATTTTTAAACTGCGGTTAGTTCAGAACAATGATATCAGATTATATCTTTCGCGATTTCACGGTGAATACCCTACTTACATTAAATCCAAAATGAATACCACCATTTGACCAACTCTCATTGGTCTCGGCAATAAATCCTTTTTCGATCATAGACCTGCTGTTAGTAAGATGAAGTTGGAATACATGCCCGCCTGTTTCAATGTCTACGCCGACAGAAAAAGAATTTTTAAATTGTGATACCAGCTGATTTGGTGCCACATAAATATATTCTGCATTTAAGGTTAATCTTTTAGTCAATTTTATTCTTCCCCCGGCGCCCAGTGCATAAACATCGTTTTTTTCAGCATTGGTAGCTACCAGATTTCTATGCACAATAGTTGGACATAATTGCAAACTAAATGCTTCGCTAAATTTTCTTCCGACGATTAATTGTCCTGTATGATACAACCTACTGGAAAAATAATTATCTCTATCGGGATTTTGCCACTTAAGTGTTTGCACTGCTGATGTCAGTAACAATGCAACAGTCAGTGGCATTTTCTTTTTTCCGGTACTTTGACGAATCAGTTTATATTTTAGAAAACCGTCGTAAGTTTTTTCAAAACTACTTCGGCCGATTCCAATGGTAAATTTGTCTGTAAGACCATAATCAAAACCCAACCTTATGGTCGCATTATCCAAACCAAACAGCTCATAAGCTCCCCCATTTACCGGTCCAAATCTATGTCCGATTTTAAAATCAAGAACACCTGCAGCAGTACTTTCAAGAGAGTGCAGATTGATGACACGATTAGTTTTGAAACTGGCATTTGTGTATTCTGTCACTTCCTCATTCCCAAGCAGAGATAATAGGTCATCTGCCTGTGCGGAAATTTTTATTGATATAAAAAACAAAAAAGCAAATAATAAAAGTTGGTGTTTCATATGGATAATATTGTGTAATTACAACTTACAGGATAACTCAAAATAAATGATCAATGTAAATTCTATGCGAAGATGCAAATTTCTTGCTGATATTTATTTTAATAATTCAAGATTTGCAGAGACATTAACACTTACAGTTTTTGCAATTTGATCTTTTACAAGTGAAGGAACGCTAATGTTATAATCTGCAATAGTTATAGGAAACGTAGCATTTGCTGTTATCTTACCTGCTTTCATGTCTAATATGGCGTCTGTACTTACCTTTTTAGTAATGCCATGAATGGTTAAATCACCTGATACCTTAACGTTAATTTTTTGATTTTTTGAAGGGTCTAAAATCACATAATTATCGATCTGGCCTTTAAAAGTTGCTTTTGGAAATTTAGAACTTTCCATATAGTTTTCATTAAAATGCTCCTGCATCAATGCCTTTTCGAATTGAAAACCCTTGACCAAACTTCCAAATTCCAACTTGCCGGTTGCTGCATCCAACACACAATTTGAAGATTTATTATGTCCTTCAATTTTTTCCATCTTTGTATCTGAATAAAATGAAATGGACGCCGATTTAGTAAAATATTTTTGAGTCAAGCCAGCTTGGATACTTCCAATACCGATAATCAAAATCATGATAAATTGTTTCATTTGTATTATTTTATATTTTAAACTGATTAATCATAAGACCGCCGGAAAAATATTAAAAAACGAATAAGTTGTCAGCAAACCTTATATTAATAAAGACGATCAGAATACATGTTTGTTACAAACTCAAATAACCATCTCATTAATATTGTGTTAAACTTTCACATCGAACATCTGGTGAGAATAATGTCTGATAACTTTCCTGTACAAAATCCTTTGACTTTGACTACATCGCCAACTTTTACTGATTTAATGGCATCCGGACTTTCAAACTCGCAAATGACTGAAGCCATCTCATTTCCTGTGTCAAGCGCAATACTACTTCCCCCCGTCAGATTATTAATAGCTTTGATACTACCTTTAACTTCTATTATTTTGTCCAGATACATCTGATCTGCTTTTGTTTCATCCAGTTCATAAGAAGCCAGCAATTCTGCCGGTGAGATCACAACATCTGCCATAGCATCTTTGGTTTCTGCATGTGGTTTATTGTACATATAATATGATAATAGCGCAACGGCTGCAATGAGTATAAAAATTAAAGGAATAAATTTTTTCATCTGCGTATCATTATTTTAATGTGAAAGACATTGTTGATTCTATTGACTAAAAATCAAAATTAATTATTAGGACTACCTGCCTGAACCCATGACTCAATTTTCAAAATTTTACAGGCTTCAAGCTTTGCTGCACTTTTTGGCATAGCGCTATAAGGAGCAGATTGTTTTACTGATCCCACAAGAGACCCACTATTGGCATAAAAAAGTACCGCCTCATGCCCCTCGAGGTTAATCCCGCCGCCAATAGTTGACGCAGCCGTATGACAAGTCAGACAATTATTAACCAGTATTGGCTGGATATCTTGGGAGAAACTTACATTTACAGTTATACATTCTGAAGCAGGATATAGGTCTTCGACAGAGTCATAATAACATGATGTTAAGAACAAAGCTGAAAAAATATAAACAGAAAATAAATTCTTCATTGATCTAAAATTAAGCTTGAATGAATCGCAAAAGTAGACAATTCAAGGATATTATAAAAAAAAGATATATTAATTATTGGGCGCACCGGCATCAATCCAGGATTTTATTTTTTTAATGGTGCAGTCGCCTAATTTTGCACTACCCTGAGGCATTGTCTTATATGGAGGCGTCCAGCTTATGGAACCATACAGACGGCCGTTGTCCGCTGCTGCTTTCATACCCGCATATGAATCTAAATTTATACCACCACCTGCATTTCCGGCTCTATGACAACTTGTACACGAAGCCAAAGCAGGTTTGATGTATGTTGCATAAGAAATATTGACAGTATTGCAAGGTTGACTATTAATGTCGCACATCTCATTTTTTGCGCCTTGAAGAATCCACTGAGCTATAATATTTATTTGAATTGTAGTCAATTTGGGACTTGGCGGTGGCGGCATTATGTCGTCCGGGTCATTTTTAGTAATTACTTCATAAATTTTACTTTTTGATAAATTAAACGGTTTCACCCGACCCGTACTGATTACTTTACTATAATTGTCCAGTATAACGCCTTCAGCAGCGCTTGCCGTGTTGTGACAAGCTGTATATGCGCAGCTTTGATTTAGTATGGGCAAAACATCTTTTTCAAAGTAAATGACATCTTCCTTACATGGTACACCTGTCGGCATTGTGTCGACCGGCATTGGAGGATATATAGTAATATAGGTTGAATCACAAATACTGCCATTGCACGCGACAATACAAGTGGTAACGATGTCAGTTTGCTGACCATTAGGTGTCCAAATATAACAAAATGAAGGATCCATTACAAAACTCCCTTGTCCTGATGGTTGAGGTTCACAAGCCTTAAAAGTTGTTGAAGTAGTAATGACGATATCATCTACATTTGCACATAACAAGTCAGTCGGACATGTCGCACAGGAAGGGGTAACTGTTTTATAGGAACTCACAGGCTTAACCGGTGGTAAAGACGGTTCATGAGTACACCCTAAAAGGAAAATCAAAAAAATAGTCGCTTGAATTAATATGACACGATTCATAATTATCTATATATTTTACCAATAGAACCGCAATGTATCCTCATTTGTTATAAAAGCTACAAAATATCAAGCTGAAAAGGGATAAAATTAAGTTGAACCGGAAATTAAATAATCCAACCGATCTCGAATAGATTTAATTGCGGCATACTTCTCAAAACTCGATTCGGTCAGCAAACGACCAAAAATTCAAACTTTAAGACATAGAAAAAGAAATACGAATGTCATTACACTCATATTAATCAATCCTTTCAACTAAACATGTGCGCTATCTTACTTTTTAATGTCACAAGTATTAATACCCACCAACGTGTAAAGTGGGCAAAAGCTAATTAAACTGGTAAGGGCAAAAATAACCGCCAAAACTCCTAAAATAATTGCCATAGTACCTGATATAAAATTAAAATAGTATAAGACTGCAATTAAAATTGCCAGACTTAATCTGATTATTTTGTCAGTATTACCCATATTTTTTGTCATGATCATAAATGTTTAAATCGTTTAATAATCCCCAAATATATATCATTTACAAATACATTAAAATGACCTGGATCATATATATAAATAAATAAAAACCTATGTTTGATAATCTGTTGGAAGTGAACAACATCTAAAATAGAGCCGATGTTATACGCAGCAAGAAATTTACCGAAAAAGAACAAATAATTGTGAATAATGTATCATGATAAAAAACTAATGCCCGATTAAAACTGAAATTTTGCTTGTTCAGTCAAATTTAATTAATTGAATTGGTCAGAAATTTACTATTTTTGGAGAATGAAAATGTTTATTATTGTTTTTGTCATGAGCTTTCGCTTTTTGCCATCAGTCAATCTGACCAATTGCAGATAAAAGGGAATATATTTTTCATTTCGGATGCAAGCCTGGAAATAATTAAAGCAAAGAGTGATCAACTGGAAGGAATTATTAACTTGGTTCAAAATAAATTTGCGTTTTCAGTTTCGTATGCGATCTTTTAATGGATTCAACAGTGCACTGCAACAAGAGCATTTTAATGAAAACTATTTGGAATCTGATAAATTTCCTACTGCAACTTATGTGGGCAAATTGTTGGACCCGATTGATTTATCCAAAGATGCCTCATATCAGGTCAGAACAAAAGGTATTTTTACCATACATGGTGTAGGTATGGAACGAATTTTAAAACATGAAATAACTATTAAAAATAAATTGTTGTTATTGAGGTCCTCTTTTATAATTTCTTTGGAAGATTATAATATCAGTATACCAAGCATCGTAAACAAAAAAATAGCAGAAGAAATTAATGTATCATTAGAAGCGCAACTGAGGTTATGAATGTGCATATTTTATGGATACTGCTCTTTTCTACAACTGTTTTTGGGCAGCAATATCATTTTAATCATCATGAAATAAGTACTGATCTTGTTAGATCCAATCCTTCAGTTGTATACAGACACAAAACCGACTTTGTCTTTATTGCCTCATCAGAAGGTTTGTTGAAATATGATGGTATAAAACATAAAGTGATCTTAAGAAATGACTCCGGTTCAAATAAAGTAAGATCGTTATTTCAGGATAACCATACGTTATGGATTGGATACGAAGATGGAGCTATTTATACTTATGTCAATGACATGCTTACACCATGGGTAATACCTGAAGGATGGCCCAATGCTCCTATTACATCGATATTACGGGATATAAGTGGCTTAATCTGGATTGCGACATATGGTGAAGGGCTATATATCTACGATAATAAAACCCTGTATAATATTGATGCGGACGATGGTTTGTTAAGCACGGACATCTATACTATGGTAGCTATGAAAGATGGTCGTATTTTTGTGGGTACAGATGCCGGAATTCAGGAATGTGGATTTAAGAATAATCAAAAATTAATACTTTCTCCTGCATTTTCTTCCGCTTTAAAAAATGATATAATTACGGTATTACAATCGACCCATGACGGGAGTAAACTTTATGTCGGGACATATGAACATGGATTATGGCTTGCGGACTTACGTACAAATCACTTGATACAAACACCATTAAGCAATCAGAACATCACTGATATTCAGCTCTTACTGGATGATGAAATGATCATACAAACGGATAATAAACAACAATTATTTCATTACAATACTAACCAAAACATAGTTTCAGGCATATCAACATCCGGTCTTGAATCCGACTTGTCCATTATTGACATATTTGTTGATGTTGAGGCCAGTATCTGGATTCTTTGCAGAAATAATGGCCTTGTGTCAGCATCCGCCAATTTCATAAAGTTCTATACCGGTATAAAAGATATTCAAACAATCCAAAGTATAAAGGCATAACTTACCTTGGCAATGAAAATGGTCTTATAAAAACCGATCTTAAATCACCAGGTAGAAAACTTATTGATGGTGAAAATATACTTTCTTTACTTTATGTTCCTCAAAAAAATGAACTATGGTGCGGAACATTCGGAAACGGCATTATAACCTTAAATTTATCCACCTTTAAAAAACATCGGATAACTGAAAAAGACGGCTTGGCCAATAATAATATCCTATATCTTGCATTAAGAGAAAATTCGATTTGGGCATCCACTTTAGCTGGAATCAATGAAATAAATCCTGAAGGCAAAGTACTTAAAACACTTAACAGAAAAACAGGACTTAATTCAGATTACAATTATACTTTCTTTACGGACAAAGCACAAAATATGTGGGTAGGAACAGCCGGAAAAGGGATTATTAAAATACAGTTCGATGAAGTTATTAAACCGTATATAAGCAATCATACAGTGCTTTCGTTTGCTCAGGACAGAAATCATGTGATTTGGTTTAGCACACTTAATGAAGGCATAGGTTATATCAAACATGACAGCATAACAATGCTTGGCATCGAGGATGGACTGACTGAAATACACATTTCGGGTTTAGTTTCTGACAAAGATGGGAATATTTTGGTTTTTCATCATACCGGAATAGATGTGATCAATGTTGATAATTTTAATATAATTAATATTGGCAACAATATTGGTATAAGTAAGTGGGCTCAAAACATCAATGCTGTGTGTAAAGACAAAGACAACAATGTATGGATAACTGAATCAGACAAGGTAATCAAATACGGTCAAAATACCCAAAATTACTTAAAGCCAAATGTATTGATTGACAAGATTCGGTTGGGGCAAAAAAACTTAATTAACATGTCCGAAATTGTACTGCCTCATAATGAAAATGATTTTTTAATCGAATATTCCGGTCTTTGGATGCAGTATCCCAGGGCTATTAAATATAAATATAAACTTGAATCCATAGACATCGAATGGCGTTATACCACTGATCAAAAACTAATTTATCCCAACTTGTCACCAGGCAATTATTGTTTCATTTTAGAGTGTTCCATTAATGATAATTTTGACTTTGTGGATAAATTTGAAGTGGCATTTATTATAAAGCCAGTTTATTGGCAAACCTTGTGGTTTAAAGTGCTGGTAAGCTTTGTTTTAGGTTTGATAGGATATTTTGTTCTTACCAGAAGTAAAATGCGTCAAAAATTACTTGATGAAATCAAAACTGACCAGCTTAAAAACCAACTTGAAACGTTAAAAAGCCAGATAAACCCTCACTTTCTGTTTAATAGTTTTAATACTTTGGTTTCTATCATTGAAAGCAACCCAAAACAAGCAGTCGTATTTGTTGAACATCTTTCGGACTTTTACAGGTCAATTTTACAATATAGAGATGCTGATTTGATCTTACTTAAAGAAGAGTTTTCTATCATGGATAATTACATATTTTTACTTAAACAAAGATTTGGAAGTAGCATTGTATTTGATATTTCTGATACAGGTACAGGTACAGAACAATATTTTATTATTCCTCTGACATTGCAGTTATTATTGGAGAATGCAGTAAAACATAATATTGTATCCAAATCTAAACCATTGTACATAAAAATCAGTTTGAAGGAAGACAAGCTTTGGGTATGTAATAATATTCAAAATAAAATCAATACAGATGTTTCTACCCACTTTGGTCTTCAATCACTGTCAAAAAGATATTCAAGTATGATGCAAAAAGATATTGAAATTACTCAGGATAATGGGGCTTTTTGTGTAAAAATTCCGCTAAAATTAAAAGAATGACAAAAGTTATTATCATCGAAGACGAAGAACTGGCAGTATCGAGATTAAAAGAAATGCTGTTATCAATCTCACCAAATATTCGGATTATTCGCCAATTGGATAGTATTGCGGACAGTATCGAATTTTTATCGTCCTCACCGTCTTATGATCTGATTTTTATGGACATTAATCTGGCAGATGGAAATAGTTTTGATATTTTCAGACATGTTACGATAACTAAACCAATAATTTTTACCACGGCTTATGATGAATATGCTATTGAAGCTTTTAAACAATTTGCGGTTGATTACTTACTCAAACCCATAAAAAAAGATTTGCTCGGTCTGGCTCTTCAAAAATATGAAAAATACTTCAGGGGTGGCGTACCGGATTATTCTCTTCTTACAGACAATAATATCAATGAAAAGAAATGGTTGATAAAAATTGGTCAAAATATAAGGACCATCAGTTATAAAGATGTAGCATACTACTTTACTACTGACAAAATTACTTATCTGGTCAATTTTGAAGGTAAAAAATATCCTGTTGATCATACACTCGAGTACATCGAAACAAACATCACAGACAAATCTTATTTTCGGATTAACAGACAATATATCATCAATCATAAGGCTGTTGGTAAAATGCAGACACACACAAAATCCAGGGTTAAAATTAATCTCTTGCCAACCAATGAAGAAGTCATTACAAGTACCGAAAGATCTCCGTTATTTAAAAAATGGTTGGTAGGATGATCTTATCACATTTGAATTTATGCTTAACTTTGTACGGCAAAATAAATATTTACTATGGTACATTCATCAATCAAACTTTTTAAGTATTACAAACTACTTGCAGACAAAGCAATGGCTCAAATCAGTGATGATGATCTTTTTCATCATACCTCCGATGATGAAAATAGCATCTCAGTAATTGTGCAGCATATGGTTGGGAATATGTATTCCAGATGGACCAATATGTTTACTGAAGATGGTGAGAAACCATGGAGAAATAGGGATAAGGAGTTTGAAAATAACATAGATACCAGAGAAGTACTATTAACCACATGGGAAAATGCATGGCAATTATTATTTAATACCTTAGATTCCATAGCTGAGGATGATCTGGCAAAGATTATTTACATCAGAAAGGAAGGGTTGACTGTAGAAGATGCTATTCTCAGACAATTGTGTCACTACAGCTATCATGTCGGACAAATTGTATATAAGGCCAAACAGGTATCCGGTAATAAATGGGTTTCCCTTTCGATTGCCCGAAATGCTTCAGAAAAATACAACGCAAAAAAATTTGATCAAATCAGCGATGAAAAACATTTTCTTGATCATCTGATGGATGAATCAAAGTAAAATCTACTATTTTTTAGTGAAAACAAAATGAAACTTATCTTTTTCAAGGATAAAACCATTTTGACTTCTTTGAATTATCGTAAAAGAATCCTTTTCTGATTCATTGTCTTTTGTAATAAAAAATTGATTTCCTGCTACTTTCCATGTTGCGTCATCCATACCAATATTAAACAGGGAAGCAGATGATTTAACCTTTCCGTTTTCGAATAGCTCTATATTGACGCGTATTTTTGATAAAATTTCTTCTGACAAGTTTAGCCCTTTAGTGGCAAGATCAGAAGCCATTTCTGTCATCTCGTCACCGATATTCAAACCGACATCTGCTATTGATTTACCAAATGATTTTGTTAGATATTCAATTTTACCTTCTGCAGTTGTTGTATCAATCTCATCAATATTCAAATCCTTTTCCATTTCAGATTTTGCTTTTTGAATGTCTTTTTTCGCAATTTCCATAGCATTATCGATAGAATCTTTAATGCTTGCTTTATCTATTGTCCCTTCTTTCAATTTCATGGAGACCTCATAGTTCCCAACCAAATCAGACATCTTTACATCCTTATCTTTGCAAGAAAAAAATGATGTAATCAATAAAGCTAAAATTAGCATATGGTTATTCATATTGTTTTTATTATATTTAGTAGGTAAACATGGTCATTGCAAATATAGTTCCATCTTAACTTTCATGTGTTTAAATTTTGCTAAGTTGTTGCATTTGTTTGATTTGCGGATTTGGATAAAGGACTAAAATTCTTTGAAAAGCACCCATTTAATTATTCAGGTTTGTACCCGCCTGCACACAAGAGTCGGGCAGGTGCAGACTGCTTATGGGGATTTCATGTGTATAATCTAAAATAAGATTGACAAAGTTTAAGTATGGTCGAAAAAATTGATATGGTACCACCTGGAAATTTACGAGGGTCGTAAAACATAAGTATTGCTGAAGCTGCGGGATAGTCTACACCATTTAATGCTGTCAGAATATGAATTTTTAAACTGTCATTTGGAGTGGAAAAAGCAAGTGCAGTTATTTCTTTTACATCTTTTTCGATATTAGAATTGTAAAGCTTCAAAGGTCTTGGCGATTTCCAATGTAGTAATTTAAGTAATTGTTCCTTTGTTAAACCCAGATTCCGCATTGGACTTTGTCATGAGATAATATATGACAAAATAGTTGTGATGCACAAGAAGGCCGTTAAGAAAAGCCATACGAAATGGCTTTAAAGGCCTGAACCACGAACAACTGGCTCGTGGCATAGGCAGTTGTTTACATAGCCTTTGCTACATTGAGGACGGAAAAATGAGTACAGAAACAAATATAAAGTCAGATATTAGCGGAATAAATTTCTAATGCGGATTCTGGGTTAAATAGCCTTGTTTATTTAGCGATTTAAATTCTTTGAAAAGCTCAATTGTCTTTTCGTCTTCGTTGTCAATTATCTTTCTTAAAATTTCCTCCATTTTTTGTCTGTTGTTGGTTGTCGTCATAGCCTTGCCAATAACGTCTAGGCTATGTGATGGATGGAGCGATAGCGAAACTGTCGTCAAAGCCGTTGTTATGGCTTCGTGATTCTTTTAAGCATACATAAGTTTTCCCTTCGGTTTAGGTATTTCTCTTCCCAATCCGATGGCCGTTTCTATCCAATCATCTATTACTAATCTAACATTGACGATCGCTTCTTCATACGTTTCACCATCAGCTTTACAACCAGCCAATTCTGGCACTTCAACAACAAATGCGTCATCTTGAGTACTCCAATAAATGATTAGTTCATATTTTATATCACTCATTTGTATCTATATTTAATCCATATTTAACAATCAATTCTCTTACTTGTTTCACCTGATAAGGTTTGGCTTGTCCATTCTTTGGTTGAATGTTTATTATTTCTTCTACATCTTCTCTCGTAAGGATATGGTGGCTTCCATTTGTCCTAAGTGCGAAACCAAATTTAGACAGAATAATTATAAGGTCAGAAAAGGCAATGTTCTTGTCCGATAAACCACTTAATATTTTCTGCAATATTTTATCTGACTTACTCAAATTCTCTCAAACTTAATGTAAGGCAAAGATAATAAATTTTTGAATTAGTTTTTTCATATCTTATTCCTCCAGTCTCTGACCACAAGTTATGGATTCCTGATGGAAGTGAAGACTCATTTATGTTATTTTGTCCAACATAAATCTTGTGATCAATTTGTTGATATTGTAAAAGGTTTAGTTGTTTTTGTTACCCTCATGAGCCATAACGGTTCGACTTTGTGACGGATGAGCGATAGTGAAGCTGTACATCATAGCCAATTTTAGCATCAGTTTTACTTCTTTTTTACCAGATTTTCCACCAAGGCTTCTTTTCAGATTTATTATAATTCATAGGATTACTGTTTTGCATCTCATCATTGGGCTTTGGATTATTTACATTGTTCTTTAATTGAACTGGTTCGGTTTCAAAAGTCTCTCCAATCAACTTATCCTCTCCATAGAAAAATCTAACTTTAAACTCCTCTTCTGATATTCCTCCCATTATTTGAACAGCTCCTCTTTCGCTTATATTCTTTGCCATAGTTTTAATTTGCTCTTCAAGACTAGATGTCAGTGGATTAAAATCTGGGCTAATGTGAAAATCTATTTTTCCGTTGAAGTTTTTAGCATCTTTCATACCATGTAGTAATATATTTTGGAAAGCCGTTTGAATTTGATTTGCTAATTCACCTTCATTTTTGTTACCAACTTTTGCGATAAAACCGATTTTGCCTTTAGCATCATTTATACCTGTTACTTCTAATAAACCATTCTCGTCCTTTACAGCACCTGAATTGCTATTTCCACCCATCATTTCTATTTCGCCCCCAACTATATAATACATTGAATTAGAAATTGGGTAAGTTTGTGCATTCTGATATTGCTGGACAATCGCTCCGTATAAATTAGCTTCTCCTTTACCTTTTGCTACTGCTACCAAAAATCCTTTCATTGGAATGCCAACTACAATCGAATTTGAATCCAACTCAGCAGCTAATTTTTTCAAATAATTTTTGTCTAGAATTTTCTCTGCCGCATATTCATGTTCAGCCATTGCAATTTTAAATCCTTGCATTACTTCCACATGAAATGGAACTTCTATATTTTCTAGATTTTTAATTGCCAATTCTCTTATTTGTTTATCCTCATTTTCGCTTGTTGATTGGTTATAAGCAATATATGCCCCTTTGTCTTCTCCATACATTAATATTGGACTGTTTTCATTTCCGAAAAGCTCCTCAACATACATACCCCTTGATTTTTGCTTTTCAAATTCTTGACGATTTTTCAAAATTGGAAGTAAATCACTCATGTTTATTTATTTTATTTATTTATTTGATTATTGATGCTAACGGTTTGGCTATGTGACGGCTTACTGATAGAGAAGCTGTACATCATTGCCTGTGTTAGCGTTTCATTGTTTATTATTTCCATTTATTGTCATTTATTTCCTTTTTCCAAAACCCAATCTACCCAAGCCTCCATTTGTGATGTAGAATTTGGGCGCATGATAATCTCTCTTTTATTATTCAACAGATAAAATGTCGGAGTGCCGAAAACGTAATAATCTTGAGCTGCTTTACTTTCCCACTTCTTATAATCACAATAAGCGAAAAAGGGGTATGATTTTACCGCTTGCTCAAAAGCTGCCTTATCCGTATCTAAAGAGATATAAACCACATCTACACCCAAATTACTCCATTTTACATAGTTTTGTATCACTATGGGCAGTTCTTCCATACATTTAGGACACCAACTTGCACCAAAAACAACCAAAATATAAGGTGTATTCAAATTAGAAAGATTGCTGAATTGTGTTTGTTTAACCCCATTTAAATAGGACATTTTACCAAAATTTATCTCTGGTGCAATATTTCCTTTTTTCATAGTGCGATAACATTCGAGTTGCTTAGTCAGATCACTATCGATGGTGCATTTCGTTTCATTGAGTACTTTTATCGCGAGATATTCGGAAGCTCTAAATAAGCTATGCTTTTCCATTAAATTGAACAGATAATCCGCCACTTCATTGAGCTTTTTGTCATCTTTGACCAGGTGTACCATCATCGCATCAATGGAGTGCTTCATTTCGATAAACACTGAATCGAGCGAACGCCCACTGTTTTCGATCATCCAGAAATGACTCTCGATAGCATCTTTGAATAAACCACTTTTGTACAATCGTGGATCTGTGTAATCCATTGCCCTGAAAGCCGCAAAGGTGGCATGGATTTCTTCCGGTCGGTATTGACCTACTGTTGTCACAGAGCTAACTAACTTCCGAACAGGCAAATACCAATTGACATAGCTGTCTTTGGGTAGCTTGGCTAAAAAAGCTGCGTCTTCATTTTTAATACGTTGTTTTTCAGCTTGTATAACCTCCAAAGGTGTTTTTTGTAAAGAAAACATTTCATCCATCGTGTACATCTTTTCCAAATATAGCCAGGCACTGAGGGCTTGCTCCCGTTTTGGATGTTCTTTGGCATATTGTCCAAACCATTGATTTTCTTGCCCTTTTACAACCTGAATGGTTTCTACAATACTAAATGCTTCACCAACTATTTCTATATCTTCTCCGCTTAGGATTACAAAAAGAGGTTTGTTGTCCACAGACTTGAGATAGCCGATGCCATGATCTGCTTTTGTGTACTGTAATGTAAAATTGCCCATACTATCCGACGTTGTCGTTGATATGGGATAAGTTTTCAGACCATTGAAGCCTTCGAGTTTGATGGATTGATTGGCGAGTAAAGAAAGGTTGCCACTGATAGTTTGGGCGTTGGTATAAGCCCCTCCTGTAAGTATAATGCATATTATTCTCAGAATGCTGTTCAAGTGATAAAAATACTTTATCAGCCTATTTTTTATGTTTTTATTTCTCATGTCTAAATACTCTTTAATTCGTATTTTTATGATCTATTATATTTTTTGCAACAACCAATCATTTACATTTATTTTCTGAATGCCCTCAATATTTGCATGATCATAATCAAGCGTTAGCAGGTATTTTGGATGATGATCACGAATGCTTCTAAATGCCGAAATTTCTCTTTCAAATGTTTTTTCGTCATTAACAGTAAAAGCCACTTGGTAATAAGCATACTCATTGTTCGGTTTTTGAACGACAAAGTCAATTTCTTTATCATTGTTCTTCCCTGCATACACTTTTCCACCACGTCTTAGTAATTCAAAATAAACCACATTCTCTAATTTATGTCCCAAATCTGCATCATATTTATTGGTTGTAGTGATATTTTTTAGTCCTAAATCCACCAAATAGTACTTTTGATTTGTAGCAAGCAGTTCTTTGCCCTTTATATCGAACCTCGGTGCAGGATAGATGATATACGAATTACTCAAAAAATCTAAATACTTGATAATGGTGTTGTGAGAAATTGATTTTGAATTCTTTTTGCCAAGTTCAGCAGCGATATTGGTTGGAGAAATATAGGAACCAACACTATTAAAAACAAAGCTGATAACACGATGCAAATTGTGCAAACTGCGTAACTTATAACGTTGAGCAATGTCTTTGATGACCACTGAATCATAAATAGAGCGTAAATAATCGTTCTCCAAAGACAGATTGTTTTGAGCCAATGTTACCGCTTCAGGGAAACTACTACTATTTATATATTGCCGAAACAATCTGTCGGTATTGTGTTCGTTGGAATACGCAAGAGCATATTCTTGAAACGAATAAGGGTGAACATGAATGGCAATGTATCTGCCAGAGAGCAAAGTAGCCAACTCACTTGATAGCAAATAGGCATTGGAACCTGTTACATATAAGTCAATCCATTTCTTTGAAAACAACGCATTGATAAGTTGTTCAAATCCCTTTACGAGCTGTACTTCATCTAGAAATACATAATATTTAGTGTTGGTGGAGACTTGTTTTATGATTTCATCATACAGTACAGACCATTCGGTTAGATGTAAATTTTCACGTTCTTCAAAATTCAGAAAGATAATGTTTTTATCTCCTACTCCGCTTTCGATGAGCTCATTTTTGAAAGCCCCAAGCAAAGTAGATTTCCCGCTTCGCCTAATGCCCGTAATTACTTTGATCAGGTTTTGATCTTTTAGTTGATACAGCATTTGTAAGTATATTTCCCTCTTTATCATTAAATTCGGATCAAATTAAAAAGTTACTAAAGCAAAGGTAAATATATTATTGACGATAATACAAGCAAGTTGAAAGTTTCGTCAATAAGAACTCGAATTTTACAGTTTTATAGTCAAAAGTTTATAAAGTAGAAAGTTTATAAAGTTATAAAGTTTTTATGAGGCCGGAAAGTATTTTTGAAATTTCCTCTGAAAGTGAAAAAAGAAAACTAAAATCATTTTCAGATATTTTGTTCAATTCTTTTGCTAAAATGAGCATTGAGCGAACTTCGCCACATGAACCTTTAGCAATAAAAAGAAATTGCCTGAATTCATTATTGCTTTTCCTTTCGAACCCCTCTGCAATATTGTTCATAATTGAAACCGATGCTCTTTGAATTTGATCTCTAAACCCTAAGTCCTTCGATTCTGAAAATAAATTATAAATTTGAACAGTCAGTTCTTTTGCTTTTTGCCAAGCTATAATATCTTCAAACCGTTCTATCGCCATATTATTTAGTTTTTAAAGTTCTTAAAGTAGAAAGTTTTTAAAGTAGAAAGTTCTTAAAGTAGAAAGTTTTTAAAGTTCCTTTCACCTTTCAACTTTTCACTCACTTTTCACTTTCAAACTTTACAAAATTTCAAACTTTCCACTCCCTATCAATCCTTAAGGCAACGTACCGAGTCTCCGGTCGCCCGAGCGTTGGCGTACATGCGGGCAAGGCTGCTAGTGAAGCGGAGGCCGCGGGCAAGGGTATCACTCACCGTACTGCTCCAATAGCGGCCGGTGATACCGACAACGTTAAGCGCACCATTGCTGCTGTCGTGGGCGCCCGCCAAAGGCAACTTAAGCGGAGATGCAAAGGCTCCAGCGGCATTATTGCTGCTCCAACTTGAGCGTTCGGCTTCCCATTCTGTTTCTGTGGGCAAACGATAACCAGTTGGGCAAGAATTGTTGGTCCCGCTTACACCCTGCCATAAAGCATTGTTTTGTGGGCTTCGCCAATCAAAAGGTGAGCTGGGTGCTAAAATAAAGTTTCCATGACTAGGGATGTCACTACTACTCAAAGCGGTAGTTGTTCCAGAAGTTCGGCACTGGTGTCCATCGCTTCTGCGTCCCCATTGGTATAGATCACCATAAGAATTAGCATCTGTGCTGCTTGTGGCTGCCTGGCTGGCACCAAGATTTCTATCCATCCAGGTTTTGCCAGTCGCGGGATTTAAAACAGGTACTACTTTAGTAACAATACCACTACAAAATACTGTGCTTCCTGGATAGCCTGCTGATAGTATCGAACATGGTCCATACCACATAGTACCGTCCCAGGTTTCTAAACAATTATTAGCACTATTGTATATCGTCAATCCTGCAGCTGGTGATGCAATTGCATTTCTCTGTGCCATCGTCATACGGGGCGGTAAAAAACCTTTATTGTTATCTACAGAAGTGACATCCAAAGCTGCTGATGCATGTGGTGATGCCGTGTTTATCCCTACTTGTGCAGATACTCCAGCGCTCATCAGTATCATACATAAGTTAAAAAAATGTTGCTTCATAATTATTTGTTGAAATGTATCTACAAATGTATACATTTCAATTCAAAAATCAAAGTAATCACCTGACGTTTAATTTGTGATATCATTATACCGATTATTTTGGAATATTTTTTTGGTTTTGAAACTGCCAGAATCAGTTAATTCCGAAAAGTAAGGATATCTATTTCCTCCATGTTCAGGTACCGCTTTTAGTAAACATTAACTTTGCCATTACTCAAAAGCAATAATTTGAATTTAATTATTTCGTAAACCAATTTGTTTTGAGTATAAATGACATCGAAGTCCGGAGACTTCGATGATCAAATGTGACTTATTTTTTTTCAGATATAATATATCTCAATCTTTTCCTATCCTGATTAAATCTCAGCCACTACCATTTCATTTTCGACCATTTCTTTGATTTTTGCGATAAGCCCTGCTGTTGCATTCTGTACTTCTTCAGTCAGATAAATGCCTTGCTGCTGAATGGATGCAATACTTACAACCAATAAATCAATCTCCGGCATCCTGCCCAATAATTGTAAAGCACTTACCAAATCTTTAAGTCCTATGTCATGCGTACTCATCGCAGGGGGAAAATCAAGCGCAAAACGAGGTTTTATTTGCCTCACTGTCCCGGGTGGAAGTCCATCCAGAGTGGCATCGATCATGATAATATGATCATGCAGATCAAAGTATTCCAACAGATGAAATCCTCCCGTACCACCATCCAATACGGTCACGTGATCAGGGAAATTAACTTTCTCCAACATTTTTGCGACATGAACACCTACCCCTTCATCGCCCATAAGTATATTACCTATACCTAGTATTAAAGTTGATTTGTTCATTTCTACTCTTTCTTTTCAGGATTGGGTGTATGTGGTTTATCTTTTTCAAAAAATTCTTCTTCTATAAATTTCCATCCACCTCCCATACTGCTGATTTCACCTCTGCCTTCTACATAATCATGATAAAAAACAAGATATACATGTATGACAGAAAAAAGTATAAAAAACCACATGGCCCAGTGATGTATCTGACGGGTGACTATATCACCGCCAAACACTGCCGGCACCCATGCAAATAAATCTGCAAACCACCAATCAGACATGGCTGCATACAATCCAAATCCGGTCAGACATTGTACCAAAAACATCAGAAATACTATAAAATAGGATAATCCGGCCAATGCATTATGACCAATACTCAGATGTTCTCTTTTCCCTTTTGGTCCCTTCATCAACAGAACATCAATTTTTATCACGGTCCACATTTCATTAAAAAAGCGCTTGGATGTGGGAATAAACTGTTTCCAGTCCGCATATTTATTTCCAACAAATCCCCAGTAGATCCTGAATAGGAAATTGAAGAAAAATATATACGCTGCTGCGAAGTGTATAAATCTTACCCATCCCATGGTAAATACATTGGTTGCTTCTGTCTGACTCATCAAGGCCAATGGATTAGAAATATAAAAACCAGTTGCTATCAATGTGAGTAAAACCAGAACATTGAGCCAATGATACATCCTAACTGGTAGTTCCCAAACATATATCCTCCGTAATCGAGGTATATGAAGATATTTAGTTGCCATACTTTCTATATTTTATATGTTAATCACCTACTACACTTACTCTTCCGATGGTATCTCCTTTTTCGTCGTACAGGTGCACAGCACAAGCCATACAAGGGTCAAAACTGTGTATGGTTCTTAATATTTCCAATGGTTGCTTTTCATCTGCTACAGGAGTATCAATCAGCGATGATTCGTAAGCTGACATCTGACCTTTTCCATCCCGTGGAGAAGCATTCCAGGTAGTTGGTACCACCAGTTGGTAATTTGCTATCTTCTGATCTTCAATATTGATCCAGTGTGCGAGAGCTCCTCGTGGGGCTTCGGAATATCCAACACCAACTGCTTGTTTAGGCCAGGTATCTCTGTCAAACTTACCCATTTCTGCCATTCTCGTATCACCGTTTCGGATATTTGTTATAAGCTGATCATAAAATTCAAGTACCCATTGTGAAGCAAGCACGCTTTCAAGACCTCTTGCAGCCGTTCTGCCCAGGGTTGAAAACAAAGCTGTGACAGGGACATTAAGGTCTTTTAGTGCCTTATCAACCACTGCCTTATACTCTTCTCGACCTCTTGCGTAACCCACCAGTACCCGGGCCAACGGACCAACTTCCATTGCATTTCCTTTCCATCTTGGTGTCTTGAGATAACTGTATTTATTATCAACATCCAGATGTTCAAATGGTGGTTTTGGTCCCGTATAGTTCATTTTTGTTTCTCCCTTCCAGGGATGTAATCCTACTCCATCACCGCCTGCGTATTCGTACCAGGAGTGAGTCACAAATTCCTGAACTTCTTCGTCATGCCGCAAGTCTACATCATACACTTTACTTATATCCCTATTCAGGATAGCACCGGATGTGAACTTCATTTTAGTTCCGTCCCTGAATCCATTGGTCGGTAAATCACCATACACCAGATAATTGCCCAATCCGCCTCCTATGGCTCCCCAATCTTTGTAAAATGAAGCAATAGCCATAAGATCCGGAATATAGACCTGCTCAATGAAGTTTTTACCTTCTACCAGCAATCTTCCCACCATTGCCAGTCTTTCAGCGTTGATACCACTTACATCATCAACACCTATGGCACAAGCCATTCCACCTACGAGAAAGTTCGGGTGAGGATTTTTTCCACCAAATATAGCGTGTACTTTGACTATCTCTTTCTGCCACTCCAGCGCTTCAAGATAGTGAGCCAAACCTATCAGATTGACTTCTGCAGGTAATTTATACGCTGAATGACCCCAATAACCATTGGCAAAAATTCCAAGTTGGCCGCTATTTACAAACTTACCGATCCTGGCCTGAATATCACTGAAATAGCCCGGTGAACTTTTTGGCCAGTTGGAAAGGCTTTGTGCCAGTTCGGATGTCTTTTTAGGATCTGCCTTCAATGCATTCACAACATCGACCCAATCCATGGCATGCAAATGATAAAAATGAACTACGTGGTCATGCATGTACTGACTGCAATGCATGATGTTTCTTACCAGTTCTGCATTCGGTGGGATGACAATATCCAAAGCATCCTCTACAGCTCTTACGGAGGTCAAAGAGTGAACGGAAGTACATACTCCACATACTCTGCCAACAAATGCCCATGCATCTCTTGGATCTCTGCCTTTAAGAATTTCTTCTATCAAACGGACCATCGTACCGCTGCTAAATGCATCTTTTATTTTTCCATTTTCGATATCAACTTCTAATCTCAGGTGACCTTCTATTCTTGTGATCGGGTCAACTACTATTCTTTTGCTCATACTTTTAAAATTTTAAGGTTAGATAAACTAGGAAACCACTTCTTTTTCACCTTCCTTCCCCTCCAATTCAAGCTCATGAATTTTTTTATACTTGCTGACATTGGTAGCTATGGCATGACCTGCTATAGCAGCAGCCGTAACTCCCAAAGCTACTTTTCCCCAATTGTCCGCATCTGCTTCAATCCCGAAACCAGCAAATGCTGATGCTCTTTCGTATAATCGGCCATTGTCCCAGAAATTTTCCTCACTACACCCGATACATGGATGGCCTGACTGAATCGGGAAACTGGTGCCTTCATTCCACTTCATCACACCACAGGCATTATATGTAGAAGGACCTTTACAACCTACTTTATACAAACAATATCCTTTTTTTGCATTTTCATCGTCAAATGATTCCACAAACAGTCCTGCATCATAATAAGCTCTTCTGTAACAGGTATCGTGAACTCTTTTGCTGTAAAAAGCTTTAGGTCTGCCAAGTCTGTCCAGCTCCGGTATTCTGCCAAAAGTAAGATAATGAACAATAACGCCAGCCATAACTTCTCCGATCGGAGGGCATCCGGGTACTTTAATGACGGGTTTTCCTTTGACCAGTTTATGTATTGGCGTGGCAGATGTTGGATTTGGTTTTGCTGATTGAACACAACCATTGCTGGCACAACTTCCCCATGCAATAATGGCTGCTGCATTTTCTGCTACTTCTTCCAATACCTGTAATGACGTTTTGCCACCTATCATACAATATACGCCATCTGCTCCCACCGGTACACTGCCCTCAATACATAAAATGTACTTGCCTTTGTATTTTTCAAGTGTATTTTGTAAAGACTGTTCAGCCTGAACACCTGACGCAGCCATAAGTGTTTCTGAATAATCAAGGGAAATCATATCCAGGAGAATATCTGCAACGATGGGATGCGATGATCTGATAAAACTTTCGCTGCAGCAAGTACACTCCTGAAAATGCATCCAGATAACGGGAATTCTTGATTTTGTTTCCAGTGCCTTCACTACCTGCCCTATGGCAGAACTTTCAACACCGATAAAGGCAGCCATCATACTGGCAAATTTCATAAAATCTCTTCTGGAGTATCCTTTCAACCGCATTCCTTCATAGTACGTAAGCGGCTTTTTGATGAGTGTTTCAGTGGCCATATTGTTTTAATTGAAGGTGAAAAATAAAATATTCAGCTATGTATATGCATGATAATTTAAAATCCTACTCAACATTATTCATACGACCACTTACCTTTGGATACAAAAATATTTCACGCATAATAATTGTGCGCAAGGTACAAAGCCAACCATACATCTATTTATGACATTTATCAATATCACAAATGATAATAATCATTATGGCAGTTTTGCCAAATTTTATACCTTTGCCTGATAGCTTTATAAATATAAAACAATATGAAACATTTAATTTATTTTATCTCTGTATTATTTTTAATTGCCGTTCCGAATCTGACATTTGCACACCCGGGACATGGAGATCATACGCATGACGGATTTTCTATTATCCATTATTTTACCGAACCTGAACATGGACTGGTGACCATTGGTATCCTTGTCTCTATTGCGGTTGCTTTTTATTATAAATATCAAACCAACAGAAAAAAGATATAAACCGGTCAGATGCATGAGTTGTCTATAGTCATGAGTATTATTGAAATTGCCAATGGTGAAGCCACCAAAGCTAATGCAATAAAAATTGATGAAATAGAACTCGAGATGGGTTTACTCAGCGGAATAGAAATGAGTGCTTTTGATTTTGCATGGCAGGAAGCCGTAAAGTCAACTGTTCTGGAAAATGCAGAAAGGATTATCGTCAGACCGGGTGGTAAAGCTGTTTGTCTGGAATGTAATAATTCCTTTGATCTTGACAGTTTATATTCCCCGTGTCCCGTCTGCAAAAGCCATTTTATCAATATAATCCAAGGCAAAGAACTCAGGGTAAAATCAGTTACAGTAGAGTGAAGATAATTGTGAATGACGAGCGAAGAATGACGAATGCAGAACATTGAATTTTGAACGATGAGCGATGAATAACATACGCTGAAACAAAACCTTTATACAAAACAATTTAAATCAAAAAAATATGTGCGCAACATGCGGCTGCAGCAGTGATCAACATCATGAACATGACGATCATCATCACCATCATCACGACCAAAAAACCGTCATTGATGTAGAAAGGGATATCCTGCATCAGAATAATCTGTTGGCTGAAAGAAACAGGGGATATTTTGATGCTAAAAATATATTGTGTCTAAATCTGGTATCTTCACCCGGATCCGGAAAGACATCTCTGCTGGAAAAAACACTGACAGATTTGAAGGGAGAACTTGATTTTGTCGTCATCGAAGGAGATCAGCAAACCACCAATGACGCTGACAGGATCCATGCCACAGGTACAAAAGTAACCCAAATCAATACCGGTAAAGGTTGCCATCTGGATTCGCACATGATTTTTCATGCTTTACAGGGCTTAAAACCAAAAGAAAATTCAATACTTTTTATCGAAAATGTTGGAAATCTGGTTTGTCCGGCCATGTTTGATCTGGGCGAAAAAGAAAGGGTCGTCATCATGAGTGTGACAGAAGGAGATGACAAACCCCTGAAATACCCGGACATGTTTCATACCTCTACTCTATGTATCATCAATAAAACAGACCTTTTGCCTTATGTTCCTTTTGACATCAATAAAGCCAAAGAAAATGCAAAAAAGGTCAATCACAAACTGGAAATAATAGAAGTAAGCTGTACATCAGGTGAAGGACTTAGCCAATGGTATGACTGGCTGAAATCAAAAGTACCCGTACCTGAAATGGTCGGATAGTTGCAGGAAAAACAAAAGGTCAATAGCATGGAAACATTTCATATTCACATCAAAGGTATGGTACAGGGTGTGGGTTTCAGGCCTTTTGTGCATCAGTTGGCAAATGAAATGAATCTGTGTGGATATATCAGCAACACCAAAAATGGCGTCCATATTGAAATCAATGCTGATGAAAAAACTGCAGTTGTTTTTTGTCAAAATATCCTACAGCATCCTCCGGAAAATGCCTTGATCACGGGTCATTCAATATCCAGAACAATTACCAAAAGCTATTTAAATTTTAGTATTATACCTGACTTCAGTGATGACATACCTGATCTTTTTCTGACACCAGACATTTCAATCTGCGAAAAATGTAAACATGACTTGTCAGATGGGCAAGGAAAAAGATACAGATATCCTTTTACCACTTGTCTTCAGTGCGGACCAAGATATTCTATACTAAAAAAACTGCCTTACGACAGGATCAATACAACGATGTCCCATCTTAATATGTGTACCGATTGCTTACAAGAATATCAGGACATCGGTGACAGAAGATACTACAGCCAGACAAATTCCTGTCCTGAATGTGCGATTCAGATGCATATTTACGATAAAACAACATCAGAAATAGCCCTTTCGCAGGATGTCATGATAACGTATTTATCAAATGCAATTCTGGCTGGAAAGATCGTTTCAGTAAAAGGCACAGGGGGATTTTTACTGATGTGTGATGCAACGAATAAACAGACTATTTCTGATCTGAGACAAAAAAAACACAGACCTACAAAACCACTTGCCGTTATGTACCCCGATCTGACTATGGCAGAAAAAGATGTTATTATCCATGATAAGGAAAAAAGTATTTTACAAAACAAAGTTGCCCCTATTCTGCTGTGCCGCAGAAAAAATATATGCCTTTCCGGCCTTTGCAACGAAGAGATAGCGCCGGAACTGGATAAAATCGGGGTGATGCTGCCCAATAATCCATTGCTTTACCTGATTGCCAAAGAATGTAATAAACCATTGGTCACCACAAGCGGAAATATCAGCGGGTCACCCATCTTGTATAAAGACGAAGATGCATTGACACATCTCTTTGATATTGCTGATCTTATCCTGACTTTTGACAGAGAGATCGTTATGCCACAGGATGACAGTGTATTACAACTTACAGAAACCGGTCAGAAAATTATTTTGAGAAGAAGCAGGGGATTAGCTCCGGGATATTTTCCTCATCCCTTTTCAGATACCAATGAGCGTTTGATTGCATTCGGAGGAGAATTAAAAGGGAGCTTTGCAATTTATCAAAACGGGAATATTTATATAAGCCAATATCTGGGCGACCAGCAATCATTAGAGTCTCAAATTGCTTTTAAGCAATCGATGACCCAACTTACTGCCATGCTGAATATAAAGCCTGACGTAATCCTTGCCGACAGCCATCCAGCATATCATTCTACTTCGGCTGCATCAGCATTTAGTATAGAGCATGATGTAAAAAACCTGGTGAAAATACAGCATCATAAAGCTCATTTTTGCGCAGTCCTTGCAGAAAATTCACTTCTGCATACTTGTGAACCCATTTTAGGTATTGTTTGGGATGGTACAGGTTACGGCGATGACCATCAAATCTGGGGAAGTGAAGTTTTTTTATATGAAAATGGTGACATGAGAAGGCTGGCTCATTTGAAATATTTTAATCACCTGATGAAGGACAAAATGAGCAGAGAACCCAGACTATCCGCATTAAGTCTTTTTAAGGAGTTACCGGCACATCAGCACATCATCGAGACATACTTTAATGAAACTGAATGGAAATATTATCATAAAGTATTATCCGGCAAGCCAGAAACAATGACTTCTTCCATGGGTAGATTTCTGGATGGAATTGCCTGTATTTTAGGTATTGGAAGCATTCAGCAATATGAAGGTGAAACCGTGATGAAAATGGAAGCACTTGCCAGACAACATATCCCTCAAAAGGAGGAATTTTATAATTTTGATATAGCCGATGGCGGGATAAATTTTGACCGATTTCTTACCCATGTTATTATTGAATATACAAGTGAAGACAATGTACCAAAAATATGCAGAAAGGTATTATTTTCATTAGCCAGATTGGTTGAATTACTTGCCGAACATTTTAGCATAGAAAGGATTGCTTTCAGTGGCGGGGTTTTTCAAAATGCACTTCTGGTTGATATGATTAAATCTTTGCTGGATGGCAAAAAGCAGCTTTATTTTCACAAACAGTTGAGTCCGAATGATGAATGTATAGGTTTCGGACAATTGGCATTTTATCATATTCAAAGCCAAAAAGAAAAAAATCAGGCATTTATCAACTGTGCTGAAAACTGATTTTCTGATTTTTCTGCAAGCCATGTTTTAAAAAATGTAAGAGCATGATGCAAATTTTGGCGACCATATTCTGACAGATCCTCGCCCAATTCCCAATCCTGACCACTAATTTCCAGCACATAAGCATCTATGGTGCATTTAAATAAGTCTGACGCCAAAAACATAATATTTTCAGGAGTCTGTGCATGCGAAGTAAATTCTGTTTTGATCACATCAGGCACATCAATTTTTCTGAAATCAAAGCCATTGTCCAATACATTTTCTGATGCATCCACAAAAATGACAGTATCATATCCGGTTATTTTGAGTGCATCTTCTACCACCAACTGAAATTCTTTTTCCACCGTGATGGTTTTACCAAAGCCGGATTCAATATCATCGGCAAATAACCAACCAATACCATCGTCACCACGACTTATATTCCCGATTCCTATCAATAATATTTCAGACATTGGTGACCACTTTGATGATTTCATTTTGCGCATTAAACAATTCTACCCTCAGTGGCATTTGCCCAATGGCCTGGGTGGCACAGCTGAGACATGGGTCGTAGGCCCGAATGGCCATTTCCACATGATTCAGCATACCATCAGAGATCGTACCTTTCTGGCTGATCATTTCATTGGCAACCCAACGAACAGCCCGGTTCATGGGTTCATTGTTGTGTGTGGTGGATACTATCAGATTGCATTTGACAATCATATCCTTATCATCGATTTCATAATGGTGGGTTAAGGTTCCACGCGGTGCTTCTATGATTCCAATGCCGGTATGACGTTTTTTTCCTGTACGGATGAGATCATCTGATGAAAGGTCGTCATCACGCAACAAATCTCCCATCATTTCAGCACAATGCAACATTTCAATCAATCTTGCCCAATGAGAATACATGGTACTATTGTTCACCGACTTGCCATAAAATTCAAAAAATGCTTTTCGTTCGTCTTCCGCCATCGGCGTATTAATTTTATCACATACATTTATTCTGGCCAATGGTCCTACCCTATTCCAGCCGTTTTCTCTGCCCACATTTCTGAGATATGGAAATTTCATATAAGACCACTTCTCCACAGCTTCTGAAAAATATTGCAAATAATCATCTGTATTTACATTGTCAAGTGTCACTTTTCCATCTCCGTCTATTGCCCTGAGTCTGCCGTGATATAGTTCCATCGCATTGCCTTCAGACACCAAACCCAAATGTCCTGAAGGATAAAAGGCAAAATTATCCAGTTCTTTACGGTGCTTCAAATGATAATCTTTCAGAAAATCAAGTACGCCTTTTACCCATTCTATCATTGTATCGAGTGATTCGATAGATTTACCATCCAGAAAATAATAGCGTTCTTCCGGGCTCAGATTTTTATATACACCACCCGGAACAGCAGAAATGCCATGAATCTTTTTGCCGGCAATGGCCTTGATAATTTCCTGACCATATTTTCTCATTAATATACCACGGGTAGCCAATTCCCTGTTTTCAATCGCCACAGCCACTACATTTCTTTTTTCTTTGGGTGCATCAGCTCCAAACAATAAATCAGGAGAAGCAAGATAGAAAAAATGAAGCGCATGAGACTGGAAAATCTGTGCATAGTGGAGCAATCTTCTGATCTTATCCGCCGGTGCCGACAAGTCGGTTGGGTCAAGACCTATCAGCTGGTCTATGGCTTTTGCCGCAGCTAGGTGATGACTTACAGGACATATTCCGCACAATCTCTGTACCAGTACCGGTGCTTCCCAATATGGATGACCTTGTATAAATCTCTCAAATCCTCTGAATTCAACAATGTGAAAAAAAGAATCTTTTACCTTTCCATAATCATCCAGATGTATGGTTACTCGACCATGGCCTTCCACTCTGGTTACAGGATCTATGACTATTTTCTGACTCATTTTTAATCGTATTTAAATTCTGAATATAAAATAGAATATTCATCACCCCAAAGCAAATGTTTGACTGATTTCCAAATGTGATTGGCGCTTGGCGGGCATCCCGGAATAAAATGATCTATTTTAACTATATCATGACAAGGATAAATTTTGTCCAGTATTTTCGGAAGATCTTCGTGATAAGGGACTATACTGGCTCCTTCTTCTGAAGTCACACAATTGAGATAGGCTTCTTCCAGACATTCACTCAACGGAATGGTATTGCGCATGGCCGGTAATCCTCCCCATACCGCACATTCGCCTACAGATACCAGAATATCACACATCTTTCTGAACTCTCTGAGCGTCTCTATATTTTCATCATTACATACACCACCTTCTATCAATCCTATATGACACCTTCCGGTAAATTTTTTAATGTCTGTAAGTGGTGACTTATTAAAGGTAACCAATTCTACTAAGTCCAATAGTTCCAGGTCAATATCCAGCATGCTCATATGACAACCAAAACATCCTGCCAGAGAGGCTGTAGCCAAAACTTTTTTATCCATTCCGACCGGCCTATGGGATTTGGGGAAACGTCGGGTAAAATTTTTCTGTTCTGAATGTTTGTCAAATTCTCTTTCTCCGAATGGTTGCGCAAGACTTACGCCTCTCACTATAATGGCTCCTGTCGGACACAACTCCATAGCAGCAATGGCCTGTGATTCTGAAAGTTTTGGTTCTTCATTGTAGTCTATCCCTACATAGGTTTCATTTCCCCTGCCCTGATATGTAAACACTTTTTTGCCATCATCGGTTCGCACATCCTCAACACACCGCTTACATTTGATACACCGGTTATGTTCCATAATGATCCTTTTGGCTCTGTAATCGATCAACCTGTCTTTAAACAAATGTTCAAATCTTGTCACAGATATACCCAGCTCATATGCCATATGCTGCAGATCACAACCTCCTGATTTTTCGCAGGACGGACAGAAATGATTTCCTTCTGAAAACATCATTTCTACGAGCGATTTGCGCATATCCAGAAGCTCAGGAGTGCTTACTTCTAATGACAAACCTTCATAGGCTTCCGTGGTACAGGCAGGAAAATATTTACCATCCATTTTACATGTACAGGTACGGCATGTGCCCAAGGGTGGATCAATGTGTTCAAAATAACAAAGAGATGGAATAAATATCCCGTTATCTTTTGCAGCTTTCACCAGATTCTGGCCTTTTGGAACAGTAAAGGATTTACCGTCTATCTTAATATTAACCATGTCTCCCATCTTTACTAAGATTTATATTGTTCATAATCAGCCAGAGCTTCGTCCATATTGAATCCGGCAATGAGCGAGTCTTCCTTTTTGTCAATCAGTGTATCAAAATATCCTCCGAATTTCTGCATAGCCATCACGAGACCATTACAGGATGTTTTTCCAAGTCCGCATCTGCTGGTAGTTTTTATGATGTGCCCCCAACTGATCATATCGTCTATATCTGATTGTCTGGCCAGTTTATTTTTCAGCTTTTCAAGTTTTCGTTCTATGATAAAGTTTCCTGCCCGGCAAGGCGTGCATATACCACAGGATTCCTTTTTGAAGAAGGCTGCAAAATTGAGAAGTATATCAATAATTTCGCGATCCCTGTTGAAAATCATAAACGATCCTCCGCATCTCAGATCAGGAAGACCCAACAAATCGAGCATAGAGATTCTTCTGAATTTTTCATTGATGGATATACACTCACCGGATGGGCCGCTCACCTGAATGTAATGCGGATCCACGGCCTGACATAATTCAAGTAATTCGGCAACGGTAATACCCCAGGGTATTTCATATACACCGGGCTTATTGCAGTCACCGGATACACTGATTAGCTTGGTACCCGGAGATCCCGGGAGTCCGGTTTTATTGTATTGATGTACACCCAATTCAACGATTCTGGCAACAGCACAAATTGTTTCTACATTGTTTACGATGGTAGGATATTGTAAATAACCTTTTTCAACAGGATAAAACCACTTGGTTCTTGGCTCTCCCCGATACCCTTCCATTGATTCAAGCATGGCCGTTTCTTCTCCGCATACATATGCACCTGCACCCATTTGTATCCTGACGTCAAAATTGAAGTCTTTTATACCTGCTACATCTTTTCCCAGCAAGCCCAACTGATGAAAATCATCTATGGTCTTCTGAAGCTGATCGTGCAGCCACCAGTATTCACCACGCAGATAAATGATACCATAATGCGCATTTACGGTAAATCCTGAAATGATCATACCTTCGATCAGCAGACCCGGTAACTCCTGAAGTAAAACTCTGTCTTTAAAAGTTCCCGGCTCACCTTCGTCCGCATTACAGACTATAAACTTGGTTTCAGACGGATATGAACGGCATGCTTCCCATTTTTTCCATGTCGGATAAAAAGCGCCTCCCCTACCGGAAAGATTTGTCTCCCGGAGGAGGTTGATGACATCATCTGACTGAAGTTTAGTCAACTCCCTGACGGCTTTGCCGGGTGTATAGGTATTAAAAAAGATATGGCTCTTGCTATACGTAGTTGAACATACATTGGGCATCGGAGGCTGGTAAATCTGGTCTATGTCTGTTCCGCTGCGAAGTTGCTGAACTATTTCTTTGACTTTCAATACATTGAGTTGGGTAAATGGTCTGAAATTGATCAGAACTGCCGGAGTCTGATCGCTTAAACCTATACAAGGTGTGTTGAATAAACCGAATGTCCCTGTCCTATCCACACTTCCCAATGTTGCACCTGTTTCGCGCTCAAAAGCTTCCACAATCCGGTGATACCCTTTATATCTGGCAATAATACTGTCATCTATATAAATGGTGTATTTGCCTGATGGTTCACGATGAAAAAAGTGATAGAATGATACCACACCTTCCACTTCGACAGCCGAAATATTCAGATCAGCAGCCAAAGCGGCAATATCCTTATCAGATATATGACCATTTTTATTCTGCAGAGACCACAATCTGTTCAAAAGAGAACTTCTAAGTGGTTCCACAGGAAATAAATCTTTCATGGAAAAAGGAAATTTTTGATTGATAATGGCAAATTTATATGATAAAAGAACATAAATTTCTGATTCCGGTCATCAGACTTTGTGATACATATCATCAGATAAAATACCAATTTATAGTTGATTATGAGATGTTTATATCAGAAAATACCATTATCTTAGCACCAAATTGATTTTTACATTTAACATGAGCAGATTTGTGCGCAGTTCATAAATATTTAACCTAATAATCTTTAAGAACATGTGTCTTGCCATACCAGGAAAAATAATGGAAATAACATCACAACTGGATGAAACCTTCAGGACTGCTAAAGTATCTTTTGGCGGTATACTGAAAGAAATCAACCTCTACATGACACCCGATGCTCATGTGGGTGATTTTGTATTGGTTCATGTTGGTGTGGCCATCAGTAAAGTAGATGAAGATGAAGCAACAAAAATATTCAGTTATCTGAAAGAAATGGGCGAAGTGGAAGAACTAGCCGAACAACCGAATGACAAATGACGATGACGATTGACGATGACGATTGACGAATGACGATTGACGAATGACGAACAATGAGCAACCGAACGATCCAACAAACCCAACAAATCCAACAAAAAAGATGAAGTACCTGAGTGAATACCGCGACCCTGAACTTGTAGATGATTTTCTTAAGGAAATACACAAAATCACCACAAAACCGTGGACATTGATGGAGATTTGTGGTGGTCAGACTCACAGTCTGGTGAAAAATGGTATTCCGGCTTTACTTCCGGATAAAATCACTTTAGTACATGGCCCAGGATGTCCGGTTTGTGTCACCAGTATCGGCATCATAGATGAAGCCATATTTCTTGCCGAACAACCGGATATCATTCTGTGTTCTTTTGGAGATATGCTGCGGGTACCTGGCAGTCATAAAAGCCTGCTTGAAGTAAAAGCGCAAGGCGCTGATGTCAGGATTCTCTATTCTCCACTTGAAGCTGTAAAACTGGCAAGGGAAAATCCGGATAAACAAGTCGTTTTTTTTGCAGTCGGATTTGAAACTACTGCACCGGCCAATGCTTTAAGTGTGGTTGTAGCAGCTCAGTCGAAGATTGAAAACTATAGCATACTTGCATCCCATGTATTGGTTCCACCCGCTATGGAAGCGATCCTCAGTGATGAAAACAATACCATAGATGCCTTTCTTGCTGCAGGGCATGTATGTACCATCATGGGCCTGGATGAATATTACCCCATAGCTCAAAAATACAAATGCCCGATTGTAGTGACAGGTTTTGAGCCTGTAGATCTGGTTCAGGGGATATTGATGGCAGTAACTCAACTGGAAAAAGGAGAATATAAAGTTGAAAATCAGTATTCGAGAAGTGTCTTGCCGCAAGGTAACATTATTGCTCAGCAGACCATTCACCAGGTATTTGAAGTAAATGACAGGGTCTGGAGAGGGATAGGCAATATACCCCAAAGTGGATATGATGTCAATACCGCATTTAAAAAATATAATGCCAGGCTTAAATTTAACATAGATATTGTACCTGCTGAAGAAAATAAGGAATGTATCAGCGGAGATATCATGAAAGGTCTGAAAAAGCCCAAAGAATGTCCGAATTTCGGAACCAAATGTACACCGGAACATCCACTTGGTGCTCCCATGGTAAGCAGTGAAGGTGCCTGCGCGGCATACTACCATTATGCTGAAAATTGATGTTACAAACAAAGGAACCAAAAATGAGCGATAAAATAAAAGTGGAATTACAATGTCCTATGCCAAAATTTGATTTTGATGTGATCACCATGGGGCATGGCAGTGGTGGTTTACTCACGCATCGTCTGCTCAAAAGTGGTGTTTTTGACATATTAAAAAATGAATGGCTGGACCAGCAACACGACGGTGCCATTTTAGATCTGAATGGAAAAATCGCTTTCAGCTCTGATAGTTATGTAATTTCACCTATATTTTTCCCAGGCGGTAATATTGGTGATCTTGCGATCAACGGTACCGTCAATGATCTGGCTATGTGCGGCGCAAAGGCAGAATATCTTTCCCTTAGTTTTATCATAGAAGAGGGGCTACTTATGGAAGATCTATGGCAGATATTACTTACCATTAAAAAAGCCGCAGATAAAGCAGATATAGTCGTGGTAACCGGTGATACCAAAGTAGTGGAAAAAGGAAAAGGGGACAAAATATTTATCAATACATCAGGAATTGGTCGCCAACACCCAAAAGCAAATATCCACCACAACAGAATAAAGGAAGGAGACGTGGTCATCGTAAGCGGAAATATTGCCAGTCATGGTATTGCTATTATGAGTGTAAGAGAAGGACTGGAGTTCGAAACAACCATAGTTACAGACAGTATGCCAATGAATCACATGGTGTTGTTTTTGCTGGATAAATTTGGAGAAAACATAAAATTTTTAAGAGATGCTACCAGAGGCGGAATAGCTTCTGTATTAAATGAAGTAGCTGAAATCACTTCATTTGGTATATATATGGACCAAAACCTTATCCCTGTGGAAGAACAGGTGGATGGTGCCTGCGAAATGTTGGGCTTAGACCCGCTCTATGTGGCCAATGAAGGCGTTTTTATTTGTATTGTTGAAGCTGAAGTGGCTGACGAAATATTGAGTCAACTGAAAAGTGTACCTGAATTCAATCGAGCATCCATCATAGGTCAGGTCACGCAAGAAAATCAAGGCAAAGTAATCATGAAAAGTAAAGTGGGTGGTACCCGAATGGTCAATTTCTTACCAGGGGAACAGTTGCCCAGAATATGCTGAGATACTTGTTTTTGGATTAATGATTTTTAACCTTAACAGAGACGGCTTTATATTGGTGGTTCAGTTTACTCGATTAGCGTTTCGTTATTTACCTTTTGACTTTTATTTATTCCCCTGCACCAATACCAAATCCACCCAGGCATCCACCTGTTTTACGGAGTTAGGTCGGAGGAGTATTTCCCCTTTATTGTCCAGAAGAAACATAGTCGGAGTCGCAAAAATATAATAATCCTGAACGATATTGCCTTCGGGCAGTTCTTACGTACATTTCGGGCACCAGCCGGCTCTAAACACAACCAGGGTGTAATTGCAATTTATGTCGGATAGTTTTTCAGGTAAATCAGAAGCGTATCCGAGTGCTACAAAATCTCCGCTAAAAACCATATCTGGTGCAATATTTCCTTTTTTCATAGTGCGACAACATTCGAGGTGCTTAGCCAGATCACTATCGATGGTGCATTTCGTTTCATTGAGTACTTTTATCGCGAGATATTCGGAAGCTCTAAATAAGCTATGCTTTTCCATTAAATTGAACAGATAATCCGCCACTTCATTGAGCTTTTTGTCATCTTTGACCAGGTGTACCATCATCGCATCAATGGAGTGCTTCATTTCGATAAAATTTCCTCTGAAAGTGAAAAAAGAAAACTAAAATCATTTTCAGATATTTTGTTCAATTCTTTTGCTAAAATGAGCATTGAGCGAACTTCGCCACATGAACCTTTAGCAATAAAAAGAAATTGCCTGAATTCATTATTGCTTTTCCTTTCGAACCCCTCTGCAATATTGTTCATAATTGAAACCGATGCTCTTTGAATTTGATCTCTAAACCCTAAGTCCTTCGATTCTGAAAATAAATTATAAATTTGAACAGTCAGTTCTTTTGCTTTTTGCCAAGCTATAATATCTTCAAACCGTTCTATCGCCATATTATTTAGTTTTTAAAGTTCTTAAAGTAGAAAGTTTTTAAAGTTTATAAAGTAAAAATTTTTAAAGTTCCTTTAACTTTCAACTTTTCACTCACTTTTCACTTTCAAACTTTACAAAATTTCAAACTTTCCACTCCTATCAATCCCTGAGGCAACGAACAGAAAAACCATTTTGCTTATTGTTGTTGTTCCTGCTGATATTGCCATTGTTCACCCTGTGAAATAGTTCTTAAGTCTGTTCCGAATATATCTCTTCCCATAGGTTGATTTTAAATACTTTTCTCTATGAGTCGCATCTTGCTGGTTAAGGCAGGCTTCAAAATATACTAATTGAAAAGGCCTCCGATCTTTGGTTGATTTTACCTTTCCTGCATTATGGGTAATTATTCTATCTTCTAAAGCAGATGTGTATCCTGTATAAAATTTATTGTCTTGTGAACTAAGTACAATAATTGAGTTACCCAAGATATCAATCTAAGGCTAAATCAAAAATATGATCAAATGATTTGGATAATTCAAAAAAATGTATAAACTTTGTATAAACAATCATAATGGAAGCAATAATAAAAAATGGGGAAACTCTTTGGGTGTCAGATTACCCATGATTATGACTAAAGAAATGAATATAGAAGATGGCAGTAAGATAGAAATAATACAGAAAAATAATAAAATTATTATTTCAGTGCCTGATTCCGCGATTGATATGGATTTTTTAACATCCGGTATGACAGCCGATGGCGTATTAGATCAGTTTGAAGATTATCCTTCACTAGGATTGGAAGAATAATTTAGTGATGAAAAAATATATCCCAAACACAGGAGATATCATTTGGATGGATCTTGACCCTACCTTAGGAAAAGAACAACAAGGCAGAAGACCTGTTCTAGTCATAACAGACGCAAGTTATAATCAATTTGGTTTGTGCATAACGTTGCCTATTTCCAGCAAAATTAAGGGTTACAACACTGAAGTAAAACTACCAACTAAAATGCAAATAGAAGGTGTCATACTTTCAAATCATCCTCGGTCACATGACTGGACGATCAGAAATATAAAATTTATTGAATCATTAGATCAGGAAATATTTGAGTCCGTTAAAATCAGACTTAAAGTATTGTTGGGTTTATAAAAAACGGTTTAGGTTTAAGATAAGCCGTTGACTATTAGTCTAATGCAAGTAGCTATGAAGTCGGTTGCTAAGTCTTTTGGCTATTGAAGATATCTTGGAGATTTGTTTTTTTCGCTTTTACCCGACTGACATTATGATAATCTGTGAAAAGTATTTCACAGTAAATCCCTAAATTCATTTGCGATGAATTTGTCACGGGATTCATGTTCAACGGATTTTTATTCATTATGCTTGCTTTTTTGAATATAATTGCATTCATCAGTTCGCTGCTCTGGGGTCATTCCAGGCACTTCGTGCCAAACGAAAACCTAGTTGTTAGCTGATGTTTTTTTTAGTCTTTTAAATTGTCTATCCATTTGGTTATTTCACTTAAATATGCCGGAGCTATTTTTTGAAAATAGGGAAAGTTATTGTCAACAATGGTCATTGAATGACTTGCGTTTTTTAATATGACGAAATGGTATGACTTATTTCCAGCTTTCCTTAATATTTGATCAATTACTTTGTAACTGTTTTCAGGGATTACAACGTCCGATGTTCCTTGTATTAGTAATATGGGTTGTTTAGCCGTCTTAAAATATGGTATTCCACTAAATCTTAATTTCTCGTCTTTAGCTACTTCTTTTTCAGGTATCCAAATGTAATTATACCACGATTGATTATTGTATTTTTTTGCAATATTTTCTATAGACTGAAATGTGGTAATACCTGCCAAATATTCATAGCAAAGTTTTTGAGTTTTTGTCGCAATGTTTATGTTTTCTTTTCCAATTTTATCAATATTTAAATTTCGCCAGTAATTCAAATCGCTTTCTAATAGCGTGCCGCTTGGACAACTTACCGATATCCCAAATTTTAATTCTGGTAGTTTTGATAAGATATACGGAATTTTTATACCGCCCTGGCTGCTTCCCTTTATTCCAATCCGGGATAAGGGAATTTGATTAGTTTTAGACATAAATAAAATGCCATTGATATCGTCAGAAGCTAATTCTTCAATAGTAGCTGATTTCCAGTTTCCTTCTGATTTCCCCGTTCCTCTTTTGTCATAATTGAAGACTACAAAGCCTTTGCTTGCAAAAAATAATAGGCTTCTGCACTACTGGCACTTCTGTCGCTTCCCTGAGAAGAGGTAACAATAAACAAGCATCTGTTGTTAGGTTTATTGGGTTTCCAAATTGTTCCTTTAAGCTGCAAGCCATTGGACTGAAAAGTGACTTCTTCCTTTTTAATTTCAGAAGTGTCCGTTTCATTTTTTGTTAAAACAGATTCAATCGTATTTAATAGTTGCTCAGTTTCGTTTGCGTAAATGTTCAGTTTTCCGTTTAACCCGTCCTCCAGTTTTTTGAATTTGTATTCGTAAGTATATAAATCACTAACTATATAAAAGTTTAAGGAGTCATTGCTTAGGTTAACATTCAATGCTGGAATTTGATAAGCATTCATTTCAATGCTTGTAAAAAATATGCTTGCTTGATTTTCTGTCTTGGTTACCTCTATTTGATAATTTAGTGAACCATTAGCATAATTCAGACTTCGGAATAGGTAACTTCTTCAGCATTTGCAGATGAAGTTATAGCAATAAAGAAAATGATAAAAAGGTAATGAACTTTCATTTCGAAGTAGGGTTTTTTAATATCAGCTAACGTCTAGGCTATGTGATGGATGAAGCGATAGCAAATCCATCATCATAGCCGATGATATGTGTTGCATTTTTAGTTTAGTTCATAATCTTGTATAAGCACATTTGGTGTTATTTTCAATAGTTCTGATAAATTTCTAATCATTTTTACAGTCAACCTTCTTTTCTTATTCATTACTTCAGAAACTATTCCTTTTGAGCCGACGACTCCAATCAAGTCTTTTTGTTTTAACTCAAGCTCTTCCATTCTTATTCTTACAGCGACGATTGGATCAGGTGACAAAATTTGATGATTTTGGTCTTCATAATCTTCAATTAACAAGGCTAGCAATTCAGCTTCTTGGCCTTCATTTGTATTTGGCTTGGAGTCAAATATTTTTTCAAGTCGCTCCATGGCAACTTCGTATTCTTCTTCTGTTTTTATTATTTTATGCTTCATATTTTATTTGAATCTATATTATCATATTCTTTGTGAGTTCCTATAAATCTAATTAAGAGCCATTGCTTTTCGTAGTTAATTTTTGCGACTAATCTATATTTATTACCTTTAATGTTAAACACTACTCTTGAATTCTTAAGTACACCCGCAGTTGCATAAAAATCTTTAATCTCACTCGGTGTCGACCAATTTGCACCTTTAACGGTTTCGTACCAGGTTTCTAAGTAGTCTTTAGAATCAGGGTTCTTTTCCCACAATTCTTTAATTGTTCGTTTTGCAATTATTCTCTTCACTTTGCAAAGATACAAATGTTTTCATTACGAGAACAATTTATTTTCAGGGATTTTCTTTTGTGACGTTTTTTTGGCTTTGTGACGTCTCGTCTGATAAGACGAGATGTTCATCAAAGCCTGTGTTATGGCTTCGTGATTTTTTATTCTTCAAACTTTCTAATAAATTTAGGATTTCTTCTCATATCAACGATCCCTAATACTGTTAAGTTTGATTCATCAAAACTGTAATAAACAAAATAATCTCTTATTGTCTTTTTTCTTATTAAATCATTACTCGTAATAGTTCCACTTGTGGGATACCGTGATAATAAGTTTAAACCATCTTGAAACAATTTGTAAAGTTTAATGGAATAAGAGCTAGTACCATTTCTAACTTCCCAATAATTAAGAATATCTTCTAAATGTTCTATGGCATTTCTAGTCCATATTATTTTGAGAGCCATTTTTGAACTTTAACATTTACATCTTCATTTGAGATCGTATCTCCATTTTTCATTTGTTCTAAACTTATTTCAAGTTCTTTTTGATGATCAGGTGGAATAATATAAATTTCTTCCTTCTCTGATTCAAAATCTATCAAATTAAGTATTTCTTCAAGTAAATATTCATCATTAACTGATTCAATACGTTTTTTTACTTGATTTTTAAGCTTTATAACTGCCATGTCAATATGATTATTTAATAATTAATAATTAATAATTAAACAAAAGAAAGCTAATAAAAGTGCCATTTACTCCTTCAAAACCTTAAATCTCTTGTCTCCAACCGCAAAGATAAGAATTCCTGTCGGAAGTGTTGACAGATTTATAGTGCTTTGTCCTTCTGATATATCCTGTTTTGAGAGTACTCTGCCATAAAGATCCATGATTTGCAATGATGTTGGTTCTTTAGTCGTGATGGTCACTTCTGATGATGCAGGATTTGGATAAATACTGGTTTCTCCATTGCCATCGAATCTAACGCTGGCTATATCGCTGTAGCTATACTTACCGTCATAGTCCACTTGCTTGATGCGGTAGTAGTTGATACCTATAGATGGTTATGTGTGGATGTATTCATAGTGTTTGGTTATGTTGCTGGTGCCATCGCCTGTGATCTCTCCGATGGATGAGAAATTCCTTCCATCTGTGCTATGCTTAATGATGTATTTGTCGTTGTTGATTTGGGTGGCGACTGACCAAGTGATATGGGTTTGGTTATTTTGGAGTTTGGCGGTTGGCTGATTTTGGTATGTTCAGCTGCCCTTCTGTCCGTCCGAAGTGGTGTCGTGTCAATGTTTGCAGTGTCCCTGTGCGGTTGCTTGCACTCTCTTTTGCTTTTTTTAGGTTGGTCTGTGGGGTCGCAAAAAAGCAAATGTGAGTGCAAATGCGTTGGCAATAGTCGGGCTGTCATTTGACTTTGATATGTCATTTTAATTTTCAATTGCTTCGTCCTTCAGTTTTTCGTTTGCCAATGTTGTCGCAAAGTCAAAGAACAAACCGACTGCTTTTGTAAACCGAAATTTTAATTTACTGTTCCCTACATACTGAACTAAATTTCGTCTTTGCCACTCATTTAAAAAAGTAATCAAGTCAATGTCGCCTTTATTGTTTGCTATTGAAGTGCTTTCAATTATTTCTCTTTTTTTAGAAGATTCGCTTAGAAATGTTGTGATGTCCTCAACTAAAAAACTTTCAGATTCAATTTCTTGTTTGAAGTCCTTTCCATCCTTGTCCAATTCACGGCAAAGCAGGGCAAGGAAAATTAAAAAGTCCCTGCTATTCTTGTCTTTCTCGTTTGTTGATTTTAAATAAACATAATCTGTCGTGGCTATTAATTCATATTCAAATGTCTGCTTGAAAAAGTCCGCATACATTTCACGGTCTAAATAAATGGGAGTATATAATTCATCGTTCTCTAAGATGAATTTGCCATTCAAAAGTTGTTGAGTTATTTCTTTATGTTGTTTAGGAAATGGAAGCATATAATTTCACTTTAGGTAATTGAATAATTGCGTCTGATAATTCTATTTCAAATTTTTGATTGTCTGAAAACTCTGCATAAAAATCTTTTTCGTGAATAAGATTTGCCAATGAAATAAACTTTATGACACTAATGTTTTCTGTTTCCGTTTGCAGTTGGTTGTAACACCACTCATAAAAATTTGCCACTGGCAAATTTTTCATTAACTCGTCTTTATAATGCTCGGAGTCGGGTATCCAATCGTCAATTTCTGTTATATCGTCTTCAAAGTAAATTGTTTCTCTGTGCTTAAACTGGTCAAGAAACAAACTTGCTTCGTCTCCAAATTCCTTTGAGTAAATCAAATGGTTTTTTCGTCTTGCAAGTATTGGTAAATCTTCTCTACCAAAAGGCTTTTGTAGAAATGCACCCAAACCTTTTAGGATTAAAGAATTTGATTCAAGCCTTCTTAGCAATGGAATTAGTGCGTTTGAAAGATGTCTTAATAATTGTGTTGAGTTCTTTGTTTGTGTTGTCAGAGAAATAATATAGTTGTTCGTAAAGCTGCCGAATTTCATAATCATTTTCCTCAAACTTTTTGTAGTTGGCATAATCCAAAATTTCACGAAGTGATTTTATAATTGTTAGGTCTTGGCGGCTATCAAAAATATCGTTCAATGGTTTTACGAAAACTTCAATCCATTCCCTTGTCTTTGCAATTCGTAGCGTTAAATCATTATCGGTTTTTTCTCCCGTCTTTATGCTCTCAGTGTCTTTGAAAAGTTTTCGTAGTTCGTCATTCAGTCCCGTTGTAAAATCTGAAATGGTTTCTCTTAATGCTCTGACAATTCTAAAAATGGTTTCCTTGTCTGTGCAGATTTGCAATTTTGCAAATGCTTCATTTATCGTTTTGGTCTGATTAGCCCAACGGTCTGGCAGAGATAGATTTGATTCCCTTCAAAAGGAATTCAATAAATCGTTTGTAATGAATATTGAAAATTAGGTTGCCTTCTAACTGGTCAAGCAAAATTCCATACTCAAATAGTTTCTCTCGGTTAAATTCTTTCTCTGTGCAAAGTTTTTGTAAGTCGTCATTTGTTATGCTGTCATCTTCCTTACGAATACGATAAAGCAATTCTATGAATGAAAAATTATCAAGCATAAAACCTAAAATCCGTGTCGGTGAAAGATTGTAATTCATTCCTTAGTCCTCAAAAATTATTTGTTGTTCTAAAAAGTATTTTGTTTCCAAAAGTTGTTTGCAAACCTTGCTTACAATTTCTTCTTGGCTTGCAACACTTGTGTTGTGGGCTGTTGCTCCATTCCATTTTTCTTTTTTCAATGGCTTGCTAAATTCTTTAAAAAGCTTATCATAGTTGTCAGGGAAAAACAATTTTGTGTTTGGGTAAATGCTTTTCATTTTCAAGTATTCATTCAGTCCTACAAAATCGTAATCAGGGCAAAAGAGAATTTCATTTGTTTCAATGCTCTTTAAGTTTTCAATACCTATTCTTCCGTAAATGTGAATGAAAGTGTATTCCCTGCTGATTGTCTTTTCTGCTACCATAAAGCAATCTAAATTTTCAACGAAACAAAGTTTGTCAGTTTTTCAACTGATTCAATTGAATAGCGAAAACATTAAACTTCGTGGTCAGTTCTAATAAATTCAATTCTGAATTATTGGCAACAATTGTATTGCTGCCCCGCAGCAATACAATTCTTTGGCTTTCTTTTTTCCTGCCTTTGCTGTCTCTTAATGATTTGGCATTTTGAATAGCCGTAAACCTGTCGCTTATTTCATTTGGAAAAGAATTTATGAAATGCTGTTTTAAATGCTCCTCATTTACCACTTCATAAAACTTGCCCTTGTTTACTGCGGTTTTCAGTTCTATAAACTTTGCGGTTTCCAGAATTTGAAAATCTTTTGAACGAAGAATAGTTTTAGCAATGCCGCTTTGCGGCATTCGCTTAACTTCTATTAGCTCCTTCAAAAAATTATGAAACAGTAGGTTTTGCATTTTTATATCTGATACTTTTTACATTGGCACTATCCACTTTTAGCGGTTGTTTCTTTGATGCTTTTTTAATCACATAATATTTTTCAATTCCTTCAATTTGGCGTGGTGCTGCAAAGATTGGAATGAAGTTATACTTGATGCAGTAGTTTATTATTTGACGAACATTGTGAGGTCCAATTTCTCCTAACTCGTCAATGTAAAGAACAATTTTATTGTCGGTGCATTCTCTACTAAACGCTTAATGATACTTAGGAAAAGAAAAAGTTTCAAAACTCTGTCGGTTGCTCTTGATTCAACTTGCTTACCCAAATCAATTGGCGGTTTCTTTACTCCATCAATTTCAATTGAAATTTTCAATTGAAACAGTTCAGTAAATTTTATTTCCTTATTCTCTCTGATTTTATCTTCTAATGCTTTGATGCTTTCGGCTTGCTCTAAAGAAGTAGTAAACAAATCTGCTTTGTTGTCAAGTTTGGAAATTCTTGTGAGGGCTTGTATTTCCTTTGGAACGTCAGAAGCAACAATAGAAAGTTTGGTAATGTTTGAAACTGGAAAGTCCGCTAACTCTTTGTTGTAGTCAGTAATGAAGCGTTGGAAGTGATTGTATTTGTCTAAAAAATCACTGGTCGGTTTTGTAAACTCTGTATAAACAAGCTGCAACAAGTCTTTGTAAATGGCATCAAGGTCTTTGATGTTGTCAATCTTCTGTTGCACCTTCTGAATAAATCTGTCAATGTCTTTCTCATCAATTTTCAAGTCTTTGTTTACAAAACATAAAGCTCAAATCTTGAATGCTCTTTTTTATTGAGTTCACCGATTTGCTTTAGCAATTCGGTGTATGATTCATCAATATTTTTATTGAGAATTACATCTGTTAGCGGTAAATCAAAATCCTTAGCCCTATCAAAATGTTCCTTTAATATTCGGTCTCTTGCTTTGAAATCATCTCTTTTCTTTTCTTCTCCACTAAGAAGGAGTTGAACATTTTTTATTTCCTGCTCTGTTTCAAAAGCTTTTGCTTTTGATTCAAGTTCTTTGCCTTTATAATCGTTAATGAGTTGTTGAACTGAATCTCTTTTAGAAATTATCAAATCTCGGCACTCAATTTTTCAAAAGTTGTTGCTTCTCGGTTAGTTGCTTTTCTACTTCTTTTTGGTCTTGCTCTTTTTTAGTCGTCTCCTTTACAAATTCTAAGGTTTTTTGTTTTTCTCCTAACTGTTTTTTTGCAGTCTTTAAAAATTCTTTTACATCGTCAATTGTTTCTATCGGCTCAATTTCTAATCCGTCAATTTTGATTTCTCCATCAAATATTTTCAGTAAGTCGGTTGTTTCAGTTACTTTTTTTAGTAAGGCTTTGTTGGAATTTAGAGCTAAAATTTTGGGACTTAAAATGCTGTTTAATTTTCTTTTGACTTCAATATTGTCAGAAATGTTTTGCCCAAGTATTTTATCAAAGTCTTTTTCCTTTTTTACTAATTGTGAGATTTGGGTTTCAAGTTTACCGATTTCAGTTTGAAGTTGATTTGCAGTCAACTTTTCTTTTTGTATTTTCTGTAACTCCGATAAGAGGTTTGTGTTTTCTTCCTTTAATCTGCTCAAATCATTTAATAATCCGTCATATGGCAAACTTCCTTTTTTATACTGGTCTATTAAATCAAGTTCAGCATTATGTTTTTAAGATTTTTTTCTTCGCCTTCGGCAAGTGTCGCAAATTTTATTTCATTTTGTTTTTGCTCTGTGTATTGTGTTCTAAGGGTAGTAGAAAGTTTTGTTTGTATTGTTCGGATGCCTCGCATCAAATCGCTATCATAATTTAATTGTGTTGCAATGTCCTTTGTTTCCTTATTGAATTGTTGAATAAAAGTGTTTTTCAATTCAGCACAAAGTCGATTGATAGCATTATAATCATCATTTGCCTTTTTTAAAAACTTAATTTCTTCAAGTATGCCTCGTAGGTTTTTTACTTCAAGTTCTGTTTCTCTTAGTTTCTCAACTTTTCTGTTTGTGTTATTCGCAAAAACCTGTAGTGTTTCTTCGCTAACATTTGCAGCAATGGTTAGTGCTTCTTTAAACTTTGGTTCGTCAATGTCACTTGATTTTAAAAGAAGATGATAGATTTTCGTAAAACTGTTGCTGTGAGATTTTCCAACCCTTGTAATTTTATCAGTTGTCAAAACAACAGGCTTGTTGTCTGCTTTTTACTGTAAACTATGTCGTAAAGTTCGTCAGCCTTTAGTTGCTCTGGCTTGGATTGGGTTTTCAAAAGAAGTGTCGCCACAATCTTCTCAAAACTGATAGGGGCGAAGCCCCTATCAGTTTTTTCAAAAAAGTATTCTTCGTTGTATGATGAGTTGAATTTGTAATACTCTAATTCAAAGTTTCCGTTTGCTTTTACTAAAATGCAGTATGTGTAACCGCTTTTGTTGATTTCAAAAATTACGAAACTTTGATTGACTGTCTTGAAGTAGTGCTTTATAGATTCTTTTAATTTTCGTTCACCTTCAAACAGCATTTGTCCCTGGTCAATGATGTAAAGAAAATTGAGAGTGTTAATCAGGGAACTCTTACCAACATTACTGTCAGCCTCCAACTGTATGCTGGTCGTGTCGCCTATTAAGATGTCGGCTTTTGAATAGAGTTCTGAGTTTATAATTATTATTCTGTTTAACATTATCGGAAGTCATAAAAGTTAGTGTCAAATGTAAAAAATGCTGTCGGGTATTTGGTGCGGTTGGGCAAAAGCAAATGTGCTGCAAAAGCGTTGGCTTGTGTGTAGGCTTTGCAGTTCTTTTGATTTTGCGAAGGGTTTCCTTTTTTCATTTCTCACTGTCGTTTAGTCGTTGCACTGTCGGTTGGTTAGGGTTGCTGATAACGTCCAAGGTTATGTGGCGGCTGACCGATAGGGAAGCTGTCCATCATAGCCGTTGTTACATCAGGTTTTTATTTTATACCATTTGTACTTCTCCTAATTTCTCAATATTAAAACTAACTTTTGCTTTTAGGGCATTCATCACTTTTAATAGTGTACCAATTGTTATATTTGATTTACCGTTTTCTAGCTTTGATATTTGAGCTCTTTGTACACCTACTAATTCACCCAATTGATCCTGTGTTAAATTATTTGAAATTCTCAAGGCTTTTATTTCTTCAGCGAGTAACTCAATTTTGAGCTCTTGTTCATACTTATCACGCTTAGGTGTTCCGATTTTGCCTAAATGTTTTTCTTTCAATTCTTCTACACTTGTGAGTTTCATATTTTATCTTTTTTTTGTTCAAAATATTTGTTCATGCTTCGTTTGGCTTTTTCAATTTCATGCCTTGGAGTTTTATTAGTTTTCTTATCTAAACCATGTGTTCCAACAATTAGGGTTTGCTTGTCTAGAGTTGGGTCCCAAAATGCAAAAATTCTATAAAATTTGGATGAATCACGTTCTCTAAATTCCCAAATTTCATCTTCCAAATGTTTGAACCAATCACCTTTATGTCCTGATTCTACTTTTTCGAAGGATTTGAAAAATTTAGCTTTAATTTTTTCATCAATTTCATCGAAATAGCTAGTTGCTTCATCTAGCAATTTAACTTTTATCGGTTTTGATAACTTTCGCATTCACAAAGATACAAAAGTTTCTTTATATGGAACAAATATTTTTATGATAATCTGATGTAACTTGGTGTATGTGACGTTGCGGGTATAGGAGGGCAAATGAAGGAGGTACGACTGATTTGCCCGACCACTCTCAAACTGTCCCACGAACCCGAACGTTGATCGAGAACTAAATTACAAATTTACTGTTCACCCCGCAATGGCACATACATACTGTTGGCACCCGTTTTTAATTCTACTAATTTGTCAACTATGTCCTTTGGGAACATGTTTAGTTTTTTTAATGCTTTGAACAGAGTGGTGAAATTTATTGTGGTGCTTGAAAAAATATTATTGTAAACTTCATTCAGAATAGTTTTACCTCGTCTATTTAGGAGCCACATTGGATACTGCAATTTTGCTCCATTAATAAATAAAACTTCCGTCCTTACATTGTCAGTTGTGGGATTATAGTCTGCGAAATATTTACTCAACTCAGGCTCTACAATTGCAAAAATTGAGTCGGCTATAGCTTGCAAAATATCGCTTGGCAAAGATTTCAACTTATACTCCTCACCTAATGATAACTTTAGGTTACCAACTGGATGATTTTTTCTTTGTCAATCAAGGCAGCATAGACCAATATTGGGTCAACTAAATAATTTTCAATACTATACCTGTCGATTTTGTATAAGCCCGCAGAAGTAGCATTCCCACTGTCAGCGTCAATTAACCCTTGTACAATGTTAACTAGGCCAGATGTTTGTAATTTATTTACCCAATTCTGAACAACATCTTTTCCACCTGATTTGTCCTTTGTAGAAGCTGGTATAAAGACCAGGGGGATGTCGGCATCTATTTGATTGTCTGTCGTTAATTGATTGTATATAAAGGAGTAAAACACAACATCATCGTTGTCCTCAACCAGAAAATATTTAGTTCCTTCTCCTACGTAAACCAATCCAGCGGTTAACAACGAAACCGAATGATTTTTAGATGGAGACTTTCTTATTCTCGGCTCAAATCTTGACATTTCATAAATTGAGTCACTGGGAGCAAGAATAACTGTAGATGGTGAATGGGTTGTCATTATTACCTGAACCCCAAACTTATCTACAAGTACATTTTTAATAACATTAAGGAATTGTTGAGACATTGATGGATGCAAATGAGCATCAGGTTCGTCCAGGAGAAGAAGCTTTGGAAATACTTTTTTTTCCTGTGAATTGTACAAATAAAAAACTAAAGCAATAAGTACCTTTTCGCCAGAGGATAAGTCATTGAAATTTATTTCCTCTTTTAGAATTTGATGTGTCAACCTTAGTTGAAAACCATCTCTAATTCCATTATTGGAAGGGTCATTAATGTCAAAAGGTAATTTGGATTCTTTTATAATTTCTCTGAGTACAATCCATGGCTTTTCTCCAATTTGCTTTTTGATTGACTCGTCTGTTTCCTTTTTTGCTTGAAGTTCTATCTCGGATAGCCTGTAGTTGTAGAATACTTCACCAATTTTTTGACTAAGTTGACTTTCTTGTTCAATTAATATTTCTGGGAAATAATTGTAGAATTCTTCTTTGGTTACTGTATTAAATTGCTTTCCTGTTTTTTTTATCACTTCCAAACAAGCACTAAATACTTTAATGTGTCCTTCCTCATTGTTTCGATAATTCCCGCCCTTAAAATTATTGTAATAGCCGTCCATCTGTTGCTGAATGGTCGACAAGTTTACATGGCTTGTATTTTGTAATTGCCACTCCTTTCAATAATAATATCACTTCATTTTGTTGAATTGATTTTCCAGATATCTGTACTCGTTCTGTAGTCCCACGCTTATTAATTAGAGTATTATATATCAAGTCAAGGAGTTGGGATTTACCTGTCCTATTTGGTCCAGTAATGACGACAAATTCTGGAATGTCAGTCCAAGTAAAAGATGTTATTGATTTATACTTTCCTGTGAAATTTATTTCCATGCTCTGCTTGTCTTTTAAAATGGGTGCTAACGGTTTGGCTACCCGACGGCTCGTCCCGATAGGGCGAGATGTCCGTGGTAGCCTGTGTTATGGCTTCGTGATTAATTCTTTTTTCGGTTTTGATTGCTTAATTTTGGGAAGTGGAGTTCTGGTGATTTCACCTGTTGCTTTGTAATGTGCAATAACTTGTGATATGAATTCTCTATCAGCTTTAGTTTGTTTTGTTGGCTCTACTACAAAATCAACACCTTTTGGTTCTATTCCTAATCTCATTGCTATTTATTTTACTAAATGTGGATAATATTGTTTTATAAGCTGGAATGCTGGTTTAGGGAAAATGACCATTTTGAAACCGCCAACATGTACTGCACCTAATGATTTTTTCGTAATGATCGAACTAACCTAGATTTAGAAACAAATGATACTAGTCCTTGGTTTCCCATTATCCCAACTCAGTCTGCAAGCATAAGCGAACAAATTTCCAGGGACACCTTCATAACCTTTCTTCTTACCAATGTTAAAAGGTGCATTTTCTATTATATTGAAAATTGTACTATGAAAAGCAATATAATAAAATCGTCTGTGAGTCGTAAAATAGTCGTCTGGACAATTTGTGATTGCACTTGTCAGCATATCAATACTTGCTCCGAATTGATTCCACAATATTTCTTTTATTGATTTGTCCATATTTCATCACTTCGAATGTTAATCGTGGTCGCATTTAGAATGCCCGCTAACGTCAAAGCTATGTGACGGCTGACCGATAGGGAAGCTGTACGTCCAGTGCATGGTTATGGCTTCGTGATTAATTCTTTCTTAGGTTTTGATTCTGCTTTAGTCTTTTTTAGTATCAATAATTCACCTGTAGAATTATAGTGTCTTATTATTTTGGACATCAGTTCTGTGTCAGATTTTGTATATTTGTGAGGTTCGACTACCAAGTCTATTTCTTTAGGCTCAATGGCTAGTTTCATGATACAATTTATTTTAATTCTGGAAAATATTGCTTTATTAGTTTTAATGCTTCTCTAGGTTCTATAACCATTCTTTTATCGAAAACGTTCACAGCTCCAAGGGTTTTGTTATAATGTTCCATAAGTGTAGTTTTAGAAATAAAAGAGACGAAACCTTGGTTTCCATTATCCCAACTCAGTTTACAAGCAAAAGCGAAAAGATTACCCGGAACACCTTCGTAAAGTTTCTTTTTGCCAATGTTAAATGGGGCATTTTCTATAAGGTTGACAAAGATGTGGTCTCCTTTATCTTCAATGCTTATAAGACCTTGTATGATATCTGAGTTATTAACAACGGTTAACTTATAGACTTTAGTACCACCTTTCTTTAGCTCGCCTTTCCAATTGAAGTTCCAACCCCTAGATTTTGTTACGAGTTTCAGATCTTGAGTAGTTACTTCTATGACATCAGTAGGCAAGCTGTCACCAGAAATAGTATTAACTATGCTATTGGTCAATCTGTCTATCCAAACATCTATTCTATTTCTATTTGCCATATTTTAATCCTTCAAAACTTTATATCTCTGGTCTCGTCTCCGACGACAAAGATAAGGATTCCTGTGGGAAGTTCAGACAGATTTATTGTGTTTTGTCCTTCACCATTCAGGGATCTTAAATTAACCAAAGCAATAATCTTTGCTTACATGGTGATTTTATTTGTGGATCGTTTTGATCTTCTTTCATGAGCTATAACGGCCCAGCGATATCTGTCGGATTTGGCGATAGCCAATCTGACATGATCATCGCTTGTTATATGTCGTCTTTGATTGTTTGATAATACCATCCATACTTTACTTTGTGAATGTTTTTAAGTTTGACAATTTCTTCGAGCTTCGTTGGTTCCCATTGAGATTTCATTGCAGAAGAAATTTCATTTATATTTTTTCCTTGATAGCACAAATCTGTTGTGTCTTGAAATCTGTCATCTTCAAAGAAGATTAAATTCTTTCCGCCAATTGCCTTTACTAATTTTGGAATATATGACATCAAGTTGCCCCACCTGATTCTATTTGAGAACTCACATAGCGTTTTTTGCCCAGATTTGAATTCTAAATTGTGATCACTTATTATTTCTAAACAACTTCCCATTTCTTACTCTTGGTTCTTCTTTTTGAATTTGATGACAAGTAATCGAGTCACGCAGGGGAATCTCACCCCTACGTTCTCACGGAACCGTGCGTGAAAGTCTCCCTTCACACGGCTCTTCATGTTTGTAAATCACACAAAGATAATATACCTTTAGGGATATACCAATCTCCAATGGGCAAATAGATCCGGGCTCTCTTTGTATTTTGTCTTTAACCATCGGATGGCTGCATACTTATACAATCCCTTCTCCCATTTTACCCACTTAAGTAGTCGGGCATTGAGTTGATTCCAGACGTAGCGCATACTACCATTCTCAAACTTGTGAAAATAGTTGATGATGCCCCGTATCATTGGATTTAATTCTTTTGCCAATAATTCTATGGGCTTTCGCCTTTTATGAATTGACCAGCTACTGAATTTGCACAAAATACTCGTTCTCGATTTGATACTCACAAATGTGCCAGGTAGGCTCTTAACACCTTTCTTCGTCTTGACACCCGTTGGCTTAATGCTGAATCCCAGAAAATCATATTTCTTTGGATAAATCCCTATGGATTCTCCCCTTAGATTTACGATTTTCGTCTTAAGTGGATGTAGTTCCAAGTGGCAGCTTTGCATTCTTTCCTTTATGACTTTCAGCATAAATAAAGCCTGCTTCTCTGTCTTGCAATGTACCACAATGTCATCTGCATATCGCTCAAATGGCTTCTCAGGATGATTCTTCTCCATCCATTTGTCAAATACTACATGAAGAAACAGATTTGCCAACAGCGGACTAATGACGCCACCCTGTGGTGTGCCTGTCATTGTGTCTCTGTACATTCCGTCCTTACTAACTACTCCCGCTTCCAGCCATCTCTGTACATACATCAGTACCCATCTGTCACTACAGTAGTGTCTCACTGCTTTCATCAGCAGATCATGATCTATGGTGTCAAAGAACCCTTTGATGTCTAGATCTATTACAAAATCATGGTTTAATGTTCTTGCGTTAGACTGCCGAACTGCATCGTGTGCACTCCGATTGGGTCTGTAACCATAGGAATCTGCATGAAACAGTGGCTCTAATATAGACTCCAGATGTTTCTTTACTACTTGCTGTGCTATCCTGTCGAGTAGTGTAGGGATGCCCAAAAGGCGCTCGCCACCATCTCGTTTCGGTATAGCTACTTGTCTGACAGGTGATGGAAAGTACGTGCCTGAAGTCAGCCTGTTCCATAGCTTGTAGAGTTCTTTACTTCGATTCACATCTAAGTACTCCCAACTCATACGATCTATGCCATAGCTTCCTTTATTGGCTCTAACTTCCTTGTACGCCTGCCACACCATCAGCTTGGTGATTGGTTGTGATTTTGTCTCAAAATAATCGGTCATCCCTTTTAATCGGTTGTCAACTCTTTTGTAAACTAAACATGCCAAACCCTTCGCTCCAACTCCATTACAGAGTCTTCTTCACTACTACGATTTGGTCTGCCGCCAACATCTCAGATCATCCCTTATCTGACTGTTTCCTCTCACGATTTTACAGTACGATGTTGACTTCTCTTGTTCCATATGATAGCCTATGTACAGTTCTTGCCAACTTAACCCCGGTTATCATGTACCCAGAAATCAGGTCATCCGATACATTTATCACGTCCTGTAACCACATGATCCTTTCGCAAGCACAAACGTAACTGCCTGCTTTTGATAACTTCTATTGCCCTTACGAGGCTTCATCATTGGTTCACTCACGTTCAACTCCTGTACACTCACCTACAGCTGTCAATGCAGCCGTTTTTCCTTAACGTTCAGCACATCTGTCTTTCGGCATTTGCACCTTAAGGTGGTTTGGTAGCTACGCCTGACAGTCGCCACCGAGAGACCTACTCTCATCTATCATACAGCATCAACCTATCTGCATAGGTTGTTCAAGACACACG